>NZ_CP085234.1:1200000-2400000 GCF_044807075.1 Brevundimonas vesicularis
GCCGCGACTTCGCCTACTGGCGCGTGCTGAACGCCGCCGAAAAGCGTGAGACCAATATGGAGCGCCAGGCCTGGTATCGCGCCGACCGCATCCGCCGCGAGGCCCTGATCTTGCGCGACATCGGCGTCATGGGCCACTATGTCGGCGACGGCTCGCAACCGCATCACACCAGCATCCACTACAACGGCTGGGGCGACTTCCCGAACCCGGAAGGCTTCACCAACTCGCGCCAGACCCACGCCGTGTTCGAGGGCGAGTTCACCAACCGCGTCGCCCGTCTGGACGCCGTCGAGGCCGCCATGCCGGCCGCCAAACTGGACGGTTTCGACGTCAAGGCGCGCACCGTCTCCTACCTGACCACGACCCTGGGGACGGTGATCCCCTTCTATCGGCTGGAGAAGGCCGGCGGCTTCCGTGACGCAGACCCGCGCGGCGCGGCCTTCGTCAACGAACGTCTGGCGGCGGGCGCCGGTGAACTGCGCGACTTCATCGTCTCCGCCTGGACCGCCTCAGCCAGCGCCTCCATCGGCTGGCCCGCCGTCAAGGTCGTCGAGGTCGAGGCCGGAACCACCGACCCCTGGATCGCCATGGTGGGCGAGGACTGAACCGCTTGGTGAACAGTGCTAGTGAGCGAGGGGTGAGCGGGTCGTGCGCGTATCGACGCCTCGGCTCACCTCTTGCTCACTAGCACGCCTCACTTATAGCAGCGCCAATGTCTGATCTTCCTCCCCCCGCTGTCGTCCTCGACAAGTCGCAGATGGCCGAGAACATCGGCGCCGTGGCGCGGGTGATGGCCAACTTCGGCCTGTCGGACCTGCGTCTGGTCAGCCCGCGCGACGGCTGGCCCCAGGAGCGGGTCTGGGCCACGGCCTCGGGCGCCGACTGGGTCTTGGACGGGGTGCGGGTGTTCGACAGTGTCGCCGACGCCATCGCCGACCTGAACACCGTCTTCGCCACGACCGCCCGCCCGCGCGAGACGCGCCAGCCCGTGCGCACGCCGCGCGAGGCCAGCCGCGTCCTCTATGACGACACGGCCTCGGGCCTGAAGACGGGCCTGCTGTTCGGCGGTGAGCGCGCCGGGTTGGAGACGACCGATATCGCCCTGTGCGCCGGCATCGTCACCATTCCGATCGACCCGAAGCACCACTCCCTGAACCTGGCCCAGGCCGTTGCGATCAACGCCTATGAATGGCGCACCCTGATCCTGGACGCCCCGCCGCCGCGCTTCCGCGACAGCGAACCGCCGGCGTCTAACGACCTGCTGATCGGCATGTACGAGCATCTGGAGGACGAACTGGAAAACGGCGGCTTCTTCTATCCGCCCGAGAAGAAGCGCTCGATGAGCCAGAACCTGCGCGTCATGCTGGGCCGCGCCGCCTTTTCGGAGCAAGAGGTCGCCACCATGCGCGGCGCCATCCACGCCCTGTCGCGCGGCCGCGGCCGGGTCCTGGCCAAGCTGGCGGAAGAACGGGCGGCGAAGGCCAAAACGGAAGAGTAGGGGGGACCTCTCCTTCTCCTCCGTCATCCTCGGGCTTGACCCGAGGATCGGGCGCAACGGGCGTCGGCTCTCCCCGACGATTTGCAGGCGGACAATCAGATCCTCGGGTCAAGCCCGAGGATGACGATGGTGGTAATGCGACGTAGGAAGCCCTTATGAAGCTGGCCGTCATATATCCCCTCGCCGCGCTGGCGGAGATCGGCGGCTGTTTCGCCTTCTGGGCCTGGCTGAAGCTGGATCGTTCGCCCCTGTGGCTGGCGCCCGGCGTCGCCTGCCTGATCGCCTTCGCCTGGCTCCTGGCCCTGGTCCCCAGCGACGCGGCGGGCCGCGCCTTCGCGGCCTACGGCGGCGTCTATATCTGCGCCTCCCTGATTTGGATGGCGCTGGTCGAGAAGACCCCGCCGGATCGCTGGGACATTCTTGGCGGCTTGGTCTGCCTGATCGGCGCCGGGCTCATCCTGTTCGGCCCGAGAGGCTAGCCAGCCGATCTGCGAGACACGATCGCAGACATTTCAATCCTTTGCCTCGCGTCAGCGTCATCCTCCTGACCACGCCGTCAGGCCGTGCGATCCTGGCTCTGTTCATCCGTAGCGGACGCAACGCACGGTCGAGGAGGCAAGAGATCAGACGAATTAGACGAATTAGACGGTGTTTTTCTGATGCGACCGTCTGAATGGGCGTCGGCCGCGTCAGCTCGCGCCCAGCAGGTCCGACCAGCGCCAGCTGCCCTTGCCCAGCGCCAGTTGCGCGCCGCCGGGGCGGTCTTCCAGCTTCAGGACCGCCAGGCCCGTCATGCGCTGGCTCTTGCACTCGGCCGGGGCGAAGGCGACCTCCAGGGCGATGGCCTGGCGCACACCCGCCAGACCCTTGCCCGCCTGGTTGCGGCTTTGCAGCCAGTCGCCGTTCCAGACCAGAATGGCGCGTCCGTTCGCGTCCATGTCCTGGGACGCGGCGATGACGGCGCGTCGCACGGCCTGGTCGTCGCGCACCGCGTCCTGAACCCAGCGCACCATGTCGCATGAACCGCCGCCTGAGCCTGCACCGGCGCCGGTCCCGCCCGAGCCGCCCGATCCGCCGACGCCCGTTCCGCCGCCGCCGCCCGGACCAGCGCCGACCGTCATGGCGCCGGCGATCTGGGCCGCGCCCAGCAGGGGCAGGGGCGGGCCCGGCGGAGCGGGCGCGGCCGGCAGGGGTTCGACGTCCGGCGGGCGTTTGCTGACCACCAGTCTCGGTCGCGCCGCCGCCACGGCCGGCGGTCGCCGCTGGGGCGCGGGCTTGGCCGGCGCGGCCGCCTGGGCGGCGGCGGCCGGCGCGTCGGGCGTGGGATCGGGCGCGATCACGCGCGCGGGTGGGGGAGGCGGGGGCGGCTCGACCAGTTCGACCATCATCGGCGGCGTCTGCGGCGCCTCGACCATCGGCTCCGCACCGCCGTGCATCAGCAGCGCCAGCCCCAGATGCGCGGCCAGGATCGGCGTCGCCGCCAGCGCCCACCGCCGTGTGCGCGCCGCGCTCAATCGCCTATCCGTGATGGGCGTTGAACACGCCGCCGCATGGTCATGGGGACAAAACGCCTGTAAAAACCGCCAGGCGTCGTTGAAAACATTCGGTCGCGTCAGGAAAGTGGCGTCGTCGTGAATGCAACCGCGCGACGGCGCAGAGGGGCGATAGATGAGCGTGTCCGCCCTCCGGCATCCGCCGTCGGCGGCACAACGTATTCACTAATGCGACGGTTCCATCCTCATGCAAGAATAACGCGAATATTCGATCTGCTTATGGTCAAGCTGACATGATGCCGCCCAAAGCGCGTCATTACTCCGCCTTGTCTCATACGCCACTTTCATCTTGCGCATGAACTGGGTGTGGCGCTCCCGGCAAGAAGGAGACAGAACTTGAGCAGATCGAAACTCAGGACGGCGGTCGTCGGCGGCGCCCTCATCGCCCTCGGCTTTGCGGCCAGCGGCTGCGCCAGCCATCGTTTCGTGCGTGATCAGGTCGAAGTCGTCGACAACCGCGTGACCCAGGTCGAAGGCACCGCAGGCCAGGCCCTGCAACGCGCCAACGACGCGCACAAACTGGCCGAGGGCAAGTTCCTCTATCAGGTCGTGCTGTCGGACGATTCCGTGAAATTCCCCACCGACGCGGCGGCCCTGTCGCCCGAGGCCGAGCAGCGCCTGGCCCAGTTCGCCCAGCGTCTGCAGGGCGAGAACAAGAACGTCTATCTGGAAATCCAGGGCTACACCGACTCGACCGGCACGCCCGAGCATAACGACCAGCTGGGCGAGCAACGCGCCGAGGCCGTGCGTCGCTTCCTGAACCGCCAGGGCGTCGCCCTGAACCGCATGGCCACCATCTCCTATGGCCAGGAACAGCCAGTGGCCTCGAACGACACGCCCGAGGGCCGTTCGCAGAACCGCCGCGTGACCATCGTCGTCCTGGCCTAAGCCGCCTCGACTTCGAACGCCGGAACGGCGGCCGCCTTCGCAGCGGCCGCCGTTTTCGTCTCTACAGCGTGTCGAAGAAGGCCGGCACGGCCTGCGTCGCCGGCCCGTAAACGCCTTCGTCGAACAGGCGCGCGCCCGACGTCGGCTCCAGGTTGATCTCGACCGTCCGCGCCTCGGCATATCGCGCCGCCTGCACGAACCCCGCCGCCGGATAGACCGCGCCCGACGTGCCGATGGACACGAACAGGTCGCAGGCTTCCAGCGCCCGCTCGATCCGGTGCATCTGAAGCGGCATCTCCCCGAACCAGACGATGTGCGGCCGCATGACGCCGTCGGGATGATGCGGCGAGGCCTCGTCCGCCGCCATGTCCCCGGCCCAGTCCATGACTACGCCCGACCGGGTGCAGCGGCCTTTCAGCAGTTCGCCGTGCATATGGATCAGCTCGAACCCGGCGGCCGGCGGCGTCGCTTCATGCGCCCGGTCGTGCAGATCATCGACGTTCTGCGTCACCAGTAGGAAGTCGCCCCGCCACCGCGCCGCCAATGCCGCCAGCGCCCTGTGCGCCGCATTGGGCTGGACCTCGTCCAACTGCCGCCGCCGCTGATTGTAGAAGTCCTGCACCAGCGCCGGATCGGCCGCATAGCCCTCAGGCGTCGCCACATCCTCCACCCGATGCCCGCACCACAGCCCGTCCGACGCCCGAAACGTCGGCACGCCGCTCTCGGCCGATATGCCGGCTCCGGTCAGGACGACGAGGTTTGTGTGTGACATGACGGCTTCATACCATCCTGCGCCTGCCCTAGAAGAGAAGGGAATCGTTAAGGAGCCCCCGCCATGAAAACCCGCGCCGCCGTCGCTTTCGAGGCCAAACGTCCGTTGGAGATCGTCGAGGTCGATCTGGAGGGTCCGCGCGCCGGCGAGGTGCTGATCGAGATCAAGGCCACCGGCATCTGCCACACCGACGCCTATACGCTGGACGGGCTGGACTCCGAGGGCGTCTTCCCCTCGATCCTGGGCCACGAGGGCGCGGGCGTGGTGGTCGAGGTGGGGCCGGGCGTGACCTCGGTCGCGGTCGGCGATCACGTCATCCCGCTGTACACGCCGGAATGCCGACAGTGTAAGTCGTGCCTCAGCCGCAAGACCAACCTTTGCACGGCCATTCGCGGCACCCAGGGCAAGGGCGTCATGCCCGACGGCACCAGCCGCTTCAGCTACAAGGGGCAGGCTATCGCCCACTATATGGGCTGCTCCACCTTCTCGAACTACACCGTCCTGCCCGAGATCGCGGTGGCGAAGATCCGCAAGGACGCGCCCTTCGATAAGGCCTGCTACGTCGGCTGCGGCGTGACCACCGGCGTCGGGGCCGTGGTCAACACGGCCAAGGTCGAGCCCGGCGCCAACTGCGTCGTCTTCGGGCTGGGCGGCATCGGCCTGAACGTCATCCAGGGGCTGAAGATGGTCGGCGCCGACATGATCGTCGGCGTGGACATCAACGGCGACAAGGAAGAATGGGGCCGTCGCTTCGGCATGACCCATTTCGTCAATCCCAAGGATGTGCCGGACGTCGTCGCCCATCTGGTCCAGCTGACCGACGGCGGCGCGGACTACACCTTCGACTGCACCGGCAACACCGTCGTCATGCGCCAGGCGCTTGAGGCCTGCCACCGCGGCTGGGGTGAGAGCGTCGTCATCGGCGTCGCCGAATCCGGCAAGGAGATCGCCACCCGCCCGTTCCAGCTGGTGACCGGCCGGGTCTGGCGCGGATCGGCCTTCGGCGGCGCGCGCGGCCGCACCGACACGCCCAAGATCGTCGACTGGTACATGGACGGCAAGATTGAGATCGACCCGATGATCACCCACACCTTCGCCCTGGACGACATCAATAAGGCCTTCGACCTGATGCACGAGGGCAAGAGCATCCGCTCGGTCGTGGTGTTCTGACGCCTTGCGCGCCGCCGGGTTCGTTGTTTAAGAAAACGGACTGGAAGAGGGAGGTCTGACCATGTTTACCCACGTCACCGTCGGCGCCAACGACATCGAGGCGTCACGCAAATTCTATGACGCGGCGCTCGGCGCGCTTGGCGTCGAGACGGGGCAGGGGCCGGACCCCAAGGGGCGTTACTGGTGGCGCACCCGCATGGGCGCCTTTGCGATCGGCGCGCCGATCGACGGCGAGCCGGCCTGCCACGCCAACGGCGGCACCATCGGCTTTCACGCCAAGACGTCCGAGATGGTCCAGGCCTTCCATGACGCGGGCGTCGCCGCCGGCGGTCGCGCCATCGAGGATCCGCCCGGCGAGCGTCAGGGCCCGTTCGGCCCGATGATCCTGGCCTATCTGCGCGACCCGTCGGGCAACAAGATCTGCGCCATGCATCGGGTGGGTTGAAGCGTTGTGGTCGTGCTAGCGCTGTGCTATCATGACGCATGGCTCAGGTTCTTGTCCGCGATCTGGATGATGGCGTCGTCGCCCGCCTCAAGGTGATGGCGAAGGCTCAGAACATCTCCCTCGAGCAGAAGTTCAGGGACATGGCCGTGCGTGAGGCGATGGATGTCGAGGCCCGCTTTGAAGCCGCGTCTCGACGATCCCGCGAGCAGACGCGAGGCTCGTCTCTCGATTCCACGGCCCTGATCCGCGAAGATCGCGATCGGTGAGTGCGGTTTTCGACGCCAGCGTCGTCGTCAAATGGTTCATCGACGATCCACTGGCTGACGACGCGATCGAGGCCCGTCGAATCCACGGGTCTCCCGTTGCGCCGGACCTGATGCTGATCGAATCGGCCAATGTCTTTCGCCGCTACGTGGTTCGTGGCGAACTGGAGGCTTCGTCCGCGACGGAGAACCTGTCCGTCATCCCGCAAGTCGTTGATTTGGCCGATCATCGAGAACTGATCTCTGAAGCCTTCGATCTTGCTTGTGATCTCAATCATTCGATGACCGACTGCCTTTATGCCGTGATGGCGCGGCGGCGAGGTCTGCCTCTCGTCACCGCGGATGCCAAGCTTGCTCGCAAGCTGCACGCGGTCAGGGACATGGACGTTCGTCTCCTAAGCTCGCAGGAAATCTAGCATGACCTTGCAGACCACCAAGACCCACGCCGTCCACGGCGGAACCCTGCGCTATCTGAAGCACGACAGCACAGCGACCGGCACGCCGATGACGCTGTCGGTCTTCACGCCGGCGGGCGAGGGGCCTTTCCCGGTGCTGATCTGGCTGTCGGGCCTGACCTGCACCGAGGATAATTTCACCACCAAGGCGGGGGCCTATCAGGCCGCCGCCGAACATGGCGTCATCATCGTGGCGTCCGACACCTCGCCGCGCGGAGACGGCGTCGCCGACGACCCCGCCTATGACCTGGGTCAAGGCGCGGGCTTCTATCTGGATGCGACGCAGGCGCCCTGGGCGCCGCATTTCCTCATGGAGACCTATGTCACCGAGGAACTGATCGCCCTGATCGACGCCGAGTTTGCGACCACGGGCGTCCGCTCGATCAGCGGCCATTCGATGGGCGGCCACGGCGCCCTGACCCTGGCGTTGAACCACCCCGACCTGTTTCGTTCGGTCTCCGCCTTCGCGCCGATCTGCTCGTCGACCCGGTGCGCCTGGGGCGAAAAGGCCTTCACCGCCTATCTGGGCGACGATCGTGCGACGTGGGACCGCCACGACGCCGCCAAGCTGATCGCCGCCGGCGCGGCGCGCGGCGTCTATGACGACATCCTGATCGACCAAGGCGACGCCGACAGCTTCCTGGCCGACCAGCTGAAGCCGGAACTGCTTCAAGCCGCCGCCGACGCCGCAGGCCAGAAGGTCACGATCCGAATGCAGCCCGGCTACGACCACTCCTATTTCTTCATGGCCAGCTTCATCGCCGACCACATCGCCTTCCATTCCGAACGCTTGAAGGTCTAAGCGACAGATGGGACGCCGGGGTTGGATCGCTGTCGCAGTCCTGCTGCTGGCAGGCCCAGCCTTGGCGCAAGAGCAGATCGGCGATCTGGATTGGCGGCCAAAGGTGGCGTCGCCCGCCTATGTGACGGATGGGCCTGTCGTGCTTGTCGATCAGGGCCACGGCAGCGAGCAGACCATCGAGGGTCGTTATACCGCCTTCGCCGCGCTGATGCGGGCCGACGGATATCGGATCGAAGCCAGCCAGGGGCGGCTCGATGCGCCCGGCGCGCTTGATGGCGCAGCGGTGTTGGTCATCGCCAATCCGGCGCGCCCGACGGACGGCTCGCGCGCCTCGGCTTTCGACGACGCCGAGATCGAGGCGATCCGCCGATGGGTAGAGCAGGGCGGAGCGTTGCTGCTGGCCGCCGATCACGCGCCCCATGGTTCCGCTGCCGAAGCCTTGGCTGAAAGGTTCGGCGTGTCGATGGGCACGGGTTACGCCTTCCAGACCGTGGGCGGCGACGTCACGGCCAATCTGGTCTTTCCGCGCCCGGCGCTTGCGGATCATCCGATCATCGAAGGCCGCGACCAAAGCGAGCGCCTGACGATCGTCAAGAGCTTCACCGGGCAGTCGCTGTCGGGACCGGCCGACGCAACGGTGTTGTTGGCGATGAGCGCGGATGCGCGAGAGGCTCCCGATCTTAAAGCCTTGCAAACGATCCGAACGCGGCTTCGGGCCGGCCAGGATCCAGCCGTCGTCCTTGCCGAGTTGTCGCGGCCCGCCTTACCCGCCCAAGGTCTGGCTTTGCGATTTGGCGCGGGACGGGTCGTCGTGCTCGGAGAGGCGGGGATGCTCACGGCCCAGATCGTGCGTTTTCCCGACCAGCCGGATCGCGACCCCGTTCGCATGGGGTTAAACACAACGGGTCATGACGATCAGCAGTTCGTGCTGAACCTGATGCACTGGCTGTCGCGTCTGCTCCCCTGATGCTAGAGGGGCGCCATGAGCGCTTCTGATCCCTACGAACCCATGTTTTCCGCCCTGTGCCGCGAGGTGGGCTACTGCCTGCACGCCAAGGGGCAGAAGCGGGTGATCGAGGCCCTGCCGAAGGGGCTGGACGCCGCCGTGCGCGCCGTCTTCGCGGCCGAGGGCGTGGATGAACCCAATGCGCCGGGTGATGTGAAGCGGGCCGTTCGCGATTGCCTGAAGGCGAACTTGCCAGCTTGACCGTTACGGGTCGATAAGTCGGAACAAATCCAGGCGCTGTCGCTTGGGTTTCATGAACGGGCGCCTAGATGAGGCGCATCGGAAACTTGTCGCGAGAGGAACCTCCCATGGCCTTCACCCTGCCCCCGCTGCCCTACGCCTATGACGCGCTGGAGCCGGCCATCGACAAGGAGACGATGACCTTCCACCACGACAAGCACCACCAGACCTATGTCGACAACCTGAATAAGGCCGTCGACGCCGACGAAAACCTGAAGGGCAAGTCGCTGGAGGAAATCTTCACCAGCATCTCCACCGCGCCCAAGGCCGTGCGCAACAACGGCGGCGGCCACTGGAACCACAGCCTGTTCTGGGAACTGCTGGCCCCGGCCGATCAGGCGGGTGAGCCCTCGGCCGAGCTGAAGGCCGCTATCGACGCCGATCTGGGCGGCATGGACAAGTTCAAGGAAGACTTCAACGCCGCTGGCGCCGCGCAGTTCGGTTCGGGCTGGGCCTGGCTGATCGTGCAGAACGGCAAGCTGAAGATCACCTCGACCCCGAACCAGGACAATCCGCTGATGGACGTCGTGGACGAGCGCGGCGAGGTCATCCTGGGCGCCGACGTCTGGGAGCACGCCTATTATCTGAAATACCAGAACCGCCGCGCCGACTATCTGAAGTCGTTCTGGACGGTGGTGAACTGGAACAAGGTCAACGAACTCTACGCCGCCGCCAAATAAGGTTGCCGAGACCGAACATGACGACGCCCGCCGGAACCTCCGGCGGGCGTTTTCGATTGCGTCATCGCACACGGAGATCGAAGCGATGCGGATGATGATGACGGGGGCCGCCGTAACGGCCCTGATGCTGGCGGCCTGTAACCCCAACGCGAACGCGCAGAAGCCCGGCGATCCCGCGCCGCCCAACCCCACCCAGACCGTCGCGGCCCCGGCCGAGAAGCCGGTCTATCGCTTCAAGATCGGCGCGCTGGACGCCATCGCCCTGTTCGACGGCGAGAACCCGGTCAAGAACGACAACCAGACCTTCGGTGTCGGCCTGACGCCGCAGGCGGTCGCCGCGCCGCTCACCGCCGCCGGACAGCCGGCCGATCCGATCATGCTGGAAATCCATCCGCTTCTGGTCAGGAACGGCGCCCGCACGATGCTGTTCGACACGGGCCTGGGCGAGGGCAAGGGCCAGTTGATGGACAGCCTGCGAAAGGCAGGCGTCGATCCCGCTTCGATCACCGACGTGCTGATTTCGCACGGCCATCCGGACCATGTCGGCGGCCTGATCCGCAACGGCGGCCTGGCCTTCCCCAATGCGGCGATCCGGATGTCGGAGGCGGAATGGGCGTCCATCCGCGCCAATCCCGAACTGGCCGATCTGGTGCGGATCATCACGCCCAAGGTCCAGGCCTTCGAGCCGGGCGGCGAGGTCGCGCCCGGCGTCCAATCCCAGGACACGGCCGGCCATACGCCGGGCCACGTCGCCTATCTGATCGCCGACGGTCAGAACCAACTGCTCTACACCGGCGACCTGATGCACCATTGGGTCTTGTCGGTCGAACATCCGGACTGGAAGGTCGGCTATGACGACGATCAGGCGGCAGGCCTGAAGGCGCGGCTGGACGAGGTGACGGCGCTGCGCAACTCCGGCGCCCACATCTACGCCTATCACTTCCCCTTCCCGGGCCTGGGCAAGGTGGCGACCCGCGAGGGCCGCGCCATGTTCATATCCGAAGCGCAGTCTGCAAAGGACTAGGCCGCGAAGGACTACACGCGGAAATCCACGCCATGTCGGGCGCGCTCGCTCATGCGCTCGGCATGGTGTTGGCGAACGATGCGGCGCTGGCGCAGCATCTCATGGATGCCGTCGGCCAGATCGAGGAGCTGGTGGTCGCTCAAAGGCTCGACCAGATCGACCAGCTGCCTTTTCAGCGTTTCCATGGCCTTGTCGGACAGGCCGGTCGGAAGGGCGTTGTGATCGGGCTGCATTCCACTCCTCCTTGTTCTGGCGCAGGGCTGGGGTTGCGATGGGGGAACTGCGTGGCGAGGAATTGTTTCCATGCCATCGTGCTTAACAGCCCGCCGTGCTTGACTCCGACGCCCTCGCTGGCCATAAGCGCCGCCTTCCACGGTCCGCTTCGGCGGGGCCGGGATGAATGACGGAAGATGCGTGGACCGCCGTTGAGATCGCATTCCCAATCCAGGGGATGCCGGGCCGTATCGTCGAAAAGAGAATAGAATGTCCAAGCGCCACAGCGCCAAGTACAAGATCGACCGGGCCATGGGTGAGAACCTGTGGGGCCGCTCCAAGTCGCCGGTCAACAAGCGTTCTTACGGTCCCGGCCAGCACGGCCAGCGTCGCAAGTCCAAGGTTTCGGACTTCGGTCTGCAACTGAAGGCCAAGCAAAAGCTGAAGGGCTACTACGGCAACATCACCGAGAAGCAGTTCGCCAAGACCTATGACGAGGCCGCGCGTCGCAAGGGCAACACCTCGGAAAACCTGATCGGCCTGCTGGAATCGCGCCTGGACGCCGTCGTCTACCGCGCCAAGTTCGTCCCGACCGTCTGGGCCGCCCGCCAGTTCGTCAGCCACGGCCACGTCCTGGTCAACGGCAAGAAGGTCGACATCGCCTCCTACCGCGTGAAGCCGGAAGACGTCGTCACCGTGAAGGAAAAGTCGCGCAACATGGCTCTGGTGCTCGAAGCCCAGCAGTCGTCGGAACGCGACGTGCCGGATTACCTGGAACTGTCGGACCGCTCGTTCTCGGTTCGCTACGTCCGCGTGCCGGAACTGTCGGACGTGCCGTACGCCGTGAAGATGGAACCGAACCTGGTCGTCGAATACTACGCTTCGTAAGCGAAGCTTACGAAGCCTTCTTCAAGGGGGCTATCGCCCTTCGGGCTACTTGAGCCCCGTGGTGGTCCCTTTGAAGAGTTCAGTTTGGAGGGCCTCGGATTCGTCCGGGGCCTTTCGTTTTTTATCCTGTTCCCTCCAGGGGCGAACAGGCGCATTCTCGGCCGGTTCAGGCTTTGAGGCAGGGGAGGTCGTCAGTTGCGCGACTCCATCATGAAACGCTTGGCTTTGATCGCCGCCGCATCGGCGGGCCTGGCCGCCTGCGCCAGCCGCGGCGAGCCCACCGTCTCCACCGCGGGAATGCCCGGCGCGCTGGAGCCGATCCATGCCGCCACCTTCACCAAGGACCAGGCCGTCTTCTGGGTCAGTTCGAACGGCTGCACGGCCAAGGAAGACCTGATCCCCATCGTCAGCCTGCAGGGCGGCAGCGCCGTCATCACCCTGCGCCGCATCGACGAGGACAAGTGCAAGCAGGACCTGGTCCAGGGTGTCGAGCTGAAGTGGTCGTTCGAGGAGCTGGGCCTGACGCCCGGCTCGCCCGTCAGCGTCAACAACCCCTATCAGCTGCCCCGCTCCTGAAAACGACCCTAGCGTTTCGTTAAGCTTGTTCGAGCGCGTCTGATTAAGCAACTTCCGCTACGACGACAGACCGTCCCCCAAGGTCTGTAGCTTCATGCGCGTCTTCACCTGCCTGACCGACGACCATAATCTCTGGCTCGTCGCGTTGGCCGCCGGCCTGTGCCTGATCGGTTCGATCATCACATTCCGCCTGTATCGCCGCCTGCGCGCCGCCGAAAAGGGCACGCGTCTGGCCTGGGCCTTCATGGGCGCGGTGGCGACCGGGGCGACGATCTGGTGCACCCATTTCGTGGCGATGATCGCCTATGAGCCCGGCGTCACCATCAGCTACGGCCCCGTGCTAACCGGCCTGTCCCTGGGCGTCGCCATCGTCGGCAGCGCGCTGGCGCTGTGGGTAGCCTCGCGCCGGATGCCGGCCTCGGCCGAGATCGGCGGCGTGCTGTTTGGCCTGACCGTGGTGGCCATGCATTATACCGGCATGGCGGCCTTTGCGACCGACGCCGTCATCCACTGGTCGGCCGGCTATGTCGCCGCATCGGTGGCGGGCGCCATCCTCTTGGGCGCATTGGCGTTCAATCGCGCCCGGCAGTCCGGCGATGTCGTCCCTGTGGTGCTGATGGTCCTTGGCATCGTCGCCCTGCACTTCACCGGCATGGCCGCCATGACGATCGTTCCGATCGGCGCGCTGGTTGATGTGGGTGCCGTCGGATCGACCAATCTGGTCCTGGCCTTCGCCGTCTCAGCCGTTGGGTTAATGATGTTGGGCACCGGCGTCGCCAGCCACGCCCTGGACGTCCAGTCCCGGCTTCAGGCCAAGGCGCGCCTGGATCATCTGATCGAGGGCAGCGTCGATGGCATGGTGGTCGAGCAGGACGGCGTCATCCTGGCCGCCAACGCCGCCTTCGCCGACCTGGCGGGCGTCCCCCACCAGGCCCTGATCGGCGAACCGCTGTCGCGCTGGATCGCCGGCGTCGCCGACTTGGCAGTCAACGGTATGAGCCAGTCCAAACTGGTCGCAGAAGGCGGGGCGGACATCCCCGTCGAGATCGCCGTGCGCCGCGACTGCGGTGTGGATCACGTCATGATCTACGCCGTGCGCGATCTACGCATGCGTCAGGCGCAGGAGCGTCGCATCGCCCATCTGGCGCGCAACGACGGCCTGACCGGCCTGCCCAACCGGTCGTCCTTCCTGGAGTGGCTGACGCGCCAGACCGCCGACCTGACCGCTTCGAACAAGGTGGCCCTGCTGGCCATGGATCTGGATCGGTTCAAGGAGGTCAACGACATTCACGGCCATGCCGCCGGCGACCAGCTTTTGGTCCAGATCGCCGAACGAATGCGCGCCTGCCTGCGCCATGGTGAGTTCATCGCGCGCCTGGGCGGGGACGAGTTCGTCGCCGTCATGCCGATCCAGCACAAGGACGACGCGCTGGATATGGTCGCGCGCCTGCGCGACGCCGTCACCGCCCCGGTGGTGCTGGACCATGCCGAGGTCGCCTGCGGCCTCAGCACCGGCATCGCGATCTGGCCTGACGACGCTCACGACCCGTCCGCCCTGATCAATGACGCGGACCTGGCCATGTACCGCGCCAAGGCCTCGTTGGGGACCGACGTCTTCTTCTACGAGGAGGAGATGGATGAGGCGGTGCGCAATCGCCGTCGCATGGCCCAGCAGATGCGAGATGCGTTGCAACAGGGTCAGTTCAGCTTGAACTGGCAGCTTCAGGCCGCCGTCGATACCGGCGACATTACCGGCTATGAGGTGCTGCTGCGCTGGATCCAGCCGGACGGGACCTTCATCTCGCCGGCCGATTTCATTCCTCTGGCCGAAGAGAACGGTCTGATTCTGCCGATCGGCGAATGGGTGCTGCGCACCGCCTGCGCCGAGGCCGCCAGCTGGACCGAACCGCACAAGATCGCCGTCAACCTGTCGCCGGTGCAGCTGGGTCACGTCGACCTGCCGCGCCTGGTGCATCAAGTTTTGGTCGAAACCGGCCTGTCGCCGTCGCGGCTGGAGCTGGAGATCACCGAGACGGCCATGATCACCGACATGGAGCGCACGACCCACGTCCTGCGCCAGCTGAAGCTGCTGGGCGTCTCCATCGCCATGGACGACTTCGGCACAGGCTATTCGTCCCTTTCGACCCTGCGCGCCTTCCCGTTCGACAAGATCAAGCTGGATCGCTCCTTCATGGCGGAACTGGACGGCGGACCTCAGTCGGCCGCCATTATCCGCGCCGTCCTGGCCCTGGGCGAGAGCCTGCACATCCCGGTTCTGGCCGAGGGCGTCGAGACGCTGGAGCAGCTGGCCTTCCTGCGTGCTCAGGGCTGCAACGAGGTCCAGGGCTATCTGCTCGGCCGCCCCCAGAAGACGGCCGACGCAGAGGTTCAAGCCGCCGCACGCGTTCTGTGGGCCGTCGATCCCTCGATGGAAAAGGCCGCCTGATCAGGCCTTAGGCGTCGGCTTTGCCGTATCCCGGCCAATGCGCCTTGCCGGCCCGCTCGTATTGCGGCGGCAGGCCTGCGTCCTCACCTAGGGCGACGGCCGCATGGTGCGCCCAGTGCGGATCGTCCAGCGCGGCGCGGGCGATGGCGATGAAGTCGGCCTGACCGGAGGCTACGATGTCCTCGGCCTGCTGCGGATCGAAGATCATGCCGACAGCCATCACATTGGCCTGCGGCGTCGCCGCCTTCACGGCCTGGGCGAACCGCAGCTGATAGCCCGGTTCGCCGCCCGGGATCTTCGCCTGCGCGACATTCCCGCCCGACGTCAGGTGCAGATAGTCATAGCCCATGTCGTGCAGCGCCTGGCCAAAGGCCGTCACCTCATCCAGGGCGATGCCGCCCTCGACCCAGTCCGAGCCGTTGAAGCGCACGCCCAGCGCCTTGGTCCGGGGCCAGGCGTCGCGCAGGGCCTGCGCGACCCGCAGCGGGAAGCGCGCCCGGTTCTCGTACGATCCGCCGAAGTCGTCGGTGCGGTGGTTGGACGCCGGCGAAAGGAACTGGGTCAGCAGATAGCCGTGGGCGGCGTGTAGTTCGACCGGGTCGAACCCGGCCCGGTCCGCCCGCCGCGCAGCGTCCTCGAAGGCGGCGACGACGCGGTCCATGTCGGCCGGGGTCATGGCGGTCGGCGTGTGCCAGTCATCCTTGAACGGTTCGGCCGAGGCGCTGAAGGTTTCCCACGCGCCGTCTTCAGCCTTCAGGGCGCCGCCGCCCTTCCATGGCGCGCTGGTCGAGGCCTTGCGTCCGGCGTGGGCCAGCTGGATGCCGATCGGGGTGTCGCTGTAGGTGCGGATGTCGCGGATGATCCGGGCGAAGGCCTCTTCCTGCGCGTCGTTCCACAGGCCGGTGTCGTCCGGCGTGATCCGTCCCGCCGCCTCGACCCCGGTGGCCTCGACGATGACCAAGCCCGCGCCGGAGATCGCCAGTCGTCCCAGATGCTGCACGTGCCAGGGCTGGGGCACGCCGTCGATGGCCGAATACTGGCACATGGGCGCGATGACGACGCGGTTCTTCAGCGTCAGGGGGCCGACGGCGCGGGGCGAGAACAGCTGGCTCATGAAGGACGATCCGTGGGGCAGGAGAAGGGGGGGACTGTAGCTATGGCGGTTGCGGTCACGTTCAACCCCGATCCTTTCCGATTGTTCACCCAGCTTTCCGATTATTCACGTGTGCGCGCCCGGCCCACGCGGCACAAAAGGGTCAAGCTTCAACTGGGGAACACACCAATGCTTCGTCTCGCTCTCGCCATCGCCATCGCCGCCCCGCTGCTGTCGGGCTGCATCATCGTCTCGACCGAAAAGCCGACCACGCGCGTCATCACCGCGCCGGCGGCGGGTCAGTGATGCGCAGCCTGGTCAAGGGCCCGATGATTAAGGGTCTGGCGGTCGCGGCCCTGGTCGCGCCGCTGCTATCGGCCTGCGTCATCTATGACAGCGACGCGGGCGAAAACGTCTCGGTGAACCTGCGCCGCGACGACGCTCCGCCGGCCGAGGCCATCCGCGAGGCCCGTTTTGCGGACGGCGCCCTGGTCGCGCGCGTCGATTCGAACGGCTGCACCCAGGCGTCGGATTTCGAGGTGTCGGTATCGGACGGCTCGCCGGCCGAGATCACGCTTCGCCGCACGAAACAGGACCTGTGCAAGGCCCTGGTCACGGACGGCGTCGAGCTGCGCTGGACCTATGCCGACCTGGGCCTGGAGCCCGGCACGGCGGCCCGCATCCTCAATCCGCTGAAGTAGAAAACGAAAGGGCGTCCTTGCGGACGCCCTTCGCCAGTCACTCCCTTTCGGGAAACGGACACTCTTTCAAGGCCGCAAGTGGGTGTAAGATGATGCAAGGGGGCTGAATTGTCAACCCTCGGATGTGTCCTTGGCGGGAAGCTGCGGCATCCATGCCTGGATCAAACCCAGTATATGATTGAACTCGTCTTCTGAGATTCGGGGGATGGCGGCGCCCTTTAGTGGCTCCAGCCTCTTGGTGCTGACCGTATAGAGATGGTTGCACACCACCCAGGAATCCCTTGCGCCATCAGGCTGGAAAGACAGCTTGTGCGCCCATCGGGCGCTCGCGCCCTCCTGTGGATCGGTTGACGTAGGGACGACCAACGCCACGCCATGAAGGCTGTTCTTGTAGGAAATGATGATCACGGGCCGCTTCTTGCCCATTTCAGGTGTGGTGGAATCCGACCAGAAATCGCACCAGTACATCTGGCGAACCGCCGGAGCGGCTTTGATCTTCAGAGTGTGCGCCGATGGCAATGGTTTGCGTCCAAACGATGTCGCATCACCATGAATTTCAACTCAAGGCGCTGTCAATCACAACTGAAGCTGATCAGTCAGCGTCAGCTCAGTTCAATCCTTGCGTCTTGAACACGACCAGCATGTCCGGCGGAATGCGCTGCGGTCTCAGGGTCGCGGCGTTCACCAGCACCCATTCGGTGACGCCCTGGGCGCAGACGCGGCCTTGGGCGTCCTCGATGCGGACATAGCGGGTGAAGCGCGGTCCCTGGGGATCGCCGACCCAGGTGCGGGCGACCACGCCCTCGGCGCCCGGCTCGATGCCGCGCAGATAGTCGATCTCATGCCGGGTCGCGACCCACGACCACTTCGCGCGCGTCGCCTGATCGAAGCGCGCGTTCCAGTGGGCCGTGCCGGCATCCTGCAGCCAGCCGACATAGACCACGTTGTTGACATGGCCGTTGGCGTCGATGTGCTCGGGCCGCACGTCGAGCGGCACGACGAAGACCTCCCGGTCCTCGCGCGGTGTCAGGGTCTTCCTGGCCATCAGGCCTCGCCGAGCGGCACGCCCTTCTCGACCATCAGGGCCTGAAGTTCGCCGGCCTGGAACATCTCGCGGATAATGTCCGATCCGCCAACGAACTCGCCCTTCACATAGAGCTGCGGAATGGTGGGCCAGTCGGTGAAGCTCTTGATGCCTTCGCGCAGGGCTTCGTCCTGCAGCACGTCCACGCCCACGAAGCCGGCGCCGACATGATCCAGAATCTGCACCGCCAGGGAGGAGAAGCCGCAGCGCGGCTGGTCCGGCGTGCCCTTCATGAACAGAACCACGTCGTTCTGGGCGACGGTTTCGCCGATGAAGGCGTGGACGGGATCGGCGGCTTGGGCAGTGTCGGTCACGGATACGGGCCTTTCGTGAAGCCCGTCAGCTAGGGAGCCGAACGGTCGCGGTCAAGGCGTCCGCGACGTTCTGCACAGCTGCTGAGGCCGTTCAGGCCGCCTGATTGGCCACGACGCGCGCCATCTCGATCTGCGCGGCCAGGCCCGGCGGCATGTCCCGCTCGGGCGCGGCGGCCAGTGTCGCCAGCCGATCCGTGTCGGTCGGATCGACGATCACGCTGGACACCGTCGGGTCGGTCAGGACGTAGGACAGGCAGATCGCCTCTGCGGTCCAGTTGTGCGTACGATACAGGAAGCCGAACGCATCCTTCTGCGGCGAATCCTGCGGCCGCTTCTGGCCCCCGAAGCCGAACAGGCCCTTCTTCACGATCGGCGCGACCCGCGGCCCCGAGCGACGATCCTTGTAGAAATCATAGGCGAAGACCGCCATGTCCTGTTCGCGCGCCGAACGGATGCGGTTTCGGATTTTCCAGTCGGCATTGATGTCGAACGGCGTCAGCAGGGCGTCGAAGGCCCCGGTGGAAACATAAGCGTCCATCACGTCGCCGCCGCCGGCGATGCCCAGCAGCTTGATCCGTCCCGTGGCGCGCATGGCCTTCAGCGCGCTGAGAGACGACTGCGCCAGTTCGGTCTCGCCGGGCTCGTGCAGCACCGCCATATCGACCCAGCCCAGCCCGGAGAAATGCAGCACCCGATCGATGGCGGCCGTCATGCCCTGGGCCGAGAAGTCGCGTTCGGCGCCGCGCCCATCACCGGCGCCCAGCGTCAGGCTGACATACACCAGTTTGCGATCCACATGCGACAGCGCCTCGCCCAGCACCTCTGCCGCCACCGGGTCGGCCGTTTCCAGCCGATAGCTGTTGATGCCCGCCTCCAGCGCTGAATACAGCACGTCCAGCCCGGCCTCGCGCCCACGCTTCAAGGCCTCGGCGCCGAAGCTGAGCGTCAGGTTGGAGATCGCGGCGCCGGAGACGCCGAAGGGGCGATAGCGCATGGTCTTCAGACCCCCTTGGCCGGCGCGGAGGTCTCCAGCGCCAAGGCGTGCAGTTCGCCGCCCATCTGACCTTTCAGCGCCGCATAGACCATCTGATGCTGACGCACGCGCGGCAGGCCGGCGAAGGCGCTCGACACGATCCGCGCGCGATAGTGGTCGCCGTCGCCCGCCAGATCCTCGATCTCGATCTCGGCGTCGGCGAAGGCCTCGACCAGATGCTGGCGCAGCGTTTCGACGGACATGGGCATGGCGGGCGCTCGTACTTCGTTCAACGCCAGTTTGCCCGGTAATCCTTAATGCCGACCTACGGCGCGCGCCGTGGCCGTTCGAACAACTGCACCGGATGATCCTTGTAAGTCGTCGTCGCATAGGGGCGATAACCGACCCGCGCCGCCAGCTTCAGCGAGGCCAGGTTCTCGGGCGAGATCATGCAGACGGTCCGGCTCGCCGACAGATGCGCATCGGCCCAGGCCAGGGCGGCGTCCAGCGCCTCACGCGCGAACCCCTCGCCGTGAAAGGCCGGCGACAGACCCCAACCCAGCTCCGGATCGGTCATGGCCGGTTCGATCAGCCGTCGGTGGTCCAGGATCGAGACATTGCCCAGATAGGCGCCGTCTGTGGCCCGACGGATCGTCCAACTGCCGTAACCATCGACGGCCCATTGTCCCAGATCGCGCAGCAGCCTGAACCAGACCTCCTCACTGGTCATCGGGCGGCCGGTGATGTGACGCGTGAAATCCGCATCCGCCCACAAGGCCAGCAGGTCATCGTGGTCTGTCAGCGCCACGGCGCTCATCACCAGTCGCTCGGTCGTCAGAATCCTGTCGGTCACATCAGGCCCAGTTGCTTGAAGCTGGCCACCCCGTCGCGGCCGACGACCAGATGGTCATGAACCTCGACGTTAAGGGCGCGGCCGGCCTGCACAACCTGTTTCGTGATCTCGATGTCGGCGCGGCTGGGGGTCGGATCGCCCGACGGATGGTTGTGCACCAGGATCAGGGCGCTGGCCGACAGCTCCAGCGCGCGCCGCACGACCTCGCGCGGATAGACCGGCGCATGATCGACCGTGCCGCGGTTCTGCACCTCGTCCAGGATCAGCTGGTTCTTCTTGTCCAGATACAAGACGCGAAACTGTTCGCGCGGCTCGTGCTGCAAGGCGACGCGCACATAGGCCAGCAGCGCCGTCCACGACGAGATCACCGGCCGCCTGGCCGTCGGCTCGCGCGCGATCCGCCGCGTCACGTCGAAGATCAGCTGAAGGTCCAGCGCCACCGCCCGCGTCGCCTTGCCGACGGCGTATCCCATCGACCGCGCCACCTGATCCTCGATCGCCTCATGGCTGGCCGCTCCGATCCCCTCCAGCCCCCCGAACCGCGCCAGCAGATCCTTGGCCAGCGGCTTGGTGTCCTTGTAGGGCACGCTGCGAAACAGCAGCAGTTCCAGCAGCTCATAGTCGGGCAGGGCGCCCAGCCCCCCCTTCGCCGCCCGCTCACGCAGCCGGTCGCGATGACCGCTGTGGCGCGGCTTGGGCTTGTCGCCGACTTCGGACGCCTTGTCGTCGAGCATGATCCCTCCCGCTCAACGCAACCTGTGCGTATTGCGATTGGGGATCAAGGGTTCAGTTCGGCCGGAACAGCCCCGCCGGCGACGCCGTGAAGATTTCCAGTCCGTCTTCCGTCACCCCGATGGTGTGCTCGCACTGGGCGGACAGGGACTTGTCGCGCGTCACGGCGGTCCACCCGTCGGACAGCACCTTCACGTGCGGCTTGCCCAGGTTCACCATCGGCTCGACGGTGAAGAACATGCCGGGCTTCAGCACCGCGCCCTCGCCGCGACGGCCGTAGTGCAACACGTTGGGGCTGTCGTGGAAGACGCGGCCGATGCCGTGGCCGCAAAAGTCGCGCACCACGCTCATGCGCTGGGCCTCGACGAACTTCTGGATCGCATAGCCGATGTCGCCGAACGTGTTGCCCGGCTTGACCTGCTCCAGGCCCAGATCCAGCGACTGATAGGTCACATCGATCAGCTTCCTGGCGCGCGCATTGATCTCGCCCACCGCATACATGCGGCTGGAATCGCCGTGCCAGCCGTCCACGATCACGGTGTGGTCGATGTTGACGATGTCGCCGTCCTTCAGCACCCGGTCGCCGGGAATGCCGTGGCAAACGACGTGGTTGATCGAGGTGCAGACGGTCTTCTCATAGCCCTTGTAGCCCAGGCAGGCGGGCAGGCCGCCGTGATCCAGGGTGAACTCGCGGATCAGGTCGTCGATGGCCCCCGTCGTCACGCCCGGCTTCACATGGGCCGCGATCATGTCCAGCGCCTCGGCCACCAGGCGTCCGGCCTTGCGCATGCCTTCGAAATCCTCGGGCGCGTGGATGCGGATGGCGCTGGAGCGAACCAGGACGTCGGTTTCGAGTTCGGGCGTTTCGTACATGGGGGGGCGTTCGGTCTGCAAAAGGCGGGATACGGCGCAATCCGTTCGCCGCAGATGGGCGTTATAGCATGAAACCTCAAGCCTGCCCCCGGATTCCCGTATGACCGACGCTGACGCCGACCGCTGTGGCCCGACCGCCGCCGTCCT
Source organism: Brevundimonas vesicularis (assembly GCF_044807075.1). Classification (GTDB taxonomy): domain Bacteria; phylum Pseudomonadota; class Alphaproteobacteria; order Caulobacterales; family Caulobacteraceae; genus Brevundimonas; species Brevundimonas vesicularis_G. Next base: position 1,221,690 of record NZ_CP085234.1, read on the forward strand.
GGTCATCGGCGACGAAATCCTGTCGGGGCGGACCCAGGACACCAACACCAACACCATCGCCCGGTTTCTGGCGGCGTTGGGGATCGACCTGATGGAGGCGCGGGTCGTCAGCGACGATCACGGCCGGATCATCGAGGCGTTGGACGCCCTCAGGTCTCGCTGGGACTATGTCTTCACCACCGGCGGCATCGGTCCGACCCATGACGACATCACCGCCGACGCCGTGGCGGCCGCCTTCGGCGTGGCCCTGCCCGAACATCCCGAGGCGCTGGCCATCCTGTCGCGCCGCTATGGCGACGACTTCAACGCCGCGCGCCGTCGCATGGCGCGCATCCCCGAAAGCGGCGTTCTGATCGCCAATCCGGTCACCGATGCGCCCGGCTTCCAGATCGGCAATGTCTTCGTCATGGCCGGCGTGCCCAAGATCATGCAGGCCATGCTGGAGGATGTGGCCCCGCGCCTGCGCACCGGCGCGATCGTTCATGCTCAGATCTTGAAGGTCAGCGGGGTAGGCGAGGGGAGTGTGGCCGATGTGCTGCGCGCAGCAGCCAACAAGCGCCGCGACCTGTCCTTCGGCAGCTACCCCTTCGGCCATGGCGGCCTCGGCGAGATCGGAACCCAGCTGGTCATTCGTGGCCGTAATGCCGATCAAGTCACGGCAGCGGCGCATGATTTGATCGCAGAACTGCGTGATATGGGCATCGACGTTGCCGCTGCGTAACCTCGCAAAGCCGTGATCGTGTGCGGCTCAGGCGCCACGGTTTCGCCCGTTTCCGGTCCGATGGGGGCCTTGCCCGCAACGCTTTCGCGCCGCGAACGCTGAGAGGGTTCCTCCCCTGATCGACCGCGCGTAATGCGGCCGGCGCTTACTTAGGTGTATGAAATGACCTCCAGGAACTTCGCCCGCGTGGGCGGGATCGCCCTGACGACCGCCCTGCTGGCCGGCGTCGCCGCCCCGGCCATGGCCGGCTCCTTCTATGTCCAGGAACAATCGACCCGCGGCCAGGGTCGCGCCAACGCCGGCGTCGGCGCCGACAAGGGCGTCCAGTCGCTGTGGTGGAACCCCGCCGCCATCGCCGGAACCCAGCGCGAAGTCTACCTCGGCGCCCACGGCCTGATCCTGGATTCCGACGTCGACAATCGCGGCTCGACGCTCAGCTACAATCTGCCTGCGCCGACGCCGCCATTCCCGGCCGGCACGATCCTCAGAGGCTCCACCGTTGTGGCTGGCGACCCGCATGTCCACGACGTCGTTGAAAGCGGCATCGTGCCGAACTTCGCCGTCTCCATGCCGATCGGCGACCGCTTCAACGTCGGCCTGGCCGTCCAGGCACCCTACAACTTCACGACCAAGTACGAGCCGAACGATTTCGCCCGTTACGACGCCCTGACGTCGGAACTGCGTTCGGCCAACGTCAGCCTGGTCGCCGCCATGACGGTTACCGACTGGCTGGACATCGGCGCCGGCTTCGACGCCCAGTACGCCAAGGCGACCCTGTCGTCGGCCCTGCCGAACCTCCCGACTGTCGCCGGCGTCGCGCCCTTGGTGTTGATCCCGTCCGCCACCGACGGCCGCAACCAGCTGGAAGGCGACGGCTGGGATTACGGATGGAACGCCGGCGCCCAGATGCACTTCGGCAAGCTGGACCTGGGTCTGTCGTATCGCTCCAAGATTGAGCACGAACTGGAAGGCTCGGTGAACATCTCCGGCCTGACTGGCGCATTGGCTGCGGCGAACGTTTCGGCCGACGGCCAGGCCAGCTTCAACACACCCTGGTACGCCACCGTCTCGGCCCGCTACGCCGTCAACGATCGCCTGACGCTGAACGCCCAGGTCAACCAGATCGGCTGGAGCGAGTTCGACGCCATCCGCGTGACCTATGGCGCGAACGGCCGTTCGACCATCGTTCAGGACTATGACGACGTCACCACCGGCGCGATCGGCTTCGACTACAAGATCGATCCCTCGATGACCTTCCGCGCCGGCCTGGGCTACGACCCGACCCCGACCTCGGACGATCACCGCACCGCCCGTATCCCGGACGGCGACCGCTGGCTCTACGCCGCCGGCCTGTCCAAGACGGTCGGTTCGATGACCTTCGACGGCGCCGTGACCTACATCGACATCGACACCGCGACGATCAACGATACCCGCGACGTCTATGGCAACGGCCTGGTCATCTCCAACCTGCGCGGCGAAGCGCAAGGCTCGGGCGTCGGCTTCTCGCTGGGCGCGACCTGGAACTTCTGAGTTCCGCTCAGCCCCGGCTGACATGAGAACGGCGGCTCCTTCGCAGGAGCCGCCGTTTTTTTATCGCCTCAACATGAAGGCGGCGGGGAGCAAACGCTCCCCGACCCGCAGGCTCAGCCCTTGGCGGCGCCGCCATAGCCCTTGCCGCCGTTCGACGGGCGGCGACGGGGACGGCGCTTCATCTGACCTTCCGCCGGCTTGGCGTTGTCGTTGATCGACGGGACACGCTCGCCGGCCAGGGGGTTGTAGGCGCGCTCGGGACGCGGAGCCGCCGGGGCTTCGCCCGGGCGGTTGCGACGCTGGCGGTGCGGCTGGCCGCCGCCTTCCGGACGCACGCCGTCGCGGTGGGGATTGCGACGGCCGCGACCGCCGCGTCCGCCGTCGTTGCGCTCGCCGCCTTCGCGCTCGGGCAGGGTCGCCTTCTTGCCCACGCCGGTGGCCATGATGGTCGCGTCCAGCTGGCCCAGGGCCTTGTCGTTGCGGCGGTCGATGGCCGGGATCTTCTGGCGCGTGACCTTCTCGATGTCGCGCAGCAGCTTCATCTCGTCGCCGGCGACGAAGCTGACGGCAGTGCCGTCCTTGCCCGCCCGCGCGGTGCGGCCGATGCGGTGGACATAGGATTCCGGCACGTGCGGCAGTTCGAAGTTCACGACATGCGAGACGCCGTCCACGTCGATGCCGCGCGCGGCGATGTCGGTGGCGACCAGGACGCGTAGCTTGCCCTTCTTGAGGGCTTCCAGGGTGCGCTCACGCTGGGGCTGGCTCTTGTTGCCGTGGATGGCCCCGGCCTCGACGCCGCCGGCTTCCAGATAGGCCGCGACCTTGTCGGCGCCATGCTTGGTCTTGGTGAAGACCAGGCAGCGCGTGTACTCGGGATCCGAGAACATCTCGGTCAGCAGGGCGCGTTTGCGGCCCTGTTCGATATAGACGACCGACTGGCTGATGCGCTGCACCGTGGTCGACTGCGGCGTGACCTGGACCTTGACCGGATCCTTCAGCAGTTCGCCCGCCAGCTTGCCGATCTCGGACGGCATGGTGGCCGAGAAGAACAGGTTTTGGCGCTTGGCCGGGATCTTGGAGACGATCTGGCGGATCGGCTTGATGAAGCCCAGATCCAGCATCTGGTCGGCCTCGTCCAGCACGAAGATCTCGGTCGAGGACAGGTCCAGGTTCTTCTGCTGGATGTGGTCCAGCAGGCGGCCGGGCGCGGCGATCAGGATGTCCAGACCCTGTTGCAGGGCCCGCTCCTGGGCGCCGTACTTCACGCCGCCGAAGATCACGGCGACCCGGAAGCCCAGGTGCGCGCCATAGGCCTTGAAGCTGTCGCCGATCTGGGTGGCCAGCTCGCGCGTGGGGCTCAGGACCAGCACGCGCGTCGTGCGCGGCCGGGGCGGAATGCGGTTTTCGGCCAGGCGATGCAGGATGGGCAGGGCGAAGGCGGCGGTCTTGCCGGTGCCGGTCTGGGCGATGCCCAGCAGGTCCTTGCCGGCCATGACGTCGGGGATGGCCTTTTCCTGGATCGGGGTCGGCTTGGTATAGCCGGTCGAGGCCAGGGCCTGCAGCAGGGCCTTGTTCAGGCCCATGGATTCGAATGTGGTGCTCACAGCAATGTCTTTCGCGTAGCGGCAGGGCGCTATCAGCCATGGCATGACGCCGTCGGGCCGCGCACCGCCAGTCCCGACGGGGCCTCGGGGAGGAGGCCTGCGGGGTGGATCGGGCGCCGCCCCGCGTGTCCGGGCAGCGAATGGATATGAGGGGCCGGCGGCTTCTACAGACAGGTCCGAGTGGGACCCACACGCGCTGGAGACGCCGGAGATCGCGAGTGTGCGACGCCGCGCAAATGGGCGCTTATCGCCGATAAGTCAACTGCGGCGCCCCTCAGGGCGCGTATCGCGTCGCCGCCTCGGGCAGGCCGTCGGGCAGGCCGATGGCCGCGCGCCAGTCCTCGGGATGCAGCCGCGCCATCTCCAGATCCAGCCACGCCAGCGGCTTCAGCGCCCCGTCCTCGTCCCAGAACCGCTCGGCCCACGGCTGGCCCGTCTCGATCGCCCGCGCCCGGTCCCGCGCCGTCGCCTCGGGCCCCAGATGCGTCGCGCGCCAGTGATACAGCCACGGAATATGCCAGTGCGGCGCCTGCGTCAGCCGCTCGTCCGTCATCGCCGCCGACAGACATTCCGCCAGCGCCCGCGCGTCCTCCAGCTGGGCGTTGAAGGCGTCGCGCCGCGCCTGGATATGCCGGTCCCAGCCCTCGGCCGGCTCGATCGGCGCCAGCGTTGGCTCGGGCCGTTTCCAGCCCTCCGCCTCGCGCCGCTTCCACAGGGCGGGCACCCCGACGTCATAGCGGGCGGCGACGGACCGCGCGGTCTCGCCGTCCTCCCACGCCTTCCTGACCTCGGCCCAGACGGCGTCCGGCCGGATCTTGCGATGTATGCCCTGGCTCATGGGACGGGAGTGTCGCACGCCCCTGCGTCATCATCGGTCGCACCCGCGCCTCATGCACAGCTGGCGCGTGACCCCTGACATCTCGCGATGTGGAAAATCAAATCTTTAGCCTCGAAAATCGGCCTTCTTCCGGCCTGGGGTAGAGACCGCCCCATAATGCCCGCATGGAAAAACGCCGCTACAAGATCAAACCGCCCGAGGTGTGGACCCAGGTCCGAAAGGACTATCTGTCCGGCCTCGACGCCAAGACCGTCGCCGCCCGCCACGACGTGACCGAGGCCTCGATCCGCGCCCGCGCGACGAAGGAGGGCTGGTCCCGCCATCCGCGCAGCGAGGCCGCGACGCCCGCGCCCCAGCCCCTGTCGCCTCACGACGCGGCCGACCTGTCGCCCGACGACCCTAACGATCCTGCGGCTCTCGCCCGCGCCGCCGCCCAGGCCTCGGGTCGCGCCCTGCACGCCCAGGACTTCGCCCAGGCCCGCGCCCTGGCGGCCTTGGCCGAGACCTATCGCAAACTGGCCGACCGCGACGGCCCCGGCCGCGCCGCCCGCCTGACGGTGAAGAACGCGCCCCTGCAACTGGTCTTCGACATCCTGACCAATGAGGCCGAGGCCGAGCGCCGCTTCGCCATGAACACCAGCGACAAGAGCGACTGGGAACTGCGCGGCCAGTACTGGCAGGCGAAGCAGAAGCTGGAGCGCGCCAACACCGAATGGGGCCACGCCCAACTGGCCCGCCGCGTCCAACTGGACCGCCGCATCGCCGCGCTCGAGGACCAACTCCGCGCCGCCGGCCTCGACCCCGTCATCGAACGCGAACAGGACCGCCGCATCTCGAAAGGGATCGACCTCTACGTTGGGGAGCCGCGCGGGACCATCACGATGGAGGAGTGGGACAAGACGCTGGATGAACTCTAACCCGCCCTTCTCCCCTTGCGGGAGAAGGTGCCCCGGAGGGGCGGATGAGGGGTCGTTTCAGTATTGACCGTCCAGGCCCGCGAAACCCTTCATCCGATGTCGCTTCGCTTGGCCCTTCCTCACGCAGAGAAAGAAGGGATCGGAGCGGCGATGAAGGCGCTCGTACTGACGCGCGCCGCTACGGCCGACGAGATGTAGACCGGCCGCACCTAACTTAATCCCATCCTCGAGCCGAAGGCCTCGAACGTCAGCGTGGACACTTTGTGCCATGCGGGATGGTGCTGGAACGCGCGTTGAAGGTAGCGCTAAATCGGTGTCTTGGTGCTCGTGGCGTTTTTTCTTCTAACGCTGGTCGTTGGCTACCTTCCAGCTGTCGATGACTCGGCCTAAGGTTGCGGCAAATTGAATAGGATTATAGCTGAATGCCGCAAGCTACCGCTCCCTCGCTAACTTCCGCCAATGATTCAACCGCGACGACAGCAGAACTTTCACCACTCTCAAAAGAGATTTTTGTCGGCTTGGTGGGATATGCTGGGTCTGGTTGTTCAACAGCCGCCAAGCGACTGAAGGTTTTTCTGGAAGAGAGCGGATATGCCGTTCATCGAGTGAGATTAAGCGAACTTATTTTATCTAGATTTCCCGAATCTGGCGTTGTGCAGCCTGTAGAAGGTCCGCAAGAAGGCAGGATGAAGCTTGAACGAGCTATTTTGCTTCAAGACTTGTGACGTGACCCCCGTTTCTCATCCAGCCATAACGAGAGTCCTTGGTTGATCTGAACTGGGGTTGGCGGGGTTGGCAATAGGCCGGTCTGAGCAGCCATCAACCAGCGCAGCAGACCGGCCGCTCTGTCCGGTGAGCGCCTGTGCGTAGGCCTTCGGCGTCAACCATCCCAGCTTCGAGTGAGGCCGGGTTTCGTTGTAGTCGCGCCGCCAGGTTTCGAGGACAGCCCGGGCGTGCGGCAGCGATCGGAACAGCGTCTCATTCAGCAGCTCGTCGCGCAGCCGACCATTGAAGCTCTCGTTGAAGCCGTTCTGCTGAGGCTTGCCCGGCGCGATGTAATGCCAGCTCACGCCGGCGTCGTCGGCCCAGGCCAGGATGGCGTTGGACGTATATTCCGTGCCGTTGTCGCTGATGATCGTATCCGGGCGTCCCCGCCGCAGGATGATGGCGTCCAACTCGCGCGCCACCCGTCGCCCTGACAGCGAGGTGTCGGCGACGAGCCCGAGGCACTCGCGCGTGCAGTTGTCGATCACCGTCAGGATGCGGAAGCGCCGCCCGTCCGTCATCTGGTCGGAGACGAAGTCCAGCGACCAGCGCTGGTTCGCGACCAGGGGAATCTCCAGCGGACGCCGCGTGCCTATGGCGCGTTTGCGCCCGCCGCGCCGGCGCACCGTCAGCTTCTCCTCGCGATAGATCCGCTGGACGCGCTTCTTGTTGACCGCATGCCCCTCGCGCCGAAGCATCACGTGCAGGCGGCGATAGCCGAACCGCCGTCGCTCCTGGGCCAGGGCCTTCAGCCGATCCCGCAGGACGCCGTCGTCCGGTCGCGTCGCCTGATAGCGCACGCTCGTCCGATCCACGCCCAACACCCGGCAGGCCCGCCGTTCGCTCATCGCGTAGGCCGACTGCAGGTGCGCCGCCGCCTCTCGATGCGCAGCGGGCGTCACCACTTTTTTCCCAGCAGATCCTTCAGCGCGACGCTGTCCAGCATCGAGTCCACCAGCATCCGCTTCAGCTTGGCGTTCTCCTCTTCCAGCGCCTTCAGACGCCGGGCCTCTGACACGTCCATGCCGCCATACTTGGCCTTCCACTTGTAGAAGGTCGGTGAGCTCAGCCCGTGCTTCCTGCACAGGTCCGCCACCGGAACGCCGGCCTCCTGCTCGCGCAGGATCCCGATGATCTGCTCTTCCGTGAACCGTGATCGCTTCATTCTGCCCGTCCTTTCGAGGGGCGGACTCTAGCTATTCCTGGAGGAGTTTAAGGGGGTCACGTCACTTGGGTGATAATATTCGCGATCGTTTCGGGAATTACGCTGTAGCTTCCCTGGGCGTTCAGCGCATCAGAGATCTTCGAGGAGAAGCTGCACCTGGAGATGAGAAAATTGCCTATATAATCGATTCTCTAAAACATCGAGCAGAAGTTGAATTCCTAAGAGAAGTATATGGGCAGGCGTTCCGTCTCATTGCAATTCATGGCGAGAGATCAGTGCGTGAACAAAGACTTATTGGAGCTGCGGCTTCGTCAGCTAAATATCGAGGTGCGCCGGAGTTGGCTGTAAGGTCCTATATGGATAGGGATGAAAAAGACGGCATCAACAAAAACGGTCAAGAAGTTAGAGATGCATTTTATCTTGCTGACTATTTTCTAGATAATAATACGGGAGCTCCAGATGGGACATCATTGAATGCTGATGTCGAGCGATTCCTAAACTTGATGCTAGGGGCCGGTTTGGTGCGACCTACAGCAGGGGAGCGCGCCATGAATTATGCCCACGCCGCAGCTCTTCAAAGCTCATGCCTTTCGCGCCAGGTCGGAGCCGTTCTCGTTTCGCCAAGTGGGGAGATAATAGGAACAGGAACGAACGATGTTCCTGCTTTTGGAGGCGGAGTGTACGGGGAAGAGTCCTCTCAAGATCATCGTTGTCACGCTTGGGTTTGGGGCCCTGCAAAAGAGAAGTTTCAGGGCTGCCATAACGACAGGAAAAAGGACCAGCTGCGAATTAGGATCGCTGAATGGATAGCGGACAAGTTTTCGGAGGAACTTGCGTTGATCGCGCATCCAAAACCAGCTGTTGGTTCTGATACAGCTGATCGAGCGCGAGAGATCGCCGCAGATGGATTTCGATCTTATTTTTTGAAGCAAGGTTCGGCTCTAGGCGACCTGCCTGGGGTCAAAGATTTGATCGAGTACTCGAGAGCAATCCATGCGGAGATGAACGCGATTCTCTCGGCGGCGAGGGCGAGCAACTCGCCAAAGGGAGGCTTTCTCTACTGTACAACCTATCCCTGTCATAATTGTGCTAGGCACTTGGTAAATGCCGGGGTGAGCCGCGTTTTCTACGTGGAGCCTTATGTCAAAAGCCTAGCTATTGAGTTGCACTCCGACGCGATCTCGAACGCGGATTTAAGTGTGGGCGAGAGGCAACAGAAAATGATCATCCTACCGTTCACAGGTGTTGGTCCCAGAATGTACGAAGATTTTTTCACCAAGCGGGTGACATTAAAAGGTCCGGGCGGTGTATACGTTGCTCCTGAAGCCACCGTGCCAAGCCAGTCGGTAAGGTTGCGGGAAATGGCTAATGTCGAAGAACGTGCGGCAGGCCTAGTCCCAACGGTGTGAGGGATTTGTGGGAAACATTGTTCAACTGCCAAGTATTAGCGACCGCCAGCTTAGGCGGCGCGAGGAAGTGCAACTTGAACTTTTCGGTCACCATGTCTGTGGCTCAAATTTTGTCGCGTTCATCGACGTGGAAAACTTAAACCAAGAATCCCTGATTGATATCGTGACAAAGAATGCTGTGGTATCGATATTGGATATTCGTGCGCGCCCGGTGTTTAGGCGTCCAAATTTTGTGCACGCCGAGATATTTAGATATCTTGAGTATCGAAAAATACATTACTTCGATTACGCCGTAGTCGCGGCTGATCCAGCGGAGCATGGACTTCATGCTATCGCTCGTAGAGTGAACCACGGCCGTGGAAATGGTTTGACGCTTTGCCTCTACGATGAATCGTCCAACCAAAAAGGTTGGGTGGAGGAGGCGCGGCGAACCCTGAGGCGCTCTAAGCTGTTTAGAGCTGAACTGAGCCGATCAGCTTTGGCCTAAGTAGGGCTATAATTCCTACCGCCCCTTCCTGAACCGCTCCTGCGCCTCCGCCGCCGCCTCGGCCCGCCAGCGTTTGGGCGCGGACTTGTCGACGGTTTCGCCGGCGCCGGTCAGGGCCTCGTTGGCGAACTCCAGGTCCATCAGCTTCATGCGCTTGATCTCGTCGCGCAGGCGGCCGGCTTCCTCGAACTCCAGGTTGGAGGCGGCCTCGCGCATGCGGCCTTCCAGGTCGCGCAAGGCGGCCTGGAAGTTGGAGCCGACGAAGGGTTTGGAGGCTTCGGCCACGCCCGGCTTGGTCAGGCGATCCATCTCGCGCGACTCATAGGGGCTGTCCATGATCTCCTTGATGTCGCGCTTGACCGTTTCGGGCGTGATGCCGTGTTCGGCGTTGTAGGCCATCTGCCGTTCGCGACGGCGGTCCGTCTCGGCGATGGCGCGCTCCATGCTGCCGGTCATGCGGTCGGCGTACAGGATGACGCGGCCGTCCACATTGCGCGCGGCGCGGCCGATGGTTTGGATCAATGAGGTCTCGGAGCGCAGGAAGCCCTCCTTGTCCGCGTCCAGGATGGCGACCAGGCCGCACTCAGGGATGTCCAGACCCTCGCGCAGCAGGTTGATGCCGATCAGGCAGTCGAACGTCCCCAGCCGCAGGTCGCGCAGGATCTCGATCCGCTCCAGCGTATCGACGTCGGAGTGCATGTAGCGGACGCGGATGCCCTGCTCATGCATGTATTCGGTCAGGTCCTCGGCCATCTTCTTGGTCAGGGTGGTGACCAGGCTGCGATAGCCCTTGGCCGTCGTCGCCTTGACCTCGTCGATGACGTCGTCGACTTGGTTGCGGGTCTTGCCCGAGACGGGGCGGATCTCGACCGGCGGGTCGATCAGGCCGGTGGGGCGGATCACCTGTTCGACGAAGACGCCGCCCGCCTGTTCCATCTCCCACGGGCCGGGGGTGGCGCTGACGTGCACCGTCTGGGGGCGCATGGCCTCCCATTCCTCGAACTTCAGCGGGCGGTTGTCGATGCAGGAGGGCAGGCGGAAGCCGTACTCCGCCAGCGTCGACTTGCGGCGGTAGTCGCCCCGGAACATGCCGTTGATCTGGCCGATGGTGACGTGGCTCTCGTCCACGAACAGCAGGGCGTTGTCGGGGATGTATTCGAAGAAGGTCGGCGGCGGCTCGCCCGGCGCGCGGCCGGTCAGCCAGCGGCTGTAGTTCTCGATGCCGGCGCAGCTGCCGGTGGCCTCCATCATCTCCAGGTCGAACCGGGTGCGTTGCTCCAGACGCTGGGCCTCCAGCAGCTTGCCGTTCTCGACCATCCAGTCCAGCGTCTCCTTCAGCTCCGCCTTGATGCCGGCGGCGGCCTGATTCAGCGTCGGGCGCGGGGTCACATAGTGGCTGGCCGCATAGACCGTGATCTCGTTCAGATCGGCCGTCTTCTTGCCCGTCAGCGGATCGAACTCCTGGATCGCCTCCAGCTCGTCCCCGAACAGGCTGATGCGCCACGCGCGATCCTCCAGGTGCACTGGGAAGATCTCCACCACATCGCCCCGCTTCCTGAACATCCCCCGGTCGAAGTTCAGGTCGTTGCGCTTGTACTGCAGCGCGATCAGATCCGCCCGCAGCTTCGCCTCGTCGATCTGGTCCCCCACCTTCAGCGTGAACGTCATCGCCGTATAGGTCTCGACCGACCCGATGCCGTAGATGCAGGACACCGACGCCACAACAATGACGTCTTCGCGTTCTAGTATAGCCCGCGTCGCAGAGTGCCGCATACGGTCGATCTGCTCATTTATACTTGAATCTTTCTCAATGTACGTATCCGTACGCGGAACATACGCCTCTGGCTGGTAGTAATCGTAGTAGCTGACGAAGTATTCGACCGCGTTATCGGGAAAGAAGGACTTGAACTCGGAATAGAGCTGGGCCGCCAGCGTCTTGTTCGGCGCCAGGATCAGGGCCGGGCGCTGGGTTTCCTCGATCACCTTGGCCATGGTGAAGGTCTTTCCCGAGCCGGTGACGCCCAGCAGCACCTGGTCGCGGTCCCCGGCCTGGGCCTGGGCCACCAATTCGGCGATGGCGGCGGGCTGGTCGCCCGCGGGCGTGTATTTGGTCTCCAGCCGGAAGCGGCCGCCCTTCTTCTTGCCCTCGTGCGAGGGGCGGTGCGGCACCCAGTCGGCGGGCGCGGCGACCGGCTCCTCCGGCGTCAGGCGCGGCCCGGCGACGGGGGCGAACATCGGCATCTTGCCCCCCTTCTGGCCCGTATCGCGGATAAAGGCGGCCGAGGCCTCCTGCACCCCCGGATTGGGCACGTGAACGGGCTTGGCCGGCTTGGCGGCGGCGGGCTTCGGCGTCGAAGAACGGTTCATGAACAGAACTTAGTGCGTGAGGATGTCTCCCGCCATAGCGCGCCGGTGGGCGGACAGTTGCCGTCTAAAGGCCGGAGGACGCTAGCTTGGCCAGCATCTGGCCGAGCGGAGGCAGTCCGCTGTCCAGTTTGCGAGCCATCAGATACAAGCCGCCGCCCGCCCGTTCCCATGCCATTCCGATCGCCCGCTTTTCCTCGGCGTCGAGCCAGAGGTGGTCGCCCTTGTATTCGACGACGAAGATCCGACCGTCGGTCAGCATCGCCACAAAGTCGGGATAGGTCCGGTTTTTGGATGTCTGGAGCCAGAAGGCGTTGGGATGATTGGCGACGTTGCGCGACCAGAAATTCACGGCCTTCAAACTGTCCAGAGCAGCGGCGCAGTCCACCTCTTCGCCGTCGCCGTCGAAGTCAGGGACGACAGCCAGGAAGTGCTTGTTGAAGCGTTGGCGACCTCGATAGGGCCGGACGCCGTCGAACATTCCGTCCTGAAAGACGAACCCCTCGTTGGACAGGGTTTCGATCGGCGCTTGCGGGGAGAACAGCCAGCGGCGGGCCTCACGCGACCGAGCCGAAGCCTTCAGCTCCAACACGCGCGTGCGAAGGCGTCGCGCCAGGACGTGCTTCAGTCGCATCAGCCGACTGACCGACTGTCCCCGCCGGCGTAGGTCGCGCACGACCTCGGTCAGCCAGCCGATGGCGTCGGCGTGGGCGACCGATTCATCGCGCACGAGCGGCGCGAGCAGATTGACCAGAAGCTCGGGCGTCCAGCCGTCCGGGGGCGGGGCGTCGCCGAACAGATCGCGCTCCTCGTCGAGAAAGCGTTGGACCACCTGCGTCCGGTCGATATCGATTTCAAAGCGGCGAACGCGCTCGTCCAGCGCCTCGACTAGTCCCGGAACGTCGGCGGATTCATCCGACAGCCGCCAGTAGAGCAGGCCCATGATCTCGTCGAGGTCGAAAGCCAGTTCGCCCTGAACCCGCGTGACGAGTCGCGGGACGCAGAAGGTTTCGCCCTTCTGCGACGGACTGAGGGTTTCGACAGCCGCCAGAAGGCGCGCAGCCGCCGTAGGCGCTGCGGCGGCCAGGGCCGTGACGATGCCGGGTCTGGCGAGATCGACCGTTCGCACGGTCAATTGTCCGTCGGGCGTCACGGTGACGGCGGCGCCCGCCTGTGCGAGAACGGCCCGGACTTCCGGCGTGTCCGGGCCCTGCACATAGGCCGGCCGCACCGGCTCGCGCAGGCCGAACAGGGCGTCCGCGCCCCAATCCAGGTCCTGGGTGACGTGTTCGATGACGTCGGGCAGGTCGGCGTCGTCGAAGCCCATGTCGATGAGCTTGTCCTTCAGCGCCGCAGCGGCCTCGCTGAAGCTGGCTTCCGAGACGTGAGCGTAGGCCTTGTTTAACTCGGCCTGCGTGCGGCGCTGCGCATAGGGCATGCGCAGAACCCGACCCAGCAACTGCTCGACCGCAGTGGCGCTGCGGATCGCGGCGACCGAGCAGAAGACATAGGCGAAGGGGGCGTCCCATCCCTCCTTCAAGGCTTCGACGGTGATGATGTGTTCGATGGGGCAGGCGGGATCGCGCAGATCGACGCCGTCCAGACCCCGTTCAGCGCCGGTGGCGACGACAACGCGCTCTGCGGGAATTTTCAGGTCGTCGATCAGGTGACGCCTCAGAACCTCGACCGTGACCTCCCGATCCCTGGGTTCGGCCTGATAGAGGGCAAGCGGGCGGATGTAGGCGGCGTCCTTTTCGGCCAGCCGCGCCAGGCGATCACGCTCCTGAACCGCGCCGACCACGGCCGCCTGCCAGTGCGGGTGCTCTTGCAGGACGATCGGCAGCTTGATCATCGCCTCCTGCTTCAACTCGGCGGCCGAGACGTTGAACAGGATGTTGGAGCGGTCGCGCGGCGTGGCGGTGAACTCGACGACGGCGGCCGGATTGATGCGGCGGCGCATCTCGTCGGACAGGCCGGTGACGGCGTTGTGCGCCTCGTCCACCAGCATCAGGGGGCGGTGCAGGTGCAGCAGGTTGGCGAAGGAATATTTCACCTGACCGCTGTCGGTCCGTTCGAGATCGGGCAGGGCCTCCAGGGCGAAACGATCCAGCCGACTGAAATGCGGCTCCAGATCCTCGTGATGGGCATAGACCTTGCGCTTGTTGGTGTCGGTGACGCGCAGGGTCTGGAGGGTGCCGACGACGATACAGGCGTTCTGGGCCAGGTCGTGCGGTCGGATCTGGGTGTAGTCGGCGATGTCGAACACTCGCACCCGTCCGTCGAACGCGGCGTCCAGCACCTGGCGATAGGGGTGTTTCGGATCGGCCAGGGCCTCGGCGGTCTGGGTGCGGATGATGTCGGTCGGGACCAGCCACAGGACCAGCGGATAGTCGCCGCCGATCCCGGCGTCGCGGGCGGCGGCGATGCTGTGGGCGGCCAGCAGCGTTTTGCCGCCGCCGGTCGGCAGACGCAGGCAGACATAGGGCACGTCCGCCAGACCCTTCGCAGGCCTGTAGGGGCGATAGTAGCGCCCGAGGCGCTGACGCAGGGTCGGCAGGCCGTCCGGTTGCGGCGCGGCGACGACGGCCTCGAACGCCTGGGCCGGATCGGCCTCCTGCGCGCCGGCGAGAAAATCGGACAGGGCGGACAGGGCCTGCCGCTGATACGGTTTCAACTGCATCAGCGGCGCGCCTTCACGTCATAGGGCGTCTGTTTGAAGTCGATCCGCGCGGCCTCCAGCGTGGCGGCGGACAGGGCGCTGCGCTCGCCATAGACGGTCAGTCGTCCGTCGAAGTCGGGCGCGGCCCGATCCAGCGTCTCGCGGATGACGGCCAGGGTCGAGCGGGTCAGGACATTGCCGCCCGCCGGACGCTTGTCGCCCAGCACACCATTATAGAGCAGGGCGACGGCCCGGTCGCCGCGGACGCCCAGCAGGGGGCCGTCCGGCGCACGGTCCGGCGCATGACCAATCTCGGCGAACCAGATGTGGGCCGCCAGGGTGGAAAAGGCGATGCCGGGCGTCAGCGCCCCATCCTCGCCGAACACGGCTTCGCCCAGGCGATAGAAGCGAAAACCCCCGCCGCCGGTCCAGCCGACGGATTTCGAAATCCCGCCCTGTTCGCCGTCGATCACCTTTTGCAGGCGCGGGGCGCAGTGGGTGACGGCGTGATCGCCGACCTCGATGCCGATATAGCGGCGACCCATTTTCTGGGCGACGGCGGCCGTCGTGCCGGAGCCGAGGAAGGAGTCGAGGACGAGGTCCCCGGGGTCTGTGGCGATTTGTAGAACTCGCTCCATTAGTTGCTCCGGTTTAACCGTGGCAAACAAGTCATTCGACAGAGCCAGTTCTCGTTGGTGAGCCTTCGCTTGTCGGGACGTTTTTACGTCAAGCAGTATAGTAGGGTGGGGTCGAGTAGGGGTTGGTGGAGCGAACTCACGTGCATAGGGGATCCAAACGGTCTCTTGTCCTCTCGCCCTCTGCTTCCATATCAACCTTTGTTCATCTCGGAGTCTTTGAATGCCAGCTTGGCTGAACGCCCAGTTGGCCTCCCGACCGTCGTCGTGGACCGGAAAGACATCTGATCCGTCCGGCGCAGCAATGGCGAAAAACATCGTCGGACGATCCGATCGAAGGCTATTTGCGCCGTTTTTTTTAACCAGACGGTCTCGGTGCAGACGCGGTTCTTCGCTCGTTTTTCGATATGATTCTAAAATCGATGTGTCCGCTTTCTTCTTGAACCCTGCAGTTTCAGCCCTTTTCTCGAAGCAAAGAACGAACTCGTGGTCCGGAGTTATCGAGACCTTATTATCGTTCGGGCTATCGACCTTTTGCCAAATGAAGGTTGTGACAAAGTTTGCCCGCCCGAACACTTCGTCCATGATGACCTTGAGGTAGTGGCCTTCGTTGTCGTCGATGGACACCCAGATCGATCCGTCCTCGGACAACAGCTCGCGCAGAAGCTCCAGCCGGGGCCACATCATGGCCAGCCAGCGGCTGTGCTCCAGATTGTCGTCGTAATGTTCGAACGCCGACCGGGTGTTGTAGGGCGGGTCGATGTAGATGCATTTCACCCGGCCCGCGTAGAAGGGCAACAGGGCCTTCAACGCCTCCAGGTTGTCGCCTTGGATCAGCAGGTTTCCCGTGTCCGCATCGCCGTATCCCAGCGACGGCTCCTCCTTCAGCAACCGATAGGGGGCGCGACCGGCGGTCTTCAGGTCATCGTCGCGGGTCAGCCAGGACAGGATGGGCATGCGGTCTCCGTCGGACCTTGGGTCCACGCCTCTATTCCCTTGCTTCGAGGTTGTATGCAACGCCCCGCTTGACTCCCTCACACAGTATGCCGCATACACTGTGCGTCACACACTATGTGACGCACGGAGGCAGAGGGTGAGCGAGAACGACGAGGCGTTGCTGTTCGAGAGTCTGCGGCTGGAGCTGCGGCGGGGGTCGTTGATCCTGGCTGTGCTGGCCAGCCTCAGGCGTGAGCAATACGGCTATTCGCTGCGGGTCGCCCTGGGCGAGGTCGGGGTCGAGATGGAGGAGAGCACCCTCTATCCGCTGCTGCGCCGGCTGGAGAGCCAGGGGCTGCTGGATAGCGAATGGCGCGAGGAGGAGCGGCGCAAGAAGCGGTTCTACCGCCTGTCGCCGCGCGGGGAGGCGATGCTGGAACGGCTCGCCGTGGAATGGCGCGGCCTGTCGGCCTCGCTGGAGAAGATGCTGTGAACACCGGGAAAGAGGGAGAGACCGGCATGGACCTGGTCGAACGTTATCTGAAGGCCGTGGCGGCCCAACTGCCGAAGGAGAGCCGCGACGACATCGTCGCCGAGCTGCGTGACGAGATCATGGGCCGTCTGGAGGCGCTGGAGGCCCGTCTGGGGCGCGCGCCGACCGACGACGAGGTCGAGGCCCTGCTGCGCGAGGTGGGTCATCCGCTGAGCGTGGCGGCGCGCTATCGCCCAGGACCGCATGCGCTGATCGGGCCTGAGCTCTATCCGTGGTGGATGTTCGGGCTGAAGGTCGGGCTGACGGTGATGGCGGCCGTCACCCTGATCGGCCTGGCGGTGCGGGTCCTGGTCGGCGACGTCTATGTGGGCCAGGCGATCGGGCAGGGCATCTCCAGCCTGATCAGCGGCGCGATCACCGTCGTCGGACTTCTGACCGCCGTCGGCTTCGTGCTGGAGCGGCAGTCGTGCCGCCCCGACTTCATCGCCAAATGGCGGGTCAAGGATCTGGGCCTGTTCGAGCTGGGCGGCGATTTCGACGCCGAGCAGTGGGGACAGAATCTGGCCAAGGGCGATTGGTCGGGGCGGAACATGGGTTGGGCCAAGTCCGGCCGCGCCGTGCGCAAGAGCGCCGAGATGTCGCCCGTGGCCCGTGCGGTGGCCAGCGCCATCGGCTGGACCGTGGTGCTGCTGTGGTGGACGGGCCTGCTTCAGACGCGGCCGGTCTCGCCCGACGAGCTGTTCGGCGTGATCGACGGCGTCAACTACGGCCGCATCCTGACGGACATGATCAGCGTCGCCTACTGGCCGGTCGCCCTGTTCGCCGCCTGCCGCATCGGCTTCGACCTGATGCGGGCGGCGTCGGGCGGCAATGTGCGACTGACGGCGCTGGGCGACCTGGCGTTCGGGATCGCCGCCGCCTGGGGGCTGCTGTGGGTCTGGTTCTGGTCGGCCCTGTCGCCGGTGATCTGGGTCGGCAGCGTGGCGGAATTCGTGGATCGGGTGCGACAGGTGTTCCACGGCTCTGACGACGGCGGCGCGGCGACGATCCTTATGGTCGTGGTGGTCTGGGCCTTCGCCGCAGAGGTGGTGCGTGTCATCCGCGCCGCAGCGCGACTGGTCGTCGGTCGATAAAGGCGACGCCCCTCTTGACGACATGTAACCTATAGGTGATATGTAACCTCAAGGTTACTTCAGGAGGAAGTCGTGAAAAAGGATGAAAACGCCGCGATTCTGCGGGTGAAAATGGAGCGGCGCAAATACTGGTGGGGCGGCGTCGCGACTTCGGTCGTCGGCGCCGCCGCCATAGTTAACGGCGCAGGCTTCGCATTTTTTCTCGGGGCCAATGGTGATCAAGCGACGACGGCGGGTGTGGCTGCGGGCGTGGGTTTTGGCCTCTTGATCGTGGGTGGGCTTATGGCCTGGTGCGGACGGCCAGGTCGGCCGATCAATGTCGCTGGAGGTGGAGAAGGGTCGCGCCGCGACAAGCTGCAGCGAGAGCGCACACGACTACTGATCCTCTACCCGGTGATCATGTTGATGTTCATGGTCCAAGCCCACAGCGCCATGCTGCGGGTCTTGGGCGGCGACCCCAATCTCGGCGCCTATGTCCAGATCCTCCTGCCGGTCCTGTACAGCTGGCTGATCCCTGTTCTGCTCATGGGCTGGGACTGGAATGCGCAGAAGAACCGCCGTCTGATGGAAGACGAGCTGACGCAGGTTTTGCGGGCGCGGTCGATGATCCTGGCCTTCGTCGTGCTGATGGGCGGGGTGACCGTGGCGCTGGGTCTGGGTCTGTGGCGCGCGGACTATGGCGTGCTGGCTCTGCCCTATGTCCTGGCGCTGGGCGGGGCGTCGGCCGGCCTGCGGTTCGCCTGGCTGGATCGCGAGGCCGGTCGCGATGGGTGATCCCAGGCTCGGCTCGCGGCTGAAGGAGGCGCGCACCGCCGCGGGCCTGACGCAGCAGGGGCTGGCCGACAAGGCTAGCGTCTCGCGCAAGACCATAAATACGGTCGAGAACGGCGTCTTCGTGCCCTCGACCGTTCTGGCCCTGGAACTGGCGCGGGCCCTGGATACGACGGTGGAGGCCTTGTTCTTCCTTAGAGACTGATCCGATTCATGTCCGAAAACCGCGAGACATCGTCGGCCGGACGGCGCATCCTCCGGGCATGGATCAGTTGTTGGAGCAGGAGGCGTGCTGGCGCGCCGTCGTGGCGCGGGACGCCCGTTTCGACGGGCGCTTCTTCACCGGCGTGACCTCGACGGGCATCTACTGTCGGCCCGTCTGCCCGGCGCGAACGCCGAAGCGCGAGAATGTGGTCTTTCACGCCAGCGCCGCGGCGGCCGAGGCGGCGGGCTTGCGGGCCTGTCTGCGGTGCCGGCCCGAGACGGCGCCGGAAATGGGCGCCTGGCGCGGCACGTCCAATACTGTCAGCCGGGCCTTAGCCCTGATCGAGGCAGGGGCGCTGGATGTCGGCGACACGGACGCTTTGGCGACACGGCTGGGCATGGGCGAGCGGCAACTGCGCCGCCTGTTCCGCCAGCATCTGGGTGCCGCCCCGGTCAGCGTGGCCCAGACACGGCGCGTCCTCCTGGCCAAACAGTTGATCCACGAGACCGACCTGTCGATGGCCGAGGTGGCGATGGCGTCGGGTTTCGGCAGCGTGCGACGCTTCAATGAGACGTTTCAGGCTCTGTATGGTCGCGCACCGTCCGACCTGCGGCGTCGCAAGGTCGAGGCGGAAGCGGGCGGGGTGATCAAGATCGGTCTGTCCTATCGCCCGCCCTATGATTGGGACGCCATGATGACGACCTTGGCGACGCGCGGCGTCGCGGGCGAGACGGTTGTCGATGACGTCTGGACCCGGCGACTGCACCCCGACGTGGACGACACGGACGGTTCGGTGACGGTGCGCCCCGCCGCCACCGGCAAGGCGGCGGTCGAGGCGCGGATCGAGAATCTGAAAGCCTTGCCGGGCGTGCTGGCGCGGGTCCGACGGGTGTTCGACCTCGCCGCCGATCCCGAGGCGATCACGCGCGACCTGTCGGTCGACCCCGTTCTGCACGCTGCAATCACGGCCCGGCCGGGGTTGAGACTTGCGGGCGACTGGATCGATGCCGGCGCGGAAGCGCCCAGCGACCGGCTGGCGACGACGGACGCCGCGCTGCTGGCGCGCGCCGAGCGGTGGCGTCCGTGGCGGGCCTATGGCGCACTCTACTGGGCCCTGAACGAGGAGCGGCGAGATGACCAAGCAGCCTGACCTGCATCTGACCCTGGATCGCATCCCGTCGCCCGTGGGCGAGGTGTTGGTCGTCACAGACGCCGACGGCGCGGTGCGGGCGTTGGACTTCCACGACTACGAAGCCCGTCTGCGCCTGCTGCTGCGCCGCCACTACGGTGAGGTCGTGCTGACTGAAGGCCGCGCGCCGGAGCCAGTGCGCCGGGCGGTCGAGGCCTGGTTCGGCGGCGACCTGACCGCCTTCGACACCATCACGGTCCGCACAGGCGGCACGGATTTTCAACGCGCGGTGTGGAAGGCCTTGCGCGACATCCCGACCGGCGAGACCCGCACCTATGGCCAGCTGGCTGCCGCGATCGGCGCGCCCAAGGCCGTCCGGGCCGTGGGCCTGGCCAACGGCGCCAATCCGGTCGGCGTCATCGTGCCCTGCCACCGCGTGGTCGGAGCGAACGGGACGCTGACCGGTTATGCCGGCGGGCTAGAACGCAAACGCTGGCTATTGGCGCACGAAGCGGGCGGCCGGCTGTTTTAGCTCCGCGTGAACCGTTCGGGCGGCAGGGCGGCATGGGTGAAGCGGGCCTGACGCACCGCGCCCTTGAAGTAGTTCACGCGGTTGATGCGGCAACCGACCGAGGCGCGGCCCGGCCCTTGCGGCGTGAACGGCACCCGGTGTTCGCCCTGCAGAACGCCGTCGACATAGGCCCGGTACATGGCGCCGTCGAAGGTCTGGGCGACGTGGAACCACTGTCCGCACGGATGGAGCTGCTCGGGGAAGATCAGGGTGTGGTTGTATCCCGGCCCGCGCATGAAGGCGTCCAGGTACCAGCGGTCCTGAACCACGCGGACCTCGAACAGGAAGCGCGTCTGCGACGGCGGCTGACCGGCCGGCGCCTCTTCGGTGAGATGAAACCAGCGTTGCTCGAAGGCGCCGCCGTCGGGTCGGAACAGGGCCTCGAACGTGAAGGTCTCGGCCCCGGCCAGCGGATGCTGATCGATGAACAGGGCGTCGTCCACGCCGTCGAACTGAACTGCTCGGCCGAAGGGACTGTCGATCAGGCTCGGCGCGCCCTCGAGGCGGGTTTCGATCCCCCCGATGTCGGTCAGGCGATCAAAGGTCCACACCGTCTGGCGCGGCGATGCAGCCGTCATGGTCGCGCACCCCGGCAGGATCGCGGCCGCAGCACCCGATGCGCCCAGGGCCATCAGGCGACGGCGGTCCAGCAGCATGACATCAGGCATGGTTCATCTCCCGTCGGTTTGCCGCGCGACACTATGGGATCGGCGGCGCGAGGCAACGGCCTGCGTCCCGGTTCGTTGTCTCGATCCCTACACACTGGAGTATCGACGATGAAACTTTCCAATGGCGCGCTGGTGGCGGTGGTCGATGGCGAGAAGCTGGCCCTGTTTAAGAATACGAACGCCTCGGACATCAAGCTGACGCCGCTGGAAACTCCGGCCATCGCGGATCGGGTTTCGGGTTCGGCCGGCCGTCGATCCAACGAGGCCAACCCCGACAATGACACCCAGGCCGAGGACGGTTTCGCCATGGGCGTCGCCGAAGTGCTGAACAAATGGTCGGTCACCAACAAGATCGACGAACTGCTGGTGATCGCCGCGCCCAAGACGCTGGGCGAACTGCGCAAGCATTGGCACAAGGACCTTCAGGCCAAGCTGGTCGGCGAGATCGCCAAGGACCTGACCGGCCATTCCAGCGATCAGATCGCCGCCGCCATCGACAAGGCGTGACGGCCTGAGTCGGTGTTTTCGGAGGGCGGCGACCGGCGACGGTCGCCGCTCTTTTCGTTTCACGCGCCGTCCAGGAACAGGCGGCATGCGGGGTTCGAGGTTTCGTCGACGTAGGGATAGCCCAGGTCGGCGAGGGCGGCGGTCAACTGGGCCTGTTCGTTCGGTGGGACGCTGATCCCCGCAAGGACCCGGCCGACGTCGTCGCCGTGGTTGCGATAATGGAACAGCGTCAGGGCCCAGGCTGGCTGGAGGCTGTTCAGGAAGCGCAGGAAGGCGCCGGGGCGTTCGGGGAACTGGAACCGCAGGATGCGTTCGTGGGGCAGACCGACGGTGCGGCCGCCGACCATGTAGCGGACGTGCAGCTTGGCGGTCTCGTTGTCGCTCATGTCCTCGACGGCGTAACCGCCAGAACGCAGGGCCGCGATCAGGTCGTCGCGTTCATGCGGACCGTTTCGCAGGGCGACGCCGACGAAGATTTGCGCTTGCCCGTCGCCGGACCAGCGGTAGTTGAACTCGGTGACCGAACGGCCGTCCAGACTGTCCAGGAATCGACGATAGTCGTCGCGGTCGTCCTTCATCGCCACAGCCAGTAGGGCCTCGGCGCCCTCGCCGATCTCGGCGCGTTCGGCGACATGGCGCAACCGGTCGAAGTTCAGATTGGCGCCCGAGTTGATGGCGATCAGGCTGCCGCTACCGGGATGAGCGGCGGCCCAGGCCTTCAGCCCCGCCAGCGCGACGGCTCCGGAGGGCTCGGCGATGGCGCGGCTGTCGTCGAAGATGTCCTTGATCGCAGCGCAGATGGCGTCGGTGTCCACCAGCACGATCTCGTCCAGCAGATTCTTGCACAGGCGGAAGGTCTCGGTCCCGGCTCGACGGACGGCGACGCCGTCGGCGAACAGGCCGACCTCGTTCAGGGTCACGACCTGACCTGCGTCGATGGCGGACTTCATGGTTGGGGCATCCACTGGCTCGACGCCGATGATCCGGGTCTCGGGCCGGAGGAATTTGACGATGGCGGCGACGCCAGCCGCCAGGCCTCCACCGCCGATGGGCACGAAGATGGCTTCGATCGGATCGGCGTGCTGACGGGCGATCTCGACGCCAACCGTGCCCTGGCCCGCGATGACGTCGGGGTCGTCGAAAGGATGGATGAACGCCGCGCCGGTCCGGCCCTCCAGATCACGGGCGTGGGCGTAGGCTTCGTCGAAGCTGTCGCCATGTAGAACCACTTCGCCGCCAAGGGCGCGCACGGCCGCAACCTTGATGCCAGGTGTGGTGGTGGGCATGACGATGATGGCGGGAATGTTGCGACGTGCGGCCGCCAGGGCCACCCCTTGCGCATGATTGCCGGCAGAGGCGCAGATGACGCCCCTGGACAGTTCATCCGCCGACAGGCCGGCGATCTTGTTGTAGGCGCCGCGGATCTTGAACGAAAACACCGGCTGCAAGTCCTCGCGCTTCAGCAGAACGGGCCGGTCGAGCCGGGCCGACAGGCGGCGCAACGGGTCGAGAGGCGTCTCCTCCGCCACGTCATAGACGCGGGCGGTGAGGATGCGGCGGATGGTGTCCTGCATGGAAATGTCGCGAATAGGCGCTTAGAGGCAAAGAAGTGGGCTGCCATCTAGGCGATATCGGTCGGCTTGGGAACGGTTTTTGCAAATTGCGGTCGCCGGTGGCTTGCAGTAAGGAGTATGCATTTGCTCTTGCACAGCGCCCGCATCGGCCTACATTGCGCCTGCTTATGCTAAATGTGAGCATAAGGGTAGGGAGATGATCATGGCTGATGGCGCCTTTGGTCTGACGAGAGAGCTGGAGCGGGAAACCGCCGGGGTGTGGGCCAAGGTCAAGGACCACGTCACGCCTATGGAGTGGCCACAGCAGGCGCGGCTGATCAGCGAGATCAACCGGCTGAAGCGCGAGCGCGACGCCGTGATCCTGGCCCACAACTACATGACGCCCGAGATCTTCCACGGGGTCGGCGACTATGTCGGCGACAGCCTGGGCTTGGCCAAGGAGGCCGCGCGATCGGATGCGAAGGTGATCGTCCAGGCGGGCGTCCACTTCATGGCCGAGACATCCAAGATCCTGTCGCCCGAGAAGACCGTGCTGATCCCGGATCTGCGCGCGGGCTGCTCTTTGGCGTCCTCCATCACCGGAGCGGACGTGCGGCTGATCAAGCAGCGCTATCCGGGCCTGCCGGTCGTGACCTATGTGAACACCACCGCCGATGTGAAGGCCGAGACCGACATCTGCTGCACGTCCGCCAACGCTGTTCAGGTGGTCGAATGGGCGGCCAAGGAATGGGGCGTGGACCGCGTCATCCTGATCCCGGACGAGTTCTTGGCGCGCAACGTCGCGGCCCAGACGACGATCGGCATCATCGCCTGGAAGGGCCGCTGCGAGGTGCATGAACGGTTCACGGTGGACGACATCGCCGAGATGCGCGCCGCCTATCCGGGCGCCGAGATCCTGGCCCACCCCGAATGCCCTGAGGACGTGCTGGCGGCGGCGGACTTCGCCGGCTCGACGGCGGCGATGACCGACTATGTCGAAGCGCGCCGGCCCAAACAGGTGGTGATGATCACCGAATGTTCGATGGCCTCGAACGTCGCTGGCGACGTGCCGGGCGTGCAGTTCATCGGCCCGTGCAACCTGTGCCCGCACATGAAGCGGATCACGCTGCAGAACATCCGGGACTGCCTGCTGCACATGCAGTTCGAGGTCACGGTGCCGGCCGACATGATCGAACGCGGACGCCTGGCGGTGCAGCGAATGATCGACCTGCCGCCGCCCGCCATTCCCGCGCGCTACGATCTGGTCAAGGCGCGCCACCATGTCGATGTGGAGCTGATCTGAGCGTGACGCGGCGATCGGTCCCGGCGACGGGGACGGTCGTCCGCGCCCATCTGGACGCCATGAGCAACACAGACACCACAGATCAGACGCCTGGCCGCACGCCGGCCCGCCCGCCGGGACCTTGGGACGCCAAGCCCGAAACGACAGCGGCGCGTGAAACCGCGCCGGCGCCCGCAGCCGAAGCGCCGGTCGAGAAGGACCAAAGCTTGGTGTGGGCGATGCTGTCCACAGCGCTGATGGGCGGCTTCCTGTGGTGGATCACGGGCAGCGCCATCGTGGCGGGCGCGGTGCTGATCGGCCTGTTCGTCCATGAGGCGGGCCACGCCCTGGCGATGAACAAGCTCGGCATGGGGCCGGCCCGCATCTACATCATCCCCTTCCTCGGCGGCCTGGCCAAGGCGCGGCGTGAGCCGAAGAGCGAGTGGGACGGCGTGCTGGTCTCGTTGGCCGGACCGGCGTTCGGCCTGCTGGCGATGATCCCCTTCGTCGGGGTCTGGATGGTTCTGGGGCAGGGCGAATGGCTGATGGGCGCCTTCTTCATCGCCATGCTCAATCTGGTGAACCTCGTGCCGGCGCCGCCTCTGGATGGATCAAAGGCGCTAGGGCCGGTGCTGACGCGTGTGCATCCGCGTCTGGAGCAGATTGTGCTGCTGGTCATCGGCGTGGCGGTGGTCTGGTGGGGGCTGACGACCGGGCGGTTCATTCTGGCCGCCTTTCTGGCTCTGTCGGTGTTCAGCCATCTGAAGCGTGGCGTCTGGCGTGCGGCCTGGGGAACGCTGAGCTGGCCCGAGGCGGGCAAGAGCCTGGCGCTCTATCTGCTGACCCTTGCGGTGTGCGCGGCGGCGGCCGTCGGCGCGCTGATGCCGATGACGGGGGGTGATCCGGCCGGCGCGGTGCAGTTGGGCCTCAACTACTTGGGCTTTGGACGATGAACCGAATGCGGCATGACGGACCTCTGATCGTCGGGGCGGGCCTGGCGGGGCTGTCGGCCGCGCTGGAGGGGGCCAAGACCGGCGCGAAGGTTCTCGTCGTGACGCCCGAGCCCTTGCTGAACGCCTGTTCGTCCGCCTGGGCGCAGGGCGGGATGGCGGCGGCGCTGACGGCGCAGGATTCGGCCGCATTGCACGCCAGGGATACCGAGGCGGCGGGCGCGGGTCTGGTCGAGGCGGTCGCGGCGCGCGCCCTGACCGACGCCGGGCGTGAGACGGTGGAGTGGCTGGCGGCCCTGGGCGCGCCGTTCGATCAGGATGCGGGCGGCGGCTTCGTGGTCAGTCTGGAGGCGGCTCATTCCGTTCCTCGCGTGGCCCGGGTCGGCGGCGACGGCGCTGGCCGAGCCATCTTGTCTGCTGTCGTTGCGGCGGTGCGGGCTGAAAAATTGATCGAGGTCTGGGACGACGCGCGGCTGAAGGCCCTATCACAGGACGACAAAGGCCGAGTGGTCGGCGCGGTGGTCGTGCGCGGCGACCGCCTAGTCGAGATAACGGCGACGGCGGTGGTGCTGGCCACTGGCGGTGCGGGTGGTCTGTTTGCGGCGACCACGACCCCGGCGGCGCTGAAGGGCGAGGGGATGGCCCTGGCCGCGCGAGCCGGCGCGGAAATCCTCGATCCGGAGTTCGTGCAATTTCACCCCACCGCCATCGACGTGGGGCTGGACCCCGCCCCCCTGG
Source organism: Brevundimonas vesicularis (assembly GCF_044807075.1). Lineage (GTDB taxonomy): Bacteria > Pseudomonadota > Alphaproteobacteria > Caulobacterales > Caulobacteraceae > Brevundimonas > Brevundimonas vesicularis_G. The sequence continues at coordinate 1,247,720 of NZ_CP085234.1, forward strand.
CTACAGAGGCCTTGCGGGGCGAGGGCGCGCGACTGATCGATGGTCAGGGGCGGTTCCTGCTGGGTGACGAGGCCGACGCCGATCTGAAGCCGCGAGACGTGGTTGCGCGAGCGGTCCATGCGGCGCGCGCCGACGGGCGAGGGGCCTTTCTGGATGCGCGGGCAGCGATCGGGGACGAGTTTCCCCACGCGTTTCCCGCCGTCTTCGCCGCCTGTATGCGCGCCGGGCTAGACCCGCGTGTCAGCCCGATCCCAGTGATGGCGGCCTGCCACTATCACATGGGCGGGATCACCGCCGATGCGGACGGACGCACGACGGTTGCGGGCCTTTATGCGGTCGGCGAATGCGCGGCGACCGGCGTGCATGGCGCCAACCGGCTGGCGTCCAACTCCCTGCTGGAAGCGGCGGCCTTCGGTCGGCGCGCGGGCCGGTCGGCGGCACAGGAAGTCGGCGGCGGCCGCGCGTTGGCGACCGAGGTTTCGCCCGACCTGCCAGATGAGGCGATGGCCGAACTGCGGACCGCAATGACGGCGCATGCCGGCGTGGTGCGTGACGCGGAGGGACTGCAGACCCTGATGGCCCTGATTGACCGGCTGCAGAGCCAGCACGGGCCGGCGGCCGTCCTGTTGGCGGCGCGGCTCATCGCCCAGGCGGCGCTGGACCGGCGCGAGAGCCGGGGCGGGCACTATCGCTCGGACTATCCGCAGACGGATGGGGTCGCTGTGCATACGCGGGTGCGGATCCCGCACCCGGCTGCGTTGGAGGCGGCGGAATGAGACGACTTCCAGAAGTCCTGATTGAGCCCGTCGTACGCCTGGCGCTAGCCGAGGATCTGGGTCGGGCCGGCGACGTGACCGCCATGGCCTGCATCCCCGAAGGTGCGCGGATGAAGGCGGCCTTTGCGACCAGGAAGTCCGGCATGCTGGCCGGCATCGACTGCGTGCGCCTGGCCGTGCTGGCCATGGACCCCAAGGCCTCGGTCGATTTGAGATTGAGAGATGGCGACGCCTTCGGCGCGGGCGAAGTGCTGGCGGTGGTTGAGGCTGACGCGCGCGCCTTCCTCTCGGCCGAGCGGACGGCGCTCAATCTGGTCGGGCGGCTCAGCGGCGTGGCGACTTTGACGCGCGCCTATGTCGAAGCCGTCGCCGGGACCAAGGCGCGCATCGCGGATACGCGCAAGACCACGCCCGGCCTGCGCGCGCTGGAGAAGCACGCCGTGGCCTGCGGCGGCGGGATCAACCATCGCTTCGGTCTGGATGACGCCATCCTGATCAAGGACAACCACGTCGCCGTCTGCGGCGGGGTCGCCGAGGCGGTACGGCGGGCCAAAGCCTTCGCCCCGCATCTGATGAAGGTCGAGGTCGAGGTTGATGGGTTGGATCAGCTGGACGCCGTATTGGCCCTGATCGACGAGAGCGCGGCGCCCGATGTCATCATGCTGGATAACTTCAGCCTCGACGACCTGCGCACCGCCGTGGCGTGCGTCGCTGGGCGGATCGTGCTTGAGGCCTCGGGCGGGGTCGATCTGACGACCGTGCGCGGCATCGCCGAGACGGGCGTGGACGTCATCTCGGTCGGCGCCCTGACCCATTCGGCGCCCGTTCTGGATATCGGCCTGGACGCGCTCTGACCGCTTCCAGACCTCCGACGATCAGGCGGGGCTGGAGGCCGTTTCGGCGACGTCGGTCTTAGACGGAGCTTCGGCTGGACGCGAGGCGCGCGCGGCGGCGGGCGCCGGCGCGGTCGACTGGGCCGTCGGCGCGGGCAGGGCGCGGCCTTCCTGTGCCAGCACCATCGAATAGGCGACCGCCTGTCCGGCCTGACGCGCGGTCTCGACGGGGTTGAGGCCGGCCTGGATCAGGCGCGGCTGGTCCGCCGGCGCCGCGCGACGAGCGGCGTAGGTGAACGTCCCGCCGGTGCTCGAACGGCCGCCGAAGCGATAGAACAGATGGCTGCCGACCTGGCTGACCTGCACCAGCGACGAACGCCAGCCCGGCGTCACGGCGGTGGTGTGGAAATGGGTTGCATTGCCAACCCGCGAGAAGACCGACCCCGACATGGCGTTCGACGCCACGGTCCTGGCGCGGTTCCAGGCGGCCTGGTTGACGCGGCCGCGCATCGCTCCGGAGCAGGTGAAGGAGAACTGGCAACCGGTGCTGCGCGCCGCCCCTTGGAAGACGACGCCGCAGACCGTCTTGGGGAAGGCGGGGTGGCGCACGCGATTCAGGACGACCTGGGCCACGGCCTTCATGCCGTCGGCGCCCTCGCCACGGGCTTCATAATAGACGGCCTGGGTCAGGCAATCGAGATCGCGGCTGGCGTCCAGGGCATTGGCGACGCGGAAGGCGGGCGCGGCGGTCGGTGCGGTCAGGCTGGCGCGGCGAAGGTTGGGGTCGCCGGGCGCGCGAAGTTGTTCGAGACGGGCGGCCAGCAGTTCGGCCTGGCGATCGCGCTGGGCCGAGCCCGCGCTGGTGTAGGGATCATGACGACGCGCAATGGTCAGGGCGCTGGCGTCGAGGCCGCCGGCGGCGGCGGCGAGGGCTTCTTCCGTGAACCCAGCGGCCGTTGCGCCCTGAATCCGTTCGGCCTGGGCGCGCAGCGTCGTCGCGCGCGCCGTCGTGCCGCCCAGATAGGCGCATCCGATCGCCAGTCCCATCAGACCGCCAAAGGCTGCGACAGCCGTCATGGGCTTGATATTGGCCACACGATCGGCGCGCAAAATGGCGCGCGTCTGCGAGGAATGCGACAACGAGATAGTCCTGTTCAGCAGGGCGAGAAACGCGGCCCCCGGGGGTAGTCTTGCCGGCGAGGCGACCTGTCGCGGTCGCGGTCCAGCCTGCAAATTCCGGCGCTCGGCTCACTGGCCCGGGCGTCGAGGACGGGCCTTTAGCCAGCCTTTTATGGCGGCAATGTGTTCGATTCGCAATCCGATGGTTAAGCCTACGGATTCGACAGGTATTTTTTAGTCGCGGTGCCCTCTGTGGCTGCAACATGGCGACGACGGCGCAATCAATAGCCTGAATAGTGTATCCGACTACAATTGCACTTGTTATGTATAGATATGCTGCGGTGCGGCAAACTAACCTCGTGGCTCAACACTGTTTAGAAATATACCGGCTGTCCTGCGCGCGACTAAAACCCAAGACAGGAACCGCAGCGTAGAGTTTGCGTTCAAGCGTGGCCTTTTGGAGAGATGTCCATGTCGAAGATCATCGTTCTAGCTGCCGCCGTGGCCACGGCGCTCACGCTGTCCGCCTGTGGCGCGACGATCGAACAGAAGGCCGCCAGCGGCGCGATCGCAGGCGCGGTCGTCGGCGGGCCGGTCGGAGCCGCAGTCGGCGGCGCGGCCGGCGCAGCTGTCGGTCAGGCGCAAAAGCCGAATTAGGATAGCTATGGTGATGCGTGTTCATATCGCCGCGCTTGCGATACGGGCCGCGTCGCCTATCTGATCGGAGTGTTGCGGCCACGCCGCCGCGACGCTCCAAATGACGCATCGGGCCGATTTGCGGGCTGCGAACCTTGATTTTCGCGCGCTTATCGGCTTTGTGCGCCCCGCTTCGGGCCGTTCGTGACGCAGCCTGACCCCCGACGACCGCCCTGGTCGCTCACAAGGAACCCTGACGCTTTCGCATGAAAGATCTGAAGACCGGATTCTCCGACCGCATTACCGCCCAGCAAGAGGCCAAGAAGGCCCTGCTCGCCAAATTCAAGCCCAAGGCCGCCGCGCCCGATCCCGAGTTCGAGCGGCTGGCTGAAAAGCGCGCCGCCGAAAAGGAAGCCCTCCGTCAGCAGCACGAACTGGCCAAGGCCGAGCTGCGTCGCGAGAAGGCCGAAAAGGAAGCCGCCCGTCTGGCCGCCGAACTGGCCGCCCAGGAAGAGATCGACGCCGAAAAGCGCGCTGACCGCAAGGCGCGCAAGCAGTTGACCAAGGAAGAGCAGAAGGCCAAGCGCGACGCCCGTTACGCCGCGCGCAAGGCGCGCCGCTAGATCCAGGACGTCATCTGGACAAGACCGACGCGCCGCACGTTTGCGGCGCGTTTTTCTTTGCGCGTCAGGCGGTTGGAGCCGCGCTCAGCCTTTCCAGAAGATCCCGCAGCTGATCCGATGAATAGGGTTTGCGCAGCAGCGGCCAGGTCGTATCGGCCAGCACGGCGTCGACATCCTCGCCGATGTATCCCGACGTCAGGGCGATGCGCAGATGCGGCCGCTCAAGCGCCGCGGCGTGCGCGAGTTCGATCCCGCTCATGCCGCCCGGCATGACGACATCGGTCAGCATGACGTCGAATCTGTCGGCATTCAGAAACTTCAGCGCATCGTCGCCCGTTTCGGCCCAGTCGACCTCGAGGCCGAACCCTTCGAGAATTTCCAGCGCGATCGCAGCCACGCCTGCATCGTCTTCGACCAGCAGAACCCGCCCGCCCTTCATCAGCGCATGATCGCTTGCGACGGCGGGGATCGGCGCATTGGCGGCGTCCTCGATGGAAAGCGGCGGCAGATAGATGCAGATTTCGGCGCCCTGTCCCGGCTCTGAAAAGATTTGAACGCCGCCGCCGGATTGGCGCGCAAAGCCGTAGACCTGACTCAGGCCCAGGCCAGTGCCCTTGCCGACGCCTTTCGTCGTGAAGAAGGGTTCGAACACGCGGTCTCTGATGTCCGGCGACATGCCCTCGCCGTTGTCGGACACGGCGATGCACACATATTCGCCGGCCGGCAGTTCTGCGACCTGACCGTCCTCGACCTCGCAGATCCGCGTCTGGACCGTGATGCGGGCGTCTGGGCCCTTGGCGCCGGTCACATCGCCCAGGGCGTCGCGGGCGTTGACGATCAGATTCAGGAGCGCGGCCTCGAACTGGGCCGGATCGACATTGGCCCGCGCGCCGCCGCGCTTCAGCTTGACCTTGAAGTCCACCGCCTCGCCGACCGCCCGGCGTAGTAGCGGCTCGCTTTCACGGATCAGGGCGTTCAGGTCGATCGGTTCGGGGCGCAGCGCCTGACGACGCGAGAAGGCCAGCAACTGATGCGTCAGGCTCTCGCCCCGTCGCGCCGCCGCCAGCGCCGCCTCGCCCAACTTCCTGCGCTTGGCCGCATCCTCGCTGCGCAGGATGATGTCCAACGCCCCGATCACGACGGTCAGCAGGTTGTTGAAGTCGTGCGCCACGCCTCCGGTCAGCCGACCCACCGCCTCCATCCTCTGGGCGTGGACCAGTTGAGCCTCGGCCTGAGCCTTTTCGATCAGGGCGGCGTCGACCCGTTCTTCGAGAAGCTCGTTGATCCGTTTCAGATCGTCCTCGGCCTTCTTGGCGTCGGTGACGTCCAGACAGGCGCCGACATAACCCTGGAACACGCCGGAGGCGTCGAAGCGCGGCACGCCTTCGGTTCGCAGCCAGCGCGGGCCGAGCGTTGGATGGTTGATCCTGGTCAGGGCCTCGAACCGGTCCCGAGCCTCAAAGGCGCGCATGAAGGCGGCGGCGAAGACCCCCTCGTCGTCCGGGTGGATCAGTCGCCTCCAACTGTCGGGCAGATGCGCGTCGGCCTCCACGCCGAAGAAGGTGCGGTAGCGCCTGTTGGCGAACATCATCTGGGCGGCGTCGTCGCTCATCCAGATCAACGCCGGCGCGCTGTCGGCGACGGTGCGGAAGCGGTTCTCGGATTCTTCCAGCTTGGCTTGCGCGACGCGCATATCCGTGACGTCGAAGGCCACGCCGACGAAGCCGACAATGTCCTGTCCCGCCAGCCGCGGACGAGAGAACGACTTGAGCCAGCGCCACTCGCCGTCATGGCGGCGATAACGCGCCTCCATCGAGAAGGGCTCGCAGGTCGCTTCTCCAGCGACCGATTCCGTCAGAATGCGGTTCCGATCCTCGGGATGGAGCGCAGCGCGCCAATCCAGGTTGAGGACGGTCTCATAGTCAGACCCGTGGAAATCCACATACGCCCGATTGACGAAGGCGCGCGTCCGATCCTGGTTGGTGACCCAGATCAGCACCGGTGCAGTGTCGGCGATGGCGCGGAACCGCTGCTCGCTTTCGCGGGTCTCGTTTTCCGCGCGGGCGCGTTCGACCTCCGCCCATGTCCGAGCGGCGACCTCCTCGACCAGACTGACCTCCGCCTCGGTCCACCGGCGCGGCGCGGCGGAGTGAACATAGAGGAAGGCGCGCAGGCGTCCGGCCCGGATCAGCGGCGCGCGGACCAGGGCGCGGGTCTGGATATCCTCGAACGCCCTGGCGGCCGCCGTCGTGCGTGCGTCGTCCCTGACGTCTTCGATCTGGATCGTGCGGCCCTGGTTGAGATCCGCGATCAGGCCTTCGCCAAAAGCGTTGAGGGCGAACTGGCCTTGGGCGCTGATTACGCCTGCGGTCCAGTCGCGGCTCATGGAAACGACGCCAGCCGTTTGGTCGACCTCGCCGTAACCGACCCGGTCGACCTTCAACAGCGCGCCCAGCGCGCTCTCGACCTCGGCCATGATATCGTCGGGATCGGTCAGGTCGCGCAGGCGATCGCTGAGATCCAGCAGGAAGGCTTGTCTGCGTTCGGCCTGCGCCGCGCTTTGTAGAGCCTCGTGCGTCTCGGTCACGTCGAAAGAGATGCCGGCATAGCCCATGAAAGCGCCTTGGCCGTCGAAGCGGGGCCGCGCGATGGCCCGCATCCAGCGCCAAACACCGTCGCGATCCCGAACCCTCGCCTCCATCTCAAAGGGCTGGCGTCCGGCCGCGCCCGCGCTTTCAGCAGTCTTCACCTGCTCCAGATCTTCGGGGTGGACGGCCGACCGCCAGCCGCCCTGTTTGAGCGCCTCCAGGCTCATACCATGCAGGTCGAACAGCGCTTCATTGACGAACTCGAACTCGCCCTGGGCGTCCATCAGCCAGATCGGCGAGGGGGCCGTGTCCGCCAGCTGTCGAAAGCGGGTTTCGCTTTCACTCAGTCGCGAGATGGCGCCTCGCAACGAGGCGCCGATGGCGGCGATGAACAGTCCGACCAGCAGGAAGTTCCAGGTCGCTGTGCCGCCGACGGCCTCTAAAATACCGTCATGGCCGGTCGCGGTGACGCCGACGATCGCCCAGCCGCCGCCTGTGCAGACGACAAGCGCCGTCAGGGCCCCGGTCCAGCCGCCCGCCAGCGCCGCAAGGGTGACGGCCGGGAGCAGAATGGTGAAGCCTGTCAGGTCCCCATAGAGGGGTGACGCGAGCGCCCTCAACGCCAGACCCAGCAGCGCGAATCCCGCGCCGACGAGCAGGCGGTGAGTGAACGAGGCCGTCGGCAGACGCGCCAGGCCGACCAGCCAGCGATCCATGCCCGCGATCCGCCGTTTCGATCCGCCTGCGCTCATACTGTCGGTTTGCCCCATCAGCGACGCGTTTGCGATGCTGGAACATAGTCTTACACCTTGCGTTTGGGGCGACCACCCCCTGACGCGCAGCAGGGCGTGATAACGGCGGTCGTCGTGACGCCGGAAAATGGCCTATAAGTCGGACTAGACGCGCGATCTCAGCGAACGGCCGGTGCGCCGATCGCGGCTGTTGGACCCTGAATGACCCGCTTGCCCTGGAAGACGATGTGGAAGGCGCTTCGGCGTTCGGCGGCGGCGCTGCCCGCGGCCGGCGCCGTGCTGGGCGTCGCCATGGCGGCCGGGTCCAGCGTCCGCCCCGATCTCGATCGCACGGCGGAGGCTGTCTCGCGGATCACCGGGGGCGACCTCGGCGCGGGCGGTCTGGCGGCGATCAAGGGGCGTCTGACGCCCTCGCAGCTGGCTCTGGCGATGCGGCACGACCCAAACCTGCTGCAACCGGCCCTTTATGGCCTGACGCCGGGTTGGGAGAGCCTGACCCTGGCCGGCAAGCCGGGACTGGAACCGGGCAAGAGCGGTCTGGAGGCCCAACGATTGAATGCGGCCATGGCGCCGGCGTCAGGGGCTCTGCGCCCCGCAGTTCCCTTTGTCTTCAGGGGCAGCGCCCAGGATCGTCGCCGCGCCCTGCGTTGCCTGACACAGGCCGTCTATTACGAGGCGGCGCTGGAACCGGAAAACGGTCAGGCCGGCGTCGCTCAGGTCGTGCTCAACCGGGTTCGCGATCCCAACTACGCCAATACGGTTTGCGGCGTGGTGTTCGAGGGCGCCGAGCGGATCACGGGCTGCCAGTTCAGCTTCACCTGCGACGGTTCACTGGGTCAGGCGCCGGTTGGTTGGGCGTGGGAGCGGGCGCGCAAGGTGGCGGAGCGCGCGCTGAACGGCGCCGTGGCGCAGGAGGTCGGCACCGCCACCCACTATCACGCCGACTATGTGCATCCCTGGTGGGCGCCGACGGTGGCCAAGGTGACGCAGATCGGCGCGCACATCTTCTATCGCTGGAAGGGAGTCTATGGCGAAACCGCCGCCTTTCGCAAAACCTACAATGGGCGTGAGCCCGCGATTGACGAAGCCCGCTTCTCGCGTCCGCGCATGACGGTCGCGGCCGGCTCCGCAACCGGCGGCGCCGATCCTGACGCGCCGCTCAAGGACGCGCCCCTCAAGACGGTTGAGATCGATGGTCAGCAGCGCGTCGTCGGCGTGGTCAGCCTGGGCGGTCGGCGCCTGCCGACGCGTGAGGAAGTCGCCGCCATCAACGCGCGCCTGAATGCTCTGGAGCGGCCCGCATCGGCGACCAAACCGGCCGCCCCGGCGCCCGCAGGCGTCACCGCAATGGATGTGGAGGAAGTCGGTCGCCCCGCGAACTGACATCCTGCATTGCAACGCTTCATCACTCCGAGCATTGATGTCGATGGCCGGAACTGACCGGCCCAGCGAGGACGCCTGCTTGACCCACCCCGAAGTCGATTGTCCGAGGTGGGACGAAGCCGACCGTCTGAAGGCCCTGACGAGCTACGGCGTGCTGGACACGACGCCTGAAGGGTCGTTCGACGATCTGGCGTCGCTCGCCGCGCGCATCTGCGAAGCGCCGATGGCCGCCGTCAGCCTGGTCGATTCCCAGCGTCAGTGGTTCAAGTCCGAGGTCGGTCTGGGCGTGCGCGAAACGCCGCGCCCGCTGTCGTTCTGCGCCCACGCCATGCTGCGCGACGACGTTATGGTCATCCCCGACGCGATGCAAGATGAGCGCTTCATCGACAATGACCTGGTGACGGGCGCGCCGCACATCCGCTTCTATGCCGGCTATCCGCTGAGGACGCCCGACGGCGTGCCGCTGGGCGCCCTGTGCGTTCTGGATGACAAGCCGCGCCCGCAAGGTCTGACCGAGCTTCAGTTGATGGCGCTCAAGACCCTGGCGCAACAGGTGATGACGCAACTGGAGCTGCGTCGCGCCCTGTTGGACCGGGACCTCAGCGACCGCACGGCGCGGCTGGCGATGGAGGCTTCGGCCTATGTGGGGGCCTGGGACTGGGACATTCCCGAGAACCGCGTGATCGCCGACGAACGCTTTGCGCGCATGTACGGCGTGGATCCCGAAGCGGCGCGCGAGGGCGCGGCCATTGAGGTTTTCACAAGCAACGTCCATCCCGACGACGCCCATCGCGTCGCCGACGAGATCGACCGAGCCATGACGGGCGACGGCGCCTTCGTCAGCGAATATCGTCTGGGCCAGGGCAATGACGTGCGTTGGGTTCTGGCGCGCGGTCAGGTCTATTTCGACGCGGAGGGCAAGCCGATCCGCTTCCCCGGCGTCGCGGTGGATATCACCGAACGCAAGACGATCGAGACGGATTTGGCCGAGACTGCCGTAGCCCTGAGCGAAAGCGAGAGCCGGTTCCGGGTCTTGGCTGACGCCATGCCGCAGATGGTATGGTCCACCCTGCCGGACGGTTTCCACGACTACTATAATGCGCGCTGGTACGAGTTCACGGGCGTGCCTCTGGGCTCGACCGACGGCGAGGGCTGGAACGACATGTTCCATGCCGACGACCGCGAACGGGCGTGGGCGGTGTGGCGCAACTCGCTGGAAACCGGCGAGCCCTATGAGATCGAATACCGGCTGAAGCATCACAGCGGCGTCTATCGCTGGACCCTGGGCCGCGCGGTGGCGATCCGCGACGAGGCGGGCGAGATCACCCGCTGGTTCGGCACCCTGACCGATATCGACGAGTTGAAGCGGCTTGAGCAGGGCCGCGAGTTGGTCAGCCAGGAGCTGAGCCACCGGATCAAGAACATCTTCGCCGTGGTGACCGCCCTGATCGCCCTTTCGGCGCGACAGTATCCGGAGGCGAAGGCGTTTGCGGCCTCGCTGCGCACGCGGATCGGCGCCTTGGCCCGTGCGCATGAATTCGTGCGGCCGCACACCGAGACGTCCAAGACCACGATCGGGGCGACAACCCTGCATTCCTTCCTGTCCGACCTGTTCAAGGCCTATGCGGACGAGACGGGGGGGGCGCGCGTCGTGATCCGGGGCGAGGACGCCGTCTTCGACGATCAGGCGGCGACCTCCGTGGCGCTTCTGTTCCATGAATTGGCGACCAATGCCGCCAAATACGGCGCGCTGTCCGAGCGCGGAGGCGTCGTGACGCTCGACACCGAACGACAGGAGGATCGCTTCGTCCTGACCTGGTCGGAAACGGGCGGTCCGGTCATCCAGAGCCTGCCGCAGCGCACCGGCTTCGGCTCCTCCCTGGCCAGCCTCTCGGTCGAGGGACAGCTGGGCGGTCGGCTGTCGCGCGAATGGCGACCCGAGGGCCTTCAGGTCATCGTGGATCTGCCGGCGACGGCCTTGTCCAGGCGGCGCGCGGCCGGCGGGTATTCAAATTAGTCCTGTATTGAAACCTATCCCTCACACTGACGTTACGTACGTTCCCGAACCCCCGATCGAGCCATGACTGCGCGTATCCTCATCATCGAAGACGAAGCTCTCGTTGCGATGGAGCTTAGGTTTGTCCTGGAGGATCTCGGTCACGAGGTTCTGGGCGTCGCCGCGACCGCAAAGGCCGCGCGTGATCTGGTGCGCGAAAACGAAGTGGATTTGGCGCTGGTCGACATCCACTTGTCCGATGGTCCCGCGGGCATCAACCTGGGCCGTGAGCTCGGCCAGGACATGGGTGTGTCGGTCCTGTTCATGACGGCCAACCCCGGCATGGTGAAGGAAGGCGTCGCCGGAACGATCGGCGTCCTGTCCAAGCCGACCGACGAACACGCCGTGCAGACCGCCGTGGATTACGCCCTGCGCCGCCGCCAGGGCCAGCCGGTCGATTACGCACCGCCGGGTCTTCAACTCTTCGGGTAACCGCTTTCCCAACGGTTGCAGCCGTATGGATGCGGCATATGTCGAGGGCTCCCCAAAGGAGACCTCCCATGACGACCCTCACCAAACGCAAGCTCGGCTCCAGCGGCCTAGACATCGCCCCTTTGGTGTTCGGCGGCAACGTCTTCGGCTGGACGGCGGACGAGGCGACGTCATTCGCCCTGATGGACGCCTTCGTCGAGGCCGGCTTTGACGCCATCGACACCGCCGACGCCTATTCGCGCTGGGTTCCGGGCCACTCCGGCGGGGAAAGCGAGACGATCATCGGCAAATGGCTGAAGGCGCGCGGTCGGCGCGACGACGTCAAGATCCTGACCAAGGTCGGATCGGACATGGGGCAGGGCCACAACGACCTGTCGCCGGCCTGGATCGAAACGGCGGTCGAGGCGTCGCTGCGCCAGCTCCAGACCGACTATATCGACCTGTATCAGACCCACTGGCCTGATCCGAAGACACCGCAGGACGAGACGCTGCGCGCGCTGGACAAGCTGGTGCAGGCCGGCAAGGTGCGCGCCATCGGCACCTCCAACCATTCGGCCGAACAGGTCGCAGAGGCATTGGATATCTCGCAGCGCGAGGGTCTGGCCGCCTATGCGACGATCCAGCCGCACTACAACCTCTACAGCCGCGACACCTTCGAGGGCGGATTGCAGGACCTGGCCGTGGAGAAGGGCTTGGGCGTCATCACCTATTTCAGCCTGGAGAGCGGCTTCCTGACCGGCAAATACAAAACCGTCGATCAGATCGCGGGGACCAAGCGCGAGGGAATGCTGAAGGACAAGTTCGACGAGCGCGGCGTGCGCATCCTGGCGGTGCTGGACGCCGTGGCCCAGAAGAACGAGGCCACCTCGGCCCAGGTCGCCCTGGCCTGGCTGCTGGCCCAGCCGGGCGTGACGGCCCCGATCGTCAGCGCGACCTCGACCGAACAACTGGCCGACACTCTGAAGGCGGCGACGCTTAAGCTGTCGGACGAGGACTTGGCGGAACTGACGGAGGCCTCGGTCTATTGAGGTCTGGGGCCGCCCCCACCCGGTCGCTTCGCGACCACCCTTCCCTGAAGGGGAGGGAAAGTCTATCGGTTCACCATACCCCGATCTTCTCTGCTTCGGCGTGGGGGATCGGGTTGTGGGCCTTGGCGTGGTCTTCCTCGGCGAGGAAGCGGCTGACTTCCAGGGCGGCCATGCAGCCCATGCCGGCGGCGGTGACGGCCTGGCGATAGACGTCGTCGGTCACGTCGCCGGCGGCCCAGACGCCCTCGATCTCGGTCGAAGCCGTGCCGGGCTTCACCCGCAGATAGCCGCCGGCGTTGGTTTCCAACTGGCCCTTGAACAGTTCCGACGACGGGGCGTGGCCGATGGCGATGAAGACGCCGTCGGCGGGGATTTCCCGGGTCGAGCCGTCCTGGACGTTCTTGAGCCGAACGCCCGTGACGTTCTTGGCCATGCCGTCCACGACGCCGACGATCTCCTCGATCGCCGAGTTCCAGATCACCTCGACCTTGGGGTGGGCGAACAGCCGGTCCTGGAGGATTTTCTCGGCGCGGAACTCGTCGCGACGGTGAACGACCGTGACCTTGGAGGCGAAGTTGGTCAGGAACAGCGCCTCTTCGACGGCGGTGTTGCCGCCGCCGACGACCACGACTTCCTTGCCGCGATAGAAGAAGCCGTCGCAGGTGGCGCAGGCCGAGACGCCAAAGCCCTGATAGGCGGCCTCGCTTTCAAGCCCCAGCCACTTGGCCTGGGCGCCGGTGGAGATGATGACGGTCTCGGCCAGCAGCTCCTCGCCGCTGTCCAGCGTTAGGCGGAACGGGCGTTGCGACAGGTCGGCGGAGACCACGATGTCGTGGATGACCTCGGTCCCGACATGCAGGGCCTGGGCCTGCATCTGCTCCATCAGCCAGGGACCCTGGATGGTGTCGGCGAAGCCGGGATAGTTCTCGACGTCGGTGGTGATGGTCAGCTGGCCGCCGGGCTGGATGCCGGCGATGACGACGGGGTTCAGCGAGGCGCGGGCGGCGTAGATGGCGGCGGTCCAGCCGGCGGGGCCGGAGCCGATGATGGCGACGCGAACGGTACGAGCTTGGGTCATGGCCCTATTTAGGCGGTGATTCCCGTTTGCGCGATGCTAGTCTCGCCCGACATGAAGGGGAGATGGGGATGACGAACAAGAGCGTGGCCTTCCTGCCGATCGGGATCGGTCTGGGCCTGTCGATCGGCGTGGCGCTGGGCGTGGCCCTGGACAAAGTCGGCCTGGGCCTCGCCCTGGGCACGGCCATCGGATCGGGCTTTGGCGTAGCCTTGATGGGGGCCGCGAACGCCAAGGCCCGGAAGGGCGGCGGGTCAGACGGGGGCGCGGTCATGCCGCCATCGGACACGTCGCAGAACAGCGGCTCGGACTGCAGCGCGGACAGCGGCTGTGACGGTGGCGGCGGCGACTGAAAAGGCCACCCCAGAATTTTTTAGTGCACTTTGGTGCAGATTTTTGCGAGCCGTTCTTAGAAAGCCTCCTGATGACGGCCGTCACCATAGGGCGTGACGGCGTCAGGAACGGACGTGGGTCTCGCTATCGCGTCCGCATCGCTTCCAGAACGGCGCGCGCGGCGCGGTCGGTTTCGGCCAGCGGATCGTAGGTCCAGGTGTCCAGCGCGCCGTCAAACGGGCGGGTGGCGCCGCGCGACTGCAGGTCGTCGTGCAGGCGAGCGAACTTGTCGCCGGCCTTCAGCGGGATCATCGGCAGGACGTGAACCGGCTTGCCGGTCGAGGCGGCCTCGGCCGCCATGTTGGCGCTGTCCTCGGTGACCAGGATGTGGTCGGCGAAATGCAGGAAGCCGAACAGGGGGTTGTCGCCTGTCCCATCCCAGATCCAGCCCGGCAGGTCCGACAGGCGAGCGGTCATGACGGCCTTGGCCGCATCGGGCGTCCGGCGTGAGAAGGTCAGCATCAGTGCGCCGCCCGACGCTCGCACGGCGTCCGCGATCCGGTCCGCCAAGTCGGCCGCATGGGCGGGGGGCAGGTCGAAAGCCTTGGACTTTCCGCCGATCAGCGCGGCGACGCGCGGATGGGGCAGGGGGGCGATCCGGTCGGCGAAGGCGGGCGCGACCTTGGCGATCCGCTGCGGCGTGATGCGGTGGGGCGAGCCGGTGATTTCAAAGACATTGTCGCCCGACAGGCCGTCATGGGCGGGGGCGACGATCAGGTCGTAGCGATCGTTGGCCCAGCGTGGATCTTGGGTCTGGACGACGAAGGTCTTGTCGCCGCTCCACGCCTTGACGCGGGTCGAAAGCGGGAGGGTCGCGCGACCCGTGGCGATCCACAGATCGGGCCAATGATCGGTATTGGGGCTGGTCAGCGGCGCAGACGCCAGCATGGCCGGGGTCTTCAATGCCGACGGCAAACGGTCGAAGTTCGGCCGCCAGCGGATGTGTTTGATCGTGATCTCGGCCGGGGTCAGGCGCTGTACGGCCTCAGCGATACCGAGCGCCTGATTCTCGATGCCGGCGCGGCCGTCGGAGACGACCCAGATGGAAAGGGGCTGCGCGGACGCTGCCCCCGCCACCGCTGTTACTTCCACTCGACCTTGAGGATCTCGTAGGCCTTCACGCCGCCGGGGGTGTTGACCTCCACAACGTCGCCGACCTCCTTGGAAATCATGGCGCGCGCGATCGGCGAGGCGATCGAGATCTTGCCCTTCTTCACGTCCGCTTCGTGTTCGCCGACGATCTGATAGGTGGCCTCTTCCTCGGTGTCCTCGTCCACGACGGTGACCGTGGCGCCGAACTTGACCTGGCTGCCCGACAGTTTGGACACGTCGATGACTTGGGCGCGGCTGATCTTGTCCTCGATCTCGGCGATCTGGCCTTCGATCCAGCCCTGACGCTCCTTGGCGGCATGGTATTCGGCGTTTTCGGACAGGTCGCCGTGCTCACGCGCCTCGGAAATGGCGGCGATCACGCTCGGCCTTTCGACCGACTTCAATTGCTTCAGTTGATCGTCGAGGACGCGGTAGCCCTCGGCCGTCATCGGCACTTTTTCCATTGTGTCGTGATTTTTCTGGTTCGCCCGGAGACTGGAAAGACGCGAGATAAGCACACAAAAGGCCGCGGGGCGGGCGCGGCCGGGCATCAAGACTAGGGCTTCTTGCTCAGGAATTCAAGAGCGTGGACCCCCGTCCCGGTTGACCCTCAGGCGCGGGCCGGCGGTTCGGGCTTGTGGTCGCGGCGCAGGACGCCCTTGATGAGGCTGTAGGCCAGCCAACCGACGGCGGCGAGGCCGGCGAGCATGAAGATGCCGGAAATCAAGGCGGCTCCTGCCGCCATGAAGGCAAGGACGAAGGCGACGGCCGCAGCCAGTCCGGCCACGATCTGAATGGTTTGAAGGCGCATGAGACGTTAACGCCCTCGACCACGGCGGGTTGCGCCGTCGCGATCACGATCCGATCACGCGTAGCTGTAGGGACCGCCCCGCTCGAGCGCGCGTTGATAGGCGGGCCGCGCATGGATGCGGCTCAAGAAGGCCTTCAGACGGGGCTTGGTCTCGGCATCGAAGGCGCGGTCGGCGCCCGCCTCGACCGGAAAGCTCATCATGATGTCGGCGGCGGTGAACTGGTCGCCTGCGAACCATTCCGACCGGCCCAGTTCGTCCTCCCAGAAGCCGACGTGAGTGCGCAGTTGCGGATCGACGAAGCTGGTGATCGCCTTGTTGGCGACGCCATTGACGATTGGCTTTAGAAGGGCGGGCGCGCGGCGCGGCAGCATGCTGAAGACCAGCTTCAGCAGCAGGGGCGGCATGGCCGACCCCTCAGCATAGTGCAGCCAATAGGTGAAGCGACGGCCGTCTTCGGTTCCCGCCGCCGGACGCAGGCGACCTTGGCCGTAGGTATCGAGCAGATATTCGACGATGGCCCCGGTCTCTGCGACCTTGACCGCGCCGTCCTCGATGACCGGCGACTTGCCCAGCGGGTGGATCGCCAGCAGTTCTGGGGGCGCCAGCCGGTTTCCAGGGTTTCGTTCGTAGCGCACGACCTCATAGTCCAGGCCCAGCTCTTCGAGCAGCCACAGGACGCGTTGCGAGCGGCTGTCGTTCAGATGGTGGACTTTGATCATGGGGCGGCTCCGGGCGGCGAGGCGTGACTATTCGCAACGCCGCCCCAGAAGTCGAGCGGCGATTGCGGCCTCAGCGCGGGCGGCGACCGCTCCAGCGTCCGCGCGGTTGCGGCGCGACCTTGGGCTTGGCGCCTTCGCGGCGGCTGCGCCAGACCTCATAGGCCAGGGTCGCCAGGGCCAGTTTTCCGGCGTGACGACCGGCGACGCGACGGCCGCCCTTGGACAGCAGCAGGCTGCCGAGGAGGGGGACGAGTTTGTGCAGGCGGGACATGATGCAGTTCCTTTCGCCCTTCCAACGCACGGTGCACGACCAGGGTTCGCCCTGCGACGACATGAACTGTCAGCGACCGACAGAAGGTTTGGCGCGCGCGATGCGCCAAGCGGTGCTAGCGCTATGGCATGAGCCAATCCCGCATCGCCGCCTTCTTCACCTCCCTGAGCTTTTTCGTCATCGCGGCCCTGGTCGCCGGCGTCGTCGTCGGCGCCCTGGCGCAAGGGTCGCAGGCCGCCTGGCTGACCGGCGCCCTGGGCATCGTCGAGAGCCTGGGCCAGGTGTGGCTGAACGCCCTGCGCATGACCGTCATTCCCCTGGTGTTCAGCCTGCTGGTGACCGGCATCGTCTCCATCGCCGATGCGGCGGCGACGGGCCGGATCGCGGTGCGGTCGCTGGTGGTGTTCGCGGTGCTGCTGGTCGGGGCGACGATCTATGCGATCCTGGCGGGGCTGGGCTTGCTGGCGGTCTGGCCAATCAATCCCGAGGCGGGGCGTGGCCTGCTGGCGGGCGTCAGCGCCGAATCCTTGGCGACCGTGGGCGAGGCGGCGCGCACGGATGGCCTGCGCGCCTTCCTGGCCAGTCTGGCACCGGCCAATGTCATCAAGGCGGCGTCCGACGACGGGGTGCTGGCGGTGGTGGTTTTCGCCGTCGCCTTCGGCTTCGCCGCAACGCGGATCAAGGCCGAGCTGCGTCGGCCCCTGGCCGGCTTCTTCGAGGCCGTGGCCGAGACCATGGTGGTCATCGTCCACTGGGTGCTGCTCGCCGCGCCGTTCGGAGTGTTTGCACTGGCGCTGGGCGTGGGTTTGCGCGCGGGCCTGGGGGTGGCGGGGACGCTGGCCCACTATGTCGCCATCGTCTGCCTCAGCCAGATTGGGCTGATCCTGATCATCTATGTCGTGGCGATCGTGTGGGGACGGATTTCGCTGGCCCGTTTCGCGCGCGCCGTGGCCCCGGCCCAGGTCGTCGCCGTCTCGACCCAGTCGTCGCTGGCCAGCCTGCCGGTCATGATTGAGCGCGCGCGCGACTGGCTGGGCGTGCCGCAGACGTCGGCGGGTCTGGTGCTGCCGCTGGCGGTGGCGGTTTTCCGCATCACCAGCCCCGTCGCCAACCTGGCGGTCTGCCTCTATGTGGCGCAGTTGCACGGGGTGGAGCTGGGGCTCGGCGTGCTGATCGCCGGCGGTCTGACGGCCATCGCCGTGTCCATCGCCTCGGTCGGATTGCCAGGTCAGGTCAGCTTCTTCGCCGCCATCGGCCCCATCTGTCTGGCCATGGGCCTGCCGCTGGGCGTGCTGCCGCTGCTGCTGGCGGTCGAGGTCATCCCCGACATCTTCCGCACCGTCGGCAACGTCACCGCCGACCTGGCCGCGACCCGGATCGTGGCCGGCGAGGATGGGGCGGGCGAAGACGGTCGCGCTACAGAATGACCCAGGCGGCGGCGCCCACAAGCAGGACTAGGTGAAGCAGGACGACCAGGCCGAACTGCGTCCCGAACGGCTCCTTGCGGGTCTTGTGGCGTAAGATTTGCTGACCCATCCACGCGCCCAGCCCGCCGATCAGGCCGAACAGCAAGAGCGTCGATTCCGGCGTGCGCCACAGGCCGGCCTTGGCGCGCTGCTTGTCCCTGGCGAAGGCGAGAAACCCCAGCACTTCGCCGCACAGGATGGCGATCAGGGCGAGGTCGAGATTGGACATCGGCGCATCTCCGGCGTTCGGCCGCTACAGCCTTGCAGCGTGCGGCCGAAAACCGGAGATTTCGTCAACGTCAGGCGTAGTCCTGGATCGCCCGAACATCCAGGTCGCCGGCCTTGATCGCGCCGATGGCCTGGGCCGCGGCCAGGGCGCCGGCGGTGGTGGTGTAGTAGGGCATCTTCATCATCAGGGCGGTGCGGCGTAGGCTGAAGCTGTCCTGCAGCGACTGCTTGCCCGAGGTGGTGTTGAAGACCAGCTGGACCTCGCCGTTCTTCATCGCGTCCACGATATGCGGGCGGCCTTCCAGCACCTTCTTGACCAGCTTCACCTCCAGCCCCTGCTCGACCAGATAGGCATGGGTGCCGCCGGTGGCCATCAGGCTGAAGCCTTCGGCCAGCAACGTCCGGGCGGCGTCGACGATGAAGGGCTTGTCCTCATCCTTGACCGAAATGAAGGCGCAGCCCGAGGTCGGCAGGGTGGTCCCACCGCCGATCTGGGACTTGGCGAAGGCGCGGGCGAAGGCGGGGGCCATATCGGCCTCTCCCGGCCGTTTGAAATCCAGGCCCATGACCTCGCCGGTCGAGCGCATTTCCGGGCCCAGGACGGTATCCACCCCGGCGAAACGGGCGAACGGGAAGACCGCTTCCTTAACCGCGATATGGTCGTAGGGCTTGTCCGTCAGACCGAACGACTTCAGCGGCACGCCGGCCATGACCTTGGCGGCAATCGAGGCGATGGGCTGACCGATGGTCTTGGCCACGAAGGGGGCAGTGCGGCTGGCGCGCGGATTGACCTCCAGCACGAAGATGCGCGGGCTTTCGCTGTGCGGCTCCTCGATGGCGAACTGCACATTCATCAGGCCACGCACCTTCAAGGCCTTGGCCATTTCGGTGGTCTGACGCTTCAACTCGTGCACGATCTCGGGCCGCAACGAGAAGGGCGGCATGGAGCAGGCGCTGTCGCCCGAGTGGACGCCGGCTTCCTCGATATGTTCCAGGACGCCAGCGACGAAGACCGTCTCGTCGTCGCAAAGGGCGTCCACGTCCACCTCGGTGGCGCGGTTCAGATAGTGGTCGATCAGGACGGGATCGTCACCCGAGACGCGCATGGCCTCGTGGACGTATCGGTCCAGTTGCTCGCGGTCGTGGACGATCATCATGCCGCGACCGCCCAAGACGTAGGAGGGGCGCAGGACGACGGGGTAGCCGACCTCTTCGGCCTTCCGCGCGGCCTCCTCGGCCGAACGGGCCAGGCCGTTGGGCGGCTGGCGCAGGCCGATGCCTTCCAGCATCTGCTGGAAGCGTTCGCGGTCCTCGGCCAGGTCGATGGAGTCGACGCTGGTGCCCAGGACGGGGATGTTGTCCTCCTGCAGGGCGTGGGCCAGCTTCAGCGGGGTCTGGCCGCCGAATTGGACGACGCAGCCGATCAGCTCGCCGTTCGAGCGCTCGACCTCGATCAGCTCCAGCACGTCCTCGGCCGTCAGCGGCTCGAAATACAGGCGGTCGGAGGTGTCGTAGTCGGTCGAGACGGTCTCGGGGTTGCAGTTGACCATGATGCTCTCGACGCCGATCTGGTCGAAGGCGAAGGCCGCGTGGCAGCAGCAGTAGTCGAACTCGATCCCCTGGCCGATCCGGTTCGGACCGCCGCCCAGGATGATGGCCTTCTTCTTGTTCGTCGGCTCGGACTCGCACTCGGGGATTTGGCCCAGAGCGCCGGTCTCATAGGTCGAATACATATAGGCGGTGGCGCTGGCGAACTCGGCGGCGCAGGTGTCGATCCGCTTGAACACCGGACGGACGTTCAGGCCGCGACGAGCGGTCCGGACGGATTTTTCGCTCTGGCCGGTCAGCTGAGCCAGACGGGCGTCGGAGAAGCCCTTGGACTTCAGGCGGCGGAACTCGGTCGGGTCGGTCGGCAGGCCCTTGACCCGCACATGGCCTTCCTCGCGCACGATGTCGGCGATCTGGCGCAGGAACCAGGGCTCGTAGGAACAGGCGGCTTGGACCTCTTCCACCGTCAGCCCGTGGCGGAAGGCCTGGGCGATGACGCGGATGCGGTCGGGGGTGGGGACGCCCAGGGCGCGGACTACGGCGGCGCGGGCGGCGGAGGCGTCCTCGACATCGGCGACGCCGTCGATCTCGATCTCGTCGAAGCCCGACAAACCGGTCTCAAGCCCGCGCAGGGCCTTCTGCATCGATTCCTGGAAGGTGCGGCCGATGGCCATCACTTCGCCCACCGACTTCATCGAGGTGCCCAAGAGGGGCTCGGATCCCGGATATTTCTCGAAGGCGAAGCGCGGGATCTTCGTGACGACATAGTCGATCGACGGCTCGAAGCTGGCCGGCGTGACCTGGGTGATGTCGTTGGTCAGTTCGTCCAGGGTGTAGCCGACCGCCAGACGCGCCGCGACCTTGGCGATGGGGAAGCCGGTGGCCTTGGACGCAAGCGCTGACGAGCGCGACACGCGCGGGTTCATCTCGATCACGACCATGCGGCCATCGGCGGGGTTGATCGCCCACTGGACGTTCGAGCCGCCCGTCTCGACGCCGATCTCGCGCAGCACATTGATCGAGCCGGTCCGCATCCGCTGATATTCCTTGTCGGTCAGCGTCAGGGCGGGGGCCACGGTGATGGAGTCGCCTGTATGGACGCCCATCGGATCGACGTTCTCGATCGAGCAGATGATGATGCAGTTGTCCGCAGTGTCGCGGACGACCTCCATCTCGTATTCCTTCCAGCCCAGGACCGATTCCTCGATCAGCACCTCGGTGGTCGGCGACAGGTCCAGGCCGCGCAGGACGATCTCCTCGAACTCCTCGCGGTTGAAGGCGATACCGCCGCCGGTGCCGGCCAGGGTGAAGGACGGGCGGATGACAGCGGGCAGGCCGACGAACTCCAGCCCCTCCAGCGCCTCTTCCATCGAATGGGCGGCTTTGGAGCGGGGGCTCTCCAGACCCAGCTTATCCATCGCGTCGCGGAACTTCTGGCGGTCCTCGGCCTTGTCGATCACCTCGGCCTTGGCGCCGATCATTTCGACGCCGTGCTTGGCCAGCGCGCCCGATTCATGCAGCGCCAGGGCGGTGTTCAGCGCGGTCTGGCCGCCCATGGTGGGCAGCAGGGCGTCGGGCTTTTCCTTGATGATGATCTTCTCGACCATCTCGGGCGTGATCGGCTCGATATAGGTGGCGTCGGCCACCTCCGGGTCGGTCATGATGGTGGCGGGGTTCGAGTTGACCAGGATGACCCGGTAGCCTTCCGCCTTCAGCGCCTTGCAGGCCTGAACGCCGGAATAGTCGAACTCGCACGCCTGGCCGATGACGATCGGGCCGGCGCCGATGATGAGGATGGACTTGATGTCTGTGCGCTTGGGCATCGCCAGCTCTTCTTCTTATTGAACGCTAGTGGGTCACGACCGCGCATTCCCAGCCGTCATACTCCAGCTGGAAGGCCGCGGCCCAGGTCTGCATCATGGCCGAGGTCGCCGCAAAAGACGCCTCGTCCACCGCCATGGTCGTTTCGAGCACCGTCATGTCGTCGGCGCCGCGCGTCAGAAAGCCGGCGCGCCGGGCGACTTCGTTCAGGTCGCCGTGGTCGCCCTCGCCATAGAAATAGAACAGCGTATGGCGCGGCGTCACGCCGCTGTCGCCCTGTTCGGCCAGCGCCGCGCGCACCATGGCGTCGCGTTCGTCATGACAAATGTCCGAGGCGTCCAAGGGAGTGCGTCGTCCTTCGTTCTCTGTCGTTCTCTACGCGCGCGAGAAGTCCCCGCAGAGCCTGGCCCTGCGACGCTCACGTCTGCTTGTCGGTTAAGCGGCCCGTTTAGAGAGGGAGGGGCCAGGGGGCAAGACCTTAAGCATCCGCGATCGCCGCGATCCAGTCGGGGAGTTCGTCGATGCGGGCGAGGGAGACGTAGCGGGGCTCATTCTCCGGGGCGTCGGCCAGTTCGTGGGCCCAGGTGACGGGGTAGGGGATGTGGACGCCGAAGGCGCCGGCGGCGATGGCGGGCAGGACGTCGGACTTCATGGAGTTGCCGGCCATGACGGCCTCGGCGGGGCCGGTTCCGTGGCGGGTGAAGACCCGCTCGTAGGTGGCGCGATCCTTTTCGGAGACGATCTCGACGGCGCTGAACAGGTCGCCCAGGCCTGAGGCGGCCAGCTTGCGCTCCTGATCCAGCAGGTCGCCCTTGGTGATCAGGACCAGACGGTATTTCTCGGACAGCTCGGCGACGACCGCGTCCACGCCGGGCAGGGTCTCGACCGGGTGGGCCAGCATCTCGCGACCGGCGGCCAAGATTTCGCGCACGACATGGGGCGGAGCCTCGCCGTTCGTCAGCTCCATCGCCGTCTCGATCATCGACAGGGTGAAGCCCTTAATGCCGTAGCCATAGAGCCGCAGGTTGCGTTGCTCGGTTTCGGCTAAACGCGCCTCGATAGTCGCCTCGTCGCCGTGGTCGGCCAGAAGATCGACGAACCGCGCATGGGTCAGGCGGAAGATCGTCTCGTTGTGCCAGAGGGTGTCGTCGGCATCGAGGCCGACCGTGGTGATGCTCATGCCGCGCCCCTATCATGGGACGAACGCGGAAGGGAGACGCGATGAACGGATCGGGTGTGGTGATCGGGGCGACGGGCGGCATCGGCCGGGCGATGGTCGAGCGGATCTTGGCGGACGGCGCGTTCGAGACGGTGTGGGCCGTGTCGCGGTCGGGCGCGGATGTGGCGGGCGCCCTAGGGCTGGCGGCCGATCTGGAGGATGACGCCAGTCTGACGTCCGCCGCCGAACGGATCGGCCAGGGACCGGTCCCAACCCTGATCGTCGTGGCGACCGGGGTGCTGCACGACGGACTTCAGCCGGAGCGGTCGTTTCGTCAGTTGGATGCGGAACACATGTTGCGGGACTACCGCGTCAATGCGGTGGGGCCGGCGCTGGCGGCGAAACATCTGCTGCCGCTGATGCCGCGCGATCGGCGGGCGGTGTTTGCGGCCCTGTCGGCGCGGGTGGGGTCGATCGCCGACAATCGACTGGGCGGCTGGCACGCCTATCGGGCGTCCAAGGCGGCGCTGAACATGATCCTGCGCAATCTGTCGGTCGAGATGGCGCGCAGCCATCCGCAGGCGGTGATCGCCGGTCTGCATCCGGGCACGGTGGCGACCGACCTGAGCGCGCCGTTCCAGAAGGGGGTGGCGCAGGGCAAGCTGTTCACGGCCGACTATTCCGCCGAGCGGCTGCTGTCCGTGCTGTCGAACCTGACCCCGGCCGACAGCGGCGGCGTCTTCGCCTGGGACGGGACGCGGGTGCCGGAATAGCGCGCAGTCGTGACTTGAGCGAAGCGGGCGACTGACGTCAGATGGAGTTCATGCATCTGAGCGTTTCTTCCCGGCTTTTCAGCCTTCTGTTGCTCGGCCTGCCGTTGAGTGGTCCGGCCGTGGCCCAACCGGTCGATTCGCTGGTTGTCGATCCGACCGTCGCCGCAGCGTCCTCGCGTGACCGCGTGAGGCTGAATCAGCGGGTGTTCGACCGGGTGTGGAGCGAGGTGCGGCGGGGCTATTATGATCCGACCCTGCACGGCGTGGACTGGAACGCCGCGCGGGCGACGTTCCGGCCCCAGGCCCTGGCGGCGAGCGACGAGCGGGGGCTGTACCGCGTCATCAATGCGATGCTGGATCTGCTGGACGACG
Source organism: Brevundimonas vesicularis (assembly GCF_044807075.1). Classification (GTDB taxonomy): domain Bacteria; phylum Pseudomonadota; class Alphaproteobacteria; order Caulobacterales; family Caulobacteraceae; genus Brevundimonas; species Brevundimonas vesicularis_G. The sequence continues at coordinate 1,271,675 of NZ_CP085234.1, forward strand.
GTCATGCGGCGGCCAGTCCGCCGGCGGCGGTGCGGCGTCAGGAGGCGCAGTTCGCTCGGCGCGCCGTCATGGGCCTGACCCTGATGCGGGGCGAGACGCCGGACGACTGGACCGTCGAGCGCATCCGGCCGGGCTCGCCGGCCGAGGCGGCGGGCGTGCAGATGGGCTGGGCCCTGAAGTCGGTCGATGGGAAGCCCTGGGGACCGGATGTCGAGACCTATGACGGGGTTCCGGTGCAGTTGGTCCTGACCGACGATGCGGGACAGAGGCGCGAGATCGCCCTGACGCCGCGGGTGATGGAGGCCATCGAGCCGTTCACAGCCGACAAGTCGCGGCCGGGGGTGCTGGTGCTGCGCGTCGAGCAGTTCGACAAAGGCCTGGGCGCCTGGATGGGCAGCGAGTTGGAAGGCCTGCCGCCGGATGTGGACGTGGTGTTGGACCTGCGTGGCAATCCCGGTGGGCGGCTGATGGAGGCGGAATCGGTCCTGACCTGTTTCCTGCCGCGCGATCAGGTCTGGGCGACGCGGACGGGGCGCAGCGGTCGGCCGGTGGTGCTGAGGGCGGCTGGCGACTGCGGCGATCGGCGCGATCCCCTGGCCAATGATGTGGCGGTTCTGGTGGACCAGGGCAGCCGCAGCGCCGCTGAACTGACGCCGGCCGCCTTGCAGGAGGCGCGGCGCGGCATCGTGGTGGGCGAGAAGACGGGGGGATCGGTGCTGATCGCCCAGGAGACTAATCTACCGGACGGCGGGCGGCTGACGCTGAGCCGGGCGGATTTCGTGACCTCGGGCGGGATTCGGCTGGAGAAGCGGGGGGTCACGCCGGACATCGCCGCGCCCCGCACCGTGGCCCAGCGCCGCGCGGGCGACGATCCGACACTGGAGACGGCGATCGCCGCCCTTCAGGCCGAGGATCGCGCGAGGGCCGACACCCCCGCCAGCGGCCTCTAGATCAGCAGCATTTGAACCCGCCGGCGCCGCCAAAGCGGCGCTGCTCGTGCAGGCGGAAGAAGGCGGTCTTGTCCAGCGGCGGCTGGTCGGGATGGGTCGCCGCCGCGTGATCGACATAGGCCTGATAGTCCGGCTGACCGATCATGGCGCCGGCCGTGCGCCGGACGCCGCGACCCCACCGCAGGGCGGCGTCGCGACACAGGCACAGCAGGTCGTCTTGCGACGGGTTAGGCACGGGCTGCATCCGCCGCCTCGTCGGCCGCCGTCAGTTGGTGGCTTTCCGGATATTCGCGGACCGTCGGGCGGTTGTTCGCATAGGCCTTGCGGCACGCCAGGACGCCATAGACGACCATGGTGACGACCACGAACAGGAAGCCCGCCGTCAGGGTCGAGTTGACGTAGTCGTTGACCACGATGCGGTGCATGTCGCCGATGCACTTGGCCGGGGCGATCAGTTCGCCGGCGCCCAGCGCCTCCTGATACTTGCGGGCGTGGGACAGGAAGCCGATGCGGACATCCGGGTGGAACAGCTTCTGGAAGCCCGCCGTCAGGGTGCAGATCAGCAGCCAGGTCGCGGGAACGACCATGACCCAAGCGAACTTCTCGCGCTTCATCTTGAACAGGACGACGGTGCCCAGGATGAGGGCGACGGCGGCCAGCATCTGGTTGGCGATGCCGAACAGGGGCCACAGGCTGTTGATGCCGCCAAGCGGATCCACCACTCCGGTATAGAGGAAATAGCCCCACAGACCGACCGTCAGGGCCGTGGCGACGACGTTGGCGCCCCACGACTTGGTCTCGCGCATCTTGGGCACGGCGACGCCCAGCAGATCCTGGATCATGAAGCGGCAGACGCGGGTGCCGGCGTCCACGGTGGTCAGGATGAACAGGGCCTCGAACAGGATGGCGAAGTGATACCAGAAGGCCATCATGGCCTTGCCGCCGATCACGCCGGACAGGATGTGCGCCATGCCGACCGCCAGGGTCGGGGCGCCGCCTGCGCGCGACAGGATCGAATGTTCGCCCACGTCGCGGGCCAGCTGCTCAAGCTCTCCGGGCGTGATGTGGAAGCCCCACTGGGCCACGGCGGCGGCGGCGGAGGCCGCATCCTTGCCGATGACGGCGACCGGGCTGTTCATGGCGAAATAGACGGCCGGGTCCAGAACCGTGGCGGCGATCAGGGCCATGACGGCGACGAAGCTTTCGCACAGCATGGCGCCATAGCCGATCATCGGGATCTGGGCTTCGTTCTCCAGCAGCTTGGGCGTGGTGCCCGAGGAGATCAGGGCGTGGAAGCCCGACACGGCGCCGCAGGCGATGGTGATGAACAGGAAGGGGAACAGGGCGCCGGCGAAGACCGGGCCGGTGCCGTCGATGAAGGGGGTGATGGCCGGCATTTGCAGGTGCGGGCGCACGATCAGAATGCCGACGGCCAGGGCCACGATCGCGCCGATCTTCAGGAAGGTCGACAGATAGTCACGCGGCGCCAGGAGCAGCCACACCGGAATGACCGAGGCGATGAAGCCATAGACCATCATCAGGATCGCCAGGGTCGGGCCGGTCAGGGTGAAGGCCGGGCCCCAGAACGGATCAGCCGCGATGTGGCCGCCGCCGATGATGGCCAGGATCAGCAGGACGACGCCGATCACCGACACCTCGCCCACGCGGCCCGGCCGCAGGAAGCGGGTGTACAGGCCCATGAAGATGGCGATGGGGATGGTGGCGGCGACGGTGAAGGTTCCCCACGGGCTTTCGGCCAGGGCCTTGACCACCACCAGGGCCAGAACCGCCAGGATGATGACCATGATCATCAAAACGCCGACCTGGGCGATGATGCCGGGGATGTTGCCCATTTCGGTGCGGATCATGTCGCCCAGCGACTTACCGTCGCGACGCGTGGACATGAACAGGACCATCATGTCCTGCACCGCGCCGGCCAGCACGGCGCCGACCAAAATCCACAGGACCCCCGGCAGATAGCCCATCTGGGCGGCCAGCACCGGCCCGACCAGCGGACCCGCGCCGGCGATGGCGGCGAAGTGGTGGCCGAACAGGACGTTCTTGGGCGTCGGCACATAGTCCAGCCCGTCGTTGCGGCGCATGGCCGGGGTCAGCCGCGCGGGGTTCAGCTGCATGACCTTGTTCGCCAGGTAGCGACTGTAGAACCGATAGGCGATCGCATAGGTGCAGACGGCGGCGACCACCATCCAGACCGCGCTGATGCTTTCGCCCTGATGCAGGGCGATGATGCCGAGGGACACCGCCCCCAAGATGGCGATGGCGCCGAAGATTATGGGTGTGCTGAGTTTGCCCACGACAGATCCCTCCCGGCCGGCTGACTGCGGCCCTCGCCCTTGGTTTGCACCACAATGCGGGACAAGGCCAATCGACTAAAGTCGTAGAAATACGTCTCCTCCCCATTCATGGGGAGCTCGCTCGAAGCGCAGCGGAGAGACGGAGGGGTTCTCCACAGCATCACGAGCGCCAATGGGACTTCAGGAACCCCTCCACCGCTTCGCGGCCCCCCTCCCCGCTAGCGGGGAGGAGACGGAGGTGTCAGTTCCGAACGACCTTGACCCGTCCGGCGGCTTCACGCGCGCGTTCGCGGGCCTGTTCAACGTCGGCGCCGCGGGCGACAGCCACGCCCATGCGGCGGCGCTCGAAGGCCTCGGGCTTGCCGAACAGACGCAGGTCGGCGGTCGGGACCGACAGGGCCTCTGCGACGCCCTCGAAGGCGATCCCTTGCGCGTCCATGCCGCCATAGATGACGGCGCTGGCGGCGGGCTCGCGCTGGGTCACGTCGATGGGCAGACCCAGGATGGCGCGGGCGTGCAGCGCAAACTCGGTTTGTGTCTGGCTGGCCAGGGTGACCAGACCGGTGTCGTGGGGGCGAGGAGAGACCTCGGAGAACCAGACCTGATCGCCTTTGACGAACAGTTCGACGCCGAAGACGCCGTAACCGCCCAAGGCCGCGGTGACCTTGGCGGCGATGTCCTGGGAGGCGGTCAGCGCAGCGGGCGTCATGGCCTGCGGCTGCCAGCTCTCGACATAGTCGCCCTTGACCTGGCGGTGGCCGATGGGCGCGCAGAAATCGGTGCGGGTCGTGCCGTCGGCGCCGCGCGAGCGGACGGTCAGCAGCGTGATCTCGAAGTCGAAGTCGATCCGGCCCTCGACGATGACGCGGGCCCCGGCGACGCGGCCGCTGTCTTGGGCGTAGGTCCAGGCGTCGGCGATTTCATCGGCGCCTTCGACGAAGGACTGGCCTTTGCCCGATGAGGACATGACCGGCTTGACGAAGTTGGGATAGCCGACGGCCTCGGCCCCGGCGGCCAGTTCCTCGGCCGAGCCGGCGAAGGCGTAGGCGCTGGTGGGCAGGCCCAGCGCTTCGGCGGCCAGTTTGCGGATGCCCTCGCGGTTCATCGTCAGCTGCACCGCGCGAGCCGTCGGGGAGACCGTCGCCATGCTGGCGGCCTCGATATCGGCCAGAACCTCGGTGGCGATGGCCTCGATCTCGGGCACGATGAAATGCGGGGCCTCGGCCAGGATGACGCCGTTCAGCACCTGGGCGTCGGTCATGGGGATGACGTGGCTGCGGTGCGCCACCTGCATGGCCGGTGCGTTGGGATAACGATCGACGGCGATGACCTCGACGCCGAGCCGCTGAAGCTCGATGGCGACTTCCTTGCCCAGTTCGCCCGAGCCCAGCAGCATGACGCGCACGGCGGTGTCGGAAAGCGGGGTGCCGAGTTTCATGATCATTCCGTGAAAATTTAGCGGGGGAAGCGGCGCCAGCGGCCATCGCGATGTGCGTTTTCAAGGGCTTCGACAAGCTCGGCCGCTGCTCCGTGTTTGCGGAGTTCGTTCGGCGGCATGACGACGGTTTCGGCGCAAGCCGAGGCCGCATGGGCCAAACCGACTACCTTTAGAGCCAGTCCGCCCTTCTCCGCGTCCAACCAGGCATCCAAAGGCTCGGTATCCAGCAAGACTTCGGCACAATCATCTTCGCCAGCTTGACGCCTTTGCGTGCTGGCCTGTTGGCCATACCAGACCTTGAGCGACCGAGATCTAAGAAGTTGGGGCCAGTGATCGGTGGCCTCGTAACGCGGCAAGGCCATGTTTTCGGGTAGCATCGTCGACCAATCGAGCGCCTCGCCAGTTGAGAGGTCGAAGGTCATCGACATCTGCTCCCAGTTCCCATGGGCGCCTCCGCAATAATCGCCCTTGGAGATGAGCAGGCTGATAAAACGTGGTCCTGTCATGGGGACTTCGACCAAACGTACCCACTCCACGTTGTCGTTTTCAGCCTTCATCGTGAGGCACTCTGATCGGCTCTCCCGATCCTGAGCGTCCCTGAGGTCGAGCCGACTATTGATCGCCCGAGCCTGCGGCGTATCGGCATTGATACGGGGCAGGGCCGCGAAACCGTCGGCGAGGTCTGGTGAGAAAGTCAGTGCGACCTGGGCGTCCGCTGCAGTCGACCGCCCGCAAGCGGCGAGTAGCGTAAGACACGCCAAGATCGCCGCGCGCCGCATTACAGCCGCGCCTTGACCGCCGCGACGATGGCGTCCGAGGTGATGCCGAACTTCTCGTACAGAACCTCGGCCGGGGCCGAGGCGCCGAAGCCGGTCATGCCGATGAAGGCGCCGTCTTCGCCGATGAAGCGTTCCCAGCCTTGCTTGATCGCGGCTTCCACGGCGACGCGGACCGTGCCGCGGCCGATGACCGAGGCCTGGTAGGCGGCGTCCTGCTGTTCGAACAGTTCGAACGAGGGGACCGAGACGACGCGGGTCGCCACGCCCTCGGCCTCCAGCGTCTCGGCGGCCTTCAGCGCCAGGGCCAGTTCCGTGCCGGTGCCGAACAGGGTCACTTTGGCCTCGCCGTTGGCGGCCTTGATCTCATAGGCGCCCTTGGCCGACAGGTTTTCGGTCGCGGCGACGGTGCGGACGGCCGGGGTCTTCTGGCGCGACAGGGCCAGGGCCGACGGCGCGGTCTTGGTCTGCAGGGCGATCTGCCAGCATTCCATGGCCTCGATGGTGTCGGCGGGACGGAAGACCAGCAGGTTCGGAACGGCGCGCAGCGCCGCCAGATGTTCGACCGGCTGGTGCGTCGGGCCGTCTTCGCCCAGGCCGATCGAATCGTGCGTCAGGACGTGGATGGCGCGCACGCCCATCAAGGCGCCCAGGCGGATGGCCGGGCGGCTGTAGTCGGAAAACACCATGAAGGTGCCGCCGTAGGGGATGACCCCGCCGTGCAGGGCCAGGCCGTTCATGGCCGCGGCCATGCCGAACTCGCGGATGCCCCAGTTGACGTAGCGACCTTCATAGGTCGGCGCATCCAGGATCGGCGTGCCCTTGACGAAGGTGTTGTTCGAGCCGGTCAGGTCGGCCGAGCCGCCGACCAGTTCGGGAATGGCGGCGAACAGTTCGTCGAGCGCCGCGCCCGAAGACTGGCGCGTCGCCTGGGCCGGCTGGGTCTCGACCAGTTCGGCGATCTTGGCGTTCAGGGCGTCGAAGGCGGCCTCGGGCAGGTCGCCCTTCATGGCGCGGGTGAAGTCGGCGGCCTGGGCCGAGGCGGCGAGGCGGGCTTCCCACTTCTTGCGGTCCTTGGCGCCGCGACGGCCGACCTTCTTCCAGGCGTCGGCGATCGTCTGGGGCATTTCGAAGGGATCGTGATCCCAGGCCAGGCCGAGGCGCGTGGCGGCGATCTCGGCGGCGCCCAGGGCCGCGCCGTGGGTCTTGTGGCTGCCTTCCATCGTGGCGGCGCCCTTGCCGATCTTGGTCTTGCAGGCGATCAGGGTGGGCTTGTCCTGACGCATGGCCCACTTCATCGCGCCCTTGATGGCGTTCATGTCGTGACCGTCGATCGCCTTGACCGCCCAGCCCGCGGCCTTGAAGCGAGCCTTCTGATCGGTCGCATCCGACAGGGAGACCTTGCCGTCGATGGTGATCTCGTTGTCGTCCCACAGGACGTGCAGCTTATTCAGCTTATAGCGGCCGGCAAGCGCGATGGCTTCCTGCGACACGCCTTCCATCAGGCAGCCGTCGCCGGCGATGACCCAGGTGCGGTGATCGACCAGCTCGTCGCCATACTTCGCCGCCAGATGGCGTTCGGCCATGGCGAAACCGACCGAGGTGGCCAGGCCCTGGCCCAGCGGGCCGGTCGTGACCTCGACGCCCGGCATATGGCCGTATTCCGGGTGGCCGGCGGTCTTGGAGCCCCACTGACGGAAGTTGGACAGTTCTTCCTTCGTCGCGCCCTTATAGCCCGTCAGATGCAGCAGGGCGTAGATCAGCATCGAGCCGTGGCCGGCCGACAGGATGAAGCGGTCGCGGTCGGCCCAGTCGGGGCGCGAGGCGTCGAACTTCAGGAAGCGTGAAAACAGCACCGTGGCGACGTCGGCCATGCCCATCGGCATGCCGGGGTGGCCGGACTTGGCCTTCTCGACGCCGTCCATGGCGAGGACGCGGATGGCGTTCGCCATCTGCTCGTGCGTGGCCTTTGGTGCGGTTTTGGCGTCGGTCACTGTGGAGACCTCTGTTGGGAAGGCGGAAAAAGGGGGCGCGCCCCTTTACCCCGGCGCGTCGTCGGCTTCTATACGGAATCTAAAGGAGCGACCGATGGCAGACGCCACCACGGCCGCACGGGCGCGTATCGATCGCGCCCTGGCCGAACTGGAACGCAAGATTTTGGAGCTGAAGGCGCGGCCCGCCTCGGCGCCCGCGATCGCGGATGACGATCTGTTCGCGCCGCGTGCCGATGCTCAGCGGGTCGCCGAACTGGAGGCCGCCGGGCGCGAGGCGTCCGAGGCGCTGGGCCGCGCCGCCCAGGCCGTGCGCGAAGTCCTGGCCGAAAGCGAGGCCGGCTGATGGCGACGGTGACGGTCGAGGTCAACGGTCGCCCCTATGCGGTGGGCTGCGCCGACGGGCAGGAAGAGCGGGTCCGCATCCTGGCGAAACAGTTCGACAACCAGGTGCGCCAGGTCGCAGGCGACGTGGGCCATGTCGGCGATCTGCGGCTGTTTCTGATGTCCGCGCTGATCCTGGCCGACGAACTGCATGAGGCGCGGCTGAACGCCGGCAAGGCGGGGCCTTCGTCAGCGACAGCCCCGGCTCCGGCCGTGACGGACGGGGTCGCCGAGGCGCTGAACGCCGTCGCCGCGCGGATCGAAAAGATCGCCCAAAACCTGTAGTCGATTATTCCGCTGCGGATGCTGGCGTCGGGGCCGGCGAAGGCCTATCTTGATCGACGGCGGGTCTTGCTGCGGCTCACGTCGAAGACAACATATCCTTCTGACCTTAATTCACTCATAGGGATCTGTCCCTGTCCGGGCTCGAGGGCTTGGGCATACGGAGCCCACCTGGCTACCCAGGTCGAGAGGATTTAAACGTTCTTCACGGTTCGCGCGGCGCCGCCACCTTCCTCTCTGTGATGTGCTATCGCTCGCCGCGCGGCGGCTCCCTGCATGAGCACGCGTAGGGGCGGTTCGATGATCCAGGACAAGCACGAACTTCGATCGGCCGCCCGCGCCTTGCGCAAGCGTCTGGCCGAGGCCGACCCGCTGGCCGCCAGCCGGGCGGCGGACCATGCCGATGCGCTTCCTGCCGCTCGAATCGTCGCTCTCTATCGCGCCATGGGGTCGGAGCTGGCCACTGACGCCTTGGCTGCGGCGCTGGAGGCGGCGGGCCGCCGGCTGTGCCTGCCAGTCGTGGTCCAGCGCGACGCGCTGATGGAGTTCCGCGCCTGGTCGCCCGGCGAGCCGCTGGAGATGGACGCCGCCGGATGCCCCGCGCCGCTGCCGCTGGCCGAGGTCGTCACGCCGGACCTGATCCTGACGCCGCTTCTGGCCTTTGACGATCAGGGCGGGCGATTGGGGCAGGGCGGCGGCTATTACGACCGGACCTTCGCCGCGCGACCCGACGCCATCCGCATCGGTTTCGCCTATGCCGGCCAAAGGGTCGAACGGCTGACGCTGGAGCCGCACGACATTCGACTGCATGGCGTTCTGACCGAGACCGGCTATACGGCTTTCGAATGAGACCTTTCGCATGAGACTGGCATTTTTCGGCGACGTCATCGGCAAGTCTGGCCGTGACGGCATCAGCGATCATCTTCCGGGCCTGAAGCGGGACCTGAAACTCGACTTCGTGGTCGTGAATGCGGAGAACGCCGCGGGCGGCTTCGGCATCACCGAGAACACGGCGCGCGAGTTGTTCATGGCGGGCGCCGACTGCCTGACGCTGGGCAACCACAGCTGGGACCAACGCGAGGCCCTGACCTATATTGTGCGCGAGCCGCGCCTGATCCGGCCGGCCAACTATCCGCGTCTTATGGATGCGCCAGGCGCTGGGGCCAATCTGTTCGAGACCCATTCGGGGCGCACGGTCCTGGTCATGAACGTGCTGGGCCGGGTGCACATGGACCCGATGGACGATCCGTTCGGGGCAGTGGAGCGCGAGCTGGCGGCGGCGCCGCTGGGCGCGGTGGCGGACGCCGTTATCGTGGACATGCATGCCGAGGTCACGTCCGAGAAGATGGCGATGGGCCATTTCTGCGACGGGCGCGCGTCGCTGGTGGTCGGCACCCACACCCATGTGCCCACCGCCGACTGCCAGATTCTGCCGGGCGGTACGGCCTATCAGACCGACGCCGGTGGCTGCTGCGACTACGACAGCGTGATCGGCAACGAGAAGGAAGAGCCGCTCCGCCGTTTCACCACCCGGATTTCGGGCGGCCGCTACATGCCGGCCTCCGGCCCGGCGACCGTGTGCGGGGTCTTCGTCGAGACGGACGACCGGACGGGGCTGGCGACGCGGGTCGAGCCGATCCGGGTCGGCGGGCGGTTGTCTCAGGCGATCCCGGTCGTCTGATCCGGCTCCGACCGCTCAGGCGGTTGTAAGGGTGTTCGAGCCGGCCTCGATCACCATGGTCTGGCGCAGGCTGAGCGTCCCGTCGCGGTCCGACACCTTGTCCAGAACCTTGAACTGGGTGGTCCAGAGGTTGGGCGTCGCTTCGCAGACCATGTAGCCGCGCTGAGAGTTTCGGAACTTCAGCTGGGGATTGGCCGCCATGAACGCCTCGTAGTCGGAGCCGCGATCCGAGCCGTCGCCGCGCGAGCTGATCGAGGTGCCGACGAACTCGACCGCGATGGGCGCGCCTTCCGGCTGGCTGCCGTCCAGCCACAGGCCGCCGGCGTAGTTCTGATGTTCGTCGCCGGTCAGGACCACCACATTGTCGATGCGGCGGTCGCGGATGTGGCGCAGCAGGCGATTGCGGGGCACGCGATAGCCGGCCCAGCTGTCGGTGTTGACCCCCTGGCCGCCTGAGGTGTTGCGGTTCAGGTCCATCATCATGACCTGCTGGGCCAGGGCCTTCCAGCGGGCCTTCGAGCGATCCAGATTGGTCAGCAGCCAGGCCTCCTGAGCGTCGCCCAGCACCTGGGCCGCCGTCGCCTCTATGCCGGGGCAGGTGACGTTGAAGCGGCCGCCGCAGGGCTGGTCCGAGCGGAACTGGCGGGTGTCGAGGAAGGCCACGTCCAGCAGGTCGCCGTACTGGGCCCGGCGATAGGCCTGCATGGCGGCGCCGCGCGGGAAGGCCGACTTCCGCATCGGCATGAACTCGTAGAAGGCCTGCATGGCGGCGGCGCGGCGCAGCAGGAAGACCTCTGGCGGAGAGCCTTCCTGGTCTGTGTCGCCGACCCAGTCGTTGTCGACCTCGTGGTCGTCATAGGTGCAGAACCAAGCCGCCGAGGCGCGCGAGGCCAGCAGGTCCGCATCCATCGTGTACTGGGAATAGCGGCGGCGATAGTCGTCGAGGCTGTAGACCTCTCCACCGAGGTGGACGCGCGTATTGTCCAGCGGGCCGGCGGCCGACTGATAGATCGGGTCGCCCCGATTTTCGTAGATGTAGTCGCCGTAGCAGAAGATAAAATCCAGATCCTCCGCCGCCATCTTGCGGTGGGCGGTGTAATAGCCCTGCTCATAGGCCTGGCAGCCGGCGACGCCGAAACGGACGGAAGCCGGCGAGGCGCCGACCAGCGGGGCGGTCTTGGCGCGGCCCACGCCGCTGCGTTCGGTCCCGCATTGAAAACGATAGAAATAGGGGCGGGCCGGCTCCAGCCCTTCGACCTCGACGTGCACGGAGTGGCCCAGTTCTGGTCGCGCGATCGCCTCGCCGGAGCGGACGATGGTGTTGAAGCCCCGGTCGGCAGCGACCTCCCATTTTACGGCGACAGGCGCGCGAGGCATGCCGGAGCCATAGGCGAGGGGATCGGGCGCAAGTCGCGTCCAGATGACGAAGCCGTCCGGCAGAGGATCGCCGGCCGTGACGCCCAGTCGAAAGGGGTTGGTGTCGAAGACAGCCTGGGCCAGGGCGGGGCCGGTGTGCGACAGCGCCAGGCCTCCCCCGAAGGCGGCCAGCATCGAACGGCGAGAGAGGGCGAGTGTCGTCATCGAAGGCTCCCGGACTTCAGGCCGGCTCTATCGCGGCGATGTGACAGATTTCCGAGCGGCATGTTCAGCCGTCGATCGGCGTCGGTCCCTCACAACCTGCCTAACCTGCTTCAGTTCGGCGGCGCGGCGCTGCGGCGTATGAACATCCATGACGTAGCGTTGTCCTGCGCGGGCCAGGGCGACGCGCTCCTCCGGGTTGCGGATCAGGCGGTCCATGGCTGACCGCAAGGTCGCAGGCGTTACGGCGTCGACATAGAGGGCGTGATCGCCGCTGGCCTCGCGAAGGCCGCCCCGGCCGGAGGAGATGAGCGCTGCGCCCGCCGCATGGGCCTCCACGGCCGTCAGGCCGAACGGCTCGTTCCAGACGGATGGCGTCAGGGCGATGGCGGCCATCTGCATCCGTCGCCGCACTTGGGCCAAGGGCGCTGACTTCAGCACCTCCACCCGGTCGCCATACCTCGCCAACGGCGCGACATGCCGGGCCGCCCAGCGCGCATGATCGTCCCAGTCGTTCAGCATCAGCACGGCGCGCCAGTCGGGGTGGGCGTCCAGAACGCCGGGAAGGGCCGCGCACAACACATCGATGCCTTTCTCCGGCATGGCGCGCCCGGCGAAGGCGATCACCGGCTGTCGATCCTCGGGCGAGGCCAACCACGCGCCGGCGTCGATGGGATTGGGCACCGCGAACGCCCGGTCGTGCAGATCGGGGAAGGTGCGCACAAAGGCGTCGCGCTCCGCCACGCTGACGAAGATCAGGCCGTCCAGCCGCTCATAACGCGCCCGATAGCGCCATCGATCGATAGGGTGGCGCGGCGGGCGCAGGGCGTTATGGCGATAGAGCAGATGCGGCGTGTCGGGCAGGGCCTGCTGCACCGTCAACGCCTGTTTCACCTGCTGATGATGTTCGATCACATCGGGCCGAAAGGCGCGCAGCCGCTCGATCAGGGTTGGCATGCGGCTGCGGCCGGTGGGCAGGGCGTCCACGCCCGGCGCCGGATCATCCTCCGCGCCCTGGCAGCAGAAGATGCGCGTCTCGCCGCCCTGACCGACACCCGCCATCGTCCGCACCACCGTCTCCATCGAGTTCGGCTGGGCTTTGGAAAACAGGCATCCCGGAGGGAGCAGGATGGCGGTGCGCAAGGGCGACCTCCAATGGGCAGATCGGCGCGACCTATAGACGGTTCGTGGCGGAACGGCGACGGCGCCGCTTGGTCAGACTCTGCGCCGCGCCCTCAGCCGCAATCGCATCGGCTCGCGGCTGCGCAGGGTGATCTGGTGGACCGGACGGGGTTCGACCGTGGTCAGGGCTTCGACATCGGCGACGCGAAGGATGGCGGCGAGCGCGATCATCGCCTCCTGCAGGGCGAAGGCGGCGCCGATGCAGACGCGGGGCCCGGCGCTGAAGGGGATGTAGGCGTAGCGGTCTATGGCCTTGCGGTTCTCGGGCAGGAAGCGCTCCGGCTTGAAGGCGTCGGGGTCGTCCCACAGCAGCTGGTGACGCTGGAGGATCCACGGCGAGATGATGACGGTGGCGCCGGCCTTGATCGTCTGTCCGCCGATCTCGTCGGCGGCCAGGGCCTTGCGGGCCATGGTCGGGGCGGGCGGAAACAGGCGCATCGTCTCCTCCAGCACGGCGCGGGTCCAAGGCAGGGCCTCGGCCCATTTCGGATCGGAGACGTCGAAGGCGTCGGCCTCGGCCTGGAGCCGGGCCAGATACTCGGGCTGGCGCGACAGCAGATGCAGGGTCCAGCCCAGGGCGCGGGCCGTGGTCTCGTGTCCCGCCAGAATGAAGGTCAGGATGTTGGCCGCGACCTCTTCGTCGGTCAGGCCGGGACCGCCGTTGTCATCCCTGGCCAACAGAAGCGCGCTGAGCAGATCGTCGGGCGGCGCGTCGCCGCTGTCGATGCGGGCGCGCCGGGCCTCGACCAGCTTCGTCACGCGCTGCTCGAAAAAGCGGGCCGAGCGGAAACTGGCCAGGCGGCCCAGGCGCGGGGCCCAGTCCGGCGCGCCCAGCACGTCCAGCGGATCGATGCGCGCGCCGTTGGCCAGAAACTGGTTCAGCGCCCGCTCGAACCCGCGCGCCTCGCCGCCCAGCTCGTCTGAGAACATGGTCGCCGACAGAATGTCGAAGGTCAGGCCCGACATCTCGCTGTCGATATCCAGCACCCGCCCGCGCGCCGACAGCGACCAGGCGGCCACGCGCGCGTGACAGACCTCGGCCATCCGGGCGTTCAGCGTCGCCATCTTGGCCGGGGTGAACAGGGGCGCGAGGATACGCCGGGCGCGACGCCAGACCTCGCCCTCGGTCAGCAGCAGGCCTTCCGCCAGCATCGGCCCCAGCACACGCCGTTGCAGATCGCCCTTCACATAGTTGGCGGCGTTCTCGGTCAGGACGTGCCGCACGCCCTCGGGATGGCTGACCACCAGGATTTCGCCAAAGGCCGAGGATCCATGCAGTTGCGGCTCGGTGAAATGCCGCTCGGACCACATCTGGATCGGATCGCGCCAGCTGATCCACAGGAAGGGCAGCAGCGACAGCGGTTTGCCCGCGCGCCGGGGCGGTATCGCCGGGCGGAAGGGTGTTGTTCCATCGGCCATGCGAAACAGTTAGGCGCTGCGTGCAGCCTTCGAAAGACCCTTAGCGCACTATTGCGCGCTCGGCGCCCAGGCCTTCATCTCGGCGACCTCGCGCGTCTGCGTGTCGACGACGCTCTGGGCCATGCGTCGAATTTCCGGTTCGCGGCTGTCGCGCAGGGCGACCTTGGCCATGGCGACGGCGCCTTCGTGGTGAGCGATCATCTTGGCGACATAGGCCTGATCGATCGTCTGACCCGAGGCGGCGGCCATCTTGCGGTGCATCTCGGCTTCGGAGGCGGCGAAGGCCCGATCTCCAGGCGTGGCTCCGGGGGTAGGGCCGCCCATGGCGTGACCGTCATGACCGGCGGCTTCCATCTGTTCCGTCGTGCGCGCCTCCGCAGCCTGGTTGGCGGCGGAGGCGTCGCGAAGCGCCTGTTGCACCGGATCGCCGCCGCCGTCGCAGGCGCTCAGCACGCCGAGCAGGGCAAGCGGCGCCAGGACGCGGATCATGCGGCGTCGCCCAGCCAACCCGGCATCCAGCCTTCGTGCCATTCGCGCAGATGGGCGACGGGGATGCTGAACAGTTCGCCCTTGTCGCCCTTGGAGGCGAAGGCGGCGCCGCCCGCATGGCCGACGACCGAAGCGTGCAGACCCGCCTCGCGCGCCTTGGCGATGATGGCGTCGGCGTCAGGCACGGCGACCAGGTAACGGGCCTGGTCCTCGGCGAACAGGAAGATGTGGGCGTGGGCCGAGCTGGAGGCGTCCAGGGTCACGCCGACGTCGGAAGCCAGCACTAGATCGGCCGCCGCGCCAATTAGACCGCCGTCCGAGAGGTCGTGAACCACGGTCAACTCGCCCGCCTCGATCCGGTCGCGCACGAAATCACCGGTCTTCTTTTCAAGCTTCAGATCGACGGGCGGCGGGGCGCCGTCCTCGCGGCCCAGGACCTCGCGCAGATAGATGGAGGCGCCCAGCTCGCCCTGGGTCTGGCCGATCAGGACCAGCGCATCGCCCTCGGCCATGGTCGAGAAGCCCGCCACCACGTCGTAGTTGGGCAGCAGGCCGACAGCGCCCACGGTCGGGGTCGGCGGAATGGCGACGCCGTTGGTCTCGTTATAGAGCGACACGTTTCCGCTCACGACCGGGAACACCAGTTCGCGGCAGGCCTCGGCCATGCCGTCGATGGCGCGCACGATCTGGCCCATGATCTCGGGGCGTTGCGGATTGCCGAAGTTCAGATTGTCCGTGATGGCGATCGGACGGCTGCCGACGGCGGTCAGGTTGCGCCAGGCCTCGGCCACGGCCTGTTTGCCGCCCTCATAGGGGTCGTTCTGGACATAGCGGGGCGTGCAGTCCGACGTGACGGCCAGACCCTTGTCCGTGCCATGCACGCGCACCACGCCGGCGTCGGCGCCGGTCGAGGAGTCCTGCAGCGTGTCGGCCATGACGTGGCGGTCGTACTGTTCCCAGATCCAGCGCTTCGACGCCATGTCGGGGCAGGCGACGACTTTCATCACCGCATCGGCCCAGTTCTCAGGCGCGGGAATGTCCGAGTGGTTCAGTTTCGGCTGAAGCTCCGGCTGAACCCACGGGCGGTCATACAGGGGCGCGTCGTCGAAAAGCGGCGCCAGGGGCACGTCGCAGACGGTTTCGCCGTGATGCTTCAGCACCAGATGGCCGGTGTCGGTGGTCTTGCCGATAATGGCGAAGTCCAGGCCCCACTTCTGGAAGATGCGATAGCCGACGTCCTCGTAGCCGGGCTTCAGCACCGCCAGCATTCGCTCCTGGCTTTCCGACAGCATCATCTCATAGGCCGTCATGCCGGTTTCGCGCTGTGGCACCTTATCGAGGTTCAGTTCGATGCCGACGCCGCCCTTGCCCGCCATTTCGACGGAGGAGGAGGTCAGGCCCGCTGCGCCCATGTCCTGAATGGCGGCGACGGCGCCCGAGGCCATCAGCTCCAGCGTCGCCTCAATCAGCAGCTTCTCGGCGAAGGGGTCGCCGACTTGAACCGTGGGGCGTTTGGCCTCCGACTCGTCGTCGAACTCGGTCGAGGACATAGTCGCGCCGTGGATGCCGTCGCGGCCGGTCTTGGAGCCGAAATAGACCACGTCGTGGCCCGCCTCGGGCGCGGCCGAATAATAGATCTCGTCGGCGCGGGCCAGGCCGACGCACATGGCGTTGACCAGGATGTTGCCGTTGTAGCCCTTGTGGAAGTTGGTCTCGCCCGCGACCGTCGGCACGCCGACGCAGTTGCCATAGCCGCCGATGCCCGAGACCACGCCCTTGACCAGACGCTTGGTCTTCTCATGGCTGGGATCGCCGAAACGCAGGGCGTTCAGCAGGGCCACGGGGCGCGCGCCCATGGTGAAGACGTCGCGCATGATGCCGCCCACGCCCGTCGCCGCACCCTGATAGGGTTCGATGTAGGACGGGTGGTTGTGGCTCTCCATCTTGAAGATGCAGGCGTCGCCGTCGTCGATGTCGATCACGCCGGCGTTCTCGCCCGGCCCGCAGATGACGCGCTCTCCAGTCGTGGGGAACTTGCCCAGGTGGATCTTTGAGGACTTGTAGGAGCAGTGCTCGGACCACATGACCGAGAAGACGCCCAGTTCGACATGGTTGGGCTCGCGCCCCAGTCGGTCGAGGACGACCTGATATTCATTGGGGGCCAGGCCGTATTCGGCGGCCAGTTCAGCCATCGACTTCTGGGGGGTCTTTTGCGGAGCGCTCATGGGCGGCGCTTCTAGCCGCAGATGGGCCGAATGTCAGCCCGCGCGGCGCAAGAACGGGGAACATCGTCCATCGCAGGTGGTTGATTTCGTCGACAGCCAAAGGAGCCCCCATGACCGACACGCCCATCGACCCCGCCGCCACCCCCGAAGACGACGACCTGCCCGAGATCGCCGCCGACGACGCCGGCGCCTCCGCCCTGGCCGAACGGGCTCAGAAACAGGCCGATGACGCCGATGAGGACGAGGCGTGAGCAAGCCCCACACCGACCGCATCGTCCCGGCCTCGGGCCAACAGATGGATCGTTCCAATGATCCAGAAACCACGGCGGAGATGGACGCCGCAGCGCCTGAAGCGGCCCTAGCCAGCCGGCGTCAGCGGCTGACCGGTTCGGCCGTCGGGGTCGGCAGCGTCGGCTTCGATGAAACCGGCGCCTTCGACGTCGGCGCCGATGACCACGCGCCTCAGGACGACGCGGTCACCGACAAGCCCTGAGCCTATCGAGCGCGTTCGACGCCAGGTCGCAGGCGGAAGGTCAGCAGCAGGCCGCCGATCAGCAGGACGATCGCGCCGGCCAGGGCCGTGAAGGCGACGGTCGGCTTGTCCGCCTGTTCGGCGACGAACGCGCCCAGAAGGCCCCAGGCGGTCGGCAGCGGATAGGCGAGGGTGCGCAGCACCGCCGTCACCGCCAGGGCGACGAACGTAACGGCCACGATGGCGACGATGTCCCACAGGTCAGGCGACAGGGCGGCGGGCAGGGCGTTAAACGCGGTCGCCGTCGTGATCAGGTTCAACGGCGCAGCCACCGTCAGCCAGCCCGCCAGGGCCGCCAGCGGCCAGACCAGGAGGATGCGCTCGCGATCGAACATTTTCAGCGCGCGGATATGGCCCGATACGGCCAGCATCGGCAGCAGCAGCGCGATCAGCGAGGCGAAGATCACGCCCACGCTGGCGGCTTTCAGGTTCAGGGCCGCGACGATGATCCAGAAACCGATGCCGAAGAAGGCGACGGCGGACGGCAGGCCCATCCGGCCCAGCAGCGGGCTTTCACCCGTCTGCGGCAGGGCCTGACGGATCGCATAGGCCAGAATGCCGATATAGATCAGGCCCCAGATCGAGAAGGCGTAGCCCGCAACGCGCAGGGTGCTGGCGCCGTCGGCGGCGAACTCGGCCTGGTTCAGGCCCAAGCCCGCCAGGTTCTGCACCAGGGGCACGATGATGGCGAACAGGGCGGCGGCCAGGACGACCAGACGACGGGTGCGTTGGCGGGGCGTGGGACGGATGATGGACGACATTCGATTTCCAGTGCGACGCTTGTTTGACCTTTACGCCTTGCCTTGGTGGAAGGTTCACCGCGACAGCCAGAAAAGTGAAGCTTGCATTGGCGGCCTGCGGCTTCATCCTGCCCGACATGACACTGAAAGCCTCCCTGTCGGCTCTGTCGATCGCGATCGTCGTGGCAGCGGGCCAGGCGTCCGCCCAGACGAGCGGAGCGCCTCTGCCGACCTCGGTCCAGACTGCCTGGTCACGTGTTCGCGCGGCCCTAACGGCTCAGCAGCAGGCCAATGAGGTGCGAGGTTTCCTGTCGGCGCTCGCCAACGAGAACGGCCGGCCGACGACCCCGGCGCTGGATGCGCGCGATATCGCCTCGGGCCGCGCCGTGTCGCTGGACGACCCCGCCCTGCTGCAACGTCCGCAAGCCCATGAGGTCACGGTGACGGTGGACGGCCAGTTCCTGATTTTCCGCC
Source organism: Brevundimonas vesicularis (assembly GCF_044807075.1). Classification (GTDB taxonomy): domain Bacteria; phylum Pseudomonadota; class Alphaproteobacteria; order Caulobacterales; family Caulobacteraceae; genus Brevundimonas; species Brevundimonas vesicularis_G. The sequence goes on from NZ_CP085234.1 coordinate 1,290,131, forward strand.
CGCTGTCCCGCGCCAGCCTGGAGCCGTTTTTCGGCCGTTAGGAACAATCGGCCCGACCGCGTGGTTGTCAGAGGCAGTCTATACTCAAGGAGCCCATCATGGCCGATATCGACAACACTCAGCCCTCGCTCGAAGACGAAGTCGCCGCCAACCGCGCCATCGAACAGGGCCTCGGCGTCGGCGCCCGCGAACTGGCCGCCCAGCGCGAACCGGGCGGCGTGGTTACGCCGGGTGAAGCGCCCGATACGGATGGCGAGACCGCCTGACGCTCAGGGCCTGGGAGCGGTGGCCACTTCCTTGGTATCGGCGTCGTTCACCGTCACCTGCGCCATTCCGTCGTAGGAAAAGACCCGCGACTGGGCGCTGTCGACGCCGCCTACGAAGGTTGCAGTTCCGTAGCCGGTGTACGCCGTTGTCGCGCTTGTTCCGATGCTGATGGAGTCATATCGCTGGCCCACACGTGACGGATCGCTGGACACCATCACAAAGCGCTCATTGGCGCGTGGTTTGAACAAGACCGAATAGTTCACGCCGCGATACATGAACTCATCGGGCGTGAAACGGCGGGTGTCGCGACCCTCGGCATCGAGAATCGTCACGGCCGGCGACAGAATCCGTAAAGGCTCTAGATAGGCCCCTACCGTCAGGGTCTTGTCCTCGCTGTCGGCTGGAATGGCGAACAGAGCATAGGCCGAGGACACGCCGTCAAGGGCTGCGCAGGGCGCAGTCTGGTCGACGTGCGCCGAGACATAGTGGACCGCCTGTTCCTTGGGAGGGGTCAGGCTGACCGCCTTTGTCAGGTCCACTGCCATGCAGTCTGTGCGGTCGAACGTCAGCGTGGCCGGCGCGGGCGGTGCGACCGTCACGCAACCGGCCAACCCCACGACGCCCGCGGCGACAACGGATGCAAGGGCGAAACGCATGACGAGCCTATCGCAGCAGTTGGGCGGCGGTGTCGGCGACCTGATACAGGGCGTCCTGAATGCCAGCCGCGGTGCGCGCAGGATCTTCCAGCAAGGCCTCGCGGTTCTTGAACTCATAGGCCGGGTTCGGCGACAGGGTGATGGCGCCGGAGCCTTCGGTGTTCATCATGTTGCAGACGATGCGGTTGTCCATCAGGATCTTGGTCGGGTCATTGGCGGCCACCAGGCGAACCTTGGCCCCTACCGAGGGCCGGAACGGTTGGAAGGCGCCTGCCGAGAGATAACCGTAGTGGGTGACGACGACGTCGATATAGGCGTCGACCGGACCCTCGGGCGTCGGGTAGCTGACCAGGAAATCGCGTTTCCCGCGCGGCGCGTCTGTCTTCTGGACCTTGACCTGATAGCCCTGCGATCCGAGTTTTTCGGCCAGCCGCGTCTCAAACAGGGTTTCGCCGTCGAAGGACGCCGTCTCCAACGCGCGATTCAGCGCGGCCCGGCGCTCGGCCTGGATGCCGGCGTCGACCAGTGCGCCGATCAGGCCGAAGTTCGAACCCATGGACGCGACTTCGTAGGCGATCGCCTGGTCTTCCGCCGAATCGTCCAGGACGGTGATGGTGCGCACGTTCGAGGCGGAGCGCTCATAAGGCGTCGCGACGTAAGGCGTGGCGCATGCGGTGACGAGCATCGCGGATGCGACGACAACGAATTTCTTGATCATTTGAACTCCCCCAATGCCGGTTCGATGGCGCGGCGCGGGGAGGTTGTCAACTCAGGCGAGCGATGATTGACGCTCTGCGGTCAGGCTCGGCGGACGGGTGCGTCAAGCTGCCGCATAGATGCTCTGGAACAGGGTCGCGCCGTCGGCGGAGCCCAGTTCGGCTTCGAAGGCGCGGTCCGGGTGGGGCATCATGCCCAGAACGTTGCCGCGCGCGTTCTGGATGCCGGCGATGTCGTTGACCGAGCCGTTGGGATTGTCGACGTAGCGGAAGACCACCTGACCCTCGCCCTCGATCCGGGCAAGGGCTTCGGCGTCGGCGAAGAAGTTTCCGTCGCCGTTGCCCTGAGTCATCGTCACTTCGCGCTGGCCCTGATAGCCGGCGGTGAAGCGGGTCTGGCCGTTGGCGACGGTCAGGGCGATGGGCTTGCAGACGTATTTCAGACCCTTGTTGCGCAACAGGGCGCCGGGCAGCATTCCGGCCTCGCACAAGATCTGGAAGCCGTTGCAGATGCCGACCACGGCGACGCCGTCGTCCGCGGCCTTCCTGACCGCCTGCATGACCGGCGATTGGGCCGCCATGGCGCCGCAGCGCAGATAGTCGCCGTAGGAGAAGCCGCCGGGAATGACGATCAGGTCAAGGCCCTGCGGCAGTTCGGTCTCGGCGTGCCACACCATCGAGACCGGCTCGCCGGTGGAGCGTTCGACGGCGACCTTGCAGTCGCGATCACAGTTGGAACCGGGGAAGACGATGACGGCTGCGCTCATGGCGCGGCCCTTTAGCAGGGTTCTTTCGCCTTGTCAGGCCGTCGCGCGCGCCCGACTCGTCAGCCAGGCGATCAGGAAGATGACGAAGCCGCCCAGCGACAGCCCCATGCCGACCCAGCCGGTCGAGGCCCAGCCATAGCCCGCTGCGATCGCCATTCCACCGAGCAGCGGGCCGATGGCGTTGGCCGTATTGAACGCCGAATGGTTGAGCGCCGCCGCCAGGGTCTGGGCGTCGCCGGCGACGTCCATCAGCCGCGTCTGCAGGATCGAACCCAGGCCGCCTCCGCCGCCGATCAGGAAGACCACGACCATCACCGCCCACAGGTGCGGCGCCGCCAGCGGATAGAGGGCCAGCGCCGCTGCACTCCATATCAACAGGCCGCCCGCCGCCTTGAACCCCAGATGATCCGCCGCCCAGGCCCCCAGGATATTGCCAAGGAACATGCCGACGCCGAATACGGCGAAGACCCACGGCAGGACAGCGGGGCTGGCGCCCGTCACCGCCTCAATCGTCGAGGCCAGATAGGCGTAGACCGCGAACATGCCGCCAAAGCCGATGGCGCCCACGCCCAGCGTAAGCCAGACCTGGCTGCGCTTCAGGGCGCCCAACTCGCGCCACGGGCTGGCGTCGGGATGGGCCGGATCGCGCGGCGCGAACAGGGCGACCAGCGCCATGGTCAGAACCGCCAGCATGCCGACGATGGCGAAGGTCCAGCGCCAGCCGTGGGCATGGCTGATGATGTTGACGACGGGCACGCCCAGCACGGTGCCGACCGTCAGTCCCATCAGGATGGTCGACACCGCGCGGGTGCGGAAATGCAGCGGCACGATCGAGGCCGCGACCAGGGCCGCCACGCCGAAATAGGCCCCGTGCGGCAGGCCGCTGAGGAAGCGGAAGACCAGCATCCAGTGATAGGTCGGGGCCAGGGCGCTGGCCACATTGCCGATGGCGAACAGGGCCATGAAGGCGATCAGCAGCAGCCAGCGTGGGTAGCGCGCGCCTAGCACGGCTAGGATCGGCGCGCCGACCACGACGCCGGCGGCATAGGCGCTGATGACGTGGCCGGCGGTCGGCGCATCGACGCCGAGCCCTGCGGCGAAGTCCGGCAGGATGCTCATGGCCGCGAACTCGGTCACGCCGATCGCGAACCCGCCCATGGCCAGGGCGATCAGCACGAGGGCGACCGCCCCGCGCGAGCGGACGGGAAGGGCGGTGTCGAGGGCAGCGTCTGTCATGTTGCGCCGCACACTAATCAGCGTTCATGACGTCACAAGGGCGACGCCGCCCTGCATCGATCACGCTTTGTTTTCGTAGGTCGCGGTGATCGAGGCCTTGGCCAGGGTGTGGAAATGCAGGTTGAAGCCGAACACGGCGCCGGAATCGTCGGCGGTGACGTCCAGCGTCTCCACGTCCACGGCGAAGACGGTGAAGATGTAGCGGTGCGGACCATGACCGGGCGGCGGGGCGGCGCCGCCGAAGCCGGGCTGGCCATAGTCGGTGCGGCCCTGGATGGCGCTGTGGGGCAGATGCCCGCCCGGCGATCCGGCGCCGGCCGGCAGCTCGGTCACATCTGCGGGAATATTGGCCACCGTCCAATGCCAGAAGCCCGAGCCGGTCGGCGCATCGGGATCATAGCAAGTGATCGCGTAGCTCTTGGTCCCTTCCGGCGCGCCGGACCACGAGAGCTGCGGCGAAGTGTTGCCCTTGGCGTGAACCTGGGCGTCCGGCAGCACGCCGCCGTCCTGGATATCGGTGGAGGTAAGGGTGAAGGTCATGGGCGCTCCGTCAATCAAACCGTCTGCTAAACTGGCGTCGATGCCGAAGGATGCAACCGTCTCCTTCCCGCAACATGGGAGAGGAGACAGCAGATTTTACGCCGCCTCGATGCGGTAGCTTTCCATCACCGTATTGGCGAGCAGTTGCTCGCACATCTTCTTGGCTTCGCCTTGCGGGTCTTCGGCGCCCGTGAGGTCGAATTCGATCAGCTTGCCGACGCGGGCGTTGGAGACGCCCGACCAGCCCAGACCCTGCAGCGCGCCCTCGACGGCCTTGCCCTGAACGTCCAGGACGCCAGGCTTGAGGAAGACGTGAACCTTTACCTTGCTTGAAGCGGTTGGGGCCATCAGTGCAGTCCTCCCTGAATCACCGTCGGCATGCCCTTCATGATGCCCAGGCGACGCGCGACTTCGGTATAGCTCTCGATGACATCGCCCAGGTCGCGGCGGAAGCGGTCCTTGTCCAGCTTTTCGCCGGTGGAGGCGTCCCACAGGCGGCAGCTGTCGGGGCTGATCTCGTCGGCCAGCAGCACGCGGCTGAAGTCGTTTTCCCACACCCGGCCGAACTCGATCTTGAAGTCCACCAGGGTGATGCCGACGGCGCTGAACAGGCCCGACAGATAGTCGTTCACCCGCACCGTCATCGCCAGCATGTCGTCCAGCTCCTGGGTCGAGGCCCAGTTGAAGGCGGTGATGTGCTCTTCGGTGACCATCGGGTCGTTGAGCTCATCCTTCTTGTAGTAGAATTCGATGATCGAGCGGGGCAGAGGCGTGCCTTCCTCGATGCCCAGGCGCTGGCTCATCGAGCCGGCGACAATGTTGCGGCACACGACTTCCAGCGGAATGATCTCGACTTCGCGGATCAGCTGCTCGCGCAGGTTCAGGCGCTTGATGAAGTGGTTGGTCACGCCGATGCCGTTCAGGCGCGACATGATGAACTCGCTGATCTGGTTGTTGACCACGCCCTTGCCTTCCAGGACGGCCTTCTTCTGCGCGTTGAAGGCTGTGGCGTCGTCCTTGAAATACTGGATCAGGGTGCCGGGCTCGGGTCCTTCGTACAGGATCTTGGCCTTGCCTTCGTAGATCTTCTTGCGCTTGCTGTTCATGGTCCGGTCCCGGCTTACGGGCGCCCTCCAGAAACAAAAATCGCGCGGCCATATGTGGATGGGAAGGACCCGGTCCTGGCGGCGCGTTTCGGAATCGTTCGGGCAGTCAATCTCGTTCGGGGTCTCCTTAGCCGAAGGCGGCCCTGGACACAAATGGGATGGCCGGACGCGCAATGACTGGGGACAGGATGTCCATGCGACGGAAGTCAGGTTGCGTTCACGGTCGGGCGGTCTATAGACGGCGCTTGCCCCGACGTTAGCGGGGTGGACGGAGCTTTGCTGAGCGAAATGACGACCTTCGACGATCGGGAAAAGGCCTTCGAGGCCAAGTTCGCCCTCGATCAGGAGCAGGAGTTCAAGGCCATCGCCCGGCGCAACCGGATGCTGGGCCTTTGGGCTGCCGAAAAGATGGGGCTGTCGAGCGAAAGCGCGGACCAATATGCCGCCGCCGTGGTGCGCGCCGACTTCGAACAGCCGGGAGACGAGGACGTGTTCCGCAAGGTCGCCGGTGACTTCAAGGCCTCGGGCCTGTCGGTGTCGGAGGGCGAGATTCGCTCCAAGATCGACGAGCTGGCCTCGATCGCCCGCGAGCAGATTCGCGCCGGAGAGTAATCGCCCCGGTCTTTGGACTGATCTGAGAATTCGAAAGGGCCGCACCCGGGGGAAAGTGCGGCCCTTTCTTCTTGCCGGGGACGTTGGGGGGATGTCTCACCCGGCGTACTGTGCGTCTCGCGCTCCTGAAGAACACCAGGGCCGAGATTTGGTTTCAGGCGTCGCCGCCCGAAACCAAATATTTTTTACGGCATCAGAACCGTGTCGACGACGTGGACGACGCCGTTCGATTGGCCTACGTCGGCTTGCGTGATCGTGGACTTGCCGCCCTTGGCGTCGGTGATGACCCAGGTGTTGTTCGGGCCGGCCGAAACCTTCAGTTCTTCACCTTGAACCGTCTTTAGCGTGGCGGTGCCGCCGTTGGCCTGGGCCTGCGCAGCGATATCGGCGGCCGTCAGACGACCGGCGACCACGTGGTAGGTCAGGATTTTGGTCAAATCAGCCTTCATCGCCGGCTGCATCAGGCTAGTGCGCGTCGCCTCGGGGATCTTCTCGAAGGCGGCGTTGTCAGGGGCGAAGACCGTGAACGGGCCGGGACCCTGCAGAGTCTCGACCAGGCCGGCGGCCTTCACGGCGGCGACCAGGGTAGTCAGGTTGGAGGCCTTGGAGGCGTTGGCGACGATGGTCTCGTTGGGGCTCATGGCTGCGCCGCCGACCATCGGATCGGTTGCTGGAGCCATTGCGGCGCCCTCAGCCGGAGCCATGGCGGTGGACTCGGCTGGGGTCGTGGCGGCTGGTTCGTTGTTGTTGCAGGCGCCCAGCGCCATCAGCGCGCCGCCGGACACGGCGACGAGCATCAGATTGCGAAGATTTGTCATTGTGTTTCGTTCCCTTTGGGCCGCTCTCAAGGCGGTAACAGGAACGTTACGCGTCAGACCGAACAATGGATGCGTGTCGCGCGACAAGTTATCGCAGCTTGACCATTCAGTCTTCGAACACAACCGTCTTTGTGCCGTGCAGCAAAACACGGTCTTCCAAATGACGCCTGACCGCCCGCGCCAAGACGCGACGCTCGATATCTCTGCCTTTGCGGATCAAATCTTCGGGCGTATCCCGATGGCTGATGCGTTCTACGTCCTGTTCGATGATGGGGCCTTCGTCCAGGTCGGGCGTGACGTAGTGGGCGGTGGCGCCGATCACCTTCACGCCGCGCGCATGGGCCTGATGGTACGGGCGAGCGCCCTTGAATCCCGGCAAGAACGAGTGGTGAATGTTGATGCAGCGTCCATTCAGCTTACGGCTGAGATCGTCTGACAGAATTTGCATATAGCGGGCGAGGACAACCAACTCGGTCCCCGTCTCCTCGATCAGGCGCAGCAGTTCGGCTTCCTGCGCCGGCTTGTCGGCGGCGCTGACCGGCAGGTGATGGAAGGGCAGGTCGCCCAGATCCACATGGCCGATCATTTGGCGCGGGTGGTTCGATACGACCGCCGTCACCTGCATCGGCAGTTCGTCGATGCGCCAGCGGTAAAGCAGGTCCGCCAGACAGTGATCGAATCGGGACGTCAGGATCATCACCTTGCGCAGAGACGGTCCTCGAAGAGTCCAGTCCATGGCGAAACGCTCTGCTAACGGCGCGAAAGCGCTGCGGATCGCAGTCTCGGCGTCGCCGTCCGCCGGTTCGAAAACGACGCGCATGAAGAAGGTGGCGCTGGAGGCGTCGCCGAACTGCTGAGCGTCGGAGATATTGGCGTCCCGCTGCAACAGGAAGGCGGAGACGGCCGCGACGATGCCGTGGCGGTCGGGGCAGGACAGGGTCAGGATCATCAGGCGGCGGGCTTATCCGGGAAAAACTTCCTCAGTATGGCCCAGGTTTCGGCCTTTGCCGACAAGGATATGGCGTGGGCCGGGCTGGAGGACGGCAGGTCGACCAGAATGATATCGCCCGTGTCGCCAATAATGCGTCGCCCCAGCTTGGCTGCCAGCTTTCCATTGAAAGCGACCGCCCTTAGCGCCGGCAAGCCACCGATCAGTCCGCGCAAATCGGCCGCCTCCGGTGAGCGGATCGCCGCATCTAGGCTGCCCGACCGCTCCGCCGCAGCAATCACGTCCCATAGACCGACGCCGCGCGCCTTCAATCGGTCGAGACGCTGCTCGTAGGGCAGGACCGCAAGGTCTTCGCCCAACACGCCGCCGATCAGCGGCCAGAAGGCGTTGCGCGGATGGGCGTAGTACTGGGCCGCCTTCAGCGAGGCGTCGCCGGGCAGGCTGCCCAGGATCAACAATCGGGTTTCCGTATCGACGATGGGTGCGAACCCCAACCGGCGATCGCCCGTATGATTTGTCACTTGACCGGCGGGTCGTCGCGCAGCCAGCCGGTGATCGAGCGGCGCTTGCCGCCGGCGTAGGCGGCGACCGGCGCGACGGAGTGCTGGCGGGGCGTCTTGAACACCGTCCAGACGTTGAAACCCGGCTTGAAGCCGCGCTCGATATCGCCGTTTGCGTCGTGAAACAGCAACTGGCCGCCCCAGTCCGGCCGCCAATCGCGCGAAAGGCCCAGCGTATAGGCAGCCCGCCGCTCGCCGACGCCTGTGTCGTCGTGCTGGGTCAGGAAGTCGCCCGGCCGGAACCAGGTCGCCTGAGCGTCGATCTTGGTCACGCTCGCTTCGCCGGTCACCGTCTTGGCGAATGTGGTGAAGGGCGTGTCGTTGAAGAACTGCACCAGGGCGTGCGTCGCATGGCCTTCGTCCTTGCCGGTCAGCAAGGTCGTGATGATCGGATAGGCCAGATAGATGAAGGAGAAACCCTCGCGACCCTCCGCCAAAGCGCGCTGTATCTGGGCGCCGATAGCGTCGCGGCCCATGGCCTGCATGTCTTGCGGCGACAGCAGCTTGCCGCCCTCCGGCGTCTTCAAGGACAGATGCCAGGCCGTGTCGTGTTCGAGCGCCAGCTCAAGCCATTCAGCGCTGGCCGCGTCCAGCAAATCGGGCACCTGCACCATGCCGTCGCGCGCATAAGCCGCCGCATAGTCGCGGGGATCGAGCCGGGGATTGAGCCGGATCGTGCGCTCGCTCATGACGTCAGTCTCCGAACACCCGCTTGAACACCACGTCGACGTTCTTGGTGTGATAGCCGAGGTCGAACAGGGCTTCGAGCTGGTCGGCGGGCAGGGTGACGCGGTCGTCGGCTTTTAGGAAATCCAGGAAGGCGCCTTCGCCGCGCCAGACCTTCATGGCGTTTTCCTGAACGGCGGCATAGGCGTCTTCGCGCGACACGCCGGCCTGGGTCAGAGCCAGCATCACCCGTTGCGAGTGCACCAGACCGCCCAGGCGGTCGATGTTCTTCTGCATGTTCTCAGGATAAACGTTCAGCCGCTCGACCACATTGGCCAGACGGTGCAGGGCGAAGTCCAGATGGATGGTAGCGTCCGGGCCGATGCCGCGTTCGACCGAGGAGTGGCTGATGTCCCGCTCATGCCACAGGGCCACGTTCTCCATGGCGGGCGTCACGGCCGAGCGGACCAGACGGGCCAGACCGGTCAGATTCTCCGTCAGGATCGGGTTGCGCTTGTGCGGCATGGCCGACGAGCCCTTTTGACCCTTGTCGAAGAACTCCTCGGCTTCGAGGACTTCGGTGCGTTGCAGGTGGCGGATCTCGACGGCGAGACGTTCGACCGAGCTGGCGACGACGCCCAGGGCGGCGAAGAAGGCGGCGTGGCGGTCGCGCGGGATGACCTGGGTCGAGACCGGCTCGACGGTCAGGCCCATCTGGTCGGCGACATATTGTTCGACCGCCGGATCGACGTTGGCGAAGGTGCCGACGGCGCCCGAAATGGCGCAGGTGGCGATCTCTTCCTTGGCGGTGATCAGGCGGCGTTTGGCGCGCTGGAACTCGGCATGATAGCCGGCCAGTTTCAGGCCGAAGGTGACGGGCTCGGCGTGGATGCCGTGCGAACGGCCCACGGTCGGGGTGTATTTATGCTCCTTGGCGCGTGTCTCCAGCGCGGCCAGAACCCGGTCGACGCCCTCGATCAGCAGGTCCGAAGACCGCGCCAGCTGAACCGCGAAACAGGTGTCCAGCACATCCGAAGAGGTCATGCCCTGGTGCAGGAAGCGCGCTTCTTCGCCAACGATCTCGGCGACGTGCGTCAGGAAGGCGATGACATCGTGTTTGGTGGTGCGTTCGATCTCGTCGATGCGGTCGGCGTCGAAGGTCGCATCCTTGCCCTTGGCCCAGATGGCGTCGGCCGATTCCTTGGGGATCACGCCCAACTCGGCCATCTTCGTGGCGGCGTGGGCCTCGATCTCGAACCAGATCTTGTATTTGGTTTCCTGGGACCAGATGGCGGCGGCGACGGGGCGGGAGTAGCGCGTGATCATGGGCGGGTCGTGTCGGTCGTGGGGGGCGCTGAGTCAAGGTTTGGCGGGGCCGTGAGACTGACTTTGACAGCCCTTGTTCCAGATTCAGCGCGCTTCTCGCACGCCGCTCGGATCGCGGGCGACGCCTTGGCGGTGGTTGTGCCGAGGCGGGCGGCAAGCCATTGATGGCGGCGACAGGAGACGCGTGATGGAACTGGTGATCGGCGACAAGGCCTATTCGACGTGGTCGCTGCGGCCGTGGCTGGTGCTGAAACATTGCGGCGCGGTCTTCGATGAGATCATCGTGCCGCTGAACCAGCCCGACACCGATCAGCGCATCCGTGAACATTCGCCGTCCGGTCTCGTCCCGGTGCTGAAGGTCGAGGGCGAGGTGATCTGGGATTCGATGGCCATCGCCGTCTGGGCGGCCGAACGCTATCCGCAAGCCCGCCTCTGGCCATCGGACGCCCATGCGCGCTGGCTGGCGCGTTCGGCGGCGTGCGAGATGCATGGCGGCTTCACCGCCTTGCGGACGGCCTGTTCGACCGGCCCGGATCACTGGATGGTCGGCCCCAGTCGCGCACCCGCGCCGGACCATCCGGGCCTGGCCAAGGATTTGCGCCGGATCGTCGAACTGTGGCGGAGCCTGCGTGGGCGGTTCGGGGCGGGCGGGCCGTATCTGTTCGGCGAATGGTCCGTGCCGGACGCCTTCTTCACGCCGGTCGCCGCCCGCATCCGCCATTTCCAGTTGGACCTTGCGGCGCACGGAGACGACGGCACGGCCCGGGCCTATGCCGAGACCTTGCTGGTCCATCCGCATTTTCTTGAGTGGGAAGCCGACGCGCTGGGCTTAACGCACGACAACCATCCCGGCTGACGCAGCGTTAAGCGGACGTTGTTATCTCTTTGAGGATGACAAGCCCGATCCTGCCCAGCCCTCAGACCCAAGCCGCTGCGCGCGGCCTCAATCCGGTCATGGCCTATGGGCTGGCGGCCCTGGTCGGGGCGGCCTTTTGGGCCAGCCTGCTGTTCGCGGTCTTCTAAGAAGTCAGCGCGCGCCGGCGATGGGCGTCGTCTCGGCGATCAGGACCGGCTCGGCCTGCGGCGGCGGGGCGACGTAATCCAGCGCCATCGGAACGGCGCGCGCGCCCGACGCGACGGCGTCCAGTGTCTTTAGTGGGCCGCCGAACAGCCGCTGATAGATCCAGTAGCTGGCCATAACCTTTTCGACGTAGTCGCGCGCTTGAGGCACGTCGATCGTCTCGATCAGCAGCAGGGGATCGGCGTCCGCGCCCAGCTTCCTGACCGCCGCCAGCATCGGCCCAGGCCCGGCGTTGTAGGAGGCCACGGCCCGCAGCAGATCGCCCTGGAAGGCCGGCAAGGCCAGCATCTTGTTGATGTAGGCCTGGCCCAGACGCATGTTGACCGCCGGAACCAGCAGCTTGGTCGGGTCCGAGACGAAGGTGCGATCGCCGGTCATTTCGGCCGCCGTCGTCGGCATGACCTGCATCAGCCCATAGGCGCCGACGCTGGACCGGGCGTTGGGATTGAAATCGGTTTCCTTGCGCGCCAGAGCGTAGACCAGCGCCCGCTCGATGACGAAGCCGCCTTCGGGCGCCAGGTCCGGCATCGGATAACGGGTCGCGTCGATGCGGCTGGCTTCAGCCGAGGTGTTGATCGGCAGGATGGCGCGCGCCAGGGCGGTCCACATCTTGGCCGCATCGCCGACGGCGGTGCGCAGCCCGGACCGCAGCTCGGTCTCGGCGTCGGCGTTGCGCCCGACCTCATAGAAGGCGACGGTGCGTTTGGCGCGGGCGTCGGCCTGGACGAAGGCTTCCAGGGCGGTCGGTTCGACGGCGGCGCTCTGTGGCACATAGGCGGCGCGACGCAGGCGGGGCTCGGCCTGGTAGGGGCGGGGCCCCATGTTCTCGATCGTCGGCTCTTCTCCGAGCTGACGCAGGGCGATCTGGCCATAGAAGGTAGCCGGCCACTGGGCCGACAGGCGCAAATAGTCGGTCACGCGATCCTGACGACCCGACTGGGCGGCGGCGCGCGCGGTCCAGAAGGCGGCGCCGGCGCGGACCCAGGCATCCTCGGTCGGATCGTTGGCGACGCGTTCGAAGGCGGCGAAGGATTCGTGGAACTGGCCCAGACGCCATTCCGCCAGGCCGACCGTCCACCAGTCGCCGATCTGGCGACCCAGGGCCGAGGCGCCGGTCAGGTCGTCGTTGTTGTAGGCGACGCGCGCCGCCTTGGCCGGATCGGTGACGCCGCCGTCGCCGGACACGGCGCTGACCAGACTGTTCCAGGTGCGGCCCAGCACGCCGCCGGGACGCACCGGCTCGGGCGCGCCGTCGGGGCGACGACGCAGCGCCAGCGTATAGACCCGGTCCGCGCACGGCAGATCCGAATAGGTCTCAAGCCAGGCCGTCAGCTCTTCGTAGGTGGCGACATGATCGGGATGGAACAGGCTTTCGAACTCGACCTGACCCAGCAGCACGCGGTCCTGCGCCTGCCGAGCCGCCATGCGGGCCGTCTCGATGTCGCCGCGTCGCAGGGCGTCGAAGGCGGTGGTGTAGGAGATTCTGTCGGCCGAACTCAGCGCGGTGGGACGTCCGGAACCGGCCCCGGCTCCGGCCTCGGCGGTTGACCCGTAGGGCGTCTCGGCGGTCGCGGCCGTCGTGGCGGCGCAGAACGCAAGGACAAGCGTCGACGCGAGGATCGCGCGGCGGAACAGAAACATAAGCGGCGGCCCCCTCGTTGGCGACGCGCGTAAGATACAGGCGCGTGTATGGCGATCGGTCGTCAGCATGCGAACATGCCGCGATTAGCCTTGTTCTTCAACCGAGTCCGTTTCAAGGCGAACGGCCAGCGAAAGCAGGTCGCTCCACACCTGTCGTTTCGCTTGTGGCTGACGCAGCAGAAAGGCGGGATGCAGGGTCGGCATGACGGGCGCCGACACCGCTCCCTCCAGCAGGCGCCATTCCTTCCAGGCGCCGCGCAGCTTCATGATGCCTTCCTCGGCGCCGAGGACCGACTTTGCGGAGGCTGCGCCCAGCAGCAGCACGGCCCTGGGCTTCAGCAGGGCGAAGGCGCGCTCGACGAAGGGCGCGCACACCGCCTGTTCCTGCGGGCTGGGGGTGCGGTTGCCGGGCGGGCGCCAGAAGACCGTGTTGGTGATGAACACCCTGTCGGTCAGGCCTGCCGCCGCCAGCATCCGGTCCAGCAACTGCCCGGCCTTGCCGACGAAGGGCTGGCCCGCTCGGTCCTCTTCCGCGCCGGGCCCTTCGCCGATAATCAGGACCGAGGCATTGGGGTTGCCGCGTCCGAACACCGATTGCGTCGCGCCCATGCCGCGCAGCGGACAGCCCTCGAACGCCGCGACCGCCGCCGCCAGATCCTGAAGCGTCGCGGCGCCGGCGGCCAGCCGCCGCGCCTCGGCCAGGGCGTCATCGGCGTTGACGCCGGCCAGAGGCATGATGACCGAGGCCGTCGCCCTCTGCACCGCCTTGACGGCCGGCGGCGGGGCGATGTGTGTGTGATCGACGGGCGCATCGCCATAGCAGGCGTCGACCCCCGCATCCCGCCAGAAGGCGAGCAGGCTTTCGACTGCAGCGATGTCATGGGGTTGCGCGTTCATGTCTCGAACCACCGATAAGCCTTGACCGCCCTCGCGTCACCTTCCGATAAGCGGCATAACCACACAGATAACCGGGATTCAGGGGAAACCATGGCCGAAGACGCCATCGAAGGCGGTGCGGAAAACGCCCGTCAGGACGCCATCATCGACAATCTGCCGCCGCTGGAGGCGCTGAACGGCGTCGAGCGCGAGATCATGGAATACGATGTCGTGATCGTCGGCGGCGGCCCGGCCGGCCTGTCGGCGGCGATCCGCCTGAAGCAGCGCGCGGAAAAGGACGGCAAGGAAATCACCGTCGCCGTTCTGGAAAAGGCGGCCGAGGTCGGCGGTCATATCCTGTCGGGCGCGGTCATCGATCCCAAGGCGCTGAACGAGCTGTTCCCCGACTGGAAGGAACGCGGCGCGCCGCTGGAGACGCCGGTCACAAAGGACAAGTTCCTGCTGCTGGGCCCGCAGGGGTCGGCGTCGCTGCCCATGCCGCTGATGCCGCCCTTCATGCACAATCACGGCTGCTACATCGCCTCGCTGGGCAACGTCACGCGCTGGCTGGGCGAGCAGGCCGAGGCCCTGGGCGTCGAGGTCTATCCCGGCATGGCCGCCAGCCACGTCGTCTGGGAAGAAGAGACGGGTCAGGTGAAGGGCGTCGTCGCCGGCGTCTTCGGCATCGACCGCGAGGGCAAGCCGACCGGCGACTTCCAGCCCGGCATCGAACTGCACGGCAAATACGTCTTCATCGCCGAGGGCGTGCGCGGCTCTCTGGCCAAGACCATCATCGCCAAGCACAAGCTTCAGGACGGCAAGTCGCCCCAGAAATACGGGATCGGCCTGAAAGAGTTGTGGCAGGTCCCGGCCGACAAGCACCAGCCCGGCCTGGCCCAGCACACGACAGGCTGGCCGCTGGACGAACACACCGGCGGCGGCAGCTTCCTGTATCACTTCGGCGATCGCTACGTGGCCGTCGGCTATGTGGTTCACCTGAACTACAAGAACCCGTTCCTGTCGCCGTTCGACGAGTTCCAGCGCTTCAAGCACCACCCCGAGATCGCCCAGCACCTGCAGGGCGGGACACGCATCTCCTACGGCGCGCGCGCCATCACCGAAGGCGGCCTTCAGTCGATCCCGAAGCTGAGCTTCCCCGGCGGCGTGCTGATCGGATGCTCGGCCGGCTTCGTGAACGTGCCCCGCATCAAGGGCAGCCACAACGCCATGAAGACCGGCATGCTGGCCGCCGACGCCGCTTACGAAGCCGTTCAGGCTGGGCGCGCGGGCGACGAACTGGTCGAATACCAGACCGCCTTCGAAAAGAGCTGGGTCTACAAGGAGCTGTCGGTCGTCCGGAACGCCAAGCCCCTGTTGTCCAGGTTCGGCACGACGCTGGGCGGGGCGCTGGGCATGTTCGACATGTGGTGCCGCACCCTCTTGGCCGGCCTGTCGCCGATCCCCACGCTGAAGCACGAAAAGACCGACGCCGCCTCGACCGGCCTGGCCGCCGACCACAAGGCGATCGCCTATCCCAAGCCGGACGGGAAACTGTCGTTCGACAAGCTGTCCTCGGTGTTCATCTCCAACACTAACCACGCCGAGGACCAGCCGGCCCACCTGAAGCTGCTGGACCCGTCGATCCCGATCCGCGTCAACCTGCCCAAATACGGCGAGCCGGCGCGGCTTTACTGCCCCGCGGGCGTGTACGAGGTGGTCTATGGCGACGAGGCGGCCAAGGCCGATCCGCGCTTCGTCATCAACGCCCAGAACTGCGTCCACTGCAAAACCTGCGACATCAAGGATCCATCGCAGAACATCGTCTGGACCACGCCGGAAGGCGGCGGCGGTCCCAACTATCCGAACATGTGACGAGCCCCTGATCCCGCTCATCCCCGCGAAAGCGGGGACCCAGTCCTTTGGGCGATCAATGCAAAGGTTGGCGAGGCTGTGCTCGTCCAACTCACTGGCGACGGAGAAACTGGGTCCCCGCTTTCGCGGGGATGAGCGGAAGAGGAGGAACAACCATTCATCCTCTTGCGAGGGCGGATGAAAGCGTGAAGGGTCCGGGCATGATCGCCTCCCGTTCTCGCCTGTTCGCCGCCTCCCTGACCGTCCTCGCCGTGGCGCTTGCCGGCCACGCCTCGGCTCAGGAAACGACCCCGCCCGCCCCGACACCGGAGACCCATCCGCCGGCCGTGATCCTGGAGCCGGGTCAGACGGCGCCGGGTCAGGTCGCGCCGGGTCAGGCGCCGACCGAGGCCGCGCCCGATCCTCACATCATCATCACCGACACGCCCGCGACGCCGGCGATCCCGGCCGTCTGGGCGCCAATCCCGACGAACGCCGAGGGCCGCAGCGCCTATGGTCTGTATCTGGCGGGCAAGCTGGCCCTGATGCAGGGCGAGGGGGCGACGGGCTCGGACTATCTGGCCCAGGCGGAACGGCTGACGCCGGAACAGCCGCGCGTGCGCGAACAGGCCTTCACCTCCGCCCTGCTGACCGGCGACCTGGACGTGGCGGCGGCCCTGGCCCCGACCGATGCGACGGCGTCTCCCGCGTTCGTCGAGGGCGGGCGGCTGGTGCGTCTGGTGCAGGACTTCGTGCGCGGCGACGCAAGGACGCCGAACGCCGAACTGGCCCGTCAGCCCATCGGCGCACCGCACGCCCGCGCCGGTCTTCTGGTCGCGCCGTGGATCGCCGCCGCAGCGGGCGACTGGACCCGGGCGCTTCAGCCGGTCCCGACCGCCGGCGATCCCCTGACCCTGGCCTTCGCCCGCATCAATCGCGCCGCCCTGCTGGAAAAACGTCGCGACTATGCCGAGGCTGAGGTCGAGTTGAAGACCGCTTCCGAAGTCGCCGGCGTCGGCGCCCTGTTCAAACGCCCCTATGGCGAGTTTCTGGAACGGCGCGGTCGCCGCGACGACGCCGTCGCCCTGTATGAAGCCGCCATGGCGGTCCAGCCCGTCGATCCGGGCGTGGCCCGCGCGCTGCAACGGCTGAAAGACGGCGGCCGCCCGCCCGCCTTGCCCGACTTCCGCGAAGGCGCCGCCCAGGGCCTGGTCACCGCCGCCGCCCAGGCTTCGGCCGAACGCGGCAACGAGTTCGCCGCCGTCTATCTGCGCCTCGCCCAGAACCTGCACGACGATGACGAGACGGAATATCAGCTGGCCCAGGTGCTCTCCCGCGCCGGTCTGAAATCCGCCGCCCGCAACGCCCTGTCGCGGGTCGGGACCGCCGATCCGCAACTCTACGCCGCCGCCCGCGCTCAGCTGGCCGTCGCGCTGGAAGAGGATGGCCAGTCGCAGGACGCGCTCATCGAGCTGCGCCGCGCCGCCGCCGCCAGCCCCGACGATCGCCAGATCGCCCTGGTCCTGGCCGGTCAGCTGATGCAACTGAAACAGCATGATGAGGCGCTGAGCCTGCTGGACGGGCCGCTTCTGAACACCGCCGATCAGGGCGCCAGCGTCCACTTCCTGCGCGGCGCGGCCTATGAGGCGCTGGGTCGTGTTCCCGAGGCCGAGGCCGAACTTTGGGCCGCGCTTCAGACCGCGCCGAACGACGCCGACATGCTGAACTACCTCGGCTATCTCTGGGTCGATAAGGGGCTGCGGGTTCAGGAAGGCGCCGAAATGATCGCCCGCGCCCATGCGCTGGAGCCCGACAACGGCAACATCCAGGATTCCCTGGGCTGGGCGCAGTTCAAACAGGGCCAGTACGAGACCGCCGTCAACACGCTGGAAGAGGCTGTCGACAAGGAGCCGTCCAACGCCGAGATCAATGATCACCTGGGTGACGCCTACTGGAAAGTCGGCCGGCAACGCGAGGCCGTCTGGCTGTGGAACCGCGTCCTGGTGCTGGAGCCCGAACCCGAACGTCGGGCCGAGGTCGAACGCAAGATCGCCAATGGGCTGGACAGCGCGCCGAGCGTTCAGGGCGTCGCGCAATAGGTCATGCCTGCCCTGACCGCCCTGGCGCCGGCCAAGATCAATCTGTTCCTACACGTCGGCGCGGTGGATGCTGACGGCTATCATCCGCTGTCCAGCTTGGTCGCCTTCGCCGATGTCGGGGATCTGGTGTCGGTCGAGCCGGCGGATCGCTTATCGCTGACGGTCGCCGGGCCGTTCGGCGGCGGGCTGGGGCCGACAGATGACAATCTAATCCTGCGCGCGCTGCGGCAGTTGGGCGAGGCCTGCGGCATCGGAGAGCCGAAGCTCAAGGTCACGCTGGACAAACACCTGCCCATCGCGGCGGGGCTGGGCGGCGGATCGTCCGATGCAGGCGCGGCGCTGAAGCTGGCGCGCGACGTGCTGGCGATCGATCTCGACGACGCCGCGCTTGAGGCGGTCGCGGGCGTCGTCGGGGCGGACGGGCCGATGTGTCTGCGGATGCGCACGGCCTGGGCCGAGGGAAGGGGAGACGTGCTGACCGACGAACCCCGCCTGCCGCTGCTGCCGGCCGTGCTTTTCAATCCCGGCGGCCCGTCGCCGACAGGCGCCGTCTACCAGGCCTATGACGCAGGGCCGGTCAGATCGGCGAACCGCCCGGCGCCTCCCACAGACTGGAGCGTGGAGGCGGTGATCGACTGGCTTTCGGTTCAGCGCAATGATCTGGAGGCGCCGGCGGTGTCCCTGACGCCCGCCATCGCGCAGGCCCTGCGCGCCGTCGCCGACACGCCGGACGTGGCCCTGACCCGCATGTCCGGCTCGGGCGCGACCGTGTTCGGCCTTTATCGGACGGATGCGGCGGCCAAGGCGGCGGCGGCGATCCTGGCCGAAACTCACCCGGCCGCGTGGGTCCGCCCAACCTGCCTGGCTGCGTCTTAAGCCGGCTCTTTGCTGGACGCCGCCAAATGGCCGGCCTCTGCTTGTTGAAGCGGAAGGCCGCGGGCCCTATGGTCCGCCGTCTTTTTTGCAGCCCCTCCCCACGAGCCCGATTTGACCACCTCGACCGAGCCGCTCGCGTTTCAGGACCTGATCCTGACGCTCCACCGCTATTGGGGCGAGCAGGGCTGCGCCATTCTGCAGCCCTATGACATCGAGGTCGGGGCCGGCACGCTGCACCCCGCGACCGTCCTGCGCGCGCTCGGCTCGAAGCCGTGGCAGGCCGCCTACGTCCAGCCCAGCCGCCGCCCCGGCGACGGCCGCTACGGCGAAAACCCGAACCGCCTCCAACACTATTACCAATACCAGGTCATCCTGAAGCCGAACCCGGACAACCTTCAGGAGCTGTATCTGGGGTCGCTGGCGGCCATCGGCATCGATCCGAAACTCCACGATATCCGCTTCGTCGAGGACGACTGGGAAAACCCCACTGTCGGCGCCTGGGGCCTGGGCTGGGAGGTCTGGTGCGACGGGATGGAGGTGACGCAGTTCACCTATTTCCAGGGCGTCGGCGGCATCGAGGTCGATGTGGTGTCGGGCGAACTGACCTACGGGCTGGAGCGTCTGGCCATGTATGTCCAGGGCGTGGACAACGTCTATGATCTGAAGTTCACCAAGGAGGGCCTGACCTATGGCGAGGTCTTCCTGGAGAACGAGCGGCAACAGTCGGAAGCCAACTTCCACGGCTATGACGTGGACGGTCTGAAGCGGCGGTTCGAGGACATGGTGGGCGAGGTTCAGCGCCTGCTGGACATGCGTGGCCCGCAGGATCAGCCGCTGGTCCTGCCCGCCTATGATCAGGTGCTGAAGGCCAGCCACCTATTCAACCTGATGGACGCCCGCGGCGCCATCGCCGTCGCCGAACGCCAGAGCTACATCGGCCGCATCCGCGAACTCTGCAAAGCCTGCGCTCTCGCCTACGTCGAACAAGAGCGGAAAACCGCCTGATGCCCCAACTCCTCCTCGAAATCTTCTCCGAAGAAATCCCCGCCCGGATGCAGCAGGGCGCCGCGCGCGACCTGGAGCGGATGGTCTCCGACCGGTTGAAGGCCGCCGGCCTGACTTGGGAGGCGCTGACGACCTATGCCGGTCCGCGCCGCCTGACCTTGGTCATCGACGGCTTACCCACGGCCACGCCGGACCGCGAGGAAGAGGTCAAGGGCCCGCGCGCCTCGGCCCCGGAACAGGCGCTGGAAGGCTTCCTGCGCAAGACCGGCCTGACCCGCGATCAACTGACCGAGCGCGATGGCGTCCTGTTCGCCGTCCTGTCGTCCAAGGGCCGCGCCACGACCGATCTGGTCGCCGAGACGGTGGATCAGGTGATCCGCACCTTCCCCTGGCCCAAGTCGATGCGCTGGGGTGCCGGCACGCTGCGTTGGGTGCGTCCGATCAAGCGCATCCTGTGCCTGTTCGACGGCAAGGTGGTCCCGTTCGAGATTGACGGAATTCAGAGTGATGCGATCACCGAGGGGCACCGCTTCCTGGGGTCGGGCGCGCTGCTGCGCGTCAGCGACTTCGTCGACTACCGCGCCCAACTGGAAAAGAACTTCGTCCTGCTGGACGTCGCCGATCGCAAGCTGCGCATTTTGGAACAGGCCAAGGCCGCCTGCGCTGCGCGTGGGCTCGCCCTGGTCGATGACGACGGCCTGCTGGACGAGGTGGCGGGTCTGGCGGAATGGCCGACCCCGATTCTGGGCGACATGGACCCGCAGTTCCTGGCCCTGCCGCCGGAAGTCGTGCGCCTGTCGATGAAGGTGCACCAGAAGTATTTCGCCGTCCGCGATCCGTCCAAAGACGGCCTGGCCCCCAACTTCCTGGTCGTCGCCAATGTCGAGGCGACCGACGGCGGCAAGGCCCTGGCCGCCGGCAACAGCCGCGTCTTGTCCGCCCGCCTGAACGATGCCCGGTTCTTCTGGGAGGAGGACCAGAAGGTCGGCTTCGACGCCTGGAACGCCAAACTGTCCGGCGTCACCTTCCACGCCAAACTGGGCACCTTGGCCGAGCGCGTCGAGCGCATCGCCGGTCTGGCGCGTGAGATCGCGCCGCTGGTCGGCGCCGACGCCGATGAGGCCGAAACCGCCGCTCGCCTGTCCAAGGCCGATCTGCTGTCCGGCATGGTCAGCGAATTCCCGGAACTGCAGGGGATCATGGGCGGCTACTACGCCCGTCTCGCCGGCCATTCCGACGCGATCGCCGACGCCGTGCGCGACCACTACAAGCCCCAAGGCCCCGCCGACACAGTCCCGACCGCCCCGGTCACGGTCGCCGTCGCCCTGGCCGACAAGCTGGACACCCTGGTCGGCTTCTTCCTTATCAAGGAAATGCCAACCGGCTCTCGCGATCCGTTCGCTATTCGTCGTGCGACGCTCGGCCTCACCAATATCATTGAGCAATCGGGCCGCCCGATACCAATCAGGGGCCTGCTGCGATCAGCCATTTCTCAGCACGTCATCCAGTCCGTTCAGTCTGAGGAACGGGAGTTTGATTACCAGTCAATCTCCACCATTGATTTGCATGGATCGATTGCGGCGGCTTCGACGTGGACCGATCAGCAGAAGCCGTCACCAGACGATCTGGCCGATAAGGGTGACGAACATTTTGAGTGGTATGTTTCTGTACAATCGGAGCCGATCCTCGCCTTCGTTCAAGACCGCCTGACCGTCCTCCTGCGAGATCGAGGTCAGCGCCACGATCTCGTCGCCGCCGTCTTCGCTTTGGGCGACGACGACCTCGTCCGCATCGTGCGTCGGGTGGAGGCGCTGGCCGCCTTCCTCGCCACCGACGACGGCGCCAATCTGCTGGCCGGCTACAAGCGCGCCTCCAACATCCTGCGCGCCGAGGAGAAGAAGGGCCCGCTGCCCACCGGCATGGTTCAGACCGGCCTGCCCAATCAGCCCGAGGCCGAGACCACCTTGGCCTTCGCCGTCGGCGCCGCCCGCACCGCCGTCGAGGCCGCGCTGGAGACCGAGGACTTCGCCGCCGCCATGACGGCCCTGGCGCGCCTGCGTGCGCCCGTGGACCGCTTCTTCGACGACGTTCTGGTCAACTCCGACATCCCCGCCGAACGCGAAAACCGCCTGAAGCTGCTGGGCCAGGTCCGCGACGTCATGGGCCAGGTCGCCGACTTCGGCCAGATCGCGGGGTAGGGGCCGCATTGTCTCCTCCCCACTTGTGGGGAGGGGGACCGCGTAGCGGTGGAGGGGCTCTTGACGTCACACCGCTGCGATGGGGTGAAGAACCCCTCCGTCACGGCGCAAGCGCGCCGCGCCACCTCCCCATTTCATGGGGAGGAGACTGGGTGTTTCAGCCTTGGATTCGGTCTCTCGCCCTGTCGGCGATGAAATCGAGCACGTCACCCAGGTCCGTTCGCACCTGTTCGGCTGAGACGCGGATGACCGCAATGCCCTGTGTCGCAAGCCAGCGCGTGCGTCGGGCGTCGTGTTCGCCTCGGCCCTCATGGCTTTCGCCATCCACCTCGACGGCCAGCATCGCCTCGGCGCAGTAGAAGTCGAGCACATAGACGCCCGCCGGATGCTGACGGCGAAATTTCAGCCCACCCAGCGCCCGGCGGCTCAGGTGGACCCACAGTCGGGCTTCGGGCGAGGTCAGGGCGCGACGCAGGATGCGGGCGCGCGAGACGGAGCCTTCGTGCGTCAAGAACCCCTCCACCGCTTCGCGGTCCCCCTCCCCATTTCATGGGGAGGAGACGATGACGTCAAGGTTGTGCGCGCACGTCGCTAGGAAACCGCACATCCGCTCACGCATTGTTACATCCGCAATGGTCAAGGCCGCTCTCACGCGCTAGATCATGCTGCATGTGCGAGCGGGGCCAACCCGCCGGACGATCCGAAAAGCTCAGGGACTGCATGATGACTCAGTGGGTGTACGGCTTCGGCGGAGGCTCCGCCGACGGCGACGCGTCGATGAAGAACCTTCTCGGCGGCAAGGGCGCCAATCTGGCGGAAATGTCGTCGCTGGGTCTGCCGGTTCCCCCGGGCTTCACCGTCACCACCGAGGTCTGCACCCACTACTACGCCAACAACGAGACCTATCCGGCCGATCTCGACGCCCAGGTCCAGGCCGCCCTGGCCAAGGTCGAGGGCGTGGTCGGCAAGACCTTCGGCGATGTCGAAAACCCGCTGCTGGTGTCGGTGCGGTCCGGCGCGCGCGCGTCGATGCCGGGCATGATGGACACGGTGCTGAACCTGGGTCTGAACGACCAGACGGTCGAGGGTCTGGCCAAGCTGTCGGGCGACCGCCGCTTCGCCTTCGACAGCTATCGTCGCTTCATCACCATGTATTCCAACGTGGTTCTGGGCCTCAGCCACGACGATTTCGAAGAGGTGCTGGACCAGCACAAGGATCGCCTGGGCGTCACGGTCGACACCGACCTGACCGCCGCCGATTGGGAGAAGGTGGTCGCCGACTACAAGGCCGTGGTCGAGCGCGAACTGGGTCACGCCTTCCCGCAGGATCCCAAGGACCAGCTGTGGGGCGCCGTGGGCGCCGTGTTCGAAAGCTGGATGAACGACCGGGCGAAATTCTATCGTCGCATGCACGACATCCCCGAAAGCTGGGGAACGGCCGTCAACGTCCAGTCGATGGTGTTCGGCAATATGGGCGAGACGTCGGCGACCGGCGTGGCCTTCACCCGCAACCCCTCGACCGGCGAGGCGCGCCTGTACGGCGAGTTCCTGATCAACGCCCAGGGCGAGGACGTGGTCGCCGGCATCCGCACCCCGCAGTCCCTGACCAGGATCGGCCGCGAGGAGATGGGCGAGACCGCCCCCTCGATGGAAGAGGCCATGCCCGAGGTGTTCGCCCAGTTCGTCGACGTCGTCGGCAAGCTGGAAAGCCACTACCGCGACATGCAGGACATCGAGTTCACGGTCGAACAGGGCCGTCTGTGGATGCTGCAGACCCGCAACGGCAAGCGCACCGCCAAGTCGGCGTTGAAGGTCGCCGTGGACCTCGCCGCGGAGGGCGTGATCTCCCAGGAAGAGGCCATCAGCCGGGTCGAGCCGTCGGCGCTGGACCAGCTGCTGCACCCGACGCTGGACCCCGATGCGGCGCGCACCGTGGTCGCCGCCGGCCTGCCGGCCTCGCCCGGCGCGGCGACCGGCAAGATCGTCTTCGACGCCGACGAGGCCGAGCGCATGTCGGGTCTGGGCGAGGCGGTCATCCTGGTGCGCGAGGAGACCAGCCCCGAAGATATCCACGGCATGCACGCGGCGCGCGGCATCGTCACCGCCCGCGGCGGCATGACCAGCCACGCCGCCGTCGTGGCGCGCGGCATGGGGCGGGCCTGCGTCTCCGGCGCCGGCGAGATCCATATCGACGAGGCCAAGGGCGTCTTCACCGCGCGCGGCCGCACCTTCAAGGCCGGCGAGGTCATCACCATCGACGGCTCCAAGGGCGAGGTGCTGGACGGCGCCGTGCCGATGATCGAGCCCGAACTGACCGGCGACTTCCAGACCCTGATGGGGTGGGCCGACAAGGTGCGCCGCTTGAAGGTCCGCGCCAACGCCGAGACCCCGCTGGACGCCAAGACCGCTCGCGGCTTCGGCGCCGAGGGCATCGGCCTGTGCCGCACCGAGCACATGTTCTTCGACGACACCCGGATCGCCGCCGTGCGCGAGATGATCTTGGCCGACGACGAGAAGGGCCGTCGCGCGGCGCTCGCCAAGATCGCGCCGTTCCAGAAGTCGGACTTCGTCGAACTGTTCGAGATCATGGCCGGCCTGCCGGTGACGGTGCGCCTGCTGGACCCGCCGCTGCACGAGTTCATCCCCCACACTGAGGAAGACATCGACGCCCTGGCCGCTTCGTCCGGCATCGACGCCGAGAAGCTGAAGCGCCGCGCCAAGGAACTGCACGAGACCAACCCCATGCTGGGCCACCGCGGCTGCCGGCTGGGCGTCGCCTATCCCGAGATCTACGAGATGCAGGTCCGCGCCATCATCGAGGCGGCGCTGGAGGTCAAGCAGAAGTCGGGCGCCGCGCCGCTGCCGGAGATCATGCACCCGCTGGTCGCCCTGGGCCTTGAGATGAAATATCTGCGCGAGCTGACCGACCGCACGGCCAAGGCGGTGTTCGAGGAGACGGGCCAGAGCCTCGACTATCTGGTCGGCACGATGATCGAGCTGCCGCGCGCCGCCATCCGCGCGGGGGACCTGGCCGAATACGCCCAGTTCTTCAGCTTCGGCACCAACGACCTGACCCAGACGACGTTCGGCATTTCACGCGACGATTCCGGCCGGTTCCTGCAGGCCTATCTGGACAAGGGCATTTTCGAGACCGATCCCTTCGTGCGGCTGGACCAGGACGGCGTCGGCGGCCTGATCGAGATCGCCGCCGAGCGCGGGCGCAAGGTCCGGCCCGAGGTCAAGCTGGGCATCTGCGGCGAACATGGCGGCGACCCGTCGTCGATCGCCTTCTGCGAACAGGCCGGGCTGGATTACGTCTCCTGCTCGCCCTACCGCGTGCCGATTGCGCGTCTGGCGGCGGCCCAGGCCGCGCTGAACGTGGAGCGCGAGAAGGACCGCTAAGCGATCCTATACCCGTCATCCTCGGGCTCGACCCGAGGACCGGCGGTCCCGGCTCTGGTGAAATAACGGCGACGCACAGTGTGTCCGACGTCCGATCCTCGGGTCGAGCCCGAGGATGACGGATAAAAAAAGGAAGGGCGGTCTCGGTCGAGGCCGCCCTTTTTGCTGCAACGCCACAAAGTCGCCGATCTTGGCGGAACGCTGTATGTGTCCCGGCGTCCACAGGCATTCGTCGTGTGTTCGCGCCTCTGGAACAGATGATGCCGTGACCTATTTAAGCACTCGCTGGATGGGGCTGATGATCGGCTCGGTCATCACATCTAGGAGTTAATAAGAAACAATGCGTAACATTCTTCTCGCCGCTGTCGCCGTTTCCGCAATCGCCGCTCCGGCCTTTGCTCAAACCAATCCTGAGCCGCGTGGTTACGGCTCGCTGGGCTACACTCATCTTGAAGGCGACAATGCAACGACGGGCGCTGTCACCGGTCGTCTTGGCGTCAACCTCAACCGTTACATCGCTGTGGAAACTGAAGCCTCGGTCGGCGTGAAGCATGACGACTTCACCGTCGCGGGCGTCGATGGCGAGATCAAACATGAGTGGGACGCCGCCGGTTACGTGGTCGGCAAGGTGCCGGTCTCTGACAAGCTGGAACTGTTCGCACGCGGCGGCTACGGCCACACCGAGCTGAAGCAGAAGTTCCCGGGCGCCAACACCGACGTGGGCGGCGACAGCTGGAACTACGGCGCTGGCGCCAACTACTACCTTGACGGCGTCAACGGCGTCCGCGCCGACTGGACCCGTCGCGACTACCGCGACAACGGTGGTGAAGCCGACGCCTATTCGGTCAGCTACATCCGTCGCTTCTGATCGGATCGATTAGTCGTAACGACGAAGGCGCGCTCCGCAGGGAGCGCGCCTTTTTGGTTCAAAACCGTGAAATCAGCCGAAGTCGCCGGCCAGGGCCCAACGCTGCGAGCCTTCGCCGAACGGGCGAACGAACCAGTCGCGATAGTATTCGAAGGTCTCGATGATCTTTTGGCGAAGATCGGGCGGATTGACCGCCTCGCCGCGCTGGCGCTTCATCGCCGCCACGCAATCGACCACCATGTTCTGGTGCGCCGAGCCACCCATGCTCTTCAACACGGTGGCGATATCATGAGCCAAGCTTTCCAGGACCTGCTTGGGCGTCTTGTGAGCCATCTGGGACATCCCCTGTTCTCGACAGGAGAATGCGTGACAAAAAGTCGTGAAAGATTCAAGCGTGGCCGGGCGAGAATCATCATGGATGCGAATTAACCTGACATAACGCGGGTCGCACGGTTTGGTTCTCTCAAGGGAGAAAACCATGACGAATTTCGATCCGGCGGCCGCGACGGTCCAATGGCTGGCGACCTTGTCGCCCCAAGAAACGGCCCGCGCCATCGCCTATACCCACGGTTCGCACTGGCTGATCCTGTGGAGCTTCCTGGTCTCGGCCCTGGTCGCCTGGATCATCGTACGTACCGGCCTGCTAGTCGCGATCCGCAGCCGGATCGAACGTCGCCGTCGTCGGCCTATCCTGGCCAGTTTCGTCGTCGCCCTGGTCTATTCGGCCATTAGTTGGGCGCTGACCCTGCCGTGGGCGATCTATCAGGGCTGGTGGCGAGAGAAACAGTATGGACTGACCAGCCAGGCCCTGGGCGGCTGGCTGGGCGAGGCCGTGATCGGCGCAGCGATTTCGGTTGTGGCGACCTCGCTGCTGCTCGTGGCGATCTATGCCCTGATCCGGCGCGCGCGTCGGTTCTGGTGGGCCTGGGCGGCCGGCGTGACGGCGGCCTTCATCGTCATCGGCCTGGTGCTCGCGCCCTTGGTGATCGAACCGATCTTCAACACCTATACGCCCGCACCGAACGGGCCGGTGCGCGACGCCGTCGTGACCCTGGCCAAACAGACGGGTACGCCGTCGGACAAGATCTTCATCTACAACGGCTCCAAACAGTCCGACCGCTACACCGCCAATGTCTCGGGCCTGTTCGGTACGGCGCGGGTGGCGATGAGCGACACCATGTTCAAACAGGGCGCGGATCTGGCCGAGGTGCGCGGCGTGGTCGGCCACGAGATGGGCCACTATGTCCGGGCGCACATTCTCTGGACCGTCGGCATTCTGGTCCTCCTGTCGGTGCTCGCCTTCTGGCTGACCGACCGGCTGTATCCAGTGGCGCATCGTCTGCTGAGGGCGGATCGCGTGGGCGACGTCTCCGACCCTGCGGGCCTGCCGGTCCTGGCCTTGGTGCTGGCTTTCCTGGGCGTGCTGGGCACTCCGGTCTTCGCCACCATGACCCGCACGATGGAGGAGGACGCCGACCACTTTTCGCTGGTTCACGCCAATGCGCCGGACGGTCTGTCCAAGGCCCTGATCAAGACCGCCGAATACCGCGCCCCGTCGCCATCGGCGATCGAGGAGTTCCTGTTCTACGATCACCCCAGCGTGGAGAACCGCATCCGCCGCGCCATGGAATGGAAGGCGACGCATCCCGCCCAAGCCTTGGCAAAGCAACCGGCGCGTCCTTAGGGCATTGAAGGCTTCGCCATTCCAAGCGGAGCCTTCGCCCCATGATCGACCTTTATCGCGGCCTCGGCCTGGGCGTTCCGGCCCTGATGGACATCGCGCCCCTGATCGCGCGGGTCGTGGTCGGGGGAATGTTCTTCCTGTCCGGCTTCTACAAGCTGTTCACCCCGGCCCAGGCCGAGAAGATGCAGAAGACGATGGTCGAGGCCGGCATCGCCGCGCCGCGTCAGACCGCCAAGTTCGTCTCGGTGTGCGAGTTCGCCTTCGGCGCCCTGCTGATCATGGGTCTTTTCACCAGCCTGGCGGCCCTGGTGCTGCTGATCATCAGCCTGGTCGCCCTGGTGACCGTGGCGTCAAAGTCGGTGGAGGGGACCAGCCTCGGCTATCGCCTCTCCAGCTATTTCGATCTGCCGGAGACCCTGCTGATGGTCATTCTGATCTGGCTGATCGCCAATGGACCGGGGCTGTGGAGCCTGGACTTCGTCCTGTTCCTGCCCCGGCTTTAAGGCTTCAGGCGGCGCGCTTCCTGACGAAGACCGTCCCGGCGGAATAGCCGGCGCCGAAGCTGCAGATCAGTCCCGTATCGCCCGCCTCGAACCCGTCGTTGTGCAGGTGGAAGGCGATGATCGAGCCGGCCGAGGAGGTGTTGGCGTATTCGTCCAGAATGATGACGTTCTCATCGGCCGAGGGCTCACGACCCAGCACCTTCTTGCCGATCATCGTGTTCATGTTGATGTTGGCCTGGTGCAGCCACAGCCGCTTCAGATCATGCGGATCCAGGCCCAGTTCGCCGGCGTGATCCACGATCATGTCCGACACCATCGGCACAACGTCGCGGAAGACCTTGCGGCCCTGCTGGATGAACAGCTTGTCGTTCTGGACGCTGTCGTCGGCCTCCGGGCTGTCCAGATGCGCGGTGTCGCGCGCATTGCGGTTCAGGAAGCCGAAGTTGTTGCGGATATTGTTGGAGAAGGTTGTCTTCAGCCGCGTGCCCAGCACGTCCCAGCCGCCCGGTCCCGCCGTATCCGACGACTCCACGATCACCGCCGTCGCCACGTCGCCGAAGATGAAATGGCTGTCGCGATCGGTGAAGTTCAGGTGGGCCGAACAGACCTCCGGATTGACCATCAGCACGGCCTTGACCGAGCCGCCGGCGATGAAGTCCGCCGCCGTCTTGATGCCGAAGGTCGCCGAGCTGCACGCCACATTCATGTCGAAGGCGAAGCCCTCGATGCCCAGAGCCTGCTGAACCTCGATGGCCATGGCCGGATAGGCGCGCTGCATGTTCGACGCGGCGCACAGGACGGCGCCGATTTCCGAGACCGGCTTGCCCCAGGCCTCGATCGCCTGACGCGCGGCCTTGACCGCCATCTCGGCCAGGATCGAGATTTCGTCGTTGGAGCGTTCGGCCAGGTTCGGCGCCATCCGCTCGGGATCGATGATCCCGGCCTTGTCCAGCACGAACCGGCTCTTGATGCCCGACGCCTTTTCAATGAATTCGGGCGAGGAGTGCGACTTGGCCTCCAGCTCGCCGGCCTCGATCTGGGCGGCGTGGCGGGCGTTCCAGCCGTCGGCCCAGGCGTTGTAGCTGTCGACCAGTTCGGCGTTCGAGACCGACTGTTCGGGGGTGAAGAGGCCGGTGGCGGCGATCACTGCATTCGACACTTTTTTGTTCCTATCGCTCGACGCGCGGCGTCTCGCTGCTTGAGGAGTGTGTTCCTATCGCTCGGCCCGCGGGACCTTGCTGCTTGAGGACAGTCCGTTTCCTATCAGAACGCGTCAATAGGACGGCGGCGGCTTGCGGTCGAGACTGGCGATGACGCCGGCGGCCCAGCGCTGCACCTGGCCGCGCGGCGCCCTGGGCGTCGGCTGGTCGCGCGCGGCGATCAGCCGGTCCACCAGATCCTCGGCCTCGCAGGGCCAGCCCTCGGGCGTGACATAGAGGGGATAGGCGATCAGGGCGGCGTGGACCAGGTGATCGACGCCGGCGCGGCGGCTGCGGCGCTCGAACGTCAGCCGGTCGTCGGTCAGCCCCCATCCGGCATAGAAGGGCCGGCCATAGACCGACACCGCCTTGCCCCGCATCAGGGCCTCGAAACCGGTCAGGGAGGTCAGGGTCGCCACCCGGCGACAGGCGTTCAGACAGTCGACGATATCCAGCCCGTCGCCCACGGCGTCGACCGAGGCCATGGCCCCGGCGTCCAGCCGCCCCGGCCGGTTGCCCGCCAGCACGTCGGGGTGATTGCGATAGACCAGAAAGGCGTCGGGATGATCGCGCCGCGCCGCCTCCACCAGGGCCGAGTTGGTGTTTAGATCGGGCGCACAGCCCAGCAAAATCGACTTGTCGTTCTCGACTTGGCCGACGACCAGCAGGATGTCGCGATCAACAGGCCAGTCCGTCGGCGCCTGACCCCTCAGATTGTATTTCGACAGGCCGGCATCGACCACGCGCGTCCGCAGGGCGGCGGCCCGCGCAAGCTGAACCGGCGACAGGTCCGAGGTCTCGATCAGGGTCTCCAGCCGCGAGGGCCGCGACGGGTCGTAATAGACGCCCTGGTCGTCCAGCGCGACCGACAGGGCGCCGACGAAGTCGGACCCCAGGCCCCGCGAACGGATGAATCCGTCCTCCATCCGCACGGTCGGGCCGCTAAAAGCAGCCGCCGCCTGACGCGTCGCCTCGCTCTCCTTGCCCGCCCACCAGATTAGCCGCCCATCGGTCGCCTTGGCATGGGCGGCGGCGCGCGACGGCGACATGAAATAGCGCATCGACGCCTTGGGCGAGTTCAGCAGGCGGCGCACCGGCGGGCGTTTGGCCGGAGCGAACCCGACCGCCGACCAAGCGCCCGCCAGCCGGTCGGCCCGGTCGCGCAATGCGATCAACCGCTCCAGCGCCTGTTCGGCCTCGCACCTGTCGCCCGTCACCGGATCGACATAGCGGCTGTAGGCGATCAGGGCGGCGGCGGCGACCTGTTCGATCGACCGCGCGACGCCGCGCCGCCCCGTCTCGACCGCATCGGTCGTCAGACCCCAGCCGGAATAGAAGGGCGCGCCGAAACAGCGCACCGGCAGCCCTCGCAACAGGGCCTCGAACCCCAGCGCCGAGGTGACGCAATAGACCGCATCCACCGCCGCCAGCAGGTCGGCGGGCCGCACATCCGTATCGACCAGGGCGACGCCGGCCAGGTCCGTCACGCAGCCACGCTTTCGGCCAGCCGCCACCGCCGGATGGCGTTTGACGATCAGCTGGGCGTCCGGTTCGTCGCGCCGGGCGGCGGCGATCATGTCGTCAAAGCTCTGAGCCGTCGCCAGACCATAGGCGATGGAGGCGTCGCCGAACGTCTGGTCCACGATCAGCACGCGGCGGCCGGGCTTCAGCAGGCTCGGATCCAGCGGCCCGCCCATGTTGGTTTTGGACACGCCCGAAGCCACGATCCGGTCGATCAGCCCGCGCGCCCGCGCGGTCAGGGCCGCATCGCACCAGTCGTCCGCCGTCTGGATCAGTTGCTCCAGTCGACTGGGCCGCGTCGCATCATAATAGACGCCCAGATCATCGACGATCAGGCTCAGGCTCGTCGCACCCGCCTCGCCGATGCCGACCGAACGCAAAAACCCGTCCTCCAGCGCTACATAGGGCCGCCCGTTCCTCTCGGCCCACCGTCGCCCCGCCGCCGCCGTCGGCTTCATCCCCCAGCCCAGCACCGCCTGCACGTCCTCCCCCGGCAAGCGACGCAGGTCGTAGTCGGCCAGAAACACGTCGAGAAACGGGACCTTCAGCACGCCGGGCGCACAGACCCAGGCCGGGATTTTCAAAGGCGTGTCGAAGGGTAGGGGCAAGGCGGGTCCGCTGAGGTTCGACGCGAGCTTTACGGCGGTTGCGTCGACGCGACTAGGCCCGATCCGCCCGCGCCAGCAAGGCCTTGGCCTGCTCCAGATGCAGTCGTTCGACCATCGCCCCGTTCACGCGGATCGCGCCTCGCCCCTCGGCGTCTGGCGCGTCGAAGGCGGCGACGATCGCTCGCGCATCGGCGATCTCGGCTTCGGACGGCGAGAAGGCGGCGTTGGCGGCCGCGATCTGCGACGGGTGGATCAGGCTCTTGCCGTCGAACCCATACAGTCGCCCCTGCAATACCTCGACCGCCAAGCCTTCGACATCGTCGATCCGGTTGAACACCCCGTCGATCGCCAGCAATCCGTTGGCCCGCGCGGCGGCGACCAGCAGGGCCAGCCAAGGCTTGAACGGCTCGCGATCCGGCGACGCCCCGGTCCCCAGCGCCTTGGCCAGGTCGTTGACCCCCAGCATCAGCCCGTCCAGCGCCCCATCCGACGTGGCGATGTCGGCCAGGGCCATCAGCGCGCGCGGCGTCTCGATCATGGCCCACAGGGCGCAACCCTTGGCCAAGCCGGCGGACAGGGCGTGCACGGCCTGGGGCGTCTCCACCTTGGGCGCGACGACCAGCGTGGCCCCCGCCGCCTTCATCGCCGCCAGATCGTCCAGCCCCCAGTCGGTGTCCAGACCGTTGATCCGAACGCCCACGCGCGGCCCGAACCCGCCGCCGCGAACCGCCGCGACGGCGGCGTCGCGCGCGTCAGCCTTGGCCTCGGGCGCCACGGCATCTTCCAGGTCCAGCACGGCGACGTCGCAATCCAGCGTCCGCGCCTTCTCGATCGCCCTTGCATTGGAGGCGGGCAGATAAAGGACGCTGCGGACCCGGTCGCTGCGCATCAGACGCGGCCGGTGACGGGCACCAGGGCGCCGGTCATGGCCAGGCTCTCGGGCGAGGCCAGGAACAGGATCACCGCCGCCAGATCGGCTGGCGCGACCCAGGTGGCCGGGTCGGCGTCGGGCATGTCCTCGCGGTTCGCCGGCGTGTCGATGATCGACGGCAGGACGGCGTTGACCGTCACCTTTGTCGCCTTCAACTCTTCGGCCAGCGCCTGGGTCAGGGCGTGGACCCCGGCCTTGGCCGCGCCATAGGCCCCCATGCCGGCCCCGGCCTTCAGCGCGGCGGCCGACCCGACATTGACGATCCGACCCTCGGGCGAGGCCTTCAGCGCATCCAGCGCCGCGCGGCTGGCGTTCACGGCGGTGGTGACGTTGAGCGCATACATCCGGTCCCACGCCGGTTCCGCATCGTCGGTCGTCTGCCAGACGAAGCCGCCGGCGATGTTCAGCAGGGCGTCCAGCCGCCCGAACCGCGCGATCACCGCATCGACGGCCTTCTGCGCCTGGCCGGCGTCGGTCAGATCGACCCCGCCGATCTCCAGCACGCCGTCGGGCACGGCATGGCCCGAGGCATGGTCGATGACCGCGACCTGCCAGCCGCCTTTCAGCGCCGCCTCAAGCACCGCCCGGCCCAGGACGCCATGTCCGCCCGTGATTGCGACTGTCCGCTGCATCATCCGATCCTCCATGTCGCCGGAGACCATAGAGCCGAGTGCGGGGCGATCAACCTGCGGCGAAGACCTTGGCCATCAACCGCTCTAGCGCCTCCTGGTCGTCCGTATCGAAGGCGGCCGGCGTCGTGGCATCCACATCGAACACCGCGATCAGCGCGCCGGAGGCGTCGCGCACGGGCACCACGATCTCGCTGGCCGAACGGCTGTCGCAGGCGATGTGGCCGGGGAAGGCGTGCACGTCCTCGACCAACTGGGTCTGGCCCGTCGCCGCCGCCGCGCCGCACACCCCGCGCCCGAACGCGATGCGCAGGCATCCCAGCGTCCCCTGATAGGGCCCGACCACCAGTTCGTCGGTCTTGTCCGGCGCCACGACATAGAAGCCGGTCCAGAAATAGCGCTCGAACGCATCGGCCAGCATCGACGCCACCGTCGCCATTCGCGCCGTCACATTCGGCTCGCCGTCCAGCACGGCCAGGATTTCCTCCTCGACCTCCAGATACCGCGCCGCCTTGTCGGCGGGACGATCGTTGGGGGCGACATAGGCCATGGGGAAACTCCGGAACGGGACAGGCCGGCGATATAGGCGAGCGGCCGGCCGAAGGGGAGGGGCGATTGCTCAACTGGCGCTGACTGTCGATCAGATGTAGGCGGGGTATGCACGGGCCGACATGCCCGTTCCCGATATCCGAGACAGCGCGGAATGCCTCCCAAACTCTTCTTCTTTCACAACCCGAAAGCGGGTGGCACCTCGCTTTCGGAGTGGTTGGCGACATCGTATCCAGAAGCCGAGCGGGCGCCGCTCATCGTTAATGATGGCGATCGTCACCGCGAACTCGGCGGCCAATACGCCATGTTCAGAGTGACGTGACCCCCTTAAACTCCTCCAGGAATAGCTAGAGTCCGCCCCTCGAAAGGACGGACAGAATGAAGCGATCACGGTTCACGGAAGAGCAGATCATCGGGATCCTGCGCGAGCAGGAGGCCGGCGTTCCGGTGGCGGACCTGTGCAGGAAGCACGGGCTGAGCTCACCGACCTTCTACAAGTGGAAGGCCAAGTATGGCGGCATGGACGTGTCAGAGGCCCGGCGTCTGAAGGCGCTGGAAGAGGAGAACGCCAAGCTGAAGCGGATGCTGGTGGACTCGATGCTGGACAGCGTCGCGCTGAAGGATCTGCTGGGAAAAAAGTGGTGACGCCCGCTGCGCATCGAGAGGCGGCGGCGCACCTGCAGTCGGCCTACGCGATGAGCGAACGGCGGGCCTGCCGGGTGTTGGGCGTGGATCGGACGAGCGTGCGCTATCAGGCGACGCGACCGGACGACGGCGTCCTGCGGGATCGGCTGAAGGCCCTGGCCCAGGAGCGACGGCGGTTCGGCTATCGCCGCCTGCACGTGATGCTTCGGCGCGAGGGGCATGCGGTCAACAAGAAGCGCGTCCAGCGGATCTATCGCGAGGAGAAGCTGACGGTGCGCCGGCGCGGCGGGCGCAAACGCGCCATAGGCACGCGGCGTCCGCTGGAGATTCCCCTGGTCGCGAACCAGCGCTGGTCGCTGGACTTCGTCTCCGACCAGATGACGGACGGGCGGCGCTTCCGCATCCTGACGGTGATCGACAACTGCACGCGCGAGTGCCTCGGGCTCGTCGCCGACACCTCGCTGTCAGGGCGACGGGTGGCGCGCGAGTTGGACGCCATCATCCTGCGGCGGGGACGCCCGGATACGATCATCAGCGACAACGGCACGGAATATACGTCCAACGCCATCCTGGCCTGGGCCGACGACGCCGGCGTGAGCTGGCATTACATCGCGCCGGGCAAGCCTCAGCAGAACGGCTTCAACGAGAGCTTCAATGGTCGGCTGCGCGACGAGCTGCTGAATGAGACGCTGTTCCGATCGCTGCCGCACGCCCGGGCTGTCCTCGAAACCTGGCGGCGCGACTACAACGAAACCCGGCCTCACTCGAAGCTGGGATGGTTGACGCCGAAGGCCTACGCACAGGCGCTCACCGGACAGAGCGGCCGGTCTGCTGCGCTGGTTGATGGCTGCTCAGACCGGCCTATTGCCAACCCCGCCAACCCCAGTTCAGATCAACCAAGGACTCTCGTTATGGCTGGATGAGAAACGGGGGTCACGTCATCGCCATACGCTTCCGCGCGGCGGACCTGTTCAGCGTTGCCCTGGGCTTCCAGACCGCGCGCCGAGGCGTCGCTCTCCGCGCGATCGGCCCGCGCTTCCACCCGATCGAGCCGCGCCTCAGCCGACCACGGCAACCAGGCCCAGAGGTTGTTCCAACCCCAAGCGATTAGGGCGATGGACATCAGCAGGGCGATGCCGGCGATCAGCCAGCCCAACGGCGTAAGAGTGCGGGTCATGCCTCGTTCACCGTCACGGGCACGCCGGCGGCGTTGAGGCGGATGACCTGCACCGCCGGCAGGGCGACGCCGGACGGCCAACGCATGCCGTCCTTGGCCAGCCGATCCTTGGCGATGCGGGTGATCGAAACGGCGTTGCCCTGATTGCCGCCCAGGACGTGGAAGTGGGTCGCGTCCTCGCCGATATAGAAGCCGACGTGACCGCCGCCCGTGCGCGTGAAGACCAGGACACAGCCCAGACGCGGCCCGACCAGCTCGCGCCCCCACGTCGCCCAGGACGAGGCACGAACGGCGATCGCCGGCGAAGCCAGCCCGGCCATCATCATGCACATGGCGACGAAGGTGCCGCACCACGCCGTTTCGTCATCGACGACCTTGATGCCCAGCACCTTGGCGCCGAGCTTCTGGATCCAGCCCATGATGATCGGGCTGTGTTTGGGTCCGACGATTTCACGCACGCCGATTTGCTGGCGGGCGAACGCCAGCCAGGCAGGCTCTTCCGAGGCCATGGTCAGTCTCCAGATTGTGGGGGTTGCGCGCTTCAGGTGTGCGCGATAGCGTCAAGGTCGAGCCTTGCGGCTTGCTCTAGCGGGGAGCTAAGGCCGGCGGTTCCGCAAATGCCCCGGCTGATCTTCTTGGGTCAATTTTAGCAGGAGCCCGCAGTGGGCTGTTTAGATTGTTCCGCTACCGCCCTGAAACTTCAGCAAGTCGATGATGCTGAAGACACGGCCGACATCATTGATGATGCGGTCGCGCGGGCTTTGCTACAGACACCTTGTAACGCTGAAGAGTGTATCGCCTTGCTTGATATAGTCGTGCAGGGCTTGTTGAGCGAGCAGCGATCAAGAAGTGACGATGCTGACGTAAGAGGGCTTCAGAGTGTTCGTCTTTTTCTCGCGAGCTTGAAAAATGATTGAGCAAAACAGTAAGCCGGATGTCCGAGACCATCTTCGCGTCGCTCGTATGTTCTCAGGCGGTGTCCACGAATTGCTGGAAAAGGCGCTTAGGTCGGACATGGCTTCGCACGATAGGGACGAAGCGATTGCTTTGGTTCTCTATCGTGTCGGAGCGTTAGGTAGAGTCCTCACAGAAATTGCTGCGGAGCGTCCAGATCTCGCTGAGCGAGGGCAGTGGTGTCGAGACTTCATGAGCCTGCCATTTTCGCGAGACAGCCGGGTAGCGCCTTCTTCGAATGACTGACCGGTGTCGAGCATGGTCAGTCCCCAGATTGTGGGGGTGGGGATGCGAACGGCGCTCGCATGTGCTTAGGTCGCCGCCATGCCGATGCAGCACGACAACGGAAGCCCGCTATGGGGCGCGCCAGAACCGAAGTGGTCGGGCAAGGTGCGCGTGGCAGTTCTGGTCCTCGCCAGTATCGCGTCGTGGGCGATCCTTGCAGGCGGCGTCTACTTGATCACGCGATGGGTGGCGGGCTGACGCGACCCCGGTTCGTTAGCTGGTCAAGCCATTGTATCCGACAGTCAGAGCCGCCGCCGCGACCAGGACCATGGCGACGCAGATCACCGTCACCCGCAACCCGTTATGCGGCTGGTCTGACACCGGCCGGTCGAGAAGGCCTGCCGGCGGCAGCTTCATCGCCGCCTCGGCCGCCCAGTCTTCGCGCCGGATCAGTGTGAACAGTCGGATCGCCATCACGCTCCACGGCGGCGGGCTGCGGTCGCGCTGCACGAAGTCCAAGACGATCAGGGAGAAGGCCAGCGAACAGAGCGCGCCTAGCGGCAGGAGCGGCGACATATGATCCACCCTGACCAAGCGGCCGGGGAATACTGTTGTCGCCCCCCTGACCATCAGGAAGATGGCGATCAGGAACACGACCAGCCGCAGGAACCAACTACCTGAGATCCGGGTGTGATAGGTCGGACCGAGCAACCGGAACACGACCGTCATCACCCCACCTGCCGACAGGAACAGCATTCCCGTCAGAACGACCCATGCGTGATGCGTCATGACGACGCCTCCTTGCTTTCCACGGCGGCCCGCAGGCCGGCCTTGATGATGCGCCCCACGAGATTGAAGAAGCCGCGCGGGTCGTTGGCGGCCATCCAGCCGATCGCCAGCGCCACGACGCGAAAGTCCAGGACCTTGACCAGGGCGACGATCGACGGCGTCGCCGCCTCGGCCGCCACCGGCCCGGCGAAGACGCCG
Source organism: Brevundimonas vesicularis (assembly GCF_044807075.1). Taxonomy (GTDB): domain Bacteria; phylum Pseudomonadota; class Alphaproteobacteria; order Caulobacterales; family Caulobacteraceae; genus Brevundimonas; species Brevundimonas vesicularis_G. The sequence continues at coordinate 1,327,859 of NZ_CP085234.1, forward strand.
ATGCCCAACGACAGCCAGGCCCGCACCCGCGCCTCGCGCGTCGCGCCTTTCGACCCATAGGCCGGGATCATACCGAGGCCGCCCGCGATGAGGCCGCCGCATAGGCCCCAGAACAGAGGCAGTTCACGCGGGTCGAACATCCGCCTCTCCGATAGTCAGGCCGTGGTGGAACAGCCGTTGGGCGGCTAGGGGCGGATGAACGCCCTTCATCAGATCCCGGCGTTCAGCCGCGCGATCGCGCGCTCGGCATAGCGGATCAGCATCTGTCGGATCGGAAGCCGGGCGGCGTCGGTTGGCCCATCGATCGAATAGACCGACTGCGGCAGGATGAGCGTCGGGCCGATCTTGCCGTTGAGCCCGCCGGACGCTCCAGATGTGCTGCATCCCATGAAGCAAGCCGTGGACGGAACGACATCGGCCGTCCCGGCGCTGTTGGCCGCGCGCCCTCCGTACGTCTCCAGGAAGGTCGTGCGCTCGGACGCATCGTAGGAACACAGAGCCCAACCCCAAGCGCCTTTTGGAGCGGGCGCAACGCCGGTCTGTTTATCGACGCCAGTGCCCGTTGAAGCGCGAAGACCCCCGCCCAGGTTCACGGTGTAGAACAGCGTGTGCTGGATGGCCGTCGTGGTGGAGTCCGACATCAGATGCGCCGTCGCGGCCACCGCCTCATCCACATTGAACACGACCAGCTTGGTGTAATCCCCGGCCGGGAAGGTTGCGCCCGCCAGGGCCATGCCCTCGGCGGACCCCGATGTCGAAAAGAGCAGCGTCATGTTTGACAGGCGCGTGGGACGACGGGCCGACGTAAGGGCCGTCCACTTCGCGGCAGCAGGTGCACGCGCCATCAGCTCCTGAACTTCGGCGCCCACCATGCCGGTGAAGTCAGCATCACGTTGAGGCGTCCAGGCGGTCGGTGACAGCGCTTCGATCTGCTGCCCGAAGGTCTGGTAAACCGGAAGGGCGACGGACCCGTCGGCGACGAACGGCAGGGTGCGGACAAGGGTCATGGCTCAGCCCAGGACATGGATAAAGACGGGGGCGTGGTAACGGTCGCCGCTGGCGTCAGGGACAGTCGCCAGCGTGCCCCGCGCGCCGAGCCAACCCGCCACCGGATTGCCGTCGTGGGCGTAGCGAACCTCCCAGCCGGCGGCTGGGACGCCTGCGCATGTGAGTGTGATCTGCCGAGGGCCGGTGATCGCGACAGATGAAACGGCCTGCTCAACCGCGCCCCCGCCGGGCCCATGAAGACCTCGAAGCCTAGGCCGGTGATTGCCGGCTGCGTCGGATCAATGGCCAGGTCGAGATTGTCCGGCGTTTCGAAGGGGATGATGATCGCGTTGCCGACGCGAGCGATGCCCGCCTGATTGGGCATGACCGCCGTGCGCTGGCCCGCCAAGGCGCGCTTGTAGGTCCTGGCGGTCTTGCGCCCCAAGGCGACCTTAGCTGCGGCCGAGGTGTGGTAGTTGTCGCTGGGCTGAGAAGAGAGCGGGAACTGATAGTTCGGCTCGCCCAGGAACACCTTGCCCGTCGTGTCGTCGCGGGCGATCTCATACTGCATCGCCGCCGGGTCGTTTGGATAGATGCTCGACAGGGCGTTGGTCGCCGCCTGGCACAGGACGATCTTGACGTCCGTCACATTGGCCACGGCGCCCAGCTGGGTCCGAATGGCGGTCAGCAGGGTCGAGAGCGTGGCCTTGTAGGTCGCCGCTGGCGTCGATGACACTGCATCGGTTTCGCCCTGAAGATAGCTGACCACGACACGCAGGTCAGTGATCTTATGCAGAGCGAGCAGCGCAGAGATGCGCGCGACCTCCTGAACCATGTTTGTGAAGGGCACGGTTCCCGAGGCCAACTGATCGACACGATAGCCGCCCTTAGCCGGCACGCGACCGACGTAGAGGGTGGGCACGGTGTTGCCGTCGCGGGCGATCAGAGACGCCATCATGCTTGTGGCGGGGCTTTCACCCAGCAACGGACTGGCGGCCGTGACGACTTCGCGAGCAGGCAGCAGATCAGGAATGCCTGCCGCGTTGGATGCGTCGGCGCCGGTCCCGCGCACGCCCGTCGAGAGCATGAGCGCCCTGCGCGGCGAGGGCGGCGACGTTGTAATCACTTCACCGCCGCTGTTTCCTTCGGCATTGGACTGGCCGTACCAGATCACCAGCGTCGCGTAGGAGACTGCAGGAACGGCAGTGCCAAGCGAGGCGGCGTCTTTGCGGATCGAGTAGCGCCACAAAGGCTGAGTGTCGGCGTCGGACCAGACCCTACGGCGATCCTCCCCAATCACATCGCGCGAGGCGATGATGCTGTCGGCGGCGAGATTGTTGATCCCCGAAGCGCCTAGCGCGCCCATCTTGGCTAGCAGGCGGGGACCAGGCTCCAGATCAATGCGACCGTCAGCCAGGCGCTCGAGAACGACTTTTCCGCTCTCATCGACCTCGACCGCGACCACAGGATGAGGCGTGTCTAGTTCGTCACCGCTTTCCCCAAGTGCAGCACGATCGATCGCGCCTTCGACGGACGCCGGAAGCAAATCGCTCACCCAAACCCAAGCGGCGCCTGTCCAGCGGTAGACGCCGTTGCCGTTCGTGACGTCGCCTGCTGGGTCGTTGCGGACTTCGGCGCGATCACCGACTTTCGAGGGACTAAGCGACGCCAGCTCGGACTTGGCCGCCACCACGAAGGTCGAACCTGCAAGGGAAGCGATGTCCTTCGCCTCTTGAGCCAGATCGACGACCGGCGCGAGCGACGCGCGGATCTCCCCCTTGTCCGGCTCATTGGCGCCGGATGCCGGCACACCATCGACGCGGTAGTCGCGGAAGGTCTTGAGAAGGCGAGCCTTCACGCTGGCGGGATCAGCCATCGAGCACCTCGAAGAATTTGATTGTAAGGGAGCCGATCAGTCTCGACGGCTAAGCGACCTGCTGCTCGTAGATCGGCGAACTGCCGCCGCCGCCCCAGCCAGGAGGCGAGGGAGGGGATGTCGGATAGCCGCCTGACCCGTCAGACGTCGCCTGCCAGCCGATGAAGACCCAAGAACCAAGCGCCAGGGCGTTGGCGGCGAAATCACCAGGAAGAGCGGCGTAACCGACATCGCTTCGCCAGAACACGCCGTATTGGGTCAGCGAAGCCAGGCCCGTGACCGTGGCGGCAGGCAGGCTCAGCGTTGAGCCGTCGGGCAATACGCCACTGAAAGCGAGAATGGAGATCGTGTCGGCAGTCGCGGACGTGGGGTATGGAACCGACAGGTTGATCAACCTGCGGGCTGGCTCTTGCTCGCCGGGAACGACAGGCGGCTTATCGACCGGCGGCACCGATGGTGCGGCGGCTTCACCCGCATCGATCTCTGTGTCCGCTAACACCACATCAAACACGACCTGTGCGTTGGCCATGGCCAGTTCGACGTTCGTCACCTCGACCACGACATCCGCCATGGAGTTCAGTTCAGGGTTCTGGATACGGATGAAGCGCTCGCCCAGACCGTTCAAACCATAGACCGAGCTGCGCACCTGGCCTCGACGCTTGGCCGTCAGGCGGGTCATCTTGCGACGGGCCAGCTCCATCCCCTGCGTCCCGCTCGGGCACCAGGGCAGTTGCAGGGCCTCCGAACGCTCGACGCCGTTGCGATCGTCGATGTCGTCCTGGTGGAACAGCGTGCCGGCCTCGACCTCGGTATAGTCCTTCGCTGGATCGACAAACGACACGACCAGGACGTTGCAGGCCTCTTCGTCGGTCTGGAAGGCGCGCCAGCTATAGCCCTCGATGTGTTCGCCCGTCAGGACGAAGGTCGGCTCGACATACCGTCCCGCCTTCACGATCAGACGACCTCGACCGTCCAGCGACATCCACCCGTCGAATGTGGACAGCAGGGCCTTGCGCACGGCTTGCGGCTCGGTGTTGACCGGATAGTTGCCGGCGCACCGATAACGCGCCTCAGTTACGCCGCTGCGGGTGACGATCTGGTCGCAATAGTCGGCCTCGGCCGTCAGCTGATCCAGCACCGGCGCAATGCTTCGTTCCCAGCGCCGGCCATGGCGATGCCACTCGACGAAGACCAGCCAGACGACCGGGTTCCAGCTCGCTTTCCAGGTCGATGGGTCAGTTCTAATCTGCGAAGGATCGCGCCAGTCGTAGCAGACGGCAGCGGCGACGATGGAGACGACGGGTTCGCCGTTCGGGAAATGTCGCGCGAAGCTCTCGCGTGAACGGTGCTGGGCGAAGATGCCGATAGAGGCGATGCCGTCGCCCCGCGCTGTGGTCGGCCAATAGGCGCCGAAGTTCGGCGTTAGCATCCCATAGTGGGTCTCGGTCGGATTGCCGGGACGGGTCTGGATCCGCAACAGGTCGCCGGAGCCGAACTGCTCGCCGGCCATGCCCTGAACCCAGCCCTCAGCGTTCCGGGTGATGAGGTTGTCATGCTCATAGACAGCATCGACGGAGGCTAGGCGGCCTTCACAGACGGCCAGCACGGCGCCGTATTTGTTCCCTACGGCCTCTCGGAGCATATAGGCCCCCGACATCCGCGACGGACCGCCGACGGCATGGACGCGGATCGGACGAGGTTGTTTCCGCGTGACCTTCTGCCCCTCGACATCTGGAAGCGATGAGCGCGCGATGGCGCTCAGACCCAGGGTGACGGTCGTGGTGATGGCGGCGTAGGCGGCGGCATAGGCGGTGACGTAGATCGCAGTCGCTGCGATCGATCCAGCGGTTGCCCCGGCCGCGCTGACGGCCCAGGTCGCGAATGCGGTCGCCGCCGCCGAAACCGGATCAGCCATGCAACACACTCCAGGCTTTCAAGACACGGTTGGGCGATGCGGAATACAGGCCGGCCTTGGACTGGATGGCCCATCGCTCGCCTAGCGAGATCGCGCCGAAGATCTGACTGTGCAGAGCGACTAATCCAACATCACCGCGTCGGGGATGCGCCGTCATGCCGAGGCCCGCAGCCGACATCCTTTCGCCAACGACACGCTCGATGCCGCCGAGCCGCTTCAATAGCCGCTCGCGTCCTAGAGGGGTCCGGTAGCGCCCCCGAAGATCGGCCGCGGGGTCAGGCCAGCCATTCGCGACCACCCAAGCCGCTGGCGTCAGCACGCAGTCCGTCGCGCCGTCCACGAAAGGCGTGGCGGCCATCCGCTCCAGAAAGTCGTCCAACATCAGCCCGGCGCCGGCCATGTGATGGTGGAGTCGACCGAATAGCCCGCCACGCGCGCGCAGAAAGTGTCTGTCGGCGACCGGCGTTTCTGTTCCGCGTCGGTGTAGAAGGCCAACTGCGGCCGGGTGCGATCGGTAAAGCCAGAGCCGACGGAGAGGGTGACGCGCCGGGTGATCTGGTCTTCAGTCGCGCTGCGGTCCACGGCAGGGACATCCGCAACACCATCCCAAAGCCAGGCGACGCTATCCACCGGCTGCCAGTCTTCGTCGAAGAAGACGACGCCAACGTTGACGGGCGCCGATCGGACCTCGTCGGCATCATCATCCGCCAAGGATAGAGTGATCTCATCTGCGCCGTTGAGGGTGAACTCGACCCGTTCACCCAGCCCGCCGATCAACTGGCTCAGCGCAGGGATTTCGCCGACCAAACCAATACCGAGATACGTCCCGCCCTCTTGATCGACGTCGTCGGCCGGCAGATCGTAATCGCCGACGCCCAGCCAGGCACGGACGTAGCCTTGAGTCTTCGTCTTCAGCAGAAAGAACAGGGAGTAACTTGGGGCCTGAAGCGCCGACATGGCAGCGGCCTGTGCGGGAAGCATCAGAAGGCCTCAACCCACACGGCGTTGGCCATGCTTTCGTGATGAGGATCGATGGCGCCCAGGAACTCGTCAGGGTTGGCCAGACGCATCACGCAGCCGGGCGTCGAAAAGTCCAAGCCTACGCCGGACGTGACCGCCTCTCGCAAAGGTGGCCGAACCTCGATCCTATAGCCGCCCGGCTCGACGTCCTGAACCCGCGCGACCGTGTAAAGCCGCTTGCCCTTGGTCGCATGAACGATGGAGAACCTTTCGCCGGCCTCCAGCGGCACGCCACCGACGAAACTCACCCGAAGCGACGTCGCACGCAGCGCCGCCGCTTCCGTCGTCGCGCTGGCGACGCTGCTGCTCTGGTAAAGACTGCCATCCGCGAAAGGCGTCCCATCGGCGTGAGCCACCAGTTCAGGGCTGAACGCCCATTCGAACGCCGGCACCACTATCGAGGAGGCCCCGCCGTCCAGCACTGCTTCAAGCGCGCGCGCCGCCTTGATCTGCGCGCGCGTCACCAGCTCGATCTCGTTCATCCAGCAGGTCCAGAAGCCGCCACCGTCTGTACGTGCCAGGCCAGGACCGGAAGCGACGCGAACCCCGCCGCTGATGGCGACCGATGTCAGTCGCCAGCGCTCGGAGCCCGGCGGCAGAAGATCAAAGGGATAGGCGTCCATTACTTGCCCAACCGCATTTGCTGCTGCTGAACGGCGGCGGCGCCACGACGCGAGGCGTTGATGGCGTCGGCCGCGCCGGTTACGCGCGCCTGCTCGGCCAGTGGCTGGGCGACACGGCGAACCTCGACGTCGAACAGTGAGGACTTGTCCACGCGCACCTCTAACACTTCGCCCACTCCTGCTGGGGCAGGCGGGCGGCCATAACCGCCGGTCTCGGCCATGCTCTCGCGCAGCATTCGCGCGGTTTCGACGGCGCTGGTCACATGGCCGGAGCCGCCGATCATGAACAGCTCGGGCCGACCATGCTCGACCGTATGGTAGAAGCGTCCGGCATCAGCGCCGCCGCCGGCGGCACGGCCGCCGCCGAAGACCGACTTCGCCGCATTGAACGCGGTCGACATCCAGCCCCCGCCGCCGCCTGCGCTGGCGCCGCCAGGGCCGCCCCCGGCGCTGGCGAACAGGTTGAACAACTGATCCAGCGCGCCGTCCATCAGCCGCTGTTTCAGCTGGTCGCCGATGTATTCGCCGATGCGGCCTTCACGGATCGCGTCGGTGACTTCCCGACCGTAGGACTTGAACTGCGCCCGGAGACGTTCGGTCTCCTGATGGTCGAACAGTTCGACCCGGCGCGAGGCGCCCCGATTGAAGACCGCCATGCGCTGGCCGCGCTGCTCATCATCGAGCTCGGGATCATTTTCAAGTTCAAAGGCCTTGCGCTTCCGGGCGATCTCGATGGTGGCCAGCAGGATCTCGCGCTCGATGCGATGACGCTCGCGCTGAGTGCGGACAATCTGGGCGTCGATATCCAGGAGGTCGTTCGCGGCCGTCGCAGCGTCCTCATCATCCTTCAGGCGACGCGCCGCGATCTCACGTCGACGGTCCCATTCGACGATGGCCTTCTTCTGCTCGGTCAGCTCGGCCTGTTTGGCGCGCAGCTGTTCGGCCTCAGCCTCCGTCAGGCCACGCAGGCCCTTGGAGCGGATGTATTCCTCTTCCGCCCGCGCAATCTCGCGCAGTCTGGCAGCCCGCTCCAGCTCGAGATCCGCCACCTCATAGGCGGCCTTGCCCTCGATCGACAGGTTGCCCTTGTCATAGGACTCGGCGATGTCGTCGGTGGCGCGCTCCAGTTGCTGCTGCGCGCGCTCTTCGCGCTGACGACGTTGCTCGGCCTCGCGCTCGCGCTGACGTGCGGCAGCGGCTGCCGAGGACGCGCCGCCGCCGCCACCGCGCGAGGTGTGACCCAGGGGCGCGAAGTCTCCCTTAGGCGAGGTCCCCAAAGCCGTCAGGCCGCTCATCACGTCGTCCCGGTCCCACGTGCCGGCGGCGTTTGAGTTGGTGGTGTTACCGGGGCCGACGAGGTTGCCAAAAGTGCGGCCCAAAGCGAACTCGCCAGCGCGCTGGATCGTGCCGGTGCCAGGGATAGCACGGCCGATCGCGAGGAAAGCCTGGATCCAACTGGGCGCTTTGCTTTCGATCTTCGAGAACTCAACCGCCATGCCGGCCAGTTCGGAGGCAACGTCGGCGAAGATGTCAGCGAGCGGCGCAACGGCCGTGTCACGCACGACCCGCATCTGCTGCCCGGCTAACTCCATCTTGCGATCGGACTCATCTAGACGTTTGTTCACCTCGGTATCGAGTACGAGGCCAAGGTCACTTGCCGCAGCAGTTAGTCGCTCCAGCTCGTCGCGGCCCAGGCGGATGACGGGCAGAGCCTCCTCGACACCCAGCGTTCGGGCCAAGGCGACCTGCTGACCGCGATCTTTCACTTGGCCCAGCGTGTCCGCCAACAGCAGCAGCATCTGGTCCGCCGTCTGGACGTTGGCCAACTGCTCTTTCGTGATGCCCAGCTCTTCGAAAGCAGGCTTCAGCTTGCCATCACCCAGGCCGAGCTTGAACTTGCCGATCGTGCCGTTCAGTTTCTCCATCACGCCTTCCAGCGTGGCGGTATCGACGCCGGCTTCATCGGCCACATAGCGCCACTGCTGCAGAGCCTCGACGCCCACGCCGATGCGATCAGCAGCATCGGTGAGATCGGCGGCGCCCTTCATCGCTTCGAAGGCGCCTTGCGTCGCGATCGCTAACGCGCCGAGAGCGGCGGCAGCGGTCAGGCCAAGGACTCCAAATGCGCCAAGCGCGACGCCGGCTGACCCAGCGCGACTGGCCAGCCCCTCGAAGCCTTGCTTGACCTCATTCGCTCCAAGCGAGAGAGCGCGGATTGCAGGGTTGGCCGACTTCTCGCCAAGAGCGATCTCAGCCCACATCTTTCGGCCACTGTCGCCGACCTGGTTGAAGGTGCGTTTGACGACTTCGCCGCCCTGGATGAACAGGCGAATGCCGACGCCGCCGCGCCCTGCTGTCGTATCAGTCATCGGCAGCATCCTCTCGGACCTGCGCACGGCGTGCGCTCGGGTCAGACGTTTCGCGCTTCTTTTCGGCGACGCCGGAGGCCTTCAGGGCGGCCGGTTCGAAGGCGTCCAGCAGCACTTCCAGGATCCACGCCGGCACGTGATCCAGGCGCGCCCGGATCGCCGTCCTATCTATCCGGCGTGGCGTCATGCCGCCGCCCGTCCAGGCGCCGGCGCGTTGGACGGCGTCCCACACCTCAACCCCCTCGGCCGTGCTGCAGGCGTGTTCGAAGCGAGGGCAGCGGCGTCCTTCGATTGCGACGCCCTGGCTGCAGGGCGCGGCAATCTTCTGGCAGTTGAAACAGTGGTCGGGGCCTACGCCATCGTCCCTGGCGCCGAAGAGCCATTCGGCGAGGCCCCGAAGGGCTCCCCCTCGACGATCAACAGCTGCGCCGCCTCCGTCACCACGCTGAGAATCTGATCGCTCAGCGCTTCGTCTAGCAGCAACACTTCCAAGATTTCGCGGTCGACCGAGGCCGGCGCGCCATCTTCGGTGTTGATGCCGGTCCATGCGATCACGCCGACGAGGGCGCACTCGACCGACGTCAGCCACATGCCGATGCCGATCAGATACTGGGCATAGGCGACCGGGTCGGTGTCCTTCATCCGTTTCCAGCCACGCACCCCGCCCTCGGGCAGCAGCTCATGCTTGACCAGAAGGTTCAGCAGTTCGGCGTCGTTGCGGAGGATGGCCTGGGCGGCGTCACGTGCGCTGTCCCACTCTGGGCTGCGCAGGCGACGGGCTATGCCTTGTCCGCACCGACAAGGCGTTGCCCTAGCGCCACCGGCAATCCCGCCGGGTCCGGTGCGGACACCCACCCACGGGAGCGTCCGCGCCATGTCCAACGTCCTGCCCTTCCCGACGAACCCGGTTCGTCACCTTTCCGCCGGATCGACCCTGCGCCTGGCGCAGCGGGTCGACGCCATGGTCGCCCGATCCGTTCGCCCCGGCGTCGATCGCGTCGCCGACTGCGTCCTCGCGATGGAGGCGTCCTGCTACACCGAGCCGTGCATCGTGGCGGCGCGCAATATCGCCCGAGAAACGCGCATCGCCGTCGTCATGCCCGGTTACGACCGCCTGCTGACCTCGGACGACGCGCGTGCTGTCGCCCACAGACTGCGCGCCGACAACGCCTTCGCCGGGGCCTTCGGCACGGCCCTCCGATTGGATCAGGTCGCCGACGAGGCCGATCGACGCTCGCCGGATGGCGGCCCGCTGAACCCCCGTCCGAACAAGACGGGCGCCCGCTTCCTCATCGTCGCCACCCTGATCGCCGCCGCCATCTGCGCGCTGCGCGCCTTCGCCTGACCGGATCCCGATCATGCTCGAACTGAATATCCTCGCCGTCCAGAACGCTGATGTCCTGCGCGCCCTGGCCACGCCGGCGGGCCGCCGGACAATCCCGTCGATCAGCGCCCTGGCGGCTTTGATCGGCCGCGACCACTCCAACCTCAGCAAGACGCTGAAAGGGATGGAGGGGGCGGGCCTGCTGCTCGCCGAGCCGATTGCCAACGGCCTCACTCCGGACGGCCTGTTGCAGCTCGAGGCCATCAACCGCGCCGAAACCGCGGAGGGCGGGGAGGGCCTTCCGGACGGCCTGCTGGCGCTGCGCCATGACCAGATTCTGCCCGATCCGGACAACGCCCGTCAGGACTGGACCAGCGACGAGGCGAGGGATGAGCTGGACGCCCTGCGCGCCGACATCGTCAAGAACGGCCTGCTTCAGAACCTAGTCGTGCGGCCCATGGCCGAGGATGATCTTCAGGACGCGACAATCACCGTCGTCACCCCGGCCGGCGAACTGACCCTGCCGCGCTATCGCCTGGTCGCCGGCGAACGCCGCTGGCGCGCCATCGGCGAGGCGATCAACGACGGCGACTGGGAAGCCGAAGAGCCGATCCTGACCCGCCTGCTGGACCGCGACGCCAAGGAAACCCGCTTCGCCGCCATCGCCGAGAACCTGCTGCGTCGGAAGCTGAACCCGATCGAGAAGGCCAAGGGTTTCGAGCAGCTGGCGGAACTGGGCTTCGAGAACAAGCTGATCGCCGAACGCCTCGGCTACACCCCCGAACACGTCCAGCAGCACCGCCGCTTCCTGAAGCTGGACGAGGCCGATCAGCAGCGGATGACCCTGCCCCGCGACGACCCCAAACACCTGTCGGTGCGCGACGCCCGCCAGAGGCTGGCCAACAAGGACGCGAAGGATGCGGCATGGCGACCGGGCAACCTGTCGCCCGAGGAGCAACTGGTCATCGCAGAAGTTGCCGTCGCGATGAGAAAACACTCCAGCTACCTTGGGTCATCCATCGCCGTCGGCCCCAGTGCGCGCACCGACCCTGCTGTCGTCAGCCTTGCTGAGGCCGGCATACTGAAAGTGTCGGAGGAACCTGCCAAATGGACGAACGAGCCAGGCCACTACCGAGTCTCATTCCCCAATTGGACGATTGGCGACGCTTGCCGGAATGCATGGGCGGATCTTGTCGTCGACGATGAAGCCAAGCGTCACGCCTCTCTGCATCTGCGACAGAAGGACTGGGTCGGCAGCAGCAGCGAGGGCACGGCCTATCTCACCGCTTGGCTCAACGCACCGTTCGATCTGACGCCCGAGGGACAAGCCATCCTCGACGAGCGGGCGCGAGAACAGGAAGTGTCTGCTCAACTCGCCGCCGCCCGTGCCGCTAAACAAGCCGAAGTCGCGGCGAGGGCCGCCGCCATTCGTCAGCGCCACCTTGAAGCGCTGAACGCCGCTGCTGCCGCGCCGCCACAAGATCTGAAAGCGGCGACCGTCGAAGCCACGGCCGCCATCGAGAAACCGCTGCCGTGGACCCTGCTGGACAACGGCGAAGTGATCGACGCCAACGGCGATCAGCTTCCCGACCTACAGGTCTGGAACCCGGACGATCTCGAAACGACCTTCCTTCAGGTCGTGGTCGTCGCGGTCAACTCGGCAGCCGGCCTGCCCACACCGCCGATCAAGTCGGCGGAAGCTCATCAAGCCGAGATGGAAGCCCGGCACGAGACCGAGGCCGAAACCGATCGAGACGAGGCCGCCTGATGGACCGCCCTTGGATCGAAGGCGTCGCCCTGCTGGCCGCTCACAACCTGCCGACCCCCGCACCCCGCAACCTGTATCGCCGGAGACACCGCATGTCCCAAGACGTTCGCTTCGCCATCCTGACGGCCAACCCCGCCGACAAGCCGAAAGCCTTCCCCGACGTGGAAGCCTTGGCCCGCCACATCCAGCGCGAGCGCGGCCTTCAGGCCCTCGAACTGGTCGAGATCGAAGACCTCGAAATCGACGGCGACACCCAGAACCGCCGCGCCGTCTCCGTCTTCGCCCTGGACGCCGGCAACGACCGCGACCGCATGATCGGCCACGCCTACCTCGACGGCAAGGGCCGCGACGTCCTGCAAGCCGCCCTGCGCCGCAACCGGCTGGTCATGGCCGACGACATAAAGGACGCGGCGTGACGTCAAAGTCCTTTAGGCACCTCAGCAGCACTTCTCGAAGCCATCAGTTCTTCGAGAGCCAGCGGCTCGATCTCGGCGACACCGCAAGCACCCCGGTAAATCTTCAAAGCGCCCTCCGAAGCCTTCGCCGCGTTGCGTGGAGCACCATTGTTGTACCAATCAGCCACTGCCTCGGTGCGGACCAAGCAGTTCTGCATTCGGAGCATTCGGCTTTGGATTTCGTGGTCCGCGAGCTCAGCGGCCGGGAAGGTCAGCAGCAACGACCGGTAGTGGGAGAGATCGTATCCTATCCGCCCGCCTTTCCCGGTCTTCTTATACCCCTCGCTTTCGGCTTCTTCGAACAGAAGGCGAGCCATTTGGCCTATTGCGTCTGCGCACAATGCCAAGTTGGAGGCGGAGGCTCTCTTGAGAAAACGCCGCCGATCCAGAGCGGCCCGATAGGGCACCCACCAGGCCACCAAAGCGCTGACGCCGATCGCCGTAAATGCGGCGACAGCCTGGAGAGGGCCATTATTGAGGCGCAACCAAGCAAGCATGGGGTTCAGCGACGTTCCAAACGCAGCCACCCATACGATGGCAATGAGCGCTGCGCCGATACCGGCCATAAGTCTGAAGCACGCGCGATCGATAACCGGATAGCGCGCGGACTGTGGTTTGTTGTGTCCACTGCTGACCATCTCTACCCTCGTCCACGATCCACTGCCGAACGCGCCGCGCGCCGACCTCGACGCCATGGTGCGCGAATGATATTTTGCAGCGCGTCAGTAAATGAACTCATTCACCTTGGCTTGCGCCTCGGCCAAGGATTCAATGGACGACCTTACAGCCTTTGCGGAAGGCGAGGGTTGAAGCGGCAGTTCATCGCTCACCTTCGCAATGAATGCGAGACCTCCTGCAATAGATGCGAAAAGGATCCCGCGCTGAAGCTCAAGGCGGGGAGGGAGATCCGTGCCTTTGATAGCCATCAAGAGCTCGCGTGCGACACGGAAGCCTTCCTCGACCAGTCGAACCTTAAAGGGCGTCCAATCGCCCGCCTCGGTGTTTTTCAGGCAAATACCGTAAGACGAGTTCATCATCATAATGGCGGTTTGCAACTCCCGCGCCGCGCCGAGTTGCGACTCAACGCCTGCAAGCAGACGCTCTTCTCGTCGATGCTCGGCTTCTCGGTTGAAAACCCAAACCGCTACACCACCCGAGGCAAGAATCGCAGCAATCGAGCCGAAGGCCTGCACCCACGCAGCCGTCTCCTCATTTCGATCAAGCCATCGAAGGAGGGGTTCAGCCGAACTGCCAAACAGGGCGATCCAAACCGCCACGAAGCAAAACACGCAGAATGCGGTCCAAGTGACGATCTGTGCGCGAGTATTCATGCGTCGCTTTCTGCACAAGCAGACTGTGGTGTCCAGTGATGACGAACCGGTCTGGCCCCTCGGTCCGCATGCTGGCCGCATGACCAGCCGCGTCGCCTTCACCGCAGCGGACATCAAGCGCGCTATGGGCGTGATGGAGAAGTGCGGCCATCAGGTCGCCGCCGTTGACTTCCCCAAGGAAGGCGGGTTTCGCTTGGTGTTGGGCGACCGGATGGAGGTCGCCGCAGCAAAGGCGAGCGGGCGGAACGAGTGGGATGACGTTCTGCCCCAATGAACGGCATGGCGACGATCGACCTGGCCTATGTCCAGCGGTTCAAAGACCGCCATGGGCGGATACGCCATTATTACCGGCGCAAGGGCTACGCGACAGTGGGGTTGCCGGGCGATCCAGGCTCGGCCGAGTTCATGGCGGCCTATGCCGTAGCGCACGGCCGCGCGCCCAAGGCTGACCCCGCGACGAAGGTCCAGCCGCGCTCGATCAACCACCTGATGGTCGAATACTATCGCTCGGCCGACTTCCTCGATCTCGAGCCTCAGACCCAGAAGACCTATCGCCAGATCCTGGATCGCTTTCGCGCTGGAGCTTGGGGCGGCCGGTCGGCCGTCTCGATCGAGCCGCAGCATCTGAACGGCATTTTTCACCAGATGGCCGATCGGCCCGGCGCCCAGCGCAATCTGCGCAAGCGTCTGATGAAAGCCTTCGCTGTCGCCGTCGAACTGGGCTGGCGCAAGGACAACCCGGTCCGCGAGACCAAGTCCCGCAAACGCAAGTCCAAGGGTTTCATCCCGTGGTCTGAAGCCGAGATCGAGACGTTCGAAGCGAAGTGGGGGGAGGGCACACGTGAACGACTCGCGCTGTACCTCTTGCTCTATACAGGCGTGCGCCGGTCGGACGTCGTCGGCATGGGTCAGCAGCACGTCAAGAACGGCCGGATCGCCGTCACTCAGGACAAAACCGACGTCCCGATCTGGATCCCAGTCCACCCACGTTTGAGGGCCGAGATCGCCCGGCATGGCGCCCGGATGACATTCATCCTGACGCAGTACGGCAGGCCGTTCTCGCCAGCCGGCTTCACCAGCTGGTTCGTGGAGCGCGCGACGCTCGCCGGCGTGACGGGCCGCACCCCGCACGGCCTGCGCAAGGCGGCGGGCCGGCGGCTGGCCGAAGCTGGCGCAACGACCAAAGAAATCGCCGCCGTCTTGGGCCACACCAGCCTCGACGAGGTCGAGACCTACACGCGTTCTGCGGACCAGGCGAAGCTTGCAGACACGGCGATCGCCAAGCTCGAAAAGGCCGAAAAGAGAACGGCCGGTGTCAAACCCTGAGTGTCAAACCACCTAAACCCGTTGTTTTCATTGTCGAAAACGAAGGGGGTGGTAGGCCCGGAGGGACTCGAACCCCCAACCAGACCGTTATGAGCGGTCGGCTCTAACCATTGAGCTACAGGCCCCCAAGGCGCG
Source organism: Brevundimonas vesicularis (assembly GCF_044807075.1). GTDB lineage: Bacteria > Pseudomonadota > Alphaproteobacteria > Caulobacterales > Caulobacteraceae > Brevundimonas > Brevundimonas vesicularis_G. The sequence continues at coordinate 1,342,988 of NZ_CP085234.1, forward strand.
CCTCGGCGGTAGGTGTGTCGCCTAGCAGGCGAGGGCGCGGCTTGCCAAGCGGAGGCGGGCAAGAAGGCGATCTTTCGGCGATTTCACGAAGATGAACGGAAACTGCCACGCCGCACGGGCGTTGGTTCAGGCGAGAACGGCCAAGGTCGTTGCAACGGATCGGCGAACGCGCCGGTCCCGGATCGCTTACGGAGAAGACTGCATGACCCGCACCCTGGCCGCCGCTCCCCTGAAGACCGTTTCGCTGAAGACCGTCGCTTTCGGCGGGGCCGTCGCCGCCGCCGCCTTCCTGGCCGCCGCCACGCCGCGCGCCATGGCCCAGGCGTCAGAACCCTCAATGGGAGCCATGCACATGATGCAGCCCGCGCCGTCGCTGAACCTGTCGGCCTATGGCGAGGTCAAGGCCGCGCCGGACATGGCCACCATAACCTTCGGCGTCCAGACCGAGGCGCCGACCGCCCAGGCCGCCATGCGCGATAATGCTGCGCAAATGACGCGCGTCGTCGCCGCCCTGCGTCGCGCGGGCGTCGCCGAACGCGACATCCAGACCTCGGGCCTGAACCTGTCGGCGCAATACGACTACGTCCAGAACGAGCCGCCCAAGCTGCGCGGCTATCAGGCGGTCAACCGCGTGACCGTGGTCATCAACGACCTGAGCAAGGTCGGCACGACGGCCGACGCCGTGGTCGCCGCGGGCGTCAACCAGATCGACGGAATCAGCTTTGGCCTGAAGGATCCGACCGCCGCCGAAAATCAGGCGCGCCAACTGGCCGTGCGCAACCTGCAGGCCAAGGCCCAGCTGTACGCCCAGTCGCTGAACGTCCAGCTGTCGGGCATCCGCAACCTGACCGAGGGCGGCGGCTATTCGCCCCCGCCGCCGATGCCGCCGATATTCGCCGCCCGCGCCGTGTCGATGGATCGGGCCGAGAGCACCCCGGTTTCCGCCGGCGAGCTGACGGTGCGGATCGACATCTCGGGCGTCTACGACATCGCTCGCTGATCGCATCGAGCGGATGAAAAAAGGCCCGCCGTCGCCGGCGGGCCTTTTGCATTCTTAGAGCCGAGACGACTCAGCCGGCGCTCTTGATCGCGTTGGCGTCGTCCAGCAGGACCACGTTCGGGTTCCACTGGCGGGCTTCTTCCTGGGGCATCTGGCCGTAGGTGACCACAATCACCTTGTCGTTCTTCTGCACCAGGCGGGCGGCGGCGCCGTTGACGCCGATCACCTTGGAACCGCGCGGCGCCTCGATCGCATAGGTGGTGAAGCGCGCGCCGTTGGTGATGTTCAGCACATCGACCTGCTCGTGCGGATAGATGCCGGCGGCGTCCAGCAGGTCCATGTCGATGGCGATCGATCCCTCGTAATCGAGATCGGCCTGGGTCACCGTGGCGCGGTGCAGCTTGGACTTCATCAGGGTGACCAGCATCGTGCGGTCTCCAAAAAACACGCGGGGCGCAGGCCCTCGCTGACAGGCGGCTCATATAGGGATTTCCGATCCCCGCATCAATCGGCGCGCTGCGTCGCAGCAATCGGGTGCGGCTGCGAACGCCAAGTCTAGCAAAGGAATGCACGCGCTTCATTTGACGACGGCCCGTGTCCCCCTATGCTGGCGACGCCATTTCCGGCCTGCGAGCGCGCGTTTTCTCTCCGATGAAGCAATTCTTCCTGACGGTCCTTGGTGTCTTCACCGGGCTGATCCTGTTCGTCGTCGTCATTCCGGTGGTGCTGCTGACGGTCGCCGTCGCCTCGTCGTCCAAGCCGACGACGCCCGCGACCACCGTGCTGGAGCTGGATCTCCGCGACGGGATCAGCGACCAGCCGTCGTCCAATCCGTTCGCGGCCTTCGGCGGTTCGGGCCTGGCCCTGACCGAGGTGGTGGATGGCCTGCATCAGGCCCAGGGCGACAGCAGCGTCAAGGCCCTGCTGATCCGCCTGCCGGAAAGCGGCATGACGCCCGCCACCGCCGACGAGCTGCGCCAGGCCATCCACCGCTTCCGCAACGCAGGCAAGCCGGTCATCGCCCACAGCCAGGGCTTCGCACCCGTAGGCGCGGTCATGTCCACATATATGGTCGGGGCCTCGGCGTCGGAGCTGTGGATGCAGAACACCGCCGGCTTCCAGGCCACGGGCTTCTCGGCCGACAGCCTGTTCCTGGGCCGCGCCTTCCAGAAATACGGCGTCAAACCCGAGTTCGAACAGCGCTATGAGTACAAGAACGCCGTCAACGAATACACCCAGAGCGACTACACCGGCCCGCACCGCGAGGCGATGACGGCCTGGATGACGTCGATCTACGACACCGCCCTGGCCAATGCGGCCAAGGATCGCAAGACGACGGCCCCGGCGCTGAAGACGGTGATCGAGGCCGGCCCCTATTCGGCCGAACAGGCCCTCAGCAATCGGCTGATCGACAAGGTGGGCCAGGTCGAAGAGGCCGAGATCGCCATCAAGACCCGCGCCGGCAAGGGCGCCGAGATCGTCGAATTCGGCAAATATGCCAGCCAGAAGGGCGAACGCACGGGTTCGGGCAAGAACGCCATCGCCATCGTCGGCGGGGAGGGGGCTATCGTCACCGGTCGCGGCGGCGGCGCCAGCTTCGGCGGCGGCTCGTCCATCCATTCCGACGACACGGCCGAGGCCATCTACGACGCGATCGAGGACAAGAGCGTCAAGGCGATCGTGTTCCGCGTCTCTTCGCCCGGCGGTTCGCCCGAGGCGTCCGAGCAGATCCTGGCCGCCGTGCGCGCGGCGCGGGCGGCGGGCAAGCCGGTGGTGGTGTCCATGGGCGCCTATGCGGCCTCGGGCGGCTACTGGATCAGTTCCGAGGCCGACTGGATCGTGGCCCAGCCCACGACCCTGACCGGCTCGATCGGCGTGTTCGGCGGCAAGTTCGTGCTGGCCGATGCGCTGGGCCGGTTCGGCGTCGACATGCGTGAGCTGACGGTGGGCGGGGAATACGCCGACGCCTTCTCGCCGACGCAGGAATTCACCCCCCAGCAGCGCGCGGCCTTCGCCGGTTCGATGGACCGGATCTACGACGACTTCATCGCCCGTGTGGCGACGGGCCGCAAACTTTCGCCGGACCGGGTGCGCGAAATCGCCAAGGGGCGCGTCTGGACCGGGGCCCAGGCCCTGCCGCTGGGCCTCGTCGACCAGCTGGGCGGCGTGACCGAGGCGGTGAACAAGGCCCGCCAACTGGCCAAGATCCCCGACAACGAGCCCGTCCGCTTCAAGCATTTCCCCAAGCAGCAGTCGCCGTTCGAGGCCCTGTCGGAAATGTTCGGCGTCCAGACCGAGGCCGCCAAGGCCCTGGTCATGCTGGGCGGCGTCATGGCCGATCCCCAGGCCCAGGCCGTGATGCGCCGGATCGACAGCGACCGGATGCGCAGCCAGGGCGCGGTGGTTCTGGCCGATCAGCCGATCTTCTGACGGAGCGCGGCGCACGCGACCGTGCGTCGCGGTCCATTGACCGCAGGCCCCGATGGACCGACATTGCCTGTCAGGCGTTCCCCGGATCGCCTGAAAGGATGATCCATGTTCCAGCCTGAACGTCTCGCCGCTATCGGCCATGCCGCCCGCCGCCGTCCCAACGGCCTGGTGGCGTCCGTCCTGTGGGTCGCCGGCATGATCGCCGCCGTCTGCGCCATGGCGGTCGGCGCCGTCCTCGCCGTCTTCACCGCTGCGGCCGTGGCGGTCATCGCCCTGTTCGCCGGCGTTCTGGTCTTTCTGGTCGGTTTGGTCATGCGCACCCGCCGCAATATCGCGCCGCGTCGCCGCAACAGCGATCCCGACCTGATCGAGGCCCACAAGGTGGACGGCGCCTGGGTCGCTTATGGCTGGGAGCGCAACGGCCGCTGAGCCGACGCCGCCCATGACGTCCTACATCGACGCGCCCTCTCCCAATTTCGACGCGCGCCGTGCGCCGCCGGACATGCTGGTGTTGCACTACACCGGCATGCAGACCGGCGAGGCCGCCCTTGCCCGCCTGCGCGACCCCGAGGCCAAGGTCTCGGCCCACTATCTGGTCGAGGAAGACGGTCGCGTCTTCCAGCTGGTGCCCGAGGAGCGTCGCGCCTGGCACGCCGGCCGCGGCGTCTGGCAGGGCGAGGACGACTGCAACGCCGCCTCCATCGGCATCGAGATCGTCAATCCCGGCCATGAGTTCGGCTATCGCGCCTTCCCCGAAGCGCAGATCGCGGCCGTCATCGCCCTGATCTCCGACATTCGCAGTCGCTGGACCATCGCCGACAACCGCATCATCGCCCATTCCGACCTGGCGCCGGATCGCAAGGAAGATCCGGGCGAGCTCTTCCCCTGGAAACGCCTGGCCGAGGCCGGGCACGGCCTGTGGTTCGAACCGGCGGCCGAACGGGTGCAGGCCTTGGGCGGCCTGCTGCAGAACGGCGATCAGGGCATCGGCCCGATGGTGCTCAGCGCCGGCCTGCATCGGCTGGGCTACGGCCTGAAAGCCGGCGGCGACTACGACGCCGCCGTGGAAACCGCCGTCCGCGCCTTCCAGCGTCACTGGCGCCCGGCCCGCGTCGACGGCGTCGCCGACGGCGAAACCCGCGCCCGCCTGGTCGGCCTGCTCCAGCTGGCCAGCGCCGAGAGCGCCACGGGCGTATTGAATTGACGTTCGCGCCGCTAACGCGCATCTAGCGCGCGCCAGACGGCTGGGCGGTCGCGGCGGACTTCGCGTCCGTCGAGGAAAGTCCGGGCTCCACGGTGAAAAGGCGGCGGATAACTTCCGCCCGGGGTGACCCGAGGGATAGCGCCACAGAAAGCAAACCTCCGGCCTTGCGAGACCGGTAAGGGTGAAAGGGTGGGGTAAGAGCCCACCGCGGACCTGGCAACAGGGACGGCATGGCAAGCCCCGCCTGGAGCAAGACCAAATAGGGACATCGCGCGGGCTCGCTCGCGGGGCTCACCGCCTCAGATGTCCGGGTAGGTCGCGAGAACCGATCAGCAATGGTCGGTCCAGAGGAATGATCGTCGCCGATCCGGGCCTCGGCTTCGGAGCGGAACAAAACCCGGCTTACAGGCCGTCTGGCATACTTTTTTACTGGGCCTATCGGCCTTCGGCCTACTTGAGGCCCGTTAGCGCGCTTCCCACCCGCCCAGCCGGTGATGGCTCGCGTGATGTTTGGGCCCGCGTTCGGATTATCCCCGCATTTCAGCGTTCTGGCGGCGGTCCCGCGTGTTGGCGGGCGTTAACCTATTGTCTGGCAATAGAAGGTTAAAACGACGCACAGCCTGTGAATACTTCATTTGTTCCGTGTATGTTCCAGCTGTTCGAGCGTGCTTAAGTCGTCACACGTCAAAACATGGTTAAATCTTGGCCTCGATCCCATTGAGGCCCATTTCATCCCATGCTATCCCAGCATCATGATTTGGGGCTGAGAGGCGGGCGCGGCGGGCGTTCGTCAGGGCATCTAGGGACGGGCCGAAGGGCTCGATTGGACAGGGCGTGTTTCTCTCGACCTATGAGAAGCAGCTGGACGGCAAGCGCCGTCTCCTCATCCCCAACGATTTCCGCACGACCGAAAACGGCGCCGCTGGCGGCGTCTTCATCTTCCCTTCGATCGAGGCCGACTGCCTGGAGGCGGGCGGCGACCGCCTGTTCGCCGTCTATGCCGAGATGATCGAAGCCCTGCCGTTCGGCTCCGAAGAGCGTTCGGCGCTGGAGTGGCAGGTGATGGGCGAGCAGGTGCGTCTCGCCTACGACTCCGGCGGTCGGATCACCTTGCCTGAGGCGCTGTGCGCCGAGGCGGGTCTGGGCGACACCGTCGTCATCGTCGGCCTGAACGACCGCTTCCAGATCTGGTCGCGCGAGAAATGGGCGGCCCGCCGCGCCGAACAGCGCGCCCTGGCCAAGGCCGGCATGGCCCAGATCGGCGCCCTGAAGCTGGCGGCCCAGATGAAGCTGGCGGGAGGCGGATCGTGACGGACGCTTCCGCCAATTCTCCCCACGCCCCCGTCCTGCTGACCGAGGTGATCGAGGCCCTGGCGCCCGCGCCCGGCGACGTCGTGATCGACGCCACCTTCGGCGCCGGCGGCTACACCCGCGCCATCCTGAAAACGGGCGCCCAAGTCGTCGCCCTGGATCGCGACCCGACGGTCCAGCCGCACGCCGACGCCGTCGCCAGCGACTTCCCCGGCCAGTTCCAGCTGATCCGCACCCCCTTCTCGGGTCTGGCTCAGGCGTTCGCCGACAGCGGCAAGGCGAAGCTGGACGGCGCCGTCTTCGACATCGGCGTCTCTTCAATGCAGCTGGATCAGGCCGAGCGCGGCTTCTCCTTCATGCGCGACGGTCCGCTGGACATGCGCATGTCCGATGAAGGCGCGACCGCAGCCGACATCGTCAATACCTGGGACCACGGTCCGCTGGCGCACATCTTCAAACTGTATGGGGAGGAGCGCCAGTCGGGCCGCGTCGCCACCGCCATCCTGCGTCGTCGCGCCGAACAGCCGTTCACTCGCACCCTGGATCTGGCCGAGGTGGTCGAAAAGGCCCTGGGCGGCCGTCGCGGCGCGCCCATCCATCCGGCGACGCGCGTGTTCCAAGCCCTGCGCATCGCGGTCAACGACGAACTGGGCGAGCTGGAACGCGGTCTGGAGGCGGCCGAGGCGACGCTCGCCCCCGGCGGGCGCCTCGCCGTCGTCACCTTCCATTCGCTGGAAGACCGCATCGTCAAGGCTTTCCTGACCGAGCGCACGGGCAACAGCCCCGCCGGTTCGCGTCATGCGCCGATGGCCGTCGATCCGCGCAAGCCCAGCTTCACGCTTCAGTTCAAGGGCGCGCGCGAGGCGGGCGACGAAGAGCGTTCCACCAACCCGCGCGCCCGCTCGGCCAAGCTGCGCGCCGCCGTGCGCACCGACGCCCCGGCCTGGGGTCGGATCGATGGGAGAGCGGCGGCATGACCACGGCGCCCTTCTTCACCTATTCCCGCACCGCCCTGCAGCGTCTGTTCGACTGGAAGGTGCGCGGCGTGCGCTGGGTCGAGATCATCGGCGTGGCCCTGGTCGCGATCATGATCGTGTCGGTCTATGCGGCCAAGGCCGCTGCCGCGCGCGAAAGCAGCCGCATCGCCCAGATCGAACAGGACATCCGCGAGAACGGCCAGCGCGTCCGCCTGCTGCGCGCCGAGGTCGCCCGGCTGGAGCAGCCCGCGCGTCTGGAAAGCCTGTCGCGCCAGATCGGCATGGCCCCTGTCGCCGTCGCCCGTCAGGCCAAGGAAGGTCAGCTGACCGCCCTGAAACCCGTCCCCGCTCAACCCGCCGCATCTGCTCCCCCAGCCGCGCCGGCGCCCGCCGCCGTCGCCGATGACGCGCCCGTCCCCACGCCCTCGCCGGAGCCGGCGCAATGAGCGTTCAGGACCATCGCTATCATCGCCCTGCGCCGGGCGCCGATTTCCAGGAACGGCTGCAAGGCCGCCTGTCGCCCTTCTGGCGCTGGCTGACCGAACTGGTCTGGCGGCTGGAGCACGGCTTCGAGCGCGCCCGCGCCGACGCCCGCCCGGAAGAGGACACGCGCGTCCGCATCTTCCTGATTCTGATCGTCTTTTCCTGCGTCTTCGGCGGTCTGGCCATCGGCGCGTCGTACAAGGCCCTGTTCGCACCGGCCAATGGGCTGGGGCGCGGCGTCAATCCGAACGCTCTGGTGCGCGGCGACCTGACGGACCGCAATGGCGAGCTGCTGGCCACCAACATCATCCACTACGGCCTCTACATCGACCCGGCCGAGATCTGGGATCGCGACCTGGCCTATCGCCAGATCCGCCGAGCCCTGCCGCGCATCTCGGCCGAGCGGCTGAAGAAGGTGCTGGGCGGCGACCGTCGTCTGATCGCCCTGACCGGCCTGACGCCTCAGGAAAAGGCCGCCGTCCACGACCTGGCGCTGGGCGGCGTCACCTTCGAGCCCGAGGACCGCCGCGCCTATCCGCTGGGAACCTCGGCCGTCCATCTGATCGGCGACGCCGACACGGGCGGGCAGGGCGTCTCGGGCGCCGAACTGGCCTTTAACGACGAGATCCGCGCGGCGGGTCAGCGCGGCGAGGCCTTCCCCCTGTCCATCGACCTGCGCGTCCAGGGCGTGCTGGAAAACGAACTCGCCGCCGCCGCGATCAAGAACCAGGCCAAGGGCGCCGTCGGCATCGTCACCGACGTCCAGACCGGCGAGGTGCTGGGCATGGCGTCCTGGCCGACCTTCAACTCGGCCGACCGCGGCGCTGCGCCCGACGGCGCCACGCTGAACCGCGCCGTCTCGGGCCACTACGAAATGGGCTCGGTGTTCAAGACTTTCACCGTCGCCGCCGGCCTCGACACCGGCCGGGCCGACATGAACACCCTATTCGACGCCTCCCAGGCCTTCCAGATCGGCGATCGCAAGATCAAGGACTTCCACGCCCAGAACCGGGTGATGACGCTGGAAGAGGTCTATCTGCACTCCTCCAACATCGGCACGTCGCAGTTGGCGGTGCAGATGGGCCCCAACACCATGCGCGACTATTTCCGCCGCCTGGGCCTGCTGGACGCAGCCAAGATCGAGCTGAAGGAATCGGCCAAGCCGGTCGTGCCGCGTCGTTGGGACAACTCGACCCTGGCGTCGCTGTCTTTCGGCTACGGCATCATGATCACCCCGGCCCAGATGGTTCAGGCCATGGGCGCCCTGACCAACGGCGGTCGGATGATCCCGCTGTCGCTGCGCAAGGGCGGCGCCCGCAACGTCCAGCCGCAACAGGTCGTCACCGAAGAGACCTCGCGCGCCATTCTCGACCTGCTGCGTCGCAATGTCGTCAAGGGTTCGGGCGGCTTCGCCGATGCGCCGGGCCTGCGGGTCGGCGGCAAGACCGGCTCGGCCAACAAGCTGGTCGGCGGTCGCTATGACCCCAGCCACGCCCTGGGCTCCTTCGCGGCGGTCTTCCCCGTCGACGGCCCGCTGAACGGCAAGCGCTACGCCATCCTGATCGTGATGGACGAGCCGGGGACCTATCCCAAGACCGGCGCCTATGTCGCTGCGCCCGCCGTGCACAATATCGCGGACCGCATCGCCGGCTTCCTGGGCGTCGAACGCCGCGACGACCGCTGGCGCACGGCCTCGGGCGAGAAGATCCCGCAGTATCAGGACGTGGCGGGGGACGGGCTTTGAGCGCGCTTCACCTGTCCGACCTGCTGCGCCGCGACGTCTCCTCGGACCCCGTCATCACCGGCGTCACCGCCGACAGCCGCAAGGTCTCGCCCGGCGCCCTGTTCGTCGCCCTGCCGGGCACGGCCGCCGACGGCCGCGCCTTCATCCCCCAGGCCCTGGCGCAAGGCGCGGCTGCGGTTCTGGCGCCGACCGACACGCCGGATGGCGCGGCGCCCGTTCTGGTCACCTCGGGCGACGTGCGCCGGGCCTACGCCATCGCCGCGCGCGGCTTTTACGGCGCCCAGCCCAAGACCTGCGTCGCCGTGACCGGCACCAACGGCAAGACGTCGGTCGCCACCTTCTGCCGCCAGATCTGGGCCGGGATCGGCCATAAGTCCGCCAGCATGGGCACGCTGGGCGTCATCGGCCAAAAAGGCGTCAAGACCTACGCCCTGACCGGCCCCGGCCTGACCAGCCCCGACGCCGCCGAGGCCGCGCGCCTGATGGCCGAACTGGCCGCCAAGGACGTGACCCACGTCGCGCTGGAGGCCTCGTCCCACGGCATCGATCAGCGCCGCCTGGACGGGGTGGCCTTGAAGGCCGCCGCCTTCACCAACCTGACCCAGGACCATCTCGACTATCACGGCACCATGGCGGACTACCGCTCCGCCAAGATGCGCCTGTTCGAGACCCTGCTGCCGCGCGGCCGCACCGCCGTGCTGAACGCCGATTCCGACGCCTATTCGGTCTTCGCCTCCGCCTCGATCATGGCGGGCCTGGGCGTCATGGGCGTGGGCGAGCGCGGTCGCGACCTGACCCTGATCGGCCGGCGTGCGACGCCGGAGGGCCAGCGTCTGACCATCGACGTGCGCGGCGACATCCGCGAAATCCTGCTGCCCCTGGCCGGCGCGTTTCAGGCGTCCAACGCCCTGGTGGCGGCCGGTCTGTGCATCGCCGCCGGCGATCCTGCCGACGCCGTCATCGGCGCGCTGGAAGGCCTGACCGGCGCGCAAGGCCGCCTGCAACGCATCGACGGCGGCCAGGAAGGCCGGGGCGAGGTCTATGTCGACTACGCCCACACGCCCGACGGGCTTGAGACAGTTCTGAACGCGCTGCGTCCCCACGCGACCGGTCGACTGATCGTCGTCTTCGGCGCCGGCGGCGACCGCGACCGTGGCAAGCGTCCCCTGATGGGCGAGATCGCCGGGCGGCTGGCCGACATCGCCATCGTCACCGACGACAATCCGCGGTCCGAAGACGCCGCCGCCATCCGCGCCCAGGTCCGCGCCGGCTGCCCGGACGGGATCGAGATCGGCGACCGCCGCGCCGCCATCGAGGCCGCTGTCGAAATGATGCGTGACGGGGATGTGGTGGTCATCGCCGGAAAAGGGCATGAACAGGGTCAGATCGTCGCGGGCGTGACCCACCCCTTCGACGACGCCACTGTCGCGTCCGAGGCCCTGTCTCTCTATGCCTGAACACTCCGCCCGTCCGCTCTGGTCGGCCGCCGAAGTCGCCGCCGCCACGGGCGGAGTGCTGCACGGCGACGACCGCCCGATCACGGGCCTGACCTACAACAGCCGCGAGATCGTCCCCGGCGATCTGTTCCTGGCGCTCAAGGGCGAACGCGACGGGCATCAGTTCGCCAGCGGCGCCTTCGCATCGGGCGCTGCGGCCGCCCTGGTCGAACACCCGGTCGAGGGCGGCCCGTGCGTCGTCGTGCCCGACACCTTGCGCGGCCTCGAAGCCCTGGGCGTCGCCGCCCGCGAGCGCGCGCCCCATGTGAAGCGCGGCGCTGTCACCGGCAGCGTCGGAAAGACCAGCGTCACCCAGGCCATCAAAGCGGGCCTCGACCTCGCCGGTCCCGCCCACGGGTCGATCAAGAGCTACAACAACCACATCGGCGTCCCCCTGACCCTGGCCCGGATGCCGGTCGAGACCCAGCGCGCCGTGTTCGAGATCGGCATGAATGCGCCCGGCGAGATCGCGCCCCTGTCGCGCTTCGTCGCCCCCCACGCCGCCTGCGTCACCACGGTTGGTCCGGTTCATATCGAGGCCTTCGCGGACGGCGAGGCCGGGGTCGCGCGCGAAAAGGCGACCATCTTCCAGGGTCTTGTGCCGGGCGGTGCGGCGGTGGCGAACGGCGACGTCGCCTTCTCGGCTGTCCTGTGCGACGCGGCCAAGGCGGTCGGCGCGCGCCTGCTGACTTTTGGATCCGACGCCGGCCATGACGCCCGCCTGCTGGACTTCCGGCCTGACGCCGAGGGCGCGTCGATCGCGGCCGAACTGTTCGGGCGACGCATCGATTATCGCCTGGCCCAGTCCGGCGCCCACTGGGGCCTGAACAGCCTGTGCGTTCTCTTGATGCTCGACGCTCTGGACGTAACGCTGGACACGGGCCTGGAGGCCCTCGCCGGATTTCAGCCTCTGGCCGGACGCGGCCAAACCCGCACGGTCACGACGCCGGACGGCGCCTTCACCCTGATCGACGAAAGCTACAACGCCAATCCGCTGTCGATGGCCGCCGGGTTCAAGACCCTGGGCGCGCGCTCGACCTCGGGCCGCCGCGTGGTCGTGCTGACCGACATGCTGGAGCTGGGCGAGCAGAGCCGCGACCTGCATGAAGGCCTCGCCCGCCCCATCGACGCCGCCGGCCTGGACCTCGTCCACGCCGCCGGGCCCGAGATGCGCTGGCTTTACGACGCACTTCCGGTCTCGCGACGCGGCGTCTGGCGCGCGACGGCGGCGGAACTGGCGGCCGAGGCGGCCCTGCTGGTCGCGCCCGGCGACATCGTCATGGTCAAGGGCTCGAACGGCTCCAAGGCCTCGCTGGTGGCCAAAGCGCTCGCCGACCTTCAAGGCCGCGACACGACGCCCACGACGCGATAGGGAAGCCGAATGTTTTACCTGCTCTATCTCTACTACGCCGACGTGGCGCACCAGTATCCGCTGCTGAACCTGGTGCAGTACCAGACGGTGCGTGTGGCGCTTGCCATGGCCACCGCCATGATCGTCGCCGTCGCCATGGGCAGCCGCTTCATCAACTGGATCCGCGCCAAACAGGGTCGGGGCCAGCCGATCCGCGACGACGGCCCGGTGTCCCACCTGTCCAAGGTCGGCACCCCGACCATGGGCGGTCTGATGATCCTGGCCGGCATCGGCGTGGCGGTGCTGCTCTGGGGCGACCTGACCAATCCCTACATCTGGATCGTCAGCTTCGTGACGGCGGCCTTCGGCGTGCTGGGCTTCATCGACGACTACGCCAAGGTGACCAAACAGACCTCGGCCGGCCTGACCTCGAAACAGAAGCTCCTGGCCCAGACCGTCGTCGCCGTCGTCGCCGGCGTCCTGACCGTGCTGTGGATGACCGTCTCGCCGACCTCGCCGGGGCTCGAGACGTCGATCGCCTTCCCCTTCTTCAAGGCCGTGCTGCTGAACATCGGCTGGTTCTATGTGGCGTTCGCCGCCTTCACCATCGTCGGCTTTTCCAATGCGGTGAACCTGACCGACGGTCTGGACGGGCTGGCGACCGTGCCGGTGATGATGGCGGCGGGCGCGTTCGGCGTAATCTCCTACCTCGCCGGCAACTTCGTCTTCGCCCAGTATCTTCAGGTCCACCACGTGCCTGGCGCGGGTGAACTGGCCATCTTCTGCGCGGCCATGATTGGCGGGGGCGCGGGCTTCCTCTGGTACAACGCCCCGCCGGCCAAGATCTTCATGGGCGACACGGGTTCGCTGGCTCTGGGCGGCGCGCTGGGCGCCATCGCCGTCACCACCAAGCACGAACTGGTGCTGGGCATCGTCGGCGGCCTGTTCGTCATGGAGGCCGCCTCGGTCATGATCCAGGTCGGCTATTACAAGCTGACCAAGAAGCGCATCTTCCTGATGGCGCCGGTCCACCACCATTTCGAGAAGATGGGCTGGCCGGAATCCACCGTCGTCATCCGCTTCTGGATCATCGCCGGCGCCCTGGCCCTGCTGGGCCTGTCGACGTTGAAGCTGCGCTGATCCGATGATCCCCGTTCCCGGCTTTGAAGGCAGGCGGGTCGCGGTCTTCGGCCTGGGACGGTCGGGGATTACGGCCGCGCGCGCCCTTCAGGCCGGGGGCGCGATCCCGATCCTGTGGGACGACGGCGAGGCCGGCCGCGCGCAGGCGAAAGGCGAGGGCTTCACGGTCGAGGACCTGGCCGCCGCCGACTGGTCCGACTTCGCCGCCCTGGTTCTGTCGCCCGGCGCACCGCTGACCCATCCCAGGCCGCACTGGACCGTGGACCTAGCCCGCGCGGCCGGCGTGCTCGTCCTCGGCGACATCGAACTGTTCGCCCGCGCCCTGGCCGACCGGCCGAAGGATCAGCGGCCGCGCGTCGTCGCCATCACCGGCACCAACGGCAAGTCCACCACCACCGCCCTGATCGGCTGGGTGCTGAAGTCGGCGGGCCTGACGGTCCACGTCGGCGGCAATATCGGCGTCGGCGTCCTGGCCTTGCCCGAACCGACGCCCGACGCCGTCTATGTGATCGAGGTCTCCAGCTATCAGCTGGACCTGACCACGACCTTCGCCCCTGATGTCGCCATCCTGACCAACATCAGCCCCGACCACCTGGACCGCCACGGCGGCATGGACGGCTATGTCGCGGCCAAGGCGCGCATCTTCGCCAATCAGGGACGGGATGATGTGGCCCTGGTGGGCGTGGACGACAGCTGGGGGCAGGGGATCGCATCTGAACGCTCCCAGCGCGTCATCGCTATTTCCTCCTCCGCTCATCCCCGCGAAGGCGGGGACCCAGGGCTTTTGTCAGGACACGACGCCGAGGATCAACGTCTTGCCCCATCCCTACCGGTGGAGCGGCCACAAAACTGGGTCCCCGCCTTCGCGGGGATGAGCGGCATCAAGGCTGTCCCCGGCGCGATCTGGAGCGAGTGTCGCGAACTCGTAAACCTCACCGCCGCCCGCTCGCTTCCCGGCCGCCACAACGCCCAGAACGCCGCCTTCGCCTATGCGACCGCCCGTGCGCTCGGCATTGACCACGACGCCGCCGTCGCCGGCCTGCTGTCCTTCCCTGGCCTGGCCCACCGTATGGAGGCCGTCGGCCGCCTCGGCTCCGTGCGCTTCATCAACGATTCCAAGGCCACCAACGCCGACGCCGCGCGTCAGGCCCTGGCCTCCTACCGTTCCGTCTTCTGGATCGCCGGCGGCGTGCCCAAGGCCGGCGGCATCGCGGACCTGGCCGACCTCTTCCCCCACATCGCCAAGGCCTATCTGATCGGCGACGCGGCCCCGGCCTTCGCCGAAACACTTGCTGACACGCCCCACGTCATCGCCCACACCCTCGACGCCGCCGTGGCCGCCGCCGCCGCCGATGCGGCCTCTGCCGGCGGCGACCAGATCGTCCTCCTGTCCCCCGCCTGCGCCAGCTTCGATCAGTTCAAGGACTTCGAGGCGCGCGGCGAGGCCTTCCGCGCCGCCGTCCTGGCCCTCGGCGCCGTCCCGGAAACCGCGTCATGAGCGCTCCCTACACTCCCGCCTTTTCCCGCAACGACCAAAGCCATGTGGCCCAGTGGTTCTGGACCGTGGATCGCGGCCTGCTGGGCGCGGCGCTCGCGCTGATGGCCCTAGGCGTGGCGCTCAGCTTCGCTTCCAGCCCCGCCGCCATCCTGGCCGATGAATCGATCACCGACCCCTTCCACTATTCCTGGCGGATGATGGTCTTCTCGGGCGTGGGGCTCAGCATCATGCTGACGACCTCGCTGATGTCGCCGCGCGGCGTGCGACGCATCGCCGTCCTGGCCCTGTTCGGCGCCATCGTCGTGATGATGGCCTTGCCCTTCATCGGCGACACGGTGAAGGGGGCCGCCCGCTGGGTGAACTTCGGCCCCTTCAGCCTGCAACCGTCCGAGTTCGCCAAGCCCGGACTGATCGTCTTCGCCGCCTGGATGTTCGCCGAGGCGCAAAAGGGGCAGGGGGTGCCCGGCGTCACCATAGCGTTTGGTTTCTACGCCCTGACCGTCTCGCTGCTGCTGATCCAGCCCGACATCGGACAGACGCTTCTGATCACCACCACCTTCATGGCCGTCTTCTTCATGGCGGGGGTGCCGTTCAAATGGATGGCGGTTCTGGCCAGCCTGGGCATGGCGGGGCTGGTGTCGCTGTATTTCGTCTTCGGCCATATGCGGGACCGCCTCAGCCGCTTCTTCTCGCCCGAGACCACCGACACCCACCAGATCGACAGCGCGTCCGAGGCCATCCGCGCCGGCGGCCTGCTGGGCCGGGGCATCGGCGAGGGCGTGATGAAGCGCCGCGTGCCCGACCTGCACACCGACTTCATCTATTCCGTCGGCGCCGAGGAGTTCGGCCTGATCCTCAGCCTGATCATGATCAGCCTCTACGCCTTCATCGTCATTCGCGGCATGCGCCGGGCCATGAAGCTGACCGATCCGTTCGAGCAGACGGCGGCGGCGGGCCTGTTCATGCTGATCGGGCTTCAGGCCTGCATCAACGTCGCGGTGAACCTGAACCTGATCCCGACCAAGGGCATGACCCTGCCCTTCATCAGCTACGGCGGCTCCTCCATGCTGGCTATGGGCCTGACCATGGGCTTTGCGCTAGCCCTGACGCGACGCCGCCCCGGCGCCTACGAACCCGGCGCCAGCCTGACCATGGGCCGGCGGTTGCTGTAGTCCGCAACGGAGTTCCGTCATCCTAGGCCTTGTGCCTAGGATCCATAAACTCGGCCTTGTCCGCTCGGACTCTTTCGGTCGATACCGGGCGTATGGATCCTCGCCACAAGGGCGAGGATGACGAGATAGGTAGGCTACCAGCATTCTCTGACGAACAGACCCAAGCGATTACCGTCGCTTACCGCTCGCGATCGACCGTCTCCTGCCCACGCTGCAAAACCGTGCGATCCTGTCGCCGCCCCATTCCTCGCCGCACCGTTCCTGGCCGACATTAGACAGATTAGACGAATTAGACGGTGTTTTTGCCTGCCCACCGTCTGAACTTCAGACTATTCAGACCCTCTTTTTCGGAGCCTCGCCCATGACCAAGCTCTGCGTCGTCGCCGCCGGCGGCACCGGCGGCCATATGTTCCCGGCCGAGGCCCTGGCGCGCGAGATGGCGGCGCGCGGCTGGCGCGTGGTCCTGGCGACCGATCATCGGGGCGAACAATACGCCCACACCTTTCCGGCCGAGGAACGGCTGGCGTTGGACGCGGCCACCGGCTCCGGCCCGCTGGGGCTGATCAAGGCGGGCGTCGCCATCTTCAAGGGCGTGGTCCAGGCGCGAACGGCCTTCGACCGGCTGGGCGCCGACATCGTCGTCGGCTTCGGCGGCTATCCGTCCGCCCCGGCCCTGGTCGCCGCCGTCACGTCCCAGCGACCGACCGTGATCCATGAACAGAACGCGGTCCTGGGCCGCACCAACCGCATCCTGGCCCCCTACGTCGGTCAGGTCGCCTCGTCCTTCCCGACGCTGGAACGCGCGCCGGCCAAGGTCCAGGGCCGCTCCCACGTCGTCGGCTCGCCGGTGCGGGCCGAGATCCGCGCCCTGTTCGACCGCCCCTATGTCGCCCCCGCCGCCGACGGCCCGATCCATCTGCTGGTCACCGGCGGCAGCCAGGGCGCCCGCATCCTGTCTGAGACCACGCCCCGCGCGCTGGCTGCCCTGCCTGAGGCCCTGCGTCGCCGCCTGAAGGTGCAGCAGCAGTCACGCCCCGAGACGCTGGAGGCCGCGCGCCAGATCTATCTGGAGGCCGGGATCGAGGCCGAGGTCGCCCCCTTCTTCCGCGACATGGCTGACCGGCTGTCCAAGGCGCACCTGGTCGTCGGTCGCTCCGGCGCCTCGACCTGCGCCGAACTGGCGGTCGCGGCCCTGCCGTCCGTCCTGATCCCGCTGAAGATCGCCACCGACGACCACCAGCGCCTGAACGCCAAGGCCCTGACCGACGCGGGCGCGGCCGAGGTCATTCTGGAAGACGACCTGACCGTCGATCGCCTGGCCTCGACCCTGACCGACGTCCTGTCCGATCCGGCGCGCTTGTCGGCCATGTCGGCCGCCGCCCGCAGCGTCGCCATCCCCGACGCCGCCCAACGCCTGGCCGACCTCGTCGAGGCGACGGCGGGACGTGCATAATGTCCCCTCCCCACGTGTGGGGAGGGGGACCGCGTAGCGGTGGAGGGGTTCTTCGCGCCGAAGGAACCCCTCCGTCACGGCGCGAAGGGCGCGCCGCGCCACCTCCCCATCGCTTCGCGACAGGGAGGAGACATCAACCCTCTCGGCCCTGACGCGTTAGGAAGCTCATGCCTCCCGAAATCATCGCCGTCACCCGCCAGATCCGCGCCCTGTGGCATCGGTTCGACTGGCTGCCCGAATGGGCGGTCATCGGCCTGGTCCTGCTGGTCTTCGTCGGCGGCGGCTGGCTGACGCACAAGATCGTCTTCGCCATCCTGCGTCGCGTCGTTCGGAACAAGGATCTCTTCTGGCGCGGCGTGGTCGAACGCGCCCGGGTCAAGCTGCGCGTCCTGATCATCATCATCGGCATCGGCATCGGCGTGACCGTCTCGCCCATGGATCCCGGCCCTTCCGAGGATATCCGCAGCGCTCTGCTGTTCCTGTTCATCCTCACCCTCGGCTGGATGGCGTCGGGCGTGCTCGACATGTGGTCGGTCATGCACCTCAAGCGGTACAATATCGCCGTCGAGGACAATCTGCTGGCCAGGAAGCACTTGACCCAGACCCGCATCCTGCAGCGGGTGGCCAAGGTCGTACTGTTCATCGTCACCGTGGGCCTGGCCCTTATGACCATCGCCGGCTTCCGTCAGTGGGGCGTCAGCCTGCTGGCCTCGGCCGGCGTGGTCGGCATCATCGCCGGTCTGGCGCTTCAGCCGATCCTGACGAACATGGTCGCCGGCATCCAGATCGCCCTGACCCAGCCCATCCGCCTGGACGACGCCGTCATCGTCGAGAACGAGTGGGGCAATGTCGAGGAGATCACCTCGACCTATGTGGTGGTCAAGCTGTGGGACTGGCGCCGGATGGTGCTGCCCCTGTCATACTTCATCACCAAGCCGTTCCAGAACTGGACGCGCGAGAACGCCCGCCTGATCGGCGTGGCTTTCTTCTACGTCGACTACGAAGCGCCCATCGACCGGCTGCGCACCGCCTTCGAGGGCATCGTCAAGGCGTCCAAACACTGGGACGGCGACGTGCAGGTGATGCAGGTCACCGACATCACCGAACGCGTGCTTCAGGTGCGCTGCCTGGCCAGCGCGCGCTCGGCCCCGGTCGCCTTCGACCTGCGCTGTGAGATCCGCGAGAAGCTGATGGCCTTCATGCGCGACGAATGCCGCGAGGCCCTGCCGCGCGACCGTATCGAATGGCCGCAAGGGTCGGACAAGCCCGCCGAGGGGGCGGTCAGTCCGCCAGCGCCCTTTGTCCCTGGCTGATGGCCTGCTCCAGCGTCAGCGCTTGAGCCGGCCGTTCGACCCCGCAGGCGATGGCCAGCAGCTCGGCTGCATCCCCGCCCGGCGCGGCGTCATAGGCGGGGGCGGCGTCCGGCGTCGCCGGCCCTTCCGTTCCGTCCGCCTTCAAAGAGGAAAAGTCCAACCGATCCGCCGTCCTCGCGCGACAGTCGAACGCCCACCGCGACCAGCCGCCGACATAGGTCACGTCTCCGACCTTGAACCCGGCCTCGGTCACCTGCAGCTCCCGCATCCGCGCCACGTCGCCCTCGCGTTCGATCGAGGCCGCGTCGGCATAGATGGCGAACCGTCCCACGCCGGTCGGGACCAACTGAGGATCGGCGAGCGCGAGCAGCAGGGCGATCATGCGACCAGGGTCTCCGCCTGTTTCAGGTCCACGCTGACCAGCTGGCTCATGCCGCGTTCGGGCATGGTGACGCCGTACAGCCGGTCCATCCGGCTCATGGTCACGGGGTTGTGGGTGATGACGATGAAGCGGGTATCGGTGCGGCTGCGCATCTCGTGCAGCATCCGGCAGAAGCGGTCCACGTTGGCGTCGTCCAGCGGCGCATCCACCTCGTCCAGCACGCAGACCGGCGCGGGGTTGGCCAGGAAGACGCCGAAGATCAGGGCCGCCGCCGTCAGCGCCTGCTCGCCTCCGCTCATCAGGCTCATCACCGACAACCGCTTGCCGGGCGGGCAGGCGTAGATCTCCAGTCCCGCTTCCAGCGGGTCGTCGCTTTCGACCAGCTTCAGCTCAGCCTGGCCCCCGCCGAACAGCGCTTCGAACAGCGTCTTGAAGTTGGCGTTGATGACGTCGAACGCCGCCACCAGCCGCTCACGGCCCTCGGCGTTCAGCTCGTCGATGCCGTCGCGCAGCTTGGCGATCGCCTGGGTCAGGTCGATGCGCTCCGACTTCATGCTGTTCAGCCGCTCGCCGTATTCGACCGCCTCGTCCTCTGCGCGCAGGTTGACGGCCCCCAGGGCCTCGCGCTCGCGCTCCAGCCCGTAGAGCAGGCTCTCAGCGCCGGCGGCGTCGGGCGGCCGGGCGATGGCGTCGTCGGTCAGCTTCTGACCCAGCTCCTTGGGCGACATCTGCGCCGTCTCGCGCAGGGTGGTTTCGGCCTCGGCCAGCTTCTCGGCGGCGGCCTCGGCGCGGGCGGCCAGGCCGGCGCGCGCCTCGCGGGCCTGCGACGCGGCGGTCTCGGCGGCGCGCGATGCGCGGTCGGCCTCGGTCGCCTGGGTCTCCGCGACGGCCATGGCGTCCGACGCCGCCTGTTTCCTCTGTTCGGCGGCGACCAGCGTGTCCAGCAGCTTGCCGCGCTGTTCGGCGAAGCCCTGTGGCGCGACCTCGGCCTGCTTCAGCAGGGCGGCCGTCCGGTCTGCGTCCTTGGCCAGGGCGGCGACGCGGCCGGCGCTGTCCTTGGCCCTGGTCACCCAGCCTTCGCGCGCGCGGGTCAGGCCGCCCAGCCGCTGCTCGCGGCCCTGACGATCGCGGGCCTCGGCGTCGCGGTCCGACCGGGCGGTCTGGGCCGCAACGCGGGCGGCGTCGGCCGTGGCGCGGGCGGCCGTCAGTTCGTCGCGCAGGCCGGCGATCGTCTCGGACGGGGCGTCAGTGGTCTGGGCGGCGTCCAGCGCGGCTTGCGCCTCGGCTGCGTCGGCCGCCAGCCGGGTTACGGTGTCGTCCAGCGCCTGGGCGCGCGCCTCGCGGCGGGCCTGTTCGCGGGCCAGGGTCTCGACGCGGTCGCGGGCTGCGGTCACGGCCTTGTCGGCGGCGAAGGGCTTCAGGCGCGCGGTCTTGACCGCCTCTTCGGCGGCGCGAAAGGCTTCCGTCGCCGCCTTCTGGGCCGCCTGCGCCTGATCCAGCGCCGGTCTGCCCTTGTCGATCTCGGCCTCCAACTCGGCCAGGCGCGTGCGCTGGGCCAGGCGTACGGCGGCCGGGCGCGGCGCCTCTGCGCGGCTGACGAACCCGTCCCAGCGATAGAGGTCGCCCTCGACCGTCACCAGGCGCGCGCCGGGGGGCAGGGCCTGAGCCAGCCGGGCCGCGTCGGCCTTGGGCGCGACGCCGCAAAGAGCGAGGCGCGCGGTCAGCTGTTCCGGGGCCTGGACATGATCCGAAAGCGGCGCGATCCCGGCAGACCAGGACGGGGAAGGCGCATCCGCCCCGCCCCAATAGGCGGCGGCACGGGCGTCCAGCGCCGCGTCCAGATCGTCGCCCAGGGCGGCGGCCAGGGCGGCCTCATAACCCTTGTCGGCCCGCACCTTGTCCAGGGCGGGGGGATGGTCGCGCTTGCCGGTGACCAGCAGTTGGGCCAGGCCGCGCGCCTCGGTCTGATGCCGGCCCAGCCGGTCCTCTGCGGCGCGGGCGGCGGTCCGTGCCTCCTGTTCGGCGCGGGCCAGTTCGCCGCGTGTCGCCTCGGCTGCCTCGACGGCGTCGCGCGCCGCAGCGAGGTCAGCCTGCGCCGCTTCCAAAGCCTGGCGGCCGGTTTCCATCTCGGGCGTTTCCAGCGGCCCCAGAGCGTCGCGTTCGCGTCGGGCCTGATCATGCTGGGCGGTGACGCGGGCCAATCGGGCCTCGGCGTCGCGCTTGCGGGCCGTCTCGGCGTTGGCGCGGGCCTCGACGGCGGCCAGCATCCCCGCCAGCCGTTCCACCTCGCCGTCGGCGGCTTTGCGGGCGTCCTCGGCGGCGGCCAGGGCCTTGTCCAGTTCGGGGCCGCGTTCGGGGGCGGCGGCGATCTCGGCCTTCAACCGGGCAAGTTCGTGCTCCAGCCGGTCCAGTTCGCGCTGGGCGTCGGCGGCCATGCCGTCTTCGCGCGCGGCGTCGGCGGCGATGCGCGCGGCCTCGGCCTTGAGGCGATCCACTTCCGCGCGGGCGGCCTGTTCAGCCATGTCCAGCCGATCGCGCTCCAGGCTGGCGCGGTGCAGCAGGGCGGAGGCAACGGCGTCCTCCTCCCGCGCGGGCTTCAGGGCGTCCTGGGCGGACAGGGCGGCCGTCTGGGCGGCGGCGGCGGCGGTCGCGGTGTCGGCCACCGCACGGTCGGCGTCGCGCAGTTCGGCGGCGGCGGCCTCCGCGGCCAGACGCGCGTCGTTCCAACGCACATAGAGCAGGGCGGCCTGAAGGGCGCGGATCTCGGCCGAGATCTTCTTGTACTTCTCGGCCTGGCGGGCTTCGCGCTTAAGCCGGTTCAGCGCCGTCTCCAGCTCGCGGCCGATGTCGTCCAGCCGGTCCAGATTGGTCTCGGCCGCCTTCAGGCGCAACTCGGCCTCATGACGGCGGGTGTGCAGACCGGCGACGCCGCCCGCCTCTTCCAGAATGCGACGGCGGTTCTGCGGCTTGGCGGCGATCAGTTCCGAGATCTGGCCCTGACGCACCAGGGCGGGCGAGTTGGCGCCGGTGGAGGCGTCGGCGAACAGCAGCTGCACATCGCGGGCGCGCACCTCCTTGCCGTTGATGCGGTAGGTCGAGCCCTGGCCCCGGTCGATGCGGCGCGACACCTCCAGCACGGGGCTGTCTGTGAAGGGCTGGGGCGCGCGGCGCTGCGCGTTGTCGATAGTCAGGCTGACTTCGGCGTGGCTGCGCGGAGGACGCCCGGCGGCCCCGGCGAAGATGACGTCGTCCATGCCCTGCCCGCGCATGGCCTTGGCCGAGTTGGCGCCCATGACCCAGCGCAGGCTTTCAAGGACGTTGGACTTGCCGCAGCCATTGGGGCCGACGACGCCGGTCAGGCCGGATTCGATGTGCACCTCCGCCGGATCGACGAACGACTTGAAGCCGACGAGCCGGAGGCGCTGGAACTGCATCCTCCCGACGGACTACCGAAGCAGCGGATCGATGACGGCCGACAGGGCCTCCATCGAATGATCCATCATCATCGTCCCGTTGATGAAGAAGGTGGGCGTCCCGGTGACGCCGGCCTTTTCGGCGCCTTCGATCTGCTGATCCAGGGCGGTGCGGACGGCGGTGGTTTCGATGCAGGTCTGAATCTGTTCGCGGGTCTTACCGCTGGCGGCGATGCCGGCGGCGAACCAGGGTTGCGGTCCGGTGACGCGCAGGCCCGCCTGATCACGCATGAAGACGGCGGCCACGTCGAAGTAGCGCTCGGGCGCTGCGCACATCGCCACGACGGCGGCGGCGGCGGCCAGATTGGCGGGCGGGGTCGGCAGGTTGCGGTGAACCAGCCGGACCTTGCCGGTGTCGATATACTTGGCCTTGAAGGCTGGCAGCACGGTGTTGTGGAAGTCCGCGCAGTGCGAGCAGGTGAAGGACGCGTATTCGATCACCGTCACCCGCGCGTTCGCCCGACCCAGAACATGGTCCTGGGCCGTGACGGGCGGAGGCGCATCGGCGGCGAGCGCCGGCGCCGCCGAACCGCCGGTCAAGGCGGCGAGGGCGAAACCGGCGGCGATGAAGGCGCGTCGCATCATCTCGCTTGGCCTCGGTTACTTGGCCAGGGCCGCGTCGATGGCGGTGGACAGGTCGGCCAGGCTGGCGCCTTCGCCGCCGGGCGAGATGACCTGCGTTTCGTTGACGTAGAAGGCCGGGGTGCCGGTCACGCCCTGGGCGCGGGCGGCCTGAACGCGCTTCTCCATGGCGGCGACGGCGTCCTTATCGGTGACGCAGTCGTTGAACTGCTGCTCGGACAGGCCGGCGGCCTGGGCGGTGCGCAGCAGCCAGTCGCGCGGCGAGGAGGTCAGCATCTCCTGCTGCGTCGCCATCAGCTGGTGGACGACGTCGAAATACTTGTCCGGACCGGCGCAGCGCGCGACCAGGAAGCCTGCGGTGGCGGCGTCGACCGGCGGCGTCGGCAGTTCGCGGAAGACGTAGCGCACCTTGTTGGTGTCGACGTATTTGGCCTTGAACGCCGGCCAGGTGTTCTTCTGCCACAGGGCGCAGTGGGGGCAGGTGACCGAGGCGTATTCGACCACCGTGACCTTGGCGCCTTCGGGCGCGCCCAGACCCATGTCGCCCTCAGCCGCACCCTTGGCGCCGCCGCCGCAGGCCGCCAGAGCCATGGTCGCCAGTGCGGCGCCGGTGATGGCCGCACGACGGCTCATGCGGGCGAAGCGGGATTCAGTGTCGGCCATGAAGGTTCCTCGGATCGGATCGTTGGCGATGATCGCGCGATTCCCCCGGGAATGGCGCAACCCTGAACTAGTCTGGAACAGGTGCGGCGAAGTTTTGTCAACAGCGCCTTATCCGCGCGCCCAGGCCCGATCGATCGCGGGTGCGGGGATGAAACTTTGCGGTCTGTCCTGGCGCGGCGGCGGATCGCTTAGGCCCTGCTGGATGAAGCGCATCGCCGACAGCAGACCGGAACGCGAGAAGGGCTTGGGGATCACGCCATGCGCGCCCAGGAAGTCTTCGGGGATCATCTTGGGGTTGGCGGTCAGGAACACCACGGCGGTGGACGGCCAACGGTCCTTGATCAGGCGACAAACGTTCAGGCCGCTGGAGTTATCCGCCAACTGGATATCGACGAAGGCGATGTCGGGCGGGGCATCGAGCGACAGAGTTTCGACCTCACTCAGCGACATGGCCTCGGCGACCAGCCGGTGGCCCTCATCCTCGAGCATGGCCTCGAGATCCATCACGAGCAGGGCCTCGTCCTCGACAACCAGGACGTCGAAGTGGGGCCCAGCGGCGCCCACCTAGCCGCTCACGGGGAAGTCGACGACCGCGCGTGTTCCGTGTTCGGCCGGCAGCCACAGCGTCTTGCCGCCAATCTGTTTGGAGAGACGACCGATCAAAGTCTTGCCCAATCCCTGATGCGCGGCGCCGGGAATGCCGGGTCCGTCGTCCTGAACAACGACCTGGCCGCCTTGTTCCGTCTTCTTGGCCGAGACGATCAATCGGCCGCCCCGATGATCGGCGAAGGCGTGCTTGATCGCATTGGTCAGCAGTTCGTTGATGATCAGGCCGATCGACGAGGCGTGGGTCGAAGGGATGAACATCGCCTCGACATCGACGGAGACCTCGATGTCGCTGCGTCCCGTCGATCCGATGACATCGGCGACCAGGGTGTTGGTGAAGGCGCCGACGTCGAACTGGGTGACGTCCTCGGACTGGTAGAGTTTGCGGTGAACGGTCGCCAGGGCGTCCACCCGCTCCAGCATGGAATCGAGGGTCGCGGTCAGGGCCGGATCGGACAGGGAGCGCGATTGCAGCCGCAGCAGCGAGCCGATCATGGTCAGGTTGTTCTTGACCCGGTGATCGACCTCATGAAGCAGCAGGGTCTTTGCGGTCAGGGCTTCCTGCAGGTCGGCGGTGCGGGCCGCGACCTCGCGCTCGACGACGGCCTTCTGCTTTTCGACCAGAACCTGGGCCTCGACGCGTTCGGTGACGTTCAGCTGCGAGGCGAAGAAATACTCGATCTCGCCCTCGGCGTTACGCACCGGGCTGATGAACAGGGCGTTCCAGAAGGTGCTGCCGTCCTTGCGATAATTCAGCAGGTCAACATGAATATCTTTGCCGGCTTCGATCGCTTCGCGGATCCTGGCGACGGAGGCTTTGTCCGACTTGGGGCCTTGGAGGAAACGGCAGTTCTGGCCGATGATTTCGTCGCGCTCGTAACCCGTCAGGTCCTGAAAGGCCTTGTTGACGAAGACGATCGGATTGTCGGGCAGGCGCGGATTGGTGATGACCATCGGCATGCGTGTACCGCGAACGGCCGCCGCAAACGGGTCGCCCCGACCAAACTCATGTTCGACGACATCGGTAAGTCGCCAATCGTCTTGTTGCTTCATCGGGCTCGGCGTCCAGGCGCGCGACCAGGACATGCCGTGCGGAGTTCTTATCTTTACCGTCCCTACCTACAGCAGGCGATAAGGCCTGCCAACCGAGACGCGGGGATCAGTCGCCGCCGATGTCGGAACGCGACAGGGCGACGCGGCCGAGGCGCGCCAGGGCGACGCGCAGATCGTCGGGGGCTGAAGCGATCGATGCGGCCAGATCGGCCTCGGCCTGGGCGGGCAGGGGCGGCGGCTTGGCGCTGCGTTTGGGACGGGCGGCGGCCTCCTTCAAGGGGGTGATCGGGCCTTGGGCGATGCGCAGTCGATCCACCGTCCCGGCGCCCAAGAACAGGTTGACGCGGGCCAAGATGTCCTCAGACTGGTGCTGGATCAGCAGGGCGGCGGCGCCGGCGACGCGCAGCTCCAGCACGCCGGGCTGGCCGCCTTTGCCCTTCGTCAGCTTCTGCGGTCGGGTGACGCGGGCCAGGCGATCGCCGACGATCTCGCGCCAACGAGGCTCCAGCGCGCCGGCGCCCCGTCCGAACTGCTCGTCCAGCTTCTTGATCAGGGGCGTCAGCGCCTTGCCCGCGCGCGGCGCCGGCCGGGGGACCGGACGGGTGCGGCGGCGAGACAGGATCTCGCGGACCTCGGAGTCTGTGGGCAGCGTGCGGCGCATGGGTCTATATAGCGCGACCGATGCCTGACGTCTCTCCCGACATAGACCTGATCCGCGCCCGGCTGCTGGCCTGGTACGACGCCCATGCGCGCTGCCTGCCGTGGCGGGCGGCCGTCGGCGCGCCGCGGACCGAGCCTTATCGCGTCTGGTTGTCGGAGGTCATGCTGCAGCAGACGACCGTGCCGCATGCGACGCCGTATTTCCACGCCTTCACCACGCGCTGGCCGACGGTCTCGGACTTGGCGGCGGCCGAGGATGCGGAGGTGATGGGGGCCTGGGCGGGGCTGGGCTACTACGCCCGCGCCCGCAATCTGCTGACCTGCGCGCGGGCGGTGGCGGGCGAGCATGGCGGGGTGTTTCCGGACACCGAGGCGGCGCTGCTCGCCCTGCCGGGCGTCGGCGCCTATACGGCCGCAGCCGTCGCCTCCATCGCCTTCGACCGGGCGGCCAATGTCGTGGACGGCAATGTCGAGCGGGTCATGGCGCGTCTGTTCGCGGTCGAGACGCCGGTCCCCGCCGCCCGGCCCGAGCTGAGGCGGCTGGCGGGTCTGTTCGTCATGGACGAGCGGCCTGGCGATTGGGCGCAGGCGCTGATGGATCTGGGCGCGACGGTTTGCCGGCCCAAGTCACCGTCATGCGGGACCTGTCCCGTGGCCAGCGAATGCCTGGGTCTGGCCACGGGCGACCCGGCCCGGTTTCCGATGAAGACCAAGAAGGCGGACCGGCCGCATCGGCGGGGCGCGGCCTATGTGCTGGTCGACAATCAGGGGCGGGTCGCAGTCGAGACGCGGCCTGAAAAGAGGCTGCTGGGCGGAATGCTGGGCCTGCCTACCAGCGACTGGACGACCGGCGAGCCGGTTGCCACAGCGCCCGTCGAAGCCGACTGGCGCGAGGCGGGGGCGGTGGAGCACGTCTTCACCCACTTCAGCCTGACGCTGACGGTGATGACCGCGCGCGTCAATGCGGAGGGCTTCTATCGCTGGATGCCGATCGAGGCGGCGCGGGCCGCCCTGCCGACGGTCTTCGCCAAGGCGCTGGATCGGGCGAGCGCGCCCGATCTCTTCGGCTGAGGCCTATCGCAACGTGCGGATCGCGACCTTGCCTCGCTTGTGGCGGGGGATGACCACCGCGCGCCCGTCGGCATGCTGGATGTTAAGATCGACGACGGCGCCGCCGACTTCCAGGCCGGCGATCTTCAGACGATCCAGGCCGGCGGGCAGGACGGGGTCAGCGAGATCGACCGTCTCGGTCCAGGCGTCGATCGACAGGCCCAGCGTCGCCTGAAGCATCAGGAAGACCGATCCCGCCGCCCAGGCCTGGGGCAGACAGGCGACCGGATAGGCGATGGGCGGCTCGCCCGGCTCACGCGGGAAGCCGCAGAACAGTTCAGGCAGTCGCAGATGGAAGTGGGCGGCCGCAGCGTAGATCTCGGCCAGAATTTCGGCGACCGCGTCGCGCTCGCCGTAAGCCGCCATGCCGGCGGCGGCCATGGCGGTGTCGTGCGGCCAGACCGAGCCGTTGTGATAGCTCATCGGATTGAAGCGGGCCTGTCCGACCTCCAGCGTGCGGATGCCCCAGCCGGTGCGGAACTCGGCGGTCAGCAAGCGTTTGGTGACACGCCGCGCGCGTTCAAGCGACGGCAGGCCGGTGAACAGCAGGTGCCCGGCGTTGGAGGCGATGGCGCGACATTGCTGGCCGTCGCCGTCGAGGGCCACGGCGTAGAAGCCCTCGTCCTCCATCCAGAACTTTTCCTCGACCAGAGAGCGGACCTGTTCGGCGCGCATCCGCCATTCGGTCGTGCGGTCGTCGTGCAGGCGCTCGCCCAGATCACCCAGCGCTTTCCAGGCGGCGAAGGCGTAGCCCTGAACCTCCAGCAGCGCGATCGGACCCTTGGGGAAGCGACCGTCGGCGTGGAAGATGGAATCCTCGGAGTCCTTCCAGCCCTGGTTGGACAGGCCGGTGTCGGCGCCGCGCTGATAGTCGATCAGGCCGTCGTTGTTGCTGTCGCCGTAGTCACGCATCCAGTCGGCGGCCGCGATCAGATTGGGCCAGAGCTTGCGGATCAGATCAAGATCGCCGGTGCGGTTGGCGTAGGCGCCGGCCAGGGCCACGAACAGGCAGGTGGTGTCGACCCCGCCGTAGTAGAGGCCGAACGGCACCTCATGCAGGGCGCTCATCTCGCCGCCGCGGGTCTCGTGCATGATCTTGCCGGGCTGGCTGTCCCGGTAGAGCGACGTCTCGGTCGCCTGGCGTGAGGCCAGATAGGTCAGCACGCCCTTGGCCAGCGACGGATCCAGCCACAGCATTTGCCAGGCCGAAATGATGCCGTCGCGACCGAACGGGGTCGAGAACCACGGCGTGCCCGCATAGGGATAGGGGCCGGTCGGCAGGTCGGTGGTCAACAGCGCCATGTCGGCGCGCGACTGATCCAGCCAGTCGTTGAAGCGCGGGCTGCGCGGGCCGCGCACCGAGGCGCCGCGCCGGCGTTTGGCGCGCATAGCCAGGCGGGCCTGGATGGCGTTCTGGCGCCAGCGATCGGCGTCCGGCGTTTCGCAGGCGTCCACGCCGCACTCGATGAACAGGTCCAGCGAGCGGCCCTTGGGCAGGCTGAACATGAACTCGGCGCGCTGGTGCGTCAGGCGCGCGGGCGGTTCGGAAAAGGCGATGCAGCTGGACCGGTCCACGTCGTCCAGGCCGGTATAGCGGAAGGTGACGCGGCGACCGTCGGTGGTCGGCGTGTGGATCGTCCCGCGCTTGGCTCGCGGCGTGCCGCGCACCTGGAAGATATCGAAGAAGTCCGCGCCGAAATCGAAGGCCAGCGGCAGCAGGATGTCTTCAACCCCATGGTTGACCATGCGGATGCGCTCGAACATCCGCCGGTTCCAAAGGAAGCGCCGGCGCTCGATATGCAGAACCCCGGCCGGAGCCGACCGGCCGCCCATCGGGGGCAGGGGACGGTTGGTGGTGTGGCAGGAGAAGAAGACGTTGTCCTGGCTCACGCCGGACGACAGGCGCGACGGCTTCAGCAGGCCGACGGTCATGGACCAGCGCGACAGGACGCGGGTGTCGCCTGCGAACAGGCCGTCCGCGCCGCCCTTCATGTCTCCCCATCCGTCGGCGACCAGGAAGGTATCGCCTTCCTTCAGCGCCATGAGCTGTTCGAGACCCGTGGCCTCGACCGATTCACCGGCGGTCAGTTGAGTGGAATAGGCGTCGTCCATGCGGTCTCTTCCCCGTCGTTGTGAGGCCTCGGCCGAACGTGTCGCACCCGAATGCGGCGCTCAGGGGCCGCTTGAGTGATGAAATGAAGCAGGCGGCAGAGGGTTCACCCATGCCGCCTGTTTTTCTTGGGTAATCGTAGGCTGCGACGCTTAGGCGATGGCGGCGAAGCTGCGGCCTTCTTCGAGCGGACGCAGCGGGGTGACGACATTGTCCAGCGCGGATTCCGCGAACGGACGGCGCGCCAGTAGGTCGCCGTAGACGTTCAGGTAGCGGCGCGCCATGGCGGTGGCGGAGAAGCGCAGGTCAAAGCGCGCGCGCACGGCCTCGCGGTCCAGCAAATGGACGCGCCCGGCGGCGGCGATCGCCTGCTCCATCGTGTCGACGAGGAAACCCGTGGCGCCGTCTTCGATGACTTCGGGGGTCGAACCGCAGCGGAAGGCGACGACCGGCGTGCCGCAAGCCATGGCCTCGATCATCACCAAACCGAACGGCTCTGGCCAATCGATAGGGAAGAGCAGGGCTTCGGCTCCGCCGAGGAAGGCGGACTTCTGATGGTCGCCGATCTCGCCGATGAACTCGATCAGCGGATTGCCCTCGACCAGCGGGCGGATCGTCTCTTCCCAATAGCGTTTGTCGGCGGCGTCCACCTTGGCGGCCATCTTCAGACGCTTGCCCAGTTTGTTGGCGATCTCGATGGCGCGGTCGGGGCGTTTTTCGGGCGAGATACGGCCGAGGAAGGCCAGATAGCCCTCGGACTTCGGGGAGAAGATGTATTGTTCGCCGGGCATGCCGTGATGGACGGTGGCCTTCCAGTTGGCGAAATGCAGCGGCTTGCGCTGATCGTCGGAGATGGAGACCAGGCCGAACTCGCTCCAGCGCGCATAGACGCCGGGCAGGTCCTTCATATCCAGACGGCCATGCAGGGTCGTCAGGGTCTTGTCCGCATATTTCTGGAACAGCGGGAAATGGACCATGTCGGTGTGGAAGTGGATGACGTCGAACTCGTCGGCGCGGTCTAGAACTTCGCCAAGCATCGACAGGTGGGCAGCGAGGTCGGATTTCAACGGCGCCGGATCCAGTCGGATGGCCTGGTCGCGCACGGGCACCAGACGGGCCTTGGTCTGGGCGTCGGCGCTGGCGAAGAGCGTCACGTCATGGCCGAGATCGACCAGGGCGTCGGTCAAATGCGCGACCACACGTTCCGTGCCGCCGTACAGCTTGGGAGGCACAGCCTCGTACAGCGGGGTGATCTGCGCGATTTTCATGGTGATGTGCTCCGACACCGCATCCTGGCGGGCCGTTGACATCAATGTTCTCGCAACTGCGAAGTTCCATTGCAGGCAGCGAATTTTCACATAGGTTTCGTGGGGTTACAGCGAAGCTGACCCTACGATAATGTGCGAAATCGTACCTATCTGATGTGTCGGTCAGCTAAGTGTTTGATGTGATTGATGCGACGCGCCGTCGCACCGACCTTACATCGCCGCGCGGACCTCCGAGCGTAAAGCGTCGATGGATTTAAGGCCCTGGTCCGTCTTGAACCGCCAGTAGGTCCAGCCGTTGCAGGCCGGCGCGTTTTCCAGCAGCGCGCCCAGCTTGTGGATCGAGCCGCTGAGCGAGCCGTGAACCAGCGAACCGTCCGCACGAACGCGCGCTTCGCGCTCGCCCTTGGGGCAATACAGGCGGTCGCCGGGTTGCAGCAGGCCGGCCTCGACGAGAGCGCCGAACGGAACTTTGGGCTCGGCGCGCTTGGAACCGGTGACAACTAGATCCTCGGGTCGGGCAGGGATGACCGAGGCGATGCGGGTTTCGGCGACCTCGGCATAGGTCTCGTCACGTTCGATGCCGATGTAGTGGCGGCCCAGGCGTTTGGCGGCGGCGCCGGTGGTGCCGGTGCCGAAGAAGGGATCCAGGATCACGTCGCCGGGGCGCGTCGCCGACAGCAAGACGCGGTGCAGGAGGGCCTCAGGCTTCTGGGTCGGATGGGCCTTCTTGCCGTCGGCGTCCTTGATCCGCTCCTCGCCCGTGCACAGGGCGAAGGTCCAGTCGGAACGCATCTGGGTGTCTTCGTTGAAGGCCTTCAGCGCATCATAGTTGAAGGTGTAGCGCTTCTGATCCCGCGACTTGGCGGCCCAGATCAGGGTCTCATGGGCGTTGGTGAACCGGGTGCCCTTGAAGTTCGGCATCGGGTTGGACTTGCGCCAGATGATGTCGTTCAGCACCCAGAAGCCCAGGTCCTGGATCGCCGATCCCAGGCGGAAGACGTTGTGATAGCTGCCGATCACCCAGATCGAGCCCTCGGGCTTCAGGACGCGGCGGCATTCCGCCAGCCAGGCGCGGGTGAAGGCGTCGTAGTCGGCGAAGCTGGCGAACTTATCCCAGTCGTCATCGACCGCATCGACCTTGGAATTGTCGGGACGCAGCAGGTCGCCGCCGAGCTGCAGATTATACGGCGGATCGGCGAAGACCATGTCCACCGAGGCGTCGGGCAGGCTCTTCAGCACCTCGATGCAGTCGCCACGATGAATGATGTCCTTGGCGAGGACAGGGGTCTTCAGATCGGACATGGAAACGCGGCCCCGCAACAGTGAGACCGCTATGGTGAATCCTTGTGGTTAAGGTCGGGTAACCGGCGCGAAGCGATCGCGCCGGTTATCAGTCGCCTTACGCCAGCATGCGCACCTTGGGCTCGCGGTCCCACTGGCGGGTGCGGGCGGGGGCGAGGAAGCCTTTGGCGTCCTTGGACAGGTCGATCACGCCGGTGTCCGGCTCGACGCCTGCCTTGTCCAGCAGGGGCTGAGCCTCGGGCGTGTGGCCGATGGCCTTGAGGTGGCCGAAGGCGTCCTTGGCGAAATCGACTGCGGCGCCTTCTTTCAGCATCTGGGCGCAGCCGTCCTCGGACAGAACGATCGCCACGGCGTCGAACAGGACCGACGGGCTGCCGGCCAGTTGCCCGTCTGCGGCCAGGGCCTTGCCGCCCTTCAGCTTGGCCCCGCCGATCTTGGGCGCGACGATGAAGACCGAGCCGCCGTCGCCTTCAACCGCCGCCTTCACGGCGTCGACGACCGCACCGTCCGAACCGTCGGCGACCAGGATGGCGACCTTTCGGCCCTTCAGGGTGTCGGGATATTTGCCGACGATGCGCAAGGCAGGCGAGGCGTCCAAATCGATGGGCGCCACACCGGGGTCGGACGCCTTGGGCAGGGGCAGGTTCAGGCCGTCTGCGACCCGCTGGGCCAGGGTTTCATCGACGTTCTGCAGATTGGCCAGAACACGCTCGCGAACGTGAGCGAGCGACACCTTGGACAGTTCAAAGACGATGGCGCTGGCCAAATGGGCCTGTTCGATCTCGGTCTGGGAGCGGAAGAACAGCCGTGCCTGGCTGTAGTGATCGGCAAAGCTTTCGGCGCGCAGCCGGACCTTTTCGCCCTCTACTGGGATGGGCGCGGTGCGGAAACCGCTCTTGAGATCTTCACGCGGGCCGCCGTCCTCGCCCGCTTCGGCCAAGCTGTTGGGCTCGTAGTTGGCGCGGCCCTTGGGCACTGCCATCTGCATATGGCCGTCGCGCTGGAAGTTCTGGAAGGGGCAGCCCTTGGCCTGGTTGATCGGGATCTGGTGGAAGTTGACCGTGCCCAGACGCGACAACTGGGTGTCCTGATAGGAGAACAGCCGCCCCTGCAGCAGCGGATCTTCCGAAAAGTCGATGCCCGGCACGATGTTGGTCGGCAGGAAGGCGACCTGTTCGGTTTCGGCGAAGAAGTTGTCCGGGTTGCGGTCCAGAACCATGCGGCCGATCACGCGGATAGGATATTCTTCTTCCGGCACCAGCTTGGTGGCGTCCAGAATGTCGAAGGGCAGGGCGTCGGCCTGGTCCTGGGTGAACAGTTGCACGCCGAACTCCCATTCGGGGAAGTCGCCCTGATCGATGGCCTCGTACAGGTCGCGGCGGTGATAATCGGGGTCGGCGCCGGCGATCTTGACCGCCTCGTCCCAGCAGGTGGATTGCGTGCCCAGCTTGGGCCGCCAGTGGAACTTGACCAGAGTCGCCTCGCCTTCGGCATTGATCAGCCGGAAGGTGTTGACGCCGAAACCTTCCATCATGCGTAGGCTGCGCGGGATGCCGCGATCCGACATGGCCCACATGACCATATGCATGCTCTCGGGCATCAGGCCGATGAAGTCCCAGAAGGTGTCGTGGGCGCTGGCCGCCTGGGGATAGCCCTTGTCGGCCTCCATCTTCACCGAATGGATCAGGTCCGGGAACTTGATCGCGTCCTGGATGAAGAAGACGGGGATGTTGTTGCCGACCAGGTCCCAATTGCCCTCGGTCGTATAGAATTTGACCGCAAAGCCGCGCACGTCGCGCGGCGTATCGACCGAGCCCGCGCCGCCGGCCACGGTCGAGAAGCGGGCGAACAGCTCGGTCTTGTTACCGACCTCGGTCAGGATCTTGGCCGTAGTGAAGTCCGACAAACTGTCGGTCAGTTCGAAGAAGCCGTGGGCGGCCGAGCCGCGGGCATGGACGATCCGCTCGGGGATACGCTCGTGGTCGAAATGCTGGATCTTCTCGCGAAGGATGAAGTCTTCCAACAGTGTCGAGCCGCGCGGGCCGGCTTTCAGAGAGTTCTGGTTGTCGCTGATCGGCGTGCCGTGATTGGTGGTCAGGCGGGTCTCAGGCGTCGAGGCGGTCTGGTGCACCTCGCCGGCGTTGCCGATTATCGGCGCGCCCGCCGGCTTTGTGTTCTTGGCCATCTTGGAAGTCCTTTGGAGCAGCGGCGCAAGCGGGAGCCGCGCGCGTTCCCGAAGACAACTCGGTGGAGGCGCAATAGTTCTGTGCGAGTTCGTGCACAGCCGCGCCCGATCGTCCTTAGAAAAGTTCGCTCCGTGTGCGGCGCGCCCTTCGCAGGAGGCGAGGCGGCGTTTATGAGGCGAAAATGATCGCACGCCTTCGCCCCGTCCCGTTCGACCTCGGTCCCGTTCATTTCGTCGGCATCGGCGGCATCGGCATGAGCGGCATCGCCGAGATCATGCTGAAGATCGGCTATTCGGTGCAGGGCTCTGACGCCAAGGCCAGCGCCAATACCGAGCGGCTGGAACAGCTGGGCGCCAAGATCTTCATCGGCCACGACGCCGCCCATGTGGGCGAGGGCGTCTCGGCGGTGGTCTATTCCACGGCGGTCAAGGCCGACAATCCCGAGATGAAGGCGGCCCGCGAGCGTCGCATCCCGCTGGTGCGCCGGGCCGAGATGCTGGCCGAGCTGATGCGGCTGCAGTTCTCGATCGCAGTGGGCGGCACGCACGGCAAGACGACGACGACCTCGATGGTGGCGGCCCTGCTGGATGCGGCGGGCCTGGATCCCACGGTGGTCAACGGCGGCATCATCAACGCCTACGGCACCAACGCCAAGGTCGGCGACGGCGACTGGATCGTGGTGGAGGCGGACGAGAGCGACGGCAGCTTCCTGCGCCTGAAGTCGACGGTCGCCATCGTCACCAACATCGATCCCGAACATCTGGATCACTACGGCGACTTCGACGGGGTGCGGAAGGCGTTCGTGGACTTCGTCGAGAACATCCCCTTCTACGGGTTCGCCGCGGTCTGCCTGGACCATCCGGAGGTGCAGAAGCTGGTCGCGGCCATCGATAACCGGCGCCTCCTCACTTACGGCACGAACCCGCAGGCCATGGTACGGGCTGAAAACTGCCAGATGGGACCGGACGGCGCGCGTTTCGACGTTGTGATCCAGAACGGCGAGACCCACCGCATCGAAGGTCTGCACCTTCCGATGGCGGGTTGGCACAATGTGTCGAACGCCTTGGCCGCCATCGCCGTGGCGCGCGAACTGGATGTGTCGGACGACGCGATCCGCACCGGTCTGGCCGGGTTCGGCGGGGTCAAGCGGCGCTTTACCACCACCGGCGTCGTGGG
This sequence comes from Brevundimonas vesicularis, assembly GCF_044807075.1. Classification (GTDB taxonomy): domain Bacteria; phylum Pseudomonadota; class Alphaproteobacteria; order Caulobacterales; family Caulobacteraceae; genus Brevundimonas; species Brevundimonas vesicularis_G. The sequence continues at coordinate 1,378,131 of NZ_CP085234.1, forward strand.
CGGCGTCCGCATCGTCGACGACTATGGCCACCACCCGGTCGAGATCGCCGCCGTGCTGAAGGCCGCACGCCAGGTGACGGAAGGTCGCGTCATCGCGGTGGTTCAGCCGCACCGCTATACGCGTCTGCGCGATCTGATGGACGAGTTCTCGACCTGCTTCTCGGACGCCGACAGCGTGATCGTCGCCGACGTCTATCCTGCCGGCGAACAGCCGATCGAAGGGGTGGACAAGCACGCCCTGGCCGACGGTGTGCGCCGCTACGGCCACCGTCACGTCCAGGCCTTGGAGAACGCCGCCGTCCTGCCACGCCTGATCAAGGATGAGGCCAAATCCGGCGACGTCGTCGTGCTGCTGGGCGCTGGCGACATCACCAGCTGGGCCTATGGCCTGCCGGCGCAGTTGGAGGCTCTGGCGTGATCGCTCTGCCCGAAGTGCGCGGCAAGCTGCTGCGGAACGAGCCGCTCGCGCCCTATACCTGGTTCCGGGTGGGTGGGGCGGCCGAGGCCCTGTTCATTCCGGCGGACGCCGAGGATCTGGCGGATTTCCTGAAGGCGCTGGACCCGGCCGTGCCGGTGACGGTTCTGGGCGTCGGATCGAACGTCATCGTCCGTGACGGCGGGGTCGAGGGCGTGGTGATCCGCCTGGCGGGCCGCCCGTGGGCGCAGATCACGACGGACGGCGACACGGTCACGGCCGGCGCGGGCGCGCTGGATTCGATGGTCGCCAAGGCCAGCGCCAAGGCGGGGATCGCCGGGCTGGAATTCTACGCCGGCATTCCGGGCACGATCGGCGGCGCCCTGACCATGAACGCCGGTTGCTATGGCTCCGAGACCAAGGACGTGCTGGTGTCGGCCTGGGGCCTGACGCTGGCGGGCGAGCGGGTCGATTACGCTCTGGCCGACTTCGGCTACACCTATCGCCATTCCCAGGCGCCGGCCGACATCGTCTGGATCGAAGCGACCTATCGCGGCACGGCCGACGAACCCGAGGCCGTCGCGGCCCGGATCACCGAGATCACCAGCCGCCGCGAGACCACCCAGCCGATCCGCGAGAAAACGGGCGGCTCGACGTTCAAGAACCCCGAGGGCCATTCGTCGTGGAAGCTGGTGGATGAGGCCGGCTGGCGCGGCAAGCTGCACGCCGAAACCGGGGGTGGGGCCAAGTTCAGCGAACTGCACTCCAACTTCATGATCAATCCCGGCGAGGCGACAGCCGCCGATATCGAAGGCCTGGGCGAAGCGGTTCGCGCCGATGTCTTGGCGAAGACCGGCGTTCAGCTGGAATGGGAAATCAAGCGGATCGGACGCGCGGGATAAAAACCCGCGCAAAAATGACCGTCGGGCGCGAATGGTTGACGGCCTGTTAAACATGTAGGCCCCAATCCAAGGCGTCATGGCCCGCGCATTCAAAGATCTTCATGTCGCCGTTCTGATGGGCGGCCTTTCCGCAGAGCGGGAGGTGTCCCTCTCGTCGGGCGAGCAGTGCGCGCAGGCGCTGGAGCGGCAGGGCGTGCGCGTCAGTCGCGTGGACGCCGGGCGGGATCTGGCCAATGTGCTGTCCGGCCTGATCAAGCCGGACGTGGTGCTGAATTGCTTGCACGGCGCCTGGGGCGAGGATGGCTGCGTTCAGGGCGTGCTGGAGACCCTTCGGATTCCCTACACCCATTCCGGCGTGCTGGCCTCGGCCCTGGCGATGGACAAGGACAAGTCCAAGGCCGTGCTGCGGGCGGCCGGCATCAAGGTGCCGGGCGGCGGTCTTTACGATCGTCACGAAGTCGCCAGCCGCCACGTCATCGACCCGCCCTATGTCGTCAAGCCGAATGCAGAGGGCTCGTCCGTCGGCGTCTTCCTAGTGCGCGAAGGCGCCAACCGGCCGGTTTCCGAAGTGGGCGAACCGGGGTGGGCTTACGGCGAGCAGGTCGTCGTCGAGCCCTATATCGCCGGCAAGGAGCTGTGCGTCACCGTGCTGGGCGAACCGGCCGGCCCGCGCGCCCTGACCGTCACGGACATCACCCCCACCAAGGGCTTCTATGACTATGAGGCCAAATATGCGCCGGGCGGATCGGTGCACGTCCTGCCGGCCGTTCTGCCGCCGCACGTGTTCGACAAGGCGCTGCGTCAGGCCGAGGCGGCGCACGTGGCCATGGGGTGCCGCGGCGTGTCGCGATCCGACTTCCGTTATGACGATGTTAACGACGATCTGGTCCTGTTGGAGGTCAATACCCAGCCCGGCATGACCCCGACTTCGCTCGCCCCCGAGCAGGCCGCCCATACCGGGATGAGCTATGATGATCTGGTTCGGTGGATGGTGGAGGACGCCTCATGCCCGCGGTAGTTCGCGGCGGTCGGCGGCAGGGTTCTAATCAGGCTCCACAGCGCGGTTCGGCTTCCAAGGGCGGAGGACGGTCGCGCGGCGGGGCCCAGAACGCGTCCGCCGTTCCCGGCAAGATGGCCGCCATCGGCCGTGTCGATATTTCGCCCCGCACCGCCGTGATCGCGCTGGGCGCCGGCGCGCTGCTGCTGGTCGGGGTTCTGGCCACGGGTGCCCGCGCCGAGCGGATCGGCGCCTCGGTTTCCCATGGCCTGGACAATGTGACGGCCGGCATGGGCCTGACGCTGAAGCGGGTGCACATCACCGGCGCGTCGCCAGAGGCCGAGCCGGCGATCCAGCGCGCGCTGGGCCTGTATTCCGGTCAGCCGATCACAAGCCTGGATCTGGACGCCATTCGCACGCGGGTTCAGGGCGTGGGTTGGGTCAAGGAGGCGCGGGTCGTGCGCCTGTTGCCCGACACCCTGATCGTGGAGGTCAAGGAACACGACCGCCTGGCCGTCTGGCAGGAGGCCGGTCAGATCAAGGTGATCGACAACCGGGGCCAGGTCATCGACGGCGCCGACGCGCGTCGCTATCCGACCCTGCCGCTCGTCGTGGGCAAGGGCGCCGACGTGGCGGCGGGCGAGATCCTGCCTCTGCTGGCCCAGCGCCCGCGACTCATGGGGATGGTGGATGCCCTGGTGCGCGTGGATGAGCGCCGCTGGGACCTGCGTCTGAAGGACGGCAGCCTGATCCAACTGCCCGCCACCGAACAGGAGGCGGCACTGATCCGCCTCGATGCGCTGGACCAGCGCGAACGCCTGCTCGACTTGGGCTTCGCCCGCGTCGATCTCAGAACCCCCGACGAGGTCGCCGTGCGACCCGCCGGTGACGCCTAAGGACCGTAGAGACATGACCAAGCAACGCGGCGCGGCGAATGATCACGGTCGGGGCATGGATCCTCGCGCCGGACGTGCGCCCGTGGTCGCCGCGCTGGATATCGGTCAATCCAAGGTGTCGTGCTTCATCATGAAGCCGGACGGCGTGCGTCACGCCGACCGAACCATCCGCGTCGCGGGCGCCAGCCACGTTCAGTCCAAGGGCGTGAGGGGCGGGGCGATCATCAATATGGACGAGGCGGCCCAGGCCATCGGCCACGCCGTCGAACGCGCCGAGCGCGCGGCCCAGAGTCCGGTCTCCGGCGTCGTCGTCACGACCGCCATCGGTCAGATGGCCAGCCACCGGGTGCAGGCCCGCGTCTCATTGGGCGCCAATCCGGTCGGCGATGCCGATTTGGCGCGCGCCATCGGCATGGCCCTGGCCCAGATCCGCCTGCCCAACCGTCGCCCGATCCACGTCCTGCCCATCGCCTGGTCGGTCGATGGCGCGCGGGGCGTGCATGATCCGCGTTCGATGCGGGGCGGCTCGCTGGGGCTTGATCTGTTGGTGGTCTCGATGGCCGAAAACGTGTTCACGACCCTCAGCCACTGCCTGGAGCTGGCGCACCTGGACCTGCAGGGCGTCGCCGCCGCACCGGTCGTCTCGTCTCTGGCCGCGCTGGAAGAAGACGAGATGGACCTGGGCGCCGTCTGCATCGACATGGGCGGCGGCTCGACCAGCGCAGCCGTCTGGGGCGGCCGCTCCCTGCTGCATATCGAAAGCCTGAACGTCGGCGGCGACCACGTCACCTCGGACATCGCGCGCGGCCTGTCGACGTCCAAGGCCGGCGCCGAAAGGCTCAAGACCCTGCACGGCTCGGCCATGGCCAGCGCCAATGAGGACCGCGAAATGCTGGAGGCCCCGCCGCGCGGCGAGGACGCCTCGGCCGGACCCGTCATCGTCCCCCGCGCCATGCTGAAAACCGTCATCGCCCCCCGCGTCGAGGAAACCCTCGAACTGCTACGTGATCGACTGAAAAACGCTGGCGTCGGCCTGGAGCCAGGCGCGGGCCTCGTCCTCACCGGCGGGGCCAGCCAGTTGAATGGCGTGCGCGAGCTCGCGGTGCGCGTCTTCGACCGTCCCGTCCGCCTCGGAAAACCCCAAAGGGCGCCACATTTGGCCGATGCGGCCTCCGGCCCCGCCTTCTGCGCCACCGCCGGCGTCCTCCTCCGCGCCGCCTACGGCCCCCGCGAGGCGGTGTCGGCAAGAAAGCTGATGGCGCGCCAGATCACCGCCGCCGACGCGCCTCGCATTCATCGCGGAAATGTGGTGGGGCGTGTGGCGGGCTGGCTCCGCGACAATCTCTAAGCCGCTTTGCTGCCCAGCACGAGGTGTGTCTGGATTGTGACGGTTTGCGGCCGGATGTGGCTTATTTTGGTCATTCTGACTTGCCCCTGCGATAGTTAGCGGCATAGAACCGCTGCCAGTGCGTCACAATCCTAGTGACGATTATCCGGGGAACTCACGATAGTGAATATTATCACCAAGGAGCGGCTGCTGAGCTCGACCATCGTCGCTGGTCTGGCCATGGGCATGGTCGCAATGGCGCCGAGCGCCTACGCTCAATCAACCGACGCCACTCAAGAGGCGAAGCCGGCGGATTCGGCGACCCAAGTCGATGAAGTAGTGGTTGTGGGTTCGCGTCTACGCCGCGATAATTACAATTCGCCGTCGCCGGTCCAGGTGATCACGCGTGATGAAGCCACGCTGGCCGGTTTCGCTTCAACCACCGAAGCGCTGCAGGGTACGGCCGTCACTGGCGGCACTGAGCAAATCAACAACGCTTTCGGCGGTTACGTTACGAACGGTGGCCCGGGCGCCAATACCCTGTCGCTGCGCGGCTTGGGTGCGGAGCGTACTCTGGTGCTGTTGAACGGTCGTCGCGTTGCTCCGGCCGGTTCGCGCGGATCGGTTGGGTCGGCCGACCTGAACGTGCTGCCCTCGGCCATGGTCGAGCGCATCGAAGTCCTGAAGGACGGCGCATCGTCGGTTTATGGTTCGGACGCCGTCGCTGGTGTCGTGAACATCATTACTCGCAACAATATCGACGGCGTGAGCGTCGAGGGTCAGTACAACGCCAATACCGATGCGAATGGCGCCGGTAATCAGTCGCGTATCTCGATCGTGGCTGGCACAAGCGGCGACCGCTGGCACCTGTCTGGTTCGGCCGAATACTATAACCGCTCTGAACTGCGCTTGCGCGATCGTGACTTCACCCAATGTGCGATCGACGGGTTCACCGATGGTTCCGATTATATTGACCCGCTGACCGGCCGGTCGAAGTGCTACACGGCCGATGGCGGCGGTGTAACGATCAACACCATCGGCACCAGCAGCCTGACCTCAGACGCCTTTGTCACCGCCGTGAGCGGCATTACCAATCGTCCGGGTATTGTCGTGGCTCCTGGCGTGCCGGGCACCGCTGTTGCGAACGGCGTATACTTCAACCGCTGGCGCCCGAACGCCGGCGCCTCAACCGGGCTGGTCGGTTTCGAAGGTGTTGGCGGCGCCTATCTCGACAGCCGCACCGCGCCGACCGGCTTCCTGGCCTTGTCGACCGCTATCCGCGATACGTTCGAAGACGACATGCTGAACGAGTCGCTGATCTCCCCGGTCGAAGTCACCACCGGCTATTTGGAAGGCTCGTATGATCTTCAGGCCTTGGGCAATGCTGAAGTCTACGGAGAATTTCTCGTTAACCGCCGCGAGTCTTCACAGACCGGCTACCGCCAGCTTGCGCTCGATTATTACCGCGGCAACCTGCTGATTCCCGGCAACCTGACCTTCTCGAACTTCTCGGCAAACCAAGGTCTCAGCCCGACGACTGGTCCGAACGCCAATGCCCGCGTCGGCGTCCGTGCCTTCATCGGTTATGGCAACGACACCTCGGAACAAACTGTCGATTTCGCGAAGAGCCTCGCGGGAATCCGCGGCGACTTCGTAATCCCGGGTTGGCGCTATGACGCCTACGCGAGCTACACGCGCTCGCGTTCCGAGTATAAGTTCCAGCAGTTTATCACGAACCTGCTGCAGAATTCGCTCGACGTCGTCGTGGCTCCGGCCGGTACGCCTTCGCTGTTGACCCGCACGGGGGTTCTCTCTACCGGCGCTACGGGCACCGTGACCTGCCGTGTAAATGTCACGGACCCGACGGCGGGTTGTATTCCAGCGCCGTTCCTGAACAGCCAAACCATCGGCGGGCAATTGCCGGAAGACTGGAAAAACTACGTCTTCCGCCCGATCACCGGAACAACCGAATATATCGAAAAGGTCGTGAGCGTCGGCTTCGATGGACCGCTGTTCACTCTGCCGGCTGGTCAGGTTCAAGCCTTCGTGGGCGCCGAATGGCGTGATGCGGAGATTGACGATACGCCTGCGCCGGACATGCAGAATGGCAATATCTACAACTTCTCGACGGCGACCCCGACGCGCGGTTCCGAATCGGTTTGGGAAGTCTTCGGCGAAATCGAAGCCCCGCTGCTGGCTAATATGACCCTCGTCGACTCTCTGACGTTGAACGCCTCTGCGCGTTACACCGAATATGAGAATGCGGGTTCGGATACGACCTATAAGGTCGGCCTGGTCTATGCGCCCACGTCGTGGCTGACGGTTCGCGGCACCTATGGCACCTCTTACCGCGCTCCTGCGCTGTTTGAGCAGTTCCTCGGCGCCACTTCCGGTTTCATTGCAGCCAGCAATGATCCCTGCAGTGAACTGACTTCGACTGCAAACCCGAATCGTATCGCTAACTGTAACTCTGAGGGCCTCGGGAACTTCGTGGCGACTTCCAGCGTCCGCGTCTTCACGTTGGGCGGCGCTGAAAACAACCTGGAGCCTGAAACCTCGGACAATATGACGATCGGTTTCGTTCTTCAGCCCCAACTGCCTTCGGGCTGGGGTGACCTGTCGTTCGCGACTGATTATTACGAGATCGAGATCAACAACAGCGTCGTCCGTCTTGGCGGTGGTGCAATCCTAAGCGATTGCTACAACTCCAACCCCTCAGACTTCTCCGCTCGCGCAGGCAACTGCTCGTTCATCACCCGCGCCGCCAGCAACAATGCGCTGACGGTCGAGAGCAGCTACATCAACATCGCTACCGATGTCGCCAAGGGTCTGGATTACACCCTGCGTTATCGTCGCGACGTCGGCCCCGGCACGGCGACGTTCAACCTCGGCGTCACGCAGGTTACCGAAACTTCAAGTCAACTGCTGCCGACCGACCCGGTGCGCGATCAGAAGGGTCGGATCAATGTGCCGGAGTTCTCTGGCTATGCTGACCTGACCTACAACTGGCAGGAATGGCGCGTTCGTTGGGGTGTTGAGTACATCCAGGCGACTGAGGACTACTCGTACTACCTGCGTGAGTTCGGTGATGATTACGCCGCAGCAGGTTACGATCTGGAAGTGCCAGACTACTTCCTGCACAGCGCTTCGGTGCAGTATCGTACCGACGATTGGACCGCCACGGTCGGTGTTCGGAACGTGTTCAATGAAGAGCCGCCGTCCATCACGACGGGCGTTTACAATCGGGTCGGTAACGCTCCGCTGTATTCGGGCTACGACTATGTCGGCCGTTCGGTCTTCATCAATCTGAAGAAGTCTTTCTAAGTCGAACCTTCTTCACATCCGGATTGGGGCGGCGGACTTTGGTCCGCCGCCTTTTCCATTTTCGGGGCGTGCGGACGACGCACGTCATCTGTCGCCACCGGTTGAGGTCGGTCAAAAATCGCGAAAGCGATGGCAAGCGCGCCCGGCCAAGATATCGGCACGCTGGCATGGACAAAAAAATGGCCGCCTCCTTGCAGGGGGCGGCCATTCTCAAACCGACGACCTAAAGTTAAAGTCCAGAAACTCCGCAGCCTGTCCGGAGATAATCATCGATATAGCCCAGTTGTTCGGCCATTATTTGGCGCGTCCAAGCCGGGCCGTGTGCGTAATCCTTGATCAGGTGGTACTGAACATCCTGACCGCTGCTGCGTGCACGCGCCACGTATAGGTCCGAGTGATCCTGGGTCACCGTACGGTCACGCTCGCCGGTGAACACCATCATCGGAATCTTGATCTGGTTGGCCTGTGTGATCGGGTTCAATCCACTGACGGTGTCTCGCTGCGCCTCTCGCGTATAAGGATTCTGGAACATGCTGGAGCGAATCTTAGTCAGGTCAGACACGCCCGCCCCTGCGATGGCGCACTTGTAAATTCCTTCGGGACGAATGCCGGCAACCATGGCAGCATAGCCGCCGTAAGAAAATCCGAACATCGCGATCCGATCGCGTTGGGCCACACCCTCCTGTACCAGCCACAAGGCGCCGTCATCCTTGTCGTCCTGCATCTTCTGACCCCACTCGTTATCCCCCGCGAGCCAGAGACGTTTGCCCCATCCGTCTGACCCTCTGTACTGAGGCTGCAACACCGCATAACCCCGCGACGTCATCATGGCTCTCCAGGCAGAATAATCCCAAGTCAGTTCGTCGCGGGCCCACGGGCCACCATGCGGCATGATGACAGTAGGGTAGGGGCCTGGCCCGAAAACGTCTGCGGGCGGCTTACTAAGGAAAGCCGGAATATCTAGCCCGTCACGCGCCTTGTAATATACGAGCTCGGTCTTTCCGATGGAGGCTGGGTTAATCTGCGGATATGGTTGTCCAAGAGGCGTCAACTGGCCGTTTCTAAAAATGGAATAGGTTCCAGGGTCGTTCGAAGCGCCTGCCCAGACAACAACGGTTCCCCAATCTTGAGACGCCGCGATCGTTTCCATATAGCGGTCGGTCGCATAGGGAATCGTGCGCGTGGCGCCTGTGGCCGGGTCAGTGACGCTGAGAGGATGCTTCTCAATATGAAGCGCCTGCTCAAGTCCTGTGATGAGCGACTCGTATCCCGCTGCGATCGGATACTCTGTCTCGCGGGGGCCATTGTAGGTAAACGAGCGTACTTCGCCAAAGTTGGGACCTTGAACCCGGTTGATGCTCATCCCCGTTGCTTCGAACAGTGGATGCTCGAAAACCACCTCGCCAAGCTGCCGACGCGCCACGTCGTATTCAAAGACGGCGGCCTTATCTCTCCCCCGATTTGAAATGACGAAAGCGATATTCGGATCTGTGCTGAATCCAGCGACCGAAAAGACTTCTCGGTTTTTGACGTGGCTACGGAAGTGCTCTTCCCAAGTTCCAGAGGCATTGCGAAACTGGGTTGCAATGTAGAGTCCTTCGGCGTCACGATCAGCGATGTTTCGCACACGCAGGTCGCCGTTCAGATCCGTCGAATAGCCGATCACACGTTCGCTGGAACGCTGAACACGATCGGCCCGATTGGTCCGTACATTGAGACGTAGCACATCGCCGTTGATCTCGATCAGGATGTTGTTGGGATCATTGGGAAGGACATCCAGCACGGCCGGGCTCTGGGTTTTGAGAAACTCCGCCTCGTCGTCCGATCGCGGGCGGAAGGAGTTGATCGGATCACGCCAGTTGCGTCCCTCAAGATCCGTCAGCATGAACTTACTGAGGAAGGTCTTGATGATGGAGCCCTGGGCTACGTCGTAGGGTTGCCACAGGGTTACGCCCAACACGTCGTTCTTGACGAAGGTCACGGCGCGGATTTTCATTTGCGAGGCGCCGATAACAGTTGGGTCTTGATCCAGGTGCTCAGCGTCCCAGACAAGGATCACTTGCGTTTCACCACGCCCTTGAAGCGCAGCGATATGTTTCCCGTCCGGTGAAACCGTGAAACTGGACATCTGCGGGAAGGCCGCAAATTCTTGGATGGTTGGCGCAGCTATGTTAGTCAGAGCCGCAGCCGCGCTGGGCTCGGCAGCCATAGCAGGCGCTGCGCTAACCCCGGTGCAGGATAGGGCCGCGATCAAAGCGGTGATTGAGACGAGACGCATTTCGGTGATTACTCCCCTGAGCCGATGGTTCAAAAGCGCTCGGCTCTTCATTTGGACGTACTGAACCAAACGACGATGTTATCCGCAACAGCCTGTGTCTCAAGGGCAATCCAAAAGCGCTGATTTCTGCGGCGAAGCTTTTAGAAAACAGCTTCCAATCCACCCGACTCACATTATCGCCGTAACCTTCTCTTAACCTTCATGGGCGCAATCCTTAACGCGCTCATAACCAAAGCGATTCGGCGGGGCGGTCGTTAGGTTTGAAGGGGCGGGTCAGCAGGTCGGAAACAGAATATGTCGCTCTCATTGGTCAAGCCGCAACACACTGAACTGAAGCCCCGCATCGTCGTGTTCGGCGTCGGCGGCGCCGGCGGCAACGCCGTGAACAACATGATCGACGCCGGCCTCGAAGGGGTCGAGTTCGTCGTGGCCAACACCGACGCGCAGCACCTCAGCTTCGCCAAGACCGATCGCCGCATCCAGCTGGGCGAGACCATCACCCAGGGTCTGGGCGCCGGCGCCCATCCCGAAGTCGGCATGAACGCCGCTGAGGAATCCGCCGACGAAATCCACCAGCACCTGGAAGGTGCGCACATGGTCTTCATCACCTGCGGCATGGGCGGCGGCACCGGCACCGGCGCGGCGCCGGTCATCGCCAAATGCGCGCGTGATCGCGGCATCCTGACTGTCGGCGTCGTAACCAAGCCCTTCACCTTCGAAGGCCGTCATCGCATGCGTCTGGCCGACGCGGGCGTCGCCGAGCTGCAACGCTATGTCGACACCCTGATCGTCATTCCCAACCAGAACCTGTTCCGCGTCGCCAATGAGCGCACGACTTTCGCCGACGCCTTTGGCATGGCCGATCAGGTCCTGCACTCGGGCGTGCGCTCGATCACCGACCTGATGATTCTGCCGGGCCTGATCAACCTGGACTTCGCTGACGTCCGCGCCGTCATGTCCGAGATGGGCAAGGCGATGATGGGCACGGGCGAGGCTACCGGCGACGACCGCGCCCTGCTGGCGGCCCAGAACGCCATCGCCAACCCGCTGCTGGACGAGACCAGCCTGAAGGGCGCCAAGGCCGTGCTGGTGAACATCACCGGCGGTCTGGACATGACCCTGCTGGAAGTCGACGAAGCCGCCAACGCCATCAGCGCGGAAGTGGACGGCGACGCCAACATCATCTTCGGCGCGGCCTTCGACCCGGCCCTGGACGGCAAGATCCGCGTCTCGGTCGTCGCGACCGGCATGGACGAGGGCGAAGTGCGTCGCATCGAACCCATCGCCCCGCCGGTCGCCACCGCGCCGCTGGCTAGCCATGATGCGCGTCGCTCGGCCGGCGGCCTGTATGGCACGCAAGCCTCGCGCGCCCCGGAACCGACCCGTGACGCCTACCGCGAGCCGGTTCGCGCCGAAGCCCCGCGCGCGCCCGAGCCCCGCATCGAGCCGGCGCCGGTCGTGCCGACCTTTCAGGCCCCTGCCGCTCGCGAACCGGAACCGCGCCCCGAGCCGGTGATCCGCGTCGCCGAGCCACAGCCGCGCACTCTGGACCCCATCGTCGATCCGTGGGTCGAGGAATATGAAACCCGCTCACCGGCTCCGCGCGTCGCGCCGCAAGGCGATCTCTATGAGCGCGCCGCGCCTGCGGCCCAGCAACCCCAAGCTGACGACGGTTACGACGACCGTGACCACCGCCGCAGCGGCTGGAGCCTGTTCGGTCGCGGCAAACGCACCCAGCCTCAGCACGATATGTCCTATGCGCCGCAATCGTCGCATTCGGCGCGCGCGTCGGCTCAACCGGTCCAACAGCCAGAACCGGAGGCGGGACAGGCCGATGACGACCTGGAAATCCCATCCTTTCTCCGCCGTCTGGCCAACTAAACATCCCAAATGACGACCAAACGCCCCGGAGCCCGCCTCCGGGGCGTTTCTCGTTTCCGGATGTGTCTCAGACCGAAACAATCCGAAACCGGACTTTGATTTCGCGCTTGCGGCATGACCGCTAAATGAAACCTAGGGCGCAATCCGCACGGCGTGCGGCGCGCAAAGGAAAGAGCGAGTTCAGGTTTGTCGGTCAGAAACGACCATCACGAACGCACCATCGTCGCCCCGGCTATCATCGCCGGGGTCGGGGTGCACACCGGCCGCCGGGTGCGGCTGGCGGTTCGGCCTGCGCCGTCGGGCACGGGCATCGTCTTCGTGCGCACCGACATCACCGACCGCGACAACCGCATTCCGGTGTCGGGCGATGCGGTCGTTGACGCCCGTCTGAACACCATGATCGAGAACGGCGCGGGCGTTCGCCTGTCGACGATCGAGCATCTGATGGCTGCCTTCGCCGCCCTGGGCGTGTCGAACGCCGTGGTCGAGGTGGACGGACCGGAGCTGCCGATCCTGGACGGTTCGGCGCTGGAGTTCGTTAAGCTGTTGGACCGGGCCGGTTTCCGACCACAGCCGACGCCGCAGCGCTACATCGAGATCCTGGAAACGGTCCATGTCGTCGAGGGCGACAAGCATGCGGCCCTGATGCCGTGCGACCGCTACGAGATGCGGTTCGAGATCGACTTCCCGTCGGCCGTGATCGGCAATCAGGTGATCGACTTCGTCGTGGACGAACCGACCTTCCGCAAGGAGATCATGGCCTGCCGCACCTTCGGTTTCGCCCATGAGGTCGAGGCGCTGCGCAAGGCGGGTCTGGCGCGCGGCGGTTCGCTGGAGAACGCCGTGGTCATCGACGGCGACGAGATTCTGAATCCCGGCGGCCTGCGCATGGAACGCGAGTTCGTGCGTCACAAGGCGCTGGACGCCATCGGCGACCTGTATGTGCTTGGCGCGCCGCTGCTGGGTCGCTACGAGGGCTACAAGGCTGGTCACGCCCTCAACAACAAGCTGGTGCGTGCTCTGCTGGCCGCCCCGCACGCCTGGCGTGAAGTGACCCGCGTGCCGGAACTGGCGCGCGCGGGCTAAGCCCCGATCACCGCAATCAATCGACCGAAGTCCGGCTCGGCGCGCTGGAAGGCGCGGCGGTTCGAATAGAAGCGTTCGGAGTCCGCACAGGTGTCGTGGCCGGTCCAGACGGCCTGGCCGACGCCTGCCTGCTGCAGCCGCCACAGGACGAAGCCCGGCAGGTCGAACTGGCGTTTGTCGTCGGTCTCTCCGTCGTGGAAGAAGCGGTCGCTGCCAGGATCATGGTGGGTGAAGCGGTCTTCGAAATCGACGCCGACCTCATAGCTGGCGGGCGCGATGCAAGGGCCGACGACAGCGACCACCCGCCGGGGCTCGGCGCCCAGAGCCTGCATGGCGGAAACGGCGGAGTGGATGACGCCGCCCAACGCGCCCTTCCAGCCGGCGTGGACGGCGGCGACGATGCGGGTGTCGGGATCGGCCATCAGGATCGGCGCGCAGTCGGCGGTCAGGACTGAACACAGCAGGCCAGGCTCGGCCGAGACGACGGCGTCGCCCTCCGGCCGGTCGCCATGCCAAGGACCTTCGGCCACACGCGCCACGGCGGAATGGATTTGATAGCAGCCGTTCAGATGGTCGGGGGCGGCATTGAAATGGCCCGCAACACGCCGGCGGTTTTCGGCGACGGCGGCCTGATCGTCCTGGGAGCCGACGCCGGCGTTCAACCCTTCATAGAGGCCGGTCGAGACGCCGCCCCCACGGGTGAAGAAGCCGTGGGCGATGCCGGCGGCGGTCAGAAGCGGGTGGGTGATGGGGGCCAGGTCGCTCATGCCCCCACCTATATCAGGCGTCCCAGCCGGGCACGACCAGGGATCGGGGGGCGAAGATGGCGGCGGCCTTGAACAGGGTTCCCATTTGGTCGTCGCCGGTCAGCCGATCCAACTGGCGCGCAATGACGTCGGCGGCGGCGGGCCGGCCGGCTTTCAGCGCCTCGGCGCGCGCCTCGATGCCCAGCCGGCGCAGGAAGTCGCCTTGGGGCAGGCTGCCGGTGACGTCGGCGCCGGTTCGCACCGCGGCTTCCAGCACCAAGGGGAAGTCGGCCCATTGGGTCAGGTCGGCTTCGCCCGGCGTGGCGAGCGGATTGACCTTCTGGTGACGACGCAGGGCCTGGAGCGTGTCGCCGGCTTCGGGCCGGGCGCGTCCATAGTCGATCAGCAGAGCGGCGCCCGAGGCGGCCTTCATCAACAGGCCGAGGTCGCGGCCGAAGACCGCCTGTTGGTCCGAAATTTCCAGAATGCCGCCCGGCGCGATCTCGAAGTCCGGCTTCTGAAAACCGCCGGAAATGGCGGTCAGGCCGAATATCAGGTCGCCATCGTCTGTGACGCCGATGCGGCGCTCGGCCCAGCCGCCGTCGGTGCGGACGAACTGGCGGGCGGGCATGCAATCCAACACTTCGTTGGCGATCAGGATGACAGGGGCGTCGGTCTCGATCGCCGTCAGGCTTCGGACCCACCGCGGCGAGAGGTCGGCGCCGGCCAGGGCCTTGGCCTGGAGATCGCGCAACGGGGCGCTGGGTTCGATCAGGATCAGATCGCAGGCTTCGAGAAAGCCCGGGACCAGGCGGGCGGCGCGCAAGGCGTCGCTCATCAATGTGCCGTGGCCGGGGCCGACCTCGACCAGGCGGAACCGCTCTGGCGCGCCCAGCCGGTTCCAGGTTTCGACCGCCCACAGACCGATCAGTTCGCCGAACATCTGGCTGACCAGAGGGGCGGTGATGAAGTCGCCACGCGCGCCCAAATCCGGACGCGATGCATAGTAGCCACCCTTGGGATCGTGCAGGCAGCGGGTCACGTAGTCGGCGACCGTCATCGGACCCGTCAGGGCGATCTCGCGCGCCAGACGGGCCTTTAGGGTTTCGGTCTCGCTCATGCCTCAGCGGCAGCCGGTGGGCGCTTCCACGCGCGCCAGATCAGCCAGGCGCCGACCAGGATCATGGGGATCGACAGCATCATTCCCATGGTCAGGCCGAACGGGAAATCTGGCATGCCGATATCCGGCTCGCGCACATTCTCCAGCGCCGCGCGGCAGACGCCATAACCGACCAGGAACAGGCCGGTGATATAGCCGGGCTTCTTCAGCAGGCCGAACTTCCAGATCGCAATGGAAAGGACGGAGAACAGGACTATCCCTTCAAGGCCTGCCTCATAGAGCTGGCTGGGGTGGCGGGGCGCATCGCCCGCGGGGCAGAAGCCGTACATCTGTTCGATGCGGGCGTTGCAGAAGCGCACGGCCCAGGGGACGGTCGTCTCGCGGCCCCACAGCTCGCCGTTGATGAAGTTGGCCAGGCGACCGAACATCAGTCCGATCGGCACGACGGGCGCGACCAGATCGCCGAGACGCAGCATGTCGATCTTCTGCGACCGGGCGTAGAGGACGATGGCCAGGCAGACGCCCAGGAAGCCGCCGTGGAAGCTCATGCCGCCGGTCCACAGCTGGAACAGTTCGAACCGCTCGCCCAGCGTCTGGCCGGTGAACAGCTGGCCGTACATGGCCGGCTTGTAGAAGAGGGCATAGCCGAGGCGACCGCCCAGGATGATGCCCAGCACGATCCACAGCACCAGATCGTCCAGTTGCGTCGTGGTGACGGGCGGCTTGCCCGGCGCCCACAGCCGCTGGGTCTTGGCCAGGCGCGCGGCGTACCACCAGCCCAGCACGATGCCGGCGACATAGGCCAGGGCGTACCAGCGGATCGGAAGCGGTCCGAGGTGGATCAGGACCGGATCGAATTCGGGAAAGGGCAAGGGGCGTTCCTGTGCGGGACTGTCTTTGACAGCGGTTTAGCAAGCGTCGCCGCTGTCGTCGCCTGTGAAGACGCATCACGACGCCTTGATGGCGCCGGCGAAGCAGCAGAAAGAAAGGTTTCGTTCACCATAGTCGGTGAACCTTCGTTAACGACGTTGAGGTCGGAGCCGCCATGCAGACCCGCAATCCCATTCTGGACGAGTTCGCCAAGCTGACGACCGGCGCCATGGGCCTGGCCCAGGCCGCGGGTGAAGAGGCCAAGACCGCCTGGCGCGCCCAGGCCGACCGGATCGCCGCCGAAATGGACCTGGTCCGTCGCGACGAGTTCGATGTTCTGAAGGACGAGATCGCCGCTCTGCGGGCCGAGATCGCAGAGCTGAAGGCCGCCCAAAAGCCGGCTGCAAAGCCCGTGAAGGGAACGTCCACAGATGGAACTCAACCCGGGGACGCAGCCGGTTGAGCCGAATCTGCGAACAGGCTTACCGTTCTGTTAACGCCCGCGATTCTAGCGGACGCAGCGTGAAAGACACTTGATGGACATCGCCCGGCCCGAGGAAGTGGACGTGCCCTTCGACCCGCTTGAGGTCGTCGAGCATGTGCTCACGGCCGAGAATCTTCCGTTCGACCGCACCGACGACGGCGACCTCGCCTTTGCTCTGGCCGGCGACTGGAAGGACTATGAGCTGTGGTTCGCCTGGCGTCCCGAGGGCGACTGTCTGCAGCTGTGCTGTGCGCTGGATCTGAAGGTGGCCAAGAGCCGCAAGACGGCGGCCTATGAACTGGTCGGTCTGATCAACCAGCGCACCTGGATGGGTCATTTCGAAGTCTGGGCCGAGGACGGCGAGATTGTCTTCCGCCATTCGCTGGCTCTGCCGATGGGCGAGCGCCCGACGCTGGCCCAAGCCGCATCCATGATCGACGCAGCCATCGAGGCTTCGGATCGCTACTACCCCGCCTTCGACTTCATGGTGCGCGGGAACAAGAAGCCGCAGGAGGCGATCGACGCCTGCCTGTTCGAGACCGTCGGCACCGCCTGATGCCAAGCGCGGCATCTGTGCCGGGTCCCGTCGTCCTGGTCGGCTGCGGCCGACTGGGCTCCGCCATTCTGGAAGGCTGGCTGCTGACCGAGACGGTGGCGGCGTCCGACCTGATCATTCTCACCCCTTCGGAAAAGCCGGCGGCCGAGACGGCGCGGGCCAAGGGCGCGCGGATCAATCCGCCGCTGGAGGTCTTGACCGAGGCGGCGGTAATCGTTCTGGCGGTCAAACCGGCCATGTGGCGTGAAGTGCTGGCTCCGCTGGCGCCGTTCCTGAACGATCGAGCCGTCATCCTGTCGGTCATGGCGGGCGTGACGGCGCCGACCCTAGCGGAAGGCCTGGGAGGCTGGCCCATCGTGCGGGTTATGCCGACGACCGGTGTGTCGCGTGGACGCGGGGTGGCCTCGGTCTGGTCGGCGGACGCGCGCGCCGAGCACGTCGGGCGGGCGTTGTTCGAGCCGATGGCCGAGACGGTCGAGCTGGCCGACGAGGCGCTGATGGATGCGGCGACGGCGGTGGCCGGCTCGGGCGCAGCCTATTTCTACGCCTTCACCGAAGCGCTGGCGCGGGCCGGGGAGGCGGCGGGCCTGGATGCGGCGACGGCGGACTTGCTGGCGCGCGCGACGCTCAGATCCGCAGCAGACTCCATGGGCGACGATGCGCTGGAGGCCCTGATCGGGCGCATCGCCTCGCCTGGCGGCTCGACCCGCGCCGGGCTTGACGCCATGGCGAAGGACGGCCGCCTCACGGCGATGCTGGACGAGACGGTCGCGGCGGCGGTCAGACGCAACCGCGAGATGGGCTAGAAGCGTCCGCGCTCGATCTGATCGCCGAACCGCTCGAACGCGCGGTCGGCGTCGCGCCAGACGCTGTAGCCCCAGACGTCGTTGATGCTGGGCGTGAAATAGGAATAGTCCACGGGCCGCGTCACCCCGTCCGCCATCACGATCTCACCCTTGATGGCCGCGCCGCCGATCGACACGCTGCGGATCGGGTCGAGGCCGGGCGTCTGACGGACCTGTTCGAAAGTCGGCCGGTTCGGCTTCAGATCGACCAGGACCAGATTGGCGGTCGCGCCCGGATAACGCTGGGCCAAGGCCTTTCCGACCTCGGCCTGAAGGCCGGCGATCTGTTCGTTGACCTCGCGGTCGCCGAGCTTTTCGACCTCGCGCTGAAGCTGCGGCCCGACCGTGACGTTCACCGTCGGCGCTTGAGCCTGAGCCATGGCGGCGACGCCGAGTGTCGCGGCCAGGGGTGCAAAGAAGGCGAGTTTACGCATCGAAATCATCTCCAAGCCCTGTCGCCCATAAGATGACCCTTGCAGCGCCGTTCCGCCAGACCCCGCTGACGAAAGCTTTCAAGCCTCAGGCGGGCTCGGCGACGGTGACCGCGCCGGGGATGCGGATCGTCGCTTTCAATCCGCCCAGTTCGCTGCGATCCAAAGTGACGTCGCCGCCGTGGCCGCGCGCCACATCGCGCGCGATGGCGAGGCCTAGACCGACGCCCTTGCGGTTCTGGTTGCGAGAGTCGTCTAGGCGCGAGAAGGGCCGGAAGGCCTCGTCATACATGGCCTCGGGGATGCCGGGTCCGTCGTCCTCGACGATGATCTCCAGCCCGCCGGACGCCATGGCGCGGGCCGACAGCCGCACATGCTCGCCGTGAGAGGCGGCGTTGCCGGCCAGATTCACCAGGGCGCGCTTGAAGGCGAGGGGGCGAACGGAGGCGGTCAGGCCCTCGGCGACCACCAGCTTGACCTCGGCACCGGCGCGCTTTGCATCCTCGCCGGCCGCCTTCAGCAGCGCGGAAATCGACACCGGCTTGGGCGGTTCGCCCGCCTCGCCGCGAGCGAAGTCGAGGTATTCGTCGATCATATGCTCCATCTCGTCCAGGTCGCCGCGCATGGCGGACTGGCGCTTGAAGGGGGGAGCCAGCGCCAGTTCGAGACGCAGACGGGTCAGGGGCGTGCGCAGGTCGTGGCTGACCGAGGCAAGCAGGGCGGTGCGCTGATCGATGTGGCGTTGAATCCGGTCGCGCATGGCCATGAAGGCGACGGCGGCGGCGCGGACCTCGCGTGCGCCGTGTGGCTTGAACCGCGGCACGGTTTCGCCACGTCCGAAGGCCTCGGCGGCGTCGGCCAGACGCTCGATGGCGCGGACCTGATTACGAATGAACAGGATGGCCACCCCCATCAGCAGGACGGTCGCCACCGCCAGCCACAGGACGAAGATATGGGCCTGGGTCGCCACCGCGCGCTCGCGTGGGGCGATGATGCGCAGCACCCCTTGCGGCTCCTGCACCTGAATGTCGACGTAGGCGGGATAGCGGGTGGTGTCGAACCAGTAGGGGCGGTCGAGACGCGCATCCAGGGCCCTGTCCAAAACACGGTCCACCACGCCGATGGCGCCGCGACGTTCTTCCGTCGGAAGGGTGCGCCCATCCTGCAGCACGATGGACAGGGACATCGACCGCTCGGCCCGATTGGCCAGCTTGTCCAGGTTCGCCGGGCTGGGGTCGTCCTCATAGCTTTCGACGGCCCAGGCGATGTCGCCGGCCAGGCCTTCGGACAGGCGCGCGGTCACCGTCTGCCAGTGGGCGTCGAAGAAGACCCAGGTCACCGCCATCTGCATCACCAACACCGGCAGGACGATGATCAGCAGCGACCGGCCCCATAGCGAGGTCGGCAGGCGCCGCTTCAGAAAGCGCGGCCACAGATAGGCGGGCAGAAGCCGCATTGGCTCAGTCGGGAGCCAGCATATAGCCGACGCCGCGCACCGTCTGGAGATAGCGCGGGTTCTTGGGATCGACCTCCAGCTTGCGGCGCAGACGGGTGACCTGGACGTCCACGGCGCGTCCGGTGATGTCGGCGGTATCCGGCGACAGGCTCATCCGCTCGACCGGCGCATGGGCGTGAAGCGCCAGGGTCTTGAGCAACTGGGCCTCGGCCTCGGTCAGGCGCTGAGGCGCGCCGTCACGGCTCAACTCCAGCCGTTCCATGTCGAAGACGGCTGTGCCCAGTTTGATCTCCCTGGGACCGATCGGCTTGCCGCCGGTGCGACGCAAGATGGCGTCGATGCGGAGCACCAGTTCGCGCGGTTCGAACGGCTTGGACATATAGTCGTCGGCGCCGCGCGACAGGCCTTCGATCCGATCCTCGGGATCGCCGCGCGCGGTCAGCAGCAGCACGGGCGTCTTGGACAATTCGGCCTTGTTGCGGACCCAGCTGGTCAGGTCCAGGCCGCTTTCGCCCGGCATCATGACGTCCAGCACGACCAGGTCGAACTCGATCAACTCCATCATACGCTTGGCGGCGGCCGCGTGCGCGGCGCCCGTCACGCGATAGCCTTCGCGCGCCAAGAATTCCTTCAGCAGTTCGCGGATGCGATCGTCGTCGTCGACAATCAGCAGATGGCGGCCGACGCCGGGGCCGGCGATGGGGCCCGAGCGGCCATGCGAACGCGATTCCGTCATGCTCATGCGACGTTTCCCCCGCTTGCGGCGTTGACCTGAGCGATTCGTGCGGCTCTAAGACCGTCAGTTTCGCGGGAGACGTATTTCAATGGCCTTCGTTCCTTTCGACGATCGTGACGGCTTCATCTGGGTGAATGGCGATTTCGTCCCCTGGAGGGAAGCGAAAACGCACGTTCTGACCCATGCCCTTCACTATGGTTCGTCGGTCTTTGAGGGTGAGCGTATGTACGGCGGCGAAATCTTCAAGCTGACGCAACATTCCGAGCGCCTGAAGCGGTCCGCCAACCTGCTCGATTTCGAGATACCCTACAGCGTCGCTGAAATCGACGCCTTCTGTAAGGAAACCTGCGCCAAGAACGGTCTGACGGACTGCTATGTGCGTCCCGTCGCCTACCTCGGCCCGGAACAGACCAGCGTTTCGGCCCTGAACAACAAGGTTCACCTGGCCATCGCCGTGTGGGACTGGCCCAGCTATTTCGACCCAGAGGTCAAGGCGCGCGGCCTGCGTCTGGAATGGTCCAAGTGGCGTCGTCCCGATCCGGCGACGGCCCCGACGACAGCCAAGGCGGCGGGTCTGTACATGATCTGCACCATGTCCAAGAACGCCGCAGAGCGTCGCGGTTTCGCCGACGCCCTGATGCTGGACTGGCGCGGCTATGTCGCCGAGGCGACCGGCGCCAACGTCTTCTTCGTCAAGGACGGCGTCATCCACACGCCGAATGTCGAGCACATTCTGGACGGCATCACCCGCCAGACCGTGATCGAGATCGCCCGCGAGAAAGGCATCGAGGTTGTGGTGCGCGAGATCAAGCCGGAAGAGCTGTCAGACTTCACCGAATGCTTCCTGACCGGCACGGCCGTTGAGGTGACCCCGGTCGCCGAGGTGGGCGAATACCGCTTCACCCCCGGCGCCCTGTCGCTGGATCTGATGGATCACTACGGCAAGCTGGTGCGCGGCCAGCTGTAAGCCGCGGCGCGACGACAGGATTAGGGCGGTCCCTTAAGGGGCCGCCCTTTTTCGTTTCGCTTGCCAGCCGCGTCACTTTGTCCTTGAAGCGAATACAGACCGGCAGGCGCGCCGGGTGCGGGGATCGTTTTCATGTTCAGCCTCCTGAACCTCCAGAGCCTTCTGGGTCTGGTCGTCATCGTCGCGGTCTGCTGGGCGATCTCGGAAAACCGCAAGGCCTTCCCTTGGCGGCTGACCATCGGCGCGATCCTGGTGCAGGCGGGGCTGGTGCTGGCCCTGTTCGCCATTCCGGGCTCGCAGGCGGTGCTGGCGGCGGTGACGGGCGCGGTGGACGGTCTTGCGGTCGCCACGACCGAGGGGACCAAGTTCGTCTTCGGCTATCTGGCCGGCGGGGACCAACCCTATACGGTCTCGAACCAGGGCGCGCTTTTCACCTTCGCCTTCCAGGTTCTGCCGCTGATCCTGGTGATTTCCGCCCTGTCGGCCCTGCTGTGGCACTGGAAGATTCTGAAGTGGATCACGCTGGGCTTCGGCTTTCTGTTCCAGAAAACGATGGGTTTGGGCGGCGCGTCGGCCCTGGCGGTCGCGGCCAACATCTTCCTGGGCATGATCGAAAGCCCGATCGTGATCCGCGCCTATCTGGACAAGCTGACGCGGTCCGAGATCTTCCTGATGATGGTTGTTGGCCTGGCGACGGTCGCCGGTTCGACCATGGTGGCCTATGCGACCATCCTGTCGCCGGTCCTGCCCAATGCGGCGGGGCACGTGCTGGTGGCGTCGATCGTTTCGGCGCCGGCCGGCGTGCTGCTGGCCCGGATCATCATCCCCGAGAAAGAGGGTATGGGCGGCGCAGTCGCCGACTATGACTCGGCCCTGAAATACGACAGCGCCATCGACGCCATCGTGAAGGGCACGTCCGACGGCCTGATGGTCGTGTTGAACATCTCGGCCGTGCTGATCGTGTTCGTGGCCTTGGTCGCCCTGGTCAACGTCATGCTGGGCGGGTTCGTGGTGTTCGACGCGCCCCTGACGGTCGAGCGGATGCTGGGCTGGATCTTCGCGCCGGTCGCCTGGCTGATCGGGGTCGAGTGGAAGGACGCCGATGTCGCCGGCTGGCTGCTGGGCGTCAAACTGACCCTGACCGAGTTCGTCGCCTTTATCGACCTGGGCAAGGTGCCGGCCGCCGAGATGACCGAGCGCACGCGGATGTTGATGACCTACGCGCTGTGCGGCTTCGCCAATATCGGCTCGGTCGGCATCACCGTGACCGGCCTGTCGGTCCTGATGCCGGAACGCCGCGAAGAGGTGCTGGGCATGGTCTGGAAGGGCCTGTTCGCCGGTTTCCTGGCCACCCTGATGACCGCGGCCATCGTCGGCGCGATGCCGGCGGCGGTGTTCGGGCTCTAAGGCGGGCCTAGATCCAATGCGCGCGCTTGCCCCGCTGGACCGTGGACTGGCGCTGCTGCTGGCGGGTCCTGCGGGCTATGTGGACAGTCTGGGCTTCCTGCAGCTTGGCGGTGTGTTCGTCTCGTTCATGAGCGGCAACTCCACGCGGCTTGCCGCCAGCCTGGCCTCGGGACACTGGCTGGCCGTCGGGCATCTGGCCGCCATTCTCGCGGTCTTCGTGCTTGGGTCGTTCCTCGGGGCGCTGATCGCGGGGGGGGGAGGGCGCGCGGTCACGCAGCCGAGTTTTATTTTTCGAAGGACTATTGCTGGCCTGTGCGGCCTTGGCGGCGGCGTTCGGTCTGACGTCGCTGGCCATCCTGCTGATGGTCGCGGCAATGGGGGCGGAGAATTCGGTCTTCCTGCGAAATGGAGAGGTCGGCGTCAGCCTGACCTATATGACCGGCGCTCTGGTCAAGCTCGGGCAAGCCTTGGCCGCCGCTGCAACCGGGCGCGACCGTACGACCTATCGTCCCTATCTCGCCCTGTGGGCTGGATTGACGGCAGGTGCGGTTTTAGGCGCCCTGACTTACCAATGGCTGGGGTTGGCGGCGTTATGGCCGGCTGCGGGACTGGCCTTGATGCTCTCGGTGATCGCGCGCTTCAGCCGCGCGGCGTGAATTTGCGGATGACGCCCGAGAAGGTCATCAACAGGCGCTCGCCGGTATTGATCTGACCCCGTACGAAGATCAGGCTCTTGCCCGCCTTGGTGACTTGGCCCGTGGCCTCGATCAGTTCGCCGACATAGCCGCCGTCGATGAAGGTGGAGTCCAGCTGGACCGTGACGCCCGAGGCGCCCTCCATCTCCTGATAGGCGATCTGGAACATGGCGATGTCGGCGAAGGTCATCAGGCAGCCGCCGTGCATCCGCCCGCCTGCGTTCATGTGCTTCTGCTCGGCGCGGAAGGCGCAGCGCATGTGCCCGTCGGGGTCCGGCTTGCCGTAGAAGGGGCCGACCACCGTGTCGAAGGTGTCGTGCAGATCGTAGGTCTGCCAGCCGGCGAACTCGCCCTCGGTGATGGTGATTTTCTTGGGCATGCAGACTCGGCCTTACTTATGGGCGTGCGTTGCAGCATATAGGCGCAATGAGCGACCCGATCGAAACCGCAATCCTGAACAAAATCGCCGCGCTTGAGCCCGGCAAGAGCATTGAGCCGGCGGAAGTGGCCAAAGAGCTACAGCCCGAGCAGTGGCAGCGCATGCTGCCCAAGGTTCGCGCGACTGCTTTGGGCCTGATGCGCCAGGGCAAGCTGACCATCACCAAGAAGGGCAAGGCGGTCGATCCGGACAACTTCCGCGGCGTCACACGCCTGCGTCAGGCGACCGAGGAAGAGACGGCCCTGGCGTTGAGCCGCCGTCCGCCGGTCGTCGAGGGCGATGACGACTGATCTCCAGGATATCCTGAACGACATCCGCGCCTGTCGCGCCTGCGCGGGCGTCCTGCCGCACACGCCGCGCCCGGTAGTGCGGGTGTTTCCCGAGACGCGATTACTGATCTGCGGCCAGGCGCCGGGACGACGTGTCCATGAGAGCGGCCTGCCGTTCACGGATCCCTCTGGCGATCGTCTTCGTGATTGGATGGGCGTGGACTACGAGACCTTCTACGCCAACCCGCGCATAGGGGTCGCGGCCCAAGCCTTCTGCTATCCGGGAACCGCGCCGAAAGGCGGCGACTATCCGCCGCCGACACGCTGTGCGGAACTGTGGCGACCGCAGTTGCTGGACGCCCTGCCGCAGATGGAACTGACCCTGCTGGTCGGCGGCTATGCCCAGGCGTGGGCGCTGGGCGACAGGGCCAGGCGGACCATGACCGAAACGGTCCGAGCGTGGCGGGAGTATGCGCCGGATCTGCTGGTGTTGCCGCATCCGTCGTGGCGCAATACGGCTTGGCTTAGGAAGAATCCGTGGTTTGAGGCGGAGGTGCTTCCCTATCTGCGGGAACGGGTTCGGCGCATTCTGACTTCTGCAAATCCGGCGGCCGTTCGCTCCAGCGAGAAGGACTTGTCGGTGGTATCGTGAGCGCTGCTTGGGACACATGGCCTTGATCGCCTCCAGACTACTGCCGCTGACCGCCGCGCTCATTCTGTCGGCCTGCGCCGCACCTCACATTCAGCCGCCGTTGACGCCGTCGCCGGGCTTTGTCGGCGCCCATGTCGAGGATCGGGCTCTTGTCATGTCGGACGGCGCGCGCCTGCCGTATTTGCATTGGGGTCCAAAGGATGGGGCGCCCTGGGCGGTGATCGTGGCCCTGCATGGGATGAACGATCACGACGCCAGCTTCCGTCTGGCCGGCCCCTGGTGGGCCGAGCAGGGGATCGAGACCTGGTCCTACGAGCAGCGCGGCTTCGGCGGGGCGCCGGGGCGAGGCGAATGGGCCGGGCAGCAGCGGATGACCGATGATCTGCGCGAGATCACCGCGATGGCGCGCGCCCGCTATCCCCATGCCGTCATCGCCGTGGTGGGCGAGAGCATGGGCGGGTCTGTCACCGCCGCCGCGTTCGGCTCCGACCATCCCCCGGATGCGGACCGGATCGTGCTGCTGGCGCCCGGCGTCTGGGGCTGGTCGACGCAGGGACCATTGAACAGCGCGGCGCTGAACATTGCGGCGCGGGCGCTGGGCGACGTGGCGCTGGAACCGCCTGAGTTTATCACGCGCGATATCCACGCTTCATCCAACACATTGGAGCTGATCCGCAACGGGCGCGATCCGATGAGCATCCTCGCGACCCGGTTCGACACGGTCTATGGGCTGGTCGATCTGATGGAGGCCTCGTCGCGCAGCCTGGGCCGCATCCGGGGCGACGCCATCCTGATGTACGGCGCCCATGACGAGGTGGTGAAGAAGGGGCCGATGAAGCTGGCGCTGGAGCGGGCCGAGCGGGAGGGCGGGACGCTGCGGACCGCCTGGTATCCGAACGGCTGGCATCTGCTGAACCGCGACCTGGACGCAGAGATCGTCTATCGCGACGTGGTGTCGTGGTTGAGAGATCCGAAAGCCCCGCTGCCGTCCGGTGCGCCGGCCGTCTTGCCGCAGCTTCAGGCGGGCGGGGCGCGCCCTTAAGCGGGTCTTAACGCGACGTTTACCATCCAGGCGGCATTTTCTGCCTAGCGGGGCGTTCGTGTCTCCCGCGAGTAGGGGGCGGGGACGCGTGGGCGGCTTCACAGCGGCGTTGCAGAAGTTCGGGATCGGCCGTCTGGCTGCGGTTCTCGGCGTCGCCGCAGGCGTGGCCGCCGTGCTGGTCGCCGTCATGCTGCGCATGGGCCAGGCGCCCGACGCGCTGCTGTATTCCAACCTGGATCTGCGCGAAGCCAGCGAGATCACCGCCGCCCTGGATCAGGCCGGCATCAAATATTCGTCCAAGGGCGACGGCTCGACCATCATGGTCAACCGCGACGACGTCGGCACGGCCCGGATGCTGGTCGCGGGCAAGGGCTTGGTCACCTCCGGATCGGTCGGTTACGAACTGTTCGACAGCCAGTCGGTGCTGGGTCAGACCGAGTTTCAGCAGCAGTTGAACGAGCAGCGCGCGCTGCAGGGGGAGCTGTCGCGCACCATCATGTCCATGCGCGGCATCACGGCAGCCCGCGTCCACATCACCATGCCGCGCCGCGAGATGTTCACCTCGGCCGCAGGCGAACCGACCGCCGCCGTTCTGGTGGGCCTGGGCGGCCGTGATCTGACCAGCGACCAGGTGCGGGCGATCCGCAACCTGGTGGCCTCGTCCGTGCCGAACCTGAAGCCCGACCGCGTCACCGTGGCGGACCAGACGAACCGCACACTTGCCGCCGGCAGCGACGACGGAACCTTCACCTCCGCGTCCGCCGCCGAGGCCAAGGGCAATACCGAGAGCCAGCTTCAGGCGCGCATCAAGGACATCGTCGAAGGCGTCGTCGGCGCCGGCGCCGCCCGCGTTCAGGTGACGGCCGACATCGACCAGAGCCGCGCCACCACCCAGGAAGAGAAGTTCGACCCGGACGGTCAGGTCGTCCGCTCGACCACCACCAACGGCTCGCAATCCGCTGACAACAGCGGACAGACCGACGGCGGCGTGACCGCGACCAACAACATCCCTGGCGGCGCTGCGCCCGGCGCGACGCCCGTCGGCTCGACCAACTCGGAAAACGCCGAGACGACCAACTACGAAATCTCCAAGACGACCACGACCACGACCAAGGAGCCGGGCGAGGTCAAGAAGCTGGCCGTCGCCGTCGCAGTCGACGGCAAGTGGACGCCGGCCAAGGACGGCAAGGGCGAGCCGACCTATGCGCCGCGCACCGCCGAGGAGATCGCCCAGATCAAGTCGCTGGTCGCCGCCGCCGCCGGCATCGACGAGACGCGCGGCGACAAGATCGAAGTGATCAACGTCCGCTTCAACCACGACACCGGCATCGAGGGCGGTCTGGACGGCAAGTCGTCGCTATTCGATTTCTCCAAGAACGACATCATGCGCTTCGTCGAACTGGGCATTCTGACGGTCGTCGCCCTGCTGCTGATCTTCTTCGTGCTGCGTCCGTTGCTGAAGACGGCCGCGGGCGGCGGAGGCAATCTGCCGGCGCTAGCGGGCGCGAACGGCGTGCCCGTCACCACGGTGGCGACTACGGTCATCGGAGCCGACGGTCAGCCGCAACTGGTACAGCTGCCGGCGCCCAGCGAGATGGATCAGAAGATCGACATCGCCCGCATCGAGGGCCAAGTGAAGGCGTCCTCGGTCAAGAAGGTCGCCGATTTCGTTCAGGCGCATCCCGATGATGCGGCCGGCATCCTGCGGACCTGGGTGGCGGAAGGCTGATGGCGAAGCTGGTCAACAAGAAGGTTGCGATCGACGATCCCAACAAGCTGTCGGGACCGGAGAAGGCCGCCGTCATCCTGCTGGCCCTGGGCGAAGAGCATACCGCCCTGTGGGAGCGGCTGGATGATGACGAGGTCAAGGAAATCTCCCAGGCGATGGCGACCCTGGGCAATGTCAGCGCCGAGGCCGTCGAGGCCCTGATGATCGAGTTCGTGTCGGGCCTGTCCGGCTCCGGCGCCGTGATCGGCAGCTATGAGCAGACGCAAAAACTGCTGGCCGCCTTCCTGCCCAAGGATCGCGTTGACGGCCTGATGGAGGAAATCCGGGGCCCGGCCGGTCGCACCATGTGGGACAAGCTCGGCAATGTGAACGAGGCGGTTCTCGCCAACTATCTGAAGAACGAATACCCCCAGACCGTCGCCGTCATCCTGTCCAAGGTGCGTTCGGACCACGCCGCCCGCGTCCTGACCAGCCTGCCGGAAGACTTCGCCCTGGAATGCGTCCAGCGGATGCTGCGCATGGAGCCTGTGCAGCGCGAGATCCTGGACAAGATCGAGGCCACCCTGCGCACCGAGTTCATGTCGAACCTGGCGCGGACCTCAAAGCGCGACAGCCACGAAATGATGGCCGACATCTTCAACAGCTTCGATCGCCAGACCGAGGCCCGCTTCATCGGGGCCCTGGAAGAGCGCAACCGCGAGTCGGCCGAACGCATCCGCGCCCTGATGTTCGTGTTCGAGGATCTGTCGAAGCTGGATCCGGGCGGGGTGCAGACCCTGCTGCGCGCCGTGGAAAAGGACGCGCTGGGCCTAGCCTTGAAGGGGGCGTCCGAAGGGCTGCGCGAAATGTTCTTCTCCAACATGTCCGAGCGCGCCTCCAAGATCATGCGCGAGGATATGGAGTCGATGGGACCGGTGCGTCTGAAGGATGTCGACGGCGCCCAGATGGCGATGGTTCAGGTCGCTAAGGATTTGGCCGCCAAGGGCGACATCATGCTGGCTGGTCAGGGCTCCGACGACGAGTTGATCTACTGACATGACCCAGTCCCCCGAAATCCGGCGTCTCTTCGCCTTCGACACCGAGTTCGACGCCGACGGCTCTGTGGTGAGCGCGAGCGCTTGGAAGCCGGCGAAACGCTCCTACCTGCCGGCCGAGGTCGACGCCCTGGTGGCGCAGGGCCGTTTGGAAGCGCGCGAACAGGCTCTGAGCGAGGTCGAGAACATCCGCGCCATGGCCCTGAGCAATATCGCCCAGTCCGTCGCATCGGCCATGCCGACCCTGAAGGCTGTGGCCCAGGCCCATCGTGAACAGGCCGCCGACCTGGCCCTGGCTGCTGCGCGCACCATCGCAGGGGCCGCGCTGGACCGGTTTCCGCATGCGCCGCTGAAGGCCGCGCTGGAACTGCTGGCGCAGGAAATCGACGCCTCGCCGCGTCTGGTCGTTCGCGCCTCGGGCCTGGATGACGAGGCGCGCGGCCTGATCGAGCGCGCCTGCGCCGACAGCGGCTTTACCGGCACGGTCGCCTTCCGCGATGAACCGGGCATGGCCCAGGCCGCCTTCCAGCTGGAATGGGCAGACGGGCGCGCGGATCACGATCCGCAAGGTTCGGCCGACCGCGTCGCCGAAGCCCTGACCGCCGCCCTGGCCGCCGAGGCCGGACACGCCGAAACCCTTCCCGTCGACAGGAGCATGTTCTGATGGCATCCGACGACCTAGCGCTGGAGGAGTTCTCCGACTTCTCCGGCCTTCCGCCCCTCGACGACGGCGGCGAAAAGAGCGCCGCCGACCTGGCCACCGTCTTCGACGTGCCGGTCAACATTTCGGCCGTGCTAGGCAAGTCGCACATGTCGGTGGCCCAGCTGCTGAAACTGAACAAGGGCTCGGTGCTGGAGCTGGATCGCAAGGTGGGCGAGGCGATCGACATCTTCGTCAACAACCGCCTGATCGCGCGCGGCGAGGTCGTCGTCGTCGACGACCGGCTGGGCGTGACCATGACGGAAATCATCAAGACCGAGGATTCGGGCGCCTGATTGGCGACCGCCTTTAGAGATTAGAGGAGAAGAACGATGCGTCTTCTAGTGGTAGGCAGACTGAGCGGCCAGCTCGCTTCAGCGGTGAAGATGGCCATGGCGCACGGCGCCAAGGTCAATCACGTCGAGCGCGCGGATCAGGCGACCGAACAACTGCGCCGGGGGCAGGGCGCCGACCTGCTGATGGTCGACTATCAGCTGGACATCGCCGCCCTGATCGCCGCCAACGAAGCCGAGCGGATCACCATTCCGGTCGTGGCCTTCGGCGTCGACGCCGATGCGCGAGAGGCGGCCGCTGCCATCAAGGCCGGCGCCAAGGAATTCATTCCGCTTCCGCCCGACGCCGAACTGATCGCCGCTGTCCTGTCGGCCGTCGCCGACGACGAAAAGCCGATGATCTCGGCCGACCCCTCGATGAAGGCTGTGCTGCAACTGGCCGACCAGGTCGCGCGCTCGGAAGCCTCAATCCTGATCACCGGCGAAAGCGGCGTCGGCAAGGAGGTGATGGCGCGGTATCTGCACGAGCATTCGCGTCGGTCCGAGCGCCCCTTCATCAGCGTCAACTGCGCCGCCATTCCCGACAATCTGCTGGAATCCGAACTGTTCGGCCACGAGAAGGGCGCCTTCACCGGCGCCGTTGCGCGCCGCATCGGCAAGTTCGAAGAGGCCGACGGCGGCACCCTGCTGCTGGACGAAATCTCCGAGATGGACGCCCGGCTTCAGGCCAAGCTGCTGCGCGCCATCCAGGAGCGCGTCATCGACCGTGTCGGCGGCTCCAAGCCGGTCTCTGTCAACATCCGCATCATCGCCACCTCGAACCGCGATCTGGCCAAGGCTGTGGCGGAAGGCACCTTCCGTGAGGACCTGCTGTATCGCCTGAACGTGGTGAACCTGCGCCTGCCGTCCTTGCGCGAGCGGCCCGGCGACATCGTCGTTCTGGCCGACCACTTCATCAAGAAGTACGCCGCCGCGAACGGCGTGCCGGTGCGTCCGATCTCGGCCGCCGCGCGTCAGGCCATTTCGGCCCATCGCTGGCCGGGCAACGTTCGCGAGCTTGAAAACGCCATGCACCGCGCGGTGCTGCTGGCGACCGGCCCCGAGATCGACGTCGACGCCATCCGCCTGCCGGACGGTCAGCCGCTGGGCGGCATGGGCGCGGGCATGATGGCGGGACAGGCCTATGCGGCGCCGCAAGCCGGGGTGGCCGCGCGCGCCGCCCAAGCGGCCGACGCCGTGACCCGCAGCTTCGTGGGTCAGACCGTGGCGGCGATGGAAAAGACGCTGATCCTGGACACCCTGACCCACTGCCTGGGCAATCGTACCCATGCGGCCAACATCCTGGGCATCTCGATCCGCACCCTGCGCAACAAGCTGAACGAATACGCCGACGAGGGCACGGCCATTCCGGCGCCGCAAAGCGGCGTCTCCGCCTCGGGCTACGCGGCCTGAGCCCATGCGCGCAGCGGTGGAGCGCAGACGCGTCCTGACGGGGCTGGCCGCCTTGAGCGCGGTCGGCTGTTCGCCGCGCGCGGCATCACGCCCTGCCGCGCCCGTCGCCTGGGCGGACGAGGTCATTGACCTGTCGGACCTTGAAGCGCGCAATGGCGGCCGTCTCGGCTTCGTCGTTCAGGACGCGGCGACGGGCCGTAAGCTGATTTGGCGCGGCGAGGAACGCTTCGTCTATTGCTCGACCTTCAAGATGTATCTGGCCGCGGCGACCCTGTTGCGGGCGCAGGTCGGGCAGGAGCGTTTGGATCGTCGCATCCCGATCACGGCGGCGGACATGATCGACCACGCTCCGGCGACCGAGCCCGCCGTCGGCGCCAGCCTGACGGTCGAGCAGTTGATGAAAGGCGCGGTGGAGGTCAGCGACAATCCCGCAGCCAATCTGTTGCTGAAGGCCATGGGCGGCCCGTCGGCGATGCAGACCTTCTATCGCGGCATCGGCGACGTTAGCACCCGGTCCGACCGTTTCGAACCGGAGATGAATCGTCTGGACGGGGACAAGGATACGATCCTGCCGTCCCAGTCCGTCGCCAATCTCCAACGACTGTTCCTCGATCCGGCCTCGCCCCTGACCGCAGTGTCACGCGCCCTGTTGTTGCAGTGGATGACCGATACGCCCACGGGTCAGAATCGTCTTAGGGCTGGAGCGCCTGCGGATTGGCGTGTGGCGCACAAGACGGGGACGGGGGGCTATGGGCCGACCAATGACATCGGCCTGCTGTATCCGCCGAACGGTCAACCTGTGATCGTCGCCGCCTATTACCATGCGACACGGGCGACGTCGGACGACGCGAATGCGGCCGTGAACGCCGAGGCGACGCGTCGCGCGCTGAAGGTCTTGGGCCGTGGCTGATGCGCCTATCCTGATGAAGGACGGCATGGCGCGCCCGACGGGCCGCGACGTGATCGGCTGGCTGAACCGCGGCGAAGTGCTGATGGCGGTCGGCGTGATCGGCGTGATCATGCTGCTGATCCTGCCGGTGCCCAAGTTCCTGCTGGATCTGCTGCTGGCCTTCTCGCTGGTGTCCAGCGTGCTGATCCTGATGACCGCCGTGATGATGAAGCGGCCGCTGGATTTCGCCATCTTCCCGACCGTGCTGCTGGTCTCGACCCTGTTCCGACTGGGCCTGAACCTGGCCTCCACGCGCCTGATCCTGACCCACGGCCAGGAAGGTCACGATGCGGCCGGTCAGGTCATCAACGCCTTCGGTCAGCTGATGATGGGCGGCAACTTCATCATCGGGGTGATCATCTTTGCGATCATTCTGGTGGTGAACTTCGTCGTCATCACCAAGGGCTCGACCCGGATCGCCGAGGTGTCCGCCCGCTTCACCCTGGACTCCATGCCGGGCAAGCAGATGGCCATCGACGCGGATCTGTCCTCGGGCCTGATCACCGAGGATCAGGCCAAGCTGCGTCGCAAGGAGCTGGAGCAGGAATCGACCTTCTTCGGCGCCATGGACGGCGCCTCCAAGTTCGTGCGCGGCGACGCCGTCGCCGGGCTGATCATCACCTTCATCAACGCCATCGGCGGCATACTGATCGGTACGCTGCAACACGGCATGCCGGCGATGGAGGCGGCCAACACCTATGTCCAGCTGACCATCGGCGACGGTTTGGTGACGCAGGTGCCGGCTATCATCATCTCGATCGCCGCTGGCTTCCTGGTGTCCAAGGCGGGCGTCGAGGGCACGGCGGACAAGGCCATGGTCACCCAACTGGCGACCAATCCCGTGTCGTTGGGCGTGGTGTCGGGCGCGGCCGGTCTGATCGGTCTGATCCCCGGTATGCCGCTGATCCCGTTCGCGGCTCTGGCCATCGGCTCGGGCTTCATGGCCTGGCGGCTGGGTCGCAATCGCCTGAAGCCTCAGCCGACAGAGGCGGAGATCGCGGCGGCGGCGGCGGCCGCAAAACCCAAGGAAGACGTCGAAGAGCCGATCGCCAACATCCTCACCATCGACGAGGTGAAGATCGAACTCGGCTATTCGCTTCTCAGCCTGATCAACGATCTTGAAGGGCGCCGTCTGACCGATCAGATCCGCGCCCTGCGGCGATCCCTGGCCCAGGAATACGGCTTCGTCATTCCCCAGGTGCGCATCCTCGACAACATGCGCCTGCCGACCCAGGGCTACGCCATCCGAATCAAGGAGATGGAGACTGGCGCGGGCGAGGTGCGGCTGGGCCACCTGATGGCGATGGATCCGGCGGGCCGTCAGGTCGAGCTTCCGGGTGAGCATATGCGCGAACCCGCCTTTGGCCTCCCGGCGACCTGGATCGAGGAAGGTCTGCGCGAGGAGGCGACGTTCCGCGGCTATACACTTGTCGACCCGTCAACGGTCCTGACGACCCATCTGACCGAGATCCTGAAGGACAATATGGCCGATCTGCTGTCCTACGCGGAGGTGCAGAAGCTGCTGAAGGAACTGGGCGCCGAGGAGAAGAAGCTGGTCGAAGAACTGGTGCCCAGCGTGGTCACCGTCACGACGCTGCAGCGGGTGTTGCAGTCTCTGCTGCGCGAGAAGGTGTCGATCCGCGACCTGCCGGCGATCCTGGAAGGCCTGGCCGAGGCCGCGCCGCACAGCTCCAGCGTCACAACCCTGGTCGAACACGTTCGCGCGCGCCTGGGCCGCCAACTGTGCTGGCAGAACAAGGACGGAGAGGGGGCCTTGCCCATCGTCACCCTGTCGCCGGAATGGGAGAACGCCTTCGCCGAAAGCCTGATCGGCAATGGCGAGGACAAGCAGCTGGCCATGGCGCCGTCGCGCCTTCAGGACTTCATCCGCGCCGTGCGCGACACGTTCGAGCGGATCGCCATGACGGGTGAAAATCCGGTGCTGCTGACCGGGCCCATGACGCGGCCCTATGTGCGATCGATCATCGAACGCTTCCGCGGCCAGACCGTCGTGATGAGCCAGAACGAAATCCATCCCAAGGCCCGGTTGCGGACCCTGGGCCAGGTCTGATCCCGCCGACTTGGCAGTTTGACGTTTGACGCGGCGACGCACCCCGCTAAAGCTCCGCCGTCATGAGTCCGAACCCCCGATCCCAATGGTCGCGCCTGCGCGACTTCATGCGTACGCCGTCGTTGGCCCGGTCAATCTCGGCCATGCTGATCCTGGCGTTCGGGCTGCTGATCTTGGTCAATACGACGACCTTCGTGATGATCCATCGCACCATCGCGTTGAACGAAACCATCGAACACGCTCAGCAGATGCGCCGCGCCGCACGCACGGTTCTGATTGCGAGCCTGAACGCCGAGACCTCGCAACGCGGTTTTCTGCTGACGGGACGAAGCGATTTTCTACAGCCCTATCGTGACTCCAGGGCCGACATGGAGCCCGCGCTGGCGTTTCTGGATGAGGGCGCAGCGCTCGATCCGACGCTGAAGGATACCGTCGAACCCATTCACCGTCTGGGCGACAAGAAATGGGACGAGATGGAAAACACCGTCACCTTGGCGCGCCAAGGGCGGATCGGTCAGGCGATCCAGGCCGTGCGGTCGGGCGAGGGCAAGCAGTATATGGACGAGCTCAGGGGGGCCATCGAGAGGTTCGACAAGCTGAAGTCCGACCGGATCGATAGCCGACGCCGGGCGTCGGAGTTGTTTGGGTTCCTGACCGTCACGATGAACGCCATAGCCGGTCTGCTGGTCATCGTCTTGGCTCTGCTGTCAGCCTGGCTGGTGCGGCGTTATGTGTCCGAAATCCAATCCGCCCGCGCGACCCTGGACGCCGCCAACGCCAGCCTGGAGGACAAGGTTCGCGAGCGCACCGGCGACCTGATGCGCGCGAACGAGGAGATCCAGCGCTTCGCCTATATTGTCAGCCACGACCTGCGCGCGCCGCTGGTCAACGTGATGGGCTACACCTCCGAACTGGAGCAGGCGGGCAAGGTCGTCGATAAGGCGATCCATGAGGCTGAAAAGACGCGCGTGGTCGATCCCGAGATCGTCACCGCCGTGCGAGAGGAGATGCCCGAAGCCATCGGCTTCATCCGCGCCTCGACCGAGAAGATGGACCGGCTGATCAACGCCATCCTGAAGCTGTCGCGCGAAGGTCGTCGCAACCTGCTTCCAGAGCCGCTGGACATGACGGCGATGGCCCAGAACATCGCCAACAGCGTCCATCACCAGACCGAAGCCTCGGGGGCGCGCATCGAGGTGCAGTCGCTGCCCGAGATCGAGAGCGACCGCATTTCGATGGAGCAGATTGTCGGCAATCTGATCGACAACGCCGTCAAATATCTGGATCACGACCGGCCGGGCGAAATCGTCGTGTCGGGCGAAGACGTGCCGGGCGGCTGGGTCGTCTACCGGGTCGCCGACAATGGGCGAGGCATCGCCCCACGCGACCATGAGCGGATCTTCGAACTGTTCCGGCGCTCCGGAAGACAGGATCGTTCTGGCGAGGGGTTGGGCCTGGCGTTTGTGCGCAACAGCGTGCGTCGACTGGGCGGCACGATCGACGTTGAGTCCGAACTGGGTAAGGGCTCGACTTTCCTGCTGAAATTCCCCAAACGACTGATCCTGTCTGAACCCGGAGGCGCCCTGTGACGCAACCCGTCAAAATCATCATGGTCGAAGACGACCACGGCCACGCCAAGCTGATCGAAAAGAACATCCGCCGGGCCAATATCAACAACGAGATCAAGCATTTCGATGAGGGCGGTGCGGCGCTCGACTATCTGTTCAGCGACGAAATCCTCGCCAATGGCCCGCTCCTGATCCTGCTCGACCTCAACCTGCCCGATATGTCGGGCACGGACATTCTGGAAAAGGTGAAGGCCAACGAGCGCCTCCGCCGCGCGCCGGTCGTGGTGCTGACGACGACCGACGACAAGGTCGAGATCCAGCGCTGCTACGATCTGGGCTGCAACGTCTACATCACCAAGCCGGTGGATTATGAATCCTTCGCCGGCGCGATCCGCCAACTGGGTCTGTTCCTGTCGGTGATCCAGGCGCCGGAGATCTGACGATCGACGCGCCAAAGCCTATTCGCCTGCTTTACATCGACGACGACCGGGGTCTGTCC
The DNA here is from genome assembly GCF_044807075.1 of Brevundimonas vesicularis. GTDB lineage: Bacteria > Pseudomonadota > Alphaproteobacteria > Caulobacterales > Caulobacteraceae > Brevundimonas > Brevundimonas vesicularis_G. Next base: position 1,414,247 of record NZ_CP085234.1, read on the forward strand.
CGGTTGGTCGAGAAGGAGTTGGGGCGTCACGGCTATGCCGTCACCTGCGCGCCGGATGGCGATGCGGGGCTGGAGCTGTTGCAGCAGGGTGAGTACGACATCTGCGCGCTGGACCACTATATGCCGACGCGAGATGGACTGGACGTCCTGCCGGACATTCTGGCCCTGACGGCGCCGCCGCCTGTCGTCTATGTGACGGGCGCGCAGGATGGGCGGATCGCCGTTGCGGCCCTTCGGGCGGGCGCGGCGGACTATGTGATCAAAGATGTCTCGGAGGACTTCACCTCCCTGCTGCGTTCGGCGCTCGAGGACGCCCTATCGCGCCGTCGGCTTGAGCGCGAGAATGAACTGGCTCAGGAAGAAATCCGCCGGGCGCGCGATCGGGCCGAGGCGATGCTGCGTGAGGTGAACCACCGCGTCGGCAACTCGCTGCAGCTGGTGTCCAGCTTCATGTCCTTGCAGATGCGCCACGTCACCGATCAGGGCGCCAAGGACGCGCTGCGCGAATCGCAGGCGCGGATTGAGGCCGTCGCCCATGTTCACCGTCGCCTCTATACCTCCGGCGACATGAGCCACGTGGCCATGGACGAATATCTGGTCGGGCTGATGGACGAGCTGTCCAAGTCCATCGGGCCGGATGACGGATCGCCTAAGCTGACGCTGGACGCCGAGCCGCTGTCGGTCACGACCGACCAGGCCGTGTCGATTGGCGTCATCGTCACAGAACTGGTCACCAACGCCGTGAAATACGCCTATGCGCCGGGGCAGGGGGGCGAGATCCGCATCCATATGCGCCGCGAGAACGAGAATCGCGTGATGCTGACAGTCGAGGATGACGGTCCCGGCATGGGCGACGGAACGCCCAAGGGCACGGGTCTGGGCGGCAAGATCATTTCCGCCATGGCGTCAGGCCTGCGGTCGGCCGTCGAGTTCGACGGCGCCCACAAGGGCGTGCGCGCCAGGTTGTCGTTCGACCTCTAGGGTCGGTTTTCATCATGTTGCAGTTCGGCGTTCGCAAACCCGCTTCGGACTATCGTCACCGCGCCACCGCGTTCGGCATCGTCGAGCGTGATGGCCTGATCGCCTGTGTTCGCGTCGAACGTGAAACCGGTCCCTATTTCGACCTCCCCGGCGGCGGCTTGGATATCGAGGAGACCGAGGTTCAGGCCCTGATCCGCGAGTTCGCCGAGGAAACCGGACTGACGATCACGCCGCTGAACCGCATCGGAGAGGCGAGCCAGTATTTCGTGCGTTCGACCCGCGAGCCGGTGAACAATGTCGGCGGCTTCTGGACCGCCACTGTGGCGGCCGAAAATCCTGATGCGAAATGCGAGGACGATCACACCTTGGTGTGGCTGGATCCGACCTTCGCCATCTCACGCCTGCGTCACGATTCCCACGCCTGGGCTGTCGCCGTCTGGCTGCGTCGCCCAAGCTGAGCCTTACGGAACGGGCTTCCTGTGAAGTCGTTTGTATTTCGAACCGCAAACATATGTCGCGGCGATGAAAACAGGAGATTTCGATGGCTGATCACGACCGTATCGAAGGCGCCGCCAAGAACATGGGCGGTAAGGTCAAGGAAGGCGTCGGCAAGATGACCGGCGACACCAAGCTGCAAGCCGAGGGCAAGGCCGATCAAGTCGAAGGCAAGATCCAGAATACTGTCGGCGGCGTCAAGGACAGCCTCCGAGACAAAGCCTAAGCTTCCCTAGAATGCGCGAAAACAAGAAACGTCGTCCGCCAAGCGCGGACGGCGTTTTTTTGCATGCTTTAACGAGTCAACGCGCGCATCGCCTTGTCGAGGCCTTCCAGCGTCAGGGGGAACATCCGCTGCTCCATGACCTCGCGCAACAGGCCGACGGAGGCGGTATAATCCCAGTACCGCTCCTGAACGGGATTCAGCCAGACCGACTTCTCCCACTGCTGGCGCGCCCGCTTCATCCAGACGGCGCCGGCCTCTTCGTTCCAGTGCTCGACGGAGCCGCCGGGCATGGTGATCTCATAGGGGCTCATCGTCGCATCACCGACGAAGATGGCGCGCCAGTCGCCGGGGTATTTGTGCAGCAGATCCCACGTCGGGATCCGCTCGGTGTGGCGCCGGCGATTGTCCTTCCAGACGCCTTCGTACAGGCAGTTGTGGAAGTAGAAGAATTCCAGGTTCTTGAATTCAGTCTTGGCCGCAGAGAACAGTTCTTCAACCAGTTTGATGTGACCGTCCATCGACCCGCCGATGTCGAGGAATAGCAGCACCTTGATCGTATTGCGTCGCTCCGGCCGCATCTGGATGTCCAGCCAGCCCTGACGTGCCGTGCCGTCGATCGTGCCGTCGATATCCAGCTCGTCCGGCGCGCCCTGTCGGGCGAAACGGCGCAGACGACGCAGCGCCACTTTGATGTTGCGGGTGCCCAGTTCGACCGTGTCGTCCAGGTTCCTGAACTCGCGTTTTTCCCAGACCTTGACCGCCCGGCCATGCTTGCCCGGACCGCCGATGCGAACGCCTTCGGGATTATAGCCGCCGTGTCCGAAGGGGCTGGTCCCGCCCGTGCCGATCCATTTCGAGCCGCCCGAGTGTCGCTCCTTCTGCTCTTCCAGACGCTGCTTCAGCGTCTCCATCAGCTTGTCGAAACCGCCCAGCGCCTCGATCTGGGCCTTCTCGTCGTCGGTCAGATATTTTTCGTTCAGCAGCCTCAGCCAATCCTCGGGAATGTCAGTGGTCAGGTCCTTGCCCGACCCGATCGACTCGACGCCCTTGAACACCGTCCCGAACACCTGATCGAACCGATCATAGTGTTTCTCGTCCTTGACCAGGACCGCGCGCGACAGATGATAAAAGGCCTCGACCTCGCGCCCCGCCACGTCGCGATCCATGGCCTCCATCAGATGGAGCCATTCCTTCATCGACACCGGAACCTTGGCGTCGCGCAGCGCGGTGAAGAAGGGCAGGAGCATGAGAGGGATGTGAACCCTGATCAGCCGCGCCGCAAGATGAACTCGCGGTCGCGCCAGGCGCCGACGGGATAGTCGTATTCTCCCGCCTTCTCGAAGCCGTAGGCGGCATAGAGGCGCTGGGCCTTGTCGTTGCCGCTCCAGACGCCGATCCACAACGGTCCGTCCGTGTGGATTTGCATCCAGTCCAGCGACAGCTTCAGCAGCCGGGTTCCCAACCCCAGACCTTGCGCCGCCTTGGACACATAGAGCCGGCGCAGCTCCATGTGCGACGGTCTGGCCTCGGGGTGGGGCAGGCCATTGGGGCCAGCGTTGGCGAAGGCCAGCAGTTCGCCATCGCGGTCGGCCACCCACCAGGCGCAGTCGGGCTCCGCCAACTTCTTCAGCGTCGGCTCCAGATCGAAACTGGCGTCGAGAAACGCATTAAGGTCGGCTTGCGGGTAGGGGATGCCGAACCCCTCGACAAAGGTGTCGATAAAGGTCTGGTGCCCCAGGGCGCCCAAAGCGGCGGCGTCTTCGGGGCGGGCGGGGCGGATCACGATCTCGGTCATGCGTCGGCTCTAGCGCGCGCCTTGGTGCGCGTCACGGGCGACAAGTCCAAAAGCCCGGCGTATCGTCGCTTCAATGTCCCTGCCGATCTTCACCCATCCGTCCATGCTGTCCCACGCGCCGGGCGCGGGCCATCCCGAAAGCCCCGAGCGGCTCAAGGCGGTGCTGGATGCTCTGGACGACGCAGGCCTGGCCCGCGACCAGCGCGCCGCGACCCAGGCCGAGGTTGGGGATCTGGAGCGGGTGCATCCCGCCGCCTATGTCGCACGCCTGCTGGACGCCTCGCCGGTCGCAGGCATGGTCCAGCTGGATGCCGACACCGTCCTTTCGCCCGGCAGCGTACCGGCCGCTCGGCTCGCGGCGGGGGCGGCGATCGATGCGGTGCGAGCCGTGGCGCGGGGTGAGATGGATCGCGCCTTCGCCGCCGTGCGACCGCCGGGGCACCATGCTGAGCCGGACCGCGCGATGGGCTTCTGCCTGTTCTCCTCCGTCGCCATCGCAGCGCGTGCCGCTCAGGCCGAAGGGATGGCGCGGGTGGCGGTGGTCGATTTCGACGTCCACCACGGCAATGGCACCCAGGCCGCGTTCGAAGACGACGACAGCCTGTTCCTGGCCTCCATCCACCAGATGCCGCTCTATCCCGGTACGGGCGCGGCGTCTGAGACGGGCGTCGGCAATATCGTCAACGCCCCCGTCGCGCCCCATGCGGCGCGCGAGAACTGGCGTGCGACCTTCGCCGGCGGGTTGATGCCCGCGCTGGAATCGTTCCGGCCGGACCTGATCCTGATCTCGGCCGGATTCGACGCCCACCGGCGCGATCCCTTGGCGCATCAGTCGCTGGAGGCCGAGGATTTCGCCTGGGCGACGCGTGCGATTCTGGAGGTCGCGCGTCGGACCTGTTCGGGCAAGGTTGTGTCGGCGCTTGAGGGCGGTTACGACCTTGAAGGACTAGGCCGCTCTGCGGTCGCCCACGTCGCTGCGCTCGGGGAGGACTGAGGACGCCTAACGCCTTGAAACCAAAGGCCCGTCCGTTTGTCATGTCAGCCCCCGCCCTGTCCCTCGATTCGACCGAACCGTCCGTGTCCCCGCCTGACGCCGCGCCATCCGTCGGCGCGTTGGTCGCTGTCCGTCCCGGCGCCATCATCCTGACGCGTCACGGCGAGCCGGCCCTGTCGCGCAAATGTCTGATCTCTGCGCGCCAGTACGGCGACTGGTGGGCGAAATATGAGATCGGCGGCCTGCTGGCCGGTCAGACGCCGCCGCCCGAACTGGTTGCGGCGGCGCAGGGCGCTGGGGCCATCTACGCCTCGACCCGTCAGCGCGCCCAGGAAACCGCCGCTGCGGTCGCCGCAGGACGCGAGGTCATGGCAGACGTCATGTTCATCGAGGCGCCCCTGCCGCCGCCGCCGATTCCGGAATGGATCAAGCTGTCGCCCAAATGGTGGGGCGTCGTGTCGCGCTTCTGGTGGCACGCCTTCGATCACCACGGCGGCCAGGAAACCCGCGCCCAGGCCGAGGCGCGCGCCGATCAGGCGGCGCAAAAGTTGATCGCGCGCGCCGAGAGCGGTCAGGACGTGCTGGTCTTCGCACATGGCTATTTCAACCACATGGTCGGGCGCGCGCTGAAGGCCGACGGTTGGAAACTGGTTCACAATCAGGGCTTCAAATATTGGTCGCAGCGTCGCTACGAGAAGCGATAGCCGCTTCTGACGTTGATGCGCCCCGCGCGCGCCTCTAGGGTCCGCGCCATGACCGACACCGCTGCCGCCATCCCCGCCGATCTCAGCTTCGAGGACGCCCTGAAGCGCCTGGAGACTATCGTGTCTCGCCTGGAATCCGGCCAGGCTCCGCTGGAGGAATCGATCGCCCTCTATGAAGAGGGCGCCAAGCTGAAGGCGCATTGCGAGGCGCGGCTGAAGGCGGCTCAGCTGCGTGTGGAAAAGATCGTGGTCGGCCCCGACGGCCAGGCCAAGGGCGTCGAGGCGGCGTCGTTCGAATGACCCCTGCATCGTCTTCGAGCCGGGTTTGGGGCCGGTTCTCATGAACCGCGTCATCGCCGCGAACTCGCCGGAACAGGCGGTGATCGACCGCGTGGCTGAAGTCGCCGATCTGGTCACGGTCGCGCTGGACGAGTTGCTGCCGCGCGCCGAGGGCCCGGAATCCCGTCTGACCGAGGCGATGCGCTATGCGGCGCTGGGCCCCGGCAAACGCTTGCGGCCGTTCTTCGCGCTAGAGGCCGCACGCCTTTTCGATATCGATGAGCGGTCGGTGCTCCGCGCCGCCTGCGCCCTGGAATGCGTTCACGCCTACAGCTTGGTTCACGACGACCTGCCGTGCATGGACGACGACGACGTGCGCCGGGGCCGCCCGACCGTTCACCGGGCCTATGACGAGGCGACGGCGGTGCTGGCCGGCGATGCGCTGCAGACGGCCGCCTTCGACATCATCCTGCATGAAGACACTCACGAGGATGCGGCCGTGCGCTGCGAATTGGCGGCGCGGCTGTCGCTGGCGTCCGGCGCGCGGGGCATGGCGGGCGGTCAGATGATCGATCTTCTGGGCGTGCGCGACGATCTGGGCGGGGTGGCGCGGATGCAGCGCCTGAAGACCGGCGCCCTGTTCGCCTACGCCTTCGAAATCCCGCTGATCATCGCCGACGCCTCGGCGCAACATCGCCACGCTCTGATCAGCTTCGCCCACGATGTCGGCCTGGCCTATCAGATCGTCGACGACCTGCTGGATGCCGAAGGCTCAGCCGAGGAAATGGGCAAGGCGGCCGGGGGTAAGGACGCTGCGCTGGGCAAGACCAACTTCGTCACCCTGCTGGGTCTGGAGGCGGCGCGGCAAAGGGTCGCGCATCTCGCCAACCAGGCCCGTTCGCATCTGGAGCCGTTCGGCGACGAGGCCGAAATCCTCAGGGCCAGCGTGGACTTTGTGCTAAAGCGCCGGTCCTGAAGCCTTGGCTTGGAATGCGACCATTCCCGCCCGTATTCTACGTGTGAACCATGGCGGTGAGTCCGGTGCGATCCTCATCTATCGCGCACAGATTAGCGTCGCAAAGTGGCGGGCTCCTGATCTGACGCCATTTCTTAGTGAGGCGCTGTCGCACGAATTGACCCACCAAATGCGCTTCCGCGCGCTGATGCCGGCGCGAGAAGCCAAGCCCTGTCGCATGATGTGGATATGGACGGTCGGGGGCGGAATCCTTGGACTGGCGTCGGCAATTTTGGGGCGCGAGGCGATTCTGGCTTGCACGGAAGCCGTCGAGCGGACTGTTCACAAGCACTTGGACGAACAAATCGCATGGGCGACGACCCATGATCCGGGTCTTGCGACGGTGATCCGCGATATTCAGATCGAGGAACTCGAACACCTCGATTTTGCAGTCAAGGCGAGACGTCGAGCGGGCTTTCTGTGGCTCGATAAATTGATTGCAACGGCTACGGACGGTTTGATCTGGATTTCCACACGGGGGGATTCCGCAAGATTGGCTGTCCAACTCGCGGGACCGAAACAGCCTTTAGGGGGTTGAAAGAAAACCCCTACGACAACATGGACGCTCGCCTAAGCACTCGTCCCGGATTAGATATCCTAGATGCCTAACACTCCGCTTCTCGACACCGTCATGACTCCCGCCGACACGCGGGACTTCGACATCGCCCAGTTGAAACAGCTGGCCCAGGAGGTGCGGGCCGAGACGATCGACGCCGTGTCCGTCACGGGCGGCCATCTGGGTGCGGGTCTGGGCGTGGTCGAACTGACCACGGCGCTGCACCATGTGTTCGAGACGCCCAAGGACATCCTGATCTGGGACGTCGGGCATCAGTGCTATCCGCACAAGATCCTGACCGGGCGGCGCGACCGCATCCGCACCCTGCGCCAGGGCGGCGGCCTGTCGGGCTTCACCAAGCGCAGCGAGAGCGAATACGATCCGTTCGGCGCGGCCCACGCCTCGACCTCCATCAGCGCCGCCCTCGGCTTCGCCGCCGCGCGCGACCAGAAGGGCGAGAAGAACCGCGTCGTGGCCGTCATTGGCGACGGCTCCATGTCCGCCGGCATGGCCTATGAGGCGATGAACAACGCCGCCGAGGCGACCAGCGGCCAGCTGATGGTCATTCTGAACGACAACGACATGTCGATCGCGCCGCCGGTTGGCGGGATGAGCGCCTATCTGGCCGGCCTGGTGTCGGGCGGCGCCTATCAGAACGTCCGCCGCCTGGGCAAGACGGTGGCCCAGCACCTGCCGCGTCCCTTCCGCAAGGCGGCCAAGAAAGCCGAGGAATACGCCCGTGGCATGGTCACCGGCGGCACCTTCTTCGAGGAGCTGGGCTTCTATTACGTCGGTCCGATCGACGGCCACGACATGGACAATCTGGTGCCGATCCTGAAGAAGGCGGCCGCCATCGAGGATCGCCCGGTGCTGGTCCACGTCGTGACGCAGAAGGGCAAGGGATACGCCCCTGCCGAAAGCAGCGCCGACAAACTGCATGCGGTCGTCAAGTTCGACGTGGTCTCGGGCAAGCAGGCCAAGGCCATCTCCAACGCGCCCAGCTACACCAAGGTGTTTGGCACCGAGCTGATCAAACACGCCAAGGTCGATCCGTCGATCGTGGCGATCACGGCGGCCATGCCGTCGGGCACGGGGCTGGACCTGTTCGGCCAGGCCTTCCCTGAGCGGACCTATGACGTCGGCATCGCCGAACAGCACGCGGTGACCTTCGCGGCCGGTTTGGCGGCGGACGGGATGAAGCCGGTCTGCGCCATCTATTCGACCTTCCTTCAGCGCGGCTACGATCAGGTGGTCCACGACGTGGCGATCCAGTCGTTGCCGGTGCGTTTCGCCATGGACCGGGCGGGTCTGGTCGGATCGGACGGGGCGACCCACGCCGGTTCGTTCGACATCGGCTTCATGGGCGCGCTGCCCGGCATGGTGCTGATGGCGGCGGCCGACGAGGCCGAACTGGCGGCGATGATCTCGACCTCGCTGGCCATCGACGACCGGCCCAGCGCCTTCCGCTATCCGCGCGGCGACGGCGTGGGCGTGGAGATCCCGGAACTGGCCGCTCCGCTGGAGATCGGCAAGGGCCGGATTGTGCGCGAGGGGACTTCGGTCGCCATCCTCAGCCTGGGCACCCGTCTGCAGGAATCGCTGAAGGCGGCGGATATGCTGGCCGCCAAGGGCGTGTCGGCCACTGTCGCCGACGCCCGCTTCGCCAAGCCGCTGGACGCCGATCTGATCCTACGTCTGGCGCGCGAGCACGAGGCCCTGATCACGGTCGAAGAAGGCGCCATGGGCGGCTTCGGCGCCTTCGTGCTGCAACTGCTGGCCGAAAAGGGCGCGCTGGACGGCGGGCTCAAGATCCGCACCCTGAACCTGCCCGACGTCTTCCAGGACCAGGATGCGCCCATGGCCATGTACGCCCAGGCCGGCCTGAACGCCGAACACATCACCGCCGCCGCGCTTCACGCCCTGGGCGTGTCCGCCAGTCAGGCCGTCAGAGCCTAACTTTCGGGCTTAAAGCTGCCCCATCGTATTGTCGTGATCCACGGCCTGCTTCTTCAGCCAGCCGACGAAGGCGGTGGCGCTGGGCGAGGGCGGCCGGTCGCGGGGCTGGACGACATAGTAGGCGAAGCCGACCGCCTCGGACCCGTCAGGGAAGGGCGCGACCAGTCGCCCTGACGCCAGGTCGGCCTGGGCCAGGGTGCGTTTGGCCAGGGCCACGCCGCGTCCCGATATGGCCGCCTCGATCAGCAGGCCCGACTGGTTGAAGCGCGAGCCGCGACGCGGGTCGGGGTGACGAATGCCGCGCGCCTTCAGCCACATGGCCCAGTCCGAGCGGCTGGGATCGCCGTCGTTGGACATGTCGTGCAGCAGGGTGTGTCCGATCAGGTCGGCGGGTTTGCGGATCGGCTTGTCGCCGTCCATCAGCGATGGGGCGCAGACCGGCAGCACCGTCTCGGTCATCAGCCGATCGACCGTCAGGCCGGGATAGTCGCCGGGACCGTAGCGCACCGCCAGATCGACCTTGCCCTCGCTCAGGTCCGCCGGCTCCATGTCGGCCGAGATCCACAGTTCGATCTCGGGATGGGCGGTGTGGAAGTCGTCCATGCGCGGCATCAGCCATTTGGAGGCGAAGCCGGGCGCCACGCTGATCGACACCTGTTTGCGACGCGGCGGTTCGCGCAACAGGGCCGAGGCGTCCATCAGCCGCTCGAACCCCTCGCGCAGCAGCGGCACGGACGAGCGGCCCAGATCGGTCAGTTGCAGGCCCCGCGCCTCGCGCACGAACAGCGGCCCGCCGACGATGTCTTCCAGGAGGCGGATCTGCTGGCTGACCGCGCCGGGGGTCACCGACAGTTCGTCGGCGGCGCGCGAGAAGTTCAGGTGACGCGCAGCGGCCTCGAAGGCGCGCAGGGCGTTGAGCGGGAGCAGGGGACGGGCCATCGCGGATAGAAATCCTATCAGCGAGACAAAGGCAATCTGGTTTGCGGCTCTGGACGGGGAAGACGAAGGTTCCCGCCCTGCCGTCGTCCCTGTTTCCTCTCCCGACGGCCCTGAAAGCAAGACGATGCGTGTATTCCTCGCCTCCATTCCGCTGGAGGCCGCAAAGATCGTGATCATCGGCGGCGGCGAGCCGGCGCTGGCCAAGCTGCGACTGTTCCTGAACACGCCGGCCGAGGTGGCATGGTTCGCGCCCGACGGCGCGCCCCCCAAGATCGAGACGCCGTTGACGGCGCCGGAGCCAATCCTGCGTTCGCCAGAGCCTGAAGATCTGGCGGGCGCCCGGCTGGTGTTCATGGCATTGGACGATGGGGACGAACTGACGCGGCTGGGCGCTCTGGCTCGGGCGGCTGGGGCCCAGGTCAATGTGGTGGACAAGCCGCACCTGAGCGACTTCCAGACCCCGGCCTTGATCGACCGCGATGAGGTGGTGATCGGCGTGGCGACCGGCGGTTCGGCGCCCATCCTGGCCCGCGACATCCGCACGGCCATCGAGGCCGTGCTGCCCGCCGGATTGGCGAATGTGGCGCGGTTGGCGCGCGAACTGCGCGACACGGTCAAGGCCAGCGTGCCCGACTTCATGGCGCGTCGGCGCTTCTGGGAAAAGGCCTTCCGGGGCCCGGCTGCGACGCTGGCGGCCGAGGGTCGAACCGCCGAGGCTCGTCGCGAGATGCTGCGCCTGTTGAACTCGGCCGCACCCGAACAGGGCGTGGTCCACATCGTCGGCGCCGGGCCGGGCGATCCGGAGTTGCTGACCCTGAAGGCGTTGCGGGTGCTGCAGGACGCCGACGTCATCATCCACGACCGCCTAGTGCCCGAGGCGGTGCTGGAACGGGCGCGACGCGACGCCAAGCGGCTGTATGTGGGTAAGGCCCGCGGCGATCATTCCGTGCCTCAGGATCAGATCGAGGCCCTGATGATCGCGGAGGCGCGGGCCGGTCACCGGGTCGTGCGGTTGAAGGGCGGCGACCCCTTCGTCTTCGGACGCGGCGGCGAGGAACTGGAGGCCGTGCGCGCCGCCGGGATCCCGGTCTTCGTCGTGCCGGGCGTGACGGCGGCCCTGGCTTGCGCTGCCTCGGCTGGCATTCCGCTGACGCAGCGCGATCATGCCCAGGCGGTGACTTTTGTTACGGCTCAGGCCAAGCCGGGCGGCGACGACGCCGATTGGGCGCGGCTGGCTGCGCCCAATCATACCCTGGCCGTCTACATGGGCGTGGACCGGGCGGAAGAGACGGCGGCCAAACTGATTGCAGCGGGCCGTTTGGGCTCGACCCCCGTGGCCATTGTCGAGAACGGCAGTCGTCCCGAGGAACGGGTTCTGACCGGTCGTCTGGACGGGCTGGGCGCCCTGGCGCGCGGCGCCGACCTGACCGGTCCGGCCCTGTTGTTCGTCGGCGAGACGGCGGCCTTCTCGGCGTCGGTCGAGACGCGGACGGAGGTCGCGGCGTGAAGATCGTCACCGCAAACCGCCTGTCGGACGGCCGCGTCATCTATGCAGGTGTCGACAACCAGCCGGTCGAGCACATCGACCAGGCCTCGGTGCTTGACGAGACGGCGGCCGAGGGCGTGCTGGCCGAGGTGGCCGGTCGGCCGAATGTCTTCGTCAATCCCTACCTGGTCGAGGTTCTGGACCATGTCCCCTCGGGTCGCGACCGCCTCAAGGAGCGCATCCGCTCGGCCGGGCCGACCGTCGGTCACAGCGTCTTCGGAGGCGTGGGCTGATGTATCGCTATGACGAGTTCGACCACGCCCTGGTGCGTGAACGGGTTGAGGAATTCTCAGACCAGGTGGCGCGCCGCGCATCCGGCGCCCTGACCGAGGACGAGTTCAAGCCGCTGCGGCTTATGAACGGGGTCTATCTGCAACTTCACGCCTACATGCTGCGGGTCGCCATTCCCTATGGCGTGATGAGCAGTCGTCAGATGCGCAGGCTGGCCCATATCGCCCAAACCTATGACAAGGGCTACGGTCACTTCACCACCCGCTGCAACATCCAGTACAACTGGCCGGCCCTGACCGACCTGCCGGCGATCCTCAGCGATCTGGCCGATGTCGAGATGCACGCCATCCAGACCTCGGGCAACTGCATCCGAAACACCACGACCGACGTCTTCGCCGGCGCCGCCGACGACGAGATCGAGGATCCGCGCCCCTGGTGCGAGATCATCCGTCAGTGGTCGACCATCCACCCAGAGTTCAGCTTCCTGCCGCGCAAGTTCAAGATCGCGGTGATCGGCGCGGAGAAGGACCGGGCGGCGATCCGCACCCACGACGTCGGCCTGCAGATCGTAAAGGGCGAAGACGGTGGAACGGCCTTCCGCGTCTTCGTCGGCGGCGGACAGGGGCGTCTGCCCCATATCGGTCAGGAGATCGCCTCGGCCGTTCCGGCGGCGGATCTGCTGGCCTATTTGACCGCCATCCTGCGGGCCTGGAACCTGCTAGGTCGGCGCGACAACATCCACAAGGCGCGGATCAAGATCCTGGTCGCCTCGCTAGGGATCGAGGCCTTCCGCGAGGAGGTGGACAAGCATTACGCCACCCTGCGCCACGAGGATCTGCGCATCCCCGAGGACGAGGCCGAGCGGATCAAGGCCTATTTCGCTCCGCCGCCGTTCGAGGTTCTGCCCAAGGTCAGCGGCCCGTTCGACCGCGCCTTGCTGGCCGATCCGGACTTCGCCCGGTTCGCGAGGAACAACGTCCGTCGTCATCGCCAGCCGGGCTACGCCTCGGTGGTGGTGTCGCTGAAGCCGGTCGGGGGCGTGCCCGGCGACATCACGGCGGACCAGATGGACGCGGTGGCGGATTTGGCCGAGCGCTATTCCTTCGACGAACTGCGCGCCGCCTATGAGCAGAATCTGGTCCTGCCCCATGTGAAGCTGGACGACGTGCCGACGGTCTGGCGGGCGTTGCGAGAGGCGGGGTTGGCGACGGCCAACGCCGATCTGGCGACGGACGTCATCGCCTGCCCCGGCCTGGACTATTGCAGCCTGGCCAACGCCCGCTCGATCCCGGTGGCGCAGGCTCTGTCCAAGCGTTTGGCGGACATGGACTATCAGGAGACGCTGGGGTCGGTCCGCATCAATATAAGCGGCTGCATCAACGCCTGCGGCCACCACCACGTCGGCCACATCGGCGTCCTGGGCGTCGATCGCAAGGGCGAGGAATACTATCAGCTCACCGTCGGCGGCTCTCCAGACGAACAGGCGGCGCTGGGCGATATCGTCGGCAAGAGCCTGCCGGCAGACGAGGTCGCGCCCGCCATCCAGCGGACCCTGGATCGCTACCTGAAAATCCGCGCCGAGGGCGAGCGGTTCATCGACACGGTGCGCCGCGTCGGCCCCGATCCTTTCCGCGACGCCATCTATGAGACGCTCGATGCAACGGCTTGAGGGGATACAGAACGGGTTGCGCCTGTCGGTGACGACCCCGCTGGAGGAGGTTGAGCTGGCCGCCGCAAGCGAAGACACGCTGGTGCTGGAGTTCGACGCCTTTCGCGACGGGCGCGGCTTCTCGCTGGCGGCCGTGCTGCGAGAGCGCGGTTACGCCGGGCGTCTGATCGCGGCGGGCAAGGTGCTGCCGGATCAGGCGCGACACCTGCGGCGTTCGGGCTTCGATGCGGTGGAACTGGCCGAGGGCGCGGACACGGCCGCCTGGGACCGCATGGACCGGGCGTTCAGCGGCGCCTACCAGCCCGCCGTCGATCCCGCGCCGACGATCTGGCAGCGGCGACGCGAGGCGTCGAACGACCGCGACCTCGACGCCCTGGCCGATCGGCTGAACCGCGAGACCGAGGGCAAGGACGCGTCCGAAATCCTGAAGGCGGCGTTCGACCCGGCGCTGGGCCTGCGGGTCGGCGCCATCTCGTCGTTCGGGGCCGAGTCCGCCGCCTTGCTGGACATCATCGCCAGCGAGGACAAGACCGTGCCGGTGGTCTTTCTGGAGACAGGCCAGCATTTTCTCCAGACCCTGTCCTATCGCACCCAACTGACCAAGGCGTTGGGGCTGACCGATGTGCGGCTGGTGACGCCGGATGCGGGCGAGAAGGCGAGGCTGGATGCGCGCGACGACCTCTGGAAGACCGACGCCGACGCCTGCTGCGACTTGCGGAAGGTGCGACCGCTGGCGAGAGCGACGGCGGAGTTCAACGCCCTGATCACCGGGCGTAAACGCTACCAATCCGCCACGCGCGCAGCGCTGAAGCCCTTCGAGGTGCTGGACGGGGTGCTGCGCATAAATCCGCTGGCCGACTGGGACTCGGACGACGTCGAGGCCTGGCTGAAGGAAAACGATCTGCCGCGTCACCCGCTGGTCGAGCAGGGCTATGCCTCCATCGGATGCTGGCCCTGCACCCGTGCGGTCCAGGACGGCGAAGACGCCCGCGCCGGACGTTGGTCGGGCATGGACAAGGTCGAGTGCGGCATCCACTTAGGGCAACGCCAGGCCGCCGCCTGATCCGCCCTGTTTCAACCTTCGCCTGAAAGCCCAACCTTGTCCGCTACGTCATCCGTCATCGACCTGATCGGCAATACGCCGCTGGTGCGCCTGAACCGCCTGTCCGACGCGACGGGCTGCGAAATCTTGGGCAAGGCCGAGTTTCTGAATCCCGGCGGCTCGATCAAGGATCGCGCGGCCCTGTCGATCGTGCAGGGCGCGCGGGCGTCCGGCGCGCTGAAACCCGGCGGGACGATCGTCGAGGGCACGGCCGGCAACACCGGCATCGGCCTGGCCTTGGTCGGGGCCGCCTTGGGGCATCCGGTCGTCATCGTCATTCCCCGCACCCAGTCGGAAGAGAAGAAATCCGCCATCCGTTCGCTGGGCGCGCGCCTGGTCGAGGTGGACGCCGCGCCCTTTTCCAGCCCGAACCACTTCGTCCACTATTCCGGGCGTCTGGCCGCCGAGCTGAACGACGGCGAAGAGGCCGGCGCCATCTGGGCCAATCAGTTCGACAACACCGCCAACCGCGAGGCCCACTACAACACGACCGGCCCCGAAATCTGGACGCAGACCAACGGTCAGGTCGACGCCTTCGTCTCGGCCGTCGGCTCGGGCGGAACCATCGCCGGCGTCGGCGCCTATTTGCGCGAGCAGAAGCCGGATGTGACCATCGCCCTGGCCGATCCAGCGGGCGCGGCCATGTTCAACTGGTTCACCAAGGGCGAGATGACGGGCGAGGGATCGTCGATCACCGAGGGGATCGGCGTGGCCCGCATCACCGGCAATTTGGAAGGCTTCAAACCCGACTACGCCTATCGGATCGAGGACGCGGAGTTTCTGCCGATCCTGTTCGACCTAGTGAAGCACGAAGGTCTGTCGCTGGGCGGATCGGCGGGGGTGAACATCGCCGGCGTGGTGCGGCTGGCGCGCGAGCTTGGGCCCGGCAAGACCATCGTGACCTGCCTGTGCGATCCCGGCTCGCGCTATGCGTCCAAGCTATTCAACCCGGAATTCCTGCGGTCGAAAGGTTTGCCGGAGCCGGATTGGGCGTAATCCTCACAGTCTCCTCCCCACGGTGTGGTGAGGAGACATTGTCGCCTATTTTGCCTTCTGCTCCGCGATCCAGGCGTCCATCCGCTGGTCCAACAACGCCAGCGGCAGCGGGCCTTCGACCAGCAGGGCGTCGTGGAAGGTGCGGATATTGAACTTAGACCCCAGCTCCCGCTCGGCCCGCGCGCGGATTTCGCGCAGGCGGATTTCGCCGATCTTGTAGGCCGTGGCCTGGCCGGGCCAGCCGATGTAGCGCTGAAGCTCGGTCTCGATGTTGTGGGGCGCAAGGGCTGAGTTGTCGCGGAAACAGGCGCGGGCCTGTTCCTCGGTCCAGCCCATCCAGTGCAGACCGGTGTCCGCGACCAGTCGGCAAGCCCGCCACATCTCATAGGACAGCCGGCCAAACCGCTCGTAGGGCGTGCGGTAGAAGCCCATCTCCTCGCCCAGATATTCGGCATACAGGCCCCAACCCTCGGTGTAGGCGCTGACATTGGCTTGGCGGCGGAAATAGGGTTGGCCGGGCGCCTCCTGCTGCAAGGCGATCTGGAGGTGGTGGCCGGGAACGGCCTCATGGAGGGTCAGGGCGGGCAGTTCGTACAGCGGACGCTGATCCAACTTGGACGTGTTGACGATGTAATGGGCCGAAACGCCGTTCTGCATCGAACC
Source organism: Brevundimonas vesicularis (assembly GCF_044807075.1). Classification (GTDB taxonomy): domain Bacteria; phylum Pseudomonadota; class Alphaproteobacteria; order Caulobacterales; family Caulobacteraceae; genus Brevundimonas; species Brevundimonas vesicularis_G. The sequence goes on from NZ_CP085234.1 coordinate 1,430,394, forward strand.
GCCGTTGTAACGGCCGGTGGTGTAGTTTTCCTCGATCTGCGGCGGCACCGGCTGCACGTCGTAGGTCAGGCGGGGCAGGGTGGCGAACAGCGGGGGCAGGCCGCCGTCCGCGCGCTTGGCCATCTCCGACGCCTGCTGCAACAGGGCCTCGCGGCTGGTCGCATAGAACTGAGGGTCGGTGCGCAGGAAGTTCAGGAAGCCGGCGAAGTCGCCGGTCCAGCCCGACGCCTTCATCTCCATATCCATGCGGGCGCGGATGCGCGCGACCTCGTCCAGCCCGATCTGATGGATCTGATCGGGCGTCAGGTCGGTCGTGGTGTGGCCGCGCACCAGATAGGCGTAGAGTTCCTTGCCGCCGGGTCGATTGCCGATGCCCGGCTGGACCGGCGCCTTGGGCAGATAGTCGCTTTCGAGGAAGGCCAGCCAGGCCCGGCGCGCCGGAAGGATCGTTTCTGAAACTGCTGCCGTCGCCTCTGCAGTCAGGCGATCCTTGTCTGCCTGAGACACGGTCGAGGGCAGGGTCGATAGGGGCTTCAGCAGCGGCTCGGCGTCCGGCTTGATCGCCACATCGTTTCGCGCCAGCGTCAGGGCGCTCTCTGTCACGGATCGGGCCTGGACCAGGCTGGTGTCCAGGCCGCGCCGGGCGTTAGCGGTCGTCTGGGCGTAGATTTGGCCGAAGCCCCGGATACGCTGGATATAGGCCTCGGCCTCCGCGACCGAGTTCAGGCGCGTGCTGCCGCCGACATAGAGCGCCCAGGTTCCGGGGCCGCCTTCGGAGTCGAACGCCAGGCGGCTGGTGTCGTAGTCCAACCCTTCCAGGCTGCGGTTAAGCGTATAGAGCAGGAAGGCGTGGTTGATGCCGCCGGCATGGGAAAGACTTGCCGGGTCGATGGCCGTCAGCCGCCGCACGAACCCTTCCAGCGGCGCGCGCTGGGCCAGTTCGAACTCCCGCGACAGGTCAGGCACCCGGCCCATCGCCTCCACATCGCCCTCGCCGCCGGCCGAGATGGGATCGACGGACTTCAGATAGGTCTCGTAGTCGGCGATGACGGCGTTCAGCGCGGCGTCTGCCGGCGCAGCTGCGACGGCGGCGGGCGGCGTTTGCGCCACAGCCGCGATCGGCGACCCGGCCGCAAGCATGGCTGCAACAGCCAGATAAGAAATCTTCATGACGCCCCTCCTGTCAGGAGGGGCACGCAAGCCGAGCAGAGCCGATGCGTCAACCGCAGACGGTGAAGAACCGCTCGATTTGCACCTTTGCGGCGGGATGGGCGGCGTAGACGTGACGTTCGTCGTCAGCCCAGGCGGCGATCCAACCCAGACGGCGGAAGCGCTGGAAGACCGGATCCCTGGTCTTGGCCTGCGCCGTCAGCAGTTCGCCGTCATGCACGACGGCCGGCTCGGATGCGGCGCGATAGCGCTCGGTGTCGCCGCCGGATTCCAGATAGATTTCGCGGCCCGGCTTGTCGCTCGAGGCCGTCAGTTCCAGTGCGCTGGACCCGGCCTGACAGGCCAGCTTCAGCTTGACCTCGTCGCTGTTGGCGACGCCGTACGCCAGCATGGCCTCCTGACCATCGGTGTTCAGAAACCAGTCGTAACCGGGCATGGGCGCGGGCGCCGATGCGGTCGCCGCAGAGCCGGCGGCGGGCATCGGGGGCTGGGTCGCGCAAGCCGCAAGAGCCGAGACGGCGATCAAGGCTGATATCAAGCGAAGACGCATGCGTGAGGTCCTCAGCCGGCGCAGCGATCGGCGAAGCGACGCAGCTTGGCCATGTGCGGACGTTCGACGGTGATCGTGCTGGCGTCGTCGCCGACGGCGATCGTCATCCGGCCGTTCGACACGAAGGCGGAAAAGGCGGGGTGGTCGACGGGGATGGCCGTCTCCAGCTTGCCGCCACGCCCGACGCGCGCCTCGCTCGTCGCGGTCGACCCGCCTGAGGTGATGCGCGCAAAGCCGGCGGACGCATCCTCGCCATAGACCGCGACCGAGACCGCGCCCGAACCCGGCAGGCATTGCAGCGTGGCGCGCAGGCTGGCGGTGTCGGGGATATCGTTGGCCAGGACCATCGGTCCCTCGCCCTCGTACAGGCTCCAGGTCCAACCAACACCGGGCGCAGTCTGTATCGCGGCCGCCATAATGGCGGAGAGTATCAGCATCATGTGTCAGCCCCCGCCGACGACGCGCGTCGTCGCGTCGCCTTCAATGTCGTCAGACGCGGCTGTGACCGCAAGAGATCGGACGACCGCATTTCCCTTGAACGCGGTTATCCGTCAGCAGTTCAACCCGCAGGGTCGGCGCGCGTCAGAACGGGCTGAAGCGTTCCGCCAGCGCCTGACCGACAGGCGGGGCCTGGACGCGGCTGACGTCGCCACGACCGCCGTAGGAGATGCGCGCCTCGGCGATCTGGGTGTGGTTGATGGCGTTGGCCGACGAGATGTCCTCGGGACGGACGATGCCGGCGACGGTCAGTTCGCGGACCTCGCGGTTGGTGCGCACTTCCTGCCGACCCTGGATCACCAGATTGCCGTTGGCCAGGACGTCGGTGACGACGGCGGCGATGGTCAGCGACACCTTCTCGGCGCGGGTGACCGAACCATTGCCCGAGGACTTCAGATCGCCTTCCATGCCGACCATCTTCGACGGATCGAAACCGCCGGGGAAGGCGCGGCCCAGGCTGCTTTCCAGGCCGAACAGGTTGCTGACGCCGGCGTTGATCTCGTTGGAGCGCGAGCGCTGGGTCGAATTCTGGGTCTGGGCGCGATCGTCGATGTCGATCTTGACCGTCAGGATGTCGCCGATATGGCGCGCGCGCTGGTCGCCGAAGAAGGTGCGGGCGCCCGTGCGCCACAGGCTGTTTGCGCTGGCTGGCGTGGTCTCGCGCGCGGGCAGATAGGCCTGCTGCGCCGGGATCAGAGCGGCGGGATAGCCGATGGGGGCCAGTTCCGGACCGCGCACCGTTTCGGCGACGGTCGAGCAGGCCGCGAGCGGGGCGAGGGCGGCGAGGATCAGGACGGCTTTACGCATGACTTGGATTCCCTAGCGGGCGGCGAACTGTTGGGGATTGGCGCGGGCCATGTCGGCGCCGGGGCCGGCGATGGCCTGGCCGGGACCGGAGGCGACCGCGTCGATGACGCGGTTGGAGGCTGTGTTCATGATGGCGACCGGCTCGCCCAGACCTGCGCTGCGCATGGCCTTGCCCATGACGGCCAGGTTCACGCCGCCGACCTGATAGGTGACGCGCACCATATCGTTGCGGGCGATGACCTGCGGCGCGGCTCCGGGGCGATAGGCGGCGCGGGCGATAGGTTGGGCAGCCTGGACGGCGTCCATTGGCGCGGCCTCGGCCACGGTCTGAACGGGTCCGGCCGAACGCCGCACGGCGACGCGGCGCAGACCGTTCGGATTGCTCCAGTCCAGGCCCGCCTGACGCGCCTGGGCCTGAAGCTGACCGGCGTCCAGCACGACAGAAGGACCGACGCGCTCGGCGACGGCGACATTGGCCGCAGCGCCCGCGCCTTCGAAGATGTCGCCCAGGGTGACGCGGCCGTCGTCGTCCACGGGGTTTGCGCGCAGCACGACCGGATTTGCGAGGGCGGCGCCGGCGAAGGCGCTGACGGCGGCGGCGAGCAAGAGGGAACGGATCATGGTCACGGCCCTAGCCCTTCACTTGCGAGGCGACGGACAGCATCTGGTCGGCGGTGCTGATGACCTTGGAGTTCATCTCATAGGCGCGTTGCGCGACGATCAGGGCGCTGATTTCAGCCACCGCGTCCACGTTCGACGCCTCGGTGTAGGCCTGCATGATCTGGCCGTAACCTGCATCGCCGGGCGTCCCGACGATCGCCGGCCCGGACGCGGCGGTTTCCAGCAGCAGGTTGTCGCCAATGGCTTCCAGACCGGCTTCGTTGAAGAAGCTGGCCAGTTCGATCTGACCAACGGTGGTTGGCGCGGGCTGCCCCGCCTGGGTCACCTGAACCAAACCCGTCTTGGAGATCGACACCTTGGTCGCGTCCTGCGGGATGGTGATCGCCGGCTCCAGCAGATAGCCGTCGTCGGTCACCATCTGGCCTTCCGGATTGACCTGCAGATTGCCGGCGCGGGTGTAGGCCTTTTCGCCTGAGGGCAGGCTGATCTGGAAATAGCCCTTGCCGTCGATGGCCATGTCATAGGGGTTGCCGGTGATCTGCGGCGTGCCCTGTTCGGTGACGCGATAGACGGCCCCCGCCTTGACGCCCGCCCCGATCTGGATGCCGGTCGGAACCACGGTGCCGGAGGCTGAGGACTGGGCCCCCATACGTTCGACGTTCTGATAGAGCAGGTCCTGGAACTCGGCGCGCTGCTTCTTGAAGCCCACCGTGTTCATGTTGGCGATGTTGTTGGAGATCACCTCCACGTTCAGCTGCTGGGCGGCCATGCCCGAGGCTGCGGTTCTCAGAGCGCGCATGTTCCGGCTCTCCCTTAAGCGGCCTTGCCGAGGCGCTCGACGGCGCGACGGCTCAGGTCTGTGGTGTTTTCGATCAGCTTGGAAATGCTCTCGTAGGCGCGGCTGATCTCGACGAGATTGGTGATTTCGATCAACGGATTGACGTTGGAGGACTCCAGCGAGCCCTGATGAACCTGGGCGTCGGCGGCCTCGATCGGCTGGGCGTTGGACTTATTGCGGTAGAGGCTGTCGCCGCCCTTTTCGAGCACGCCCAGCGTATCGAAACGCACGACCGACAGTCGGCCAGTGACCTGTCCATTCTGGGTGATGGTGCCGTCGGCGCCGACGCTGGGCGCGCCGAGCGCGGGGTCCAGCACGATCTCCGCGCCGCCGCCAAGGACGGCCTGGCCCTGTTTGGTGGTCAGACGCCCTTCCGGGTCCAGGGTGAAGGCGCCGTCGCGGGTGTAGGCCTCGCCGTTGGCGCCATCACGCACGGTGAAGAAGGCGCCCTCGCCGGAAATGGCGAAGTCCAGCGAGCGGCCGGTCTGCTGCATGGAGCCCTGGCCGAAGTCGCGACCGACGCCATTGTCCAGCACGAAGCTGGCCGACGGGCGGATCGAGTCGTTGCGCGCCCGCTGCCCGATCTCGGCGCTAAGCATCAGCTGCTCGACCTTGAAGCCGGTGGTGTTGGCGTTGGCGACGTTGTTGGCCACGATGTCCAGTTCGCGACGCAGCGTCATCTGGCGTGACAGTCCGATATAGGCGGCGTTTTCCACGAGAGGCGTGCTCCTTCGTCTCAGCCTCTCGCAACGGCCGTGCCAACAGGGTTAATTCAGGCGCAATGCGGGTTTGAGCGGGATCGGGTCGTTTCCGACCCGGCAAATCCTGCCCATTGTAAACGTCGCGTTAACCAAACCGGACGATCCTCGTCATGAGAGAGTCTCCGGGGCGCGCGCATGTTCAAGTTCGGCAAGAAGAAGGGTGCGCCTGCGGCCGACGCCGACGCCAACCTGCCGGCCGTGACCGAGGGCGACGCCGCCGATGGCGACGCCGCCGCGCCCAAGAAAAAGAAAATCCCGCTGCTGTTCATCATCGCGCCGGTCGCCTTGCTGGTGCTGGGCGGCGGGGGGGCGGCCGCCTTCTTCATGCTGAAGCCCAAGCCCGCCGAAGCGCACGGCGCCGAGGCCGAAGCCGGCCACGGGGAAGAGAAGGCTGATAAGGCCGAAAAAAAGGAAGAGAAGAAGGAAGGCGGCGGTCACGGCGGCGGCAAGGAAGGCGAGGCCGATCCTGCGCTGGGCGTCATTTCTGAAGGGCCGGATGGCGTCACCTTCTACACCTTGCCCGACATGGTCATGAACATTCAGTCGCCCGACGGCCGTCCGACCTACCTGAAGCTGAAGCTGACGCTGGAGATGCACGACGCCGAGGTCGCGACCCACCTGCAGGAAGAGATGCCGCGCCTGCAGGACATGTTCACCGGCTTCGTGCGCGAACTGCGCCCCGAGGACCTCAGCGGCTCGGCCGGCACCTATCAGCTGCGCGCCGAGATCCTGCGCCGCGTCAATCTGATCGCCGCCCCGGGCAAGGCCGACGCCGTGCTGATCGAAGAAATGCTGGTGCAATAGGCATGACCGACGCGGCGCAACTCGATCCGTTCGGCGGTCTTGGCGATCCTGGCGACGCTATGGCCGAGCGCGTCCTGAACCAGGACGAGATCGACAGCCTGCTGGGCTTCGATCTGGGCGACGACGACGGGTCCGAACGCTCGGGCATCCGCGCCATCATCAACTCCGCGCTCGTCAGCTACGAGCGTCTGCCGATGCTGGAAATCGTGTTCGACCGCCTGGTGCGGTTGATGACGACCAGCCTTCGCAACTTCACCTCCGACAACGTCGAAGTCAGCCTGGACAACATCTCGTCGATCCGGTTCGGCGACTATCTGAATTCGATCCCGCTGCCGGCCATCCTGGCGGTGTTTCGCGCCGAGGAGCTGGACAACTACGGTCTGCTGACGGTCGATTCCAACCTGATCTATTCGATCGTGGATGTCCTGCTGGGCGGTCGTCGCGGCACGGCGGCGCTGCGCATCGAAGGCCGGCCCTACACCACCATCGAGCGGGTGCTGGTGCAGCGGATGGTCGAGGTCGTGCTGAACGACGCGCGCCAGGCGTTCGAGCCGCTGACGCCGGTCCACTTCAACTTGGACCGGCTGGAGACCAACCCGCGCTTCGCCGCCATCGCGCGTCCCGCCAACGCCGCCATCCTGATCAAGCTGCGGATCGACATGGAGGATCGCGGCGGCCGTATCGAGCTGCTGCTGCCCTATGCGACGCTGGAGCCGATCCGCAAGATGCTGCTGCAGCAGTTCATGGGCGAGAAGTTCGGCCGCGACAACATCTGGGAAGGCCACCTGGCCACCGAGATCTGGACGACCGAGACCGAAGTCCGCGCGGTCCTGGACGAACAGCAGATGCCCCTGTCCAGCGTGCTGAACCTCAAGGTCGGCGACACGATGATGCTGAACGCCACGCCAGACTCCGAGGTTTCGATCCGCGCCGGCTCCATCCCGCTGACCACCGGCCGCATGGGTCGCAAGGGCCAGCACATCGCCATACGCGTCGAAGGGCCGGTCAATCCGGAAGTCGCCGCCCGCCTGGGAGTGAACGTCTGATGGCCGGAATGATCATGGACGGCGTGCTGATGGTGTTGCTGATCGCGGCGGTCGGTTACGGCATCAAGCTCGAACGGAAGCTGGCCGCCCTGCGCGCCGGACAGCTGGCCTTCGCCCAGGCCGTCACCGAACTGAACGCCGCCGCCGGCCGCGCCGAAAACGCCCTGGCCACCCTTCGCGCCTCGGGTCAGGAAACGGATCTGCTGCACGACCGGATCATCAAGGCGCGAGAGGTCAAGTCACAACTGGAGACCCTGATCGCCCGCGCGCCGACCATGGCGCCCGTGCGGATCGTCGAGGACGAACCTGCCCGTCGCGCGACCCCGGCCGCTCTGGCTCCGGCGCCGGCCGCGACCGAAGACGAGGAGCGGGCTGAGCGCATGGCCGCCCTGGCGCAACGCATCCAGGGACTGGCCGCTCCCTCTTCGAACCGTCGTAATGAAGCGGCTGCGCCCGCGGGGCGCGACAATGTCGCCGCCATCGTTCAGGCCCTGACCGCCGGACGCTCCGCTAACCATTCCGCCAAACAAAGCCTCAACGCCGCGCGTCGTAATCTCGACGACGACCTGTTCGCCGCCTGAGTTCGGAACCCCATTCCATGGCCCGCCTTCCTCGCATCCTGCCCCTGATCGCCATCGCCATCGGCGGGGTCGTCGCCGTGCGCGCCGTCGGCGTCGCGCCTGGCCTGTTTGACGGGGCCAAGGCCTGGGCCGAGGAGGCGGTTCCCGCTGCGGCCGGCGCCCCGCCCAAGCCGGCTCTGCCCGGAACCTGTTCCGCCCTGTCTCCCGAACAGCTGGCCCAGCAGGCCGGGATTTCGCCGGCCGAGCTGAAGATCATCCAGTCGTTGTCGCAGCGCCGCGCGGCGCTTGATGCGCGGGATCAGGACTTCGCCACCACCCTGCCGCTGATGGTCGCTGCCGAGCAGAAGCTGGACGCCAAGGTCAAGGCGCTGGAAGCCTTGAAGGCCGAGATGAAGCAGATGCTGGGCCAGGTGGACGAGCGTGAGAAGGCCGAGATCGATCGTCTGGTTCAGGTCTATTCCGCCATGCGTCCCAAGGAGGCCGCCCCGGTCATGGCCGCGCTGGAGGACCGGGTGCGTCTGCCGGTCGCGGCCGCCATGCGCCCGCGCACCCTGGCCGCCATCATGGCCCAGATGAGCGCGCCGCAAGCCAAGGAGCTGACCGAAAAGCTCGCCGCCCGCTTCCAGGCCCAACAGATGGCCGCCCGCGCCGCCGCCGCCGAGGCTGCGACGCCTCCGGCCGCAACCCCCGCCGCTGCTGCGCCCGCCGCCACGACCCCGCCCGCGACACCGACGGCTCAGCCCGCCGCCGCCCCGACGACCCGTCCGACACCGCGCCCGGCCGCCAACCGTCCCGCTGCGCGACCGGCGGCTCGCCCGGCCGCGACCCCGGCGCGTCGCCCGACCGCCACGCCCGCCGCTGCGCCGGCCGCGACCGACCCGCAGCCCTATCAGCCTTCGAACGCCGCCAACGCCCAGCCGCGTCAAACGGTGCAGTAACGATATTTGTGATCCCTTGTCGGGCGTGTCATCTCGACAAGATGCCCTGTCCGACCAATGATCTTCGAACGCTCCGTCAGAGAGCGACTGCATCGAGGATCCGCGCCATGATCGGCGAATTGCTTTACGTCGCGCACCGCATGCGCCGGGCCATCATACTCGCCGTTCCGGCGGTCGGAACGGTGATGATGGCCGCCGTCGCCCAGCACTATCATCTTTTGCCGTAAGCGCCTGAGCCCGGTTTCGGATTGGCAGGGCGCGCCTGCGCGTCTATCACCGCGCCTTTCCGAGATTTGAGCCCGACCAACGCCATGTCCGACACGCCCCCCGACCGCCTCTCGGTCGACCCGTCTAGCCCGCATCACGACGCCGAGGTCCTGCAACGCGGCGTCGGCATTCGCTTCAAGGGCGAAGAGAAGACCAATGTCGAGGAATATTGCGTGTCCGAAGGCTGGGTGCGTCTGGCGCTCGGCAACCGCGTGGATCGCAAGGGCAAGGCCCTGACCGTGAAACTGCAGGGTCCGGTCGAACCCTATTTCCAGAACGACTGAACCTACCTAGGGTCCGGCTCTCATCTGAGTCCGGAGCCTGCTTATGTCCATCCGTCTGCTGACCGCCAGCGCCGTCGCCCTGGGTCACGTCGCCTTCGCGCCTGTGGCCCAAGCTCAGGATGCGGCGACGGTGCAGCAGGCGATCGTGGTGCGCGACGCCGCGATGCGCTCGAACATCGCCATGGACTATGTCACCCAGCTGACGACGCGGTTCGGCGCGCGCCCGGCGGGTTCGCGATCCGAACAGCAGGCCGCCGCCTGGGCCGCCGACTATCTGCGCGCCAACGGCTTCCAGAACGTCCGGATTGAAGAGTTCCCGCTGGTCGGCTGGGAGCGGGGCGAAAGCTCGGCCGCCATCGTCGGCGACAACGCCCAAGCCCTGGTCGCCGCCGCCCTGGGCCACTCGCCGGCCACGCCGAGGGGCGGCGTCGAGGCGGAGGTCGTGCGCTTCTCCACCTTCGAAGACCTGCAGGCGGCGCCCGAGGCCGCCGTCCGCGGCAAGATCGTCTATGTTGACCTGGGCCAGATGCACCCGATGCAGGACGGCTCCGGCTATGGTCCTCAGACCCGCGTGCGCGGCGCCGGCCCCGGCGTGGCGGCGGCCAAGGGCGCGGCGGCCTTCGTCATGCGCTCGGTGGGCTCTGACGAGGACCGGATGCCCCACACCGGCACGACCCGCTATGTCGACGGCAAGCCGACCATCCCCGCCTTCGCCCTGGCCGCGCCCGACGCGGACCAAGTCAGCCGCCTGGTCGCCCTGGGGCAGCCGGTGCGCATGCGTCTGACCTCGACCGCCCGCACCTATCGCACCACTAGCCAGAACGTGATCGGCGATCTGCCGGGCGCGACCCGACCGGAAGAGATCATCGTCCTGGGCTCGCACATGGACAGCTGGGACCTGGGCACCGGCGCCATCGACGACGGGGCAGGGGGGGCGATCACGGTCGCCGCCGCCAAGGCCATCGCCGACAGCGGCCGCCGTCCGGCCCGCACCCTGCGCGTCATCTTCTATGGGTCGGAAGAGGTGGCCCAGCCGACCGCCCAGACCGGCAACGGCGGCGGCGTCTATGCGCGTGGCCAGGGCGCGGCGCTGGACAAGCACATCATCGCCGGCGAGAGCGATTTCGGCGCCGACCGCGTTTATGCCCTGCGCCTGCCCGCCGGCGCGCAAGGCTCGGACTTCCAGAAGGCCGCGACCCGCGTCCTCTATCCGATCGGCGTTCTGGCCTCGGATCGCGTCGAGACTGAGGGCGGCGTCGATGTCGGACCGATGGGTCCGCTGGGCGTGCCCTTCTTCGGCCTGGCCCAGGACGGGACCCGCTATTTCGACCTGCACCACACCGCCAACGACACGCTCGACAAGATCGATCCGGCCCAACTGAGCCAGAACGTCGCCGCCTGGGCCGGCCTGCTGTGGCTGATCGCCGATTCCGACGTGGACTTCCGGGCGATGAAGCCCGCGACCACGCCGGCGACCCCGGCACGCTGACGACTTGGAGACCCGGACCGGTTCCGTCTATAGGAGCCGAACCGGGCCAGACCGGGCTGCGGGCGTGGCGAAACTGGTAGACGCAGCAGACTTAAAATCTGCCGGACGAAAGTCCTTGCCGGTTCGATCCCGGCCGCCCGCACCACTCCGACGACGATATCTTCAGAACGGGAAGAAGATCGGAATCGCGACCATGGCGGCGATCCAGGTCACGAGGTTCAGAGGCAGGCCGACCCGGACGAAGTCCATGTAGCTGTAGCCGCCCATGTTGAAGACCAGCACATTGGTCTGATAGCCGAACGGGGTGGCGAAGGCGGCCGAGGCGGCCATCATGACGCACACCAAAAAGGGGCGGGGATCCACGCCCAGGCTTTCGGCCAAGGCTACGGCGATGGGGGTGATCAGCACCGCGACCGTGGCGTTGGACAGCAGTTCGGTGGCGAACAGCGTCACGCCGTAAAGCACGATCAGGGCGCCCAGCGGCCCCAGGGGGCGGATCACGCCGATCAGCCGATCCGCACCGGCGGACGCCAGACCCGTCACCTCGATGGCGGTGCCCACCACCACCATGCCCGCGATCAGCAGCAGGATTTCGGGGCGCAGCCCGGCATAGGCCTCTTCGGGCGTGATCACGCGCAGCAGGATCAGCCCGACCGCTCCGGCGAAGGCCGAGGCGGCGATCGGCGCCCACCCCAGCGCCGCCGACAGGATCACCAGAACGAAGACGCCGAGCGAGATCGCCGCCGGCCTGAGCCGCAGCGGACGATCGGCGGCGCCATACAGCTCGACGTCCCCGAGATGCGCATCGCCCGATCCATCGGCCTGGTTTCGCGAACCGCCCAGGCGCGGCAGGCCGAACGGCAGCAGGCGTTTGCGACCGGTGATGGCTTCGGCCTCGGCGCGGCGACGCGCCTCCTCCATTTCCGCCAGGCGCGCGGCTTCGGCCTCATCCATGGCGACGGACCGGCCCAACTGGCGCGCGCCCACGAAATAAAGCCACAGGCCGCCGACGAGCGCGAGGACCAGACCCACGGGCGTGATCTCGAACAGGCCGAAGACCGGCTGGCCGGCGTTGCGGGCCATGTCGTTGACGAGCAGGTTGGTGGATGTCCCGATCAGGGTCAGCAGACCGCCCATGACCGTGACGTGGCTGAGCGGCATCAGGAACCGCTTGGGCGACAGGCGCAGCGACTGGGCCACATCCCGGATCACGGGCGCGGCCAGAACCACGACCGGCGTGTTGTTCAGAAAGCCGCCGACCGACCCGCACAGGCCGATGACGATCCAGATGCCTCGGGCGCCGATGCGGGCGGAAAGCTGCGTCGCCTGTCGGATCAGCCAGCCCAGAAGGCCGGACAGTTCGATCGCGTAGGCGATGACGAACAGGCCGGCCAGAGCGATGACGGCCGGGCTGGCGAAGGCGCCCTGCACCTCGACCGGCCGCACCACGCCCAGCAACAGAAGGACGGCGGCGCCCGTCAGCGCCACGACATCGGCGCGTACTTTGCCGTGGATGAGGACGCCCACGACGGCGACAAGCACGGCGAGCGCGGCGATCTGGTCGAAAGTCATGATGCTGTGCAGACCGTCCCCCATCGCTCGCGTCAACCTTTTTCGGGTGGTCGCATCCTCATCAGCGGTTCGCGTGTTAGGGTGGTTCCATGCCCGAACCGATTGCGTCGCCTTGTCCCTCGATCGTCGCGCTTGCGGCGTCCCTGCTTGTGCTCGGCGCCTGCCAGCGTGAGCCCCAGCCCACGACGGCTCCGGCCCCAAAACCCGAAACGCTGCCGGTCGTGACGGTCGCGCCCGCGCCCGTCCTGGACCGCGCCGGTCTGCTTCAGGCCATGGACATCGCCGCCTCGGCCTTCGCCGCCGGGCGCGAGGTTGGCGGCGCGACTCTGGCCGGTCGACGTTTCGTCGTGCGGCAGGCCTTTGGCTGCGGCGCACCCAGCGACGCCGCTGAGACTGCGACGAAAGGACTGGCGACCCTGACCTGGGCGAAAGAACGCCAAAGCCTGCGGGTCAGTCTGGCGCCGACGGATTGGCTTGAGGCCGGTCTGATCGGAATGAACGACAGCAGCCTGGAGGCGGCCGAAGGGTTCTGGCTGGCCAGGCCTTGGCTGCGCACAGAGGACTGCCCCGCGACGGCGTCCGCCGCTTCGACGTCAGACCAGCCCTCGCCCCAGACGGTGGGGCTGGCCGCCGTGTTCAAGGCGACCGGCGCGCGGACCGGCCGCCGCAACGGACGGGCCTATGAGTTCACGCTGCGCGGCGAGGACGGCCAACCGCCTGCGCCGTCCATGAACGGTTATCGTCTCGTTCTGGAAGGCCGCATGACCGCCTTCGCCGACGGCCGCGCCATCCACTGCCGCGCCGCCGCAGCCGATCAACGGCCGGTCTGCATCGGCGCGGTGCAACTCGACCGCGTCGCCTTCGAAGACGCAGACGGCCAGATGCTCAGCGAATGGCGCGACGGCTGAGCTGACGCACCTAGCTGAAGAGACGCCACCAAGGCTTCCAGGGGGTAAGGTGGTGTTCGTGGTGACGGCCGAAGTGGAAGCAGGTCAGCAACGACAGGACCGCGCCGAAGGGGCTGGTGCGGGCGTTGTGGTGGTCGGGAAACGCGTCGCCCGTATGCCTGTGGGGCAGCCAGGTGCCGAAGGTGAACAACTGCAGCGCCGAAAGCAGGGCGGGCGCGGCCCAGAAGACCAGAAGATTGGGCATTCGGGCGCCTAGGATCAGCACTACAACGGCCACCAGCACCGTCAGAACGGCCAGCTCACGCCAGCCGAAATAGGTGCGGAAAAAACCGTAGAACCAACGCAGGAAGGCGCGCGGGGCGTCGGCGTGAAAGTCGGGATCGTCCGCCGTGCCGGGCGCCGCGTGATGGGCGTGGTGTGCTGTCTTCAACGGCGCGAACCGAAAACCGGCGTAGAGGGCCAGCGCCAGGCTGCCGATCGCCGTATTCAGCCGTGGGCGTCCCGGCGCCAGCGAACCGTGCATGGCGTCGTGGGCGACGATGAAGAGGCCGACGGACAGCCAGGTCTGGACGGCGACGATCACCGGAACGGTCAGGACGCTCCAGATCGTCCAGCGATGAAAATAGACGCCGTAGACATGCAGGCTCAGCCAGGTCGCCGCGATCAGGCCGGCCAGGGTCAGGCCGATCAGGGCCTGGTTCGGGACGACCCGTGACATTGGCGTGACGGCGGACATGGCGCGACACTTAGCGCATCGGGTTCCGCTAAGCATCCTGTTCGCTTGCCGCATGCGTCGTCGCGTGCCACCTGTCAGGAATGCAGGTCGACGCCTCTGACACTTCCGCGCCGGACCTTTTGCTGGTTGGCGGCGGCTTGGCCAATGGCTTGCTGGCGCTGCGGCTGTCGCGCGTCCGTCCTGATCTGGACGTGCGAATCGTCGAGGCGGCGCACACCCTGGGCGGGGTCCACACCTGGTCTTTCTTCGACAGCGACCTGACGCAGGCGCAGCGCGACTGGATCGCGCCCTTAGTCGTGCATCGCTGGCCGGGATACGGCGTCCGTTTTCCCCAGTTCGAACGCGCGCTGTCGACCCCCTATTGCAGCGTCACGGCCGAACGGTTCGCGGCGGTGGTCCAGGCGGCCTTGCCTGGAAAGATCATGCTGGGTGCGCCGGTCGCCTCTGTGTCGCCGACCGAAGCGGTGCTGGCTGATGGGCGGCGTCTGAGCGCCAAGGCGGTGATCGATGGGCGCGGGCCGACCGCGACGCCGGATCTGGCGCTGGGTTTCCAGAAATTCGTCGGGCTGGAGGTTCGGCTGGCGGCGCCGCACGGTCTGACCACGCCCATCGTCATGGACGCCTGCGTCGATCAGGCCGGGGGCTACCGGTTTCTCTACACTCTGCCGTTCGATGATCGCACGCTGCTGATCGAGGATACGCGCTACACCGACGGCGATGCGCTGGATCGCGGGGCGTTCCGGCAAGGCGTATTGGATTACGCCCACGCGCAGGGCTGGGAGATCGAGACGGTCTTGCGCGAAGAGGACGGCGTCCTGCCCGTGGCGCTCGATGGGGCCATCGGCGCGCATTTGTCGCGGATGGGGCCGACGGCGCTCAGCGGCTTGCGCGCCGGGCTGTTTCATCCAACCACCGGCTATTCCCTGCCGGACGCCGTGCGCCTGGCCGACCGAATGGCGCAGGATTTCGAGCCGGCGACGGTCGCCGAAGCCATCCGCCGCTATGCGCATGACGTATGGGCCGGACGAAGTTTCTATCGGTTGCTGAACCGGATGCTATTCCGTGCGGCGCGGCCCGATGAACGATACAAGGTGCTGGAGCGGTTCTATCGTCTGCCCCAGCCTTTGATCGAACGCTTCTACGCCGCAGGATCGACCCTCGCCGACAAGGCGCGGATCCTGAGCGGAAAACCCCCGGTGCCGATCGGCGCCGCACTGACCTGTCTGGTCGAAAAAGGACGTGCGTGATGCGGGCTGCAGTCATCGGATCGGGCTTCGGAGGCTTGTCGCTGGCCATACGGCTGCAGTCGGCGGGCATACAGACCACGGTGTTCGAGGCCCGCGACCTGGAGGGCGGCCGGGCCTATGTGTTCAAGGACAAGGGCTACACCTTCGACGCCGGTCCCACCGTCATCACCGACCCTTCGGCGCTGGAGGAGCTGTTCGAGGCCAGCGGCCGCAAGCTGTCGGACTATGTCGAACTGCTGCCGGTCGCGCCCTTCTATCGGCTGTGCTGGGAAGACGGCGACGTCTTCGACTACGTCAACGATCAGGATGAGCTGGACCGCCAGATCGTGGCGCGCAATCCGGCCGACAAGGAAGGCTATCGCAAGTTCCTCGCCTATTCGCAGGACCTGCTGAAGGAAGGCTATCTGAAGCTGGGGGCGGTACCGTTCCTGGACTTCGCCAGCATGGTCAAGGCGGCGCCGGAGCTGGTGCGGCTTCAGGCCTGGCGATCGGTCTATGACAAGGTCGCCAGCTATATTCAGGACGAGCACCTGCGTCAGGCGTTTAGCTTCCACTCCCTGCTGGTCGGCGGCAATCCGTTCGCGACCTCGTCAATTTATGCCTTGATCCATGCGTTGGAGCGGCGCTGGGGCGTCTGGTTCCCCCGTGGCGGCACCGGAGCCCTGATCCAAGCCATGGTGCGTCTGCTCAAGGATCTGGGCGGTGAGGTTCGACTGAACAGTCCGGTCGAGCGCATCACCATGGCGAACGGTCGCGCGACCGGCGTGGTCGTAAATGGCGAGACGCTGGCCTTCGACATGGTCGCCTCCAACGCCGACGTCGTTCACACCTATCAGCGCCTGCTGGGTCAGGAACCGCGCGGTCAGAAGGAGGGCGCCAAGCTGGCGTCGCGGCGTCACTCCATGTCGCTGTTCGTCATCTATTTCGGCCTGAAACGCGTCCACCCGGAGGTGCGCCACCACACGGTGCTGTTCGGGCCGCGCTATCGCGAGCTGATCGCCGAAATCTTCAAGGGGCCGGATCTGCCCGACGATTTCTCGCTGTATCTGCATGCGCCGACGCGGACAGATCCGTCATTGGCCCCGGAAGGCTGCGACGCCTTCTATGTGCTGGCGCCCGTGCCGCACCTGGCCTCGGCCGACATCGACTGGGAGGTCGAGGGGCCGCGCTATCGCGACCGGATCCTGGCTTATCTGGAAGAACGCTACATCCCCGGCCTGACGGCCGATCTGGATACCTGCCGCATATTCACGCCGGTCGATTTCCGCGACCAGCTGAACGCTCACCAGGGTTCGGCCTTCTCGCTGGAGCCGATCCTGACTCAGAGCGCCTGGTTCCGGGTGCATAACCGCGACGACCAGATCCCGAACCTGTATTTCGTGGGCGCCGGCACCCACCCCGGCGCCGGCGTGCCGGGCGTGGTCGGATCGGCCAAGGCCACCGCCGCCCTGATGATCGAGGACGCGAGGCAGCCGGCATGACCGACGCCGTCCTGGATCACAGCCGCCAGTCGATGGAGCAGGGGTCCAAGAGCTTCGCCGCCGCCGCGCGCCTGTTCCCGGCGGCGATCCGCGACGACGCCTGGATGCTGTATTCCTGGTGCCGGCACTGTGACGACGAGATCGACGGACAGGTGTTGGGCCACGGCGCGGTCGGCATTGATCCGGTGCTGGCCGGCGAGAAGCTGGACGAACTGCGCCTGCGCACCGCCGCCGCCCTGGCCGGAGAGCCGCAGACGGACCCGGTCTTCACCGCCTTCCAGCGCGTGGCCATGCGTCATGGCATTCCTGCTGACGAGGCGATGGACCTGTTGCACGGGTTCGAGATGGATGTGGTCGGCCGGCGCTACGACACGCTGGAGGACACGCTGGACTATGCCTATCACGTCGCCGGCGTCGTCGGGGTGATGATGGCGCGGATCATGGGGGTGGACGATGCGCCGACCCTGCGACGCGCCCAAGACCTGGGGCTGGCGTTCCAGCTGACGAACATCGCCCGCGACGTGGTCGAGGATGCGAAGGGGGGGCGGGTATATCTGCCCGGCGCCTGGCTGGATGAGGCGGGCGTGCCGCGCGATCAGGTCGATCAGCCCCAGCACCGCGCCGCCGTGGCCAAAACGGCGCAGCGTCTGGTGGCGGCGGCCGAGCCCTTCTACGCCTCGGCGCGCTGGGGTTTGCGCGATCTGAACCCGCGCTCGGCCTGGGCCATCGCCACGGCGCGCGGCGTCTATCGGTCTATCGGCCGCCATGTGTCGCGCGCCGGGGTGAGCGCCTGGGACGGGCGGACGTCCGTCGACAAGGCGGGCAAGCTGATGCTGCTGGGGCGGGGTGGTCTGATCGCCCTGTGGTGCAAGACGCTGGACGCCTGGCGAGAGCCGCCGCCGCGCCCGGCCTTGTGGACCCACGTCTGACGATCAGCGGGCGGCGCGCCGCCTCTCCAACGTCAGGGCGACCGCAAGGCCCCCTGCGCCCAGACCGGCCATGACCGCCCAGGCGGCGATGACGGTCGAGGTGAACTCGCCCCGCCAGATCACGGCCTGATAGGCCTCGATGGCCCAGGCGTGGGGCGTGATCCAGCCAAGGTCGCGGAAGGCTTCGGGCATCAGAAAGCGCGGCGCCATCGATCCGCCCAGAGCGGCCAGAAGCAGGACCACGAAGGTCGTCAACGGCTGGGCCTGTTCGCGCGATCGACACGCCGCCGTCAGGGCCAGGGCCAGGCCGGCGGCGCAGAAACCGACCGCTAACGCGGTGACCGCCGCCGCCGCCGTCTGCCAGGGCTCCAGGGCGGGCAGCTTGACCCAGGCGGCGACGAACACAGCCGCCGACTGCATCACGCCCACCGCCGTCAGCCAGGCGGCCCGTCCGGCAAGGATGGGCGCAAGGCCGCCGCGCGCCAGGGCCAGGCGGGATTGGAGGCCGGATCGTCGCTCGTCCAGCCCGCCCATGGCCCCGTGCATGGCGGCGAAGAAGACGAACATGACGCTGACCGCGCCCGCATAATAGGTCGCCTGCACATCACCCTGAGGCCCGATCTGCAGGGTCTGAACGCGCGGCGCGGGTCGTGCGACCTGACCCGACAAGGCGGCGGCCATCGGCTCCAGCCGCGCCTGAAGCGCCGACGCCGCCACGTCCCGGCCGGCGGCGGAAACGATCACCAGCTTCGGCGGTCCCTGCGTCGAGGGACGGATCAGTATGCCCGCGTCGGCGCGACCGTCGATGACGGCGCGGTCGAAGGCCTCGCGATCGTCGACGATGCGAAGGCGCGCGCCCATGTCCATCGACACCGCCTCGCGGATCGCCGCTGTCGCGGGCGTGCGCGCCGTGTCGTGCAGAACCACGGTGGTGTCGATGTCGCCCCGTGCACCCGCGCCGAAGATCGCCGCGAACAGCAGATACACCAGGGGCGGCAGCAACAGGGTCAGGATCACGCCTGCGCGGTCGCGCCAAAACCCTCTCGCCCAGGCGCCTGCCACCGCCATCATGATGGAGCCTGCGACAGCTGTGCGACCAGATCGTCCAGGCCGGGGCGGCGCACGGCGACCTCGCCATCCTCGCCATCGACGACGGCGGCCAGCATCTGGGCGATGGCCAGCGCGTCCTCGCAGAGCCGCCGCCACTCCAGCCCGTCTTCAGACGCGGTCAGCCCCGCCTGGGCGAACCATTGGGCGGCGGGGTCAGACGCCGGTCGGGTCAGGCGAATGCTGAGCAGCCGGGCTGAACCGAAGGCGCGATGCAGCAAGGCGTTTGGCGCGCCTTCCGCCAGAAGTCGCCCCTGCGCCAGGACGCCGATCCGGTCGGCCGTATCGGCGACGAAGATGGCGTCATGGCTGATCAGCAGGCAGCCGGCGCCCGCCTTTACGGTTTCGCGCAGGGCGACCGACAGGACGCCGCGGGTCGTCGCATCCACCCCTTCCGTCGGTTCGTCAGCGATCAGCAGGTGCGGTTGTCCGACCAGGGCGGCGCTGAGGTTAGCGCGCCGCTTCCAGCCGCCGGACAGGGTGCGCACCGGCTGGTCCGCGCGCGGGCCGCAGCCGGTCAGGTCGAGCGCGCGGTTCACCGCCGCGCCGCGGTCACGCTTGGGCACGCCGCATAGCCGCGCCGTCACATCGACGTTCTCGCGCGGCGACAGGGCCGGGAACAGGGCGCTGTCCTGCGGCGCCAGCCCGATGCGGCCGCGTGGTCCGCCGCCTTCGCCCAGGACGACACGCCCGCGCCGCGTGGGCAGCAGACCCGAGGCGACACGCGCCGCCGTGGACTTGCCCGCACCATTCGCCCCGAGCAGGGCATAGACCTCGCCCGCAGCGATGCTCAGGCTGAAGTCACGCAGCACGGGTCGGTCGTCGTAGCCCGCTTCGATCCCGCTCATCGACAGGGCCGGCGCGTTGTCAGACCCCAAGTTCGGCCTGCTGGAAAAGGTCCAGGACATAGAGGGCCAGGGGGCTGTCGTGGCCGACCGCCTCGACCGCCTTGGCCAGCGACTGCCGCACCGCCGCACGCGCCCGGCATTCCCCCCACAGATCGACGAAGGTGGTGGTGTCGTCGTCCTGACCCACGTCCTTGCCGACGGCGTCGACGGTCGAACAGGCATCCAGCAGATCGTCGCAAAGCTGGAAGGCGAAGCCGACCGCCTCGCCGAAGTTCGAAAGCCGCGCGAGATCCTGCGCATCGCCGCCGCCGAGCAGGCCGCCGCCGCGCACGGTGGCGACAAACAAGGCGCCGGTTTTCAGATCGTTGATCTGGCGCAGGGCGGTTTCGTCGCGATCCCTTGCGTCGTCTCGGAGATCGCGCATCTGACCCTCGGACAGACCCTCGAAGCCGATCGCCTGCGTCAAAAGGTCCAGGGCCGTCAGACGCGCTTCCGCCGGCGCCGGGGTCCGCAGCACCAGACGCGTGGCTTGGTTCAACAGGGCCACGGCCGCCAGAACCGCCGTATCCTCGCCGTGGCGACGGTGCAGGGTCGGCTGGCCCCGACGCAGCGAGGCGTCGTCCATGCACGGCAGGTCGTCCAGAACCAGCGACGCGGCATGGACCATTTCAAGCGCGCAGCCATAGTCCAAGGCGTCTTCCGGATCGCCGCCGACATGCGCCGCCGCCAGCATGGCCAGCACCGGCCGGACGCGTTTTCCCTTTCCCAGCAAGGCCTCGCGGGACGCCGTGGACAGCAGGCCGTCGTGCGCCGGTGCCACCTCGGCCAGACGCGCCTGAACCTGCAGACGCAGATCGTCGGGCGCGCAGGATGCGTCCGCCAGGGGCGGTTGGCGCAGGATGCCGACGATCGCCATACAGATCTCCCATAGTCGCCAGCGTCGCGTTGCGACCACGCGCCGAACCCTTATGATGCCATACGGCATCACGACCGCGTCGGATGCAACCCGCCAGGAGCCGTTTGCGATGTCCACCGACGCCGATGCCTTGATCCGGCGCAAGGACGAACACATCGACCACGTGCGGGCCGGGCGAGGCGTCAGCCAGACGACATCGGGTCTTGACGCCGTTTGTTTCGTTCACGACGCCCTGCCGGATATCGATCACGACGCGATCAATCTGGCCACGCGCTTTTTGGGGCGACGGGTCGCCTTGCCGTTCCTGATCAGTTCGATGACCGGCGGGCCGTCGCGGGCCGAGGCGATCAATACGCGGTTGGCCGAGGCGGCCCAGGCCCTGGGCGTCGTTCTGGCTGTCGGCTCACAGCGTGTGGCGCTGGAGACGGAAGGTGGTGTGGGTTTGGGACTGGATCTGCGACGCCGCGCCCCCGATGCGATGATTTTAGCCAACCTGGGCGCCGTGCAGTTTGCCCTGGGCTATGGCGTCGACGAGGCGCGGCGGGCCATGGAGATGATCGGCGCCGACGCCCTGATCCTTCATCTCAATCCATTGCAGGAAGGCATTCAGCCCGAGGGCGATCGAGACTGGCGCGGCGTGGCGCAAGGCATCGAACAGGTCGCGGCGGCTTTCCCGGGTCGTCTGATCGTCAAGGAGACCGGCGCCGGCCTGTCGGGCGCGGTGGCGCGCCGCTTGGCGGACATGGGCGTCGCCGCGCTGGACGTGGCCGGAGCGGGGGGCACCAACTGGGGCCTGATCGAGGGCGCGCGAGCCACGGGCGGTCGGGCCGAGGCGCTGGCCGCACCCTTCGCCGGCTGGGGCGTACCGACGGCGCGCAGCCTGCTAGACTGCGCCGAGGGCGCGCCGGAACTGGATCTGATCGGGTCGGGCGGCATCCGCGACGGGCTGGATGCAGCGCGCGCGATCCGGCTAGGCGCTTGCCTAGTCGGTCAGGCGGCGGGCGTGCTCGAGGCGGCGCTGACCTCGACCGAGGCGGTGGTGGATCATCTGGACCTGATGGCGGCCCAGCTGCGACTGGCCTGTTTCTGCACCGGATCGGCGGACCTCGCCGCCCTGGCTCAGGCTCCGTTGCTGGATGAGCCGCGTTTCTGAGACAGTTCGGCCTTCAGCGAGCGCGCCGACCGCACCCATAGGAAGCCGAACGACACGCAGCCCTCGCGCGTCCGCACCGCATGATGCAGCCTATGCGCCTGAATGCGGCGCGTCCAAAACCCCGAGCGCCCCGCGATCCCCGTCGGGAAACGGCGATGCACCAGCCCGTCGTGAAAGAAGAAATAGATCAGTCCATAGGCTGTGACACCCAGGCCGATCGGCAGTGCCCAGGGCCAGACGTGCAGGCCCAAGGCGACGAAGACGATGGCCGGGGCGGCGAACACCACGGCGAACAGGTCGTTCTTCTCCAGCACGTCGTCGTGCGGCTCGTGATGGCTGCGGTGCCAGGTCCACAGCAGGCCGTGCATGACATAGCGATGCATCGCCCAGGCGAAGACCTCCATCCCCAGGAAGGTAGCGAGGAACAGCAGGATCATCGTCGGCCAGGACATGACCGCATCATAGGCGCCTTCAGCCCTGCGCGTCACGACTTGACCCGGCGCGGCGTTTCGCCGTCTGTGCGCCCATGTTGAAGGACCTGTTCGTCACCACCCTCGCGCTCAGCCTGATCATCGGCGTGCGCTATCTGCTGGTCGGCGTTGTGACCCATGGCTTGCTGTGGGGCGGAGCGGGACGGGGGCGTCAGCTGAACCACAGGCCGCCGGCGGCGAAACGCATCCGCGCCGAAGTCATCGCGTCCCTGATCGCCTGCCCGATCTACGCCTTGCCGGCCGCACTCGTCATCGAGTTCTGGAAGCGCGGCGGGACGGCGATCTACGACGATATCCATGCCTGGCCGCTGTGGTGGCTGCCCGCCAGCTTCATCGTCTATATGCTGGCGCACGACGCCTTCTACTATTGGGTCCACCGCGGGCTGCACCACCCGCGCATCTTCCCCTGGGCCCACGCCGAACACCACCGGTCGCGCGATCCCAGCGCCTTCGCCTCCTTCGCCTTTGATCCGGCCGAGGCGATCGCCACGGCCTGGTTCCTGCCGGTCCTGACCCTCTTCATCCCTATTCACTGGGGCGTAGCTCTGGCGCTGCTGACCTTGATGACCGCAACCGCCGTGCTGAATCACGCCGGCCGCGAAGTCTGGCCAGCGTCCTGGCTGAAACGCGCCCCTTTGCGCTGGATGATCACCGCCACCCACCACGACGCGCACCACAAACGTTTCAACGGCAACTATGGCCTCTACTTCCAGATGTGGGACCGTTGGGCCTCGACCGAGGTGTCGAGCCGGCGAGGGGAAAGGCCGCGCTGACGCCCGGCGTCAGGCCGCGTAGTATTTTCGATAGGCGCGGTAGTCGTAGTCGGCGTGGCCATAGCCTTGGCCCGACTGGGCCCGGACATCAACTTGGCTCAGGGTGACGCCGAGGGGGCGCGCACCGGCCTGATGCAGGATGCGCAAGGCGGCGGCGACAGCGCGCGCTGGGGTCTTTCGCCAGCGGGTGAGCAGGACGACGCTGTCGGCCTTGCCCGCCAGGATACGGGCGTCGGCGAGGACCAGGACGGGCGCAGTGTCGATAACGATCAGGTCGAAGGCCTGACGCAGGTCATCCAGCAGGGCGGTCATCGGCGGGGCGCCGAACAGGTCGTCGGCCGACAGGCCTGATCCCGACAGGGGCAGAACCTGCGCGCCGGAGACCGGGTCCAGCACCAGGACGTTTCGCCAGGCCGCCGCGCCATGCAGCAGCTCGGCCAGGCCATGGTCGGGGTTCAGCCCCAGCATTCGCGTCACGCCACGCCGACGCGGGTCGCCGTCGATCAAGAGAATGCGTCCGCCGGAGCGCGCGGCGACGCGGGCCAGACAGACGGCTGTAGTGGTCTTGCCTTCGCCAGGCAGGGCGGAGGTGACGGCGACGATGCGCGCGGACGGCTCGCCCACGACGCTGACGATGGGGGTGATCGAAGTGCGCAGCGCCCGGAAGGCCTCGGCGAAGACCGACAGCGGGCGTTGGACGACGAGGTCGATCGGATGCAGCGTCTGATCCTCCGCCGCCGCCACGGATGAGGCGAGGGGAACGGCGCCGACGGCGCCGACGCCCAGCCTGCGCTCGATGTCATCGGGGCCGCTGAGGCCGGTCTGCATGGCGTTGGCGATGATGACAGCCCCGGTTCCCGCCGCCGTGCCCAGCAACAGGGCAAGCGCGAGGCTGATCATCAGGTTTGGCGCGCTTTGTGCGGTCGGAGGCGTGGCGCGCGAGACGATGCGGGCGTCCGCCAGTTCGACGCCGGTCTGGGCGCTGGTCTCGCGATAGCGATCCAGGAAGGCGCGGTAGATGGCGCGGGCGGCCTCGGCTTCGCCCTCCAGTTCGCGCAGGCGCACCGAGGCGACGTTGTTGTCGGCCAAGGCGCCGCGCGCGGCGTCCAGGCTGGACTGGACCGAGGCGGCGCGTTGGCGGGCGACCTGAGCCTGGGCGTCCAGGTTCGAGACGACACGGCGGATCTCGGCCTGGATTTGCGCGTCGATGTCGGACAACTCCTGACGGGCGCGGATCATGTCGGGGTGCAGTGGGCCGTAACGGACCGACAGGTCCGCGACGCGGGTGCTGATCGCCGCGCGCTGAGCGCGAAGGTTCTGGACGACGGGAGAGGACAGGGCCTCGCCGACATCGTCGCCGTTGGAGCCCGCCGCCATCTGGGCGCGGGCGGTGCGCAGGCGGGCGTCCTGCTCGGCCTGCTGTGCGCGGGCCAGGGCGAGTTGCTGGTTGTAGGCCGAGATCTCCTGCTCCGTCAGGGTGGCGCCCTGGGCGCTGAGCAGGCCGTTATCGATCCGGTAGGCGGAGACGGCGGCGTCGGCGGCCTCGACCTGGCGGCGCAGGTCTTCCAGCCGGGCGCCCAGGAAGGTGTTGGCCTGGGCGTTGGCGTCGAACTTGGCGGTGAGTTGAGACTGGAGATAGGCGCTGGCGAAGGCGTTGGCGATGCGGGCCGCCTTGGTCGGGTCGTCGGAGGTGAAGCTGATCGCCATCGAATAGGTCAGGCCGACGCGGCGCACGGTCAGGCGTCGCCTGACGGCGTCGATCACCTGTTGACGCTCGATCTCAGCATCGTTCGGCGCAGGCGTGGCGCGCGACAGGTGGTGGGTGAGGAGTGAGGATCGCAGGCGGGCGTTGAACTTGGGATCGCGGATCAGACCCAGCGTCTGCACGACCTGTGCGGCGAGCTGGGGTGACTTCAGAACCTCGACCTCGGTGTCGACGATGGCCGCCTCGGCGTCGAGCGCCGACAGCACGGCCTGTCCCGCCACGACCTGTTCCTTGCGGGTGTTGATCTGGAGGCTGGCGGTCGCGGTATAGACCGGCGGCTGGCCCAGCATCAGCGCCAGCACGATCAGGCAGACGACGGCTGCGACAGCGGTGAACAGACCGAGACGACGGCGGAAGGCGGTGATCAGGGCGTGGAGGTCGATGGCGTCGTCCGCCGGCTGGCCGGGACCGCCGATCGCGGTGTCGTGGTGGGTCATCGCGCCATCGAACGGTGATCGTCCCGTCTAGTGGTGCGATGATGCCTTCAGGTTGTCAATCTTCGCGCTGTGGCCGTGCGCTCAGAACTGCGAGACGACCGCGATGGACAGGCGCGTCGAGCGATATGTGGGTCCCGCGGCCGCGCCGGACGAGGATTGGTCGAGATAGGTCAGACCGGCGGTCAGGCCGTAACGACGGTTGAGGCGATAGAGGGCGCTGAAGCTGGCGGCGAAGCGGGTGTCGGTGCGGTCGAGGCCGTTGTAGTCGTCTTCGCTCCACGCCGTTTCCGCCGTCAGGATCAGATTGCGCAGCAGTTCGTGGTCCACGCCGATCGACAGGTCGGTGCGCAGGGCGCCGGCCGAGCCGATCACGCCGGTGTCCTCGACGCTGCGCCCGGCGGCGGCTGTCAGGGTCGTCAATTGCGTCGGAAACCAAGACAGGCGCGCACGACCGCCAAAGCCGTCGAGATCGCCATAGGCTGCATCCTGGAAATCCTGGCGGATATAGCCGGCGGCGACCTCGCCCCGGATCAGCGCGCCCAGCTCGAAGTCCACGCCAGCCAAGGCTTCGTGACCGGAAGAGGATCGATCCGGCGACCCTGCCACGTTGCGATAGTCGCGGTCATCGCGGGCGACCTGAAAGAACAGGGCGGTCGCGGGAGAGAGGGCGTAGTCGACCCGGCCGGTCAGGAGGTCGACGGTGCGATCCCGATCGTCCTGTTCGATGACGGCGCCGGCGTCGTTCAGCCCATCGCGGTAGTCGTAGCGAAGAACGGCGGCCTTGGCTGACAGGCGCAATCGACCCCGCGTGCGCGTCGCGGCCAGCGATGCGGAGGCCAGATCGAAGGCGATCGGGCGGCGAGCGGCGGGATCGGCCCCGGCGGCCGTGCGGGCCTCGTGATCATGGGCATAGTCGGCGGCCAAGGTGACGTCGGCGCCTCGAACGATGTCGAGACGGCCGGCGCCGCCCAGGCTCCAGTCGGTCGTGTTCTCGCTGTCGAAGTCGAGGTTGCGGTCAATCTCGGCGCGGACGCGGCTTTCAAGCGCGTGGCGCGACCAGTGGGATCGGACGACGACCTCAGGCGTCAAGCGCAAGGTCGTTGCAGGCTGACGGTCGTCTTCGGCTGCAAAGACATTGTCATCATGGACCACGCCCGACCGAAGCCGGGGAAAGGCCGTGAAGCCGCCGGCCCGGACGCCGAGCGGGTCATAGGCGGGTTGCGGCCGATCACGCACGGCGACCGCGCGGTTGCGAACGAAAAGGTCGATTTGCGCGTCCTGAGCCGAGCGCAAAGCCTGGGCCGTGGCGTCGGTTGCGCCGAACAGCATCAGGGCGGCGCCGGCCGGCAGGATTTCGCGTCGCATCGGCCCCCCAGCCTTCTTGCGTCAACCGTTCTGGTATTGACGCCACCAGGCGACGAACTTTTCCAGTCCGATCTTCAACGGGGCCTTGGGCTGATAACCGCACAGGGCGTTCAGCTTGGAAATGTCCGCATAGGTGGCGGTGACGTCTCCGGGCTGCATGGGCCGCATGATTTTTTTTGCCTCGACGCCCAGCGCGGTTTCCAGCGTGGAGATCATCTCCATCAGGCCGACGGGCTGGCTGTCGCCGATGTTATAGACCTCGTGAACGCCCCGCGCCGGGGGGCGGTCCAGCACGGCGATCACGCCGTCGACGATGTCGTCGATATAGGTGAAGTCGCGCGCCATATTGCCTTCGCCATAGACCTCGATCGGCTCGCCGCGCACGATCTTCTGGGTGAAGCTGAAATAGGCCATGTCGGGCCGGCCCCAGGGGCCATAGACGGTGAAGAACCGCAGGCCCGATTGCGGAAAGCCATAAAGCCTGGCGTAGCTCTGGCTCATCAGTTCGCACGAGCGTTTGGTCGCGGCGTAGAGCGAGACGGGATTGACCGTCGGGTCGTCCTCCCGGAAGCCCGAACCTTCCAGCGGCCGGTCACCATAGACCGAACTGGACGAGGCATAGACCAGATGCGTCACGCCGTTGTGCCGCGCGGCCTCCAGCATCGACAGATGGCCGGCCAGATTAGACCGCTCATAGGCGAAGGGATTGTCGAGCGAGTAGCGGACCCCCGCCTGGGCCGCGAGGTGAACGATCCGCCTGACCCCGGCGTCCGCGACCAGCGCGCGCATCTGCGCGTGGTCGGCGATGTCGGCGCGGACCATCTTGAAGCCGTCTCGCCCTTCCAGCCGCGCGGCGCGGGCGGCCTTCAGGCGCGGATCATAGTAGTCGTTGAAGACATCGACGCCGATCACCTGCTCGCCCCGGTCCAGCAGTCGCTCGGCGACGTGCATGCCGATGAAGCCGGCGGCGCCCGTCACGAGGATCGGCGACCCCATCAGCCGCGCCCGATGCCCATGTAGCGGAAGCCGCGATGCTTCATGTCCTCGGGCCGATAGATGTTGCGCAGATCGACCAGGACCGGCTGATTCATCAGCAGCTTGATGCGGTCCAGATCCAGGGCGCGGAACTGGTCCCATTCGGTGACCAGGACCACGGCGTCGGCGCCGACGACGGCGTCATAAGCGCTGTCCTTCATCTGGATGTCGGGCAACAGCTTGGCGGCCTCGTGCATGCCTTCGGGATCGAAGGCCTGAACGGTCGCGCCGGCGGCGATCAGAGCAGGCGCGATATCCAGCGACGGAGCGTCACGCATGTCGTCGGTGTTCGGCTTAAACGTCAGACCCAGAAGGGCGACCGTCTTGCCCTGGACACTTGTCCCCAGGGTCGCGGCGACGCGGTCGGCCATGGCCTTCTTGCGGGCGTCGTTGACCTCGACCGTGGCCTCGATCAGCTTTGTCGGCGCGCCGTATTGCTGGGCGGTGCGGACCAGGGCGATGGTGTCCTTGGGGAAGCACGAGCCGCCATAGCCCGGTCCGGCGTGCAGGAATTTCGAACCGATCCGCTTGTCCAAGCCGATGCCGCGCGCGACCTGCTGGACGTCGGCGCCGACGGCTTCGCACAGGTCGGCCATCTCGTTGATGAAGGTGATCTTCATCGCCAGGAAGGCGTTGGAGGCGTATTTGATCAGCTCGGACGTGCGACGGCCCACAAACAGCAGCGGGCTCTCGTTCAGGTTCAGTGGACGATAGAGTTCGCTCATGACCTTCTGTGCGCGGCCGCCGGCGTCGCCGGTCATGTCGTCGATGCCGATGACGACGCGGTCGGGACGTTTGAAGTCGCCGATCGCGGCGCCTTCACGCAGGAATTCGGGGTTGGAGACGACGGCGAAGTCGGCCTTCGGATTGGTCTTGCGGATGATGGCTTCGACCTCATCGCCCGTGCCGACCGGGACGGTCGATTTGGTGACGACGACCGTGAAGCCTTCGATCAGGCCGGCGATCTCCTCGGCGGCCGCGTGGACGTAGGACAGGTCGGCATGGCCGTCGCCGCGCCGGGTCGGCGTGCCCACGGCGATGAAGACGGCGTCGGCCCGGCGAATGGCCTCGGCGCCGTCCAGGGTGAAGAACAGTCGACCTTCGCGCACATTGGCGGCGACCAAATCATCCAGCCCCGGCTCATAGATCGGGATTTCGCCCCGCTCCAGCCGCTCGATCTTGGACGGGTCCTTGTCGATGCAGGTGACGACATGGCCGAAGTCGGCGAAACAGGCGCCGGACACCAAGCCCACATAGCCCGTCCCAATCATCGCTACGCGCATCGAAATCCCTCATCAGCCGCGAGCCGACCTTTAGCGGGTGAGCGCGGCGGGGGACAATGGGCGTTTGGCCCAATCCATCAGATCGTCCCTCGCCGTCATTCCGGGGCGTCCGCAGGACGAACCCGCAACCCAGGTGGCTCGCATCCAGCGTTGAACGCATGGAGTTGCGCGTGCTGCCCTGGGTTCCGGGTTCTTCGCTACGCTCAGCCCCGGAATGACGACCTAAGCCAAGTCTTCAGAGGACGCCGATCATCGAGGCGACCAACGGGTGACGGACGATGTCGCGCTCGGCCAGACGCACCACGGCGATGTCGGGTACGGCCTCCAGTCGCGCCGAGATGTCCGACAGGCCCGAGATGCCAGGCAGCAGATCCGACTGCTGCGGGTCGCCCGTCACCACCATGGTCGAATGCCAGCCCAAACGGGTCAGCAGCATCTTGAGCTGGACGTAGGTGCAGTTCTGCGCCTCGTCCACGACGATGAAGGCGTTGTTCAGCGTGCGGCCGCGCATATAGCCGACCGGGGCGATCTCGATCAGACCTTCGGCCATCAGCGCCTTGACCCGCTTCATCGACAGACGATCGGACAGGGCGTCGTAGAGCGGGCGCAGATAGGGCGCCAGCTTGTCCTCCATGTCGCCGGGCAGGAAGCCGATGGATTCCCCGGCCTCGACAGCAGGGCGGCTGAGGACGATTCGGCCGACCTTGCCTGCCTCCAGCGCCTCGACCGCCTTGGCGACGGCGAGGTAGGTCTTGCCGGTGCCTGCGGGACCCAGCGCCATAACCAGGTTGTGGTGGTCGATGGCTTCCATCAACTCGCCCTGGCCCTCAGACTTGGGCTTCAACGTCTTCAGATAGCCTTGGTCGCGGTCGTCATTCGAGGGATAGGGCGACCACCCTGATCGCTCGTTATGCGGGGCGTGAAGCCTACGAACTTTCGACTCCTCCATGAAATCACGCGAATCCAGGATTCCGTGTTCACGCGTTTGACGCTTGGTTGCAGCACGCTTGGTCATGGACGCCTCCAGGGCATGAAAAAAGGCGGACCCGAACGGGCGCCGCCTTGGATGGTCTTGGGGAGGAAGAGGTCGCGGCCTGCAGAGCAGCGGCCCGGATCGACAGCAGGGCCGTCTGCAACGGGGTGCGCCCGCCGCCGAACAACCGAACCAGGATCCCAACGCGCCACGCGAAAGCCCCGACTTGATGACCGGATCGGGCTTGATCCGGTTTCGGATCCGGGGCCGAAATGGCGACCCACGAATCGCATCAACAGAATGATGCTATCGTGGTTAGCGATCCGTTAAAGCCCTCGTTTTTCAAAGATTAGGCGGTGTACAGATGACCATTTACGCCTTGGGCGACAGCAAACCGCAGCTTCCGCCGCAGGGCGAATACTGGGTGGCGCCAAGCGCATCGGTAATAGGGAACGTGATTCTCCACCCCAACGCCAGTGTCTGGTTCGGCGCCGTGCTGCGCGGGGACAACGATCCGATCACAGTGGGGCCTGACAGCAACATTCAGGACGGCAGCGTGCTGCACACCGACATGGGTTCGCCGCTGACGCTGGGACGCGGCGTGACGGTGGGACACAAGGCCATGCTGCATGGCTGCGAGGTTGGGGACTACAGCCTGATCGGCATCGGGGCGGTGGTGCTGAATGGGGTCAAGATCGGCCGGAACTGCATCATCGGGGCCAACGCGCTGATCACAGAAGGCAAGATCATCCCGGACAACAGTCTGGTCGTGGGCCAGCCCGGCAAGGTGGTGCGGGAGCGTGACCCGGCGCACATCGCCGTGCTGCAGATGTCGGCCGAACACTATGTGCAGAACTGGAAGCGGTTCGCAGCGGAGCTTCGGCCTCTATGATCGGCTGAGGATGGTTCGCGCCGCCGCCGCATCGGCGTCGATCTGGGTCTTCAGGGCGTCGAGACCGTCGAAGGTCTCCTCGCCGCGCAGCCAGGCGACCAGTTCCGTGTCCAGCGTCTGGCCGTACAGATCGGCGTCGAAGTCGAACAGCCAGACCTCCATCAGCGGGGTCTCCAGCGCATACATGGGACGCACGCCCAGGCTGGCGACGCCGTCGATCACCCGCCCGTCCGGCAATCGGCTGCGGGTCGCATAGACGCCGTAGGCGGGGCGCATATAGTCGCCGAGCGCGACGTTGGCCGTCGGCACGCCGATGGTGCGGCCGCGCTTGTCGCCGTGGATCACCTCGCCCCGAATGGCGAAGGGGCGGCTCAGGATGGCGGCGGCGCGGGCTATGTCGCCGGCCTTCAGGGCCTCGCGAACGGCGCTTGACGACAGTTTCAGCCCGTCCGCGTCATCCAGCCGTTCGGCGACCGAGACAGTGAAGCCCAGCCGCTCGCCGTAGGCGCGCAAGGCCTCGGGCGAGCCGGAGCGGCCCTTGCCGAAGGTGAAGTCGAACCCGATGGCGGCGTGACGGATGCCCAGACCCCCGGCCAGCACCCGTTCGGCGAAGGCGGCGTCGGTCATGCCGGCCATCTCGGCGTCGAAGGGCAGCAGATAAAGGATGTCCACACCCAGCGGCGCCAGGGCCTCGGCCATCTGGTCGGCCGTCATCAGCCGAAAGGGCGCGGCGTCCTTCTGGAACCAGCGGCGCGGATGAGGATCGAAGCTGACGACGCCCAGCGGCGCTCCCAGACGTTCCGCCGCGTCGCGTGCGCCGGCGATGACGGCCTGATGCCCGCGATGCACGCCGTCGAAGGCGCCGATGGCGACCGCCGCGCCCTTCAGCGCGTCCGACAGGTCGCGCCAGTCGCGGACAATCTGCATCAACGTTGGGACGGTTTGCGCCGGCGGGGCACGCGAACGACGGCGACGCCGTCCATGATCATGGTCTCGCCGACGAAGCCTTCGCAGCTGAGTTTGACCCGCGCGCTCTCGGGCTCGACCTCGATCACCGTGATCAGGATGCGCACGACGTCGTCGATCCGCACCGGCTGATGGAAGGCCAGGGTCTGGGAGATGTAGATCGAGCCGGCGCCCGGCAGGATGGTGCCGACCACAGCCGATCCGAACGAGGCGCTGAGCAGGCCGTGAGCGATCCGGCCGCGATAGGCGGTCTTGGAGGCGAAGGCCTCATCCAGATGCACCGGGTTGAAGTCGTCGGACGCCTCGGCGAACAGCCGAATGCGGTCCTCTGTCGCGACGACGATTTTCTCGGCCGCCATGCCGACGTGAAGTTCGTCCAGGATGTAACCACCGGACGGATGCTGCTGAACCAATTCGACCATGGCTGAGGCTTTAACGGCGGTGCGACAAAATGGCGAGCCTTACCAGTTCAGTTCGAGCGCGGCGTATCGCGCATAGGTCGTTTCCGCCTTTAGCAAAGCAGCGGCGCGGGCGGGGTCGAGCGCGCCGTCTTCGCCCTTGGCCTGGTCGCCGTGGATGCCTTGGGCGATGAACAGGCAGTCCAGCCCTTGCGCGTTCGCGCCCATCACGTCGGTGACGACGCCGTCGCCGATGCACAGGACGCGCGAGCGATCGACGGGACGGCCCAGCAGGCCTTCCGCCTCCTTGATCGCCAGGTCGTAGATCGGGGCGAAGGGTTTGCCCGCCATCACGACCCGGCCGCCCTGCGATTCATACAGGTCGGCCAGCGATCCGCCGCAATAGATCAGCTGGTCGCCGCGCTGCACGACGCGGTCGGGATTGGCGCAGATCAGTTCGATATCGCGTGCAGCGCCGACGGCGAACCGCTCACGGTAGTCTTCAGGCGTCTCGACCGTGTCGTCCACAGGGCCGGTGACGGAGATGAAGGCGGCGTCCTCAGGCGACGCGGCGCGCTCGAGGCCAAGGCCGGCGTAAAGCGGCGCGTCACGTTCGGGGCCGACGATCCAGGCCGGGCCGGGCGCGCGCTTGGCCAGTTCGGCGCGGGTCGCGTCGCCGGAGGTGACGAAGGCCTTCCACGCCTCGCGCGGCACGCCCAGCCCGTCCAGCTGAGCGATCACGTCCGACGCTGGGCGGGGTGAGTTGGAGATCAGCACGACATGGCCGCCCTCGCGGTTGAACCGCGTCAGCGCCTCGCACGGGCCAGCCCAGCTTTCGCGGCCATTATGGATCACGCCCCAAACGTCGCAGAGCAGGATGTCATAGTCGCCGGCGACGGCGCCGAGGTGGGGCAGGGGATACGGCAGGGTCATGGGACGTGAGTAGCCGCTAGGACGCAAAGGCGAAAGTCTCCTCCCCACTTGTGGGGAGGGGGACCGCGCGTAGCGGGGTGGAGGGGCTATTGTGAAGACCCCCTCCGTCTCTCCGCTGCGCTCCGAGCCACCTCCCCATGACATGGGCAGGAGACAATGCTCAGCCATTGCAATGCCGCTGGTCCATCCGCAGCAAATCCAACGACTTGCCGATTTATGTCCCCCGTCTCCCATCCACGGGGTCAAACGGCCCCATAATACATCCGTCTCGTCGCATGGAGGGCTCGTAAGGCCTGCGACCTTGCGGCGGCGAGAGCGGAGGGAACGGGGGCGATGGTGAGATCCCATCGCGGCGCCGGGGCTGATCGGTCGGGGAATCGCCCCAGCGTCCGCAGTCGCGTCGCAGGGTCGAGGGGGATACTCGGCCGCACCGGGGATCGGGGATCGCTGCTCCGACCCGCCCGTCGCAGGCTTATGGGGTTAGGCGATAAGACCGCCACCGCTCGGCGCCCCGAGCTTGCAGGCCAACCCTCCGCGCGGAGCGTCATACCCTTCGTCGAAACGGTAACACTACAAATCAACTCCGGGCGAAGGCCCGGCGCTCCGCCCAGCCTTCCACCAACTTCGCAGGCCGAACGCCGCGAAGACGAAGCTGTTTTCCGCCGCGCGACACTGCGTCGTCTTGTCAAACCGCGCTCCGCGCCCCAACTGCAAAGCCTGCCCAAATCCCACCTTTGCCCGCGACAGGAGCCCTGATGCCGCATGCCGACAGCCTGATCCTCACCCTGGTCGGGGGCTTCGTCCTCGCCTTCGTGTTCGGCATGCTGGCGCATCGGCTGAAACTGTCGCCCCTGGTGGGCTATCTGGTCGCGGGCGTCGTTGTCGGCCCCTATACGGGCGGCTTCGTCGCCGACACCGAGCTGGCGCCGCAACTGGCCGAGATCGGCGTCATCTTGCTGATGTTCGGCGTCGGCCTGCATTTCTCGCCCAAGGATCTGATGCAGGTCCGCAAGGTCGCCGTGCCCGGCGCCCTGGTTCAGATCGGCGTGGCGACCGTGCTGGGCTGGGGGCTCGGTCGGTTCGTGCTGGGCCTCGGCGATGTCGAGGCCCTGCTGATGGGCTTCGCCCTGTCGGTCGCCTCAACCGTGGTCCTGCTACGGGCGCTGGAAGAGCGCAAACAGGTCAAGGGCGAGATCGGCCGCATCGCCGTGGGCTGGCTGATTGTCGAGGATCTGGTCATCGTCATCGCCCTGGTCATGCTGCCCATGGTCCTGGTTCCGGCTGGAACCCAGACGGACCTCGCCGCCCTTGGAGCCGACGTGGGCCTGACCCTGCTCAAGGTCGTGCTGTTCGTCGTCGGCATGCTGGTCGTCGGCGGCAAGGTCATTCCCTGGCTGCTGATCCGCATCGCCCACACCAAGTCGCGCGAGCTGTTCACCCTGGGCGTCCTCGCCATCGCCCTGGGCATCGCCTGGCTGGCCTACTTCCTGTTCCACTCCTTCGCGCTGGGCGCCTTCCTGGCCGGCCTGGTGATGAACGCCTCGCCCCTGGGTCACAATGCGGCCGAGCGCTCCTTGCCGCTGCGCGACGCCTTCGCCGTGCTGTTCTTCGTTTCGGTCGGCATGCTGTTCGACCCGATGATCCTGGTGCGCCAGCCGTGGGCGGTCCTGGGCGTTCTCGGCATCGTCATCGTCGGCAAGTCGGTCGCGGCCCTGGTCATCACCCAGACCTTCAAGCTGGATCGGCCGACCGGCTTCACCGTCGCGGCGTCCCTGGCCCAGATCGGCGAATTCTCCTTCATCCTGGCCGCGCTCGGCGTGTCCCTGGGCGCCATGAGCCGCGAGACCCACGATTTGATCCTGGCCGCCGCCCTGCTGTCGATTTCGCTGAACCCCTTCGTCTTTCTGTTCACCGACCGGATGGGCGGAAAGCCGAAACCGCCCGCGACCGGCGCGATCCGACCCGCAGCAGCGGACGGCCCGATCACGGATGCGGTCGCGGCGCCCTGAGCCCCTTTCCGCACCGTCCGCCGCCCGCTATCGTCCGCTCATGGACAAAATCGCCGCAGATCAGGCCGTTCTTCACTATGGCGACGGCGAGTTCGCCGTCTTGAAGCCCGGCCGCTTCGTGCGCTGCGCCGTCACGGACAGACCGATTCCGCTGGAAGTCCTCCGCTACTGGAGCCCCAGCCGCCAGCAGCCCTATTTCGGGCCCGCCGAATTCCTCGCGGCCCAGCAGGGCGAAAAATGATCCCGTCGCGCCGCGCCTTGCTGACCGGCGCGGGCGCCAGCCTGATCGCCGCGCCGCTGATGGCTGAGGATCGCAACGCCGTGCCGCTGGCCCTGAACGGCGCCTGGCGTCAGGGCGGCTACGCCTTCGGTCGCACCACGCCGCGCGCCCTGATCTTCGTCGACGGCGAGGCCCTGACCACCGCCTCGGCCGCCGGCCTCTTCGTGATCGGCTTCGACCGCGACGCCGGTCCGAGCACCCAGATCGAAGCCCGAGCCGGCGATCGGTCCGCCCGGCGCACGCTGGACGTCGCCCGATACGCCTTCCCCTCGACCAGCGTGAACGGCCTGCCGCCCTCGACCGTCGAGCCCAGCGATCCCGCCCTCCTGGCCCGCATCCAGCAGGAGATCGCCCTGAAGACCGAGGGCTTCGCCAGCCGCATCGACTCCGACGACTTCAAGGACGGCTTCATCTGGCCGCTGGAGAGCTACCGGGTCTCCAGCGCCTGGGGCGCTCAGCGCGTCCTGAACGGAACGCCCGCCCGGCCGCACTACGGCATCGACCTGGCCGCCCCCCAGGGCAGCGTGATCCGCGCCCCCGCCGACGGCCGCATCGCCTTCGTCCGCCCCGACATGCATTTCGAGGGCGGCCTGACCCTGATCGACCACGGTCAGGGCCTGATCAGCTGCTATCTGCACCAGTCGCGGCTGGACGTGGCGCTGGGCCAGCGGGTCCGGCGCGGCGATGCGCTGGGCCGAGTCGGGATGACCGGCCGCGCCACCGGCCCCCACCTGTGCTGGCGCATGAAATGGCGTGATCGCAACCTTGACCCGTCGCTGATGGTCGGCGCGCAAGCTCCGGAAACCCTCGCCTGATCAAGGGCTCCTCTTGCGGGACTACGCATATCCCCTTAGCCTCGCGCCAATCTCTGGCAGGCCCCGATGATCTCACTGAAATCGCTGAACGTCCTGCTTGCGGACGACAATCAGAACATGCGCGCCATCGCATCGGCCGTGCTGCATTCGGCCGACATCCGCAATGTCTATGAGGCGGCCGAGGGCGCGACCGCCTTTGACCTGCTGCGCCGCCACGCGATCGATCTGGCCAT
Organism: Brevundimonas vesicularis; assembly: GCF_044807075.1. Taxonomy (GTDB): domain Bacteria; phylum Pseudomonadota; class Alphaproteobacteria; order Caulobacterales; family Caulobacteraceae; genus Brevundimonas; species Brevundimonas vesicularis_G. The sequence continues at coordinate 1,466,593 of NZ_CP085234.1, forward strand.
CGTCGACTTCAACATGTTCCCGCTGGACGGCGTCGAGTTCACCCGCCTGGTCCGCACCAGCCCCGACAGCCCCAATCCGCATCTGCCGATCATCATGATGACCGGCCATTCCGAACGCAGCCGCGTCTATGAAGCCCGCGACGCCGGGGTGACCGAATTCATCGTCAAGCCGATCACCGCCAAGGCCGTGCTGGATCGGCTGAAGGCGGTCATAATGCGGCCGCGCCCCTTCATCAAGAGCCGGGATTACGTCGGCCCCTGTCGCCGGCGCCGGGACGCGCCCGACTACGCCGGCCCCTACCGTCGAGGATCGGACGCCTCGCGGTCCAACGCCGCATAGACCTTGTCCGGCCAGCGCTTGTGGACCCAGAACCAGTCCACGGGATGCTCTCTGACCCGGTCCTCGACGAAGCGATTGGCGGCCTGGATGCCGGCCAGCGTATCGGCCGCCTTGTCATCGCTCTGATTGACCACGATCGGCTCGTGCGCCGTCACCCGAAACCGCACGCCCGGCAGGCGCACCACTGACAGCGGCAGCATGACCGTGTCGAACTTCAACGCCAGTCTCGCCGCTCCAGGCGAGGCGTTCACCGGCTGACCGAAAAACTCCACCTCGGGCCCCTCATTGTATTTCTGATCGACCAGCAGGGCGATGGAATCGCCGCGCTTCATCCCCGCCATCAGTTCGCGCGTCCCGTCGCCCTTTGGCGCGAACAGGCGGATGCCGTAACGCTCCCGACTCTGGCGGATCAGGGCGTCGACGTACGGATTATTGGCGGCGCGATAGGTCACCTGACACGGCACGCCCGCCGCCATGATCACCGCCGCCATCACCTCGAAGTTCGCCAGATGGCCCGAGATCAGAACGGCCGGCTTGCCGCTGTCGCGCAGGGCGTGCAGCCGCTCCATCCCGACCACCTCGACCCGCCCGCCTTCGGGCGCCAGATGATCCATGACCGCCAGCTCGGCGAAGGTCCGGCCCGTTTGATCCCACTGCGCCAGGGCCAGCGCCTCGCGCTCAGCGGTCGGCATGTCGGGAAAGGCGATGCGGAGGTTTCGCATCACCGTCTTCTGCGTGCCGGTCAGCGGCCCCAGGGTGCGCAGCAGCCAGCCGCCCAACCCCGACGCCCGCTCGACGCCCAACAGGCGCAGAAAGCCGAACAGCGCCTGAAAGCCGAAGGCCTCCAGGCGCCATGCGAAATCCTGTCGCCAATCGCTACTCTTACCAGGCAATCGTCAATCCACCGTCCACCACGAGGGTCTGGCCGGTCACATAGGCCGACGCAGGGCTGCACAGATAGACCGCCGTGCCCGCGATTTCATCGGGCTGGCCAATCCTTTTCAGCGGCGCCGGCTCGGTGACCTGTTTCAGCAGTTCGGGATTCTCCCACAGATATTTGGCGAAATCGGTCTGAACCAGCCCGGGCGCGATGCAGTTGACCCGCACGTTCGACGGCCCCCACTCCACCGCCAAGTTGCGCACCAGCTGCATGTCCGCCGCCTTGGAGATATTGTAGGCGCCGATCAGGGCGTTGCCGCGAAGCCCGCCGATGGACGAGATCACCAGGATCGCCCCGTCCTTGCGCTCCACCATCTGCGGCGCGACCATCTGGATAAGCCAGTGGTTCGAGATGACGTTATTCTGCAGGATCTTCTCGAACTGGTCGTCGGCGATGCCCGCCATCGGCCCGGCGTAGGGATTGGTCGCGGCGTTGCAGACCAGGATGTCGATCTGGCCGAAGGCGGCGTTGGTCTCATCGACCAGCCGCTGCAAATCCTCCTTCGAGGCGATGTTGGCGGGAACGGCGATTGCTCGTCCCTCCCCATATTTGCCGTTGATCTCGGCGGCGACCTCGTCGCAAGGCCCGGCCTTGCGCGACGAGATGACGACCTTTGCGCCATGTTCGGCCAGCCGCTCGGCGATGGCCTTGCCGATTCCCCGCGATGAGCCGGTGATGATTGCGACCTTGCCGGTCAGATCGAACAGTTCCATTGCGTTTCCCGTAGGTTTGGCGGGGATATTTGCAGCCCCACTCTAGCCGAATGACATTGATAGCCTGATACTCAGGCGATTCCATCCGGGAGTGGCCGACCGCCAGCCGATGCGCAACGTAACAACGGGCTTTCTCTACTTCGCCTATCTGTTCCTCGGCATGACCGTGGGCGCCTTCCTGTGGCGCGCGGGCTTGGGGATCGGCGCAGGCGTGGCCGGAACGCTCGGCGCACTCGGCCTGTTGGGCGCCTTCCACGGCATCGTCACCGGCATCGCCGAGCGCCGCGTCCTGAAGAAGGAAATCGGCCAGGTCCGCGAGGCCCACCGCCTGCTCGCCGATGCGATGGAATCGACCCAGGGCGCCCTGACCGAACTGGCGCACGCCATCGAGACCGGCGTCCTGTCCGACACCGACGCCCTGACCGGCGAGGTCCGGATGCTGGAATCGCTGGTCCAGCAGATGAGCGAAAGCATCGACGAACGCCTGGCTGCCGCGCCCCATATCGGCGTCGAGACCTTCGAGGGCCGTCGCATGGCCCAATCCAACGTCCTGCTGCGCACCATCCACGAAGCGCTCAGTGAAGGCCGCGTCGATCTGTATCTTCAGCCGGTCGTCTCCCTGCCCCAACGCCGGACGATCTTCTACGAGAGCTTCACCCGGCTGCGCGACGCCACCGACCGCGTCATGATGCCGGCGGAATATCTGTCCCTGGCCGAGGGCGAGGGCCTGGTGCCGGCGATCGACAATCTGCTGCTGTTCCGCTGCGCCCAGATCGTGCGGCGGCTGGCGCGTCAGGACCGCAAGGTCGGCGTCTTCTGCAACGTGGCCCTGACCTCGCTGGGCGACGAAACCTTCTTCCCTCAGTTCTTGGACTTCCTCAGTGAGAACCGCGACCTGAACCAGGCGCTGATCTTCGAACTGGGTCAGGCGACGTTCGACGCGCGCGGCGCCATCGAGGCGCGCAACATGGCCAAGCTGGCCGACCTTGGGTTCCGCTTCTCGCTGGACAAGGTGCAGACGCTGGATCTCGACTTCGCCGATCTGCAACGCTCGGACGTCAAGTTCATCAAGGTCGCCGCCGATCTGATGATCGAGCAGCTGTTGGACCTGGACGGCGGCGCCCCCTTGCGCTCCATGCCCGACATCCAGGCCGCCGACTTCGCCGCCCTGACCCGCCGCTACGGCGTCGAGGTCATCGCCGAAAAGGTCGAGAACGAACGCCAGGTCGTCGATATCCTCGAACTGGATGTCGGGATGGGCCAGGGCCACCTGTTCGGGGAACCCCGCGCTATCAAGGAACAGGTTTTGGCCGAAACCGACCCCCCGGCCGAGTTCCTGCGCTCCACCCTGCGCAGCGCCGAGCAGCGTCGGCGGTTCAGCTGATCCGGCCGCTGCGGGTCAAAGGTGCCGTCGTCGGCATTCTGTTGATGTCGGCCTGCAGTTCTGAGCCGACGTTCCTGCGATCCGGGACACGAACTCTGGAATGCCAATCTGGGGTAATGACACGTCTGACGCTAACAACGTCTGATCACGGGAAAGTCTTGGAGTTCAGCGGCCCTGCCTTGAAGCTGACCCGTCTGAGGTTCGTGCGCGGCTGGGTCGCTGAGGATTACTACCGTGGCGAAGGGGTCGAGGCCTGGGCAGACCCCGAAGTTCGAATGAAGTTTGCTGACGGAAGCATTATCGGCCCCTGCAGTTGACCGCATAGCTCCACGGTGTGGCCCTTCGACCCTATTCTTTCTAAAGGGAAGAAGAGGGTGCTGCGATCAGGCGTGCGTCTGGTCCCAATACCGAACCGCATCGGCGTCGCGGGCCGAGAGGTCGGGATAGGCGGGGTCGGAGCCGACGTCGGGGACCCGGCGCCAGGAGCGGGCGCATTTCGGGTTGTCGGAGCGTCGCACTAGGGCACCTATGCCTGCATGTTCAGGCAGTCTGAATGGCACTTCGGAACCTTGAGGGTCATCGCGAGTCAGCCTTGCGACACTGGCGATGCAGAAGTCTGCCATGAACTGGTCAGGATTCTCAGACCCTGCAACGTCTTGAACCAGTTGGATCAAAGCCGGGTCATCCAAGACGATGAGAACATCAGCATCGAGGCTGGATCCTATCATCTTGTCACGTCGTGCCAGTTCCAAACTACCTAGCACTACTTCGCGGATGGGAAGCAGGTTCTTGAGTTTGGTGTAGGCCGTTTCGTTCTCCCATTCCGCCGGAGTGTCGGGGATCACCCGCGCGCAGTTGGAGCCGGCGTCGGGGAAGCGCGTGGTCCAAGCCTCTTCCATCGTAAACGGCGTCAGCGGGGCCAGCCAGGCGGTGAGGCGCATGAAGACTTCGTCCATCACCGTGCGGGCGGCGCGGCGACGCAAGGCATCGGGGCGGTCGCAGTACAGGGCGTCCTTGCGGATGTCGAAATACAGCGCCGACAGGTCGCCGGCGCAGAACTCCAGCACCGGGCGGACGACGTCCTGGAAGCGGTATTCGGCGTAGGCCGCACGGACCTGAGCGTCGAGCTCATGCAGGCGGTGCAGGACGAACCGCTCCAGCGGCGGCATCTGGTCCAGCGGCAGGCGTTCGGCCTCGTCGAAATCGGCCAGGGCGCCCAGCAGATAGCGGACGGTGTTCCGAAGCTTGCGATAGGCGTCGACCGTCGTCTGCAGGATCTGTTTGCCGATCCGCTGGTCGTCCGAATAGTCGACCAAGGCCACCCATAGACGCAGGATGTCGGCGCCGCTCTCCTTGATGATGGTCAGGGGGTCGGTCGTATTGCCCTTGGACTTGGACATCTTCTCCCCCTTCTCGTCGAGGGTGAAGCCGTGGGTCAGGATCGCCTTGAACGGGGCGCGGCCGCGCGTGCCGCAGCCTTCCAGCAGGGACGACTGGAACCAGCCGCGGTGCTGGTCGGAGCCTTCCAGATAGAGGTCGGCGGGCCAGTGGGCGGGACGGTCGCCGGTGTAGCCGTTTTCCGGCAGGCGCGGGTCCAGCGTGAAGGCGTGGGTCGAACCGGAGTCGAACCAGACGTCCAGAATGTCCTCGACCTTTTCGTAGCGGGCCGGGTCGTGGGCGCCCAGGAAATCGCTGTCGGGCGCGGTGAACCAGATGTCGGCGCCGTGTTCGGCGACGGCCGCGACGATGCGGGCGTCGACCTCGGGGTCATGCAGGGGCTGGCCCGTCTGCTTGTCGATGAACATGGCAAGAGGCGTGCCCCAGGCGCGCTGGCGGCTGACCAGCCAGTCGGGACGGCCCTCGACCATCGAGCGGATGCGGTTCTTGCCGGCCGCCGGGTGGAAGGCGGTGGCGTCGATGGCGTTCAGCGCCGTCTCGCGCAGGGTGTCGCCGCTCTTCAAGGGCTGGTCCATGCGGATGAACCATTGGGGGGTGTTGCGGAAGATGATCGGCGCCTTGGAGCGCCAGCTGTGCGGATAGGAGTGCTCCAGCCGCCCTCGCGCCAGCAGACTGCCGGCCTCAATCAGTTTCTCCATCACCGCGCCATTGGCGGGTCCGAACTTGCCGGTCTTCTTGCCTTCCGTCTCCAGCACCTTCAGGCCCGCGAACAGAGGGACGCCGGGGTAATAGGCGCCGTCGGGATCGACGGTGTCGGGCACCTCGTGATGACCATGGGCCTTCCAGACCTCGAAGTCGTCGGCGCCGTGGCCGGGCGCGGTATGGACGAAGCCTGTGCCGGCGTCGTCGGTGACGTGATCGCCGGCGAGCAGGGGCACGGAGAAGCCGTAGCCGCTGTCGAGCGCGGCCAGCGGGTGGGCGGTCTCCAGGCCCGAAGGATTGATGTCATAGACGCGGGTCCAGGCGGCGATCTTAGCGGCCTTGAACACCTCCTCGGCCAGCTTGTCGGCCAGGATCAGGCGGTCGCCGGGCTTGGCCCAGGGCGCGAACTCAAGGCCTTCCTCCATGGCCGTAACCTCATACAGGCCATAGGCGATCTCGGGACCGTAGGAGATGGCGCGGTTGGCCGGGATGGTCCAGGGCGTGGTGGTCCAGATGACGATGGACGGGGTGCTGGAGCGGAAGGCCAGGAGGTCGTCGGGATGGTCGTCCGACATGGCCGTGACCGGGAACTTGACCCAGATCGTCGGACTGACGTGATCGTGGTACTCGATCTCGGCGTCGGCAAGCGCGGTGCGCTCGACCGGCGACCACATGACCGGCTTGGAGCCGCGATAGAGCTGGCCCGAGTTCTTGAACTTGTGGAACTCGGCGACGATGGCCGCCTCGGACGTGAAGTCCATGGTGGCGTAGCGGTTGGCGAAGTCGCCGACGATGCCCAGCCGGTGGAACTGGTCCTTTTGCAGGTCGATGTATTTGCCGGCGTATTCGCGACAGGCGCGGCGGAACTCGTCCTTGGACACCTCGTCCTTGCGGCGGCCCTTGGCGCGGAACTGCTCCTCGATCTTCCACTCGATCGGCAGGCCGTGGCAGTCCCAGCCGGGGACGTAATCGACATCATAGCCCAAGAGGAACCGGCTGCGGACCACGAAGTCCTTCAGCGTCTTGTTCAGCGCATGACCGATGTGGATGTCGCCGTTGGCGTAGGGCGGGCCGTCGTGAAGGACATAGAGGGGGGCGTTCTGCTTCTGACGCTCGGCGCGCAGGGTGCCGTAGAGATCGCCCCACTGTTCCAGGATGACCGGCTCCTTCTGGGGCAGGCCGCCGCGCATGGGAAAGGGCGTCTCGGGCAGGAAGACGGTGTCGCGATAGTCGCGGCCGCAAGGGGTGTCGGTGGCGTCGGCCATGTAAAGTCTCGGCGTCGAAGGTTGAGCATTCGCTATTTCACTCGCCCGTATCGTGGGCTGTCGATCCCGGCGTGCACGGGGCCATGCGGCCCAGAAGCGCTACGCCGGGCGGCTAATCGAAATCAGGCGAATGGAGACGCGGACGGTCATTGTGCGGGCGGTCTAGCAGACGGATGCGGCATTGCGCCATCCCGAAGCGCAGGCGTCATCAACGGAAACGAAAGGCTTTTGCGGTTTTGTGACGGGAGGATCGGCCGGAATCTTGTTCGGCCGACACGATATTCGCTTGGGAGTTCCCGCCGATGCGGCTGCGGATCACGAAATGGATGCTGGGCCTGGCGGCCGGTCTCGCCGTCTCGGCGGGCGCCGGAGCCGCGCTGGCGCAATGCAACTCCGGCTGCGAGCCGCCGCCGTGCACCTCGTGCGAGCCGCCGCCGCCGCCCGAGCCGCCGCCCTGCAACGGCGGTGGAAACTGCGGTCCTGGCGGCAACAACGGCAACTGGAACGGCAACATCAACACCAACGTCAATGTGAACGTGAACCTTGGCGCGAGCGCCAATGCGAACGCGGGCGCAGGGGCCAATGCGAACTCGGGCGCGCGGTCCTACGTCAACGCGCGCGCCGGCGGGTTCTCGGGCAGCTTCGGCGGAGGCGGCGGCGCGGCCTATGTCAGCGTCGATCAGCCCTATCCGACCACAATCCAGGGCCTGGCCGTCGAGGGCGTGATCGCCCAGACGGTGCGCACCCCCTACAGCGCCGTCCGCAGCATGATGAAGCGGGTCGTCATCCAGGCCGTCTGCATCGACGACCGCCAGGTGCCGCACCCCGCCTCGCAGGTGCGGCCGGATCGCGAGATCGCCGAAGGGTTCGAGGGCGAGCTGTATCGCTGCCTGTCGGGCACCTGGCTGCAGGCGACCATCGCCGATTATAACGGCGACGTCAGCTTCGATCACGGCACGACCCTGACCTGCCGCAAGCATGAGGCGCTGTGGTACGGAACGGGCGGCAAGCTGGAATGCCGGCCCGAGAAGCCCGAGCGGGATTGCAACGAGCGTTCGCTGCTGCGTCGCTACGGCGCCGGGATCAAGATCCTGACGATGTATCGCGAAGAGGAATACACCGAATACCGCGAGGAACAGGTCGAGAGCGCGACTGTGCTGACCGGGGTGATCACCCTGGACGGCGGCGTCGGCGGCCGGGTCTTCTGAACCAGACCTAAACACGCCCGTTCAGCCGCCGATCAGGCGGGACATGAGATAAGGCGACCGTCGGCTCTCCGTCGACGATCCTGACGACTGGCCCCGGTTCGCGAGAACCGGGGCCTTTTTTTCGTGGGCGTTACTGCGCCGTTAGTTGAGCGGTGACGGTGGCGCGCCAGGCGCTGTCGGACTTCAGATATTGGCGAGCCAGGGCCTGAAGTTCGGCGGCGGTGACGGCTTCCAGGGTGGCGATCTGGTTGCGGGTCTGGTCCAGCGTCGCCGGATCGCTCTGGGCCTGCGACAGCTGGGTCAGCCAGTAGCCGTTGTCGGCCATGCTGCGACGGATACGCTCGACCGCCGGGCGACGGGCGCGGTTCAGTTCGTCCTCGCTGATCGGATTGTCACGCAGGTCGGCGGCGATGGCGTCCACCGTCTCGAACAGCTTGGGCAGGGCGGCCGGCGGGGTTTCCGCGGTCACCGAGATGAAGCCGTAGCCCGGATAGGTGTCCGAGGCGGTCGAGCCGGCGCTGGGCGAATAGGCCAGACCCTGTTTCTCACGGATTTCGTCGTTCAGGCGCAGCTGAAGAACGTCCGACAGGATCGAAAGCTGACGCGCGGTCTTGCGATCTTCGACCTGGTCGGTGGTCGGCCAGGCGACGAAGCCCAATGCCTGTTCGGCGGGTCCGGTGTGATAGAGCTGGACCGGCGTGGCGGTCGGGGCCGGGAACTTGCGCACCGTCGAGCCGGCGGGCGGCGTCGGCGCCGCACCGCGCGAGGGCAGAGCGCCGAACGTCGAGCCGACGGCGGCGATGACCGCGTCGACGTCGACGTCGCCGACGACGGTGATCTCGACCGGACCCTGGGCCAGGGCCGAGCGAACGCCCGAGCGGATGTCGTCGATCTGGATCGCGGCGATCTGTTCGGCCGTCGGGGTCGTCTCACGCGCGTCGCCGCTGGCCAGCAGGCCCGAGGCGTCGCGTTGGAAGACGCCGCGCGGTGTGGCGCCCAGCTGGGCCAGGATCTGCGGGAACATGGCCTTGGTCTGTTCGAACGAGGCGCCGCGCAGACCCGGATCGGTCAGATAGGCGGCCAGGACCTGAAGCTCCAGCTGGAGATCGGCGGGCTTGGTGGCGCCGGCGAAGATATAGGCGTCGCCAGCCTGATTGACCGCGGCGCTATAGGTGCGGCCGCTGAGCACGCGGTTCATTTCGTCCAGGCTGAGCTTGCCCAGACCGCCGGGGGCCAGGACGGTGCTGGCCATCGACAGGGGCGACAGGGTGTCGGCAGGCAGGCCCAGTTCGCCTAGACCGGTGCGGGCGCTGACCAGGATCTGATCGGCGCGGAAGTCGGTCTTCTTGATGTTCAGCAAGGTCCCGTTCGGGAAGCGGACTAGGGTCGCGCCCAGATCTGCGACTTCCGAACGGGCGGCGGGGACCGCCGGGGCGCCGAAGTTGTCATAAGGCCATTTCAGCTCGGCCTCGGCGGCGCGGGCCTGAACCGGGGTGTTGCGCGAGGCTTCCAGCGCAGCGGTGACGGCGGCCTCGCCGCCCTCGACCGGGACGGGGGAGCTGAACAGCAGCAGCGGCCCCTGGCCCTCAAACACCGCCTTGGTCGCCTGATTGACCTGATCGACGGTCAGGCCTTCGACGGCCTTGTTGAACAGATCGAGGTTGGTCTGGGGCGAGCTGAAGACCTGGTCGTCGTTGACGGCGCCCAGGAGGCCGGTCGCCAGGGCCGGGGTCGAACGGGTCGCGGCCGAGGCGACGGCGTTCTGAAGCGCGGTGCGGGTGTTGACGATTTCGCGCTGCAGCTCGGCGTCGCTGACGCCATATTCGGCCAGGCGACGGCTTTCCTGCTCGACGCTTTCCAGCGCGCGCTGCCAGCCGCCGGGATTGAAGGCGACCGACAGGGTGCCGGCGTCAAGACTGTCGAACAGCGACTGATAACCGGCTCCGGCGCCGATGAAGGGCGGGTTGTCGGCGCGGGCGATCTCGCCCAGACGACGGTTCAGCACGGCCAGACCCAGGCCGCGACGGACGTCGGCGGCGCGTTCGGCGGCCGTGTCGGGGCTGAGGTCCGGGGCCTTGATCCAGTTGATCTGGATGGACGACTGGATGCCCGGCTCGACCAGGATGCTGGTCTGCGGCTGACGCGGGGCGACGGTTCCCAGGTCGGGCTCGGGACCATCGGCGGCGGTCGGCTTCCAGTCGCCGAAGGCCGCGCGGACCTTGGCCTCCATCGCATCCACGTCGAAGTCGCCCACGGCGATGAAGGTGGCGCGCGAGGGGCGATAGTAGGCGTCGTAGAAGTCGACGAAGCGCTGGCGCGGTGCGGTGCGGATGATGTCGAGGTCGCGGATCGGCAGACGTTCCGACAGACGCTGGCCGGGGGCCAGAAGGCCGAGCTGGGTCTTCAGCACGCGCAGTTGCGGCGTGTCGCGGGTGCGTTTCTCGCCGACAATGACGCCGCGCTCGGAATCAATGGCGTCGGGCGCCATCAGGGCCGCCGACATCATCTCGCGCAGGATGTGCAGGCTGGGATCGACCGTCTCATCCTTGGTGTTGGGCAGCTCCAGCATATAGGCGGTCTGGTCGAAGCTGGTGAAGGCGTTGGTGTCGGCGCCGAAGGCTAGGCCCAGGCGCTCGAGGATGCGAAGCATCTCGTTCTCCGGCACGTCCTTGGTGCCGTTGAAGGCCATATGCTCCATGAAGTGGGCCAGACCCTTCTGGTCGTCGCGCTCCATCAGCGAGCCGGCGTCGATGCGCAGGCGGAACGAGGCCTGACCCGGAGGCGTCGCATTGTGCAGAAGGGCGTAGCGCATGCCGTTGGGCAGCAGGCCGTAACGGACGGCCGGATCGGCTGGAATGTCGCTGGCGGCCTGGGCCCAGGGGGCTGACGGCGCGACCTGACCGGCGGCGGCCGCAGAGGGCGGCGTGGTTTGGGCAAGAGCAGGAGCGGCGAACGCCCCGGTGGTCAGGGCCAGTCCCGAGACGGCGACAAGCAGCAGATGACGCGCAGAACGCATAAGATCACTCCGAAACCGCAACCCCCGATGGCGCGATGCCGGATGTGTAAAGTGTGCTTGCCTTCGCCACAAGCGGCGCTGGCGAACCTTACCGACTTGTCATGTTCGGATCAGCCGCCGGGGCGGCTGATGTAGAAGCTAGCGCTGTTGCCGACGGCGTTGGCGCCGACCACGGCGGTGCGTCCGGACGAGACCGTGGCGTTGGTGGTTGCGGTGACATTGCCGCTGTTGGTCTGGGTGTTGTTGACGTTGACGTCGCCGCCGCACTGGGAACAGGCATAGCCCGTCACCACATTGCCGACCGCGTCGGAGCCGACGTAGGCGTCATAGCCGTTGACGCCGACATAGGTCGCGTTGGCCTCGACCCCGCCGGTATTCAGCTGAGTGTTGTCCAGCTTCAGATAGATGTCGTTGTTGCCGGCGACCGTCTCGTTGGCGACGCTGCGGGCCGCCAGAACCGTCTGGCCCTGGAGATTGGTCTGGACGCGGGCGTCGGCGCGAACGCGGCCGGCGTTGGCTTGGTCCGTCTGGATCAGCATGGAGCCGCCGGCGTTGGCGGTGATCGCCTGGTTGGCGCCGGCGTTGGCGCCGACCGTCAGGTCCCAGCCGTTGTCGACATAGACGTCGGTGCGCGCCTCGGTCGTCGAGGCGGCGTTGGACTGACGGATGGCCAGATCCTGGTGCGAGGCGCCGGTCGTATTGGTCTGGACCGCATTGGCGACGGCCTGGGACGAGAAGGTCGCAGGCGCGGGGATGTATTGAACGTCGGCGACGGTCTCGGCGAAGACGGTGGTCTGGGCCCTCTGGTCGATGACGCCGGTCAGGGACGAGGAGGGGCCGCCCAGGGCGACGGTGTTGGCGACGGCGGTGCTGGTCGCGAAACCGCCCTGCAGCACGCGGCCGTTCGGCGCCTGGATATAGGTTCCGGCCTCGACCCGGTCGCCGGTCGCGGACTGGCTGGCGTCCACGGCGAAGGTTGCGCGATCGGTGGTGACGCCGAGGTAGTTGCCGCGCGCGGTCGTATCGACGCTGAGTTGGCCGTCCGCCTCGCCGTTCACGACCACATTGCTGCGCGCCACCGTCGCGCCGGTCATCGACTGGCGCGAGACTAGGCCGGCAGAGGCGGCCGTGACCCCGCCCGCCAGCGCATTGCCCTGGGCGTTTGTGCTGACGGTCACCTGATCGACGGACAGGTCGATGTCCACCAGGCCGGTGACGTCGCCGGTCTGGGTCTGGGTGCTGGAGCAGGCTTCGCCGGCTTGCGGATCGCAGGCCGGCGTTTGCTGGGCGCTCGCTTCAGTGGCGAGCGCGGCGAACGTCGCCGTCGCGGCCATCATGCCAACGAGACGGATCGGCGCGGGTCTGGCCATTGTTGGTGTCCTGAGTGGGATAGGCCGGATAATAGCCGCCGGTCGGGCCGACCGTGGAATCGCCGAGCGGGTCGTTAGCGGGGTTCAGGCAGACTTCGGGGCCGGGCGCGCCATAGAGGTTGGCCATGAACTCGACCGTGGCCCGTTCGACCAGGGCGCGGACGGCCAGCTGCGTCGGCTCCATCCCGCCCGTGCCGGCCGAGATATCGAAGACGTTGCCGTTCAGGAAGTCGAAGACGCCGGCCGAGATTTCGCGGCCGATGATCTGCTTCTGATAGGAGACGACATCGACGACCTCCAGCGTGGTCGTCTGGACCAAGCGCAGGTCCATGGCGATGTTCATCACATAGACGCGGTGGTTGACGATGCCCGAGCCGGGGCGGTTGCTGTCGACCTCGCCGCCGGCGATGTCGAAGCCGCCGGAGCGGATGTTGTAATTCACCTCGGTAATGCCGCCGACGACATAGAAGTCCGAACCCGGCACCTGACCTGCCAGGATGCGGCGGTACTGGGTGTCTTCGGCGCCCTTGGCGTCGGGGGCCTGGTCGCCGATCAGCTTGTTGTTGGCGTAGCGCAGCTCAAGCTCGGACACCGAGGTGTCGTAGCGTTCAACGATGCGGGCGCCGGCCTTGGCCAGCGCCGAGTTCGCCATCAGGGACGCGCCGCCGGTGATCTGGCGGCCGCCATCAGACGACACTGTGCCGGTGTAGTCGCTGATCCGGCCCACGGCCATGCGCGGCGAGGGCAGGTTGTAGCGACGCGCGTAGTCGGCCAGGCAATAGAGCGCGGCGGAATAGGGCGTGGGGTTTGCGGTCACCGGCGCATTGCCGATCGGCGTCGCATATTGACCCGACGGACCCGCGACCGGGCTGACGCAACCGGCGAGCAGAAGGGCGACGGCCGAGACGGCGGCGGACCCCTTGATGAGATGACGGCGGCTCATGGCAGGTCGATGTTCCCGTTCAGGGCCGTGCCGGCGTTGATGGCGCCGGTGTTGGTCTGGGTCGAGTTGACGATGACGGTGTTGCGGCTGCCCTGGACCACCACGTTCAGCTGATTGCCGATGGCGGTGGAGCCGCCGATTGTCGTGCCGCCGTTGCTGGACGCGCCCGCGCCGGCATAGGCCGAGGCCGCGCCGCCGGACTGGCTGGAATAGGACGAGGCGCCGGACTGGATGATGCCGTTGACGATCAGCCGATTGCCGTTGGCGTCGCGGGTATAGCCGGTCGCGGCCGTATTGGCAGCCGTTCGCGCGCCGCCATAGCCCTGCTGGAAGCGCGCAGCGCCGCCCGAACCCGTCGACTGCGCGATCGCCGGCACGCTTGCAGCGGCGGCGAAGGCCATGACGGCGGTGGATACAAATAGCCTCTTGGCGGGCATTCCGGGGTTCCTCGCGCACAAACGGACGCCGGACCACGAGCGTGATCCGCACCCAAACCTGCATTAAGGTTATTAAGAAGCGCTTGATGCGACGCGGGTCACTGAGCATTTGTGGCGTCATGTCAGATGCATCCGGTCGATTCGATCCGCCGAACAGCCGCCCGGCGCGAGAGCCGATGTTCAACGTGCCGCTGGTCGTGCTGCTGGTCGCCGTGTCGATGCCGACGCTGTATCTGTTCCAGCGCGACCTGCCGGACACGGGCATGAGCATGGCGTTCGCGCCCATTGATCTGGAGCAGGGGCGATGGGGCGGCCTGCTGACGGCCATGCTGCTGCACGGCGGCTGGACCCACGCGATCATGAATGCGGTGGCGGCGCTGGCGTTCGGGACGCCGGTGGCGCGGCTGTTCGGGACCAAGGTTGGTCCGACGGTCTTTCTGCTCTTCTATCTGGGGTGCGGCGTCTTGGCGTCGTTGGGCTATGGACTGATCCACTGGGGATCCAGCGAGCCGATGGTCGGTGCGTCCGGCGCCGTCTTCGGCCTGATCGGCGCCGCGACGCGACTGCTGGGCGGGCAGGGCAGGGTGCTGCCGATCGCCGATCGCCGCGTGATCGGCGCGGCCATCACCTGGATGGCGGTCAACGCCGTGACCGGAATGATCGGCGGACTACCCGGCGCCGAAGGGGCCAGGATCGCCTGGGAGGCCCACGCGGTCGGCTTCGTCATCGGCTTTTTGGCGATCGGTCCCTTGGGGCGGATGTTCGGAAACGGGGGCGCGCATCATCCCTGAGGCGCGTTGATTCCGGACCGGGGCTGAGCGATCATCGCTCCCTGAGCGGCCCTGTCGCCATTCCGGCCCTGCGGTCGTCTCTTATAGAGAGAAGGGACCGCGATGTTCGTCGCCGAGATCCTCAAGACCAAGGGAAACGCCGTCTTCTCGATCGCGCCGGATCTGACGGTGACGCAGGCTTGCGCAGAACTGGAGCGGAAGCGGGTAGGGGCGCTGGTCGTCTGTGACGGCGATCAGGTCGTCGGGGTGTTTTCCGAACGCGATGTGGTCAAGGCCTTGGCGGCCGATGGCGCCGATGCGCTGGACCGTCCGGTCGCCGACTATATGACAGCCAAGGTGATCTATGCCGAACCGGCCGAGGAGATGTCGGCCTTGATGACCCGCATGACCGATCGGCGCATCCGGCATCTGCCGGTGATGCAGGCGGATCGTCTGGTCGGCGTCGTCTCCATCGGCGACGTCGTGAAGTGCCAGATCGCCGAACACGCCCACGAGGCCGAGAGTTTGCGGACCTATATTGCAGGCTGAGAGTCGCGCACGCTGTTGGCCGACTCCGGTTTTGCGAGAAACTTCCCTTCTCCTGTCAGAATCCGCTTGCTGACAAATCCGCGTCTCCGTATAGAGCCGCCTCGCTCGGAAACGGGCTGGCCGTCGGGGCCGCGGGGGTGAAGATCTCCTAGGCCCCACGGAAGAAAGAAGCGAAAAACTTCTTGCTTTCATCGGTTGGTTTCACTAGGTTCCGCGCTCCAATCGAATCGCCGACGGGTTTTCAGAGGTAAGCCTCGCTTTCCTCCGGTGGTTTCTTGCGGTCTGAAGGGTTCGCTCTTCTCTCCGAAAGATCTCTGAAAAGAGCGGTTGACACGGGGTTTGCGGTTCTCTAAATCGCCGCCTCCGCCGACGACACGGCGCTAAACGGTCGGGCCTCTCCGGAGGTTCCAGGTCTTTGACATTGTTGATTTGGAAAGAGAAACGCAGGCGGCGGTGTTCTTGCGATAGTCCTCAGAGACTATCATACGACACTGACTATCTGCGGTCTTTTTGAAAAGATACCATGCGTCGGTCTTCGGATCGATGACGTGGGAACTCGTCAATAAAATACGTAGAACTAATGCCAAGACCGCTTCGGTGGTCTTCAAGCTTAGGTCAGAAGTCAACTCAACCTGAGAGTTTGATCCTGGCTCAGAGCGAACGCTGGCGGCAGGCCTAACACATGCAAGTCGAACGAACTCTTCGGAGTTAGTGGCGGACGGGTGAGTAACACGTGGGAACGTGCCTTTAGGTTCGGAATAACTCAGGGAAACTTGTGCTAATACCGAATGTGCCCTTCGGGGGAAAGATTTATCGCCTTTAGAGCGGCCCGCGTCTGATTAGCTAGTTGGTGAGGTAAAGGCTCACCAAGGCGACGATCAGTAGCTGGTCTGAGAGGATGATCAGCCACATTGGGACTGAGACACGGCCCAAACTCCTACGGGAGGCAGCAGTGGGGAATCTTGCGCAATGGGCGAAAGCCTGACGCAGCCATGCCGCGTGAATGA
Source organism: Brevundimonas vesicularis (assembly GCF_044807075.1). GTDB lineage: Bacteria > Pseudomonadota > Alphaproteobacteria > Caulobacterales > Caulobacteraceae > Brevundimonas > Brevundimonas vesicularis_G. The sequence goes on from NZ_CP085234.1 coordinate 1,482,635, forward strand.
TGAAGGTCTTAGGATTGTAAAATTCTTTCACCGGGGACGATAATGACGGTACCCGGAGAAGAAGCCCCGGCTAACTTCGTGCCAGCAGCCGCGGTAATACGAAGGGGGCTAGCGTTGCTCGGAATTACTGGGCGTAAAGGGAGCGTAGGCGGACATTTAAGTCAGGGGTGAAATCCCGGGGCTCAACCTCGGAATTGCCTTTGATACTGGGTGTCTTGAGTATGAGAGAGGTGTGTGGAACTCCGAGTGTAGAGGTGAAATTCGTAGATATTCGGAAGAACACCAGTGGCGAAGGCGACACACTGGCTCATTACTGACGCTGAGGCTCGAAAGCGTGGGGAGCAAACAGGATTAGATACCCTGGTAGTCCACGCCGTAAACGATGATTGCTAGTTGTCGGGATGCATGCATTTCGGTGACGCAGCTAACGCATTAAGCAATCCGCCTGGGGAGTACGGTCGCAAGATTAAAACTCAAAGGAATTGACGGGGGCCCGCACAAGCGGTGGAGCATGTGGTTTAATTCGAAGCAACGCGCAGAACCTTACCACCTTTTGACATGCCTGGACCGCCAGAGAGATCTGGCTTTCCCTTCGGGGACTAGGACACAGGTGCTGCATGGCTGTCGTCAGCTCGTGTCGTGAGATGTTGGGTTAAGTCCCGCAACGAGCGCAACCCTCGCCATTAGTTGCCATCATTTAGTTGGGAACTCTAATGGGACTGCCGGTGCTAAGCCGGAGGAAGGTGGGGATGACGTCAAGTCCTCATGGCCCTTACAGGGTGGGCTACACACGTGCTACAATGGCGACTACAGAGGGTTAATCCTTAAAAGTCGTCTCAGTTCGGATTGTCCTCTGCAACTCGAGGGCATGAAGTTGGAATCGCTAGTAATCGCGGATCAGCATGCCGCGGTGAATACGTTCCCGGGCCTTGTACACACCGCCCGTCACACCATGGGAGTTGGTTCTACCCGAAGGCGCTGCGCTGACCGCAAGGAGGCAGGCGACCACGGTAGGGTCAGCGACTGGGGTGAAGTCGTAACAAGGTAGCCGTAGGGGAACCTGCGGCTGGATCACCTCCTTTCTAAGGATGCTTCTCCAGGTCTCACGGCCTATTGAAGCTCCGCATAGCGAGAAGCGCTCAAGCAGCAATGCGGTAGCGCTTCGAGCAAAACATGCGGAACGCCGCCGTCTCCGTTTCTCTTTCCACTTTCGTCATCGACGCCTCGACCATACGGGTCGTTGAGTTGGTGACGCGATCGCGAGCCTGGGTGTTTATGACCCGGCTGTCGCTGCCATAGGCCCGTAGCTCAGGTGGTTAGAGCGTACGCCTGATAAGCGTAAGGTCGGCAGTTCGAGTCTGCCCGGGCCTACCAGCCCTGCTGGACTCCAGCCTTGGACAGTATCGTATGACAGCTCTCCTGGGCTTCGCACCATTCCTGATGGAATGGGGCCATAGCTCAGTTGGTAGAGCGCCTGCTTTGCAAGCAGGATGTCGTCGGTTCGACTCCGTCTGGCTCCACCAGGATCTTGTGATCGCATCAAGAATTGCCCGTCGGCGCTCGCCGGCTGGCATTGATATCGTAAAGGAAGAACGTGACCGGCTCCCCTGAGCTTTGAGGTCTTGTTCGAGAAGAAGACATTGTCTGACAAAAATCAGGCTTGGTCCCCCGGCATCTTTCCAGTCGGGCGGAATAAACCAAGCATGAGTTTTGCTGAGAAACGATCAAACGTTGAAGGGCTTCTGACGGATGCCTTGGCGTAGAGAGGCGATGAAGGACGTGGCAAGCTGCGATAAGAACCGGGGAGGCGCTAGCACCCTTTGATCCGGTTATTTCCGAATGGGGAAACCCACCTTTACAGTCTTCCAACTCTGCTCTTCGGGGCAGCGATTGGCGGATTGTTGAAAGGTATAATGAGCTGAATATATAGGCTTCATTAAGCGAACCCGGGGAACTGAAACATCTCAGTACCCGGAGGAAAGGACATCAACCGAGACTCCCGTAGTAGTGGCGAGCGAACCGGGACCAGGCCAGTGCTCTTGTGAAATAAAGACGAACGATCTGGAAAGGTCGGCCATAGTGGGTGAAAGCCCCGTAGTCATCAAACAGCAAGAGACTCGAGTAGGGCGGGACACGTGAAATCCTGTCTGAACATGGGGGGACCACCCTCCAAGCCTAAGTACTCCTCTACGACCGATAGTGAACAAGTACCGTGAGGGAAAGGTGAAAAGCACCCCGACAAGGGGAGTGAAACAGATCCTGAAATCGGAAGCCTACAAGCAGTCGGAGCCGCCAAGCGCGGTGACGGCGTACCTTTTGTATAATGGGTCAGCGACTTCATGTGTCGAGCAAGCTTAAGCCGTTAGGTGTAGGCGCAGCGAAAGCGAGTCTGAATAGGGCGCTAAGTTCGACGTATGACGACCCGAAACCAGGTGATCTATCCATGAGCAGGTTGAAGGTTGGGTAACACCAACTGGAGGACCGAACCCGTGAATGTTGAAAAATTCTGGGATGACTTGTGGATAGGGGTGAAAGGCCAATCAAACCTGGACATAGCTGGTTCTCCGCGAAATCTATTTAGGTAGAGCGTCCGACGAATTCCTTGGGGGGTAGAGCACTGGATGGTTGCGGGCTGCGCGAGCGGTACCAATACTAACCAAACTCCGAATACCCAAGAGAACTATCGGGCAGACACACGGCGGGTGCTAACGTCCGTCGTGAAAAGGGAAACAACCCTAACCATCATCTAAGGCCCCCAAGTCACGGCTAAGTGGGAAACGATGTGGGATTGCTTTGACAATCAGGAGGTTGGCTTAGAAGCAGCCATCCTTTAAAGAAAGCGTAACAGCTCACTGATCAAGCGATCCTGCGCGGAAAATGTAACGGGGCTCAAGCCGTGCGCCGAAGATATGGGTTTGCAGTTTACTGCAAGCGGTAGCGGAGCGTTCCGTAGGCCGGTGAAGGTCAGGCGTGAGCCTGGCTGGAGGTATCGGAAGTGAGAATGCTGACATGAGTAACGATAAGAGTGTGAGAGACACTCTCGCCGAAAGACCAAGGGTTCCTGCGTAAAGCTAATCTGCGCAGGGTTAGTCGGCCCCTAAGGCGAGGCTGAAAAGCGTAGTCGATGGGAAGCAGGTAAATATTCCTGCACCAGCTGGAAGTGACGGATGGCTTAACTCGTACCCACTTATTGGATTGTGTGTGCGGGGGCGTTGTCCCAGGAAATAACTCCAGCAGAGACCGTACCCGAAACCGACACAGGTGGTCAGGTAGAGCATACCAAGGCGTTTGAGAGAACTATGCTGAAGGAACTCGGCAAATTGCACGCGTAACTTCGGAATAAGCGTGACTCACCTTGCGCAAGCAGGACTGAGTGGCACAAGCCAGGGGGTAGCGACTGTTTAGCAAAAACACAGGGCTCTGCGAAGCAGCAATGCGACGTATAGGGTCTGACGCCTGCCCGGTGCCTGAAGGTTAAAGGGAGATGTGAAAGCGTCGAACTGAAGCCCAGGTAAACGGCGGCCGTAACTATAACGGTCCTAAGGTAGCGAAATTCCTTGTCGGGTAAGTTCCGACCTGCACGAATGGCGTAACGACTTCCCCACTGTCTCCAGCATAGGCTCAGTGAAATTGAATTCCCCGTGAAGATGCGGGGTTCCCGCGGTCAGACGGAAAGACCCTATGAACCTTTACTATAGCTTCGCCTTGGCGTTAGCGACCGTATGTGTAGGATAGGTGGGAGACTATGAAACCGGGGCGCCAGCTCTGGTGGAGTCGTCCTTGAAATACCACCCTTACTGTCGTTGACGTCTAACCGAGGGCCGTTATCCGGTCCCGGGACATGGCGTGGTGGGTAGTTTGACTGGGGCGGTCGCCTCCTAAAGTGTAACGGAGGCGCGCGATGGTGGGCTCAGACCGGTCGGAAATCGGTCGTCGAGTGCAATGGCATAAGCCCGCCTGACTGCGAGACTGACAAGTCGAGCAGAGACGAAAGTCGGCCATAGTGATCCGGTGGTCCCGAGTGGAAGGGCCATCGCTCAACGGATAAAAGGTACTCTAGGGATAACAGGCTGATTTTGCCCAAGAGTCCATATCGACGGCAAAGTTTGGCACCTCGATGTCGGCTCATCACATCCTGGGGCTGGAGCAGGTCCCAAGGGTATGGCTGTTCGCCATTTAAAGTGGTACGTGAGCTGGGTTCAGAACGTCGTGAGACAGTTTGGTCCCTATCTGCCGTGGGTGTTCGAAGCTTGAGAGGATCTGTCCCTAGTACGAGAGGACCGGGATGGACATACCTCTGGTGTACCTGTCATGGCGCCAGCTGTGCAGCAGGGTAGCTAAGTATGGAATAGATAACCGCTGAAAGCATCTAAGCGGGAAACTAACCTCAAAACAAGGCTTCGCTGAGGATCGTGGAAGACTACCACGTTGATAGGCCAGGTGTGGAAGTGGGGCGACCCATGAAGCTTACTGGTACTAATAATCCGATCGGTTTGATCGTTTCTCAGCAAAACTCATTCGATGATTGCTCCTTGACCAGAGCAATCTCAGACAATGTCTTCTCATCATCCGCTGTCCCCCTGGTTGACCTGGTGGCTATGTCGGAGGTTCCCCACCCGATCCCATTCCGAACTCGGTCGTTAAGCCCTCCAGAGCCAATGGTACTTCGTCTCAAGGCGCGGGAGAGTAGGTCGCCGCCGGGTCTACCAGGCGGACAGCCGATGATGAACAACAACCGCAATCGCGGTCCTTCTCGATCCGTTCTTCCTTCTCGATACACTACCGTTTGCCGCGGGATGGAGCAGCCCGGTAGCTCGTCAGGCTCATAACCTGAAGGTCGTAGGTTCAAATCCTACTCCCGCACCCAACTTCATAGTATTTTCGCCGTCTTGGTTCACCAGGGCGGCGATTTTGCCTCGTACGGTCAGACTAAACTTACCCCGCTCTTCCAACGGCGTGACCACGACGGTTCCAATCAACTTGCGCACCAAGTCCCGTGCTTCAGTCGCTGCCTCGCTGTCGCTGCGAGCCAAGGCGCGCTCCAGCGAGTCCACGACGGTCCGGTAATGCTCGGCCACGCGAGGATGCAGGGCGACGACCGACGCCGCCGGTGCTTGGGCCAGCTCTGATTCAATCTGGCTTCGCCGCGCTTCCAACGCGTCCAGACGATCCTTGACTGCAGCGCCCGTAAGGACGCCATCGGCGATCTGGTCGACCAAGCGTTCGGCGCGGCGCTTCACCTCTTGACGTGACCCCCTTAAACTCCTCCAGGAATAGCTAGAGTCCGCCCCTCGAAAGGACGGACAGAATGAAGCGATCACGGTTCACGGAAGAGCAGATCATCGGGATCCTGCGCGAGCAGGAGGCCGGCGTTCCGGTGGCGGACCTGTGCAGGAAGCACGGGCTGAGCTCACCGACCTTCTACAAGTGGAAGGCCAAGTATGGCGGCATGGACGTGTCAGAGGCCCGGCGTCTGAAGGCGCTGGAAGAGGAGAACGCCAAGCTGAAGCGGATGCTGGTGGACTCGATGCTGGACAGCGTCGCGCTGAAGGATCTGCTGGGAAAAAAGTGGTGACGCCCGCTGCGCATCGAGAGGCGGCGGCGCACCTGCAGTCGGCCTACGCGATGAGCGAACGGCGGGCCTGCCGGGTGTTGGGCGTGGATCGGACGAGCGTGCGCTATCAGGCGACGCGACCGGACGACGGCGTCCTGCGGGATCGGCTGAAGGCCCTGGCCCAGGAGCGACGGCGGTTCGGCTATCGCCGCCTGCACGTGATGCTTCGGCGCGAGGGGCATGCGGTCAACAAGAAGCGCGTCCAGCGGATCTATCGCGAGGAGAAGCTGACGGTGCGCCGGCGCGGCGGGCGCAAACGCGCCATAGGCACGCGGCGTCCGCTGGAGATTCCCCTGGTCGCGAACCAGCGCTGGTCGCTGGACTTCGTCTCCGACCAGATGACGGACGGGCGGCGCTTCCGCATCCTGACGGTGATCGACAACTGCACGCGCGAGTGCCTCGGGCTCGTCGCCGACACCTCGCTGTCAGGGCGACGGGTGGCGCGCGAGTTGGACGCCATCATCCTGCGGCGGGGACGCCCGGATACGATCATCAGCGACAACGGCACGGAATATACGTCCAACGCCATCCTGGCCTGGGCCGACGACGCCGGCGTGAGCTGGCATTACATCGCGCCGGGCAAGCCTCAGCAGAACGGCTTCAACGAGAGCTTCAATGGTCGGCTGCGCGACGAGCTGCTGAATGAGACGCTGTTCCGATCGCTGCCGCACGCCCGGGCTGTCCTCGAAACCTGGCGGCGCGACTACAACGAAACCCGGCCTCACTCGAAGCTGGGATGGTTGACGCCGAAGGCCTACGCACAGGCGCTCACCGGACAGAGCGGCCGGTCTGCTGCGCTGGTTGATGGCTGCTCAGACCGGCCTATTGCCAACCCCGCCAACCCCAGTTCAGATCAACCAAGGACTCTCGTTATGGCTGGATGAGAAACGGGGGTCACGTCAAGGGGCGCGGCCTGGAAGTCGGCGTCAGTCAATCCGGCGGCGACGGGATCGGCGATCTTGTCGGTGTTCCAGCCCAGCAGAAGGCGGCCGCCCGGGCGTAGGATGGCCGCCAGAGCCTTCAAGGCACACTGCTGTTGGTCGGGACTGTCGACGCCGTAACCCAGCACGCCGTTGCAGACGACGGCGTCGAAGGTCAGGTCCGAAAACAGCCGATCCGCCTCGCAAACGTCGCCGGTGCGATGACGCCCCTCGCGGCCCCAGCGTGCGGCCGCCGGATCGATGTCTGTGGTCCAGACCTCGCCGCCCTGGGCCTCCAGCAAGGCGTAGTCGTCCAGAGTATATTCGCGGCAACCGACCCACAGGATGCGCCCGCCGTCGGCCGCCAACGCCGGAACATAGCAGTCGGCCATCACCCGTCGATCGGGCAGGGCGCGGATTCGCGCCGCCTTGGCTGACCGTCGCCTGCGGTCGGCGTCCTTGCCGAAGATCAGACCCCTGACGAGCGTTCCCAGACCCACGTGCTTCCCCTTGGACTGTTCGATACGGTTGTTATCGAGGGGGCGGCGATCTGTCTTGCGCTTTTCCGGGCGTTTCGGGTCGCCGGGCTTTGATCTGGCGAAACGACCGCTTACTGACGGCGCATGATCCAGGACGTTCCTCCCCCCGTCACGCCCACCGCCCTGCCCGAGATCGTCGTCACCGCCGCGCGTCTGCCGCCGGCGGCGGCTGACGCCGCGTTTTCCGTGGTGCGGATCGACGAGGCGGTGCTGTCTCGGTCGTCGCGTCTGGATGAGGCGCTACGGTCCGTGCCGGCGGTGTCGCTGTTTCGACGCACCAGCAGCGCGGCGGCCAATCCGACGACGCAAGGGATTTCGTTGAGGGCCATCGCGCCGTCGGGGGCGGGACGGACGCTGGTGCTGCTGGACGGCGTGCCGCTGAACGATCCGTTCGGGGGCTGGGTCATCTGGTCCCAGGCGACGCCGGAATCTCTGGAGAGCCTGGATGTGATCCGGGGCGCGGGCTCGGGCCCCTATGGCGCGGGCGCGCTGACGGGCACGATCACCCTGCGTGAGCGCGGGAAAGGCGGCGCGCTCGATGTGTCCGCGTCCGAGCGGGGCGGGTTGCGGGCGGCGGGCTCCGCCTCCACCCGACTGGGACCTTTGGCGGTGACGCTGAGCGGCTTGCGCGAAGTCAGCGACGGCTATGTGCCGGTGCGCGGGCCGGCGGCAGGCGCGGCGGACACGCCGCTGGATCTCGACAGCCGAAGTGCAGCGCTGCGGGTCGATACGGCCTTGGGGCAGGCGAACCTGTCGGTTAGGACGGCGACTTGGGAGGAGGATCGCGGATCGGGTCTGGCCGGAACGCGCGCCAACGCCAGCGGGCACAGCCTGAGCGCCACGGCGGCGCAGGCCCCGACGGCCGACGGCTATGGCTGGCGGCTGCAGGCGTGGCGGATCGACAGCAATCTGGCCAACAGTTCGGCCTCGGTGTCGGCCGATCGATCGACCACGACGCCGGCCAACGATCAGTTTAAAACGCCCGCGACGGGATGGGGGCTGAATGCGGCGCTGCGCCGTCGAATGACGGAGTTCGCGGGCGGACGGCTGGAGTGGGAGCTGGGCGCCGATGCGCGCTTCAACGACGGCGAAACCAACGAACTGTTCAGCAATCCAACGGGCGCCGGCTTCACCCGTATTCGGCGTGCGGGCGGGGAGACGGCGGTGGCCGGGGCCTACGTCGATGCGTCCTGGAGCGCGGCCGACTGGCTGGTGGCCGGCGGACTGCGGGTGGATCGGTGGGAGAATACGGGAGGATTCCGTCAGGAGAACACGCTGGCGACCGGCGCCGTCCTGCTGAACGAAGGCGACGCGGATCGGTCGGGCGAGGTGGTCAGCGCGCGTCTGGCCCTGCGGCGTGATCTGGGCGGCGGTTATGCGGCGCGGGCGGCGGCCTATTCCGGATTCCGGCCCGCCACGTTGAACGAACTGCATCGGCCATTCCGCGTCGGCAATGACATCACCGAGGCCAACGCCGCCCTGACGCCGGAGACGCTGAGGGGTGTGGAGACGGGCTTGGCGTTCGACCGCGACGGCAAACGCTGGGGCGCATCGGTGTTCTGGAACCAGATCGAGGACGCCATCGTCAATGTGACGCTCGGGTCCGGGCCGGCGACCTTCCCGCGCGCCGGGTTCGTGCCGGCGGGCGGGGTGCTGCGCCAGCGTCAGAACGCCGGGACCATCGACGCCTGGGGCGTGGAGCTGACGGGGGCGCTGGACCTGTCGTCAGCCGTGTCGCTGAACGCCGCTGCGTCCTGGACCGACGCCGAGATCGACGGCGGATCGTCCGCCGCGCAGCTGACCGGCTTGCGCCCCGCACAGGCGCCGGAGTGGAGCGCCACGGCCGGGCTGGATTGGCGCGCGACCGATCGACTGACCCTGGCCCTGGCGGCACGTTATGAATCGAGCCGGTTCGACGACGACCTGAACAGCCGGGTGCTGGACGCCGCCGTGACGCTGGATGCGCGAGGGGAGTGGGCCTTCACGCCGAACGCGACCCTTTGGATGGCGGCGGACAATCTGTTCGACGACGATGTCGAGGTGTCGGAAACGGGCACGGGCGTCGCCGGATACGGCCCGCCGCGAACGCTCAGCGTCGGTTTGCGGTTGAGCTATTGAGGGCGCTGACCGGCAGCCTTTTCGACCAAGTTTTTGCGCGACGCACAGATTTCGTCCGCCTGACGGGTGAAAATGACCTTCAACGCTGTTGCGCGAGGCCGCTGGCGCGCTAAGCGCTAAAGGCGGTCGATCCACGGCCGCAGATCCCAACGACGAGCCTGTCATGTCCGAAGAATTCTACCGCATGAAGCGGTTGCCGCCCTATGTCATCGCCGAGACCAATGCGATGCGCGCGGCGGCCCGTGCGGCAGGCGAGGACGTGATCGACCTGGGGATGGGCAACCCCGACCTGCCGCCGCCGCAGCATGTGATCGACAAGCTGATCGAGGTGGCCAGGAAGCCCGACGCCCACGGCTATTCGCAGTCCAAGGGCATCCCAGGGCTGCGCCGCGCCCAAGCCAGCTATTACGGTCGCCGCTTCGGCGTCGATGTGGATCCCGAGACCGAGGTGATCGTCACCATGGGCTCTAAGGAGGGCCTGGCCAGCCTGGCCACCGCCATCACCGAGCCGGGCGACGTGATCCTGGCGCCCAATCCGTCCTATCCGATCCACACCTTCGGTTTCATTATCGCCGGGGCTGCGATCCGCAGCGTGCCGACTACGCCGGACGAGAAGTATTTCGAGGCGCTGGAGCGGGCCATGGCCTTCACCGTGCCGCGGCCCAAGATCCTGGTCATGAACTATCCGTCGAACCCGACGGCGGAGACGGTCGATCTGGCCTTCTACGAACGCGTCGTGGACTTCGCCAAGGCGAACGATCTGTGGATCATCAGCGATCTGGCCTATTCGGAACTCTATTACGACGGCAAGCCGACGGTCTCGATCCTGCAGGTTCCGGGCGCAAAGGACGTGGCGATCGAGTTCACCTCCCTGTCCAAGACCTACAGCATGGCCGGTTGGCGCATGGGGTTTGCGGTCGGCAACAAGAAGCTGATCGCGGCGATGACGCGGGTGAAATCCTACCTCGACTACGGCGCCTTCACGCCGATCCAGGCGGCGGCGTGCGCCGCGCTGAACGGGCCGCAGGACATCGTCGAGCAGAACCGCAAACTCTATCACCGCCGGCGCGATGTGCTGGTCGAGAGTTTCGGCCGCGCGGGCTGGGACATTCCCAAGCCGGCCGCTTCCATGTTCGCCTGGGCGCCCTTGCCGCCGGCGCTGAAGCATTTGGGCAGTCTGGAGTTTTCCAAGCAGTTGCTGACCCACGCCAAGGTCGCGGTGGCGGCGGGCGTGGGCTATGGCGAGAACGGCGAGGGCTTCGTGCGCATCGCCATGGTCGAGAACGAACAGCGCATCCGCCAGGCCGCGCGCAACATCAAATCCTATCTGAAATCGCAGGGCGTCAATGTGCCGCCCAGCCGGGAAGACTGACTATGCCGTCTGGACTGATCGCGCTGCTGGACGACGTCGCCGGCATCGCAAAGCTGGCGGCCGCGTCGCTGGATGACGTGGGCGCGGCGGCCGGCAAGGCCTCGACCAAGGCCGCCGGGGTGGTGGTGGACGATGCGGCGGTGACGCCGCGCTATGTCATGGGCCTGTCGCCCAGCCGCGAACTGCCGATCATCGGCAAGATCGCCTTGGGGTCGTTTCGCAACAAGCTGATCTTCATCCTGCCGGCGGCCCTGCTGCTCAGCGCCTTCGCGCCCTGGGCCATCACGCCGATCCTGATGTGCGGCGGCACCTATCTGTGTTTCGAGGGGGCGGAAAAGCTGCTGGAGGCGATGGGGCACGGCGGGCATGGTGATGCGGAGCCGATCGCTGGGGATGCGGCGGCGCTGGAGAAGACGACGGTGTCGGGGGCGGTACGCACCGATTTGATCCTGTCGGCCGAGATCATGGCCATCGCCCTGGCCGATGTGGCGGCGCAGCCGATCCTGACCCAGGCCGCCGTGCTGACTGTGGTCGGCATCGCCATGACCGTCGTCGTCTATGGCGCGGTCGGATTGATCGTGAAGATGGACGACATCGGCTTGCATCTGGCTCAGCGTCCCAATGGCGGGGTGCGCGCACTGGGGCGGGGTCTGGTCAAGGGCATGCCGATGGTGATGAGCGCCCTGTCGGCGATCGGCACGGCGGCCATGCTGTGGGTCGGCGGCGGCATTCTGCTGCACGGTTCCCATACGCTGGGGCTGCACTGGCCGGCCGTGCCGGTCGAGCATCTGTCGCATGCCGTCGGCGAAGTGTTCGGGCCGCTGGCGGGCGTGATGAGCTGGCTGACGACGGCGGTGGCCTCGGCCGTGATCGGGCTGATCGTCGGCGGGGTGGTGGTGCTGGTGCTGCATCAGGTCTCGCGCCTGCGGTCCAAGGAATCGCACTAGGAGCGAGCCACACTGTCACGCGGGCGCCATCCGCAACGGCTAGAGGCCGCACGGCTGTTGTTGGAGTTGTTCATGTCCCTGTCGCGTCACGTCGCCGCCGCGTGTCTGGCCGCCTTGTCGATCGCGGGCGCCGCCTGTGCGGGCGCGCCGGTCGCCCAGCCGCCGGTTCAGGGGGGCGCGCCTCAGGCGGCGGCTGCGGCCCTGACGCCGCCCAAACTGATCGTGACCATCGTGGTCGATCAGTTCAGCGCCAACCTCTTCAACCAGTATCGCAGCCGCTACAGCGGCGGCCTGCGCCGGTTGGCTGACCAGGGGCTGGTGTCGATCAACGGCTATCAGACCCACGGTCTGACCGAAACCTGCCCGGGCCACTCCACCGTTCTGACCGGCATGCATCCGGCCGAGACGGGCATTCCCGCCAACGACTGGATCGACGCCAAGACCGGCAAGGAGGTCTATTGCCTGGCCGCGCCGCAGAACCATCTGGCGCACGGGCGCGACGACACCGACAACGGACCGGTGGGCCCGGATCAGCTGCGCGCGACGACGCTGGGCGACTGGCTGCAGGCCGTCAGTCCGGACAGCAAGGTCATGGCGGTGTCGGGCAAGGATCGCGGGGCGATCAATCTGGCCGGTCATCAGGGGCAGGCCTTCTGGTTCACCGACGGGTTTGGACTGACCACCTATGTCGAGCCGGGTCAGACGGCCGAGGCGAAGCTGGCGCCGGTCGCGGCGTTCAACAGCGACTTCAACGCCTGGACGGCGGCGACGCCGGTGGCTTGGGATTATCAGAACGCGGACTGCCGGGCGCTGGCGGGCGACTGGACCATTCGCGGCCAGACCTTCCATTCGGTGCTGCCGCCGGCGGGGCTGAAGTTCGACACCTCGCCATTGCTGGACGAGCAGACGCTGAAGGCGGCGGAATATCTGCTGGACAGCCAGAAGCTGGGGCAGGGGGCGGCGACCGACATGCTGGGCGTCAGCCTGTCGGCCACCGACCGGATCGGCCATATGTACGGCACCCAGGGGCCGGAGATGTGCGAGCAGATGCACCGGCTGGACGCGGCGCTGGGCGCCTTCCTGGACAAGCTGGCCCAGGTTCCGGGCGGGGCGTTGGTGGTTCTGACGGCTGATCACGGCGGTTCGGACTTCGTCGAGCGGCTGCATGAGCATGGCTATCCGCAGGCGCACCGCGCCGACACCGATGCGATCAAGGGCGTCAACGCCGCGCTGAGGGCGCGTTTCAACCTGAACGCCGATCCGCTGCAGTCCGGTGGAAGCGGCTGGATGGTCGCCGATGCGGACCACAAGTCGCTGCCCGATCCGTTGCGGACACAGGTGGCGGAGGCGGCGGTCGAGATGCTGCGCGCCCTGCCCGACGTGGCCTTCGCCGAGACGCGCGACCGGCTGCTGGCTGAGCCCCTGCCCGACAGCCGTCAGCCCGAGATGATGACGGTGCGCGAGCGTATGCGGTTGTCGACCGTCGCGGAGCGATCGCCCGACATCCAGTTCGCCTGGACCCAGAACACCACCTCGGGCGGCCGCGTGGGCTCGACCCTGGCCGGACACGGCACGCCGTGGGAATATGACCGCCGCGTGCCGATCATCTTCTGGTGGCCGGGCGCCAAGGCCGAGGAGCGGTTCCTGCCGATCCGGACCGTCGATATCGCCCCGACCCTCGCCCATGTGATCGGCGTCGCCGCGCCGCAAGTCGAGGGCCGATGCATCGATCTGAACGGGTTTGCCGTGGCGGCTTGCGGGGCGGCGGCCAGATAAACTCCTGTTTCCAGCCGTCAACTCATGTTTCCTGAGGGGAAGGCGGCCTTACGCAGCGCGGGTTTCGTTGGCAGAAGAGGGCGAAATCGCCCAGGCGGCCCCGTTTTGCCGTCCGAGAGAGCCAACAGGAAACGTCATGAACCGAGCCCGTCGCGCGCGCATCGTCGCCACCCTGGGACCCGCCAGCCGTGCGCCCAGCACCGTCAAGGCGCTGGCCCAGGCGGGGGTGGACGTCTTTCGCCTGAACTTCAGCCACGGGTCGCATGAGGATCACGCCGCCGCATTGAAGGCGGTGCGCGGCGCCGAAATGGCGTTGCAGCGTCCGCTGGGCGTGTTGGCCGACCTTCAAGGACCGAAGCTGCGTTTGGGCCGGTTCAAGGACGTCGAGATCGCGGTCAAGCCGGGCCACACCATGCGTTTCGACCTGGACCCGACGCCCGGCGATGAGACGCGGGTGCAGATGCCGCATCCCGAAATCTTCAAGGCGCTGCGTAAGGGCATGCTGCTGCTTCTGGACGACGGGCGGGTGCGTCTGCGTGTGGGCGAGCGGACCGATGAGTGGGCGGATGTGACGGTCGAGAGCGGCTCGAAGCTGTCGGACCGCAAGGGCGTGGCGGTGCCGGAGGCGGTGATCCCGGTCTCGGCCCTGACGCCCAAGGACCGCGAGGACCTGGCCTTCGCCCTGCGGATGGGCGTGGACTGGGTGGCGCTCAGCTTCGTTCAGAAGCCCGAGGACATGGCCGAGCTGAAGAGGATCGTGAATGGGCAGGCGGCCTGCCTCGCCAAGATCGAGAAGCCGGCGGCCCTGGCCGATCTCGAAGCCATCCTCGACTATTGCGACGGGGTGATGGTGGCGCGCGGCGATCTGGGCGTCGAGCTGGATCCCGAAGATGTGCCGGTGGCGCAGAAGCAGATCGTGCGCGCGGCCCGCAATCGCGGCGTGCCTGTGATCGTGGCCACCCAGATGCTGGAATCCATGACCAGCGCCCCGGCCCCGACCCGCGCCGAGGCGACCGATGTGGCCAATGCGGTCTATGAGGGCGCGGATGCCCTGATGCTGTCGGCCGAGACGGCGTCGGGCGACTATCCGCTGGAATCCGTCGGCATCATGAGCCGGATCATCGAGCGGGTCGAACGCGATCCGATGTGGCCCAGCCTGATGGGCGCCGAACACGCCGGCATGGACGAGCATGATGTGGACGCCTTGGTCGGGGCGGCGCGGATGGCGGCGAATGCGCCCTCGACCGGCTGTCTGGTGGTGTTCACGACCCTGGGCGGCACCGCGCGGCGGATGGCGCGCGAGCGGCCGCTGAAGCCGATCCTGGTGCTGACGCCCAATCCCAACACCGCGCGCCGGCTGGCCCTGGTCTGGGGGCTGGAGCCGCGTCTGGGCGAGCAGCCGGACTCGCTGGAGGCCGTGACGGACGACGCCGTCAACAGCGCGGTGAAGTATGGTCTGGCCGAGCCGGGCCAACGCATCCTGATCTTGGCGGGCACGCCGTTTGGGGCGCCGGGCGCGGCCAATCTGCTGCGACTGGCTCACGCGCCTGCAGCGACGTCGAAGGGCCGCAAGAAGAGCTAGAGAGCGATCTCGCGCCGCTCCGCCGCGCTGCGCAGGCCGGCGTCGAGGATGCGCATGACGGTCAGGGCCTGGTCGGCGGGGACGGGCGGCGGACCTTTGCCGACGATCGCCTCGCGCATGGCGGCGTAGAAGGCGGGATAGTCGCCGCGCTCCGGATCCGGCGTGGTGCGGACTGTTTCGCCGTCGATCTGTTTCGTCAGCATGCCGGGCGAAGGATCAAGGCCCCAGTCCGGATCGCCGAGACGCAGGCCGGCCTTGGACTGCCCCTCCTGGGCGTCGAGGCCGTGTTTGATGAAGCTGCCGCCCGTGCCGTGGACGGCGTAGCGGAGACTGGCCTCGGCGGCGAGATGGCTCATGTTCAGGATGACGCGCAGCCGGTCATAGCGCAGCAGCACGTGGGCGTAGTCGATGGCCGTGGCGCCGACCCGTTGGGCCTGGAGATCGGCATAGACAGCCAGCGGCGGGCCGAACAGCTGCACCGCCTGGTCGATCAGGTGTGGGCCCAGGTCAGCCCAGACGCCGCCGTCACGTCTGTCCTTCCAGCGGTCGGTGACGGTCGGACGAAAGCGGTCGTAGTGGCTTTCGAACACGGCGACGTCGCCCAGTTCGCCCTGGTCGATCAGGCGGTGCAGGGTCAGGAAGTCGGCGTCCCAACGGCGGTTCTGAAAGACGCTGAAAACGCCGGGCGATGACGCTGCGACGGCGGCGACGGCTTCGGCGTCAGCCAGGGTCGCCGCGAAGGGCTTGTCCACCACCACCGACTTGCCGGCCCTCAGCGCGGCGATCGACTGTTCGGTGTGCAGGGCGTCGGGGGTGGCGACGACGATCAGGCCGATGTCGTCGCGGGCGAGGGCGGCGTCCAGATCGGGCAGGACCTCGACCTCGGGCAGGTCGGCGTGGACCGCTTCGGGGCGGGACGAGACGACGGCGGTCAGGCGCAGGCCGGGCGTCGCCTTGATCAGGGGGGCGTGGAAGGTCTGGCCCGCCAGGCCGTAGCCGACGACGGCGACGCCGATGGGTGTATTGGAGGTCATGCCCCGATCAATAGCGGTCGGGGCGCGGGCCATCCAGCACATAGGGCACCACGCCGCGCTCGTTCTCGGGGACGTGCAGGGTCCGGTCCAGGGGCGGGAAGGCGCGCTGGGTGCAGTCGGTGCGCTCGCAGATGCGGCAGCTGACGCCGATCCGGGCGGCGGGGCCGTTCAGATCGAGGCCGGCGGCATAGACCAAGGCGCCCGCATGTTCAACCTCGCACCCTAGGGACAGGGCGTAGCGGCGGTCGTTGGCCAGGTAGGAGCCGCTGGGCTTGGACACGCTGCGGGCGATGGAGATGTAGCGCGAGCCGTCCGGCATCTCGGCCAGCTGCACCCCGATCCGGTCCGGCGCCGCGAAGGCTTCGTGGACGTTCCACAGCGGGCAGGCGCCGCCGAAGCGGGCGAACTGGAAGCGGGTTGCGCTGTGGCGCTTGGTGATGTTGCCGGCCATGTCCACGCGGGCGAAATAGAAGGGCACGCCGCGCCAGCCGGGCCGTTGCAGGGTGGAAAGCCGGTGGCAGACCTGCTCGAAACTGACCTGGAACCGCGTCCGCAGCCGGTCGATGTCGTGCTTCTCCTCGCGCGCGGCCTCCAGGAAGGCCCGATAGGGCAAGAGCAACGCGCCCGCCGCATAGTTGGCCAGACCGACCCGGGCCACGTCGCGTGCGGCGTCCGTGCGGAAAGCGGCCTGATCCAGTTCGGCCTCGATCAGGTCGCGGAAGGACAGCAGGGCCAGCTGGTGCGCCAGCTGGAACGACCGCGTCGCGCCGGGCTGCCAGGCGTCCAGCGTCAGGACGCGGCTGGCGGGGTCGTAGCGACGCAGGGCCTCCTGACCGGCGACATAGGCGACGCGAACGCCGTGCGCCTGGCTCAGCGCAGCCTCCAGCGCCCGCTCGATCTGGCCGTCCTGAACCAGGGTCGCCGCCAGCGCCTCGGCCGCGGTGTCCAGCGCGTCGACGTAGTTGTCGCGATAGTGGAAGAAGTCGCGCACCTCTTCGTAGGGCAAGAGGGCGACACTGGCGCCGTGTTCGTCCCGACCCAAGGTGTCGTCCAGCGCCTTCACCCGTTCGTCCAGGCGGCGGAAGGTCTGGTGCAGGGCCAGAAACTGACGGGCCAGGCGCGGGGTGTTGGCGACAGCCTGTTTCAGCTCTGCGGCCGTGGGCGGTTCGGCCTCACCCATCATCGGGCCCGCAATGTCGGTGGTGGCCTCGCGCAAATCGGCGATCAGGCGGGCGTCGCCTTCCAGATCGAACAGACTGGCGTCCACATGAAAGGCGCGGGTCAGGGCGATCAGGACGCGCGCGGTCGCCGGGCGCTGGTTGGTCTCGATCTGCGACAGATAGGACGGCGACAGGCCTAGCCGCTCGGCGCAGGCCTCCAGCGTCCAGCCGCGCGCCTCGCGCAGCTTGCGCAGCTTGGCGCCCAGGAAAAGCTTCTCAGCCATTCGCAACTTTGCAGATCATATCGCCATCCTTTGCAAGCCCGCGCAGTTCCACACTTTTTGCAAAGTTGCGTTTGCCTATTTGCGATGAAGGCGCCACCCCTCTCTCAACGAACAAGAGGCGAAGATCCATCATGAGCCAAGCCATCCTTGAAGAACTGGAGCGCCGCCGCGCCGCCGCCAAATTGGGCGGTGGAGAAAAGCGTATCGCCGCCCAGCACGCCAAGGGCAAGCTGACCGCGCGCGAACGCATCGACGTGCTGCTGGACGAAGGCTCCTTCGAGGAGACCGACATGTTCGTCGAGCACCGCAGCCACGACTTCGGCATGCAGGACCAGCGCATCCCCGGCGACGGGGTGGTGACGGGTCGCGGCACCATCGGCGGACGGCTGGTCTATGTCTTCTCCAAGGACTTCACCGTCTTCGGCGGCAGCCTGTCGGGCGCCCATGCGGCCAAGATCGTCAAGCTGCAGAAGATGGCCCTGACCGCCGGGGCGCCGATCATCGGCCTGTTCGACGCCGGCGGCGCGCGGATCCAGGAGGGAGTCGAGAGCCTGGCCGGTTACGCCGATATCTTCCTGCAGAATACGCTTGCCAGCGGCGTCATTCCCCAGATCAGCGTGATCATGGGGCCGTGCGCGGGCGGCGACGTCTATTCGCCCGCCATCACCGACTTCATCTTCATGGTGAAGGACACCTCCTACATGTACGTGACCGGCCCCGACGTGGTGAAGACCGTCACCAATGAGGTGGTCAGCCACGAGGACCTGGGCGGCGCCCGCGTCCACGCCGGCAAGTCGGGCGTGGCGGACGGGGCGTTCGAGAACGACCTGGAAGCCTTGTCGGAGGTGCGCCGCCTGATCGGCTTCCTGCCCCTGTCGAACCGCGAAAAGCCGCCGGTGCGCGAGAGCTATGACGAGCCCGAGCGGGACGAGCCGTCGCTGGATACCCTGATCCCGGCCAATCCGAACCAGCCCTATGACATGAAGGAGCTGATCCTGAAGGTGGTCGACGAGGCCGACTTCTTCGAGATCGGGGCCGACTTCGCCAAGAACATCATCTGCGGCTTCGGCCGGCTGGACGGTCAAACGGTCGGCATCGTCGCCAACCAGCCCCAGGTGCTGGCGGGCGTGCTGGACATCGATTCAAGCCGCAAGGCCGCGCGGTTCGTGCGCTTCTGCGACGCCTTCGACATTCCGCTGGTGACCCTGGTGGACGTGCCGGGCTTCATGCCGGGGACCAAGCAGGAATATGGCGCCCTGATCAAACACGGGGCCAAGCTGCTGTTCGCCTATGCCGAGGCGACGGTGCCGAAACTGACCCTGATCACGCGCAAGGCCTATGGCGGCGCCTATGACGTGATGAGCTCCAAACACCTGCGCGGCGACGTCAACTACGCCTGGCCCACCGCAGAGATCGCGGTCATGGGCGCCAAGGGGGCGGTCGAGATCATCTTCCGCAAGGAGGCCGGCGATCCGGCGGCCCTGGCGGCGCGCGAGGCCGAGTACAAGGACCGGTTCGCCAATCCCTTCGTGGCGGCGGGCCTGGGCTACATCGACGACGTCATCATGCCGCATGGGACGCGACGGCGGCTGGTGAAGGCGCTGCGGACGCTGAAGAACAAGGTCCAGGAGAACCCCTGGAAAAAGCACGACAATATTCCGCTATGACTTGGAGCATTCCGGCTCTAGGCCGAAAATTTGGCCTACGTCTCAACAGCTTGCACGCTTTCGTCGCCTGTCTGCTGCTTTTCGGTGTGGCTTGGCTCGCGCTAATTACTGGTTCTGCTGCCCATGTGACATGGCTCGATTGGAAATTGGATTACTCGCAATCGGGAGTTTTTGGAGACTCATTCGGCGGGTTCAGCGCCATCATGGCTGCGTCCGCTGCCTATTTCACATTTTGCGCATTTCGCTCGCAACGCCGGTCAACACGTCGGCTTGAGGTGGCTGAGCGGCGGAGGCTGAAGGCTGAGCGCGACCGGGATGCTGAGCAAACACTTTTTCGTCTAATGGATTTGCGAAATGATGTGATCCAGCAGATTTCAATCGACATTGGGCTTAGTGGATATTCCGGCCTTGCTGCGCTGTCCAAGATTAGCGACGTGCTATCAAAAAAACTTGCCGCAAAACCTGGAGAGGCGGACAAGATATATGCCAAGCACTACGAAAAGTGGAGAGACGAGTTAGGTCATTATTTTCGACTAACTTATCATATAGTTAGATTTGCAGACGTAAACTTTGATCCGTGGAAGGCGTATCAATATATAAGGCTTCTACGAGCTCAGCTCTCTAATTCTGAGCAAATCTTGATCGCGCTCACGTGCGCTTATGGTGAAGGCCGGTCAACGTTTAAGGGTTGGGTAGAGAACTACGCTCTTCTTCACAACATACATCCATCAGATCGAACGGCACTTCTCCTAGATTTGCTCTTTGAGCCGTCAGCATTTGATCGCGTCGGCGCAATCGAGCCTTCGGGAGAATTTGACCATCTCGCCTCAGCCTTTGGGCTTGCGACGCCAGACACTTCTGTCAGGAACTGACCATGTTCTCCAAAATCCTCATCGCCAACCGGGGCGAGATCGCGGTTCGGATCATCAAGACCTGCCGCAAGATGGGCATCAAGACGGTGCAGGTCTATTCGGAGGCCGACGCCGGGTCGCTGGCGGTCGAGATGGCCGACGAGGCGGTGCTGATCGGGCCGGCGCCGGCGGCGCAGTCCTATCTGCTGGCGGACAAGATCGTCGAGGCGGTGCGCCAGACGGGGGCGCAGGCCGTGCATCCGGGCTTTGGCTTCCTGAGCGAGAACGCCGGGTTCGCGCGGCGGCTGAGGGACGAGGGGATCGCCTTCATCGGCCCGAACCCCGAGGCCATCGAGGCCATGGGCGACAAGATCAGCTCCAAGAAGCTGGCGGCCGAGGCGGGGGTCTCGACCGTGCCGGGCCATATGGGGCTGATCGAGACGCCGGAGGAGGCGGTCAAGATCGCCAACGAGATCGGCTATCCGATCATGATCAAGGCCTCGGCCGGCGGCGGCGGCAAGGGCATCCGCGTGGCCCATTCGGACGCCGACATGGCCGAGGGATTTGCGGCGGTGAAGGCTGAGGCGCTGAACGCCTTTGGCGACGACCGGGTCTTTCTCGAGAAGTTCATCATCGATCCGCGCCATATCGAGATCCAGGTGCTGGGCGACAAGCACGGCCATGTGGTCCACCTGTTCGAGCGCGAATGTTCGATCCAGCGCCGCAACCAGAAGGTCATCGAGGAGGCGCCGAGCCCCTTGCTGGACGAGGCCACCCGCGCCGCCATGGGGGCGCAGGCCGTCGCCCTGGCCCAGGCGGTGAACTATGACTCGGCCGGTACGGTCGAGTTCGTGGCCGGTCAGGACAAGAGCTTCTACTTCCTGGAGATGAACACCCGTCTGCAGGTCGAGCATCCGGTGACGGAGCTGATCACGGGCGTCGATCTGGTCGAGCAGATGATTCGTTCTGCCTGGGGCGAAACACTGGCCTTCGAACAGAAGGACCTGAAGATCGACGGCTGGGCCATCGAGAGCCGCATCTACGCCGAGGACCCCTATCGCGGCTTCCTGCCCTCGATCGGGCGGCTGGTCCGCTACGAGCAGCCGGAGGAGGGCGAGCAGGACGGCTATGTGGTCCGAAACGATTCCGGCGTCCGCGAGGGCGACGAGATCAGCATGTTCTACGACCCCATGATCGCCAAACTGTGCGCCTGGGGCGAGACGCGCGAGGCGGCGGTCGAGGGCATGGCTCGCGCGCTGGAGGACACACACCTGTCGGGCCTGGGCCACAATGTGCCCTTCCTGGCGGCGGTGATGGATCAGGACCGGTTCAAGTCGGGCAATCTGTCGACCAGCTACATCAAGGACGAGTTCCCGGACGGCTTCCACGGCCTGAAGCCGACGCAGGAACAGGAGCGCATCCTGATCGCCTCGGCCCTGGCCATGCACGAGGTCATCGCCGAACAGGACGGCGATCCATCGGACCGCACCGACTGGATCGTGATGATCGACAAGACGCCGCACGGCGTCGGCCTGTCCTATGACGAGGACGAGGAGATGATCCTGACCTTGACGGGCGGGGGCGACATCCGACTGTCGGACATCGACTGGCGGCCGGGCCTGGCCCAGTTCAAGGCCGATCTGGACGGCGAGCCCTTCACCGCCGAGGTGAAGCGCGTCGCCGACGGCTTCGACATCCGCCACCGCGCGGCCAGGGCGCGGGTGCGGGTGCTGCGGCCCCACGTCGCCGAACTGTATGCGCGCCTGCCGGAGAAGGTCGCGGCGGACACCTCCAAGATGGTGCTGTCGCCGATGCCCGGTCTGGTGGTCTCGATCCCGGTGGTCGTGGGCCAGGAGGTCAAGACCGGCGAGACGGTGGCCATCATCGAGGCCATGAAGATGCAGAACATCCTGAAGGCCGAGCGCGACGGAGTGGTGAAGGCTGTCGGCGCTAAGGACGGCGATCCGGTGGCGGCGGACGACGTGCTGGTGGAGTTCGGGTGATGAAGAACCCCTCCGTCTCTCCGCTTCGCTCCGAGCCACCTCCCCATTGCATGCGGAGGAGAAGACAGCCTGTCTCCTCCCCGCTTGCGGGGAGGGGGACCGCGAAGCGGTGGAGGGGGTCTTCACGACGCGCGGGTGGGGAGGCGCGCGCATGAGCTTCCCCACACCTACCCCCGTCGAATGGCGGGAAGCCGCCCAGAAGGCGCTGAAGGATCGACCGATCGAGTCGCTGATTCATCTCGACGCCGACCAACTGGTGACGCGACCGCTGTACGCGGGCGCGACGGGCGTGCAGCCGATCTTCGCCCCGCGTCCGTCCGACTCCGAAGGCCGGGCCTGGGATCTGCGGACGCTGGTGGAGGGCGACGATGCCGATGCGGTCAACGCCGCCGTCCTGACCGATCTGGAGAACGGCGCGGCGTCGGTGGTGCTGAAGGGGCGTGTGCTGGCGGATTCCGCGCCGCTCGGCCGGGCGCTGGAAGGCGTGGCGCTGGAGTTGGCGCCCGTCGCGCTGGACGCCGGGATCGACGGGCCGGATGCGGCCAATGCCCTGGCGGTCGTCGCCAAGGGCTCGCCGCGCGCCAAGCTGCGGTTTCATATGGACCCGGTCTCGGCCTTCGCCGAGGCGGGCGGGTCGCCGCGTTCTGTGGAAGAGCATCTGAGCCTGGCGGCCAATACGGCGGCGCGTCATGCGGGCGCCTATCCCGACGCGACCTTCTTCCTGGCCAGCGGGCGCGTGGCGCACGAGGCGGGCGGATCGGCGGCGCAGGAGCTGGCCTTTGCGGCGTCCAGCGTCGTGGCCCATGCGAAGGCGGCGGTGGAGGCAGGGATGTCGGTCGAGGCGGGTTTGCGCGGCACCGTCGTCGGCCTGTCGGTCGATGCGGAATATTTCGACAGCCTGGCCAAGGTTCGGGCCATGCGGTTGATCTGGGCCAGCCTGGCGAAGGCGTTCGACGTGGACGTTCCGGCTGTGATCGAGGCGCGCTCGTCGCGGCGGATGCTGTCGGCGCGCGATCCCTGGCCCAATCTGCTGCGGCTGACGGCGGCGGGCTTCGCCGGCGCGGTCGGAGGGGCGGACGTGGTTGTGCTGGACGGCTTCACCCGCGCTTCCGGGACGTCGGACGCCTTCGCCCGGCGACAGGCGCGCAACACTCAACTGGTTCTGATGGAAGAGGCCAATCTGGGTCGGGTCGACGATCCGGCCGCCGGCTCCTGGTATTTGGACGCCCGGACGCGGGACCTGGCGGAGGCCGGCTGGGCCGAATTCCAGATGATCGAGGCCGAAGGCGGTTTGGTCGAGGCCCTGAAGGGCTCGGTCATCCAGCCGCGTATCGCCCGCGCCCGCGCGGTCCGCGAGGCGGCGCTTAAGAACGGCGCGGCCCAGATCATCGGGGTGACCAAATATGTGGACGCGGACGTGCGGCCGGCGCTGGTCGAGGCGGGCGATGAGGCGGCCGTGTTGGTCGAACGGGTGTGCGAGCCCCTGGCTCCGATCCGGTTCGCCGCGGCGTTCGAGGAGACGGCTCAATGAGTTTCCCCGACTTTAGCAAGATCGCCCTGAACCTCGATGCGACGGGGCGGGGGCCGACGCGCGATCCTTGGCTGACGCCCGAGGGGCTGACGGTCGAGACCGCCTATGGTCCCGACAGCACGGACGCGCTGGATCACCCGCACGGCCTGCCGGGATTCGCGCCGTTCGTTCGTGGTCCGTATCCGACCATGTATGCGGGCAATCCCTGGACGATCCGGCAATACGCCGGCTTCTCGACCGCTGAGGAATCCAACGCCTTCTATCGCCGCAACCTGGCGGCGGGTCAGAAGGGGCTGAGCATCGCCTTCGACCTGGCGACGCACCGCGGCTATGACAGCGACCACCCGCGGGTGAAGGGCGACGTCGGCATGGCGGGCGTCGCCATCGACAGCATCTATGACATGCGCACCCTGTTCGACGGGATTCCGCTGGACCAGATGTCGGTGTCGATGACGATGAACGGGGCGGTGCTGCCGATCCTGGCCCTTTATGTCGTCGCGGCGGAAGAGCAGGGCGTGCCGCACGCCAAGCTGACTGGGACCATTCAGAACGACATTCTGAAGGAGTTCATGGTCCGCAACACCTACATCTATCCGCCCGAACCCTCGATGCGGATCATCGCGGACATCTTCGCCTGGACGGCGCAGGAGACGCCGAAGTTCAACTCCATCTCGATCAGCGGCTATCACATGCAGGAGGCGGGAGCCTCGGCGGATATCGAGCTGGCCTATACGCTGGCGGACGGGATCGAATATCTGCGGGCGGGCGTCGCGGCGGGCATGCCGATCGACCGGTTCGCGCCGCGCCTGAGCTTCTTCTGGGCCATCGGCATGAACTACTTCATGGAGGTGGCCAAGATGCGCGCCGGCCGCCTGCTGTGGGCCGAGGCGGTCAGGAAAGAGGGCGGGGTCGATCCGAAGTCGCTGAGCCTGCGCGCCCACTGCCAGACTTCGGGCTGGTCGCTGGCGGCGCAGGACGTGTTCAACAATGTGCCGCGCACCATGGTCGAGGCCATGGCGGCGGCGGGCGGCCAGACGCAGAGCCTGCACACCAATGCGCTGGACGAGGCCTTGGCGCTTCCCACCGACTTCTCCGCCCGGATCGCGCGCAATACGCAGATCCTGTTGCAGCAGGAGACGGGGCTGACGCGGGTGATCGATCCGTGGGGCGGCAGCTATTATGTCGAGCGGCTGACGCACGAACTGGCGGAACGGGCGCGCGCCCATATGGCCGAGGTCGAGGCCCTGGGCGGCATGGCAAAGGCCATCGAGGCGGGGATCCCCAAGCTGCGGATCGAGGAATCCGCCGCCAAGACCCAGGCGCGGATCGACACCGGCCAGCAGACGGTGGTCGGGGTGAACAAATATCTGAATCCCGTCGTCGACGACATTCCGATGCTGAAGGTCGACAATGCGGCGGTGCTGGCCGCCCAGATCGACAAGCTGAAACGCCTGCGCGCCGAGCGGGATCAGGCGGCGACCGATGCGGCGCTGAACGCCCTGACCGAGGGGGCGCGCGGGAACGCCAACCTGCTTGAACTGGCGGTTCAGGCCGCCCGCGCCAAGGCGACGGTGGGCGAAATCTCCGACGCGCTGGAGGCCGCCTTCGGCCGCCACGTCGCGACGGTCCAGACCGTGTCGGGCGTATACGCCAAGGAGGCCGGCAAGGACGTCCGCTTCGCCCGCGCCCGCGAGATGGTCGCGACCTTCGTCGAAAACGACGGCGGGCCGCCGCGCATCCTGATCGCCAAACTGGGACAGGACGGGCACGACCGGGGCCAGAAGGTCGTCGCGACCGGATACGGCGATCTGGGCTTCGACGTCACGGCCGGCAGCCTGTTCCAGACGCCGGCCGAGGCGGCCAAGGATGCGGTGGAAAAGGGCGTTCACGCGGTCGGCGCATCATCGCTCGCGGCCGGGCATCTGACGCTGGTGCCCGAGCTGAAGTCCGAGTTGGAGAAACTGGGCCGGCCCGACATCGTTATCGTGGTCGGCGGGGTGATCCCGCCGTCCGACGTCCAGCCCCTGCTCGATATGGGCGCGGCCGCCGTCTATCCGCCCGGTTCGGCCATCGCTGATACGGCGGTGGACCTGATCGAGAAGCTGAACCAGCGTCTGGGTTACGCCCAGCCGACCCCTGATAAGGACAAGTCATGATCGGCGCCCTGAACCACGTCGGCGTCGCGACGCCATCCATCGCCGACTCGATCAAACTGTATCGCGATATCCTCGGCGCGACGAAGATCGGCGAGCCGTTCGACCTGCCGGCGCAAGGCGTGAAGGTCTGTTTTGTGGATACGCCGACGGCCCAGATCGAGCTGATCGAACCCTATGACGAGACCAGCCCCATCGTCGGCTTCCTGGCCAAGAATCCCAAGGGCGGCCAGCACCACATCTGTTTCGAGGTCGCCGACATCCACGCCGCCGTCGCCGAGATGCGGGCCAAGGGCGTGACAATCCTGGGCACGGGCGAGCCGCGCATCGGGGCGCACGGGACGCCGGTCGTCTTCCTGCATCCGCGTGACATGGGCGGCGTGCTGATCGAGCTGATGGAGACGCCGAAAGCGGGGCATTAAGCGGAGCCTTTGGTCAGGTTGGGCCGTTGAAGGCGAAACCAGAGGACATGACATGATGTCGCACCGCCTGACCGCCTTCGTCGCCATCGCCGCCCTGACCGGCGCTGCAGCCTGCTCTCGCACAGAGCCGGAACAGCCCGCCGCCCCGGTCGAACCGTCGGCCGCGCCTGCATCCAATGCGCCCTCGGTCGGCTATGCCTGCGAAAGCGGCGCGACGCTTCAGGTCCAGTATGTCGACAGCGACAACGCCAGGCTGACCCATCAGAACCAGACCTATGCCTTGCGTTCGGTGCAGGCCGCCAGCGGCGCGCGCTATGTCGGCGGCGGGGTGGAATGGTGGACGGCGACGCGCGATGGGCAGGAGAGCGGCACGCTGAGTCGACTGGGGCCGGACGGCACGACCGGTGTCGCGGTGCTGGAGCGCTGCTCGCGGCCGATCCCCGGGGCGGATGCGACGCCCGGACCGCTGCCGACGCCGGGTCAGACGCCGACCGAGGCGACCGGCGGGGTTTTGCCGGCTGCGCTGCCCTGCAAGGGGCCGCAACTGACGCTGGCGGCCGGCGACGGCGATGCAGGTGCCGGAAACCGGGTCAGCAACTTCAGTCTTCAGAATATCGGAACCCAGGCCTGCAGCCTGACCGGCTATCCGACAGTGACCTTGCAGGACGCGCGCGGGCGCACCCTGTCGTCTGTCCGCGCCGAACAGAGCCCGGGAAGCTATTTCCGCCAAGGTCAGGCCCCGACGCCGGTCGAGCTGGCGCCCCGGGCCAAGGCCTATTTCGAAATGGCCTGGAGCGTCGTGCCAAATGAAGCCATGCAAAAGACGTGTCCCGACGCGGCTGCGATAAAGGTCACGGCGCCCAGCGATACCGCAGCCGTAAGCCTGCCGTTCTCGTTCAGCCCCTGCGGCGGCCGCATTCGCGTCAGTCCGATCCGGGCCGAGGCCAACCCGGCGCCGGCGACCTGAGGCGGGTGGAAACCGTTCGAAAATCGGCGTAGGTCGCGGCCCATGACCCAGAGCTTCTACGACCGCGTCGCCGGCGAACTGTCCGAGATCGACGCCCAGGGCCTGACCAAGCCCGAACGCATCATCGCCTCGCGCCAGGGGCCTGTGATTCAGGTGGCCGGACGAGACGTGCTGAACTTCTGCGCCAACAACTATCTGGGCCTGGCCGGCGACGAGCGCGTGACCCAGGCCGGTATGGCGGCGCAAGCGAAGTGGGGCGCGGGCACCGCGTCCGTGCGCTTCATCTGCGGCACGCTGGAAATCCACAAGGAACTGGAAGCGGCCATCGCCGCCTATCTCGGTTTCGAGGACGCCATCCTGTTCGCCGCCGCGTTCGACGCCAACGGCGGTCTGTTCGAGCCGCTCCTGGGCGAGAACGACGCCATCGTCTCCGACAGCCTGAACCACGCCTCGATCATCGACGGGGTTCGGCTGTGCAAGGCCAAACGCTATCGGTTCGCCAACTCCGACATGGACGAGCTGGAGAGCCGTCTGAAGGAGGCCCGCGCGGCCGGCGCCCGCGACATCATCATCGCCACCGACGGCGCCTTCTCGATGGACGGCTATATCGCCAAGCTGGATGAGATCCGGGCGCTGGCCGACAAATACGACGCCCTGATCATGGTCGACGACTGCCACGCGACCGGCTTCCTGGGCCCGCAAGGCAAGGGTTCCTTCGCCCATCACGGGGTCGAGGTGGATTTCGTCACCGGCACCTTCGGCAAGGCTCTGGGCGGCGCCATGGGCGGCTTCATCTGCGCCAAGAAGTCGGTGGTCGAACTGCTGAAACAGCGGGCGCGGCCCTATCTGTTCTCCAACGCCCTGGCGCCGGCCGTGTGCGGGTCAAGCCTGGAGGCGATCCGCATCGCGCAAGGCGCCGAGGGCGATGCGTTGCGAACCCGCCTGTCGGCCAACGCCCATCGCTATCGCGGGGCCATGTCGGACGCGGGCTTCACTCTGCTGGACGGCGAACATCCGATTATCCCGGTCATGCTGGGCGACGCCAAACTGGCGCAGGATTTTGCGGCCCGTGCGCTGGAGCTGGGCGTCTATGTGATCGGGTTCTCGTTCCCCGTCGTGCCGCGTGGCCAGGCCCGCATCCGCACACAGATGTCGGCGGCGCATAGCTTCGACCAGATCGACCGCACGGTGGAAGTGTTCACCCAGGCGGGTCGGGAACTGGGCGTCATTTAGCCCCTTTCGCCCGCCATCGACGAAGACCAAGCGGCGAGGAGGCGTGGGGCCTCAGCCGCCGGTTTCGGGATGAACCCGGAGCCACGATTTCAGGGAGTTGAGACTATGACCGACACGATGAAGGCCCTGGCCAAGACCGCGCCCGGCGTCGGCCTGGAACTGATCGATGCGCCGATCCCCGAGGCGGGACCGGAGGATGTGCTGATCCGGGTGCATCGCACCGCCGTCTGCGGCACCGACATCCACATCTGGAACTGGGACGAATGGTCCCAGAAGAACGTCCCGACCCCGATGATCACCGGCCACGAGTTCGCCGGCGAGATCGTCGCCATCGGCAAGGACGTCGATCGGCCGCTGAAGATCGGCCAGCGCGTTTCGGCCGAGGGTCACGTCATCGACCTGAACTCCGAGGCGGCCCGCGCCGGTCACTTCCACCTGGATCCGAAGACGCGCGGCATCGGCGTGAACCGTCAGGGCGCCTTCGCCGAGTTCGTCGTGGCCCCGGCCTTCAACGTCATCGAACTGCCGGACGACGTGCCCTATGAGATCGGCTCGATCCTCGATCCGTTCGGCAATGCCGTTCATACGGCGCAGCAGTTCGACCTGCTGGGCGAGGACGTGCTGGTCACCGGCGCCGGCCCCATCGGCATGATGGCGGCCGCCGTGGCGCGGCACGCCGGCGCGCGCACCGTGGTCCTGACCGACATCAACGACTTCCGGCTGGAGCTGGCGCAGAAGGTGGCGCCGGGCGTTCGCACCGTGAACACGACCAAGGAAGACATCCACGACGTGATGAAAGAGCTGGGCCTGAAGGTCGGCTTCGATGTGGCGCTGGAAATGTCGGGCTCGCCCATCGCCTTCAAACAGTGCGTCGACACCCTGATCATGGGCGGCGGCATGGCGCTGCTGGGCATTCCCGGCAAGCCGATGGAGACGGACTGGGGCGCGATCATCCTGAAGGCCTTGACCATCAAGGGCGTCTACGGCCGCGAGATGTTCACCACCTGGCGCAAGATGCTGGGGCTGCTGAAAGCCGGCCTGGACCTCAGCCCGCTGATCACTCACCGCCTGGGCTACGCCGACTACCGCGAAGGCTTCGAAGCCATGAAGTCGGGCCAGTCGGGCAAGGTGGTCCTGGACTGGGACAAGGCCGCCTGAGAGACGCGCAGCGCTGATCAGACAGCCAGAAGCTGTTTGATCAGGGCCTTCTCGAACCCTTTGGTTTCCGAGCCCGGTAAGGCCTTGCCGATTTCGCCGCTTTCGAACAGGTCGAAGACCTTGGGGTGGACGTAAGACGCGCGGCAGACGGTGGGGGTGTTGCCCAGCAGGCCGGCGACGGCCTTGACGCAGACGCTGATCTTTCGCTTAGCGTCGGTGTGCGAGGTCGGGGCCTCGGTGTCGCGCAGCGCCCGAGCCGCCGAGACGGTGCCGGCCCAGGTGCGGAAGTCCTTGGCCGAAAACTGTTCGCCCATCGCCTCGCGGATGTAGGCGTTCACATCGTCGGAATCGACCGGGCACAAAGTGCCGTCGGCCGCGCGGTATTTGAACAGTTGCTGGCCGGGCAGGCCTTCCAGCTGTCGCACGACCTTGGCCAGGCGGCGGTCCTTGACACTAACGCTATGGTCCTTGCCGCTCTTGCCGCGAAACTCGAACGTCAGGGCCGCGCCGTCGACGTCGATGTGGCGTTTGTGCAGGGTCGTCAGGCCGTAGCTGCGGTTCTGTTTGGCGTAGATGGAGTTGCCGACCCGGATCAGGGTGATCTCGAGAAGGCGCACGGCGGTGGCCAGCACCTTGTCGCGACAGACGCCGCGAAGAGCCAGGTCATGTTCGACCTTGTCGCGCAGTTTCGGCAGGTTGCGCGAGAAGGCCGGCAGCTTGTCGAACTTGTTCTCCGAGCGGGCCGTGCTCCAGTCGTTGTGATAGCGGTATTGTTTGCGGCCCTTCACGTCCCGGCCGGTGGCCTGGATATGGCCGTTGGCCTTGGGACAGATCCAGACGTCGGTCCAGGCGGGCGGAATGGCCAGGGCGCGGATGCGGGCCAGGGTCTTGGCGTCTGTAACGGTCTTGCCTTTGGCGTCGCGATACGACCAGCCCTTGCCGGCGCGGCGGCGCGTCAGGCCCGCGAACTCGTCGCTGCAATAGCTGAGGCCCTGGGGGACTTCGGCGGCGATGTCGAAGGCGTGCGATCCGTCGGCCATCACCCGTTCGCCTTTTCGAGGCGCTCATGCAGCCGTTTGATCCAGCGCTCGGCCGGGTCGCCGCCCCACAGCAGCCAGGCGATATAGCCGGCCGAAGGATCGGTGCGGCTGGCCCAGCCCTTGCCGTCCTTGTCCACGGTGTGGCGGGCGAAATAGCTGTAGATGTCCTTGATGTCCTTGTCCGAGACGGGCTTTTGATCCGCCAACTGATGGGCGCGGCGTACGCCGACCTCGGTGCCGCCCCGGTCGTGCTTGTCACGCAGGTCGAGGCCGCGCTTGGCCTGGGTCGCGACCCCCTTGGGCGGCTTGCGTTGCGCGTCGGTGAGGGTGGTTTTGGCGGCCATCGCATCTTTCCGTACAAGGACTTAGGCCGAACGCCGTGTCTGGCGCGCGAGTTCCGCTTGACCGCGCGGGCCGGGCGCGAGACGAGGCGGCATGAACTATCGCCACAGCTTTCACGCCGGAAACTTCGCCGACCTGGTCAAGCACGCCCTGGTGCTGTGGTTGGTGAAAGCGCGGCAGGCGGCCGGGCCGCTGACGGTGTTCGACACCCATGCGGGGGCGGGGCTGTACGATCTGTCGGGCGACGGCGCGCGGTCGAAGGAGGCCGAGGCCGGCGTGGCGCGGTTGATGTCTGCCGACGGGCGGACGCCGCTGATGGACACGCTGGCGGCCGAGGTCGCGGCGCTGAATCCCGACGGCGGGGCGCGGTTCTATCCGGGGTCGCCGTTGCTGATCGCGGACGCGCTGACGCCCGGCGGTCGCTACGTTGGGCTCGAGTTGAACCCGCCGGTTCGGGCCATGCTGGCCGAGGCGCTGACGGGGCGAGCGAACGCCGAGGCGCGCGAGGGCGACGGCTATGCGGCGGTGGCGGGGGAGGCGGCGAAAGTGCGCGGGCCGCTGGTGCTGATCGACCCGCCTTTCGAAAAGCCCGACGACTATATCCGCTCGGCCGAGACCGCGATTTCGGTGGTGAGGCGCGATCCGACGGCGACGGTGGCGATCTGGACGCCGCTGAAGGATCTGGAGACCTTCGACGGCTTCATTCGGCGGCTGCAGGGCAAGGCGGGGCCGACCCTGGTCGCCGAGGCGCGGCTGAGGCCGCTGACCAATCCGATGAAGATGAACGGCTGCGCCATGGTGGTGGTCAATCCACCGGCGGGCGCGGAAGCGGCCGCGACCGAGATTTGCGGCTGGGTCGCCGGGGCGCTCGGCGAAGCGGGCGGACGGGCCGAGGTCTGGACCTTCTGACCGCAGACACTAGGTTGATCGCATGACGCGCATCGCCATTCTGGAAACCGGACACCCGCCGGAGCATCTGAAGGACGATTTCGACGACTATCCGGCGCGGTTTCGAGCCTTGCTGGGCGAGGGCGTGCCGACGACGCGGTTCGACGTGCAGTCGGGGCAACTGCCCGAGGATCCGTCGGTCTTTCAGGGGGCCATCGTCACGGGATCGGCTGCGGGGGTCTATGACGACCTGCCGTGGATCCCGCAGCTGATCGACTGGCTGAGGGCGGCGCGGGGGCGGACGCGGCTGGTCGGCATCTGTTTCGGGCATCAGGCCCTGGCCCATGCGTTCGGCGGCGTGGTGGAGAAGTCGCACAAGGGCTGGGGCGTGGGGCTGCACCGCTATGACGTGCGTGAGGATGCGCCGTGGATGCATCCGCGGGCGCGGACGATCTCCATTCCCGTGTCGCATCAGGATCAGGTCGTCGCGGTTTCGGACGATGCGCGGGTGATCGCATCCAGCGGGTTCACGCCGTACGCCGGCCTTGCCTGGGGCGACGATGCGATCTCGTTCCAGTGTCACCCGGAGTTTCAGCCGGACTATGCGGCGGCCCTGATCGAGGGACGGCGCGGGGCGCGCATCCCGCATGATGTGGCGGATCAAGCGATCGACAGTCTGAAGCGGCCCAACGACCGGGCCGTGCTGACGGCCTGGATCCGCGCCTTCCTGCTGCTGACCCCGCCGCCGGTCGAGGATGACGGCAGCGGGATCTAGAGGCCCAGCAGCCGGATCAGCGCCAGCGCCAGCACCACAAGGGCGCCCAGCGACAGGATGACGGCGGCGACGACGCGGCCGCCGGCGCGGGCGACGGCGCGGATGTCGGTCTGGAGACCCAAGGCAGCCATGGCGACGACAGTCAGCAGGCTGGAGGCGGCGGCCATGGGCGCCAGCGCGGCATGCGGGATCAGGTCAAACGAGCGCAGGCCGATCATGACAAGGAAGCCGATGATGAACCAAGGCAGCAGGCGCGAAAGGCCGGGCTTTGCGGCGCCGGGCGCGCGCTCGCGGAAAATCAGCGACAGCGCGAGGATGACGGGGCCCAGCATCAGCACTCGCACCAGCTTGACCACCGTGCCGGTTTGCGTGGCGACCGCGCCGAAGGGCGCAGCGGCGGCCAGAACCTGCGGCACCGCATAGACGGTCAGACCGGCCAGGGCGCCGTATTGCAGGCCGTTCAGATGGATCAGGCCGCCCAGCAGGGGCAGCGCCAGAACAACGATCACGCCGAGCACGGCGGTGAAGGCGATGGAGGCGGCGACCTCTTTCCCATCGGCGTCGATGACGGGGGCGACGGCGGCGATGGCCGAGTTGCCGCAGATGGCGTTGCCGCAGGCGACCAGCAGGGCCATGCGCGCGTTAAGGCTTAGGGCGCGACCGACGCCGAAACCGACGATGATGGCGAGCGCGACCAGGGCGAAGATGCCCAAAACGAAGCCGGCCCCTAACGACGACAGGGTGGCGGCGCTGACCGAGGCGCCGAGCAGCACCACCGCGACCTCCAGCAGGGTCTTGGCCGAGAAGTCGATCCCGGCCTTGAACCGCGCATCGGGCGTCCAGGCAGTGCGGACGGCGGCGCCCAGCAGGATGGCCAGCACCAGCGGCTCCAGCCACACATGGCCGATCACATCGCGCTCGATGCTGGTCAGGCCGATGGCGGCCAGAGTGACCAGCAGGCACAGCATGACGCCCGGCCGGATCGTGCGCCCGAACGCCGTCACCGACGCCAAAGTGGGCGCGTGGAAGGGGGCGGGCAGGGCGGCGGACTTCATCGTCAAACGTGATGCGCCTGCCCTCGACGGCGGTCCAACGGATAGTTATGGTCGTTTTAATCCGATTTGGAGATCAATCGTGACCTTGGAACGCCTGCGCATCTTCGTCGCCGTGGCTGAGCGTGACCACGTGACGGCGGCGGCAAGAGCGCTGAACCTGACCCAGTCGGCCGTGTCGAACGCCATCGCCGCTCTGGAAGCCGAGCATGACGTGCGGCTGTTCGATCGGGTCGGGCGGGGCGTGGTGCTGAATGAAACCGGCCGCGCCTTCCTGCCTGAGGCCAAGGCGGTGCTGGCGCGAGCGGCGGCGGCCGAGGCGGCGCTGGCGGACATGAGCGCCCTGCGGCGCGGGCGTCTGGCGGTGTTCGCCAGCCAGACCATCGCCAGCTACTGGCTGCCGCGCCGATTGGTGGATTTCCACACGGCCTATCCCGGCGTCGAACTGGCGGTCGAGATCGGCAACACGCGCGAGGCGGCGCAGGCGGTGCTGAGCGGCGCCGCCGAGATCGGCCTGGTCGAGGGGGCGGTGGACGAACCGGCTTTGTCGCAGGTTCAGGTGGGGTCGGATCGGCTGGCCGTGCTGGTGACGCCGGACCATCCGTGGGCGACGCGACGTCGGCTGGAGGCGAAGGATCTGGC
Source organism: Brevundimonas vesicularis (assembly GCF_044807075.1). Lineage (GTDB taxonomy): Bacteria > Pseudomonadota > Alphaproteobacteria > Caulobacterales > Caulobacteraceae > Brevundimonas > Brevundimonas vesicularis_G. The sequence continues at coordinate 1,516,705 of NZ_CP085234.1, forward strand.
GGGCCAGCCCTGGGTGCTGCGCGAGGTCGGGTCGGGCACGCGATCGACGCTGGAGACGGCGGTGAGGGACATGGGGGGCGATCCCACGACCTTGTCGGTGTCGATGACCCTGCCGTCGAACGAGGCTGTGCTGGCGGCGGCCGAGGCGGGGGCGGGAGCCACGGCCCTGTCGGAAAGCGTGGCCTATGCGTCGGTGGCCGCCGGGCGGCTGGTGACGGCGCCCTTCACCCTGCCCGAGCGGCCGTTCCGCCTGTTACGACACCGCGAACGGTATCGCAGCCGGGCCGGCGACGTGTTCGTCGAGGCGATGGGATAATCCTCCCCCAATCCCGCTCATCCCCGCGAAAGCGGGGACCCAGTCCTTTGGGCGATCAATGTTTGGGCGGGTTCGAAGCTGTCATCCAGACAGTCGTGCGCACGACAACACTGGGTCCCCGCTTTCGCGGGGATGAGCGGATCTATCTTAGGGCCACTTCACCACCGGCGGCATGGACGACAGGATCGAGTCGACGTTCCCCCCCGTCTTCAGCCCGAACATGGTGCCGCGGTCATAGAGCAGGTTGAACTCGACATAGCGGCCCCGGCGGATCAGCTGTTCCTCACGCTCCTCGGCCGTCCAGGGCTCGGCCATGCGGCCGGCGACGATGCGGGGATAGACGTCCAGGAAGGCCAGGCCGATGTCGCGGGTGAAGGCGAAGTCGCGGTCATAGTCGCCGCTGTCGTGATGGTCGTAGAAGACGCCGCCGGTGCCGCGCGGCTCCTTGCGGTGGGGCAGATAGAAATACTCGTCGCACCAGGCCTTGTATTTGGCGTGCCAGGTCGGGTCGTGGGCGTCGCAGGCGGCCTTCATGGCGGCGTGGAAGGCGACGGTGTCGGGGTGATCCTGACGACGATCCGCCATCAGCACAGGCGTCAGGTCGCCGCCGCCGCCGAACCAGCCCTTGGTCGTGGCGATGAAGCGGGTGTTCATGTGAACGGCCGGAATGCGCGGGCTGACGGGATGGCAGATCAGGCTGATTCCCGTCGCGAAGAAGCGCGGATCGACGTCGGCGCCGGGCACATTCTTGGCGTAGTCGGCGGGGAAGGCGCCATGCACCGTCGAGACGTGGACGCCGACCTTTTCGAACAGGCGACCGTGCATCATGCCCATGACGCCGCCGCCGCCCTCGGGCCGCTCCCATGCGGTGCGGACGAAGCGACCGGGCTCGCCGGGAAACAGGTCGGCGGGGGCGGCATCCTCCAGCGCCTCAAAGGCGGCATGGATGCGGTCGCGCAGATGTTCGAACCAGGCGCGGGTCTCGACCTTCTTCAGGTCGAGCGGATCGGAGAAGACGGCGTCGCTCATGGCGCGCTTGAACCACGTCGCGGCGGCGGCGTCATCCGGACAGGTTGTCATAAGCAGAATCGCGGGCGCTAATGGCCGCCTGCCGTTTTCAGGAACCCGTCCATGATCCGCCGTCTCGTCTCCGTCGCCGTCGCCTCGCTCGCGCTGGGAGGGGCGGTCCAGGCCCAGGACGCCGATGAGGCTAGGGTGATGGCGATCTTGAAGACCACGCCCCTGATCGACGGGCACAACGACCTGCCGTGGGCGCTGCGACAGCAATATGGAAACGACGTTTACGCCATTGATCTGACGAAGAACCTGGCGGCGTCGACCAAACTGCATACCGATATCGCGCGCCTGCGGGCCGGGGGCGTCGGAGGGCAGTTCTGGTCCGTCTATGTGCCCGCCAGCCTGACACCGCTGGAGGCGGTCGAGGAAACCTTTGAGCAGATCGACACGGCCAAACGCATCATCGCCGCCCATCCCGACACCTTCGGTCTGGCGACCACGGCGGACGAGGTGGATGCGGTGTTCAGATCGGGCCGGATCGCCAGCCTGATCGGGATGGAGGGCGGCTATTCGATCGACGATTCCCTGGCCCTGTTGCGGGAATTCTACCGGGCCGGCGCACGCTACATGACCTTGACCCACTCCAAGACCACGACCTGGGCCGACAGCGCGACGGACGCGCCCAAATGGGGAGGCCTCAGCCCGTTCGGCGAAGAGGTGGTCAAGGAGATGAACCGGCTGGGCATGATGGTCGACCTGAGCCACGTTTCCGAGGAGACGATGCTGGACGCCATGCGCGTGTCCGATGCGCCGGTGATCTTCTCTCATTCGTCGGCGCGGGCGGTGACGGATCATCCGCGCAACGTGCCGGATCGGGTGCTGCGGATGATGCCGCAGGACGGCGGCATCGTGATGATCAACCTGGCCCCCGGCTTCGTGTCCGAGGCGGTGCGAGCCTGGAACGGGGCCAAAGCGGGCGAGGAGGCGCGGCTGAAGACCCTGAACCCCGGTGATCCCGGCGCGGTGGAGGCTGGGCTGACGGCCTGGACCGCCGCCAATCCGACGCCTCAGGCGACCCTGGCCGACGTGGTGGCGCATATTCATTACGTGCGCGAAGTGGCGGGCATCGATCACGTCGGCCTGGGCGCCGACTTCGACGGCATCGGCAGCCTGCCCCAAGGCATGGGCGGGGTGGACGCCTATCCGCAAATTCTGGCGGCCCTGATGGAGGCGGGCTGGACCGAGGCCGACATCCGCAAGATCGCTGGCGAGAATCTGCTGCGGGTCATGCGGGCGGTCGAGGCCGTTGCGGCGTCAAAGGCCGGCGAACGGCCGTCGATGGCGCGGCTGGAGCCCGCTTCGGCTCAGAACTGACCGACCCCGCCGGTCTGGCGCAGGCCTTCCCAGAGGGCGATGCCGGCGGTGACCGACAGGTTCAGCGAGCGCGCGTCGGGTCGCAGCGGCACGACGACGCGCGCGTCGGCGGCGGCGTGGACGTAGTCGGGGGCGCCGGCGCTTTCCTTGCCGAACAGCAGGGTGTCGTCAGGCTGGAAGACAAAATCGGGCAGGGGCGTCGCGCCCTTGGTCGTGAGCAGCACCATCCGCCCGGCCGGACGATCCGCCTGGAAGGCCTCCCAACCGGCGTGGCGGGTCATGTGGGACAGCGAGCCGTAGTCGAGCGCGGCGCGCTTCATGGCGCGGTCGTCAAAACGGAAGCCCGTCGGCTCGATCACATGCAGATCGACGCCGAAACAGGCCGACAATCGGATGCAGGCTCCGACGTTCTGAGGAATGTCCGGTTGAAAAAGGGCGAGACGCATTCTAAGGCCTGACATACGCGCGGCGAGGGGGTTTGTCGCGGTCTGTTTGCGAGCGTTTCGCAAGAAACGTCAGCAGCTTGCGTCCAACGCGGCGCAAGTCACGGGCCGTCGGGGATTCCCGGCGTCTTTTGTTGGTTCGTGCCGTGGCTGGGGACGCCCTTGGGGTCTTCTGCGGCGTTCGAGAGGTGGAAACGTGGCCGAATCGGTCGTGCATACGGAAGACGGTCACAGCCCTGAGGGCGGTGATCCCAATCGTCGGGACTTTATCTACATCGCGGCGGGCGCCGCAGCGGTCGGCGCGGGCGCCATGATCGCCTGGCCGCTGATCAATCAGATGAATCCGGCGGCCGATACGCTGGCGCTGGCGTCGATCGAGTTCGACCTGACCAAGGTTCAGGAAGGCCAGCAGGTCGTCATCAAATGGCAGGGCAAGCCGGTGTTCGTGCGTTACCGCACCCCGGCCGAGCTGCAGAAGGTCATCGCGGACGATCACGCGCCCGACCTGAAGCAGCCCCAGACCGACGCCGAGCGCACCAAGCCGGGCCACGAGAAATATCTGGTCGTCATCGGTTCGTGCACGCACCTGGGCTGCGTGCCGACCTTCGGCGCGGGCGATTACGGCGGCTGGTTCTGCCCCTGCCACGGCTCGCACTACGACGCCTCCGGCCGCATTCGTAAGGGGCCGGCGCCCCTGAACCTGGTGGTGCCGGAATACGATTATCTGTCCGACACCCGCGTCAAGATCGGCTGAGGACCAAGGGGGAATCATGAGCGATCACGAGAGCACCTACGTCCCGAAGACGGGCGTCGAGAAGTGGCTGGACACCCGGCTGCCGATCATCCGTTTCGGCGCGGACTACATGTCCCTGCCGACGCCGCGGAACCTGAACTACTGGTGGACCTTCGGCGGCATCCTGGCCCTGTGCCTGATGACGCAGATCGTCACCGGCATCGTCCTGGCCATGCACTATACGCCGAACGTCGACCTGGCCTTCGCCTCGGTCGAGCGCATCATGCGCGACGTCAACGGCGGCTGGCTGATCCGCTATGTCCACGCCAACGGCGCGTCGATGTTCTTCATCGCCGTCTATCTGCACATGCTGCGCGGCCTCTACTACGGCTCGTACAAGGCGCCGCGCGAGATGATCTGGATCATCGGCTGCGTGATCTTCTTCCTGATGATCGCCACCGCCTTCCTGGGCTACGTCCTGCCTTGGGGCCAGATGTCGTTCTGGGGCGCGGAAGTCATCACCAACCTGATCGGCGCCATTCCTGTGCTGGGCGAGCCGATCCTGATCTGGCTGCGCGGCGGCCCGGCGATCGACAATGCGACGCTGAACCGCTTCTTCTCGCTGCACTATCTGCTGCCGTTCGCGATCCTGGGCTGCGTCGTGCTTCACCTTTGGGCGCTTCACTCGGCCGGTCAGAACAACCCGGTCGGCATCCTGATCCCCAAGGATCGGGAGAAGAAGGACACGCTGCCCTTCCACCCGTATTTCACGGTCAAGGACGGCTTTGCGATCATCCTGTTCCTGATCCTGTTCGCCATCTTCGTCTTCTATCAGCCGAACGCTCTGGGCCACGCCGACAACTACATTCCGGCCAACCCGCTGCAGACGCCGGCGCACATTGTGCCCGAGTGGTACATGCTGCCCTTCTACGCAATCCTGCGCGCCATCCCGGACAAGTTCGGCGGTGTGGTGGCGATGTTCAGCGCCATCGGCGTGCTGTTCGTCCTGCCCTGGCTGGATACGTCCAAGGTGCGCTCGATGCGCTATCGCCCGACGATGCGGACCTTCTTCATCATCTTCCTGGTGGTGGGCGTGGGCCTGGGCTGGTGCGGTGGTCAGCTGCCTGACGCGCCGGTGATCGGGTCGTTCAAGACCTTCACCCTGATCGACGGCGACCTGAACTCCTACCTGTGGCTGACGCGGGTCTTCACCCTCTACTACTTCGTCTTCTTCCTGATCATCATGCCGTTGGTCGGGTTGAAGGAGCAGCCGCTGCCGATCCCGGCGACGATCTCCGAGCCGGTCCTGACCGGCGCCGGCGCCGTCGAGCACAAGGTCTGAAAATCATGACGATTGGAATGAAGACCGTGTCGTTCAAGACGATCATCGCCTCGGCCGCGATTGCGCTGGGCCTAATGAGCGCCGCTCCCGCCATGGCGTCGGGCGCCGCCGCCCATCCGCGCTCGGGCGGGTTCAGCTTCGAAGGGCCGTTCGGCACCTATGACCAGGGCCAGCTGCAACGCGGCTACAAGGTCTATCACGAGGTCTGCGCCGCCTGTCACAGCATGAACCTGATGCACTATCGGAACCTGGGCGACCGTCATGGGCCGTTCTGGAATCCGAAGTACCCGAACCCGAACGACAACCCTGTCGTGAAGGCTCTGGCCAAGGAAAATCAGGTCGGCGACATCGACAGCGAGACCGGCGAGCCGATCCAGCGCGACGCCACGCCGGCCGACAAGTTCCGCGCCCCCTATCCGAACGCCACGGCGGCGGCGGCGGGCAACGGCGGCGCCGCGCCGCCCGACCTTTCGGTCATGGCCAAGGCTCGTCACGACGGCGCCAACTACATCTATTCGCTGCTGTCGGGCTACAAGGCGGCTCCGGCCGGCCTGCAGATCCGCGACGGGCAGCACTACAACCCCTATATGGCCGGCGACCTGACGCCGTTCTGGACCGGCGATCACAAGCACGTTCCGCCCGGCGGCTTTATCGCCATGCCGCCGCCGCTCAAGGATGGCCTGGTCACCTATGACGACGGTTCGCCGCAAACGGTCGATCAATACGCCAAGGATGTCGCGGCCTTCATCGCCTGGACGTCCGAGCCGAAGATGGTCGAGCGCAAACAGGCCGGGTTCGGCGTGATGATCTATCTGCTGCTGTTCGCCGGCATCACCTATGTCGCCTACCGCCGCATCTGGAAGGGCGTCGCCCACTAAGGGCATCGCCGCCGGATCGAAATCGTAAGCCCGCCAAGGTTCGCCTTGGCGGGCTTTTCGTTTGCGACGAAAGGTCCGGGACGCAGCATCGACAGGGCGAAGTTCGCCCCCTAGGGTCGCGTATCGTTTCCGGCTGTGGGGCCTTCAGTTCATGCGTCTTGTCTCTTCTTTCGCCGCCGTTTTGTTGGCGAGCGCCGCCTTGTCCGCCTGCGCCACGGCGCCCAATCCCGCTGCGGTTCACACCGTCCCGACTTTCGATGCGGCGCGGATCTCGCAGGACATCAAGACGCTGTCGGACGACAGCTTCGAGGGCAGGGGCATCGCCACTCCGGCCGAGGACAAGGTCATCCGCTATCTGAGCGAAGGCTACGCCGCCGCCGGGTTCGAGCCGGGCGGGCCGAACGGCCAATGGACTCAGGACGTGATCCTGAATCGCTTCACCCAGTCCAACGTGCGGGCCTCGCTGAAGCTGGGCGATTGGACCCTGCCGATGACCCAAGGGCGCGAGGTCGCCATCTCGACCCGCCGCCCGGCCGAACACGTCAGCCTGAAGGATGCCCCGCTGGTCTTCGTCGGGTACGGCATCAACGCGCCCGAGCGGCAATGGAACGACTTCAAGGGCCAAGACCTGCGCGGCAAGATCCTGGTCGTGCTGGTCAATGACGCCGACTTCGAAGAGCCGGCGCTGAACACCTTCGGTGGCAAGGCCATGACCTATTACGGCCGCTGGACCTACAAATACGAAGAGGCGGCCAAACAGGGCGCGGCGGGCGTGCTGATCGTGCACGAGACGGCGCCGGCGTCTTACGGCTGGCAGACGGTCGCCAACTCCTGGGGCGTGCCGCAGTTCGACATCCTGCGCCAGAATGCGGCGGCCGAGCGCGTGCCGATGGAGGGCTGGATCCAGCGTGACGTGGCGGTCGACCTGTTCCGCCGCGCGGGTCTGGATTTCGAGGCGCTGAAGGTGCAGGCGCGCAGCCGCGACTTCCAGCCCGTCGCCTTGCCCGGCGCATCCTTCTCGACCGAGTTCAACGTGGCCACCAATCAGGTCACCAGCCACAACGTCATCGCCCGCCTGCCGGGCGCGACCCATCCGGACGAGACAGTCCTTTACACCGCCCACTGGGATCACATCGGCATGGGCGAGCCGGATGCGAGCGGCGATCGCATCTTCAACGGGGCGGTGGACAACGCCTCGGGCACAGCGGGCCTGTTGGAGCTGGCGCGCATGTTCGGCCGGGCGCCGCGCACCGAACGCTCCATCGTGATGATCAGCTTCACCGGCGAGGAAAGCGGCCTGCTGGGTTCGGAATACTATGCGGTGAACCCGATCTATCCGCTGGCCAAGACGGTGGGCGGGTTCAACATGGACTCGATGAATGTCTATGGCCGCGTCACGGGGCTGGGCGTCACCGGATATGGCCAGTCGGACTTCGACGAGCGTCTGGCGGCGGCGGTCCAGCCGCAGGGCCGATCGCTGGTGCCGGATTACGAGAATGCGGCCGGCACCTATTACCGTTCGGACCACTTCCCGCTGGCCAAGCGCGGCGTGCCGATGGCCTATGCCGGCAGCCGCGGCGAGTTCCGCGACGAACCGATCGCCGCGCGCGAGGCGGCGCGGTCGGAATACGGCGCCAAACGCTATCACCAGGCGGCGGATGAGTGGTCGCCCGACTGGGATTACAGCGGCATGATCGACGACCTGACGGTCTTCTATGATGTCGGTCGCGCCCTGGCGAACGGTCGCGACTGGCCGCAGTGGAAGTCGGGTTCGGAGTTCGCGCCGGTGCGCGCGACGACGGCCTCCGAACGCCGCTAGTCTTTTCACAAATCGAGATGGGGCGGGGAGGAATCTCCGCCCCTTTGTCATTCCGCCTGTCGAGTCATTTCAATGATCCATCGCCGTTCACCCCTGATCGCCCTCGCGGCGCTCGCGCTCGCCGCCTGCGCGACAACGCCAGTCGCATCGCCGGCGCCGAAGCTGGACGCCTTCGCCGTCGCCTCGGCCGCGACGCCTCAGTTCAGCGCCCAACGCCTGTCGGACCACATCAAATATCTGGCCTCGGACGAGATGGAGGGACGGTTTCCCGGCCTGATCGGCGAGCGGCTGACCCTGGCCTATCTTCAGGCGCAGTATGAGGCGATGGGGCTGGAGCCGGGCGGGCGCGACGGATCATGGCTGCAGCCTGTCGATCTGGTGCGATTTACGCCAGAGCGGGCGCCGACGGCGTCATGGGCCGGCGCGGACGGCGTCTCGCATCCGCTGGTCTCGGGGACCGATATCACGCTGCGCGCCGGGCCGGCCGACCCGGTTGTGAAGGTTCGGGAGGCGCCGCTGGTCTTCGCCGGTTACGGCATATCGGCTCCGCAATGGGACGACTATGGCAGCGCGGACCTGACCGGCAAGGTGGTGATCGTGCTGCGGGGGCAGCCGGACAGCATGGGCGCCGACCCCAACTTCTACGGTTCAGGGACGCACAAGACGCAGGAAGCCTTGAGGCGTGGGGCCGTCGGCGTCATCAGCCTTCAGGATGTCGATGGCCGTTGGCGGCGTGCGGTCGCCGGGGCGACACGGCCGCAGATGACGGTGAAAGGCGCCAAGGACGCCCGGTTCACTGGTTCGATCAATATGGAGACGGGAGCGGCCATCGGCGGGGAACCGCTGAGCGCCGCGCTGGCGCGCGCCAAGACGACGGGTCTGGGCGGGGTGATCGATCTGAACGCACGGCTCAGCGTCGATATCGCCGAGACCACCGAGGTCATCCATTCCAACAATCTGCTGGCCAAGATTCCCGGCACGGAGCGGCCTTACGAATACGTCTTCTATTCCGCCCACTGGGATCACGTCGGCAAGGCCAGGACGCCGAACGCCGAGGGCGACGACATCTTCAACGGCGCCTGGGACAATGCGTCGGGGACGGCCGGTCTGATCGAGATGGCGCGGGCGTTCAAGGCTGGGCCGGCGCCGAAGCGCACCGTGGTCTTCCTGCACGTCACGGCCGAGGAGCAGGGGCTGCTGGGGTCGGAGGCCTATGCCGCCGATCCGGTCTATCCGCTGGCCAAGACGGCGGCGGACATCAACATCGACATGCTGCCTTTTACGCCCGCAACGCGTGACGTGGCGGTGTTCGGGGTCGGCAAGTCGGAGCTGGAGGATATCCTGGGCCGGTTCGCCGCCGTGCAGGGGCGGGTGGTGACGGGCGACGGCTATCCGGAGGAAGGCTTCTACTACCGCTCCGACCACTTCAACTTCGCGGCCGGCGGGGTGCCGGCCCTGATGCCGTGGACAGGCCGCGATTTCGTCGAGGGCGGGATCGAGGCGGGCAAGCCCTATTACGAGGGCGCGATGGCCAGATATTATCACAAGCTGACCGACGAATGGCGGGCCGACTATGACTTCACGGCCGCCTTGCAGAACCTGGACCTGCTGTATCGGCTGGGGCTGACGGTGGCCGACAGCGAAAGCTGGCCTGCGTGGAAGCCGACGGCCGAGTTCAACGCCATTCGCGACCGCACGGCCGATCAAAGGCGCTAGGCCTCAGGCCGCGCCGAAGGGATAGGGGCTGACGGACTTAGACCAGTCATCGACCGCCAGCGGGCGGTCGATGGGGGCGGCGGCGCGTTCGGCGCAGGGGTGACGGTGACACAGACGGCAGGCCGGGCCGATGGGCGTGACCTCAGGGTTCTGCAGGTCGATGCCGTGCGCGTAGGCCAGACGATGCGCGTGACGCAGTTCGCACCCCAGGCCGACGGCGAGGTCGTGGCGCTCGTCATAGCCGTCGTGGCCTTGCCGCTCGACCGTGCGGGCGAAGGTGAACCAGCGGCCGCCGTCTGGAGTCTCGATGATCTGGGTGACGATGCGGCCGGGCGTGCGGAAGGCCGAATGCAGCCGCCAGCGCGGGCAGGCGCCGCCGAAGCGCGAGAAGGGAAAGGCGCCGGCCGCATAGCGCTTGGAGATGTTGCCCGCCTGATCGACCCGCATCAGGAAGAATGGCACCCCGCGCGCCGTGGGACGTGACAGGGTGGTCAGGCGGTGGGCGGCCTGTTCGTAGCTGACGCCGAATCGGGCCTGGAGCCGGGCCAGGTCATAGCGGGTTTCTTCCGCCGCGCGCTGGAAGGTGGCGTAGGGCATCAGGGTCGCGGCGGCGAGGGTGTTGGTCAGGGCGACCTTCAGCAGGGAGCGTGTCGGTCCGTCCGGGGCGCCTGCGGTCTCCGCCAGCGCGTTGAGCGCCGGCCCGTGCTCGGCCAGGGTCAGTTGATAGGCGATGGCGAAGGCGCGCGAGGACGGCCCCAGGGTTTCCGACAGCAGCAGACGGCGGCGGTGCAGGTCGTAGCGGCGGGTCCACTCCACCATGACCTCGGCCGGCAGCGTGCGGACGCCCAGATCGTGTTTGGCCGCCAGCCGATGACGGGCGGCGGGTTCGAAGCCGTCGGCGTGGGCGGGCGCCTCGGCGGACAGGGCGTCGGACAGGGCCTCGCCCATCTGGTCCAGTTCGGGAAAATGGTTGCCGCGCGACTGGATGTATTCGCGCACCCATTCGGCGGGACTGGTCTCGATCGGGCTCTCGCCCGTCTCGGCGGCGGCGCGTGCGCGCGTGCGACCGTCGTCGAAGGCCTGATAGAGGCGCAGCAGGGCGTCAGCCATGCCGGGCGCCTCTTCCAGCAGTTGCACCAGTTCGTGCCGGGGCGCGGACAGGCCCTTGAACAGCGGATCGGTCAGGATTTCCGTGAGACGCGCCTCATCTGCTGCGCCACCCTGATTCAGCGCGCGTAAATCGACATCATAGGTGTCCGCAAGTCGCAGCAGGAGCTGGGCGGAGACCGGGCGCTGGTTGCGCTCTATGTGATTGAGATAGCTTGGCGAAACGTCCAGATCGGCGGCCATGGCGGTCTGGGTCAGCCCCAGATCGCGCCGCAGCCGCTTGAGCCGGGCGCCCAGAAACAGCTTGCGATCAGCGGCGGTCTTCATGACCGCATGATGTCACAATGTGACTGTCCAGGCAAAGTCATAATGTGACAAGATGACTTTGTTGGTGGGACTTGAGCTGTATAAGTTTTGACCGGCGCGTGTTCTTGTCTCCGAGACGGCGGCTGCGGCCGCGCCCTTCAGAGACCGAGTTCGACCATGACCACCTTCGCCGATCTGGTGCCTTCGCCCGCCGGCCGTTTCGACGGCATCGAGCGCCCCTACACCCCTGAAGACGTCCTGCGCCTGCGCGGCTCGGTGCCGATCACCCATACGCTGGCCGAGCGCGGGGCCAACCGGCTGTGGCAGTTGCTGCACGACGAGCCCTTCATCAATGCGTTGGGCGCCGTCACAGGCAATCAGGCCATGCAGATGGTCCGCGCGGGGCTGAAGGCCATCTATCTGTCGGGTTGGCAGGTCGCGGCCGACGCCAATACGGCCGGCGCCATGTACCCCGACCAGTCGCTGTACCCGGCCAACGCCGCGCCGGAACTGTGCCGCCGCATCAACCGCACCCTGCAACGCGCCGATCAGATCGAGCATGCCGAGGGCGGCGCCAAGCGCGACTGGTTCGTTCCCATCGTCGCCGACGCGGAAGCCGGTTTCGGCGGGCCGCTGAACAGCTTCGAGATCATGAAGGCCTTCATCGAGGCGGGTGCGGCCGGCGTCCACTTCGAGGATCAGCTGGCGTCCGAGAAGAAGTGCGGCCACTTGGGCGGCAAGGTTCTGATCCCGACCCAGGCGCATGAGCGCAATCTGGTCGCCGCGCGTCTGGCCGCCGACGTCATGGGCACGCCGACCATCACGGTCGCGCGCACGGACGCCGAGAGCGCCCAGCTGATCACTTCGGACATCGACGAGCGGGACCAGCCCTTCATCGATCGCGACAACCGCACGCCTGAGGGCTTCTTCCGCCTGAAGGAAGGCACGGGTCTGGACCACTGCATCGCGCGCGGTCTGTCCTACGCCAATATCGCCGACCTGCTGTGGTGGGAGACCAGCCATCCGGATCTGGACGACGCCAAGAAGTTTGCGGAAGCCGTCCAGAAGGCTCATCCGGGCAAGCTGATGGCCTACAACTGCTCGCCGTCCTTCAACTGGAAGGCCAAGCTGGACGACGCCACCATCGCCAAGTTCCAGCGCGAGCTGGGGGCCATGGGCTACAAGTTCCAGTTCGTGACCCTGGCCGGCTTCCACAGCCTGAACAACTCGATGTTCGAACTGGCGGACGGTTATCGCGATCGCGGCATGGCGGCCTATTCCGAGCTGCAACAGCGCGAGTTCGCCAACGAGGCCATCGGCTACACCGCCACGCGTCACCAACGCGAAGTCGGCACCGGCTATTTCGACCAGGTCGCTACGGTCATCTCCAACGGCACGTCCTCGACGACGGCGCTGAAGGACTCGACCGAGACTGCCCAGTTCACCCACGCGGCTTAACCCGGAAAGGAACCCGCAAATGGAACCGCTGACCCGAACCGAAGCCATCATCGACTTCTGCCTGGCGCCCCTGGCGCTCGATACCGGCACGGAGGCCGAACGTGAGGTGCGTCGTCGTCTGACGCACGTGCTGAGGACCTATCAGTCCAAGACCGCGGCGCCCGTCGCCGTGGACTTCTCGTCCATGCCGTCACAGGTCATCAACGAAGCGGCGCACGGTTACGAATAGGCCGATCGCCCAAGAAAAAGGCCCGCTCCGATCGCTCGGAGCGGGCCTTGCTCTGTTCGAAGTGTCGCTTAGCGCGACGGCGTCGTGTTCAGCGATTGGGTGGTCGCAACCGCCGGGGTCGGGACGGGCGTCGCTTGCGGGACGGTGACGGAGATGGGCATGCGCGCCGGCGCGGCGCCGGTTTCCTGAGGGTCGCCGACGACGATCGTGGTGATCTGCGTCGCCTCGGTGGTGCAGGTCGCAAGGTCGCGGGTGATGTGACGACCCAGGCAGAAGATGTCCTCGTAGCTGGGGCGTGAGGCGGCCAAGCACTGGAACAGCATCAGCTTGGACATATCCATGCAGAACTCGCTGTTCGGCTCGTGCGTCAGAGCCTCGGTGTTGACCCGCGCCTCGTCGCCGCCGGAGCCCAGGGCGCCCAGAGCTGCGATGGCCAGCGAGCGTACGACGGCGGGGGTGTAGGGCGGACCCTTGCGCGACGGCTCCAATCCCAAACCCGTGCCGCTGTTGGCGGCGGCGAACAGGCGGCTCGATTCCTCCGGCGACGGCAACATCTTCACGGCCGACAGGGTCTTTGCACTTTCCAGCCGCACTTCACGGTTCGGAATGGGCGTGATGGCCCATTGGCGGCGCGGATCGCTGCGGCCCTGGATGGTATAGGCGTCCTGCTCGATCGCCTCGGCGATGGCGCGCATGGCGATGGCGTCCTTGCCGACGGTCGCCGAGATCAGGCCAGCGGCCGCATCGGCGCCGGGCAGGGTGGCGGCATAGGCCGGGTCGGCGACGATCTGGGCGACCATGCGCTGACGCTGGGCCGGATCGATCGCATACTGCTGCACGCCGGCGACGAACTCGGGCGATTGCAGGGCGATGATGGCGCCGTAAGCGATCAGGCCGCGCGACAGCTGGTCGGCGTCATAGGCTGAACCCTTGCGCAAGGCGGCCTGAATCGATTCCGCATCGGGGAAGCCGCCCGGCTGGATCGTCTGGGCTTCGCGCAGGAAGGCGACGTAGATCGCGGCGGCGTCCGCCACGCCCTGATTCAGCGACACGGGGGGTGGCTTGCGGGCGGCCAGTTCCGCCGCCAGACGCTGGGCTTCCAGCTCGGCCTTTGAGGGTCCGCTCTCGCAACTGGCGAGCAGGACAGCGGCGGCGAGGGCGGCGGCCGAGAGGCCGCGGCTCAGTAGGGCCGTTTTCATGAAGACTTCCTCAGGCGATTACGCGCGCAAAAAGCGCCAATACTGTTGGCGCTTATAAGGCGGGCCTTATGGTTATCCGAAGGTTAATCGAACAGTTTCGACACCGATTCTTCGTTCGCGATCCGTCGGATAGCCTCTCCGACCAGCGGAGCCACGGAAACCGCTCGGATTTTCGGGCAGTTCAAAACTTCGTGGGGTTGCTCGATGGAGTTGGTGATCACCAACTCCTTCAGCGGGCCGTCGGTGATGCGCTGGACGGCGGGGCCGGACAGAACCCCATGGCTGATGTAGGCCGAAACCTCCGTCGCGCCTTGGTCGATCAGGGCCTTGGCGGCGTTGACCAGGGTGCCGCCCGAATCGACGATGTCGTCGAACAGGATGCAGCGGCGGCCCTGCACGTCGCCGATGATGTTCATGACCTCGCTCTCGCCCGCCTTGGGCCGGCGCTTGTCGACGATGGCGAGATCGGCGTCCAGGCGGCTGGCCAGGGCGCGCGCGCGCACAACGCCGCCGACGTCGGGCGAGACGATCATCAGGTCGTCGCCGCGGGCGTAGTTTTCCTTGATGTCCTGCGCCAACACGGGGGTCGCGACCAGATTGTCGGTCGGAATGTCGAAGAAGCCCTGGATCTGACCGGCGTGCAGATCCATCGTCAGGACGCGGTCGGCGCCGGCGCGGGTGATCAGATTGGCGACCAGTTTGGCCGAGATCGGCGTGCGGCCCCCGGTCTTACGATCCTGACGCGCGTAGCCGAAGTAGGGGATGACGGCCGTGATCCGCCGCGCCGAGGCCCGCACCAGGGCGTCGGTGATGATCAGCAGCTCCATCAGGTTGTCGTTGGCCGGATAGGAGGTCGACTGCAGGATGAAGACGTCCTCGCCGCGGACGTTTTCCTCGATGATGGCGAAGACCTCGTTGTCGGCGAAGCGCTTGACCTGGGCCTTGGTCAGGGGCGCATCCAGGTGGTCGGCGATCGCCTGAGACAGTGCGCGGTTGGAGTTGCCTGAGAGCAGCTTCATCGGCCGGTCATCCTTTCGCCGTCATCCGCCCCCCATGAACGGCGGTCGGTTGGCGCGCTCTTTACCAGTGGAGCCGGGCAGGGCAAGTCGTATGCTGAGTTTTCCTCGGCATGGCGCGGCTCGGTTGCGGGTGCTAGAGGTCGCCGCGTTGGTTTCCGGGGAACGGCTTCAGGGCCGTCCTTCACACGTCATGGGGTCGTCCTTGTCCGCTTCTAAGTTCCGTTCAGGCATGGTGCTGATGGCTGCGGCGCTCGCCGCAGTGACGATTTCAGGCTGCGCGGGCAAGAACCGCCCCAAGCTGGCCTATGAGGAACGTCCGGTCGAGGCGCTCTACAACACCGGCTATGATCGGCTGCAGCAGCGCCGCTGGTCCGACGCCGTCGATTATTTCCAGGAAGTCGAACGCCAGCATCCCTATTCGGACTGGGCGCGTCGTTCGATCCTGATGCAGATCTACGCCTACTATCAGAACAACGCCTATGCTGACGCCATCGCGGCGGCCGACAGGTTCATCCAGCTGTTCCCCGGCAATCCGTCGGCGTCCTACGCCTTCTATATGAAGGCGGTCTGCAACTTCGAGCAGATCACCGACGTAGGCCGTGACCAAGGTTACGCCACCGCCGCCCTGGCCGGTCTGAAGGATGTCTCGCGCCGCTATCCGGGCACGCCCTATGCATCGGACGCCGCCGTCAAGATCGACATGGTCAACGACCAGCTGGCCGGCAAGGAAATGAATATCGGCCGCTACTATCAGCGCGCCAACCAGCCGCTGGCGGCCCTGAACCGCTACAAGGCCGTGATCGCCAACCCGGACTTCCAGCGTACCTCCCATACGCCCGAAGCCCTTTATCGCCTGGTCGAGGTCAATCTTCAGCTGGGTCTGAAGGAAGAGGCGACGCGCAACGGCGCCGTGCTGGGCTACAACTATCCGGGCAGCCCTTGGTACGCTGAGGCCTATGCGCTGCTGACCGAAAACGGCCAGACGCCGGACAAGGCGCCTGAGGGCAAGCGCGAGAGCTGGCTGCAGCGGATCATTCCGGGCTGATCACGCGACGGCTTGTGCAATCCGGCGGGGATCGAGATTCTGTCGGTCATGATTCGTTCCGCCGGCGCCTGACGCGATGCTGACCGCCCTTTCCATTCGTGACGTCGTCCTGGTGGACGTGCTCGATCTCGAGGTCGAGAATGGCCTGACCGTGCTGACCGGCGAAACCGGGGCCGGCAAGTCGATCATCCTGGACGCGCTCGGTTTGGCGCTCGGCGGGCGCGGCGACGCTGGCCTGGTGCGCAATGGCGCCAAACAGGCTGTGGCCACCGCCGTCTTCTCCGCCCCCGACGATCCCGATCTGCTGGATCTGATCGCCGACAAGGGGTTCGATGTGCAGCCGGGGGAAGATCTGATCTTTCGCCGCGTCTTGGGCGCCGACGGTCGCAGCCGGGCCTATGTCAATGATCAGCCGGCCGGTGTGACGGCCGTGCGAGAGATCGGCGCGGCCCTGGTCGAGGTGCATGGACAGCATGAGACGGTGGGCCTGCTGGACTGGCGAACGCACCGCGCGTCGCTGGACGCCTACGGCGGGCTGCAGCCGCAGTTGTCGGCGGTCGCCTCGGCCTCCACCAAGCTCAAGGCCGCCGAGGCCAGGCTGGCGGAGCTGAAGGCGCAGGCGGCGGACGCCGATGCGCGGCGTGAAGAGATCAGCCTGAACCTCTCCGAACTGGATGCGCTGGATCCTCGCGCCGACGAAGAGACGGAACTGGCAGGCGAACGCGCCCTGCTGGGCGCGGCCGAAAAGGCCATCGCGGATCTGGGCGACGCGCGCACCCAACTAGGCGGCGACAAGCTGAGCCAGAAGCTGGGCGCGGCGTTGAGGGCTGTCGAACATGCGCGCCAGCGGGCAGGGCAAGCGGGCGCCGAGGGCGACCATCCGGTCATCGTCAAACTGTCGGCCGCCGTGGAGGCGATCGACCGCACCATGGTCGAGGCGGCGGAAGCCCTCGCCGCCGTGGACGCCGCCGCCGACGCCTTCGACTATGAGCCCGGCCGTCTGGACAAGGCGGAGGAGCGTCTGTTCGCCCTGCGCGCCGCCGCCCGCAAGCTGCACACCACTGTCGATGCCCTGCCGACCCTGCGCATTCGCCTGCGCGAGCAGCTTCGGCTGATTGAAGATGGCGAGGAGGCGCTGACCAATGCCGGGCGCGAGGCGGCCGAGGCGGCGGAAGCCTATGATCTGGCGGCCACTTTCCTGACCTCGGCGCGGGAAGCCGCCGCCGAGCGTCTGACCGCCGCCGTCATGGGAGAACTGGGTCCGCTGAAGCTGGAGCGCGCGCGGTTCCGCGTCGCGCTGGATCCGATCGAGGGCCGACGCGGGCCGGACGGCGTCGAGACGGTGCGGTTCCAGATCGCCACCAACGCCGGAACCGACTTCGGCCCGCTGGACGCCATCGCCTCGGGCGGCGAACTGGCGCGTTTCGCCCTGGCGATGAAGGCTGCTCTTGCGAGCCGCGAGGACATGCGTCAGCCCGTGATGATCTTCGACGAGGTCGATCAGGGCGTGGGCGGCGCGGTGGCCGAGGCTGTGGGGTCGCGCCTGAAACGCCTGTCGAGCGGAGCCCAGGTCCTGGTCGTGACCCACAGCCCGCAGGTCGCCGCGCGCGGCCATGCCCACTGGAAGGTGATGAAGGCCGACCGCGACGGCCTGACGACCACCACCGTCGTCGCCCTGGACGACCAGCGCCGTCAGGAAGAGATCGCGCGCATGTTGTCCGGGGCTGAGATCACCGACGAAGCCCGCGCGGCGGCGCGGGCTTTGATCGGGTAAGACAAAACCCCCGGAACGCATGCTCCGGGGGCCGCCAAAGTCTACTCACGATCAGTTGGGCTTGGCGCCGGCGTTGGCCGTGCCGTTTGCGCTGGCGCCGGCCGACAGCGCAACGCCGCTGCGTGAGGCGGAAGCCGAACCGTTGGCCGAGCCCGAGGTCGCCGCATCGCCGCGCGAGGTCGAGGCGGAGCTGGATGCGTCGCCCGAAGCCGAGCCGGAGACCGAGGCGGAGTTCACGGTCGACACGGCGCCTTGAGCCAGACCGGACGCGCGATCACGTGCGGCGCCGGCGGTGGTTTGCGCCGTGCCGACCGTCGTCCTCGCCGTCGAGGCTGCGGCGTCGCGGGTGCGGGCCGCCGTGGCCTCAGCGCGTGCGCGGGCCTGTTGAGCGCGGCGTTCGGCGCGGGTCAGGGTGGAGGTCGCACGATCGGTGACGCGCGAGCTGTCCAGCGAACCACCCAGGTTTCCGGTCAGAGAGCCGGCGCCCGTTGCGCCGCCGGTCAGACCGCCGACCTGGCCGCCCAGGCTGCCGCCGAGATTGCCGCCCAGACCGCCCGAGCCGCCCAGGATTTGAGCCTGCGAGGCGCCGGCCAGCATCAGGCCGAAGGCGACGGTCGCGGTCATCAGGGTCTTTTTCATCGTCGTATCTCCTGTTGTTCCGGGCTTTGATCGCCCTCACAGGGTCCAACGACGGCGTCGGTCAGTTTCATCCCGGCAGACGAATCTTTTTTACGACGCCAGACGTCCGCGCGCGCCGACAGCAGCTGGCGGGGTGCGCAGGGAGAGGCCCACAACCCCTTGGCCATAGACGGCGTCGCGGCCGGATGCGCCGGCGTCGACCGCGGTCAAACCCTGGCGGCCGGACTTGCCGATCAGGCCTGCGACCAGCGGCGCGGCGAAGGAGGTGCCGCGCACCGAAACGAAACTGCCGGCGCGTCCGGCGGCGGCCATGTCGGCGCCCGGCGCGGCGTAATCGACCTGATCTCCGCGCCCCGCTTCGGGAAGGACGCGGCCCTGGGCGTTGACGGCGGTGACGCCGACGACCTGCGGATAGGCGGCGGGGTAGAGGGGCGGGGCGGCGGGGCCGTCGTTTCCGACCGCAGCGACCAGGATGACGCCGCGCCGCTGCGCCGCCGACACCGCGCGTTCGATCAGAGCGTTGCGCGGCCCGACCAGACTGATGTTCACGACGGCGACGTGACGTTCGACCATCCAGGCCAGGGCCGAGGCCAAGGCTGTCGCCGACCCGCCCGCCGCGCGACCGCCGTAGATGTCTGCCACCAAAAGCGCCGCGCCGGGATCGCCGCCCTTGAAGCCCCCCGCATTCCCGACCATCAGCGATGCGACCGCTGTGCCGTGCGCGCCCATTTGCGGCGGGCCGGAAAAGCCGCGTTGCTCGATGGCCGATCCGGCCAGGGCCGGGTGGGTCGCTTCGACGCCTGTGTCGATCAATCCAAGGCGGGCGCCCGGCGCCGCGCCGTTCGTTTTTGGGGAGGCGGGCGGCGCGAGAGGGGCGGCCGTCATTCCGGCAGGAGAGGCGATGTGGTTGAAGGTGATCTCCGCGCCGGGCGCCATTTCGCGAAGTCGTCGCACCGCGCGATCCAGGGTCAGGCGACGCGGGGGCGCCAAGACCACGATCGACAGGTCAAGCGCGTCAAGACGCTCTTCGCGCAGAACGATGAAGCCCGCAGCCAGAGCCTGATTCCGCGCGTGCTGCGGCAAATCAACCGCCACGACCTCGCCCGTGACCACGGGCCAGCCATTCGGATCCGTCTGGAGCGCGCCGCGCGAGCCTCGAACTAGATCGGTCAGGCGAGCAGGCGCCGTGAGCGCATCCTCGAGGACATCGCGCGCCAGACCTTCAAGCGTTCCCCTTTGCGGAATGCGATCGGTCAGGCCTGAAGGCAGCGACGGAAGGGAGGACGGCAGGCCGATCTGCGCGACGGCAGGCGAAGCGACCGCGCAAGCCACAAGCGTCGCCGCCATCCATCCGATCGTCAGCCGGTTCAAAATCACCCGATCCGCTCCTTGCGCCGTCTTGCATCGTCAGGCGATCCATTCGCCTATGCCCATTCGCTTGTGACAAGGGATGAAACGCGCCACGCCGCGCGTTTCATCCCTCATGGCAGAGGAACACGCGTGGACGAATTTCAGACGGAGTTGGTGGCGATGCTTCCGCGCCTTCGCCGGTTCGCGCGCGTTCTGCGGCCCCAGGACACCGACGCTCAGGATTTGGTGCAACACACGGTCGAGCGCGCCTTGGCCTCTCGAAAGGGGTTCAAGGCGGGCACGCGGTTGGACAGTTGGGCGTTCACGATCATGAGACGGATCGCCATAGACGACGGTCGAAAGGCCCAGCGGTGGGCCCGCGTCGTCTCGCCCGAGGACGACGCCACGCCGCAGGCGCCCGATCCGGCCCAGGCCGGCGAGGGGTTGCGCACCGACGCCCTGGCTGCGCGCGACGCCATCCACGCCCTGCCGGACGATCAGCGTCAAGCTGTGGCCCTGGTCCTGATCGAGGGCCTGTCCTACGCCGAGGCGGCGCAGGTTCTGGGCGTGCCCGCCGGCACATTGACCAGCCGACTGGTGCGGGGCCGCCAGACCCTGGTCGAAGTTCTCGCCGCTCAAGGAATCACCGGATGACCCGCTACGACGACGAAACCTTGATGCGGCGGATCGACGGCGAAATGCCCGTCGCCGAGCGTGACCGGATCGATGCGGCGGCTGCAAGCGACGCCTATCTGGCGGCTCGGCTGGCGGCGCTGAGGACGACCGGCACGGCTGCGCGCGCCGCCTTCCCGGTCCAGAGCGATGCGCGCGATGCGGATCTGGCCCGGCTTATCATGGCGTCGGGCGCCGCGCCGACGAAAAGCGCAGGCTGGAAGCTCTGGCTCGCCCAAGCGTTTGCGCCCCGGTCGGCCGTCATCTGGGGCGGTCTGGCGACGACGGCCTTCGTCGCCGGCCTGCTGATCGCGCCGTCACTGAACGGGTCGACCGGGTTCGCCCTGACCAGCGACGGCGCTGTGGCGGACTCTGGGCTGGTTCGGGTGCTGGACACGGGCCTGGCGGCCGACGGGGCCGATGCCCAGGGGCGGGCGGTCGGACTGACGTTCCGAAACGCCGAAGGACGCTGGTGTCGGACCTTCACCGCCAAGCAGGACGGGGTCGCGGGACTGGTCTGTCGCCAAGGCGATGCCTGGCGGCTGCAGGCCCTGGCGCCGGTTGGGGCTCCGGGGGCGGAAATCCGCACGGCCTCCAGCGACACGCCAGCCGTCGTGCTCGCGGCTGTCGATACGACCATCGCCGGGGACGCTGCGGACGCCGCCGCCGAACGGCGCGCGCGCGACGACGGTTGGCGTTAGACGCCCAGGATCCAGCCTTCTTCCTCCTCGACCTGGGCGATCAGTTCGGGCGAGGCGTCCTTGGGCGGGGCGAACGCCGCGGCTAGATCGCCGGCCTCGTCCATCCGGGCGAGCGCTTCGGCCGTTGAGCGGACCTGGGCCTGGTCCTTGAACTCACCGGGTTGAGGCTTGGTCTCGTGCATCGACGGCCAGACCTCGACCACGAGAGCCGACAAGGGTTCCACGTCATCGGGCGTCAGCGCGCGCCAGCCGGTGCCGAAGGGCCAGACGGCGCCTGACGGGCCGAGGCTTTCCAGCAGTCGCCGCACAGCAGGGATGCCGACCAGGGTCTGGCCACCCACGGCGCCCGCGCCGTGCATCTGCCACACGCTCTTGGGCTGAAGCCGGCCCTTGCGAGCCGCGTTTTCTGTGGCGCGGAACTCCGGGATGTCGGCGCCGGACCCTGCGGGGGGTTTGGTCGTGGTCAACCAGCGCTGGGCCTGTTTGGCCGGCGCGCCCCACAGAGGCCAGGCTTCGTCGGTCATCAGCCGGTTCATCTTGGCCGCGACCTGATAGCGGTTGTTGGTGTTGTCGGCCTTGTCCACGATGTTGGAGGCGATGAATTTCCACATGGCTTGCCACGGGGTTCCGTCCAGCTTCAGCCGCGCGGCCGTGCCTGCGGGATAGCCGAAGTTGAAGTCCAGCCCGACCAGCACTCGGTCGCCGCGCTTTCTGTGATCCGCCAGGATCGAGGCCAGCAGGGCTTCGCCCTCGGCCCGGGTCGCGACATTGTGCGTCTCGGTATAGAGGCGGAAACGCACGTCGCGCTTGGCCACGCCGATCCACAGCGAGGTGTCGCCGAGCTTCTTGGTTTCGGCGGCGGTCCAGTCAGCGACGATATAGGCGTCGAAAAGGCGGGCCAAGGCGGCCTCCCTGATAAAGGCGTGTCGGTTAGGAGTGAGCCGGGCTTCTAACGCCGCATCGCGGCGACTGAAAGGCCCATGCGGCGTCTCAGCCCTTCAGCAGGGCCTCCAGATGCGACAACCAGCGGCGGCCGAGACGAAGCGCCTCGCCCGGCGAGCCGGTCTGAACGGGCAGGGCGGCGTCCCACAGGGCCAGCTCGAACTCCGGGTGGCGGGCGTCGGCGAACATCAGCCGCAGCACCACCTGTTCGGCGTCGGGGGCCAGCACGTCCAGCGACTTGCGCGCCTCGCCCCGGCGGATGCGGGCGACGACGTGGCCGTCCACGATGATCTCTCCCCCCTCGACCTCATCGAAGGCGTAGACCAGGCCATGGGCGCCGTTGGCCCAAAGCACGACGACCTGTTCGACGTCGAAGTTCAAGGCGCAGGCGCGACCTTCGCCCGGCGAGAGGGCCTCGACCTCTGGCGCGGCGCCGAGGGTCTTGAGCATGGCGCGGTGCAAGCGGCGCGGCGGCTCCATCCACCACGACAGCGCCAAGGCCAGGGTCGTCAGCAGGGCCGCCGCGAGGGCGATCAGCAGCACCACCCGCAAGACGTCGGCCATGGTCGTCAGGCCTCCAGATCGAGATCGACCACCACGGGAACGTGGTCGCTGGGTTTTTCCATGTCCCGGGCGTCGCGATGGGTCTCGATCCCGCGGAACCGGTCGGCGGCCTGGGGCGACAGAAGGGCGAAGTCGATGCGGATTCCGTGATCACGCTGCCAGGCGCCGGCCTGATAGTCCCAAAACGTGTAGGCGCTAGCGGCTTCGCCGCCGATTTCGTGCGCGTCGGCCAGACCCAAATTCTTCAGGGCGCGGAAAGCCTGACGGCTCTGGGGTTGGAACAGGGCGTCGTCGGTCCAGGCGGCCGGGTTCTTGGCGTCCTCGGCCTCGGGGATGACGTTGTAGTCGCCGCACAGAGCCAGCGGCTCCTCGAACGCCAGCAGATCCTGGGCATGGCGGTTCAACCGGTCGAACCAGGCCAGCTTGTAGTCGAACTTCTCGGTCCCAATCGGATTGCCGTTCGGCAGATAGAGGGCGCCGACGCGAATGGGCCGGGGCGCCTCGACCAGGGCTTCGATATAGCGCGCCTGTTCGTCAGTCTCGTCGCCAGGCAGGCCGCGCCGAATGTCGGACAGGGGGTATTTCGACAGCAGGGCGACGCCGTTGTAGCTCTTCTGCCCGTGGGTCTCGACATTGTAGCCTAGGCTCTCGAAGGCCTCGCGCGGGAACTTCTCGTCCACGCATTTGATCTCCTGGAAACAGGCGACGTCGGGGGCGGCCTGCTCCAACCAGGCCAGCACGGTGGGCAGGCGGGCGTTGACGGAGTTCACATTCCAAGTGGCGATGCGCATGACGGCGACGCTAGGCTGCGTCTCGGTTTTGGAAAAGAGGGCGCAAAAGAAAAGGGCCGCCGGATCGCTCCGACGGCCCTTGGATCAGTCTTTTGACTGGCTTAGAGGCGACCGCCAGCGGGCGCCGCAGCAGCGGCCGGAGCCGTCGTCAGCTTGCAGCCGCCGCCGATCTGCTGGGCCGTGGCGCAAGGGTAGATTTGCTGGACCACCTTTTCGGCATTGGTGCGAGCGATAAAGCCGTCGCCTGCCGCGCATTTGGCTTCGTAGAAGCTACCATTCGCGTTCTGACCCATCAGCCGGGCTTCGGTCACGTCACAAGCTGCGGCATCGGTGCCGGCGAGCCACGTTTTTACCGATGAAGCGATTTCACTCGGCGTCGTGAAACGGCAGGTCGCGCGTTCAGCCAACACCTGAATGCATTCGGTCTTCTGCCAAGCGTTGCCGACTTTTTTGATCCAGTATCCCTGAACGCCGGAGCAACCCGCCTCATAGACGACGGAGCCCTCGCTCGACTTGCCGACGACGCCGACCTCGTCGACGGTGCAAGGCACGGCCGCTTGTTGGGCGTATTCGCGCAGGAAACGTTGGGTGTCGATGTTCGCCTCGATCGTGCATTGAGGACCGACATCCGCTTCGGGATTTGCGGCGCGCCTGGCGGCGGCGGAACTGGCCAGCACGACGCAGTCGGTCGCCAGTGGCGGCGTCTTGGACTCGATCATGAAACCGGGACCAGCCGAACAAGCCACCTCATAGATTGAAGTCTTCTCGGCGGTCGTGCCCAGAAGCTTTGCGTCAGTGACCTGACACCCGGTGTTCGCCAAGGTGGCCTGTTCCTGCGCAGCGGTCTTGATCTGCTCGGGCGTCAACTGAGGCGCACGGTCGCGGCTGCGGCCCATTCGCGCGTTACCGTTGCCGCGCGTGGCGTTTTCACGGGGGTCGTCCGGTCGGGACTGTGCGGCGACGGGGGCGACGGAAGCAGCGGCAAAGACCAATGCTAGCACTGAGGCGGCGAGGCGGGACTTCATGGAAACACCTTGGGTTTCTGAATGCATGGCCGCTTCGTGGCGGTGTATTTGGGCAGGGTCAAGGCGGGTGTGGACGGCGGCGAGGGACACGGGCTAAGTATCTGCGCGTTTCGATTGGAGACTGACTTGGCTGATGGAACGACGTCGGCGACGGCCGCGAAGGATGGGCGGGGCCTGACCTATCCGTTCGACGCCGTGCCGGGCGCGGGCGAAGCGATCGAGGTCGCGCCCGGCGTGCTGTGGCTGCGGTTCGCCCTGCCGTTTCAGCTGGATCATGTGAATGTCTATGCGATCCGGGACGATGACGGCTGGGTCATCGTCGATACGGGTTTGAAGACATCGGCGACCGTTACTTCTTGGGAGATGGCGCTGGATGACGCGCTGGACGGCAGGCCCGTGACGCGATTGATCTGCACCCACATGCATCCCGACCATATCGGCCTGGCAGGCTGGCTATGTGAGCGGTCGTGCGCGCCGCTGCTGATGTCGCGGCTCGAATATGTGACCGCGCGCATGCTGACGGCCGAGGAGGCGGGCGACGCGCCGGCGGACGGCGAACGTTACTACAGAGCAGCGGGTTGGAACGATGATCAGATCGCGCGCTGGCGGGCCGACTACGGCGGGTTCGGCAAGGGCGTGGCGACAATGCCGCGCAGCTATCTGCGACTGTCCGACGGCGACATCGTTCAGATCGACGGACACGATTGGACAGTGGTCGTCGGGTCAGGTCACAGCCCGGAGCATATCTGCCTGTGGCGGCGGTCGGACGATGTCTTCATCGCCGGAGATCAGATCCTGCCGCGCATTTCGTCCAATGTTTCGGTATGGCCGACGGAGCCCGAAGCCGACCCGCTGGGCGACTGGATGGACTCGCTGGACAGACTGAGGGCTCTGTTGCCGGAGGGCGCGTTCGTCCTGCCGGCGCATGGCGAGCCTTTCTACGGCGTCCACGCGCGGCTCGACGCGCTGAAGCGGGGGCATGAGGTCGCGCTGAAACGGCTTGAGCGGACGTTGCGTCAACCGTCTAGGGTGATCGACGGCTTCTCCGCCGTCTTCGGTCGAGTGGTCGGGGACGGGGTGCTGGGCATGGCCACGGGCGAGGCCCAGGCGCATCTGAACTATCTGGAACGACGCGGCCGCGCCCAGCGGACGCGGGACGAGCGCGGCGTCGACTGGTGGAGCGCCGTCGCACAGGACGAGGAAACGACGTGAGCGAACATATCCGCAGCGAACTGGCCGGCGGCGTCCTGACCGTCACCCTGGATCGGGCCGACAAGAAAAACGCCATCACACAGGCCATGTATTCGGCCCTGGCCGAGGCGACGGAGCGGGCGCGCAGCGACGATGCGGTGCGGGTGCTGCTGCTGCGCGCCGAGGGCGACAGCTTCTCGGCCGGCAACGACATTCAGGACTTCATCGCCCTGGGCTCGCAAGGGGCGGGGCCGGGTGACATGCCTGTGTTTCGCTTCCTGAAGGCGCTGGCGGATCTGGACAAGCCAGCTGTGGCGGCGGTGAAGGGGCGGGCGGTCGGGATCGGTCTGACCATGCTGTTGCATTGCGATCTGGTGGTGGTCGCCGAGGATGCGCTGCTGTCCGTGCCCTTCGTCAATTTGGCCTTGGCGCCCGAGGCGGCGTCCAGCCTGCTGTTGCCCGCCGTGATCGGTCATCAGCGGGCTTTCGAACTGTTTGCGCTGGGCGAGCCGCTGGATGGCCGGACGGCCCTGGCCTGGGGCATCGCCAATCGCGCGGTGTCGGCCGATCAGGTCGAGGCGACGGCGGCGCAGCTGGCGGCGAAGGTGGCGGCCCGCGCGCCCAACTCGATCCGCAAGACAAAGCGGTTGATGCGTAATGCAGAAGGTCTGTGGGCGCTGATGCAGCGCGAGGGCGAAGCTTTTGGTTCGCAGATGACGAGCCCCGAAGCGATGGAGGCCTTCATGGCCTTTACCCAGAAGCGCGCCCCGGACTTTTCGAAGGCGGGTTGAGCGGTCGTCACAAGGCCTTGCCTTGATTTGGCGCAGCTTTGCTTCTAGGTGCGCGCGCCGATGTCGCACGCCCTTTCCATACCTCCGGCCGTAAGCCGTATCGAAGCCGAGACCCCGGCCGACGCCGAAGGCGTGGATGCGCTGGTCATGGCCGCCTTCGGGCCGGGACGGTTCGCCAAGACGGCCGAGCGTCTGCGTGAAGGCTCGCAGCCAAGCGCGGGCTTTGTCGTGAAGCGCGACGGGGAAGTGGTGGGCTCGGTGCGGCTATGGCCGGTCGTGGTTGGAGACACTTCGGCGCTGTTCTTGGGACCGATCGCCGTGGACGCCGGTCGCCGGAGCGATGGTCTGGGCGCCGAACTGGTTCAGGCTTGCGTGGATCACGCACGGACGCTGGACGTCGGCGGCGTGCTGCTGGTCGGGGACGCGGCCTACTTCGAGCGGTTCGGCTTCGCCCCTGCGCCCGAGGCGATCCTGCCCGGACCCGTGGATCGTCGCCGCGTCCTGTGGCTGGCGACCGGCGTGGATCAGGTTTCGGGCTCAGTTCGCATCGGCTGACCCTTTCCCGCACGGTTCGCGGGGCCTAAGTCAGGGGGATGGATAATCCCAGGTCAGGACTGAACGCCGTCGCCGAGGCGGCCAAACAAGCGCCCGGCAAGGGGCTGCCGCCGGTCCACCTGTGGCATCCCGAGCATTGCGGCGACATCGATATCGTCATTCGGGCTGACGGCGTTTGGATGCACGAGTGTTCGCCCATTGGCCGCACGGAATTGGTGCGGCTGTTCTCGACGGTGCTGAGGAAAGACCCGGACGGCTATCACCTGGTCACGCCGGTCGAAAAGCTGAAGATCACCGTCGAGGATTTGCCGTTCCGGGCTGTCGCGATGCGTCAGGAAGGCGACGCGCTGATTTTCACCACAAATGTCGGTGACGAGGTTACGGCGAGCGAAGCCGATCCCATCGTCGTCGAAACCGATCCGACGACGGGCGAGCCGGCGCCGCGCATCCATGTGCGTCGCGATCTGTGGGCGCGCATTGCGCGGTCGGTCTTCTATGAAATCGTCGAAATGGCCCAAGAGGTCGATGGACGACTGGTCGTTCGGTCGGGCGGCCAGGTCTTCTCGCTGGGCGCGGTGACGTGAGCCTGGAGACCTTGAGGGCGCGGCTGGTCGATCGGCTGGCGCCGGTCGAGACGTGGCGGCCTGAACTGGTCGCGGCGCGGTCAGACTTCGATCTGAACCCTCAAGCGACACGGACGGCCAAGGAGCTTCGGCCGGCGGCGGTGCTGATCCCCATCGTGGCGCGACCCGAGGGTGCGACCGTGCTGCTGACGCGGCGCGCGGACACCCTGGCGCGGCACACGGGGCAGATCGCGTTCCCGGGGGGGCGGCTGGACCCCGGCGAAACCGCAGTTCAGGCGGCGTTGCGTGAGGCGGACGAGGAGGTGGCGCTGAACCCCGACACGGTCGAGGTTCTGGGCCTGTCCGATGCCTATGAGACGGGGACCGGATTTCTGGTCACGCCAGTGATCGGCTGGCTGCGCGAGGCGCCGGTCACGACGCCGTCGCCGGACGAGGTCGCCGAGGTGTTCGAGACGCCGTGGGACTTTCTGATGGACGCCGCCAACCATCGTCGCGACTTTTACGATCTGGACGAGGGCTTGCGGCGCTGGTTCTGGGCCATGCCTTGGGGCGAGCGCTACATCTGGGGTGTGACGGCGGGGATTCTGAAGGCATTGCACGCGCGGCTGTATGGCGACGAGGCTGCGCCAGAGGCGGCGGCCGACGAGGATGCGGCATGAGCGTCTCAGTGAAGGGACAGCCCTGGCTGGAGAGCCAGGCGACGCGGGCGGTGATGCGTGCGCTGGAAGCGGCGGGCGGTGCGGGCTGCGCGCGGTTCGTGGGCGGCTGCGTGAGGAACAGTCTGCTGGGCCAGCCGGTCGACGACATCGACATCGCCACGCGCTTGCGGCCCGAACAGACCATGGCGGCGCTGAAGGCGGCAGGGTTGAAGGCCGTGCCGACGGGCGTCGAGCACGGCACGGTGACGGGCGTGTCGGAGCGGCGTCCCTATGAGATCACGACCCTGCGTCGCGATGTGGAGACGGACGGACGCCGTGCGGTGGTCGCCTTCACCGAGGACTGGGCCGAGGATGCGGCGCGGCGGGATTTCCGGCTGAACGCTCTTTACGCCGATGCGGCAGGGACGGTGTTCGATCCGACCGGCGGCGGGTTGGAGGATGCGGCGGCGGGACGCATCGTTTTCGTCGGCGAGGCGGAGACGCGCATCCGCGAGGACTACTTACGCATCCTGCGCTTCTTCCGGTTCTACGCCTGGTATGGGCGGGGTGAGCCGGACGCGGTCGGACTGGCGGCGTGCGCGGCTCTGAAGGGCGGCATGGCGCAGCTGTCGGCCGAGCGGGTGTCCAAGGAGGTGTTGAAGCTGCTGGCGGCGCGCGACCCGCGTGCGGCCGTGCGAGAGATGGCCGAGACCGGCGTGCTGGGCCAAGTGTTGCCGCAGGCGCAGCCGCTAGCGCTGTTCGGGGCGATGTGTGACTTGACCGACGATCCTGTGATGCGGCTGTCGGCCTTGCTTCCGGCCGATGTGACGGGGGTGATGGAGATCGCGGGTGATCTGAGATTTTCGAACGCGGTGCGAGATCGGCTGGCGGCGGCGGTCGCGGACGGGCCTGCCGTTTCGCCGACGATGAGCGACGCCGAGGCGCGGGCGGCGATCTACAGGCTGGGACCCAGGGCGTTCGAAGATCGGCTGATGCGCGCCGAAGCGGCCGGCAGGGGCGATGGCGCGGGGCTGCGGGCGCTGGCTGCCGACTGGACGCCGCCCAAGATGCCCGTCGGGGGGCGCGATCTGGCGCGTCTGGGCCTGGCGCCAGGGCCGGATACGGGGCGGTTGTTGAAGGCGTTCGAGGACGGTTGGGTCGCTGACGACTTCCCGGCCGAGGGGCACGAGGTGCGGCTGAAGGCGCTTATCGCGGCGGCTGAGCGCGGGTGAACTCGGTGATGACGGGGCGGTGGTCGGATCCCGTCGGCTCGCCCAGGCGGCGGGTAATCAGGGCCAGATCTGGCGAACGATAGACCTGGTCGATGGTGATGCCGGCGAAGGCGGGAATCTGGCTGGGCCAGGTGCCGGGCCAGCCGGGCGCGGGGATTAGGCCCAAGTCGGACTGGACTTGTTTGCCGATACGAGCGCTGGAGACGCTGTTGAAGTCCCCGGCGGCGATGACGGGATGGTCTGGCGCGGCCTTCATGCGCTCAGCCAAGGCCATGACCTGGGTGATCTGACCCCACTGATATTGATAGGGCCAGGGTCGGGTCAGGTGGATGCCGAAGACGTTGATCGGGCCGATGGGGGTCTGAACCGTCGCCCCCACGGCGCTGAGGCCGTCAGGACGTTCGGGCAGGCGTTGCAGGATCGGATACCGCGAGGCGATCATCGAGCGCGCGTGGTCGCCGGCGCGCGCCTGGCCGATCAGAACGCGATGGGGATAGTCCGGCAGCAGCTGGTCCAGCCGCGACGCCGGGGCCTGGCCCAACTCGACCAGCACCAGGATGTCGGCGTCGGCGGCCGCGATGGACCGGCGCATGGCTGCGACATCGGTGTTGAACACATACAGATTGGCCGAATAGACCCGCACGATCGGCTGGTCGGGAACAGGCGCGCCCTTCGTCGGCGTCCATTGCGGCCAGACCGACAAGGCCAGCACCACACACGCCAGTCCGCCGACGATCGAGGCCGGCCATAGGCGAAAGAGCAGACACACCACGGTCACGCCGACGGCCGCCAGCAACACCGGCGATGTGAACTGCGCCAGTATATCCACCCAGCGATGGCCGATGCCGCTGAGCGCCGCTGCGCCGAAAGCCGCCAAGCCCAGCAGCAGGGCGCTCGCCGTCACATTCGCCGCCAGCTTGATCAGGGTCATCGAAGACGTATCTCTCGGATTGAACAGGAAGCCTCGCCCAGCGTTAAGGCGACGCTTTGGAGGGCGACATGGCCAGACGGTCGATCCGGGATATCGAGAACATCTGGTCCAATGTCGAGGGCGTCAAGAAACTGTCGGACCGGGTCATCGGCATCGGCCCGTTCGGCATGGGGCTGGACGCCATGCTGACCTGGGTGCCGGTCGTCGGCACGGCATACACGGTCGGGACGGGCGGCTGGCTGATGCTTCAGGCCGTGCGGGCCAAGGCGACGCCGGCGACCCTGGCGCGCATGGGCGCCTATATGGCCATCGACACCGCCACAGGCACGGTGCCCATCGCGGGCGACATCGTCGATACCTTCTTTCCCGGGCAGCTGATGGCGGCGCGGGCGCTGCAAAAGCACATTGAAAGCACCCACTGGGTCGAGGACACCGAGGCCAATGCGCGCGCCACCGGCGACCACGAGATGCACGAAGCCCGCGTTCAGAACGACAAGACGCTGAAGCGGATCATCTATCTGCACGATTGAGATACGCTGGCTGAGGCGGCCTAGCCATCGTTTTCTCCGCAATTAAGACACCTGAAATCAAGGAACTGATCCAAATCACCGACCGTCTTCCGGCCTGAGGAAAGACTGCGCCCAGACTGATCTCCACGACAACGGAGAGAAGAATGAGCGACGATTTCAGCGCGCGTCTGAACCTGCCCTATCTGGCGGCGGGGCAGATGCAGAAGCATGTGACCCTGAATTCGGCCCTGACCCGGCTGGACGCCCTGTTACAGACGGCGGTGGTCAGTCGCACGACGGCGATCCAGCCGGTCGATGCGTCTGACGGCGATCTTTATATCCTGCCGCAAGAGGCCGAAGGCGCAGCCTGGGCCGGGCGGACGACCGGAACCCTGATGCGGTTCGAGGGCGGCGGCTGGAGCGCCGTGCCGACGCCGGACGGCATGATCGCCGGCGTTCTGGACGAAGGTGTCGCGGTGGTGCGGGCCGATGAGGGCTGGGTCGCGCTGGGGCAGCGACTGGGCGAGGTGCAGGGGCTGACGCGGCTGGGTCTCGGGACGACCGCCGACGAAGCCAATCCCCTGACGGCCAAGATCAATGCCGCCCTGTTCACGGCGCGCGGCGAGGAAGATGGCGGCGATGGCGACCTTCGCCTGACCCTGAACAAGGCGACGGCGGGCGATGTCCTGTCGCTGCTGTTTCAGAGCGGATACGCCGCCCGCGCAGAGCTGGGTCTGATCGGCGACGACGACCTGAGCCTCAAGGCCTGCGACCACGCCGGGATATGGCGGTCGGTGTGGCGCGTGGATCGCGCGACGGGGCGTATCGGCTTCGATCAAGGCGCGGTCCGGCGCGAGACGACGCTGTTCACCAGCGATGACGACTACGCCCTGCCGGCCTGGGCGCGCTGGGTCGAGGCGACCTGCATGGGCGGCGGGGGCGGCGGGAGCGAAGGGCTGGCGGGTCCGGCCGGAACATCGCGTCTCGGCGGCGGCGGAGGCGGCGCCGGCGGGCTGAGCCTCGGGCGTTGGGCAGTCGATGATCTGGACGGCGTCCTGACGATCACGGTCGGTGCCGGCGGGATCGGCGGCGTTTCGGGCGGCGATAGTGAGGTCGCGACGGGTGACACGGTCCTGTTGCGCGCGACGGGCGGGGCCGCAGGCGGCTCTGGCGTCGGTGGGGCAGGCGGTGTCGGCCAACGGCTCGCCAATCCCGGCGGGAGCTCTTCGACAACCGCGACAGCGGCGACGGGCGCAGAAACCCTCTGCGCGGACGGGCCGGGCGGTGGCGGGGCAGGGGGCGGTCTGAGTGCAGCGGATGTCGCCCATGCCGGAGGCGCGGGCGGCGTCGGCGGCTGGTCGGGCCTTCGCGCGTCCGGCGGTGTCGCGGGCGCTTCGGGGCAGGCCTCGCCCAAGCCGCTCTTGTCGATGGTCGGCGGGGGCGGCGGGGGCGGCGATGCATCAGCAAGCGGAGCAGGCGGTCCCGGCGGCTCAGGCGCGCTGTTCGGGGCCGGGGGCGGGGGAGGCGGCGCGGGCCTGACCTTCGGCGGCCAAGGCGGTTCGGGCGCTTCGGGCGCGGTTCTGATCACGGTCGTCGGATGAGCCGGCGCGGACATCCGGCCGAGCCGGTCGAAGTGCTGGAGGCCGAAGCGTGGGAAGCGCCCGACAGCCTCAGCGACGGGGAATGGCGCGCCCAGTCCGGCTGGGACGGCCGCTGCGCCATCGAAACCTATGACGAGGAGGACGAACGATGACCCGACAGGGGGCGATCCCCTTGGCGGAGGGGCGGTGGCTGTTTCGTCGCCTCTACGCCTTCGCCGTCAGCGCGGGGCTGTGGGTGCTGTTGATGCGCACGGTCGGGCGGATGCCGGCTGAGATGCTGCCCAGGATCACGGACGGGCTGATGGGCCTGCTGGCCTTGATCCTGGTGCTCTATCTGGTGGCGCCGACCGCTCAGCAGTTGATCACCCTGATCGCCACAGCGCGGCTGCGGATCAGCGGAGGCCGACCATGAGCTTTCGTCTGTCCAGCCGGTCGCGCGCGCGGCTCGTCGGCGTGCATCCGACCCTGATCGCCGTGGTCGAGGCGGCCATCACCCGCACGCCCGTGGATTTCATGATCACCGAGGGGCTGCGCACGGCCGAACGTCAGGCCGCTCTGGTCAAGGCCGGCGCCAGCCGCACGACGCGCTCGCGCCATCTGACGGGCCATGCCGTCGATGTCGCCGCCCTGGTCGAAGGGCAGGTGCGATGGGACTGGCCGCTGTATGGCCGGATCGCCCAGGCGTTCAAGGCGGCGGCGCTCGACCTGAAGACGCCTCTGATCTGGGGCGGCGACTGGAAGACGCTGCGGGACGGTCCGCATTTCGAGCTGGATCGAAAGGTTTTTCCATGAGCGCTGGATCCATACTGCGGGCGCTGACGCCGCTCGGCTGGTTGGCGGCCGCCGCTGCAGCGTTCGCGCTGGGGTTCGTCCTGCTCGGTGGGCTCGGCTTTCGCTGGGACCCGCTGAACCTGAAGCACAAGCGTCTGGAGGCCGCGCGCACTCAGGCGCGGGATGCGACGGCCGCGGCGGCGGCGCAGGCCGACGCCCGACGCATCGAAACCGAAGGCGCCGCGGCTCAGGCCCAGCGCGTCGATCAGTATCACCACACCACAGGGGCGGCGGACCGGGCGACCACGGCCGCCGTCGCCCTGGCCAGGAGCACCGACGATGCCGATCAACCCTTGGAGAACCGCCGCGCTGATCGTCTGCGCCACCATGACGGCGAACTGTGCCGCATCGCCCCCGATCTCGCCGGTTGCGCCGACGCGGCTGGTCTTGCCAGAGGCGGCGACACGTCCGTGCGCGCTGGCCACCCTGCCAGCTGAACCGACGGCCGGCGATCTGGACGCGGCCAATCTGCTGCGCGGCGCCCAGATCGTGGCCTGCGACGGGGCGCGGCGGCTGGCGGTCGAGACGATGTTGGCCGAACGCGCGATGCAGGACGCGCAGCTGCGACGCCGCGACTGACGCCCTGCAAAAACGGCTCGGCAACTTCTGCCGCCTGGTGTGCAGGCTTGCCGGGTCGTTTCGCAAACCGCCGAGATAAGTTCAATGAAATCAATGTGGGCGTCTGGCTGGCGTCGCATTTTGGACTGGCCCCGCCCTTGCTCTCCTGAAGACCGAGCAAAACGCTCCTGACGCTAAAATGGCGTCGGACATCACACGAAGTGAACAGGACAGCCAAAATGGCTACGAGCATCAATACGAACTACGGCGCAGCTGTCGCCCTGCAAAACCTCAATGCGACCAACGCCATGTTGGAGCGAACGCAAAACCGTGTCTCGACCGGCCTGAAAGTCGGCAGCGCCAAGGATAGCGGCGCCATCTACGCCATCGCCACCGGACAACGCGCCAACATGGGCGCCATGGATTCCGTGCGCGCCTCGCTGCAACGCGGCCAGTCGATCGTCGATGTGTCACTCGCGGCCGGCGATACGGTGACGGCGGCTCTGGAAGAAATGAAAGGTCTGGCCGTCAGCATCGCCGGTTCGACCGGCGCGACCCAGACCTCCTACCTGACCGAATTCCGCGCCTTGGGCGCCGAAATCACCTCCGCCCTGGCCGGTGCATCGTTCGATGGCGTGAACCTCTGGACCAACGCTGCTGCGACCAATGTGATCAAGGATGTCAGCGGCGGCACCACGTCCGTCGGCTTCACGGTCGCGGGTGGCATGGCTGGCGACACCGCCATCACCACCATCACCAACCAGTCCATCGCCGCCGGCGCGGCGACGACCGCTGCGGTCGACGCCGCCATCGCCAAGGTGACGGACGCTTTGTCGACCCTCGGCACCCAATCCAAGTCGGTCAGCCGCCAGGTGACCTTCCTGAACAAGCTTCAGGATGCGACCGAAGCGGGCATCGGCAATCTGGTGGATGCCGACCTGGCCAAGGAAAGCGCCAAGCTGACCGCCCTGCAAACCAAGCAACAACTGGGCGTGCAGGCGCTGTCGATCGCCAACCAGAGCAGCCAAACGCTGCTGAGCCTGTTCCGGAACTAAGCGACCGCGGCCGCAGGCCCGGGTGGTCCGGTGATCACGCGTTCGATCTCGTTTTCACGCCGCCCGGCAAAATATGCCTAGCCACGCCATCGGGTGGGCAGACTTTGCCGAGTATTGAAGAGGGTAAATCAATAGTAAATCAAATAAAACAATAACTTGTACTAGTTTCTGCCCGGCCATTTTGGCCCGGCAATTGCTTCACACCAACCGAGCAAAAAGCTCCCGTCGCCAAAAAGGCGCCGGAACTCACGAAGTGAAAAGGAGGGCCAGAAATGCCCAGCATCAACACGAACTACGGCGCCGCAGTCGCTCTGCAGAGCCTGAACAAGACCAACAGCGAGTTGGAGCGGACCCAGAACCGCATCAACACCGGCATGAAGGTGTCGTCGGCCAAGGACAGCGGCGCGATCTTCTCCATCGCCACGGCCCAACGGGCGAACGCCTCTTCGCAAGACGCCGTCCGCGCCGGCTTGCAGCGCACCCAGTCGATCACCGACGTGGCCCTGGCCGCCGGCGACACGATCACGGCCGCTCTGGAAGAGATGAAGGGCCTGGCCGTCAGCATCGCCGGAACGACGGCGGGTTCGGCGGCTGAAACCTCCTACCTGGCCGAATACAATGCGCTGGGCCTGGAAATCACGTCGGCGATCGCCGGCGCGTCCTTCGACGGTGTCAACAGCCTGACCACGCCTCTGGGCGTCGCCGGCGTTACGGATGTCAGCGGCGGCGGCAAGGCGCGAGCCGACGCCACTACCGCCAAGGTCGACACCGCCATCGCTACCGTGACCAGCGCCCTGTCGACCCTGGGCACCCAGTCCAAGTCGCTGGGCCGTCAGATCACCTTCGTCAACAAGCTTCAGGACGCTCTTGAAGCCGGCGTGGGCAATCTGGTGGACGCCGATCTGGCCAAGGAAAGCGCCAAGCTGACCGCCCTGCAGACCAAGCAACAGCTGGGCGTGCAGGCGCTGTCGATCGCCAACCAGGGCAGCTCGATCCTGCTGAGCCTCTTCCGCTAAGGCCCGGAGACCTCGTCGCCTCGGCGGCGGGGTCATGGTCTTGAACCCTGAGCAAAACGCTCCCGTCGCCAAAACGGCGTCGGCTGTCACGAAGTGAAAAGGAACGCCAAAATGGCGAGTGTAAACACAAACTACGGGGCTGCAGTCGCGCTGCAGAGCCTGAACAAGACCAATGCCGAGCTGGAGCGGACCCAAAACCGCATCAATACCGGCATGAAGGTGTCGTCGGCGAAGGACAGCGGGGCGATCTTCGCCATCGCCACGTCCCAGCGGGCGAACGCCAGCGCTCAGGACTCGGTTCGCAGCTCGATCCAGCGCGGTCAATCCATCGTCGACGTGGCCCTGGCCGCCGGCGATACGATCACGGCCGCGCTGGAAGAGATGAAGGGCCTGGCCGTCAGCATCGCCGGTTCCACCGGCGCGGCGAAGACGTCCTATGAAAACGAGTTCGCGGCCCTGGGTCAGGAAATCAAGAGCGCGCTGGACGGCGCCAGCTTCGACGGGGTCAACCTGCTGAAGACGGCTTCGACGGGCGGTACGGCGGTCAACGTCCGTATCGGCACCGGCGCGACCGACACCAAGACCATCGGCATCGCCACCGATCTCAGCGCCAACACCGACCTGGCCAAGTTCACGGCTGCGTCGCCGACGGTCGCCGACTTCACCTCGGCGAACGTCGATCTGGTCATGACGGCCGTCACCACGGCGCTGTCGACCCTGGGCACCCAGTCCAAGTCGCTGGGCCGCACCGTCAGCTTCGTCAACAAGCTTCAGGACTCTCTTGAAGCTGGCGTCGGCAATCTGGTGGACGCCGACCTGGCCAAGGAAAGCGCCCGACTGACCGCTCTGCAAACCAAGCAACAGCTGGGCGTGCAGGCGCTGTCGATCGCCAACCAAGGCAGCTCGATCCTGCTGAGCCTCTTCCGCTAAGGCCCGGAGACCTCGCCGTTTCGGCGGCGGGGTCGTGGCCTTGAACCCCGAGCAAAACGCTCACCCCGGCAAAACGCCGGGGATCTCACGAAGTGAAAAGGAGGGCTAGAAATGCCCAGCATCAATACGAACTACGGCGCCGCAGTCGCTCTGCAGAGCCTGAACAAGACCAACAGCGAGTTGGAGCGGACCCAAAACCGCATCAACACCGGCATGAAGGTGTCGTCGGCGAAGGACAGCGGGGCGATCTTCTCCATCGCCACGTCCCAGCGCGCCGCCGCCGCTTCGCAAGACGCGGTCCGCGCCGGCTTGCAGCGCACCCAGTCGATCACCGACGTGGCCCTGGCCGCCGGTGACACGATCACGGCCGCGCTGGAAGAGATGAAGGGCCTGGCCGTCAGCATCGCCGGTTCCACCGGCGCGGCACAGACGTCCTACCTGGCCGAGTACAACGCCCTGGGTACGGAAATCGCCTCGGCGATCTCCGGCGCATCGTTCGACGGCGTCAACAGCCTGACCACGCTGGGGTCCAACGCAGCCATCACCGCGGTGAACACCGGCAGCATCACGGCCGCCAACGCCACGACTGCCAACGTCGATGCGGCGATCACCGCGACGGCGAGCGCCCTGTCGACCCTGGGCACCCAGTCCAAGTCGCTGGGCCGTCAGATCACCTTCGTCAACAAGCTTCAGGACGCTCTTGAAGCCGGCGTGGGCAATCTGGTGGACGCCGATCTGGCCAAGGAAAGCGCCAAGCTGACCGCCCTGCAGACCAAGCAACAGCTGGGCGTGCAGGCGCTGTCGATCGCGAACCAGGGCAGCTCGATCCTGCTGGGCCTGTTCCGCTAAGACGCGCGGCCGGAACGGTCTCACGACCGTTCCGGCCGATCGTTTGACACTCTTGAGGGGCGCGAGCGATCGCCGCGCATGGAGCAATGACGCAGAATGTCGAAAGAACAGTAGGCTTACCTCCGCCAATCCCCGAAATTCCCGTCTCCGTTCGTCACGAGCCCGTGGCGAGGAACGACAATGAGGACGCCAGCCGATACCGCCTCACCATCGAGGCCGTGGGCGACCACCAGTTCGTTTACAAGGTTCTGGACCGCGTGACAGGCGAGGTGATCCGGCAGCTTCCACGCGAGGAGGTGGAAAAGCTGAGCCGCGACCCGACCTATCGCGGGGGGAAGTTGATCGACACAGCCGTCTGAACCGTCCGACGCTGAAGTAGAAATGCCCGACGCCGCCGGCTTGCCGGACGGCGAAATCATGGTTTCCGGAGCGTTAACCATGTGATTACGACTCATGGTTAATCCTGCAGGCCACAGAACGTCCGGGGGCTTGAAGCCATGACCACCAGCATCCACACCAACACCTCGGCGATGATCGCCCTGCAGAATCTGAATCGCACCAACGACCAGTTGGCGTCGACCCAGAGCCGCGTGAATACTGGCCTGAAGGTTCAGGGCGCCAAGGACAACGCGGCCGTCTGGGCGGTGGCCCAGGGCCAGCGTGCGGATCAAGGGTCGTTGGAGGCGGTGACGACCAGTCTCAAGCGCGCAACCTCCATCGCCGACGTGTCGCTGGCTGCCGGCGAGCAGATTTCGGACATCCTGCTGGAGCTTAAGCAAAAGGCCACGTCTGCGGCGGATCCCAGCCAAAGCGCAGCCTCGCGCGCGTCCTATAACCAGGAGTTTCAGGCGCTTCTGGGTTCGATACAGTCGTTCGCGGATAACGCGATCTTCGACGGCGCCAACATCCTGGACGGGGCCGCGACGACCGACCTGACGTTCCTGGCGAGCGCGGATGGCAAGGAAACCATCGCGGTCAAGCGCCAGAATATGTCTCTGGCGGGCTTGGGCCTTGCCGCCAACTCCTACGACTCGGACAAATCGACCGCAGCGATCGACGCGTGGACGAACAACGCCGGCACGCCGGAAGACGAGACGCTGCTGAACGCCGCGCCGGATCTGCTGACCCAGGAAAAGGCGCAGTTCGCTCTGCGACGGGTCAACGACGCCATCGCGGTCGCCAGTTCTCGCCTGTCGGAGCTGGGCGCCCAGGCCAAGCAGATCGAACGACACACGACCTATGTCGGAAAGCTGTCGGATTCGCTGGAGGCCGGCATCGGCAATCTGGTGGATGCGGATCTGGCCAAGGAGAGCGCGCGTCTTCAGGCCTTACAGGTCCAGCAGCAACTCGGTGTCCAGGCCTTGTCGATCGCCAACCAGGCGCCGCAGATCATCCTGTCGCTGTTCAAGGGCTGATCCCCACAGCTTAACGGTTCCTTATCGACGCCTGTCGCAGGATAGGGTCGGAGCCGTCTGAATGATCAACAACAGCTATCTGCTGGGTCTTTACGGGGTGACGATGGACACGTCGTCGACCTCCAGCACGGCTGCGACCGTCAAGGCCAAGAAGACCCAGCCGACAGCCCCCTGGTCATCGACCACGACGCCGGCGAAGGCCAGCGACCTGGTGCGGGCCGCCCTGGGCGGGCGCCGGTTGATCGACGAGGGCAATGTCAGCCTCGATCTCGCAGGCGCCTCGACCGACTATCGCAAGATGTTCGCCCTGTATCAGGGGCTGACTACGCTCGGCGCCCTGGCCGATCGGGCGGGTGTAAAGGGGATTGCTTCGTCCGAAGCGAGCCTCTTGGCGAAGCGCTTCGGCGACGGCCTGGCGGAGATGTCGGCCTACCTCAAGACCGCCAGCTTCGAAGACGTCCGGCTGGTGCAAGGGGTTTCGAAGACTTCCGTCAAAAGCACCTATGCGCTCGAGCGGGCGCCGACCAGTTTCGTCACCGCGCCCCTGCACGACGGCGACCCCACCGCCTCGGTCAAGGCGTTCGAGGGGGACGTGAAGTTCTCCATGACGGTCAAGACCGCAACGGGCACGCAGACGATCGACCTGGACCTGGCCGAAATGGGGGCGTCGGATCGGTCGATGGTCAATGTCGTCGATTACATGAACGGCAAGCTGGAGGCCGCAGGCGTCGCCACGCGCATCGCGTCCCAGCGCATTCCGGCCGAACCCAAGACATTCAAGAGCGGGACCAAGACGATTACCCTGCCGGCCGGGCCGGACAAATGGGCGCTGCAGGTCAACGGCGGGACGGGCGAGGCCCTCAGCTTCCAGGCCGTGGACACCTCGGACGCCGTCTATGTGACCCAAGGGGTCGGCAAGACCGGCGCGGCGGGCCAACTGCTGAAGTTCCAGGCCGACGGCGGCGCGGCGCCCGCCGCGCAGCAAGGCGTGGACGATCCGTTCTGGGTCGAGGGCAGGGTGGGGCACGCCGATCTGCCGGACGGTGTCGCCGCGGTGAAAGCCAGCGCCGTGGCGCCAGATGGCTCTGTCTGGCTCGTCGCCGAACTGACGGCGGGCGACGCCAATCAGCCGATCAAGGGCGCGCGCGATGTCGCCCTGATGAAATACGATTCCGCCGGCAATCTGATGCAGACAAAGCTGCTGGGCGCGGCGTCTAGCGCCAACGGCTTTTCCATCGCCATCGACGGCGACGGGCGGGTCGCCCTGGCCGGATCGGTGACCGGGGCGCTGGAGCCGGGCAAGAGCGGCGATGACGCGGCTGGCGCCGACAGTTTCGTTTCGGTGTTCGACAGTTCGGGCCAGGAACTCTGGACCCAGCGTCGCGGGGCCAAGGCGGCGGACGAGGCGACCGAGGTGCGCTTCGGCGCCGACGGGGTGGTCTATGTCGCCGGTCGGTCGAAGTCGGGAATGCCGGGCAGTGCGGCGTTGGGTGGCTGGGATTCCTATCTCCAGGCCTTCCGCGAGCAGCCCATCGTCATCAACGGCCCTGATGTCGGCGTGAACATCTCCACGGCGCAGTTCGGCACGGGCGGCGACGATTCCGTTCAGGCCATGACGGTGTCGGGCGCCGATCTCTATACGGCGGGCGTCGAGAACGGGAAGGCGGTCGTTCGCCGCTTCACCCTGGACGCCGATGGCGTTCCGAGCCTGGCCTCGACGCGCGACCTCGGCTACGCCAACGGCGCCATCGCAGGCATATCGGTTGAGAACGGCAAGGTCGTCGTGACAGGTCACACCGAAAACGCAGCGCTCGATATCGGCACGGTGACCAACGCCCACGCCGGCGGCAGCGACGTCTTCATCGCCACCTTGTCGGCCGATCTCCAAGCCGCAGGTAGCGACCAAGTGACCTATTTCGGCGGGGCGGGCGCGGACACCGCCGCCGATGTCGCCATCAAGGACGGCAAGGTCTGGATCACCGGCACGAACCGGGCGGAAGGCGCCGGCAAAGACGATCCGACGTCCGGCTATCTGGCCCAGATCGACCTCGCGACCGGTGCGGTTCAATCCAATCGGACATGGCGAGCGGATGGCGACCAGGCCAAGCCGACCAGCCTCAGCATCGCGGCAAACGGCGCCAGCGTGCTTGATCGCCTCGGTCTGCCCCAAGGGCAGATCATGCAGGCCGACTCCAAGCTGCTGACCGTCGCCACGTCGGCGCGGGTCGGCGATCAGTTCTCGATATCACCCGCGAGCGGCGGCCGCGCCGTGACGGTGACGATCGACGCCAAGGACACGCTGGAAAGCCTAGCCAAGAAGATCAATGCCGCCTCTGGCCGTCAGCTGGAAGCCAAGGTCATCACCGACCTGAAGACCAAGCCTGTCGTCCAGAGGCTGGAGATCAAGACGGCAGCCAACAGGGAGGGGGCCATCATCTCCGCCGGCGCCATCGGCAAGGACGCCTTGGGCGCGCTGGGTCTGACGCCCGGCTTCGTCGGTCCGGTCAAGCCGGACAAGGATGCGATGAAGACCTTTGGACTGAACCTTCCGAACACTCTCAGCCTGAACGATCCGGCCTCGATCAAGGCGGCGATCGATTCGCTGGCCCAGGCCATGACGGCGGTGCGCTCGTCCTATCGCGCCCTGGCGCCGTCGACAGGCGCCATCACCAACACCCAGACCGGCTCCGGCTCATCGACCGCCTATCAGCAGACCCAGCTGGCCAACTATCAGGCCGCGCTCAGCCGCCTTATGGCCTGATCGCGATCGGGACCGGTCAAGGCGGTTGACGCCTGAGGCCGGGTCGGGGTTATTGGCCTCCTCATCCGCGAAAGCCCGTTCATGGCCCTTCCGAAAGACAACCGCGTCATCCTGTTGGTCGGCGCCGGCGTGGCGGTCATCATCGCCGTCGTGCTCGCTCTGATCTTCGCGGGGGGCGGCGACAAGACGCCGGAGGCGCCGCCGGCGTCCAAGGGCGGTCTCGTGGTCAATCTGGCCGAGGCGCCCACGCTGGAGCCGACGCGCGAGTTGCGCTGCTTCGTCGATGGTCAGTTCGTCGGCATGGCGACGCTGGCGGTCTGCGCCCAGCGCAACGGTCTGGCGACGGACGCCCTGGATGTGGGTCTGGACGCGACCGGCGCCCTGGCGGCCGCACCGACCGCCGCCTTCGCCCCGCCGCCCGAACTGCCCGCGGTCGAAATGGCCGAGACCCCGCCGCCGGCGGCCGTGGAACAGACGCCCGCGCCCCGTCCGACCCCCGTGGTCAGCGGCAGCCCCTGCCTGCGCCACACCGGCTCCGATTGGCGCACCCTGTCGCCAAGCATGAGCCTGAACGCCTGCGTTCAGGCGCTTTACGCCGGAACCTGCGTCGGGCCGGGCGACGCCCAATACGGCCGCTGGGGAGACATGACCCTGCGTCTGGTGCCGCGCCGGGTGGAACAGTCCAATGACAACAACCGTTTCAGAACCCTGGCTGAGCAGGATCGCAACTGCCAATTTCCCGGGATGAATTGATGCGCCTTGTCGTTCTCGCCGCCATCGTCGCTGGAACCGCCCTGCTGAGCGGCTGCTCCAACGAACCCAAATACGAGTTCGCCGAGGGCGCCTGTTACTTCGTGGCGACGCCGGACAATGCGCCGCCCCGCCTGCAGAAGATCGCCGACGACCAGCCCCAGCTCGAACAATGCGCTGCGCGGCTGGAGGAGATGCGTCTTCGCTTCCTGCGCATGGGTGGATCGAACCAGGAAATCGCCGGCGCCTATCAAGGCCGTTTCATCTTTGTGGACCGCGAGGGGGTCAAGATCGGCAAGAGCCTGAACGGCAGCCGATTTTTCGCCATGGCCCGCACCGGCGACGGCCGTTTGGCCATCCCCGGCGCCATTCAGCGCGATGAGGCGGGCCGTCCCATCGCCATCGCAGCCGACCCTGCCGCCAAGTAAGGCTTGCGCGGAAAGAACGAAAGTGGAACATTCGGTTAACGCTTATCCACTGATTTAGCGGGTTTGCTGTCGAAAGGGCTGGCGATGAGCCGCCGCCCCGGTCAGACATCGGACTGAATTGACGGGGCAGGCGAAGTCGTCGCCGCCTCACACGAGAAGGAAGTTTCCATGGCGGGCAGCGTCAACAAGGTCATTCTGGTCGGCAATCTGGGGCGCGACCCCGAAATCCGCTCCATGCCCAACGGCGACCGCATCGCCAACCTGTCCATCGCCACCTCGGAAACCTGGCGCGACAAGTCCTCGGGCGAGCGCAAGGAAAAGA
Source organism: Brevundimonas vesicularis (assembly GCF_044807075.1). Classification (GTDB taxonomy): domain Bacteria; phylum Pseudomonadota; class Alphaproteobacteria; order Caulobacterales; family Caulobacteraceae; genus Brevundimonas; species Brevundimonas vesicularis_G. The sequence goes on from NZ_CP085234.1 coordinate 1,560,111, forward strand.
CCGAGTGGCACCGGGTCGTCATCTTCAACGACAACATCGTCAAGGTGGTCGAGAACTATGTGAAGAAGGGCTCGACCGTCTACATCGAGGGCGCGCTCCAGACCCGCAAATGGACCGACCAGCAGGGCGTCGAGAAATATTCGACCGAGATCGTGGTCAGCCGCTTCAAGGGTGAACTGACCATGCTGGGCGGCCGTTCGGAAGGCGGCTCGTCAGGCGGTGGTTACGGCGGCGGCGGTGGTCGCGGCGATGACGACTATTCCTCGGGCTTCTCCACCGGCGGCGCCAACAAGCCGAGCGGCCCCAAGGAAAGCTACGACCTGAACGACGACATCCCGTTCTGAGGTAAGACCGTTGTGGCGGGGGCCTTACAGCTATCGTGAGGATCCCGCCGTTCCGGCCTTTCCGGACGACCGGCCCCTGGTTCTGTTCGATGGCGACTGCGCGCTCTGCTCCGGCTCGGCGCGCAAGATTCTGAAGCATGACAGGGCAGGGAGGATCCGGCTCGCGCCGACGCAGTCGCCTCTGGGGCGGGCGCTTCTCGTGCACTACGGCGTCGATCCCGACGATCCCTATACGATGCTGTTGATCCAGGACGGCGTGGCGCGCGAGCGGTCCGACGGCGTTTTAGGCATCGCCGCCCTGTTGCCGCCGCCCTATCGGCTGGCCGTCGTCGGGCGGATCGTACCGCGGATCCTCCGCGACACACTCTATGACTTTATCGCGCGTCGCCGCCGCCGGTTTCCCGGCGCGGCCTGGTGCGCCATGCCGCCGAAAGGCGTCGATCTGACGGACCGGGTGCTGGGATGAGGGGACGCGTGCTTGTGCTGGGGGCCAACGGCTTCATCGGCTCGCATGTGGCGGCGGCGCTGTCGTCGGCCGGCTGGTCCGTTCGCGCCGGGGCGCGCCGCATCATCGAACCCGCTCGTCGCGCGCCGGCGTTCGACTGGGTCGCCGCCGATTTCGCCAAGCTGACGACGCCCCAGGCCTGGGCGCCGCTGCTGGTCGGCGTGGATGCGGTGGTGAACTGCGTCGGCGTGCTTCAGAATGGGGCCGGCGACAGCACGCGCGCCGCCCATGTCGACGGCCCGCGCGCCTTGATCGCGGCGTGCGAGGCGGCGGGCGTGCGGCGTCTGGTGCATATCTCCGCCGTGGGCGCGGACGACGGGGCCGGCACCGACTACGCCCGCACGAAGGCTGAGACCGAGCGGATGATCGAGGCAAGCGGTCTGGATTGGTTGATCCTGCGGCCGTCGCTGGTGGTGGATCGCGCCGCGTTTGGCGGCACCGGCCTGATCCGGGCGCTGGCGGCGTTTCCACTGTTCAGCCCTGTCGTAGGCGGCGATCAGATTTTCCGCCCGATCCCGCTGAGCGACCTGTCCGCCGCCGTCGTCGCGGCCTTGAAACCCGCCGCGCCGTCGCATCGGACGCTGGATATGCCGGGGCCGGAGCCAGTGACCATGGTCGAGACGGTGCGTCTTTACCGCGGCTGGATGGGGTTGAGCCTGGCGCCGGTGGTCCGCGTTCCGCGTGTCCTGGCTGCGCCCGCCCTGGCGATCGGCGATCTGCTGGGACGGCTGGGCTGGTCCTCGCCGATCCGCACGACGGCGATCAAACAGATGGACCATGACGTGTCCGGCCGCGACAGCGGCTGGGCGCAGGCGCTTGGCATGTCGTCGCGCGGATTCACACGCTTCCTCGCCGAGACCCCGGCCTCGGTTCAGGACGTCTGGCACGCGCGGCTGTGGTTCGTGCGGCCGGTCTCCATCGTGACGCTGGGCCTGTTCTGGTTGATCACCGGCCTGATCAGCTTCGGGCCGGGTTGGGACCGCGCCGTCGCCATCCTGCATGAGGGCGGTTACGGCCGCATGGCCGGCCCCATCGCCTGGTGGGGCGCGCTGCTGGACGTGGTGCTGGGGCTGATGCTGTTCGTGCGGCCGTGGACGGCGCGGGTGGCGATCTTCATGTGCCTGGCCACGGTCGGCTATCTGACGGCCGCGACGCTCAGCCTGCCGCATTTCTGGATCGATCCGCTGGGACCATGGCTCAAGGTCCTGCCGATGATGGCCCTTTGCCTGTTCGTGGCGGCGACGGACGCGCGCCGATGACCGCCTATGTGCTGCTCAAGATCGTTCACATCCTGTCGGGCGCGGTGCTGTTCGGAACAGGCGCCGGCATCGCCTTCTTCATGCTGCGCGCGCACGCGACAAAGGATGCCAGGACCGTCGCTGAGGTGGGGCGGATCGTCGTCCTGGCCGACTTCGTCTTCACCGCGACCGCCGTGGTGATCCAGCCGATCACCGGCTTGGGTCTGATCCATCTGCAAGGCTGGTCGCTGACCAGTCCGTGGCTGATGGCGGCCTACGGCCTCTATGTCCTGATCGGCCTCTGCTGGCTGCCGGTCGTGTGGATTCAGTACCGAATGATGAGGCTGGCCGAACGGGCGGCAGGGCAGGGCGCCGCCTTGCCTTCCGCCTATCATCGGCTGTTCCGTTGGTGGTTCGCCCTGGGCTGGCCGGCCTTTGCGGGCGTCCTGGCCATCTACTGGCTGATGGTCGCCAAGCCGGATTTCTGAGCGGAAACCTGAGGTCATCCAAAGTGAGCCGACGCGGCAGGCGCGCCGTGCCATAGGGCGGTCATGACCGACGTCCGTTCCGAAGTTGCGCCTGCGCCCGCCCCCCTGCCCAAGAGGCCTCACGCCCTGACGGGGCTGGAGATCGCCGCCATCGTGGCGATCATCGTGGTGTGGGGCGTCAACAACGCCGGGGCCAAGCTGGCGACGCAGGAGTTGTCGCCGCTGCTGGTCGGCGCCATCCGGTTCGGCATCGCCACCGCCTGCCTGATCGCTTTCGTGCGGCCGCCGTTCCCGGACTGGAAGAGCCTGATGCTGATCGTGATCATCGGCGGGCCGATCCAGTATGGCCTGGCCTATACGGCCTACTGGCTGGCGACGGACGTCAGCCCCGTGACCGTGGCCAACCAGTTGTGGATCCCCTTCACCACCCTGTTCGCCTTCCTGATCCTGGGCGAGCGGCTGTCCAAGGCGGCCTTGGTCGGCATGGGCGTGGCCTTCGTCGGCGTGGCCTGGATGACGCTGGACGCCCATGCGCTGCAGGACTGGAAGGCCATTCTGGTCGCCATCGCGGCCGGCGCCGCCTGGGGCGTGACCACGGTGGTGGCGCGCCGCACCACCTCCATCCCGCCGCTGAAGATGCAGGGTCTGCTGGCGCTGGGCGCCTTTCCCGTCATGGCCTTCGGCTCGGCGGTGTTCGAGCATGGCCAGTGGGAGGCGGTGACGCGCGCCACGCCCATGGTCTGGGCCTCGCTGCTGTGGGCCGGCGTCGTGTCGTCCGTGCTGGCGACCACCCTGCTGTTCTGGCTGGTGCAGCGGCGCGAGGCGGGGCGGGTGACGCCCTATCTGCTGGTCACGCCGGTGGTGTCGATGTTCATCGGCTGGAGCTTCATGGGCGACATCCTGACGCCGCAGATTATAACGGGATCGGCCATCACCATGGGCGGGGTCGCCCTTGTGGCCCTGGCCGAACGGGGCTTGCGTGCGGGGGCCGCCAAGGCTTGATCTGTTCCTGATCGTTTCAGGAGCCCGCCATGCATCACGCCCCCCTCGACGCCGACCACGTTTCCCGCCGCTGGCTGGGCAAGGCGAAGCACGATCTTGCGGCGAACGAAGCCGTCGTCGTTCAGAGCACCGCCGATCGTCGCCCTGTGTCCGAAGACATCAACGAGACCTTCGACGACCGCCAAACCTTTGGAGAGCGGCTGGCCGATCGGGTGGCGGCCTTTGGCGGTTCGTGGCCGTTCATCATCGCCTTCGGCGTCTTCCTGGCGATCTGGACCGGGCTGAACCTGCTGCTGCGCAAGGATGCCTTCGACCCCTATCCCTTCATCTTCCTGAACCTGGTCCTGTCGATGCTGGCGGCGATCCAGGCGCCGGTCATCATGATGAGCCAGAACCGCCAAGCGGCGAAGGATCGGCTGGATGCGGGCAATGACTACCAGGTCAATCTGAAGGCCGAGATCGAGATCATGGCCCTGCTGGAGAAGGTCGAACACCTGACCGCCCGGCAAGAGGAGCAGGCCGAACTGATGCGCCGTCTGCTCGCACAAAAAGAGACCCGCTGAACGCTGTCCAGCGGGCCATCTTCCGTAACTTAGATAGGCTTAGCTTGCGCTGAGCGCCGCGCAGGCCACTCGGTCGCCGGCGCCGCCGATGGGCTGGGTCGAATGGTCGTCGGGGTTGGCGTGGATGATGATGGCCGAGCCGTCGGCGTCCCACAGCCATTGGCCGGGGCCTTCGGACGAGATCCGGGCGCGGGTCGTAAACAGCTCAGCGTTCACCTTGCCGTCCGCACCGGCCCAGACGTTGGGCAGGTCGCCGTCGTCCGGCCCGGCGGCGTTCAACAGGCCGTGCGGGGCCTTGGGCTCGCCGTGGTTGATGTGGGCGCCGGAAGAGGTGAAGGGGGCGGCGCATTCGCCGGTCGCATGGATGTGGATGCCGTGCCAACCGGGCGTCAGGCCTGAAGCCTCGATCTTCATCAACAGGCCGGTCGGCCCCTGACGCAGGTCGACGCGGCCGATATTGGCGCCCGAGGCGTTGATCAGAACGGCCTGGCCCGTCGCGCCGACGGGCGCGCGTTCGACGGCCGCCTGGGGCGCGTTTCCGGTCGCGGCGCAGGCGGTTGTCAGGGCCAAGGGGGAGCCGAGAAGAAGGGCGGCGGCGAGGCGGGTGGCGCGCATGTCGAAAGTCCTTTCAGAGACGGGCTTTCACGGCGACGTCGCTTTGCCACCGAGGCCCTGGAATGCTAGAAATCGTCACAGCGGATCACGTTCCGATTCCGGCCGCATAAAGCCACGCTTCATTGACCGACGACAGCTACGAAAACGCCGCATCTCCGATCGTTCCGGGAGGCGGCGGCTCCGACATTTCCACGATCACGATCGAGGACGAACTGAAGCGTTCGTACCTCGACTACGCCATGAGCGTGATCGTCTCGCGCGCGCTTCCCGACGCCCGGGACGGGCTGAAACCGGTTCACCGTCGCATCCTGTATTCGATGCACGACCTGAACATGACGCCCGAGCGCAGCTATTCGAAATGCGCCCGCGTCGTCGGTGACGTGCTGGGCCGATTCCACCCCCATGGCGACGCCTCGGTCTATATGGCCCTGGTGCGGATGGCGCAGCCGTTCTCGATGGGGCTGATGCTGGTCGACGGTCAGGGCAACTTCGGTTCGGTCGACGGCGACATGCCCGCCTCGATGCGTTACACCGAGGCCCGGATGGCCCCGGCCGCCGTCGCCCTGATGGCCGACATCGACAAGGACACGGTCGATTTCCAGCCGAACTACGACGAGAAGGAGTTGGAGCCGGTCGTTCTGCCGAGCCGGATTCCCAACCTGCTGGTCAACGGCGCGGGCGGCATCGCCGTCGGCATGGCGACCAATATCCCGCCGCACAATCTGGGCGAGGTCGTGGATGCGGCCCTGGCCCTGCTGGATGATCCCAACGTCTCCGACGACGCCCTGCTGGACATCGTGCCCGGCCCGGACTTCCCCACCGGCGGCGAGATCATGGGCCGCACTGCACCGCGCAACGCCCTGCGCGACGGTCGCGGCTCGGTCGTCGTGCGCGGCCGCGCCTCGGTGGAAGAGATCCGCAAGGACCGCGAGGCCATCGTCGTCACCGAACTGCCCTATCAGGTCAACAAACAGACCCTGATCGAGCGCATCGCCGAAATGGTGCGCGAGAAGCGGCTGGAAGGCATTTCCGACGTTCGCGACGAATCCGACCGCCAGGGCATGCGGATCGTGATCGAGCTGAAGCGCGACGCGTCCGGCGACGTGATCCTGAACCAGCTGTGGCGATATACCGCCATGCAAAGCTCGTTCGGCGTCAACATGCTGGCGCTGAACCACGGCCGGCCCGAGCAGATGGGCCTGCGGCAGCTGCTGCAGATCTTCCTCGATTTCCGCGAGGAGGTCGTGGTTCGCCGCGTCAAGTTCGAGCTGAACAAGGCCCGTGATCGCGGCCACGTCCTGGTCGGTCTGGCCGTCGCCGTCGCCAATATCGACGAGGTGATCCACATCATCCGCTCCTCGGCCGATCCGACCGAGGCGCGCGAGGGTCTGCAGGCCAAGGCCTGGCCCGTCGGCGACATGATGGCCCTGGTCGAGCTGATCGCCGATCCGCGCACCGTCATCGTCGAGGGCGACAAGATCCGTCTGACCGACGAACAGGCCCGCGCCATCCTGGCCCTGACCCTGTCGCGTCTGACCGGCCTGGGCCGCGACGACATCTTCGGCGAGGCGCACGGCCTGGCCGACACCATCCAAGGCCACCTGACCATCCTGTCGGACCGCAAGAACGTCCTGGCCATCATCCGCGACGACCTGATCGACGTGAAGGATCGGTTCGCCGTTCCGCGCCGCACCCTGATCGGGGAAGGCGACGGGGAGATGGAGGATGAGGACCTGATCCCGCGCGAGGACATGGTCGTCACCGTCACCCACGGCGGCTACGTCAAGCGCGTGGCCCTGAACGCCTATCGGACCCAGCATCGCGGCGGCAAGGGCCGCAGCGGCATGTCGATGAAGGACGAGGACGCCATCACCGGCGTGTTCAGCGCCTCGACGCACACGCCGGTCCTATTTTTCGCCACCAACGGCAAGGCCTACAAGCTGAAGACCTGGCGCCTGCCGCTGGGCAATCCGCAATCGCGGGGCAAGGCCTTCGTCAATCTGCTGCCCATCGAGCCGGGTGACAGCATCATGAACGTCCTGCCTCTGCCCGAGGACGAGACGACCTGGGGCGACTACGACATCATGTTCGCCACCTCGAGCGGCGACGTGCGGCGCAACAAGCTGTCGGACTTCGCCACGGTCAACCGCGCCGGCAAGATCGCCATGAAGCTGGAGGGCTCTGACCGCATGGTCGGCGTCGGCCTGTGCACGGCCGACGACGATGTGCTGCTGACGACGGCGCTGGGCCGCGCGATCCGGTTCAAGGCCGACGACGTGCGCGTGTTCAAGGGCCGGGATTCGACTGGCGTCCGGGGCGTGCGGCTGCAGGACGGCGACGAGGTCATCTCCATGGCCATCCTGGGCCGCGTGGACGCGACGCCGGAAGAACGCGCCGCCTACGTCAAACACGCCAACGCCATGCGCAAGGCCCTGGCCGGTGCGGATGCGGAAGAGGATGCCGCGGCTCCGGTCGAGGTTGAAGACGAGGTCGCGGATGCGGCTCTGACGGTCGAGCGGATCGCCGAACTGGGCGCCGCCGAGCAGTTCATCCTGACGGTCACCGAGACCGGCTTCGGCAAGCGATCCTCGGCCTACGAGTATCGTCGTACGGGGCGCGGCGGCCAAGGTTTGACGGCCCACGGCCTGGGCGGTCGCGCCGGCACGCGTCTGGCGGCGGCCTTCCCGGTCGAGGAGACGGACGACCTGCTGCTGGTCACCTCGGGCGGTCAGATGATCCGCACTCGCATCGACCAGGTCCGCATCGTCGGCCGCTCCAGCCAGGGCGTCACCATCTTCCGCACCGGTAAGGACGAGAAGGTCGTCTCGGTCGAACGTCTGCCGGAAAGCGGCGGCGCGGATGATGCCGATGTCGGCGGAGAAGACGGCGGCGAAGTCTGATCCGCCTCTGCCCAGCGGGGAAGGGGAGGGTCGTTTGAGCGCGACGATTCTGATCGACGGCCTTCCCGCCACGCCTGACGACCTGGCGCATCAGGCCTTGGTCAACTACGGCGCCTACACCTCTTTCCGCGTCGAGAACGGCGCCGCGCGCGGCCTCGATCTCCACCTCGCCCGTCTGGAGCAGGCCGCCGTCGAACTGTTCGGCGAAAGCCCCGGCGAGGCGGAGTTCCGGCGTCTGATGGCGCTGGCCGTCGCCGGCCGAGACGCCTGCTGGCTGCGTGTCAGCCTGTTCTCGCCGGAGGTCGGTCATCGCAACCCGACCTATGTCGGCCGACCGAAGGTGATGACCAGTGTCTCTCCTGCGCCGCCGCCGCTGGCGAACCGGGTGCGGATCACCGCCATGCCCTATGAGCGCGATGCGGCGCATCTGAAGCATCTCGCCACCTTCGGCCTGATTTGGGCCCGCCGCGCCGCGCGCGCCGCCGGGTTTGATGACGCCCTGTTTGTCGATGGGGCAGGGCGGGTCGCCGAGGGCACGCTGTGGAACATCGGCTTTGCCCAGGGCGACAGGATCGTCTGGCCTCAAGCCCCGATGCTGGCGGGCGTGACCCAGGCCTTGATCACGCGCGGGCTGCCCCAGGTCGGGCTGACCCGTGAAACGCGACCGATCCGTCTCCACGAGATCGGCGCCTTCGACGCCGCCTTCCTGTGCAACAGCGCCACGCCCGTCTGTCCGATCACCGCCATCGACGATGTCGCCTTCGCCAATGATCCGGTCCTGCTCGCCAAGGTCGAAGCGGCCTGGACCGCACAGGCGCCCCAGGCCATCGCGGATCGTGACGATGACGATGGCGTCAGCCGGCTAGGCCGCTGATTTCGCACCTGCTAAACGACGCTGACGCCACGCGACAGGCCGGGGAGACACGCATGCGCATCGGACTTTATCCGGGCACCTTCGACCCGGTGACGAACGGGCATACCGACATCATCAAGCGCGCGCTGAAGCTGGTAGACCGGCTGGTCATCGGCGTGGCCCAGAACGACGACAAGGGGCCGCTGTTTTCCACCGCCGAACGGGTCGAGATGCTGAAGGCCGAGATGGCGCCCCTCGGCGGCGACATCGTGGTCCAGCCGTTTTCGACTTTGCTGATGCATTTCGCCGAAGAGCTGGACGCCAGCGTCATCATTCGGGGTCTGCGCGCCGTCGCCGACTTTGAATACGAGTTCCAGATGACGGCCATGAACCAGCGCCTCAATCAGAACATCGAGACCGTATTCCTGATGGCCGATCCGCGCCATCAGGCGATCGCCTCGCGGCTCGTCAAGGAGATCGCCCGGCTGGACGGCGCGATCGACAGTTTCGTCAGCCCCGCCATCGCCGAGCGCGTGCGGGCCAAGGTCAAGAACGGTTAGGGTAGACAAGACCATGCGTAAGCCCATCATCGCAGCGACCGTCGCCGCTCTTCTCGCGGCTGGCGCGGTCCAGGCCCCCGCTGTGGCGCAAACGGCGCCGGCGGCGTCCGACTGGCGCGCCATTGCGCCGGAAAACCTGCTGGTTATCGATACGTCCAAGGGCCGGGTGCTGGTCGAACTGATCCCTGTCGCCGCGCCCAACCATGCGGAACGCATCCGCACCCTGGCCAACCAGGGCTTCTACGATGGTCTGAAGTTCCATCGCGTCATCCCTGAATTCATGGCGCAAACCGGCGATCCGAAGGGCACGGGCGAAGGCGGCAGCGAACTGCCGGACCTGAAGGCCGAGTTCAGCTTCCGTCGTGGTCGCGACGCCGGCTTCGTCGCTGTGCCCAGCGTCGGCGCGGGCGTGCGTGGCCTGGTCGGCGACCTGCCGGTCCAGACCCAGCCCGACGCTCAGATGATGGTCACCGCCGACTTCAAGGTCGACGCCCACGGCCTGTTCTGTCCCGGCGTGCTGGGCATGGCCCGTTCGGGTTCGCCGGACAGCGCCAACAGCCAGTTCTTCCTGATGATGGGCGCGCGCGAACAGCTGGACGGCATCTACACCGCCTTCGGCCGCGTGGTGTCCGGCCTGGACGTGGTCGGCAAGCTGAAGAAGGGTTCGGACGCCGAGGACGGCAAGGTTACCGATCCCGACACCATGACCCGCGTCCGCATGGCCTCGGCCCTGCCCGAAGCCGAGCGTCCGACCGTGCGCGTGCTGAACGCCGGCAGCACCGCCTTCGCCGAACGGATCGCCACGGCGCGCGCCGCGCGCGGCGCGGCCTTCAGCGTCTGCGATGTTCAACCGGTCGCCGAAGTGACGGGCGGCTGAGGCTTTCGCAAACGGGGGAGGGGACGATGACGATACGAACGCTGGCGATGGCAGCGGCCGTGCTGGCCGCGACGGCGGGCGCCGCCCTGGCGCAGGACGCGACCGCCGTTCCGCCGCCCCCGCCCCCGCCCGGCGAATGGCGCACGATCGCGCCCGAGAACCTGCTGGTCATCGACACCAACAAGGGGCGGATTCTGGTGGAACTGGCGCCCGAGATCGCGCCCGCCCATGTCGAACGCATCAGGCTGCTGGCGTCGCGCGGCTTCTTCGACAACCTGGTCTGGCACCGGGTGATCGACTGGTTCATGGCCCAGACCGGCGATCCGCTGGGCACGGGCGAGGGGCAGAGCTGGTATCCTGACCTGAAAGCCGAGTTCACCTTCCGCCGTGGCGCGGTCATGGCCTTCACTCCGGTGGCGGCCCCGGTCGGCGCCCTGGTCGGCTTCGTCGACTCCATCCCGGTCCAAACCCAGCCCGACGCCCTGATGTCCGGCACCAGCGACAAGAAGGTCCACGGTTGGGCCCTGTATTGCCCGGGCGTTGCGGGCATGGCGCGTGACGAGGGCAATGACACCGCCAACAGCCAGTTCTTCCTGATGCGTCAGGCCTATCCGGCGCTGGACAAGCGCTACACCGTCTGGGGCCGGGTGGTGTCCGGCCTGGACGTCGTGCGATCGCTGAAGGCCAGCGACACGCCGGATGGTCTGGTCCAAGGACCGGATCAGATGACCCGCGTTCGCGTGGCGTCGGATCTGCCCGCAGCCGAACGTCCGACGGCGGCCGTCCTGAACACTAACTCCGCCACCTTCCAGACCCTGGCGCAGCAGGCGCGTCAGGCGCGTGGCGCGGATTTCTCGGTCTGCGACATCGAACTGCCGGTGCGCGTCACGCCCGCCGCCTGATCAGGCGGCGGGGGCCGGCCGGCCCCGTCCGCGCCGACGACGCCGTCCCCTCGGCGGTTTCTTGTCTTCGCGCATCCGTTGCAGCAGCAGGCCTTCGCGCAGACCCCGATCCGCGACCCGCACCCGTTCCGACGGCCAGGCGCGCTGCACCGCCTCCAGGATGGCGGCGCCCGCCAAAACGAGGTCCGCACGATCGGGACCGATGCAGGCCTCGCGCGCTCGACCGTCCGGACCCAGCGCCTTCAGGCGATCCGCCGCCGCCTCGCAGTCGGCGCGCGTCATCCACAATCCATCGACCCGGTCGCGATTGTAGCGCGGCAGGTTCAGGTGAATGCCGGCCAGGCTGGTGATCGCGCCCGAGGTGCCGACCAGATGCGCCCGATTCTGCCGGAACAGGTCCAGCATCGGTTCGTCCACGATCCTGCCCGCTGCAATGGCCGCGCCCATGTCGGCGACCATGGCCTCGTACCAGGCCTCGCCGGAGTTCGGCGGCTCGGGATGTCGCTCGGCCAGGGTCACGACCCCCACCGGCGCCGACATCCAAGCGGTGGTCGTCCAGTCGGTCCCGCTGCGCTTCAGCCACGACATCTCGGTCGAGCCGCCGCCGACATCGATGACCAGCACCGCCTCGGCCTTGGGGTCGATCAGATTCAGGCATCCCTCGACCGCCAGACGCGCTTCTTCGGCGGGATCGATGATGCGCAGGCGCAGGCCCGTGCCCTTGCGCACCCGGTCGATGAAGTCGGCGCCGTTCTCGGCCGCGCGGCAGGCCTGGGTGGCGACGGCGCTCAATCGCGCCGAGTCGACGCCCTTGCGCACGATCCGCTCGGCGCACAGGGCCAGGGCGTCATAGGCCCGGTCCATGGCGCGCGGGTCCAAAAGGCCCGTCCGCGACAGCCCTTCGCCCAGCCGCACGATGCGGCTGAAGCTGTCAACCACGCGAAAGCCTTCGCGTGACGGCCGCGCGATCAGCAGCCGGCAATTGTTGGTCCCCAGATCGAGCGCGCCATACAGCGGCGCATCTCGACCCGACGCATCCCGCGAACGGGAAGGCTGGGACCGCTCGTCGCGCCGTCGAGGCGCGCCGTGGGTCTCCGGCATGGGCCGTCATCCGTTGTGGGCGGTCCAAAGCGGCGCCCGTCCTGGTCAGCCTAACCCGCCAGGATCGTCCGCGCCAAGCCATTCTGTCAGGAAGATGAACAGACCGGCAGGCATTGGGGTCATGCGCTGAATCGTATGAAGTGCGATGACCCGCATTCAGACCGCACGTTTCGCCATCGGCCAAGTTGTCCGCCACCGCGACGACGCCTTTCGTGGCGTCGTGATGGATGTCGATCATGCCTATGAGGGGCCGGCCGGTGAAAGCGGCCTGGTCAGGCCAGACCAGCCCTTCTACCGCGTCTTCGCCTTGGGCGAGGATGGCGGCTTTGTCGCCTATGCGGCTGAGGGCGCTCTCGAAGATGGCGATTCCGTGCTGCTGCCCGACGACGCCGAGCGGTGGTTCACCACCGACGGCATGGGCCACCGCGCACCGCTGGACGAACGTCTTCACTGACGGTTGGAAGCCGTGGTGGCTCCGGGCTAGGATGGCGGCAAAAGAGGAATACGCCATGTCCGACTTCGAACACGTCTTCGAAAAGCTGCCCGAGGGCGCGGCCGCCGACTGGACCATTCCCCAGAACTGGGCCGCCTATACCGAAGTCGAGCACCAGACCTGGGACACGCTTTACGCCCGGCAGATGAAGATCCTGCCCGGTCGCGCCTGCGACGCCTTCATGAGGGGACTGGACGCGCTGGATTTGAACGCCGGCGGCATTCCCGACTTCGACGTGATCAATCCCAAACTTCAGGTCCTAACGGGCTGGACGGTTGTCTGCGTGCCGGGTCTGGTCCCGGACGAGGTCTTCTTCGACCATCTGGCCAATCGCCGCTTCGTCTCGGGCCAGTTTATCAGGAAGCCGGACCAGCTGGACTACCTCCAGGAACCGGACATCTTCCACGACGTCTTCGGCCATGTGCCCATGCTGACCGACCCCGATTTCGCCGCCTATATGGAGGCCTATGGCAAGGGCGGGCAGAGGGCGGCGGGTCTGGGCATGCTGCCCAACCTGGCGCGGCTTTACTGGTACACGGTCGAGTTCGGCCTGATGAAGGAGGCGGGGGCCTTGCGCATCTACGGCGCCGGCATCGTCTCCTCGGCGACCGAGAGCGTCTTTGCTCTGGATGACCCATCGCCCAACCGCCTGGGGTTCGATCTGGAGCGGGTGATGCGGACCCTGTACCGGATCGATGACTTCCAGCAGGTCTATTTCGTCATCGACAGCCTGGAAGCTCTGAAGGACGAGACGCTCAAGGACTTCGGGCCTGTCTATGCGGCGCTGAAAGGCAAGGACGACCTCGCCATCGAAACCGTCCTGCCGACCGACCAGGTTTTCACTCGCGGCACCCAGGCCTATGCCCAACGCGGTGGGCGGTTCGCGGCCTGATCGATCAGCGCTGGAACGGGTAGAAGTCGCCGCCCAGTCCCAAGATCGTCGTCAGTTCGTCCAGCGCGCCCCGGCTCTCGGTGAGCAGGTCGGGGTCGGCCAGATCGGCGGGGCGCAGTTCATCGCGGTACCAGCGCCCGGCCCAGTCCGACAGACGTGCATGCAGATCGTCGGTCAGGCGCATGGCCGGGTTGGTCGCCGTTAGTTCGGCCTCGGTCAGCACGACACGCAGGCGCAGGCAGGCCGGTCCGCCGCCGTTGCGCATCGACTGGCGCACGTCGACATACTGCACCCGGCCGATCGGACCGTTGGAGGCGGCCAGCGCTTGCGCCACCGCATGGCTGCGCGGGTTGTCGCGGGTCTCGGTCGGACAGATCAGGGTCAGGCGATCCTCGCCCGGAACCTGGATCAGCATGGAGTTGAAAAGATAGGAGCTGATCGCGTCGGCCAGCGGCAGGTCGGCGGACGAGACCTCGACGAAGATCGGCTCGAACAGACCATCGGCCGCGCGGCGAATGGCGGCCTGGGTTGCGGCCGTGTCCTCGAACGCCAGCTCGTGGAAGAACAGGGTGTCCAGCGCCCCGACGCAGACCACGTCGTTGTGGAAGGTGCCGCCCGCGATGGCGGCGCGGGATTGCTGGGCCAGGACCGGCCGTCCGGCTTCGTGGCGGCGCACGATGGCTTGCGACGCTTCGCGCGTTTGGCGAGCGGGGAAGGGGCCGTCCCAAGGCTCGAACGCCTCGCGACCCCAGACCAGCAGATTGACGCCGCGACCGCCATGCTCGGCGCACAGGCGAACGTGGTTTGCGGCGCCTTCGTCGGCCAGATGCGCGACCGCGGGCAGGGCGTCGTGGACGGCGAACCGGCTGGCGTCAGGAAACAGAGCGTCCAGGGCGCGCTTGGTCTGCCGGTGCTCTAGGCTGCGGTGCAGATTGGTGTGCAGATTGGCCGGCGTGAAATGCACTCGGCCGTCGGCGGCGTCGGCGCTGGGCGTCACGGTTGCGGCGTTGGCGGCCCACATGGGCGAGGCCGAACAGGCGGCGGCGGCGAACGAGGGCGCGCTCCGCCAGGCCCGCTCCAGGACCTGGGCGTCCGAGCCGGCGAAACCCAGGGTCCGCAGGAAGGGAATGTTCGGTCGCTCATGCGGCGGCAGGACGAACTGGGGCAGGCCCAGGTCCGCCAAGGTCTTCATCTTGTCGAGGCCCTGAAGGACGGCCGCGCGGGGATTGGACGCCTCGCCCTTGTTCAGGCTGGACGCCAGATTGCCGGGCGATAGACCGGCGTAGGAATGGGTCGGCCCGATCAGACCGTCGGCGTTGGCCTCGACAGCGCTGATCATCGCAATCCCTTGATCTCGCCTTCGATGTTGGCGACGGCGTCGGCCTCGAAACTGGCGACCGGATAGGCGCAATAGTCGGCGGCGTAATAGGCGCTGGGCCGGTGGTTGCCGCTGGCCCCCAACCCGCCGAAGGGCATGTCGCCGGCGGCGCCCGTCGTCGGCCGGTTGAAGTTGACCACGCCGGCGCGGATGCGGCGGATGAAGTGGTCCCACTTCTTCGGATCATCGCTGACCAGACCGGCGGACAGGCCGTAGCGGGTCGCGTTCGCCGCCTGGATCGCCGCGTCGAACGACCCGACGCGCGTCACCGACAGGAAGGGAGCGAACATCTCTTCGTCCGGCACGTCGATCCCGGTCACGTCGATAATGGCCGGCTTGACGAAGGCGCCGGGCAGATTGGCGACCGGTCCAGAGGCGCGGATGACTTTGGCCCCGCTGTTGATCCTGTCCTGCAACGCCTTCAGCGCCGCCTCGGCCGCACGCGCCGAGATCAGCGGCCCGGCATAGGGTTCGGGATCGCTGTCCCACGGGCCGAAGATCAGCCGGTCGGACAGGGCGGCGATGGCTTCGATGATCGCATCGCCTTGCGGTCCTTCCGGCACGATCAGGCGACGCGCGCACGAGCAACGCTGGCCGGTGGTGATGAAGGCGGATTGAACCGCGATGCCCGCGACGGCCTCTGCATCCGCCGCATCCCAAACGACCAGCGGGTTATTGCCGCCCAGCTCCAGCGCCAGGATGACGTGGGGATCGTCGGCGAACTTCCTGCGGAAATGCGCGCCCGCCGCGCCCGAGCCGGTGAACATCAGGGCGTCGATGCCGGCGTCCAGCAGGGCCGCGCCCGTCTCGCGCCCGCCCTGGACCACATTGACCACGCCGGTGGGCAGATCGGCGGCGGCGAAGGCTTCGGCCATCACCTGACCGACCAGGGGCGTTTCTTCCGAGGGCTTGAAGACGACCGTGTCGCCCGCCAGCAGGGCCGGGACGATATGGCCGTTCGGAAGATGGCCGGGGAAGTTGAACGGGCCAAGCACCGCCGCGACGCCGTGCGGATGGTGCCGCAGGGTCGCGCGGCCGAACGCCGTGTCGCTGGTCCGTTCGCCGGTGCGCTCGTCATAGGCGCGGATCGAGATGTCCACCTTGCCGATCATGGCCGCGGCCTCGGTCTTGGTCTCCCAAAGCGGCTTGCCGGTCTCGCGCGCGATGGCCTCGGCGATCTGGGGCGCGCGGTCTTTCAGGACGGCTTGATAGCGCTTCACCGCGTCGATCCGGTCGGCGCGCGGCGCATCGGCCCAGGCGGGGAAGGCGGTGCGGGCGGCGTCGACGGCGGCCTGGACTTGGGCCGGGCTGGCGGCCTCGCCCTCCCAGTTGGTCGCTTCGGTGGCGGGATCGGTTGAGGTGAAACGGGTCATGACTTTACTCGCACAGTGTCTCCGCTGCGCACCTTGAGCGCGGCGGCGGTTTCGGCGGTCAGGCGAACGGCGTCGCCATCGATGTCGGCCTTGGCGCGAACGGCGCGGAAGGCGGCGACGCTGTCGGTCGAGATCAGGGCCGGCAACTCGGCCTCTACCCCTCCGACGACCTGGACCGTCAGACGCCGGGCGTCGCGCACGGTCCGGATATTGTCGCGGCCGCAGGCGACGGTCGGACCGGCGTCGAAGATGTCGACCAGACCATTGGGCCGGAAGCCCTCGCTTTCCAGCAGGGCCATGGCCGGCACGCCTTGCGGATGGACCTTGCCGATCACCGCACGGGCCGGTTCAGGCAGCAGTTCGACATAGATCGGGTGCCGCGGCGCCAGGTCCAGGATGAACTGCTTGTCCGTCGACCCGGTCATTCGATCGGCGTGGTCGAACTCCATCGGGAAGAACTTGTGCGCCACATGGTCCCAGAACGGGCAGGCGCCGTCGGGCGTGAAGACGCCGCGCAACTCGGCCAGAACATTGTCGGCGAACAGCTCGGGCTGGGCGCCGATCAGCATATATCGCGACTGGCTGAGCAGACGGCCCGCGCCGCCCTTTCGCCGATCCGCCTTGAGGAACAAGGACCCGACCTCGGTCCAACCCGTGCATTCATTGACCAGAACCAGGGTCTGGTGATCCAGCTTCACCCCCAGCGAGGGCGACTGGACGGTGTTGTTGACGACGCGGAACGAGAAGAAGGGTCGCTTCAGCCCCACCGTCGCCTTGACCGAGCCGACGCCGTCGATGTCCCCCGTGTCGCCGTCTTCCAGCATCAGGGTGTACCAGGCCTCTTGCCAGGGCACGCGACCTTCGAAGCTCGCCTGGCTCAGCTCCAGCCGATCGGCCAGGGCGTCGGGGTCTTCAGGCAGGCTGGTGAAGCCGGGGCCGGACAGGATGGCCAGTTCCAGCAGATGATCGAGATCGGCGGGGCCGGCGGGACGGACGACGAGCATTCTACAGGGTTTCCATCCGCAGGGATTTCAGTTTGGCGGCGTCGATTTCACCTGACGCGATCTTGCACAGGATCAGGGCGCTGAGCTGCGCGCGTTCGACGAAGCTGTCGGGCCAGGCGAACTCCTGATCCGAATGGATGTCGCCGCCGCGGACGCCCAGGGTGTCGATATTGGGCAGGCCAGCGGCGTGCAGGTTGTTGCCCTCGCACACTCCGCCCGACGGTTTCCAGGCGATGGGTTGGCCCAACAGGGCGCCCGCTTCCTTCACCGCTTCGAACAGGGCGGTCTGGGCGGCGTCCATCGGTTTGGGCGCGCGGGTGAAGCCGCCGTGCAGATCCAGCGTCAGGCCCTCGAACGGCGGTGTCGCGGCGATGGCCCGCACGGATGCGTCGATCCAGTCGGCCGCCGCCTTGTCCGGCACCCGGACGTTGAACCGCACCACGGCGTTGTCGGCGACGACGTTCAACGCGCCCCCGCCCGAAATCTTGGCGACGTTGACGGTGACGCCCTCGTGCTGACCGTTCAGTCCGTGCAGGGCGGCGGCGATGATGGCGGCCCCGGCCACAGCATTGCGGCCTTCGTCGAAGGCGCGGCCGGCGTGGGCGGCGCGACCCGTCACGATCAGATGATAGTTGCCGCTGCCCTTTCGCGCGCCGGCCAGCGTGCCGTCCGCCAGCGCTGGCTCGTAGGTCAGGCCGACATGGCCGCGCGCGCCCAGTTCGGACAGCAGCGGGGCTGAAGCAGGTGAGCCGATTTCTTCGTCGGGGCTCAGCAGCACCGTCCACCCGACGCCGTGTTTGTCTGGATGGGTTTCGAACGCCTCCAGCGCGGCCAGAAGCACGCTGATTCCGCCCTTCATGTCGGCGACGCCCGGCCCGTTCAGGGCGCCGTCGGCGCGCGTGGTCACGGTCTGGAACCGGCTGTCGGCGGGGAAGACGGTGTCATAGTGGCCGGTCAGCACGACCTGGATTGGGGCCTCCGGCCGGGCGGTGATCTTCAGCGCGTCGGCATGGGCCTCGGTCCGCACCGACCCGTCGTCGGCGACGGTGGTCGAACCTTGTGTCGGGAGGCGTTCGACACTGGCGGGCAGCGCGCCCGCCGCCGCTTCCAGAACATCCAGCACAGCATTCAGCCCGGCGGCGTTGCGGCTGCCGGAGTTGATGTTCGCCCAGTCGATGGTGCGGCCGATGATCGTCTCGCGTCGCGCGGCGACGTGGTCGAGGACGGCCTGGTCCGAGGTCAGAATCCGCATCGGCCGGACCCTAGACGCCTCGACCCCAAAGGTGAAGGTCGGGGCCTGTAAGTCATCGCCGATCACCGCTAGGTTCCGGCGCGAACAGGGCCGCAAAATGACACGCAAGACGATCGACCTCTGGCTCCGCGCCATGAACCCGCTGAAGCTGCCGCGCGGCATGGCCGAGGCTCAGCGTTCGGCGCGGTCGATGGTGATCGGGCTGGTCATCGCCCTGATCGTCGGCCTGATCCCGACCTGGTGGATGTTCACCTCGGGCTGGTTCGAGACGGCGATGAGCGCGGAATACGCCAAGATGGGTCTGTCGGCGGATCAGGCTGCGATTCAACGCGAGTTCATGAAGGTCATGTGGCCATACTTGATCGCCTCGAGCGCCATCTTCTCCGTCCTGCTCTACAGCGTCTTGGCGGTGGTGCAGTGGCGCACGATGACGCGCGCCATACCGATCATCATGCTGGCGCTTATCGCCTACAGCGTGGTGGCCAATCTTGGGATGCGGCTGCTGGGGACCCTGCCGTCGCCGGACCTGCCGCTGTGGATCAACCTGACGACCTGGCCGGCCATGATCGTGTCGGGCGTGATCTATGTCGCGTCGCTGCAGGGCGCCATGCTGCTGCATCGTCTGAAGCAGGAGGCGTGATGTCGGTCGTCCTCTACCACAATCCGAAATGCAGCACGTCGCGCAACTCCTTGGCTCTGTTGCGCGAGCGCGGTGTCGAGCCGACGGTTGTCGAATATCTGAAGACCGGATGGGATCGCGAGACGCTGGAGCGACTGGCGTCCAGAACCGGCCTCGGTCTGTCCGGCCTGCTCCGAAAAAAGGAAGCTGACGCCAAGGCGCTGCTGGACGCCGGCGCAGATGACGAAGCCATCCTGGCCGCAGCGATCGCTCAGCCGATCCTGATCGAACGTCCGATTGTCGAAACCGATAAGGGCGCCGTCATCGGCCGACCCGTGGAGCGGGTGCTGGAGGTCCTCTAGCGACCGATCCGACGGGGCGGCCTAGCGGTTCCGGCCGCCCCGGTTCGGACGACGGTCGCCCGCCTCGCGGCTTTCGTGACGCCAGCGGATCGACAGGCTGGTCTGGCCCTGGCCGCCGAACTGCGAGGCGATGGCGACGTTGCGCCGAGGCTGCCATTCGACCTTGACCGCCGCACCGTTCTGACCGCCGCCGATGACCTCCAGATAGACGTCGTCGGTGATGTAGCGACCGCCCGCAACGGTGACCGCAGACGCGTCGCCGCCGAACGACAGCCGGTCCAGACCCGCCAGTTCGCGCAGGTTGCCGATCACGTCGAACCCGCCGCCGCCCGCCAGAGCCGCGACCCCGGCCGCCAGCTGCGCCGCCTCGAAGGCCGACAGCTGGGACGCGGACCGTCCGAACAGCACCTGCGACAGGATTTCGTCCTGGGGCAGGGACGGGGTGGAGGTCAGGGCGATCTTGGGTTCTGCGGCCGTTCCCGTGACGTTGATCGATGCGGTCAGGGCCGCGTCCTCACGCGTCGCCGCCAGGTTTAGACGAATCTGCTTGGGATCGGTCGACAGGGTGACGCGTCCGGTGTCGTCGAACACAAACCGCTTGCCCGCGAACTCATAATCGCCGCGCACAACATTGGCCGTGCCGGTCAGTTGCGGCTGGGCGATGGTGCCGCGCACCCGGGCGTTCACGTCCAGGATCACGTTCAGGCCGCGACCATTGACCCGCACCTTGCCGCCGCTGGAACGCAGGAGGATGTCCATGCCGATCTGCGGGCCGCGCGCCTTCTGCTCGGTCTCCTCCGGATCGCCGCCGGGACGATTGATCTCGACCACATCC
This sequence comes from Brevundimonas vesicularis, assembly GCF_044807075.1. Taxonomy (GTDB): domain Bacteria; phylum Pseudomonadota; class Alphaproteobacteria; order Caulobacterales; family Caulobacteraceae; genus Brevundimonas; species Brevundimonas vesicularis_G. Next base: position 1,580,267 of record NZ_CP085234.1, read on the forward strand.
ATCGAGACGATGCCGGTGGCGCCGGGCAGTTCCGGCTCAATCTTGGCCTCGTCGATGTCGATGCGGCCGCCCAACTGGATATTGCCGTCGGCGCCGCGCACGATGGTGACCGGGCCCGAGGCGCGCGCCTCGGCGATATCGTTGTCGATGACCCGGAAGCGGTTCAGCATCAGTTGCGCGTTCGATCCGGAGCCTTGGCGCAGGCCGATGCGGCCCTGGCCGGAAACCGTGCCGCCCTTGCCGTCGTTGGCCGTGAAGGTCTCGATCTGGGCGGCTGTGTCGTCGAACCGGGTCCGAAGCGTTAAGTCGCTGAGCACCAGACCGACCGCATTCTCGCGATAGGAGCCTTGGCTCAGATCGAACCGGCCGTTCAGACGCGGTGCGTTCAGCGTCCCGCCGATCGTCGCCTGACCCGCCACCTGACCCGCCAGGCTGCGGTCGCCGCCGAGGAACAGGTCCCAGATCGGCTGGATCTGACCGTTGATCGACACCCGGCCCGACATCTCGCGCGTCCGGGCGATGGCGAGGCGCAGCGGCGCCGCCGAGGCCTCGACCGGCAGGACAACGTCGGCTGAGGCCTGAACCGCGCCCTCGTCGACCGCCGTCGCCTTGATGCTCAGCCGGTCGCCCGCCAGGGTCGCGTCCACGCGCCCATCGACGGCCAGGCCGCGCGGCGCATCTATGCTGCGCACGTTCTGGAGCGCAATATTGGCCGTGCCCGACAGATCGCTGCCGGCGCCGCGCATGGCGACCTGACCCGTCACGCTGCCGCGCAGTTCGGGCGAGATGGAGCCCAGATCGACCCGCGTCAGGTCGGCCTGGATCGCGGCGCCGCGTGCATCCTGGCGCAGGTCGGCCAGCAGCACGCCGCCGCCCACGCCCAGATCCAGATGCGCCGTGCGGGTAGCCCCGTTCAGTGTGATCGAGGCGGGACTGCGGGTCGTGAAGGCCACCTCGCGCACCCGGCCGCCGCCGCGAAGCGTCAGACCGTGGGTCGTGTTCTGCCGGGAATAGACGCCCGTGCCGTTGAACTGGGCCGGGTTTGGGCCGCCCACGTCCAGCGCCAGGGTGAACGGCAGGTTGTTCAGCGTGCCGCGTCCGTCCAGATCCAGATTGCGAATGATCCAGTTCTGACCCGCCAGCCGGACGTTGCGACCGCTGACGTCCAGAATGGCGCTGTCCGATCCGCCGCCGTCGGTCAGCCGCACCCTTCCGTTGGCTTCGCCCGAAGCCAGGAAGGCCCCGGCCCGCGCCGAGAAGGTCAGGTCCGCGCTGGAGGGAATGCTGTCGGACAGGGCGATGGCGCCCCTGGCCGTCACGCCGCCGGCGTCCACGTCCAGATCGCTCAATCGTATGCGCTTGCCGCCCAGGAAGAAGTTGCCCGAGGCGCGCGCCGGCCCATAGTTCGAACCGCTGACCACCGAAATCCGGCCGTCCGAAGCATCCGCGCCCTTGCGGAAGCTCAGCGTCAGATCGGCGTTGTTCAGCGTCAGGGCGCCGGCCGTGACCTGCTGGAAGCCGGCGGTCAGATCGACGCGCGGCTGGGCCAGTGTGCCGGTCAGGGCGCCGCGTCCATTCATGTCGCCGCCGATCTCGACCGGCCCGGCCGCGAACGGGCCGCGCGCGTTCCAGTCCAGCGCCAGCCTCAGCTTACCAGCTGTTTCGATAATGCCCTTGGCCCCGGCGCGCCCGGCCGCGCCGGTCAGTTCGCCGCGCTCGACCTCGATGCGTCCGCGGTTCAGCTTGCCGGCCAGTTGCAGGCGCGGCGTCTTGCCGAGCAGGCGATCCAGCTCGTCCAGACCCACCGTCAGATTGCGGCCCCGTCCGTCGAAGTTCAGCACCCACGGCGCGCCGGCCCGCGCCGACGAGGCCCGGATCGGGCCGCCGAAGGCGCCGCGCGCGTCGGGCAGCACCCGTCTGGCGTCGGTCAACTGCGCCTCGCCGCGGAAGTTCATCCCGCCCAGCAGATTGCGTGAGCCCGAGCCGTTCAGCGTCAGGCCCTGGCCCTGCAGATCAACCTTGGTCAGCAGGATGGCGCCGTCCTTCATCCGCGCCGCCTTCATCTGCACGCGCGGGGCCGGCCCCAGGAGGCCGCCGATGATGCCTTCGCCTGATCCGCCGTTGGCGCGAATGTCGCCGTCCAGATCGATGCGGCCGTTCTTAACCGCGACGTTCAGCGGTCCGGCGATGCGCGTGGCGCGATAGCTGGCGACATTGGCGTTCAGCAGGGTGACCTGGCCGTCCAGCGTCCAGGTCTGGGCGTCGCCCTTGAACAGGCCGGAATAGGCCGCTGGTCCCGCCACATCGGACCCGACAAGCCGGCTCAGCGAGGCCGTCTGAATATTCAGACTGATTCCGTCGGGCGAACTGCGGTCGGAGTTGCGGATCAGGCCGCGCGCCTCGGACTGAACGTTGTCGGAAATCAGCTTCCACGCCACGCCCTGGCTGGCCTTGTCCGGCGTGGGCACCATGGCGAAGCCGAACCGCGCAGTGCGGCCGATCTTGGTGATGAAGGGCGCCAGCAGGTCCGAGTTGCTGAAGTCGGCGAAGCCCGCAACGCGCGAGCCATTGTCGCCGAAATGGCCCTGGACAATCAGGGGGACGAACTGTCCCGTCTGGACCCGCGCATTGACGACATCGGCGTTCAGAACCGCAACCGCCGAGAAGGGCTGATCCGGCGAATAGCCCAAGGCCCCGGCCAGAGGTCCACCCTGAGCCTCGTTGGCGCGCAGGTTCAGGCGCGTGTCTTCCAGCTTGCCGCCGAAGGTCGCCGCCAGACGCAGGAAGTCGCCGGGCCGGTTCAGGCTGTCGGCGTTGACCGTCGCGCTCTTGGCGCCGTTGCGCGGCAGGCTGGCGTCGCCCGACAGGCTCCAACGGCCGTATTCCTTGGAGAAGCCTTCCATCAGTTCGATGTTGGCCGCGAACTTGTCGATGCGGACCGAGATGGGCTGCGGGCTGGGCGGCTCGCCAGTCGGCGGGTCGATCACGGGGCGGCGCAGGACGCGAATGGTCTCGGCCTTAATGTCGTTCGCATGGAAGCTGCGGCTCAGCAGGGCCACATAGGACCAGTCCATGCTGAGGCTGTTCGCCTCCAGCCAGATGCCCTGGCTGTCGGCCAGGGTGATGCGGTCGATGGTGAAATCGCTGAGCAGATCGCCCTTCAGCCCATAGACTTTCAGCCGGCCGTAGCGGCTGATCTTCAGGTCCTGAAGCCGTTGCAAGACCATGTCGCGACCGCCGTCAGAGGCGATGTAGTAGCGGCCGCCGACCAGGGCGGCGGCGATCAGCACCAGCAGTCCGGCCAGCACCGCGCCAACGCCCAGAGCGATGCGTCTGACCAGCCCGCGACGCGGCTTTGCGGGCCGCGCGGCCTTGGCCGGCGCGGTCGTGTTTTCAGGCGTGGCTTCGGGCGGTGTATCGGTCAAAACGCCTGCCCGATGCTGATGTAGATCTGAAAGGCGGAGTCGCCCTCGCGCTTGTTGAGCGGCATGGCGACATCCGCCCGGATCGGCCCGAACGGCAGCATGTAGCGCACGCCCACGCCCGCGCCGTAGCGCATGTTGGTCAGATTCGGCGTCTCCTGGAAACCCACGGAGCCGGCATCGACGAAGGCGACGGCCTGGAAGCTCTGACCGATCGATTGGCGCACCTCGAACGAGGTTTCGAACAGAGACAGACCCCCGCGCGGCGTACCATCCGGCAGCTGCGGATTGACGCCCTGATAGGAATATCCCCGCACTGAACCGCCACCCCCGGCGTAGAACAGACGGTCGGCCGGCACGTTCAGCTCGCTGCCGCCGACGATGGAGCCGATCTTCATCCGTCCGGCCAGGATGGTGCGATCACCCGCGACGGGGAAGTAGGCGGTGCCTTGCGTCTCGGTGCGCAGGAACAGGATGTTGCTATCCCCCGTCACCGCCGTCGGCTGCACCGCCAGATTGACGCGCCAGCCCTTGGTCGGGTTCAGCGGGTCGTTGGAGCGGTCGATGTAGGCGCTGGTCCGCGCGGTGATGATCGCCAGATTGCGGTCGAAGGTCACGCGCTGGGGGGGCAGGGTGCTGAAGTCGTAGCGCGTCTCGCTGTAGCGCCCGGCGTCCAGCCCGATTCCGTAGTTGAAATAGGAGGTCTTGCCGATCCGCTGTTGCAGGTCTGCGTACAGCACAAGGGCGGTGCGCAGATAGGCGTCGGTGTCCTCGTTGACCACAGCCGCGCCCAGCTTCAACGTCCGGCCGGGCCGGCGCCAGTGGGGAAGGGACAGGTCAGCGCCGATCCGGCTGTCGATGTCGGCCAGCCGCGCCTCCAGCCTCAGCGTGTCGGCGCGGCCGAAGCGGTTGTAGTGCGTCTGGATCACGTCCACGCCCGCGCCCTCCGCCGTCGACCAGGTGGCGCCGGCCTCCAGCACGCGACGGGGGCGGTCCTGCAGACTGACAACCACGGGGCGATGACCGTCGGCGGTGATCTGATCCAGCGGCGACAGCGCGACGCTGACGCCGTCATAGACGCCGGTGTCCAGCAGCCGGCGTTCCAGCTCCGCGACCATCTCGGGATCGTAACGATCCCCCTCGTTCCACGGCGCCAGGCCCGCGACCCAGGCGGGATTGGTGCGGCCCTGGCTTGTCAGACGCACGCCGTCCAGACGCACCAGGGCGCCGGAGGCGATGCGATACTCCGGGGCGACGGTGAAGGTCGCGTGATCCACCACGACACGGCGCGGGTTGGCCTTGGCGTCGGCATAGCCGTCACGCACCAGCGCCGCCACGGCCCGACCTTCGCCGGATATGACGTCCGCCGCCCGCCCCGGATCGCCCGCCTTCAGTGCAATGGCTTCCTTGGCCTTGTCCGCCGCTTCGACCTCAGGCGCGGGGTCGGCCCACTGGATGGTCGGATCGGTCAGCAGGAAACGGCGACCCGGTTCGACCGAGACCACCGCGATCGGCGTCTCCTCGCCTTCGACGATGTCTTCGACGACCGGTTGGTAGTAGCCTTCGGACCGCAGCAGGGCGGTCGCCGAGGTCACGGCGCTCTCGGCGCGACGACGCGCCTCGAATCGGCTGGCCGGCGCGCCGTCCACCTCGCCCACGGCCCGCTCCAGCGCCCGCCGCAGATCGCCGTCCATGTCGCCCCGGATCTGCGCGCGGGGTTCCGCCGCCGCTGCATGGGCGCAGGCCGAAAACGCCGCGAGGGCGACCAGCAGGGTAGGCCTGAACGTCAAACTCGATCTTTCGTCAAAAGGACGCCCCCCGGCATACCTGTTCGTCAGTAGAACAGCGTCTCGCTTTCGGGCTGGACCGACTGTTCCGACGTGCGTTCCTCAGGCGGAAGCGTCGTCGACGGCGGAGGCGTGGGCGTCGGATCCTGAACCTCTGGCGCGGGCGGGGGAGTTTCTTCCTTGACCGGCGGGGGCGCCGTCTCGACCGGCATTTCGCGATAGTCGTCGTCCGAGCGTGACGGACGGTCATCGCAGGCCGAGAGCGCGAGCATGCTCGCAGCGGCGGCGGCCAAAACAAAAATCGAGCGTGTCATGAAAGTCCCCGGGTCTTAGCTGGCGGAACGCCTGTCGCGCTAAGCTGTTCCCTTAACGCCGAAAATTGCGTCGGTCATCCGGCGTGATCGGACCATTTTGTGACCATTTGCTCCAACGTCAGTTCGGACCTAGGGGCGGGCGCAGCAACGACGCCGTCGAAGCGGGGCGCGGGTTGCGGCAGGCCGCTGTCGAATGTTCCACGCGCCTGATTGTGCGGATGATCCGGCGCCTCGGCCAGGCTCAGCACGGGGGTGACGCAAGCTTCCGTCCCGGCGAAATGGGCGCTCCAGTCGTCACGGTCTCGGCTTGCGAACAGGGCCGCGAGGCGCGTCTGCAGGGCTGGCCAGGCGGCGATGTCGTATTGAACCGCATCAGCCGGATCAATCTCCAGGCCGGCCAGCAGCGCGGCGTAGAAACGCGGCTCCAGCGCCGCCACCGCCACGAACCCGCCGTCGCGACAGGCGTAGCAGCGATAGAAGGGCGCGCCCCCGTCCAGCAGGTTGGATTCACGCCGGTCGCTCCACAGTCCCCGACCTCGCAATGCCTGGAACAGACCGCCCAGCAGGGCCGCCCCGTCCGTCATGGCGGCGTCCACCACGGGTCCCTTGCCCGTCGTCCTGGCCTCCACCAGCGCGGCCAGCACCCCGACCACCAGCAGCATGGCCCCGCCGCCGTAATCTCCGACCAGATTCAACGGCGGGGAGGGCGGACGATCCGCCTCGCCCATGGCGTGCAGCACCCCGGAAAGGCCGATGTAGTTCAGATCATGCCCGACCGCGTTCGCCAGTGGCCCCGTCTGGCCCCATCCCGTCACGCGCCCAAACACCAGCGCGGGCTTTCGCGCTTGGACAACGTCGGGACCATAGCCCAGCCGCTCCATGACGCCGGGTCGAAAACCTTCGATCATCGCGTCGGCCCCATCGATCAGCCGCAGGATGCGCTCGCGATCGGCCGGTGATTTCAGATCGACCGGAACGGCCGCACGTCCCCGGTGAAGCACCTCGCCTCCGACCTCGTCGAAGACCGCGGGTCCGGCCGAGGCGTCGCGCGTCAGCCGCACGACCTCCGCCCCCAGGTCCGCCAGCATCATTCCGGCGAAGGTGACCGGCCCCAAGCCGTCGAATTCGATGATGCGGACGCCATTTAACGGTTTCATGCCCAATGAGTAGCAGACCGGGTCTTGACCGGAAGGCCGGATTACAACAGAAGGCGCCCTTCGACGGTTCGGGCCAGCCCGGACGTCGCGCGGTGCGTCCTTAGCTCAGTTGGTTAGAGCATCTGACTTTTAATCAGAGGGTCCTCGGTTCGAGCCCGAGAGGACGTACCATTTCTCCCCTGCGGACTTCGCAAGGGCGCCTTTGATCCGCCGTTCGGGCGTGGTCTAAAGTCAGAATGAAGCATTACAGTCTGTACGGTCCCACGACCGCGATCCTGCTGATCGCGACGCTGAGCGGCTGCAACGCAGGTCGTTCGGCTGTCAGCGGCGCCGAACAGGTCGGGGCGGGGTTTGCGGCGGCGGCGACGGCGCCGCTGGAAGACTTCAACCTGCGTCGTCAGATGATCCCGACGGTGCTGCTTCAGGCCGAAGCCAATCCCTACGACCTGCGCAATCTGAGTCAGTGCACGACCATCGGCGCAGAAGTCGCACGGTTGGACGAAGCGCTGGGACCCGATACGGACGAACCGCCGCGTCAGGACGGCTCCTATCTCAGCGAGCGGGCGGCGGATGCTGCGGCCAAGGCGGCGCTGAACGCCATTCGCGACACGACGACCGACTTTATTCCCGGCCGAAACTGGATCCGTCGACTGAGCGGCGCCGAACAGCACTCAAAGCACGTTCAGTCGGCCATCCAGTCAGGCCGAATGCGCCGCGCCTTCCTGAAAGGCATGGGCATGCAGCGGAACTGCGCGCCGCCGGCGGCGCCCAGCTGGTTCAGACCGCACCCTTAGGCGTCAGCCGTTCGACGTGTGGCGGGCGTGAAAGTCGCGCCTGAACTGCCCGAACCGACCCTCGGAAATCGCCGCACGCATGGCCGCCGTCAGCGCCTGATAAAAGGCGATGTTGTGCCAGCTCAGCAGCACCTTCCCAAGGATTTCGTCGGCGCGGATCAGGTGGTGCAGATAGGCCTTCGAATACGACGATGACGGGCCGTCGATGGTCGGGTCCAGCGGGTCCTGATCCTCGGCGAAGCGGGCGTTCTTCAGGTTCAGCGGGCCTTCCCAGGTCCAGGCCTGGCCGTGACGGCCGGCGCGGGTCGGCAGGACGCAGTCGAACATGTCCACGCCGCGATACACCGCCTCGACCAGGTCGACCGGCTTGCCCACGCCCATCAGATAGCGCGGACGGTCGGCCGGCAGCATTTCGGGCGCATAGTCCAGCACCTCGCACATGGCTTGGTGGCCTTCGCCGACCGCCAAGCCGCCGATGGCGTAGCCGTCGAAGCCGATTTCTTGCAGTTGCTCCGATGACTGACGGCGCAAGTCCTCGAAGGTCGACCCCTGCTGGATGCCGAACAGGGCCTGGTTTTCACGCTCGCCGAACCGGGCCTTGGACCGCGCGCCCCAGCGGATCGACAGCTCCATCGCCTTTCTGGCCGCATCCTTCTCGGCCGGATAGGCGACGCACTGGTCCAGCTGCATCGAGATGTCGGCGCCGATCCGGTCGGCCTGGATTTCGATCGACCGCTCGGGCGTCAGGACGTGTTTGAAGCCGTCGATGTGGCTGGAGAAGGTCACGGCCTCCTCCTTGACCTTGGAGATGCCGGCCAGGGACATGACCTGGAATCCGCCGCTGTCGGTCAGGATCGGCTTGTCCCAGCCCATGAACTTGTGAAGCCCGCCCAGACGCTCCATCCGCTCGGGCCCAGGGCGCAGCATCAGGTGATAGGTGTTGCCCAGCAGGATGTCGGCGCCGGTCGCCTTGACCTGATCCACCGTCATCGCCTTGACCGTGGCGGCGGTGCCGACCGGCATGAAGGCGGGGGTGCGGATGTCGCCTCGCGCGGTCTTCAGCACCCCGGTGCGGGCGCGGCCCTCGGTGGCGGAAATCTGGAAGGGGAAAGGCATTCAGGCGATCAGTCGTTCAAGCTGTTCGACGCGCGCCAGATCCTTGGGGCGGCCGAACAGGCGATAAAGGGCGATGTGGTCCCGGATGTCCGGAACGAACAGGGGCGTGTCCTCGACGAAGACGCGGCGACGCGAGCCGAAGGCGACCGGGGTCCAGTCGCCGCCGTCGCGGGTCTCCAGATCGGCCATGACCTCGACCAGGATCGGCTGATCCGGCGCGCGCCCGAAGACGGCGGAGCGGAACAGACCTTCGCCCGGATCGGGTATCACCACGCCGCCCAGCGCGCCCAGCAAGTTGCGCGCATCGCGCGGCGCGCACAGCACGTCGATATCGGGCACATGGATGTCGGTCAGGCCATAGAGCGCCATCGCCGCCCCGCCGAAGATCCACCACGGCTCGCGCAGGTCGCGCGCGGCCTCGCCGACGGCGATCAGGCCGTCTTGAAGGTCATGCGGAAGGTCGTCGGGTGACACGGGGGCGGGCTCGATTTCGTCAGGAGGCGGCATTTAGGCGTTCCGGTCGCGATTGACCACCCGATCACCATTCCAGCGACGCCTCACCGCGCAGGATGGCTTCGGCCTGGGAGGTGTGCTTGCCGCCCTCGCGGTCGTGCAGGATCAGCGGCGGCAGCAGACGCAGCGGCGCGCGCCCGGTCTTTATGGCGTGCACCAGCACCCGCTTGGCCGGCTCGTCCGCGAAGGGATGAATGGGCCGCACGGCGAACGACCCCGCCTTTTCGCCCAACAGGCCCAGCAGATCGGCCAGTCGGTCGGCCCGGTGCACGATGACGATGCGCCCGCCTTCCTTCACCGCCTTCAGCAGGAAATCGGTCCACGCCTTCAGCCCGTCGTCGGCCATCCAGGCGCCCCGCTTGCCTTCGGCCGGGGCGCGCAACGCCGTGGCGTCATCGAAGAAGGGGGGATTGGATATGGCCCAGTCGGCCGGCTCCAAGCCGAGGGCCCGAAACCCGGCCGCCACGTCGCCCTGACGAATCATAGCTGATCCAGCTGCGCCGTTCAGCGTCGCATTCTCGGTCGCCAGCGCCGCCATCACCGGATCGCGCTCCACGCCCGTCAGGGTCACGCCGGGCCGTCGCGCCGCGATCTGCATCAGGACCGCGCCCGCCCCGCAGCCCGCCTCGATCACGCTCTGGCCCGCCTCGACCGGGACCGCCGCCGCCAGCAAAGCCGCGTCCATCCCGGCGCGATAGCCGCGCGCGGGTTGACGCAAGCGCACCCGGCCGTTCAACAGGCCGTTCTCGACGATCGTCGTCGGCAGGGTTTCGGCCGGCTCCAAGCCTCAATCTCCTTGACCCTCAAGGGGTCGAACATCATTGTGCGCCGCAACTCGCGGGGGCAAGTCGGCCCGGCCGCAAAAAGCCATTCCCGCGGCCCGCCGCGCCAGTGAAAGAGTATTCGTTTGGACGTCGCCATCGCCGCCGCTCACCGCCCGAAGGGGGACGTCAACGCCCTTGTCCGGCTGGCTGAGGTCGATATGGCGGCCGTGGACGCCCTGATCCTGGATCGGATGCAGTCGGATGTGCCGATCATCCCGAAACTGGCCGAACATCTGGTTTCGGCGGGTGGAAAGCGTCTGCGCCCCCTGATGACCGTCGCCGCGGCGCGCGCCGTGGGCGCGACGGACGACATCGTCGCACCGCGCAAACTGGCGGCTGCGGTCGAGTTCATCCACACCGCCACCCTGTTGCATGACGACATCGTCGATGCGTCGGAGCTGCGTCGCGGCAAGGTCGCGGCCCACCTGATCTGGGGCGCGCCCACCAGTGTTCTGGTCGGCGACTTTCTGTTCGCACGCGCCTTCGAACTGATGGTCGAAACCGATTCGATGCGGGCCCTGGGCATTCTGGCCGAGGCCTCGCGCGTGATCTCGGAAGGGGAGGTGCTGCAGCTGACCCGCGCCCACGATCTGAATCTGGACCAGGCCACCTATCTGCAGATCATCTCGGCCAAGACCGCCGAACTGTTCGCCGCCGCCGCCGAGGCGGGCGCGGTGGGCGCCGGCGCCGATCCGGCCGCGATCAAGGCTCTGCGCGATTACGGCATGGCGCTCGGCATCGCCTTCCAACTGGCGGACGACGCGCTGGACTACGGCGCGACGGCCGAGGCCTTGGGCAAGAACGCCGGCGACGATTTCAACGAGGGCAAGGCGACCCTGCCGCTGCTTCTGGCGGTCGCCCGCACGCGCGGTCGCGAGGAAGCCTTCTGGGAACGCACCGTGACAAAGGGCGAGCGGACGCCCGAAGACTTCACCCGCGCCCGCGAACTGATCATCGGCTCGGGCGCCATCGGCGCGACCCTGGATCTAGCCGGCGACTATGCCGATCAGGCCAAGGCGGCCCTGTCGGTCCTGCCGTCCAGCGACTGGCACGCCGCGCTGGAAGACCTGGCCGATTTCGCGGTGTCGCGCGCCGCTTGACCGAGACTGCGGATACGCTCGACCAACAGGTCCGCACCGCCGACCTCGACCGCTGGCTGTCCAGTCGCCTGGTCGCGGATGAACGCGTCCGCGCTGACCTGATCACGCTGTACGCTTTCGAAGCCGAGCTGATGAGCATCCCCACGCGCGTGACCCAACCGCTCCTGGCCGAGATGCGCTACACCTGGTGGGCGGAACAGATGGACGGCGTCTTCGCCGGCGTGCCGCGCAAGGGCCATCCGGTGCTGGAGGCCCTGACCGATCTTGTCGCGCGTCACGGCCTGGATCGCGCGCCGTTCGACGCCCTGATCGACGCCCACATCGGCCGGGTGCGCGAACAGCCGCACGATCTGGACGCCTTCTACGTCAGCCCGATGCAGGTCGGTGTGCGGATACTGGCGGGCGAAGGCCATGATGCAGCCGTGGCGCCCGTCGGCCGGGTCTGGGGATTGGCGCAGACCGGTCGGGCGAAGGAGGCGTCGTCCCTGAAGCGAGCAGCCAATGCCGCGTTGAAGTCGCTGCCGCCCGAGGGATTCCCCGCTGTCGCCCACGCCGCCCTGACCGATCACGACCGGCCCGAACCGCTTAAGCGGCTCAGGCTGATCGCGGCGTCCCTCGTCGGACGCATCTGAAGTCCGCGCGGCTTCAGATCGCGCTTGCGCCGGCCGCCGATAGGGGCTGCTGTGGCGACGAATAGCGTGGAGATCCGCCGTGTCGCGAACCCATTTGGAACGTCATCTGATCGCCCGTATCGGATGGCTGAGAGCCGCTGTCCTGGGCGCCAACGACGGCCTCCTTTCCACCTCCAGCCTGATCGTCGGCGTGGCCGCGTCCGGAGCCCCGAAAACGGCGGTTCTGGTGTCGGGCGTGGCGGGTCTGGTCGCGGGCGCCATGTCCATGGCGGCCGGTGAATATGTGTCGGTCAGCTCTCAGTCGGACACCGAAAAAGCCGACCTGGCCCGGGAAGCCGCCGAACTGGCCGCCGCGCCCGAGGCTGAACGGGATGAACTGGCGGCGATCTATGTCGAACGGGGTGTTCAGCCGGAAACGGCGCGGGCTGTCGCTGAACAGCTGATGGCGCACGATTCGCTCGGTGCGCATGCGCGCGACGAATTGGGCATCTCCAGCTTCACGACGGCGCGGCCGGTCCAGGCGGCGTTGACGTCCGCCGCCACCTTCGCCGCGGGCGCGGCCTTGCCCCTGGCGACGGTCGCCCTTGCCCCGACCGGCGGGCTGTTGATCTGGGTCGCGGCCAGCGCCGTCGCTGGTTTGATCGCGCTGGGGGCCTTGGGCGCCCGGGCGGGCGGGGCCGACATCGGCCGGTCGGTGGTTCGCGTCGTCTTCTGGGGCGTGCTGGCCATGGCGGTCACGGCCGTGATCGGACGGGTGTTCGGGACGGTGGTCTAGGCCGCCGCGTCGCGCCAGGCCTTCAGGCTTTCCATCGCCCGGAGGCTCATCAGGCGCTTTTTGGCCCGGCCGCGTTCCTTCAGCGGAATCTTGACGCCGGCCTCGTCGACCTTGGGCGCTTCCAGCGGCGGCAACAGGCCGTAGTTGATGTTCATCGGCTGGAACTTCGATCCTGCCAGATGTCCGCCGGTGATGTGCTCGACCAGGGCGCCCATGGCGGTCTCGGGCGGCGGCGGGGCCAGGTCACGACCCAGCGCCTGGGCGGCGGCAAGGCGGCCGGTCAGCAGGCCCATGGCGGCGCTTTCGACATAGCCCTCTACCCCTGTCACCTGACCCGCGAAACGCAGGCGCGGCATGGCCTTCAGTCGCAGCTGCTTGTCCAGCAGCTGCGGGCTGTTCAGATAGGTGTTGCGGTGCAGACCGCCCAGACGCGCGAACTGGGCGTTCTGGAGGCCGGGGATCATGCGGAAGACCTCGGCCTGCGCCCCGTGCTTCAGCTTGGTCTGGAAGCCGACCATGTTGAACAGGGTGCCCAGCGCATTGTCCTGGCGCAGCTGGACGATGGCGTAGGCCTTGACCAGCGGATCGCGCGGATTGGTCAGGCCAACGGGTTTCATCGGGCCGTGACGCAGGGTCTCGCGACCGCGCTCGGCCATGACCTCGATGGGCAGGCAGCCGTCGAAATAGGGGACGTGCTCCCAGTCCTTGAACTCGGCCTTGGGGCCGCTCAGCAGGGCGTCGATGAAGGCCTCGTACTGGGCTTTGTCCATCGGGCAGTTGACGTAGGCGGCGGCGTCGCCGCCCGGTCCTTCCTTGTCATAGCGCGACTGGCGCCAGGCGATGTCGAAGTCGATCGAGTCGGCGTGAACGATGGGGGCGATGGCGTCGAAGAAGCTCAAGGACTCCTCGCCGGTCGCCTTCAGGATGGCGTCGGCCAGGGCAGGTGAGGTCAGGGGGCCGGTGGCGACGATGACATTGTCCCACTCTTGCGGAGGCAGGCCCGCGATCTCTTCGCGCACGATGGTGACCAGGGGGTGGGCGGTCAGTTTGGTGGTCACCGCCTGGGAGAAGGCGTCGCGGTCCACGGCAAGGGCGCCGCCGGCCGGCACCTGGTTGATGTCGCCGCAGGCCATGATGACCGAATCCAGCGCCCGCATCTCGGCGTGCAGGAGGCCGACCGCGTTGAACTGCCAGTCGTCCGAGCGGAAGGAGTTGGAGCAGACCAGCTCGGCCAGGCCGTCGGTGTGGTGGGCGTCGGTCTTGACGCCAGGCACGCCGCGCATTTCGTGCAGGATGACGGGCACGCCGGCCTGGGCGATCTGCCAGGCGGCCTCGGAGCCGGCCAGGCCGCCGCCGATGACGTGGATGGGGGAAGGAGAGGTGGAAGCGCTCATCGCGGCCTTCTAGCGGGCGGGTGGCGCGGTGTCATGGCCCCCTGCTATATCCGCCGCCGGTCATCGGGGGCGTAGATTGAGCGAGCATCGGATTTTGCGGTTGGGCGAGACGCTGTCGGCGGCGGCCCGCGCCCTGCCTCGCCTGTGGCGCGGGGCTTGCGGCGCGATCGTGCTGGCGGCCGTGGTCTGGAGCCTCAATCGGCTGGCGGCTGGGCCAGCGGGCCTGGTCTGGGCGGCATGCGCTCTGGCCTCGACCCTGGTGCTGGCGGGCGCGCTGGGGCGGATCGCCATCACGGACGATCTGGCAGCGGCGCGGCGGCTGGGCCTGGGGCCGGTCGGGTTGCAGTTCGGACGACCGGAGGTGCGGCTGCTGGGCGCGGGCCTGCTGTGCGCCATCTTTCTCGCCATGATCCTGTCGGTCGTGGCCCTGGTCCTGTTGGCCGTGTTCGGCATGGCCGAGTTGAACGCCCAGGCCATCGAGATGCGCCAGTGGAGCGCGGTGGGGCCGGCGTGGAAGCTGATCCTGCTGGCGGTCGTCACGGCCTTCGCCCTGTTCGCCGTCATCGCCTTCGCGGTGCGCCTGTCCCTGTTCGCGCCGGCGACGGTCGGGCGCGGGCAGATGGTGTCGCTGCAGAGCATGAGCATCGCGCGCGGCGGCTTCTTGCCCCTGCTGGTCGGGCTTGTCGTTACGGCCGCGCCGAAGATCGCTCTGGTGTTGTTGTGGGGCGCGGGGCTGCTGTCGTGCACGGCCGGCTGGATCGTCTTCGTCGTCGTGCTGACAGGCTTGCAGGCTCCGCTGACGATGGCTTTTGTTGGCGCCGCCTATCGCCGGTTAGACGCTTAGGCTCATCGGCGCTGCCCAATCGACCTTCGGCCATTAGCGCGATCTTCTCAATCATTGCCGCTTGACGGATCTGAGGCGATGCAGGCTAGCTGGCTTGCAACTGGAGATCATCATGCTACTGGCCGCCTTGATGGCAGGGTTCCTCATGCAGGACGCCCAGCCGGCATATCCCGCCACACCTCAACAGTTCGAAGGTCGGCGGTCTGGCTTTGTGCAAGGCACGCTCAATGTCGCCATAGGTGAGCGGGCGACGCTGCGTCGGAACGCGAATGGAACCTACGACCTGATCAAGGTCGACCGCATCGATATTGGCGATGTCCTGCCGCCTGCCGAGGGTTCACGCGGCCCGCTGAATGAGGCGGCGCCCGGAACGATCAGGTTGGGACTGCATGCGCGCCGGGATGTGGGTTCGGTGCTGAAGGTCGAGAATAGTCAGGGCGAGGGCCTGAAGTATTCCGGCTTCATCGTCAGATATGTGGGCGGGCAGGCACGGGGGCCTGCCGAAACCTCAGTCTGCACCGTGCCCGCGGGGATGGTCAGCTACGAACGTTGGAACGAGCCCGTCATCCAGATCGTGGTCGGCGGATTGCAGACTTCGGCAGACGCCGTGCCGACGTGCCCTCCTCACGTCGAGCAATCATCGGGCACGTCGTCATCGCCGCCATCGGTCAGGCCTTCGTGAGCTCCTCAGAAACCGAATAGGCCGCCTCGGTCTTGGCGGCGACTTCGTCGAGGGTGACGCCGTCGGCCAATTCGATCAGTTCGAGACCCGTGCCGTCCGGCTTGACGTCGAAGGTGGCCAAGTCGGTGATGATGCGGCTGACGACGCCGGTGCCGGTTAGGGGCAGACTACATTCCTTCAAGACCTTGGACTGGCCGTGCTTGTTGGCGTGTTCCATGACCACGACCACGCGCTTGACGCCCGCGACCAGATCCATGGCGCCGCCCATGCCCTTCACCAGCTTGCCGGGGATCATCCAGTTGGCGATGTCGCCGTTCTGGGCCACTTCCATGGCGCCCAGGATCGACAGGTTGATATGGCCGCCGCGGATCATGGCGAAACTGTCGACGCTGGAGAAGTAGGACGACTCCGGGATCTCGGTGATCGTCTGCTTGCCGGCGTTGATCAGGTCGGGGTCCTCGTCGCCTTCATAGGGGAAGGGCCCCATGCCCAGCATGCCGTTCTCGGATTGCAGGGTCACGGTCATGCCGGCGGGGATGTAGTTGGCGACCAGGGTCGGGATGCCGATGCCCAGGTTCACGTAGAAGCCGTCCTGCAGTTCCTGTGCGGCGCGTTCGGCGAGTTGTTCGCGGGTGCGGGGCATGATCAGACCTCCGATCCGGCGGCGGCGCCGGCGGCACGTTGACGGACGGTGCGCTGTTCGATGCGCTTTTCGGACACGGTCTGGACCAGGCGGTCGACATAGACGCCCGGCGTGTGGATGTGGTCGGGATCCAGCGCGCCGACGGGGACGATCTCCTCGACCTCGACGACCGTGACCTTGCCGGCCGTGGCCATCATCGGGTTGAAGTTGCGGGCGGTCTTGCGGAACACCAGGTTGCCGCGCTCGTCGGCCTTCCAGGCCTTGACGATGGACAGGTCGGCGACCAGGCCTGTCTCCATGACGTAGTCGCGGCCGTTGAAGTTGCGGACTTCCTTGCCATCGGCGACCAGGGTGCCGACGCCGGTGGCGGTAAAGAAGGCCGGGATGCCCGCGCCCCCGGCGCGGATGCGCTCGGCGAGGGTGCCTTGTGGATTGAACTCAAGCTCAAGCTCGCCGGCGAGATACTGGCGCTCGAACTCCTTGTTCTCACCGACGTAAGAACTGATCATCTTGGCGATCTGGCGGGTGCCCAAGAGCTGGCCCAGGCCGAAGCCGTCGACACCGGCGTTGTTGGAGATGACCGTCAGGCCCTTGACCCCGCTGTCGCGCAGGGCGGCGATCAGGTTCTCGGGGATGCCGCACAGGCCGAAGCCGCCGGACATGACCGTCATGCCGTCGAAGGTCAGCCCCTCCAGCGCGGACGTGACGTCAGCGTAGATCTTTCCCATCGCTCTCCCTTTTTTCACTGCCTGATGAATATCGGCTTTTGACCACGCCTAACGCGGGGGCGGGCGGGGGGCAAGACGCGGCGTCGATCCGACGCGGCGATTTCAGACAGTGAAGGCGAAAAACAGAGTCTAATTCGTCTAATTCATCTGAAATGACGGCGAGCCGGGTTCGAAAAAGAGAGTGCAATTGGTGCACTTTCTACGGAATCGGTCGTCGCGGGAGGCGGATGTCGGCATCCTTGGGGTTGCGTTCAAGAGGGCGGAGGGATCCGTAGGGGCCGAGGCGTCGTATTGCCGTCAAGCCTGCAGCAAGATCCGACGATCGAGGACGCCGATGAACCTGACCAATGTCGCCATTCGCCAGCTTCAGGACGCGCCGTTCCCGGACTTCGTGACGCGTCCGGCGATCGACAGCCTGGTGACGGAGGCCCGGAAGCGTCTGGATCGCGACGGGCCGCACGACGAGGCGGCCTTTGCGCGCGAAATGGCCCAGCGCGCCATCGCCGAACATACGGATGCGGCGAACCAGCAGCATTACGAACTGCCGCCAGAGTTCTTTCAGTTGTGCCTGGGCAAGCGGCTGAAATACTCCTGCTGCCTCTATCCCACGGGCCGCGAGACGCTGGATCAGGCGGAGGAGGCGGCGCTGGCCGAGACCTGCGCCCATGCCGATCTGAAGGACGGTCAGACGATTCTGGAGATGGGCTGCGGCTGGGGCTCGCTGTCGCTGTGGATGGCCGAGAAATACCCCACTTCGAAAATCACGGCGGTGTCGAACAGCAACGGCCAGCGCGGCCATATCGAAGCCCAGGCGGCAGCGCGGGGCCTGACCAATCTTACGGTCATCACCCAGGACATGAACGCCTTCGACACCGAGCAGCGCTTCGACCGCATCGTCTCGGTGGAGATGTTCGAGCATATGGCCAACTGGCGCGCCCTGCTGACCAAGGCGCGGGGCTGGCTAAAGGACGACGGGCGGATGTTCATCCACGTCTTCACGCACCGCGACGCGCCCTATCGGTTCGACCATACCGACAGCGGCGACTTCATCGCCCAGCATTTCTTCACCGGCGGCGTCATGCCCAGCCACGGCCTGATCCGACAGTTTCCGGACCTGTTCGCGGTCGAGCAGGAATGGACCTGGAACGGCGGTCACTATGCGAAGACCGCCAACGACTGGCTAGCGAACATGGACCGGAACGCCCCGCGGATCGCGGTGTTGATGCGTGAGACCTATGGCGACGACGCCAAACTTTGGACCCGTCGCTGGCGGCGCTTCTATCTGGCGACGGCCGGTCTGTTCGGAAACGACGAGGGCCGCACCTGGGCGGTCAGCCACTATCGACTGAAGCCGGTTTAAGGGAGACGAGGATGATCAAATATGTCGCGGCCTATCTCGGGGCCGGCCTGACCTTTGCAGCCATCGATTTCGTCTGGCTGACCACCATGACGAACCGGCTGTATAAGCCCGTCATCGGGCCGATCATGGCCGACAAGCCGGACATGAAGGCGGCGGTGGCCTTCTATCTGATCTCCATCGCCGGGACCGTGTTCCTGGCGATCGCGCCGGCCCTGAAGGAGGGGAACTGGACGCGGGCGGCGATCAACGGGGCGGTGCTGGGCTTCGTCGCCTACGCCACCTACGACCTGACCAATCAGGCGACCCTGGCGGTCTGGCAGACCAAGCTGACGATCATCGATTTGATCTGGGGCACGACCCTGACGATGCTGTCGGCGACCGGCGGTTATTTCGCCGCGCGCTGGGCCGAGGGCCGTTTCGGCTAGGCCGCCCGACTGCCCCGCGCTTGCGATTGCAGCCGTGCGTGTCTAAAGCTCGCGCCAGGGTTGATCGCGGGGGCGGCAGTTGGGGGATGGCAGGCACCGATTGCTGTCGGCGCGCGGCGCGGCCGATGCGGGCTGGGTCTATGGCGCGCATGTCGCCCGCTATGTTTCGCCGCTGCTGCTCTATCCGGTTCTGACGCGACGACTGGGGCTAGAAGGGTTCGGGGTGTTCGCCTCGGCCATCGCTCTGGCCTTGGTGGTGTCGGTGGTCGTGGATTACGGGCAGTCGCTTTCGGGGCCGCGCGACGTCGCCGGAGCCGTCGAAGGGCGCGGCGCCTTAGTGGGCCAAGCCCTGGCGATGCGCGGCGTGCTGATCCTGCCCGCCGCTGTGGTCGGCGTCGGTCTGGCGGCCTTCAATCCGGTTCTGGAAGGGGCGAGCGGCGTCGTGGCCATGGCGGTCGTGCTGGGGATCGGGCAGGGGGCCAGCCTGCTGTGGTTCTTTCAGGGCGTCCGCGATCCCGGTCCGGCGGCGATGCTGGAGGTTGGGTTCGCCCTCGCCGCGACGGGGGTCGTTCTGGCGCTCCCCGACTTGAGCGTCGGCGGCGTGATGGCCGTCCAGGCGGGCGGCGTCTGGACCGGCTTGATCGCGACCGGCGTCCTGCTGCTGCGACGGCAGAGGGTTCAAGCGCCGAAGCGGGGCTTTGTACGACGCGTCCTGATCCAAGGCGGTCCGCTGTTCGCCAGTCGAGCGGTCATCGTCGCCTATACGGGGACGGGCGTTCTGGTCGTCGCGGCGCTGGCCGGGCCGGCGCAGGCGGCGCTTTACGGGGCAGCGGACCGGTTGGTCTCGGCGTCCGGGTCGCTGATGCGGCCGCTGGCGGGCCTGATCGCGCCCCGGATCGCCGGACTGCTGGGACAGGATCCGGCGGCGGCGTTTCGCACGGCGCGGTGGACGCTGGCCGCCTCGACGGGCGCGTTCGTGCTGCTGGCGGCAGGACTGACGCTGGCGGCGCCGCTGCTGATCAGACTGTTGTTCGGGCGGGGGTTTGCGGGCGCCGTCGAGGTGCTGCGACTTCTGGCCTGGGTGTTGCCGCTGGTGGCCGTCAGCCAGGTGCTGGGGCTGCATCTGATGAACCCGCTGCGGATGGATGGACGGTTCGCGCTGATCGTGGCGCTGGGCTGTGTCGCGACGCTGGGGCCGGCGGTGGTGCTGGCGCCCGGCCTTGGCGCGGCCGGCATGGCGGGCGCGCGGATCATTGGCGAGGCGGCGGTGGTCGTGGCGTGTCTGATCGGGTTGAGGGCGCATTGGGGCGCGCTGTTCGAGACCGGCAGGGGGCGAGATGTCCCGGCGATATGACTGGCTGATCGTCGGCGCCGGTTTCACCGGGGCGGTGCTCGCCGAACGGCTGGCGCGCGGGCTGGACCAGAGCGTTCTGGTGATCGACCGGCGCGACCATGTCGGCGGCAATGCGCACGACCGACGCGATGCGGGCGGGCGGCTGATCCATCCCTATGGCCCGCACGTCTTCCACACCAACAGCGTGCGCATCTTCGACTATCTGAGCCAGTTCACGGCCTGGCGGCCATACGCCCATCGGGTCCTGGGGCAGGTGGAGGGGCGGAGGGTTCCGCTGCCGTTTAATCTGGATTCGATCGAGACGCTGTTTCCCGCCGCGATGGCCGAGCGGATGACGCAGGCCCTGGTCCAGCGGTTTGGTTTCGGGGCGCGGCCCAGCATCCATGACCTGCGACAGGCGGGCGACGATCCGGATCTGAGGCGGCTGGGCGACCATGTCTTCGACAAGGTGTTCGCTGGATACACCGCCAAACAGTGGGGGCTGCCGGTCGAGGCGCTGGACGCCTCGGTCACCGCGCGGGTGCCGATCGCGGTCAGCCGGGACGACCGCTATTTCGTCGACCGCCATCAGGCCATGCCGCGCGACGGCTATGGGCCGCTGTTTGAGCGGATGCTGGACCATCCGAACATCACGGTGTCGCTGAACACGCCGATGGATCAGGTGGGGGCGGGGTCGTGGGACCGGATGGTCTATTGCGGCGCGCTGGACGACTATTTCGGCCGGTCGGTCGGGGCCTTGCCCTATCGCAGCGTGCGGTTCGACCATCAGGTCGTGGATGTCCAGGACGGCCTGCCGGTCGGGACGGTCAACTATCCCAATGACTTCGACTTCACGCGCATCACCGATTTCCGCCACCTGACCGGCGAGCGCGGGCCGACGACGGCGACGGTGACCGAATATCCGACGGCTTATGAGGCGGGCGTGAACGACCCCTATTATCCGATCCTGACGGAGGCGTCGCGCGCGTTGGCAGGGGAGTATCGCGAGATGGCGGCGACCTTGGCGGGCAAGGTCTGGTTCGCCGGGCGGCTGGCCGATTTTCAGTACTACAACATGGACCAGGCGGTCGGACGGGCGCTCAGCCTGGTCGAGAAATCGCTGGCGCCGGCCATCGCCCGGATGGCGGCATGAGCACGTCGGTTTGGGCGGTGGTGGTGACGTGGAACCGGCGCGCCCTGCTGGAGCAATGCCTGGCGCATCTGATCGCCCAGACGCGGCATTGCGACGGGGTGGTGGTGGTCGACAACGCCAGCGACGACGGCACCGCCGAGATGCTGGCCGACGCCTGGGCGGGGCAGGCGATGGTGGTGCGGATGCCGGTGAACACGGGCGGGGCGGGCGGCTTCAACGCCGGCATCCGTGCAGCGATCGAAGCGGGGGCCGACCGGGTCTGGCTGATGGACGACGACGTGCTGGCGGCGCCGGATGCCTTGGAGGCCTTGCTGGCGGCGGAAGCGGGGCTGGCGGATGAGGGCGTCGTTGCGGCCTTCCTGTGTTCCAGCGTGCGGTCGCCTGAGGGGCATCTGACCAATACGCCCGAGATCGACCGACGCGAGAATGTGCTGGGCTATCCGGCCTGGGGCGAGCGGCTGGAGCAGGGGATTGTTCCGGTGCGGCAGGCGACGTTCGTGTCGGTCCTGGTCAGCCGGGCGGCGGTGATGCGGCACGGCCTGCCGCTGGCGCCCATGTTCATCTGGGGCGACGATACGGAATATACGCTGCGGCTGTCGCGCGAGGGGCCGGGCTATCTGATCGCGGCCAGCCGGGTCGAGCATGTGCGCGCGGCGCCGGGACGGCTGACCATCGAGACCGAGCCGGATGCGCGGCGCGAACGACTGCATCGCTATCTGACGCGCAACGTCATCCTGGCCAAGCGGCGGCACGAGGGGCGGCGCTCGGCGCTGCGCTATGCCGCGTCGCGGCTAAGGCTGGCGGGTCGGCTGGCGCTGGGCGGACGCTGGCGCAAGGCTGGGGTGCTGGTCGCGGGCGTGGTGGACGGGGCGCGGTTCGATCCCAAGGTCGAGCATTGCAGGCCGTCCTGAGCGCATCGCGGCGCGGAACGCTGCGGTGGTCGCAGGTGCGCGCGGCCTATGAGCGGCTGGCGTTGGGCTTGCTGGGCCTGGGTGTGACCTTGCCGCTGTTTCTGACGCCGGGGCAGGTCAGCGGGCCGCGGCTGGGGGATCTGGCGCTGATCGTCGCCTTGCCGCTGACAGGTGTGACGTGGCGAGGCATGGCGCCGGTTCTCAGGGCTGCGAGCGTGGTCGCGGCGGGCTTTCTGGCGATGACGCTGCTGGTTCAGGTCGCGCAGGGCGGCGACCGGCTGAACGTCGGGGATGCGGCCTTCTGGTTTCGGTGGATCGCCTCGGCGCTGGCGGCGCCGGCCGCGGCGAGCCTGATCCTGAGGGATGAACGACGGCGGCGGCTGTTCCTCTGGGCCGTGCTGGCGGGCGCAGGGTTTCATCTGGCGACCTATGGGCTAGCGATGCTGGTCGGGCTGGAGCCTTTGCAGGCCGTGGGGCTGGCGTCACCGCGTGCGATGGTGACCACCACGGCCGCGCAGGTGCGACTGACGACTCTGGCCGAGCATCCGAATGCGGCGATGGCGATGATCGGACTGGCGGCCCCAGCAGGCGTGATGCTGGCGGGAGGGCGCTGGGCGCGGCGCGCGACGACGTGGGGCGGCGTCGGCGTGTCGGTTCTGGGGTTCGTCAGCACCCTGTCGCGGGGCGGCATGATGGCGGCGATGCTGGCGGGGCTGGCGCGGATGGTCGTCGGGTGGCGTCGGCGTGAACGGGTGCGGCCGCTGGGCGTGGCGCTGACGGTCTGCGTGCTGGCGGTGGGCGTGGTGGCTTTGCAAGCGGGGCGGCTCGACCTCGACGGCGGCCGGTTTGCGGGACGGTTCGACAGGACGGCGCTGCAGGACAATCTGGCCGGACGGATGCTGACCTGGCGGCGGACGGTCGATCTGGTCGAGGAGCGGCCGATGGGGGCGGGGTGGTCGTCGGCGGACGAGATGGGGGCGTTTCGGGCGCTGTCGGTCAGCCACAACGGCTATCTGTTCACGGCGCGGACGGCGGGCGTGGTGAGCGCGCTGGTGCTGTTGGGGCTACATCTGGCGTCGGCGGCGCGGCTGGACGCGCTGACGCCGCTGTCGGTCTATGTGCTGGCCGCGATGTTCGGAGAGGACCTGACGCAGGGGGCGGGCATGGTCTTCCTGTGCTGTTTAATGGGCGCCCTGGCGTGGCGAAGGCCGCTGGCGCCGTGAGGGTGCTGATCGTCAACACCCTGTATCCGCCGACGCAGGTCGGCGGGGCGGAACGCAGCGTGGCGCAGTTGGCCCAAGGGCTGAGGCGGGCTGGCGTGGAGGCGTCCGTGCTGACGCTGACGCCGGGGCGCGAGACGGTGAACGAGCAGATCGACGGCGTGCTTGTGCAGCGGCTGCCGTTGCAAAATCTGTACTGGCCCTATGACGGCGCGCGGCGGTCGACGGTTCGGCGGGGGTTTTGGCATGGGCTGGAGGCGGCCAATCCACTGATGGATCAGGCGGTGGATCGGGCGGTGGCGCGGGTGCGGCCGGATCTGATCCATATGCACCTGACGACGGGGTTTTCACTGTCGGTCTATCGCGCGGCGGCGCGGCGGGATCTGCCGCTGGTGCAGACGCTGAGGGACTGGTCGATGCTGTGTGCGCGAGCGTCGCTGTTTCGACGCGGACGGCGTTGCGAGCGGAGGTGTGGGTCGTGCGTGTTGCTGACGGCGGGCAAGCGGGCTCGGTCGCAAGGCGTGGATTATGTCATCGGCCTGAGCGGGCCTGCGCTGGAGACGCATCGGGCGGCGGGCTATTTTCGGCGGACGCCAGGGTCGGTGATCGGCAATGCAGCGGGCGCGGCGGCGATCGCGCCAAGACCATCGTTGGCCGAGGCGCCGACGATGCGGTTCGGGTTTCTGGGCCGGGTCGAGCCGGAAAAGGGGATCGAGGTTCTGCTGGCGGCGACGAGAGGATTGGACGGCGACTGGAGGCTGATGATCGCCGGACGGGGCGAGGCGGATTACGTACAGGCGTTGAGGCGGGCTTATGATGATCCGCGCATCGTCTGGCTGGGGCAGGTGGAGGCTGAGGCGTTCTGGCCCAAGGTGGATGTGCTGGTTGCGCCGGCGGTGTGGGCCGAGCCGTTCGGACGCAGCGTCGCGGAGGCGGTTCAGCAGGGGCGGGGCGTGATCGCCTCACGCATCGGCGGATTGCCGGAGGCGGCGCTGGGGGCGGGCATGTCGGGTCTAATCGAGCCGGGGGATGCAGGTGCGCTGACGGCGGCGATGCAGGCGGCTGTGGACCAGCCGGAACGCTGGCGTTTTGCGGCGGTCGGTGCGCCGGCCTGGACCGAGGCGTCGATCGTCGAGGCGCACAGGGTTATCTATCGTCAGGTGCTGAGCAGAAGATCTTCGATGACTTCGGCCGAGCGGGACCAGCCGTAGCGGTCAGCGCGGCGAAGGCCGGCGTCGCGAAGGGTGGCATCCGGTCGGCTGAGCAATCCCGCCATATGGGCGGCCAGGGCTGCGTCGTCGGCAGGGTCGAAATAGAGGGCGGCGTCGGCGCAGACCTCGCGCGTCGCGGGGATGTCGGAGGCGATAACCGGACAGCCGAGGGTCATCGCCTCCAGCGGCGGGATGCCGAAACCTTCGTAGAGGCTGGGAAAGACGAGCGCCTGCGCGCCGCCGAGCAGGGCGGCGATCTCTGCGTCCGAGCGACGGCCGGCGAAGATGACGCGAGGGTCGGCCGGAAAGGCGGAACGGTCGAAGATAGCGGGGCGGTCGCCGATGAGGACCAGCCGGACGGCAGGGTCCGCAAGAAGGGAGAGGGCGCGGATGGCGACGGTAAGGTTCTTGTTCGGCGTCAGATTGCCCAGGGCCACGAAGTGGGGACGCATCGTCAGGCCTAGGCTTTCGATGACGGCCGGGTCCGGCGTGATGTTGCGAAGATGGTCGGCGCTGTTCGGAGCGACGGCGATGCTGTTGGGCGACAGGTTCAGGACCGAGGCCAACTCGCGCCGGGAAAACGCGGAGACGGTCGCCAGCCGCGCCCGGCGCGCCAGGATCCTGTTCAGGGCGCGGTGGAAGGCGGCGTAGCCCGTTCGGAAATGCTCGGGATGACGAAAGACGGCGGCGTCGTGGATGACGGCGATGTGCCGCCGGTGCAGCACCGGGCCCGAACCGCCTAACGACAGCAGGCGGCCGTGGCGCGCGGTCCAGGCCAGGGCGGTCTGTTCCCAAAGATGGCCGCCAGCGCGCCCGATCGTGCGGGTCGGGATGTGAAGCAGGTTCAGGTTCTCGGCGCCGGGGGGCGTCAGCAGGACATAGCGGTCGCCGGCGCCGGGACGATGATCGAGGGCGCGGACGATCTGACGCGCATAGCGCTGAACCCCGCTCATCGGCTGGGTCAGGAATCGGCCGTTGATGAAGATGGGCTCAGCCACCCAGGCGTCGGCGGGCGAAGGCGTCGCGGTAAATCCGAACCGTCTGTTCGGCCATGCGTGAGGCGGACAGCGGGCCCGGCGCAATCGGCAGGGGAACGACGCGGCTGGCCAGCGCGGCGCGCATCGCCTCGGCCAGATGATCGGGCGAGGCGTCGACGGGCACGCGGTCGATGCGCGCGCCGGCCTGGATCAGACGCGCGATTCCGCCGACGTCGGTGCAGACGATCGGCAGGCCCAAGGCAGCCGCCTCGATCATGGCGTAGGAATCGGCCTCGTAACGGCTGGTCATGGCGAAGAGATCGAAGCCCGCCATCAAGGGCCCGGCGTCGCGTGCGCCCAGCACACGGAGAGCGTCGCCGCCGGCGGTCCTGACCGACGAGGCCAGATCGCCATCGCCGATCATGACGCCGAGGACGCGCGGATCGATGGCGTTCGCCCGGCGGACGGCCTGGGCGAATCGGACGGGGTCTTTCTGAGCGCAAAGCCGGCCGACGAAGCCGATGACCAGAGCGTCCTCGGGTATGCCGAGGGCTTGGCGGGCTGCGAGACGATCGTTGGCGGGCGGCGCGGCCAAGCCGTTGGGAACGATGTGCAAGCGGTTTCCGCCAAGCCGCCAGCGACGGGCGACGGCGGCCTCTTCCTCAGAGACGGCGATGATGGTGTCGCCGCACAGGGCCAACAGCGCCTCGGCCGCGCCGGCGCTGATCGTCGCCAGGCTGGCCGGGCCCATCATCGGCAGGGCGTGAGGGGTGTAGATCTTGGCGGCGCCGGGCGCGTGGGCCAGGCGGACCAGGGCGCCGGCCTTGGCGCTGTGGCCGTGAACGATCTCGAACGGTCCGAGGCGGGCGATCACGCGGTTCAGGGCGTGAAGGGCGGCGACGTCCCACGGTCCGACGCTGCGTCGCATCGGCAGCCGTTCATTGGCGTGAAGGGGAAGGGCGGCGACCGCGGCCTCGAACCAGGGCTCGGCGCGGCGCGGCGACCAGATCAGGGACACCTGATGGCCGCTTCCGATCAGGGCCCGGGCCAGATCGACCACATGACGCCCCGAGCCGCCGCCGGACGGCTCGATGACCAGAAGAATGCGCAATGTCGTCCCCCGACGATGGCTCAGCGTTGCAACTGAAAGCCATCATCGAGAAACGTCAAGATTGCGTGCTTTAGTTGACCGTCGCCTTGACGATCTTGCCGGGGCTGCGCGGCGGCTCGCCCTTGGGCAGGGCGTCGACGTGTTCCATGCCCGATTCGACCTGGCCCCAGACGGTGTACTGGCGGTCCAGGAAGGTGGCGTCGTCGAACACGATGAAGAACTGCGAGTTGGCGCTGTTGGGGTCCGAGGTGCGGGCCATCGAGCAGACGCCGCGCACGTGCGGCTCGGCCGAAAACTCGGCCTTCAGGTTCGGTTTCTTGGAACCCGAGGTGCCGGTGCCGGTCGGATCGCCGCCCTGGGCCATGAAGCCCGGGATCACGCGGTGGAAGACCACGCCGTCGTAGAAGCCTTCCTTAGCCAGTTCGGTGATGCGTTCGACGTGGCCGGGGGCCAGGTCGGGGCGCAGCTTGATGACCACGTCGCGGGCTTCGCCGTCGCCGGTGTCCAGGGTGAAGGTCAGGGTGTCGGCCATGTCGGTCGTCCTCTTTGGGTTGATTTGAGGCGGGACATAGCCCGCAACGCCGGTCGGGGCTATGTGGGAACGATGAGCGAAGACGAAAAGCCCCAGGAACGCCGCCGGATGGTGAAACCGCCCACCGGCGGAACCGCCGCCGGACGCGGCATGGGCACCAAGATGAAGACGGCCGACACCAAGTCGATGTCGAGCCAGCAATGGATCAAACGCCAGCTGTCGGACAAATGGTCCGAAAAGGCGCGGGCCGAAGGCTGGCGCTCGCGCGCGGCGTTCAAGCTGATCGAAATCGACGACAAGTTCCGGCTGATCAAGCGCGGGTCAAAGGTCATAGACCTGGGCGCGGCGCCGGGCGGCTGGGTTCAGGTGGCCTTGAACCGGGGGGCGGGCGCGGTGGCGGGGGTGGATTTGCTGATGATCGCGCCGATCCCGGGCGCGACCCTGCTTCAGGCCGATTTCACACATCCGGGCGTGGACCAGCAGTTGATCGACGCCATCGGCGGGGCGCCGGACCTGGTGCTGTCGGACATGGCGCACAATACGGTCGGGCACCGCCAGACGGACCATTTGAAGATCATCGCCCTGATCGAGATCGCCGCCGATTTCGCCATCCGCACGCTGCGGCCCGGCGGAAACTTCGTCTCCAAGAACTTCCAGGGCGGGGACGCCGGCGGCGTTCTGGCGCGGCTGCGCGAGGAGTTCGAGACGGTGAAATACGTCAAGCCGGCGTCGAGCCGTAAGGACAGCGCCGAGGTGTTTCTGGTCGCGCTGAACAAGCGCTGACGGTCAGGCGGCGGCTGTGCTCGCGCGGGCTTTGCGATCTTCCAGGCGGGACCAGATGCGGTCGTGCAGGGCGAAGAAGAGCGTTTGCACCAGAGGCTCGACCATGCCGATGGTCAGCGCCGTGCGGATGTCGTTGGTCAGGGCGTAGGCCACGGCGACCGCCACGGCGAAATGCATGACGCCATAGGTGACGGTCTTCAGCGCGATCTGTTTGAACGACCGGGGCAGGGCATGGCTGTGGCCGTGATGGGCGTCGTGCGAGCGGCGCTGTTCCTCGGGCGACATGATGTCGAGGCGGGCGGTGAAGGCCTCTGTCGCCTCCTCGATATTGGAGGCCATGCGACGCCGCTCGACCTTGTGCCAGACGCGGTCGTGGACGGTGTAGGCGATGGTCTGAAAGATCGGCTCGACCATGCCGACGGCCAGGGCGATGCGCCAGTCGCGGGTGATGGCGAAGGCGACAATGATGGCGACGATCAGGTGCATGACGCCATAGCTGGCGATCTTCAGAGCCAGTTTGCGCGCGGTGCTGAGGATGACGCCGACCATGCGGAGAGAATGGTGAGCGGCCCTGCGGGTTGCAAAGCAATAAAATCTATCAGGCCTATAACCGCAATCGGCCTTGCCCCCGACCCCCGCATCCCGTTATACGCGGCCCGCAAAACGGAGACTCCCTATGGAGATACGCGAAGGACTGACCTTCGACGATGTTTTGCTGGAACCCGGCGCATCCGAGTTCATGCCGGCGATGGTCGATGTCTCGACCCAGCTGACGCGCGACATCAAACTGAACATCCCGCTGCTGTCGTCCGCCATGGACACGGTGACGGAAAGCCGCCTGGCCATCGCCATGGCCCAGTCCGGCGGACTGGGCGTTCTGCACCGCAACATGACCATCGAGGAGCAGGCCGACGAGGTCCGCGCCGTCAAACGCTATGAGAGCGGGATGGTGGTCAATCCGGTGACGGTCGGCCCGCAGACGACGCTGGGCGAAGTGCGCGAGATCGTGGCGCGCAAGAAGATCACCGGCTTCCCCGTCGTGGATCCGGCGACGGGCAAGCTGGTCGGCATGCTGACCCACCGCGACATGCGGTTCGAAAGCGACCTGAAGGTCACTGCCGCCTCGCTGATGACCACGGGCGACCTGATCACGGTCCGCGAAGGCGCCGGCCGCGACGAGGCGCGCGAGTTGCTGAAGACCCGCAAGATCGAACGCGTCATCGTGGTGGACGAGGACTATCGGGCCGTCGGCCTGATCACCATGAAGGACATCGAGAAGGCCCAAGCCTTCCCCAACGCCGCCAAGGACGAGCAGGGCCGCCTGCTGGTCGGCGCAGCCTCCACCGTCGGCGACGCCGGATACGAGCGCGCGATGGCGCTCGCCGAAGCGGGTTGCGACGTGGTGGTGATCGACACCGCCCACGGTCACTCGGCCTCGGTCGCCCAGGTGGTCGAGCGGATCAAGCGCGAGAACAACCGGCTGCAGATCATCGCCGGCAATGTCGCGACCTATGATGCGACGCGGGCCCTGATCGACGCAGGCGCGGATGCGGTGAAGGTGGGCATCGGTCCCGGCTCCATCTGCACCACCCGCATCGTCGCCGGCGTAGGCGTGCCGCAGCTGACGGCGGTGATGGACTCCGCGCGGGCGGCCAAGGGCACGGGCGCCTCGGTCATCGCCGATGGCGGCATCAAGTATTCGGGCGACCTGGCCAAGGCCATCGCGGCCGGGGCGAACGTGGCCATGATGGGCTCCATGTTCGCCGGCACCGACGAAAGCCCCGGCGAGGTCTTCCTGTACCAGGGCCGCAGCTACAAGTCGTATCGCGGCATGGGCTCGGTCGGGGCGATGGCGCGCGGCTCGGCGGATCGATACTTCCAGAAGGAAGTCTCGTCCGAGAAGCTGGTGCCCGAGGGCATCGAGGGTCAGACGCCCTACAAGGGGCCGATCAGCCCGGTCCTGCACCAGATGGTCGGCGGTCTTCGCGCCTCCATGGGCTATGTCGGCGCCGGCACGATTCCGGAGTTCCAGGAACGCGCCCGTTTCGTGCGCATCACCGGTGCGGGTCTGCGTGAAAGCCACGTCCACGACGTGATGATCACGCGTGAAGCGCCCAACTATCGGCAAGGGTAGGCGACCATGACGACCGAACTCACCTATCTGGCCCTGACGCTGATCCTCGCCCTGGTTCAGATCTTCCTGCCCGCCGGGGCGCGGACGGCCGAGTTCGGCTCGAAATGGAATGCGGGTCCGCGCGACGAGACGCCGGAGGCCAAGAAGCCGCTGACCGGCCGTCTCGAACGCGCCCAGGCCAATCTGTACGAGACCCTGCCGCTGTTCATCGGCGCGGTGTTGATCGCCCATGTCATCGGCGCGTCCAGCGCCCTGACGGTGTGGGGCGCGGCGCTCTATTTCTGGGCGCGGGTGGTCTATGTGCCGCTCTACGCCTTCGGCGTTCCCTATATCCGGTCGCTGGTCTGGGTGGTCTCGCTTGCGGGACTGGTCATGGTCCTGGCGTCCCTGTTCTTCGTTTGAAAGCCTGAATTGACCCCAGCCGCTCGCCTCGCCGCCGCCGCCTCCGTCCTGGACTCCATCGCCCAGGGCCGCCAACCGGCCGAGGCCGTCATGAAGGCCTGGGGCACGGCCAACCGCTACGCCGGGTCCAAGGACCGGCGCGCCATCGCCGACCGGGTCTATAAGGTGCTGCGCGCGCGCGGCCGCCTGTCGTGGATCATGGGTGGGCGTGAAGACGGTCGGGCTCTGGTCATCGGTTCGCTGCACGCCATCGACGGCCTGTCGCTGGAAGAGATCGAGGCCCTGCATTCGGGCGACGGCTATGGTCCGCGCCCGCTGTCCAAACAGGAGCGCAGCCGCATCACGGCGGGGCAGGGCGAACTGCCGGGCTGGATCGCCGCCGGCCTGCCCGAGTTCGTGGTCGAGGATTTCAAGGCCACCTTCGGCGATCGGTGGGCCGAGGAAGCCCACGCCCTGATGGCGCCGCGCGCGCCGATCGACCTGCGCGTCAACGATGCGGCCGCCACGGTCGATGAGGTCGAGGCCGAGCTGAAGGCCGCCGGTCTGGACGTTTCGCGCACGCCCTGGTCGGCCGTCGGCCTGCGCGTGCCGTCGGAACCGCCGCCCAACATCCAGGCGCTGGACGGCTTCAAGGCCGGTCGGTTCGAAATCCAGGACGAAGGCAGCCAGGTCGTCTGCTGGCTGGCGGGCGCCGCACCCGGCATGACGGTGGTAGATTACTGCGCCGGCGGCGGCGGCAAGACGCTGGGTCTGGCCCAGGCGATGAAGGCGCAAGGCAAGCTGGTCGCCTCGGACGTCGTCAACAAGCGGCTGGAGAACATTCGTCCTCGCCTGCAGCGCGCGGGCGTCGAGGCGGAGCTGGTCCTGATCGGTCAGAACGGCGGCGGCCTGGAAGACCTGAACGGGCAGGCCGATCTGATCTTCGTCGATGCGCCCTGTTCGGGCTCTGGCACCTGGCGTCGTCGTCCCGAGGACGCTTGGCGTCTGACCGCCGAAGAGGTCGAAAAGCTGCACGGCCTGCAGGTGCGTATCCTGAGCCAGGCGACCAAGCTGGTGAAGCCGGGCGGGCGTCTGGTCTATGTCACCTGTTCGATGCTGGCGCGCGAGAACGAGGCCAGCGTGGACGCCTTCGAGGCCGCCAATCCCGACTTCCGCCAGGTCGCTATCGCCGACATCCTGTCGGCGCCGCAACTGAGCCAGGCGGCGCAGGCGAAGTTCGCCGAGCTGGCGTCCGGGGCGCGCCTGCGCCTGTCGCCGGCGTCGGCCGACACCGACGGCTTCTTCGCCGCCATCTACGAGCGCGCGGCATGAAGCTGGCGCGGCATGGCGGGGTCTCGCTGCTCTACGTCATGGCCGCGCCTGCTGAATACGGCCCGCACCTTCAGGCCCGGATCGCGCCGCTGATGACCGGCGTCGGTCCGGTCGAGGCCGCCGTGAGCCTGGGCGCCGCCCTGGCGCGGCTGGAGGCGGCGGGCGATCTGCCGGATCTGATCGTATCGCTGGGCTCGTGCGGCTCGCGGGTGCTGGAGCATGCGGCGGTCTATCAGGCCTCGTCCGTCGCCTATCGCGACATGGACGCCAGCCCGCTGGGCTTCCCCAAGGGCGTTACGCCCTTGCTGGACCAGCCCGCCGTCCTGGCTTTGCCTTGCCCCATTCCCGGCGTGCCGACCGCGACCCTGTCGACCGGCGCCAACGTCGTGTCCGGCGCCGCCTATGACGCCATCGACGCCGAGATGGTGGACATGGAGACCTGGGCGCTGGTCCGCGCGGCGCAGACCTTCGGTGTTTCGCTAATCGCCCTGCGCGGCGTGTCGGACGGCCGGGCCGAGCTGAAGGCGCTGGAGGACTGGACCTCGACCCTGCATCATGTGGACGAGACCCTGGCCGCCGCCCTGGATCGCTTGATCGCCGTGCTGGAGGCCGACGGACCCGCCGCTCTTGAGATTCCCGCCCTTGAAATATCGGCCCCGCCCCGCCAAGACCCCGCCCATCTTCCTGCCCCGGATTCGATCACCCCATGACCACGCCGCAAGACCACCAAAAGGTCCTCATCGTCGACTTCGGCAGCCAGGTGACGCAGCTGATCGCGCGCCGCCTTCGCGAGGCCAGCGTCTATTGCGAGATCCATCCGTTCCAGAAGGCCGAAGCGGCTCTGACGGCCATGAAACCGGCGGCCATCATCCTGTCGGGCGGTCCCGAGAGCGTGCATGAAGAGGGCAGTCCCCGCGCGCCGCAGAGCGTGTTCGAGGCGGGCGTGCCGGTTCTGGGCATCTGCTACGGCGAGATGACGATGTGCGAGCAACTGGGCGGCAAGGTCGAGGGCGGCCACACACGCGAGTTCGGCCGCGCCGAGATCACGGTCCAGAAGACCTCGCCCCTGCTGGCCGACCTGGCCCCCGTCGGCGAGAACGAAGAGGTCTGGATGAGCCACGGCGACAAGATCGTCGCCATTCCGCAAGGCTTTGACGTGGTCGCCTCGTCCGAAGGGTCGCCCTATGCGGTGATCGCCGATGAGGCCCGTCGCTTCTACGGCGTGCAGTTCCACCCCGAGGTGATGCACACGCCGCGCGGCCATCAGATGCTGAAGAACTTCACCCACGGCATCGCGGGCCTGAAGGGCGACTGGACCATGGCCGCCTATCGCGACGAAAAGATCGCCCAGATCCGCGAACAGGTCGGCGACGCCAAGGTGATCTGCGGCCTGTCCGGCGGTGTCGATAGCTCGGTCGCCGCCGTCCTGATCCACGAGGCCATCGGGGATCAACTGACCTGCGTCTTCGTCGACACCGGCCTGTTGAGGAAGGACGAGGCGAAACAGGTTACGACCCTGTTCCGCGAGCACTACAACATCCCGCTGGTGCATGTTGATGCGTCGAAGGAATTCCTGGGCGAACTGGCCGGGATTTCCGACCCCGAAACCAAGCGCAAGACCATCGGCCGGCTGTTCATCGAGGTGTTCGATCGCGAATCCGCCAAGATCGAGGGCGCCGAATTCCTGGCGCAAGGCACCCTCTATCCGGACGTGATCGAGAGCGTCTCCTCGTCCAGCGGCAAGGCCCACGTCATCAAGAGCCACCACAATGTCGGCGGCCTGCCCGACTATATGAAGCTCAAGCTGGTCGAGCCCCTGCGCGAACTGTTCAAGGACGAGGTCCGTGCGCTGGGCCGCGAACTGGGGCTCAGCGACGCCTTCGTCGGCCGCCACCCCTTCCCTGGACCGGGTCTGGCCATCCGCATCCCCGGCGAGATCACGCCGGACGCCGTCGAGACCCTGCAACAGGCCGACGCCATCTATCTCGACGAGATCCGCAAGGCCGGTCTCTACGACAAGATCTGGCAGGCCTTCGCCGTCCTGCTGCCGGTCAAGACCGTCGGCGTCATGGGCGACGCCCGCACCTATGAAAAGGTCCTGGCCCTACGCGCCGTCTCCTCCACCGACGGCATGACCGCCGACTTCTACCCGTTCCCGTGGGACGTCCTGTCCAGGACCGCCACCCGCATCATTAACGAGGTCCGCGGCGTCAATCGCGTCGTCTACGACGTGACGTCCAAGCCGCCGGGAACCATCGAGTGGGAATGATTCAGGGCTTTCGAAGTCTTTCGGCGGCGCTTTGAAATATAGCGCTAAATCACTGACTTGCAAGATAAATGCTTTCGCAGCCTCTCGATACCTTTCGAGGGGCTGCTTTCGTTTTTGTCGGTCGCTCCGACGGTCCCGCCGCCATTGCTCGCGGAGACTCCGCTCCATACCGTCATAGGGCCGAGGGCGTCCTGACGGTCTTTTTTCTGAGCCAAGCTGCGGATTTGGCTGAGGAAAAAGATCCCGAAAGGTCCCGAAAACGCCTGACGGTCTTTTGGAGTGAAAACGGCATGCTCACCGACGCTGAATTGCGAAATACACGTGGAAAAACGAAGCCTTACAAAAAGACCGACAGGGACGGTTTGTACGTCCTCGTAACACCGACAGGCGGCATCGCTTTCAAGTACGACTACCGCTTCAACGGGCGGCGCGAGACGGTCACGTTCGGCGCCTACGGCCCGACCGGGCTCTCGCTCGCCAGGGCGCGGGAGAAGCTGGTCGAGGCGAAGCGCCAGATCGCCGAAGGCGTTTCGCCGGCGCTGGACAAGCAGCGGGTCAAGCGCCGGCTGAAGGAGGCCCAGAGGTTCGAGCAGGTGGCGATCCGATGGATGGATCATGCTCCGATGGCGGACAGCACCCGCAACATGCGGCGGTCCATCTTCAACCGGGAAATCCTGCCTCAATGGCGCACCCGCCTGCTGAACGAGATCACCCCCAACGATCTTCGCGCCCACTGCAAGACGATCGTCGAGCGGGGCGCGCCGGCGACGGCCGTGCACGTGCGCGACATCGTCAAACAGATATACGCCTACGCCATCCTGCACGGGGAGAAGATCGACAATCCCGCCGACGGGGTGGGGCCGGCCTCGATCGCCACCTTCCGGCCACGTGACCGGTCGCTGTCGCCAACGGAGATCCGGATCGCGCTGAGCCTGCTGGGGGAGGTGGCGACCCTGCCGACGATCCGCCTCGGCATGAAGTTCATCCTGCTGAGCATGGTTCGCAAGAGTGAGCTGCAGGATGGCGTCTGGGACGAGGTCGACTTCGCCAATGCGGTCTGGTCGATTCCGAAGGAGCGGATGAAGCGGTCGCGGCCGCACAACGTCTATCTCTCGACCCAGATGCTCGACATCCTGATCGCGCTGAAGACCTGCGCCGGAAACTCCCGTTACATCCTGCCCTCGCGCTATGACGCCGACGCGCCGATGTCGCGGGCGACCTTCAACCGGGTGACCTCGGCGATCGCCGAGCGGGCGCGCGAGCGAGACCTGCCGCTGGAGCCCTTCACGGTCCACGACCTGCGGCGCACCGCCTCGACGCTGTTGCACGAGATGGGCTTCAACTCGGACTGGATCGAGAAATGTCTGGCCCACGAGGAGCGGTCGTCCCGCGGCGTCTACAACAAGGCCGAGTTCGAGGCCCAGCGCCGTCACATGGCCCAGGAGTGGTCGAACGCCGTGGACGCCTGGGAGGCCGGGCGGGCGTTCACGCCCGTGCTCGTCATCCCGGAAACGGCCGGTCCTCGCTTCGATCCGCGGCTCTGACCGGTCGGCTGACCCGCTTGCGCACGTCGGGCGGCGGAGCCCTGCGGATCGGCTTGGCCCGGCGAAGCGCGAGCCAGGCCTCGACCTCGGCGAGATCCCAGACCACGCAGCGCGGCGTCAGCAGGAACCGTCTCGGAAACTGGCCGCGCTGCTCCATCTCCCAGATGGTGCTGTCGGCCAGGGGCACCATCTGGCGCAACTGGGGCTTCTTGATCGTACGCTTCAGCGGGGGGTCGGCCTGGGCCATCGAATATCTCCACAGTGTCGTGGGAATCGAAGTCGAAAGACCGCGTCAGGCCTAGCCGCCAACCTCTCGACCGTAGGCTTACTGCGTTGTGCGCGGAGAGGGCTTGCACATATCCATATTTCGACTAATTCGGAACTATGGAAACCGAACCCGCGATCCTGGCGCTCTCCGCCCTGGCGCAATCGACGCGGCTGGAGGCGTTCCGCCTGCTCGTGCGTCACGAACCCGGCGGCTTGCCGGCCGGTGAAATCGCAAACCATCTGGCGATCCCGGCCAACACCCTGTCGTCCCATCTGGGCGTCCTGACCCGCGCGGGGCTGATCCGCTCCGAGCGTCGCAGCCGGTCGATCATCTACCGGGTCGATCTGGACCGGCTTCGCGACCTGGTCCTCTTCCTGCTCAAGGACTGCTGCGGGGGCCGGGCGGACCTGTGTGAGCCTCTGCTGGCTGAACTCGCGCCCTGCTGCCCCTGAGGATCCCGTGGACATCGTCATCTATCACAACCCGGCCTGCGGGACGTCGCGCAACGCGCTTGAACTCGTTCGCCACCTCGGCATCGAGCCGCACGTCGTCGAGTATCTGAAGACCCCGCCGTCGCGCGCCATGGTCGCCTGGCTGGCCGAACGCACCGGCGCGCCGCTGCGAGACCTGTTGCGCGAGAAGGACACGCCCTTCGCCGAACTGGCGCTCGGGAATCCCGACCTGACGGACGATCAGCTTCTGGACGCGATCGAGGCCCATCCGATCCTGCTCAACCGGCCGATCGTCGTCAGTCCCTTGGGCGTCAGGCTCTGCCGGCCGTCCGAAGCCGTGCTTGACCTTCTGCCCGCTGAGGGCCTCAAACCCTTCACCAAGGAGGACGGCGAGGTGGTCATCGACGTCGACGGCCGGCGGGTGGGACGATGATCGATACGCCCGTGTCGGAGGCCGCGCCGCCGCGCCGCCTGTCCTTCCTCGACCGCTGGCTGACGGCGTGGATCTTCGCCGCCATGGGTCTGGGCGTCGCCTTGGGAACCCTGGTTCCCGGCCTTCCCGCCTGGGTCGACAGCCTTTCGGTCGGCGCGACCAACATCCCGATCGCCATCGGTCTGATCCTGATGATGTACCCGCCGCTGGCCAGGGTCCGCTATGAGGCGCTGCCGCGCGTGTTCGCCGACAGGCGCGTGCTGGCCCTGTCCCTGTTCCAGAACTGGGTGCTGGGTCCGGTGCTGATGTTCGTCCTTGCGGTCATCTTCCTGCGCGATCAGCCCGAATACATGACCGGCGTCATCCTGATCGGCCTGGCGCGGTGCATCGCCATGGTGCTGGTCTGGAACCAGCTGGCGCGGGGCGACAACCAGTATGTGGCCGGGCTCGTCGCCTTCAACTCGATCTTCCAGATCCTGTTCTTCAGCCTCTACGCCTGGATCTTCCTGACGGTCCTGCCGCCGCTGTTCGGCCTGCAGGGCAGCGTGGTCGACGTCAGCGTCTGGACCATCGCCGGCGCCGTTCTGATCTACCTCGGCCTGCCGTTCCTGGCCGGCTTCCTGACCCGCCGCAGTCTGATCGCCCGCCGGGGCGCCGACTGGTACGAGCGCCGCTTCCTGCCGCGCATCGGGCCGATCACCCTGGTCGCCCTGCTGTTCACCATCGTGGTCATGTTCAGCCTCAAGGGCGGCGAGGTGGTGGCTCTTCCGCTCGACGCCCTGCGCATCGCCATTCCGCTGACCATCTACTTCCTCGTCATGTTCGTGGTCAGCTTCCTCCTGGGCAGGCTGATCGAGGCCGACTATCCGCGCACCACAGCCCTGGCCTTCACAGCGGCCTCGAACAATTTCGAACTGGCCATCGCGGTGGCCATCGCCGCGTTCGGGCTGACCTCGCCGGTGGCCTTCGCGGCGGTCATCGGGCCGCTGGTCGAGGTGCCGGTGCTGATCCTGCTGGTGTCGGTCGCGCTGTGGATGGGCCGGCGCTGGTTCCCGGACACCGCCCCGCCGGCGGACGTCGTCTGATGATCGGGCTTCACCGCGTCGATGCAAACGATTCCGGTCTGATCGCCGCGCTCAGAACCGAGGGCCTGCCGGACCCCGGCGCCGGCCGCTACTTCCGCGCCGACGACGACAGCGCCCTGGCCGGATACGTCGGCTTGGAAGGGCAGGGGCGGGACCTGCTGCTGCGCTCCCTGGTCGTATCCGCCCACAGGAAGGCGCAAGGCCTCGGAAGCCGCATCCTGACCGCCGCCGAAGCCGTGGCGAGCGACATGGGCGGGGAACGTCTTCACCTGCTCACCACGACGGCCGAGCCCTTCTTCATCCGGCGCGGCTTCGTCGCCGCCGATCGGGAGACCGCGCCCGAAGCGATCCGGCGAACCGGCGAGTTCACGGACATCTGCCCGGCCTCGGCCGCCTATCTCACCAAGGATCTCGGATGACCTTCGCGCGTCTGCGGCCGCTGCCGGATCCGGATCATCTGCCGGCCCTGGACGCGGCTTTTCTGTCGAGCGATCCGGCGGGCGGCCTGGGTCCGCACGACCACCCGCCACGCATTCTTCTCCTGTACGGGTCGCTGCGCGAACGCTCCTACTCGCGGCTCTGCGTCGAGGAAGCGGCCCGCCTGCTGCAGCGCATGGGATGCGAGACCCGCATCTTCGACCCGTCCGACCTGCCCCTGCCGGGCGCGCCCGGCGACGACGACCATCCGGCGGTGCGCGAGTTGCGCGAGCACGCCCTGTGGTCGGAAGGCATGGTCTGGTGCAGCCCGGAGCGGCACGGCCAGGTGTCCGGCCTGATGAAGCTGCAGGTCGACCATCTGCCGTTGAGCCTGGGCGGCATGCGCCCGACCCAAGGCCGGACGCTCGCGGTCATGCAGGTGTCGGGCGGCTCCCAGAGCTTCAACGCCGTCAACACCCTGCGCCTGCTGGGCCGCTGGATGCGGATGATCACCATCCCCAACCAGTCCAGCGTGGCCAAGGCCTTCCAGGAGTTCGACGAGGCGGGGCGGATGAAGCCCTCGGCCTACTATGCGCGCATCGTCGATGTGATGGAGGAACTGGTGCGCTTCACCATCCTTGTCCGGCCCCACGCGTCCCAGCTCGTGGACCGCTATTCCGAGCGCAAGGCGGCCGGAACTCCGGTCGACGCCGCCGCCGATCTCCCGGCTATCGCCATCGCGCGTCAGGCTTGAGGCCGCGTCGGCGGCGGCTTGGGGCGTCGCGCGCTTGGCAAAGGTCGTAAGTCGCCACTTCTGGGGAAATAAGCTGGCGTCTTGGCGTAACTCGCCAGAAGTGGCGAATTGCGATTCACCCTGTTGAGACCCGCTTCTTGAGCGGAGCCGCTCCGCCCAGAGTCCCGCCGGCGCCGTAGGAGGCCGCCTATCCTCGATCGACCAGGGAGTAGCTCGTGCTGCGCCCGCCGCCTTCATCCTTCACGAGGATGCCCCGATCCACCAGATCGTTGATGTCGCGCAAGGCCGTGTCGGGCGAGGACTTCGTCAGCGCCGCCCATTTGGTCGAGGTGAGCTTGCCTTCGAAGCCGTCGAGCAGCCGGTTGATGACCGTGCTCTGGCGCCCGCTCAACGTCTGACCGGCGAGCGCCTCCCAGAAGCGCGCCTTGCGCATCACATGGGTCAGGGTGGCTTCCGCGCCGTCGAACGCGCGATCGAGGCAGCCAAGGAACCAGTCCAGCCAGAGGGTCACGTCAAGCGCGCCTTTCTGGGTCGTCTCCAGGGTGGCGTAGTAGTCCTTGCGCTCCAGCCGGATCTGGGCGGACATGCTGTAGAAGCGCTGGGCGCTTTTCTCGGAGCGGGCGAGCGCCATGTCGGCGATCGCGCGTGCGATCCGGCCATTCCCGTCGTCGAACGGGTGGATGGTCACGAACCACAGGTGAGCGATCGCGGCCTTGAGGACCGGATCCGTCCGCGGCTCGTCATTGAACCAGTCGAGGAACACCCGCATCTCGTCCTGCACACGGGCGGCGGGCGGCGCTTCGTAGTGCACGCGCTCTCGTCCGAAAGGGC
The DNA here is from genome assembly GCF_044807075.1 of Brevundimonas vesicularis. Taxonomy (GTDB): domain Bacteria; phylum Pseudomonadota; class Alphaproteobacteria; order Caulobacterales; family Caulobacteraceae; genus Brevundimonas; species Brevundimonas vesicularis_G. The sequence goes on from NZ_CP085234.1 coordinate 1,619,908, forward strand.
CCGAGACGACCTGCATCGGGCCGGAGTTCTCGTTGCGCCAGGCGCCGACGACGATCTTCGTCATGCCGCTGCGCCCGGTCGGAAACAGGGCGGCGTGCCAGGCGAACAGGCGGTCCTCGGTGAGCGGAGACGCAAAGTTCTGGGTCGCGTCGAGCATCATCTCGACCACGCCGTCGACGTTGCGGTCCGCAGGGGCGAGGGCTCCGATATCCATGCCGAGGCGGCGGGCGATCGAGGATCGCACCTGATCCTTGTCGAGCAGTTCGCCTTCGATTTCGCTGGACTTGAGCACGTCTTCGGTGAGGGTCTCGAGAACCGCTTCAGCGCGCAGGTCGAAGCCGAGCGTATGCATCCGGCCAAGTAGAAGGCCCTGGCGGTGACGGACCGCCGCGAGGCGATCGGCGAGCGCGTCAGCGCGCCAGTCCAGACGCGGCCAGCCTTCGATCTCGTGGATGTACTCCGCCATTCACCGCACTCCTTGCGGAGAATATGGGCGTTATTCGCCGTAAGAGCAAGGCTATTCTCCGCGCATGGTGCGGAGAATAGGGAGCTTAATCTCCGCACACCAAGGCTGGGCTCTCACAGCCATCGGCTGCAGCCCCGCATCTTTGGTATCCGCGGATCGTTCGGGTATCGGCGCCCTCGTGCCCAAGCGGCGCCGATATCCTTGCCGACGGGCCGCAGTCTGAGGGCCGCAGACGGAGACGGCCGCTCAAGAGGCCGGCCGCGCGCCCTTCGGCGTCCCATGCCGAGAGAAGCCGACCACGAGGATGGCGATCGTCAACAGCTGAACGGCGACGCCTTCGACGGTCGGATAGAGGCCGAGGATCTCGATGCGGGGGATCCAGGCCAGGGGGTGGACATCGAGCCAGCCCGCCTCCTGCAGCGCCGCCACCCCCTTGCCGACCAGGACGACCGAGAGGACAGCCATGAGGATCGAGCTCAGGGAGAAGAACCGGCCGATCGGCAGGCGCTTGCTGTAGGCCAGCAGGGCCCAGGCCACCACGGCCAGGATCGCCACCGCCGTCAGGGCGCCGGCCAGCATGCCGACATGGCCGCCCTGGCTCCATATCGCCGCATAAAACAGGATGGTCTCGAACACTTCCCGGTAGACCACCACGAAGGCCAGCAGGAACAGGAACCAGGCCGACCGTTTGGACAGGGCGTGGGAGAGCTTGTCGCGGATATAGGTCTGCCAGGCGTCGGCGTGCGACTTGCCGTGCATCCAGATGCCGACCGAGACGAGCACGACGGCGGCCAGAAGCGAGCCGAAGCCCTCGGTGAGCTCCCGGCTGGCGCCGCTGATGGAGATGAAGAAGGTCGCGGCCGCCCAGGTGGCGCCGCCGGCGACCAGCGCGGCCACCCAGCCGCCGTGGACGTAGCGCAGCACCTCGGGGCGTTCGGCCTTCCTGAGGAAGGCGATCATCGCCACCACGATGAGCAGGGCCTCCAGGCCTTCGCGCAGCAGGATGGTGAAGGCGCCGAGGAAGCTGGCGAGATTGTCCGCCTCCTGGGGCGCGAGGGCCCGCTCGGCCGTGTCCAGCAGGGCGTTCGCACGCGCGACCCGGTCCGCGACCTCCCGGGCGGGCGCGCCCCGGCTGATCGAGACGCGCAGCTCGGTCATAGCGGTCTCGACCCGGCGCATCAGGGCGCTGTCCCGGGCGCCGAGGGCCGGCTCGATCGGCTCGACGCCGTCGAGGTAGGCGGACAGCGCCAGGTCCGTCGCCGCCTTGCGGTTGCCCCGGCGATAGGCCGCCTCGCTCTCCGCCAGGCGCGTCCGCGCCAGGGTCAGCGTCGATCCGGCCGGGCGCGCCGCCGCCTCGGGATGACGCCGCAGATAGGCGGTCAGGGCTCGCGCCCGGGGTTCGCCGAGGCGGGTGGCCAGGTCGGCCGGCGTGGTCTGGGTGAGGGCGGCCAGGTCGGGGAAGGCCGCACGGACCGCGGGATCGCCGTCCCACAGGCGCTTGCCCTCGGCGGCTTCGGCGTCGGTGAAGGCGAAGCGGCCGACATAGAAGGCCAGCGCCCAGCGGTCCTCGGCCGGAAGGTGCGAGAAGCTGGCCATCGCCGTGCCCTCCAGCCCCTGGTCGATCACCTGGTAGAGGCCGAAGACGCTGCGCTGGCGGGCGCGCTCCAGGTCGGCGAAGGCGATCGCCGGCGGGTCGAGCCCCTCGGCGCCCGGGCCGTCGGCGCGACCGGTCGCGCCGTGGCAGACAGCGCACTGCTCGGCATAGAGGGCGGCGCCGCGAGCCAGGTCGGGCGGGAACGAAGGCGCCAGCGGGCTCGGATAGGCCGTCAGCACCGCGCCGGCCAGGGCCTTCGCCCGGGCGCCGACGACGGCCGGATCGGCCTTGTCCCGGATGGCCGCCTGCAGGCCCGCGGCGTCGCGCGCCAGAGCGGCCTTGGCCGGGTTGGCCGGCAGGGCGTCCAAACGCGTCCGGATCTGGGTGCTGAACTCGATCATCTCGCCGTATTCGGCCGGGTTGACGATCTCGCCATCGGCCACAGCGCCGGCGTAGTCGACCGCCACATAGTCGAGCAGCCGCCAGGCCACCTGGGCCTCCGAGGCGGACGGGGCCTGGGCGAGGGCGGGGCCAGCCAGCGCCATGGCGAACAGCAGGGCGAGCAGGTGGAACAGAGGACGCATGGGAAACCTAGTTGTGAGCGGCTCGCATTAGCATTCGCGCCGCGAGACTGTCGCGCTCAAAGCGACGCCGGGTGATCGTGCAGGGCTTCGATCACCTTGCAGGCCGAGACCCGGCCACCGGCGCATTCCGCCGTCATCCGCGAGAGCTCGCCTTGCAGCGCCCTGAGCTGGGCGATCTTCTGCTTCACCTCGGCCAGGTGGCGTTCGGCGATGACGTTCGCCTCGGCGCAGGGCCGGTCCGGGTGATCGGACAGGTCCAGCAGGGAGCGGATCGAGTCCAGGTCGAAGCCCAGCTGGCGTGCATGCCGGATGAAGGACAGGCGGCGCTCCGCCGCGTCGTCATACATGCGCCGGTCGCTGGCGGTGCGCGGCGGCGCGGGAAGCAGGCCGATCTCTTCATAGAAGCGGATTGTCGGAACCTTGACGCCGGTGGCGGCGGCGAGCTTGCCGATCGGGCGCAGGCCCGATGAAGCGGGGGAGGGCTGGGTCATTGCGTCGTCTCGGGTTTGACGGATGGCCGGAGGGCGACCCGGCGCGGGATCATCGGCCGAGCCCCATGAGGACGAGGGCGACGCCGAAGGCGGCGATGGTGGAGGTGCCGGTGAGGGCCATGCCGAACGCTCGGGCGGCCGCGCCCCTGGCGTAACCCAGGGCGAAGAATACCCGACCGGCCAGATAGAGGGCGACCAGCACCGGCAGCAGGATCATCTCCTCGCCCCGCAGCACGGTGGCGAGGACCAGATGGGCGCCCACCGCCAGGACCGTCTGTTCGAGGGAGTTCTGAAGTACGGCGGCCGGCACGGCCAGCCGGGCGCTGGGCGACCCGTAGGCTGCGCCCGGCCGGTCGGCGTCCGATCGGAACCGGATGCTGGCCACAGCCCTCAGACAGCCGCCGAGCCACAGAAAGACCGGCAGGTCCGCCTTCAGCGCGTAGGCCAGCCGATCGGCCGTCGCCATATCCGGCGTGGCGCCGAGCAGCGCGGGCGGCAGCCATAGCCAGGCGGCGGCGACCGCCGCGGCGCTCAGCGCGATCGCCGCCGCCGAGCGGGCGGCGATCTCTCTCTGTTCGGCGTTCATCGGCCTCATGGTGGGTTCGCTCCGGCTCGGTCCGCATCCTAACTCCTCCAGTCGCTGGAGGATCAAGACCCGTCGGCGAGTCCGGAGTTTCGGCCGCGGGCGCGAATTTCCGCTTGATCCTCCAGCGACTGGAGGATGCATCCTCATGATGACAGGTGGAGAGCCATGACCGAACGTCCCTTATCCTCTGAACCGGCGGCCTCCGGCTGCGGCTGCGGCGCGACCGTGAAGTTCGACGGCGCCACGCCGGCCTATCGGCGCATCCTCATGGCGGTGATCGCCATCAACGGGGCCGCCTTCCTGGCCATCGCCGGCGGCGCGGCCCTGCAGGGCTCGGCCGCCTTGGGGGCCAACGCCCTCGACTTCCTGGCCGACGCCGCCACCTACGGCATCAGCCTGGCCGTGATCGGGCGCACGGTCGCCGTGCGGTCCGGAGCGGCCCTGGTCAAGGGCGCCAGTCTCGCGGCGCTGGCGCTGTTCATCCTCGGCTACGCGATCTGGCGCGCCACCTCCGGGGCGCCGCCGGAAGGGTTCGTCATCACCGGCCTGGGCGCCCTGGGCTTCTTCGCCAACGCCCTGGCCGCGCTCCTGCTGGTCCGCCACCGCGAGGGCGACGCCAATGTCCGCTCGGTCTGGCTGTGCACGCGCAACGACCTGATCCAGAGCGTGGTGGTCGCCGGCACCGGTCTGGCGGTGTGGCTGACCGCCTCCCGCTGGCCGGACCTGATCGCGGGGGCGATCCTGGCGGTGGTCTTCCTGCAGTCGGCCTGGTCGATCCTGAAACAATCGCGCGCCGAGCTGAAGGCCGCGGCGTGACCGCGAGCTTCACCCCCGCGCTCGGCCACGCCGCCCTGAGCGGCCTCTACGATCCCGCCATCGCCCTGTTGACCCGGGAGCGGGCCTGGCGCGCCCGACTGCTCGACCAGGTGGACCCGGAGGCCGGCGAGACGATCATCGACCTCGGCTGCGGGACCGGATCGTTCGCCGTGTCCCTGGCGCGCCGCGCGCCGGACGCGCGCATCATCGGCCTCGATCCCGACGGCGACATCCTCAGCCGGGCGGCGGTGAAGGCGGAAGCCGCCCGCCGGCCGATCCGTTTCGTCCAGGGCTTCGCGCGCGACGTGGCCTCGCTCGTTGGCGAGGGCGTCGCCGACAAGGTGGCGTCCAGCCTCGTCTTCCATCAACTGCCCATGGAGGAGAAGCGTCTCGGCCTGGCGGCGAGTTGGCGGGCGCTGAAGTCCGGCGGGACGCTGCACATCGCCGACTACGGGCGACAGACGGGCGCGATGCGCACCCTGTTCCGCATCGTCCAGTCGCTCGACGGCTACGAGAACACCCAGCCGAACGCCGACGGCGTCCTGCCCGCCCTGATCGCCGGGGCCGGCTTCGTCGGCGTTCGCGAACTTCATGTGCTGCCGACCCTGACGGGCTCGATCACCTTCTATCGCGCGGCGCGGCCATGACGCGGTTACGAACACGGCGGCGCGTGCTACAGGGCCCCATGCGCAAGGGCCTGGCGAGACGAGGACTGATAGCGACGCTTCTGGCGTCGTTCCTGTCGTTCCTCGTCCTGGCGACAGCGGTCGACGCCGCCGCCTGCATCGCCGAGGAGGCGGGCGCGTCCTTTGTCGAAGTGACGGCGACCCAGGTCGCCGCCCCCGCCGGAGACAGGGACAACGCCGACCGGGGCGCCGCCGATCCGCGCGGCTGCACGCACTGCCAGTGCCACCATGGCGGCCTCACGGCGCCGCCGCCCGCGCCCGAGGTCAGCCGCGCCGTCAGCGCGGACGCGACTCACCCCGTTCTTTTCGTGGATCACCGGCCCTCCCGCACGCCCGCGGGACCAGAACGACCGCCCAGAGCCTGACGTTCGCCCGCGCCCCGGCGCGTTCGCCTTCGTCGAAACTCTGGAACCCCGATCATGTCTCTGTCACCTCCCTGTCGGCCGCCGCGCGCGGTCGGCTGCGCCTTCGCCGTCCTGGCTCTGGCGGCCGGCTTTCCGGCTTGGGCCGACCCCGCGCCGGCCTTTGAACAACTGCTGACCCAGGCATTGACCGCGCCCGCCGCGGCCGAAGCCGACGCCAATCTGGCCGCCGCCGAAGGCCGCCTGGCGCAGGCTGGCGTGCGGCCCAATCCCGAACTGGGGCTCGAGGTCGAGAACATCCTCGGTCGGGGTCCCTTCCAGGGGGTGGATGGAGCCGAGACCACCCTGACGGTCTCGCAGGATCTGGAGCTTTGGGGACGTCGCGGCGCCCGTGTCGGTGTGGCTCAATCGGAACGTGAAGCCGCTCGCTGGCGCCGCGACGCCAGCCGGCTGCAACTCGCCGCCGCGCTCGCGGTCGCCTACGCCGAGGCGGAGGCCGCGCAGCGGCGATACGCCCTGGCTGAAGAGGCGCTCGAACTCGCGGTCGCCGACGCGCGCGCGGCCTTGATCCTCGTCGAGGAGGGCCGGGAGCCGCTGCTGCGCGGCATCCAGGGCGAGAGCGAAGCGGCGGCGGCGCGCGCCGCGCTCGACGAGGCGCGGGCCGAGCGCGACGCGGCCTTCGCCGAGCTGACCGCCCTGGCCGGCGGACAGACGCCGCTCACCTCCGTGGAGAGCTCCCTGCTCGATCGATCGCCCACGGCCTCAGTAGGTCAGGCGGCCGATGCGCCCGCCGTTCTGGCCCTCGTCGCCGAGCGCGGCGCGGCCCAGGGCCGGGTGCGCGTCGAAACGGCGCGCGGCCGACCGGACGTTCGCGCCAGCGTCGGGGTCCGGCGGTTCGAGGCCGAGGACGCCACCGCGCTGACCGCCGGCGTCAGCCTGCAACTGCCGCTGTTCGACCGGAACCGGGGCGGGGTCTTGGCCGCGGAGGCCGAGGTGCGCGCCGCCGAGGCGAGGCTTAGGGGCGCGCGCCTCGACGCCGACGCCGACTGGCGCGCCGCCGCCGCCCGGCGGGACGCGGCCGCCAGCCGCGTCGTCGCCGCCGACGCCGCCGTGACGGCGGCGACCGAGGCCTACCGCCTGACGCGGATCGGCTTCGAGGCCGGCCGTCTCTCCCAACTGGAACTGCGCAGCACCCGCAGCGGTCTCGTGCAGGCCCGGGACGTCGCCATCGCGGCTCGCCTGATGCGGGCCCGGGCCGAAGCCGAACTCGCGCGCCTCGAAGGCCGCGCCCCCTTTGGAGCTCAACTATGAACACCCGCACCAGGACCGCCGCGGCGGTCGCCGCCCTGATCGTGGCCGTCGGCGCCGGTTACGGCGCCGCCCGGCTGACCGCCGCGCCCGCGGCCGGAACGGCGGCCGAGGGAGAGGAAGGCCATGCCGAAGAGGGCGAAGGCGGCGAACCCGGCGTCGTCACCCTGTCGCCGGCCGAGGCCCAGGCCGCCGGCATCCGCATCGTCTCGGTGCAGTCCGGCGGCGGCGGCGAAACCCACCTCGCCGGACGGGTCGAGGCCGCGCCGGACGCCCAGGCGTCCGTCGGCGCCGCCCTCGGCGGCCGCATTGAACGGCTGCTGGTCGCGCCGGGTTCGGTCGTCCGCGCCGGCCAGCCGATCGCGGTCGTGATCAGCGGGGATGGCGCGACCCTTCGGGCGGAGGCCGACGCCGCGACCGCCGAAGCCCGCGCCGCCTCCGCCGCGCGGACGCGCGACGCCAATCTGTTCGACCAGGGCGTGGTCGCGCGCCAGGACGTCGAAGCGTCGCAGGCGCGCGCCGCCGCCGCCGAGGCCCAGGCCCGCGCCAGCCGGGCCCGGGTCGCCGCCGCTGGAGGCCCCAACGCCAGCGGGCGGGCGACGATCGTCGCCCCGATCGCCGGGGTCGTCACGGCCCTGAGAGTCGGACTAGGCGGCGTCGTCCAGCAGGGCGATCCGGTCGCGACCATCGCCAATCCCAACCGCGTCGAACTGGTCTTCAACGCCCCCGCCGCCCTGGCGGCGACGGTCAGGCCCGGTGCGCGCATCACGGTCCAGGGCGCGGACGGAGCCGAGTATGCGGCCGTGGTCACCGCCGTGGCCCCGGGCGCCGACGCGCAATCCGGATCGACCCTGATCCGCGCCCGGGCCGACGGCGTCGCGCCGCCGCCGGGTTCGGCGGTGAGCGGCTCGATCATCACCGGCGGCGAAAGCGGCATCGCCGTCCCGGCCGAGGCGGTGCAGACCGTCGACGGCGCCAGTGTCGTGTTCGTCGTCACCCCGACGGGCTTCCGGGCCCAGCCGGTGGTTCCGGGCCGGCGGGCCGTCGACCGCATCGAGATCGTTCGCGGCCTGACCGGCTCCGAGCGCATCGCCGGCGCGAACGCCTTCCTGCTGAAGGCCGAGCTCGGCAAGGGCGCCGTGGAGGACCACGACTGATGCTCGACCGGATCATCTCGGGCGCCGTGCGCTATCGCTGGCTCGTCGTGTTGGCCGCGATCGTCCTCGCCGGCTTCGGCGTGCGCGAACTGTTGCGGCTGCCCATCGACGCCGTCCCGGACATCACCAACCGCCAGGTCCAGGTGACCACCGTCGCGCCCGCGCTCGGGCCGGAGGAGGTCGAGCGTCAGGTGACCTTCCCGATGGAGACGGCGCTGGCCGGCCTACCGGGCCTGGTCGAGACCCGGTCGCTGTCGCGGCACGGCTTCTCGCAGATCACCGCCGTCTTCACCGATCGGACCGACATCTATTTCGCGCGCAGCCTGGTGAACGAGCGCATGCAGGCGGCTCGGGACGACCTTCCGGAAGGCGTCCAACCCTCCATGGGGCCGGTGGTCACCGGCCTCGGCGAAGTCTTCATCTTCACCGTCGAGCTGACCGGTCCGGCCGCCCGCACAGGCGCCGTCTACCTCACGCCCGAGGGCGAGCGTCTGACCACCGACGAGGAGAAGGCCACCTATCTGCGCACGGTCCAGGACTGGATCATCGCGCCCCAGCTCAAGACCGTCGAAGGCGTCGCCGGCATCGACGTCCAGGGCGGCTATGTGAAGGAGTACGCGGTCCATCCCGATCCCGCGCGTCTCGCCGCCTATGGCGTGGGCCTTGTGCAACTGGTCGAGGCGCTCGAACACGCCAACCGCATCGCCGGGGCCGGCTATGTCAACCGGGCCGGCGAAGCCTACATCGTCCGGGCCGACGCGCGGATCCGCAGCCTCGAGGAGCTGGCCCAGACCCCGATCCTCAATCGCGGCGGCCAGGTGATCCGGGTCTCCGACGTGGCCATGGTCGAGATCGGCCGCGCGCCGCGCCTCGGCTCGGCCAGCAGCAACGGCCGCGAGACCGTGGTGGGCACGGCCCTGATGCTCCAGGGCGAGAACTCGCGCGCCGTGGCGCATCGCGTCGGCGAGCGGCTGAAGGAGATCGGCGCGAGCCTGCCCCCTGGCGTCGTGGTCAAGCCGGCGCTGGATCGCACCCAACTGGTCGAGGCCACGATCCGCACCGTCGAGCACAACCTCGCCCTCGGCGCCCTGCTGGTTATCGCCGTGCTGTTCTTCGCGCTCGGCAATGTGCGGGCTGCGATCATCACCGCTCTGGTCATCCCGCTCAGCTTCCTGTTCGCCGCTACGGCCATGAACCGCTTCGGGATCAGCGCCAATCTGCTCAGCCTGGGCGCGCTCGACTTCGGCCTGATCGTCGACGGCGCCGTGGTCGTCATCGAAAACACCCTGCGGCGGCTCGCCATGCGGCGCGAGAGCGTCGGCCGCGCCCTGAGCCTGCCCGAACGGCTGGCCGTGGCGGTCGACGCGGCTAAAGAAATGGCGCGGCCGGCCGCCTTCGGCCAGGCCATCATCCTTCTGGTCTATGCGCCGCTGCTGATGTTCGAAGGCGTCGAGGGCAAGATGTTCGGCCCCATGGCCGGCACCGTGATGTTCGCCCTGCTCGGCGCCTTCATCCTGTCCTTCACCTTCGTGCCGGCCATGGCCGCCATCTGGGTGCGGGAGCCCAAGGGGCACGACGACGAGACCCGGCTGAGCCGGGCGGCCAAGGCCCGCTACGAGCCGCTCCTGCGGCGGGTGGTCGACCGCCCGCGTGCCGTCGTCGTCGGGGCGGGACTCGCGCTTCTCGTCGGATTGCTCGCCTTCCTCAGTCTCGGTCGCGAGTTCGTGCCGACGCTCGACGAGGGCGACGTTCTGGTCCAGGCGCTGCGGGTGCCGTCCACCTCGCTCGAACAGAGCCAGGCCATGCAGTTCCAGGTCGAACGAACCCTGCAGGCGATGCCGGAGGTGGAGCAGGTCTTCACCCGGACCGGCACCGCCGAAGTGGCCTCCGATCCCATGCCGCCCTCGATCTCCGACACCTTCGTCATGCTCAAGCCGCGCGACGAGTGGCCGAACCCCTCCCTGGCCAAGGCCGAGCTGGTCGAGCGCATGGAGGAGAACCTGGGTCACCTGCTCGGCAACAACTACGAATTCACCCAGCCGATCCAGATGCGCTTCAACGAGCTGATCGCCGGGGTTCGCTCCGACGTGGCCGTCTCCGTCTATGGCGACGACTTCGCCGCCATGCAGGCCAGCGCGGATCAGGTCGCCGCCGTCCTCCGACGCATCCCCGGCGCGGCCGATGTCCGCGTCGAACAGGTCTCGGGCCAGCCGTCGATCACCGCCGCCGTCGACCGGACCATCGCGGCGGCGCAAGGCGTGCACGCCAGCGACGCGGCCGATGCGTTGGCCATCGCCCTGGGCGGGCGGTCGGCCGGCCACATCCTGGAAGGCGACCGCCGCTTCGATGTCGTCGTCCGCCTGGCCGACGATCTGCGCAACGATCCGGCGGTGATGGCCCAGTTGCCGGTGATGCCGGAAGCGGCCGAACCGGGCGCGTTGACAGTGCCCCTTTCGGCGGTCGCCCGGTTCGAGGTCACCGAGGGCCCCAACCAGATCAGCCGCGAGAACGGCAAGCGGCGCATCGTCGTCCAGGCCAACGTCCGGGGCCGCGATCTCGGCGGCTTCGTCAACGAGGCGCGCGCAGCCGTCGGTCGCGAGGTGCGCCCGCCTGTGTCCGGCTGGTTCGACTGGGGCGGGCAGTTCGAGAACCTCGAACGCGCCAGCGCCCGCCTGGCGATGATCGTGCCTCTGGTCTTCCTGACCATCGGCCTGTTGTTGTTCCTGGCGTTGCGCTCGCTCAAGGACGCGGCCCTGGTCTTCGCCGGCGTGCCCCTGGCCCTGGTCGGCGGGGCGGTGGCGCTCCTGCTGCGCGGCATGCCGTTCTCGATCTCGGCCGCGGTCGGCTTCATCGCCGTCTCGGGGGTCGCGACGCTGAACGGGCTTGTGCTGATGCAGGCCATTCGCCAGCGTTACGAGGAAGGGGCCGCGCCCCTGACGGCGGCCGTCGAGGGGGCCGTCAGTCGCCTCAGGGCCGTTCTGACCACGGCCCTGGTCGCGATGCTGGGCTTCATCCCGATGGCCTTCGCCTTCGGGGCCGGCGCCGAGGTCCAGAAACCGCTGGCCACCGTGGTCATCGGCGGCCTGCTGACCGCCACGCTGCTGACGCTTCTGGTGCTGCCGACCCTGGCCGCGCGCATTCTGGAGAAGAGGGAGGAACCCCTGTGACCGTCAATGGCCGGCATGAGCGCCAGCGGAGGACCCTGCTGGTCGTCCTGATCCTCAACGGCCTGCTGTTCGCCGGGCTCGGTCTCGGCGGCCTGCTGGCGGACTCCAGCGCCTTGCTGGCCAACGCGCTGGACAACGCCTCCGACAGCGTCGTCTATCTGATCAGCTTCCTCGCGGTCGGCCGGGCCCTGACCTGGAAGCGGCGCGCGGCGACGACGTCGGGCGTCCTGCTGCTCATCTTCGCCGTCGGCGTCCTGGTCGACGCCGGCCGGCGGTGGTGGCTGGGGGCCGAGCCGATCGGCGGGACCATGATTGTCTTGGCTGTCGTCGCGGCGGTGGTGAACCTGATCTGTCTGCAACTGCTGCGGCGGCTGGACGGCGACGACGTCAATCTGCGCGCCGCCGAGACCTTCAGTCTCAACGACTTCGCCTCCAACGGCGGCATCATCGTCGCGGGCGGACTGGTGCTGTGGCTGGACCAGTCCTGGCCGGACCTGGTGGTCGGCGTCATCGTCGCCGGGATCGCCGCCAGGGGCGGCCTGGAGATTCTGGAGGACGCCCGCAAGGCACAGGCGGAGGCCGCCGACTAGCGGTCGAGGGGCGTATCGATCCGACGGCATGGCGGCGTGCGGGCGTCGCCGTCAGCCCGTTCGCCGGACGGCGACGCTCTCAGGCCCGCTCCACCGCCACCCAGCGGCCGGCGCGCTTCTCGACCACGAAGCGGGCGCAAGCCTCGTCGAAGGGCGGCACGTCGCCGTCCCGGAACCAGATCCACGGGCGGGACCGGCTGCCGGGCCGCACGAAATAGGAGCGGCGGTCGCCGGCGGTCTGCCATTCGACAATGACGGTCTTGCGGTAGGGCATGGCAAGAACAAAAGCGGAACAGGAGGCAGGGTCAAGGTGGACTCCGCCTGGCTGGACGTCTCGTCCACAGGCGCACGCCGCCACGCCGCTCGGAAGCGCTAAGGGCTCCGCCCTCGCGCGGGCCAGGGTGAAGCGGCTCCGCCGCCGGACCGGCCGGTCTCCCCGGCCTTCCGCGCGGTCATGCTGTTCATGATCATCATCATCATCGGCTTGTGCAGCCCGGGCGATCCCCCTCCGGCCGGTCCGCCCTGGCCCTTGCTACCCCGGTCTCGCCGACGGGCAGGGTTTCAGGCGCGCAGTTCGCGTGCCTGCAACCCATGCCCAAAGGAGGCAGACATGACTGCTCAATCCATCGAAACCGCCGCGACCGAGGCGACCGCGCCGCAGCACGGCGCGGAACTGATCGTGCCGCTGAACCGGCTCAAGGCCTCGCCGAAGAATGCGAGGAAGACCCCGCACAACGCGACGACCATCGAGGCCTTCGCGGCCTCCATCAGGGCCAAGGGGGTGTTGCAGCCGCCCGTGGTCGAGGTCGAGCGGGACGGGGAGGGCGCCCCGACCGGGAACTACCTCGTCACCATCGGCGAGGGACGCCGTCAGGGGCTGCGGCTGCTGGCCAAGCGCAAGGCGATCAAGCGCACCCATCCGGTGCGCGTCATCGTGGACGCCGAGAACGACGCCCACGAAATCAGTCTGGACGAGAACATGACCCGCGAGGCCATGCATCCCGCCGACCAGTTCGAGGCCTTCCAGCGGCTGGCCGTGGAGAAGGGCTACGGCCCCGAGGAAATCGGCGCCCGGTTCGGGGTGTCGGCCCACGTCGTGCGCCAGCGGCTGCGGCTCGGGTCGGCGGCGCCGGAATTGATGGCGGCCTATCGGGACGGGACGCTGGCGCTCGACCAGTTGACGGCCTTCTGCGTCAGCGAGGACCGGGAGCGGCAACGGCAGGTGCTGGAGCAGGTCGGGCCGCACACCCCGGCCTACGCCATCCGCCGCGCCATGACCGAGGCCAAGGTCCGGGTCGATGACCGGCGGGTGCGCTTCGTCGGCGTCGAGGCCTATGAGGCCGAAGGCGGCGGAATCCTGCGCGACCTTTTCACCGAGGACGGCGGCGGCTGGCTGGAGGACGTGGCGCTGCTGGACCGGCTGGTCGGCGAAAAGCTGGCGGGGCTGGCCGACGAGGCGCGCGAGCGGGAAGGCTGGAAATGGGCCGAGGCGAGTCTGGAGTATCCGGACATGTCCGGGTTCGGTCGGGTCTATCCGGTGGCTGTGGAACGGTCGGAGGCGGACGCCGCCGTCATCGCGGCCCTGTCGGAGGAATACGACCGTCTGGTTTCGGAAACAGACGCGGCGGAGATGCTGCCGCCCGGAGTGGACGCCCGGCTGGAGGAGATCGACAAGGCCTTGCAGGCCTTCGGCCCGGACTTCGACTACACGCCCGAGGCCAGGGCGCGGGCCGGGATCGTGGTCCTGCTCGGCCACGACGGTCTGGCCCGCTTCGAGCGCGGGCTGGTGAGGGCCGAGGACGCGGTGGCGGTCGCCGAACCGCCGCCGCCCTTCGAGGACGGAGCAGCCGAGGACGTCGGGACCGGGGCCGGGCAGGAGACGGACCGGAGCCGGGCCGAGCCGGAGGAGGCGGGCGCGGCCCTCTCGGACCGGCTGGTCATCGACCTGACGGCCCACAGAACCATGGGCCTGCGCGACGCGGTGCAGGCCGATGCGGGGGCGGCGCTGGCGACCGTGGTCCACGCCTTGGCCCTGCAGGTCTTCTATCCGACCTACGGCGTCTGGACGCCGCTGCAGCTTCGGATGACGGTCAGCGGACTGGAGCGGCTGGCGCCGGGGGTGGAGGACGGTCCCGCCGGTCGCCGGGTTCGCGACCGGTGCGAGGCGTGGGGCGCGCGCCTGCCCGAGCGGGCCGGAGACCTGTGGGGCGTGGTCGCCGGTCTGGCGCCGTCCGAGCAACTGGACCTGATGGCCTGCTGCGCCGGGGTCGGCCTCTACGCCGTGCGTGACCCGCACGACCGGCGTCCCGGCGCCCTCGCGCAGGCGGAGACGCTGGCGGCGGCGGTCGGCCTCGACATGACCGGGACGTGGTCGGCGACGGCGGCCAGTTACTTCTCGCGCGTGTCCAAGGCGCGGGTGCTGGAGGCGGTGACGGAGGCCGTCAACGCGGTGGAAGCGGGCCGGATCGCCGGGTTCAAGAAGGCCGACATGGCCGAGGCGGCGGAGAGGCTGGTCGAGGGCAAGGGATGGCTGCCAGTTGTCCTGCGGACGGCCGTGGCCGGGGCGCCGGAGGAAGACGACGAGGGCGAGGCGGCCGAAGCCGTGACGCCGCCCGACGCCGACGCCTACGCGTTCGCGGCCGAATAGCCGCCGCGCCGGATTGAGGAAAAACTCGCCGCGCGCCCTTTGGGGGCGCGCGGCTTTTTCGTGAGTTCGAATGTCGGCACGTGACTCATATCGGACTTTGGGAGCGTCCGCTGACGGCATCCAACTACGAATCTGAGGATCGGACGTTCGAATCGTTTCGAGCGCGACGCAAGTGTCGGACGACACAGCAGGCTAGACTCCGACACAGAAAGTTGGACTCATTGGCCCACATCTCGGGCTCCCAGCATTTTCCAGGGTTTGAAGACTGGACAACCGCTGCAATTGCGGGGCGTTTGGATATGGTTCGGTCGGCTTCGGGCTCTTAGATTCAGGACCCATTGATGTGAGGCGCTGGATCTGTATCTGATTGATGAATAAGGGAAATATGGTGGGCGCGCTAGGGCTCGAACCTGGGACCCGCTGATTAAGAGTCAGCTGGTTGACGGCAGTGTTCGCTTGAAGCCGGGCCTTTATGGGGTATTTTGGGGTATCCTCGGGCAGTGCGAAATCAGGCGAGACCCCCAGCTGCGATCTGTGGCTCACAGCCGGATTCTCACGCTAGTGCAACGGCGTGCCCCAGCCCTTCCGCAACGGGATTGGTCGGAAAGATCCCAATTATTTAACGTGAGTTCGAGTCCCGCCTGAGGATTCGAACAGAGGTGGCCGACTTTGGGGCAGGGGAGGACACAACCTTTTCATTCCTAGGATGACCGCTTTGCGCCCCACATCCGGCCGTTCGGCCTTGTCGCCGACGATCCCGAAAGCCGCCCTTCGTTCCGCCAGCGCTCAACTGGTTCAGACCCGACATTGCGCTCACGGCCCAACAGGTGTGGCCACCATTATGTTCGGAGTGCAGCAATCAGGGCGTCCCGAGCCATGGCCACGCGCGGGTGTCGCAGCGATGAGCGTGCCCAGACGAGGTAGTAGGCGTTGCGCGGCACCGTGACCGGGGCGGGTATCTCGATCAGCGTGCAGGCAGCGCGTTCGCTGCGGGTGAGATAGCCGGGCATCACCGTCCAGCCGAGACCCGCGCACAATCCCGATCGCAATACTCTCAAATCGGGCGCGGTCAACGCGGGCTGGCTCGTCAGCTCGAGCTGGTTTGCATGGAGCCATGTTCGCAGCAGCGGCCGGTCGAGGTCGTAGGCGAGGTGGGCCGTCCGGTTGAGCCCGTCGGCAAGCGGCAATTCGGCAATCCGCATGGCCACGGCGGGCGAGGCTACGGCGCGCAGGTGCTCTTCGCCCAGCGCATGGAAGGCCAGCCGCGGATCTTCGGGTTTCGAGGCGGTGACGGCCAGGTGCACCTTGTCTTCGAGGAGCATGGCATAAAGCGCCTCGCGCCCGCCGATATGCAGCCGCAGGTCCAGCCCTGCTTCCAGCAGCGGAGCCAGTCGGGGCGTGATCATTTCGCCCAGCAGGTCCGACGGCGCGGCGATGTGGACCGTGCCCGAGATGCGGGACGAACGGGCCCGCGCGCTGGCCAGTGCCGATTCCGCTGTGTCGAGGCTGCCTCCGATTGAAGCAGCGAGATCGTCGGCGATCGCTGTCGGTCGGACGCCGCGCGAATGGCGATCGAACAAGGGACGGCCCAGTTGCGCCTCGAGCGATGCGATGTGCTGCGACGCAGCCGGTTGGGTGATGCCGATTGCCCGGGCCGCCTCGCTCAGCGAACGACGGCGGTAGACTTCAACGAAGGTGCGCAGCTGCAGAAGGGACATTCCGGTTCCATAAGCGCATTTATGGCCGTCCGCCATTCTCGCTGGATTTCATGATGCCGTTCCCTGCCTATCTAGACCGCCGAAAGGAACGATCGAATGCAAAATCGCCGCCAACTGCTGAAAGCTCTCACCACTGTCTTTGTGGCGGGCGCGGCTGCGCCGTGTGCGTTTGCTCGTGTCCCCACATCAATGGAGAAGGACAATTGACGATGACCCGCATTCTCATGGTGACCACCTCCGCCGACCGAATGATTCCCGGCACCGAACCGACGGGTGTCTGGCTCGAAGAACTTACCACCCCGTACTACGCGTTCCGCGATGCAGGCGCCGACGTGACGCTGGCCTCGATCAAGGGCGGCGCCATCCCCGTTGACCAGCGCAGCGTCAACGCCGACGGCGAGAATGACGCTTCGGTCGAGCGCTATCTGAAGGACGAGGCCCTGAAGGCCGAGGTTACCAGCACCCCTGTATTCACAAGCATCTATCCCGCCGGCTACGACGCGCTGTTCCTGCCCGGCGGCCACGGCACCATGTTCGATTACCCCGGCAGCGACGAACTGGCGCGCCTGGTCGAACGCTTCGACCGCGAAGGCAAGATCGTCGCCGCCGTCTGCCATGGACCGGCGGGGCTGGTCTCAGCGAAAAAGGCCGATGGCACGCCCTTCGTCGCCGATCGCCGTGTCGCGGGCTTCACCGACAGCGAGGAACGCGCGGTCGGCCTCGATCAGGCGGTGCCGTTCCTGCTCGAAACGCGTCTCAAGGAACTCGGCGGCAAGCACGAGGGCGGCCCCGATTTTGCCCCCTTCGCCCTGCGCGACGGCAATCTGGTGACCGGCCAGAACCCCGCCAGCGCTACCCGCACCGCGGAGCTCGTGATGGAAGCCCTCAAGGACAAGGTCGCCTGATCATGCGCTATCTCCACACCATGGTGCGCGTCGCCGATCCCGAGGCGGCGATCCGTTTCTTCACGCTGCTGGGTCTCAAGGAAACCCGGCGCATGGAGAACCAGGCCGGGCGTTACACGCTGATCTACCTTGCCGCCGACGAGGATTTCCGCGGCGACGGCGAGCAGGGCGATGCCGAGGTCGAACTGACGTACAACTGGCCGCCCGAGGACGGCAACCCTGCCGAGACTTATACCGGGGGTCGCAACTTCGGCCACCTCGCCTACGGGGTCGACGACATCTACAAAACGTGCGCGCGGCTGCAGGCGGGCGGCGTGACGATCAATCGCCCCCCGCGTGACGGATACATGGCGTTCGTCCGCTCGCCGGACGGGATATCGATCGAACTGCTGCAGAAGGGCGAGCACAAGGCTCCGGCCGAACCCTGGGCCTCCATGCCCAACACGGGCGAATGGTGATGGCGAATTTGTTCGAACCGATTGAGGTTGGCGGGCTGCGGCTCGCCAACCGCATCGTCATCGCGCCGATGTGCCAGTATTCGGCAGTCGACGGCGCGATGACCGACTGGCACCAGATGCATCTCGGCCAGTTGGTGCTGTCGGGCGCGGGCGCGCTGACGATCGAGGCGACCGCGGTCAGCCCGGAAGGGCGCATCACCTACGGTGACGTCGGCCTATACGATGACCGTACCGAAGCGGCGATGCGAAGCGTGCTCGAAAGTGTGCGCCGTTGGTCGGACATGCCGCTGATCATCCAGCTGGCCCATGCCGGCCGCAAGGCGAGCTGTGCCAAGCCGTGGCACGGCGGAGCGCAGCTTGCCCCCGATGCAGAGAACGGCTGGCAGACCGTGGCACCCAGCGCCACTCCCTTCGCTCCGGACGACCATCCCCCCGTCGAACTGGACAAGGCAGGGCTTGCCCGCATCCGGGAGGCGTTCGCGGATGCCGCCCGCCGCGCCGGCAGCCTCGGCATCGATGCCATCCAGATCCACGCGGCGCACGGTTATCTGCTCCACGAGTTTCTTTCGCCGATCTCCAACCGGCGCGGCGACGAATACGGCGGCAGCCTCGACAACCGGATGCGGTTCCCGCTCGAAGTGTTCGCTGCCGTGCGCGAAGCATTTCCGGCCGACCGCCCGGTGACCGTCCGCGTTTCGGGGACCGACTGGGTCGAAGGCGGCTGGACAGCGCAGGAGACGGCGCGGTTTGCGCAGGAGTTGGAGCGGCGCGGTTGCGCGGCGATCCACGTCTCCAGTGGCGGCCTCGATCCGCGCCAGCAAATCCCTGTCGGCCCCGGCTATCAGGTGCCGCTGGCGAGGACGGTCAAGGACACGGTCGCCATGCCTGTCGTGGCGGTCGGAATGATCACCGATCCGCAGCAGGCGGAGCGCATCCTCGAAGACGGGCATGCCGACGCCATAGCGATAGCCCGCGCTGCGCTGTGGGATCCGCGCTGGCCCTGGCACGCCGCCGCCGCGCTTGGCGCATCGGTAAAGGCGCCGCCGCAATACCTCCGGTCGGAGCCCCCCGACGCGGGCCGCATCCTCGAGGAAATGACCCCATGAAAACCTCCGCCAAACTGCTTCTTGCCGCTGGCGCTGCCCTCTCGCTCGCCGCCTGCGCGACGACCCGCGAGGGTGAATCCGCGCCCCAGATCGAACAGGTCGCTACCTTCGATGGCGCGATGCCGACTGGCGTGACCGTCGCCCCCAACGGGCGCATCTTCGTCAACTTCCCGCAGTGGGGCGACAACGCGCCGTTCACGGTTGCCGAGCTGGTCGACGGCAAGGCGGTGCCCTATCCCGACGCCGCGACCAACCAACCCGATCCGGCCGACCCGGCGGGGCACTTTATCTCGGTGCAGAGCGTGGTGGCCGATGGCACCAACCGCCTCTGGGTGCTCGACACGGCGGCTCCCAAATTCTCTCAGCCGCAGGCCGGCGGTGCAAAGCTGGTGGCAATCGACCTTGCGACCGACCGGGTGGTGAAGACGATCGTCCTGCCGCCCAGCGTGGTGCTGCCCACGACCTACCTCAACGACGTGCGCTTCGATCTGCGTCAGGGCGCCGAGGGCGTCGCCTATATCACCGACAGCAGCAACGCCGGTGTCGGCGGCATCATCGTCGTCGATATCGCCAGCGGGCGTGCGATCCGGCGCCTGTCGAACCATGCGACGACCAACCCCGAGCCCGGCTTCACCCCGGTTGTCGACGGTGCGCTGCTGATGAACCGTCCCGCCGATGGACCGGCGACGCCGGTCACGATCGCAAGCGACGCGATTGCGCTCAGCGCCGACGGTAGCCTGCTGTATTACGGTCCGCTGTCGGGCCGCACGCTGCACGCGGTGCCCACGGCGATGCTGCGCGATCCCGCGGTGTCCGAGGAGGAACTGGCCCGCGCGGTCCGCAGCCTGGGGCGCAAAGGCGCCTCAGACGGGATAGCCGAAGACGACAAGGGCCGCGTGTTCGCCGGCGATTACGAGAACAACGCAATCCGCGTGCTCGACCAGGGCCGCTGGACCACGGTGGTGAGCAACCCGCGCATCAGCTGGCCCGACACGCTATCGATCGGCACCGACGGATATCTCTACTTCACCGCCAACCAGCTCCACCGCCAGCCCGGCTTCCACGGCGGCCGAGACCTGCGCCGCAAGCCCTACGAGCTGCTCCGCATCAAGGTGGGCGCCGCTCCCGTCCTGTTGCGCTCGCGGTGACCCCATCAGGCCGGGCGGGCTCCCGCGGAGCCGCGATCCGGCGAAAATCAACAATTGACTTGAAGGAATACAGTCATGACCAAGGGTATCGAAGGTAAGGTCGTTCTCATCACCGGCGGCAGCACCGGTATCGGCGCAGAAACCGCGCGTCTTCTCGCGGAACGCGGCGCGAAGGTGGCCATCGCCGCACGGCGCAAGGACAGGCTCGATGAGGTCGTCGCGGACATCGCCGCAAACGGCGGCACGGCACGTAGCTACGCGCTGGACGTGACCGACAAGTCGGCGGTCCAGTCCGTCGTCGCCGCAATCATTGCCGACTTCGGCCGCCTCGACGTGCTGATCAACAACGCCGGGCTGATGCCGATCCGTCCGATGGCCGAGGTCAACACCGACGAGTGGGACCAGATGATCGACGTCAACCTGAAGGGGACGCTCTACGGCATCGCGGCGGCCCTTCCCGGTTTTCTCGATCAGGGCAGCGGCCACATCATCAACTTGAGCTCGGTTGCGGGCATCAAGGTCTTCGCACCGGGCGGCACGGTCTACTCCGGCACCAAGTTCGCCGTCAGCGCGATCAGCGAGGGTTTGCGCCACGAGGTGGGGGAAAGGGTCCGGGTCACGTCAATCGAGCCTGGAGCTGTCGAAAGCGATTTGAAGTTCACGACCTCTGGCGCGGCTGCCGAGACGGTGCTGGACTTCTACAAGCAGGCCATCCCGGCGGCATCGGTGGCGCGTGCTATCGCGTTCGCCGTCGAACAACCTGATGACGTCGACGTCAACGCGATCGTCATCCGGCCGACCGCACAGGAGTTCTGATTTCGACGAGGAGGCGGGGCCGCGTGTGCTCCGCCTTTGGGGAACGTACCGGCCCGCTCGTCCGTTACTTTGCCGAATGATTTCTGTCCGTTTTACTCGAGGAGTCAATTATGCCCAAACTTGCCCTGTATGTACCGCTGAAGGCCAAGCCCGGAAAAGAGCGCGATGTCACGGATTTCCTGACCTCCGCATTACCGCTCGTTCAAGCTGAGCCGGGCACTTTAACCTGGTATGCGATCGAAGAAGGTCCCGGTGCGTACGCGATCTTCGATACGTTCGACACAGAGGAGGATCGGCAGGCCCATCTTGACGGCAAGGTTGCCGCCGCACTGATGGACAAGGCAGAAGAACTGTTTTCCGAACCGCCGCAGATTCACAAGTTCACCCTGCTGGCCGCGAAATAGCGGAGCGATGGGCACCCTAGCGCGTCGGTCTCACCGCCCTGTTGGGGGGGGATCCCGGGCGCGGCGGCGTGCGTTGAGCGGTTTTCCACGAACCGGCCACGGAGACACACCATGCGCGCTACCCAAACGCTCGACCTGAACGACGCGCGAACGATCATCGATGCGGGGATCGCGGAGGCCGAGCGGATCGGCAACCCGATGAACATCGCGGTGGTGGACGCGGGCGGCTGCCTCCTAGCGTTCGCGCGGATGGACGATGCGTGGCGCGGCAGCGTTGACATCGCGATCGACAAGGCGTGGACGGCGCGCGCATTCGACGTCGAGACCAAGGCGCTGGCGAAGCTGGCCCAGCCGGGCGCCGACTTCTACGGCATCCATGCCTCCAACGACGGCAAGGTGATGATCTTCGCCGGGGGTGTGCCGATCAAGGAGGGCGAGACGGTGATCGGCGCGGTGGGCGTGTCGGGCGGCACCGGCAAGCAGGACCAGGGCGTGGCCGAGGCGGCGGCGCAGGCGTTGGCGGGCGGCTGAGCTTTGGAGCGCGGTGCCGGGCGCGACGGCGCTGGCTCAGTCACGGCGGTTTAGTCGACGGCGGCGGGCTCGGGCGCCGGGCGCGCCTCCCGCGCGGCGCGGGTCGCTTCCGTTTGGCGCGTTATTCGGCGGTTCTGGTCCGGTCATTCAGAAAACCGCCGTGAATCGATCCCGGGATGGCCCTACGGGAAGGAACCTCTCAGGTAGCAGATGGTTCAGGAAACTGAGATCACTTCGAAGGGTGCGATGTCCTCCGCCGTTGCGATGGACCGGATCATTACCAAGCTCTCGATTTGATGACGCGTTGAGAAGAGCTGCGAAAGGAAAAGATCCATGAAAGCTGTCGTGTACAACGGGCCCAAAGATGTTTCCGTCAATACAATCGATGATCCCAAGATCGAAAAGCAGACCGATGTTATCATCCGGCTGACCACGACCAATATCTGCGGGTCGGACCTTCACATGTATGAGGGCCGTACCAGCTTCGAGAAGGGCAGGGTCTTCGGTCACGAAAATCTTGGCGAAGTCGTCGAAGTTGGCTCTGCGGTAGATCGCATCAAGAAGGGCGATCGCGTGTGCATGCCGTTCAACGTCGGTTGCGGTTTCTGCGAAAATTGCGAACGCGGTTTGACGGGTTTCTGCCTCACGACCAACCCTGGAACCGCCGGCGCAGCGTATGGCTTTGCCGAGATGGGTCCGTGGCAGGGTGGTCAGGCCGAGTTGATGCGCGTTCCTTATGCGGACTTCAATTGTCTGAAGCTGCCTGAGGACGCTGAGGAGAAGGAGGATGACTATGTCATGCTCTCCGACATCTTCCCCACCGGTTGGCATGGCGTCGAACTGTCGGGTTTCCAGCCGGGCGAAAGCATCGCGATCTACGGCGCCGGTCCGGTCGGTTTGATGGCCGCGCACTCAGCCGAAATCCGCGGCGCCTCTCAGATCTTCGTGGTCGATTCTCACGATGACCGCCTGAAACTGGCCGAGGCGATGGGCGCTATTCCGATCGACATGCGCAAGGGCGATCCCGCCCAGCAGATCCTTGACGCGACCGGCGGCCTCGGGACCGACCGGGGGGTCGAGGCGGTCGGGTATCAGTGTTGCGATCGCCACGGCAAGGAGCGCAGCAGTTACACGATGAACTGCCTCGTCAAAAGCACGAAGGCCACCGGAGGCATCGGCGTCGTCGGCGTGTTCATTCCGGAAGACCCGAACGCGCCCGACGATCTCCAGAAGGAAGGCAAGATGGCGTTCGACTTCGGCAACTTCTGGTTCAAGGGCCAGAAGATCGGCACCGGCCAGTGCAATGTAAAGCACTACAACCGGCGACTGATGAAGCTTATCGAGCAAGACCGGGCCAATCCTGCCCAAATCATCTCGCACCGACTGCCGCTTGATCAGGCACCAGACGCCTACAAGCATTTCGACGAGCGCGATGCTGGTTGGACAAAGGTCGTGCTCAAGCCGGGTGCCTGACCTTAGTCTTCGACGGAACAGGAAATAATTATGACTTTAGAAGGCAAATCAGTTGCCATTCTGATCGCACCGCGCGGGACGGAAGAACCAGAATTCTCGAAGCCCAAGCAAGCTGTCGAGGACGCGGGTGGCAAAGTGACGGTGGTCAGTTTTGAACCGGGCAAGGCTCGCACAGTCAATAGTGATCTTGACGAGGGCGGCAGCTATACTGTCGACAAGACATTTTCCGAGGTCAAATCTGACGATTTCGACGGACTTGTTGTGCCCGGAGGGACTGTCGGTGCCGACAAGCTGCGCGGCAATGTCGAGGCAATTGGTTTCATCCGGGCTTTCTTCGATCAGAAAAAACCTGTTGCGGCCATCTGCCATGCACCCTGGACATTGATCGAGGCGGGCGTGCTTGAAGGTCGCACCTTGACGTCCTACCCGACGTTGAAGGTCGATATCGAGAACGCCGGCGGTACATGGACAAATGAGGAAGTCGTGGTCGACAACGGCCTTGTTACCAGCCGCGATCCCGATGATCTGCCCGCCTTCTGTGCCAAGCTCGTCGAAGAAATCGCAGAGGGGGTGGGAGCAGCAGGGAATTAAGACCGGGCGTTTCGACGAACCGTGTGAGGGCCCTCTCCCTGGAGAAGGCCCTCACAAAGTAAGCGTGGCGGATGGTCAGCGATTGGCCGTCCGCCACGCCGCGTATCACAAGAACACGGCGCATCTGACGGGCTCTCAAACCCTGAGCCGCGTCAACCGCGGTGACACATCGCCGACTCCCGCTTCCAGATTCGACCCATTCCAACGTGTTGTTGAGATGCGCCTGATCGAACGTGCATTCGGCCAGATTTACGACTACAGCGCCGCCTTGAGATAGCGGGCGGTGAGACTGCCTTCCGCTTCCGCAACGACGCCAGGGACGCCGCTGGCAACGATACTGCCCCCATCTTCCCCGGCCCCCGGTCCCAGGTCGATGATCCAGTCCGCCTGTGTGATGGCGCGCATGTCATGTTCGACGACTACGACGGTATTGCCGGCGTCTACGAGGCCCTGCAGGTGTTGCATCAGCCGGTCGCCATCGGAGGGGTGAAGCCCCGAAGTTGGCTCGTCGAGGATGTAGATCGTGTTGCCGCGTTGAGCGCGTTGCAGTTCAGTCGCCAGCTTGATGCGCTGCGCCTCCCCGCCAGACAGCTCGGTCGCCGGCTGACCGAGCCTCAGATAGCCAAGACCGATCTCCCGCAACACGTCGAGGGAGCGCATCACAGATGCCTGGCCAGCGAAGAAATCGCACGCATCGTCGACCGTCAGTTCGAGCACCTGGGCGATATTGCGCCCGTTCCATTCGACTTCGAGCGTTTGCGGGTTGTAGCGAGAGCCATGACAGGTCGAGCACGGGGCAAAAACGCTCGGCAGGAACAGCAGCTCCACCATGACGTATCCCTCGCCCTCGCACACAGGGCAGCGGCCTTGCGCGACGTTGAAAGAGAACCTTCCCGGGGTGTAGTGCCGCCGGCGGGCGAGCGGCGTATCAGCGAAGATCCGTCGCACATGGTCGAACATGCCGCTGTAGGTGGATAGGTTCGAGCGCGGCGTGCGGCCGATCGGTTTCTGATCGACCCGCACCAGCCTGCGAACATGCTCCATGCCTGCGGCAATGCGTCCTTCAGTGTCGTTCTGCGCAACATCGAGCAGCGGATCGATATCCTCCTCCTCGACCACGGGGGAGCCGCCGAGGTGTTCCGTGACGAGCTCGGGCAGCGCCTGACTGACAAGACTGGATTTGCCCGATCCCGAAACGCCGGTGACAGCGGTGAAGCAGCCGATGGGAAACTCGACGTCGAGACCATGAAGATTGTTCCGCCTGATCCCTTCCAGGCGTAGCCATGCCTTGGGATCGCGCGGTGTGCGCTCACTGCGGAGCGGCTCTGCGAACAGGTAACGGCGGGTGATCGAAGTCTCGACGTCGGCAAGCCCCTCTATCGGCCCGCTGTAAAGGACTTCACCGCCCTTTTCCCCGGCTCCTGGCCCGACATCGACGAGCCATTCCGCGCGGCGGATCACGTCGAGATCATGTTCAACGACGAAGAGGGAGTTGCCCGCCGCCTTGAGACGCTCGAGGATGGTGAGCAAGGCTTCGCCATCTGCCGGGTGCAACCCTGCCGAAGGCTCGTCAAGCACATAGACCACGCCGAAAAGCTGTGACGACAATTGCGTGGCAAGCCGCAAGCGCTGCAGCTCTCCGGAGGAGAGCGTCGGCGTGCTGCGGTCGAGCGAAATGTAGCCAAGGCCAAGTTCGATCAGCGGGTCCAGCCGCTCGATCAATTCGCAGGCGAGGCGTTGGGCGGCGATCCGCTTTTCGTCGGAGAGATTGGGCGTGCGGCGTACGTCGGGCGCGCTCTTGTGCCCAGAGCCGCCCGCCGCAACCCGTCGTTCAACCGCTGCATCGCGGGCCGCTTTTTCCAGAACATGGCCCTTTGAGGGGGCGGAGACCGGCCCATACGCGCCCTGCGCGACGGGCATCAGCAAGTCCTTCA
Source organism: Brevundimonas vesicularis (assembly GCF_044807075.1). Lineage (GTDB taxonomy): Bacteria > Pseudomonadota > Alphaproteobacteria > Caulobacterales > Caulobacteraceae > Brevundimonas > Brevundimonas vesicularis_G. Next base: position 1,645,446 of record NZ_CP085234.1, read on the forward strand.
GCTTGAGCATTGTCAGGTCGCCGAACTCGGCAATGTCGAGGCCGGCGAATTTGACCGACAGGGCTTCGCGCTTCAGGCGCTTGCCGTCGCAGGTCGGGCACTCGCGGCCGATGATATATTGCGAGACGCGCTTCTTCATCAGCGCGCTTTTCGTGTTGGCGAAGGTTTCCAGCACATAGCGGCGCGCGCCGGTGAAGGTGCCCTGGTAGCTCGGCTCCATGCGGCGCTTGAGCGCCGTCCGGGTCTGTTCGGGCGTCAAGCCCGCATAGACCGGCACCGTCGGAGCCTCTTCAGTGAAGAGGATCCAGTCGCGATCTTTTTTCGGTAGGTCCCGCCACGGCGTATCGACGTCATAGCCGAGCGACACGAGGATATCGCGCAGGTTTTGCCCATGCCATGCCGCCGGCCAGGCGGCGACTGCGCGTTCCCGGATCGTCAGCGTGTCGTCGGGCACCATCGTTTCTTCGGTCGCGTCATAGACGCGCCCGATGCCGTGACAGGTCGGGCAGGCCCCCGCGACCGTGTTGGGGGAGAAATCCTCCGCATAGAGCATCGGCTGATGGCGCGGATATTCGCCGACGCGCGAATAGAGCATCCGCACCAGGCTGGAGAGCGTCGTCACGCTGCCGACCGAGGATCGCGCGTTGGCCGAGCCGCGCTGCTGCTGCAACGCGACCGCAGGCGGCAAACCGTCGATCGCGTCGACCTCCGGCACGCCGGCCTGGTCGATCAGGCGACGGGCATAGGGCGCAACCGATTCCAGATAACGCCGCTGGGCTTCGGCATAAAGGGTGCCGAACGCGAGCGATGACTTCCCCGAGCCCGATATGCCGGTGAACACCACGAAGGCGTCGCGAGGTACATCGACGTCAATATTTTTGAGGTTATTTTGGCGCGCGCCGCGAACCTGCACGCAAGCGGGCGGCCCCGTATGCCCATGATCGGTGGCCGGCGTCGTCGCGTGAATATCCTTGCTCTTCAATTCAGTCTTCCTGCCCTATACGCCCGTGCGGCCCGTGGTTCATCACAGTCGGGTACCAGATGAATGCATTTCCGACTCAATACATCCAACGGTTAGGCTGGCCCGATGTTCGGCGCCTTTGAAATATTTTTCCAGCATCAGACAACGGTTACGACAAAACCATTTTCCCGTTGGGTCGCGCGACGAGGCCACACACACTCCGGTGGTAAGCGCTTGGGCCAGCCGGACTTGGCCCGTGCCGCTATCGGCATGTAACGACCGCACTTCGGCGCTTCTTACCGCATCGCGACGCGTTGCCCATTTGCCAGAGCGCGCGTCATCATGGCCGGGGTCGGGCCATGATGACGGCCGAGTTGTCGGTCCGAGCGCCTCGCGCTGCTTCGGATCGGCGGGTCAGTAGTGAATGACCGAGCGGATCGACTTGCCTTGATGCATCAGTTCGAAGGCCTCGTTGATCTCCTCCAAACCCATCGTGTGGGTTACGAACGGGGCCAGATCGATATCGCCTCTCATCGCGTCCTCGACCATGCCGGGGAGCTCAGTCCGTCCCTTGACGCCACCGAAAGCGGACCCCTTCCATACGCGGCCCGTGACGAGCTGGAATGGGCGGGTGGAGATTTCCTCGCCCGCGCCGGCAACGCCAATCACGATCGACTGACCCCAGCCACGGTGCGCTGATTCAAGCGCGGCGCGCATGACGTGGACGTTGCCGATGCACTCGAAGGTATGATCGATGCCCCAGCCCGTCATCTCGATCAGCACTTGCTGGATGGGCTTGTCATGGTCCTTGGGGTTGATGCACTCGGTCGCACCGAACTGGCGTGCCAGTTCGAACTTGGACGGATTGGTGTCGATGGCGATGATGCGACCCGCCTTCGCCTGGCGCGCACCCTGAATCGCCGCGAGGCCGATGCCGCCGAGACCGAACACGGCGACCGAGTCTCCGGGCTGGACCCTGGCGGTATTGTGGACTGCGCCGATGCCGGTCGTGACGCCGCATCCGAGCAGGCAGACATGTTCGGGGTTTGCCCCGGGATTGATCTTGGCGAGCGAGACTTCGGCGACGACAGTATATTCACTGAAGGTTGAACAGCCCATGTAATGATAGAGGGGCTGACCATTGTACGAAAAGCGGGTGGTTCCATCGGGCATCAAGCCCTTGCCCTGCGTTTCGCGGACAGCGACGCACAGGTTGGTCTTGCCCGACAGGCAGAAGTCGCACTTGCCGCACTCGGCGGTGTAGAGCGGAATCACGTGATCGCCCGGCCCAACGCTGGTGACGCCTTCACCGACCTCGACAACGATGCCCGCGCCCTCGTGGCCCAGAACCACCGGGAAAACACCCTCCGGATCACTCCCCGCCAGCGTGTACGCGTCGGTGTGGCACACACCGGTGTGCGTCACCCGTATGAGGACTTCGCCTTTCCGGGGTGGGGCGACATCGATCTCGACGATTTCGAGTGGCTTGCCCGCCTCGAAGGCTACAGCGGCGCGAGATTTCATGTTGGGATACCCTCGTTGAGTTAAACTGATTGCTGGTGCGAGACCGTTGCATCAGCGCAAATCCGTCGACATTCTCATACTGGCAGGGAGTATCTTTATCATACTCCCTGCCAGTATACAAGAGGTGTCCTAACGAGGATCTCAAACCAGAGAAGGCAGCAGGGGCTGGCTTCTAGACTAGCGCGACATCGCTTACGTAGAAGAAGAAACTCACCACGACGATGGCGCCAGAGCGGTCGCAGCGATGCCACATACCGCTCTGTCTAGCTTACTTGACCGCGAGAACATCCCAGCGCTCGATGACCGGCGGCGTGGCCAGAAGCTCATCGGCGTTCTGCATGAGTGCTGCCGCGATCGGACCGTTGAGATGTGCTGTTCTGTCGCCATCATTCTGAAAGGCGTCAAAGATCGCGAAACTGCTTGGTCCGAACTTTACAGCATACCAGACCGGAGTACCCGTTTCGGCTTGTGCCAACGGCAGCGCGTCCTTCAGAAATTTTTCCAAAGCCGCTTCTTTGCCAGGCTTGGCGTCGAGCCGCACGAATAAGCCCATATGTGTCATCTTCATCGTCTCCATCTTTGGGTGTGGTTGGTGACGTGACCCCCGTTTCTCATCCAGCCATAACGAGAGTCCTTGGTTGATCTGAACTGGGGTTGGCGGGGTTGGCAATAGGCCGGTCTGAGCAGCCATCAACCAGCGCAGCAGACCGGCCGCTCTGTCCGGTGAGCGCCTGTGCGTAGGCCTTCGGCGTCAACCATCCCAGCTTCGAGTGAGGCCGGGTTTCGTTGTAGTCGCGCCGCCAGGTTTCGAGGACAGCCCGGGCGTGCGGCAGCGATCGGAACAGCGTCTCATTCAGCAGCTCGTCGCGCAGCCGACCATTGAAGCTCTCGTTGAAGCCGTTCTGCTGAGGCTTGCCCGGCGCGATGTAATGCCAGCTCACGCCGGCGTCGTCGGCCCAGGCCAGGATGGCGTTGGACGTATATTCCGTGCCGTTGTCGCTGATGATCGTATCCGGGCGTCCCCGCCGCAGGATGATGGCGTCCAACTCGCGCGCCACCCGTCGCCCTGACAGCGAGGTGTCGGCGACGAGCCCGAGGCACTCGCGCGTGCAGTTGTCGATCACCGTCAGGATGCGGAAGCGCCGCCCGTCCGTCATCTGGTCGGAGACGAAGTCCAGCGACCAGCGCTGGTTCGCGACCAGGGGAATCTCCAGCGGACGCCGCGTGCCTATGGCGCGTTTGCGCCCGCCGCGCCGGCGCACCGTCAGCTTCTCCTCGCGATAGATCCGCTGGACGCGCTTCTTGTTGACCGCATGCCCCTCGCGCCGAAGCATCACGTGCAGGCGGCGATAGCCGAACCGCCGTCGCTCCTGGGCCAGGGCCTTCAGCCGATCCCGCAGGACGCCGTCGTCCGGTCGCGTCGCCTGATAGCGCACGCTCGTCCGATCCACGCCCAACACCCGGCAGGCCCGCCGTTCGCTCATCGCGTAGGCCGACTGCAGGTGCGCCGCCGCCTCTCGATGCGCAGCGGGCGTCACCACTTTTTTCCCAGCAGATCCTTCAGCGCGACGCTGTCCAGCATCGAGTCCACCAGCATCCGCTTCAGCTTGGCGTTCTCCTCTTCCAGCGCCTTCAGACGCCGGGCCTCTGACACGTCCATGCCGCCATACTTGGCCTTCCACTTGTAGAAGGTCGGTGAGCTCAGCCCGTGCTTCCTGCACAGGTCCGCCACCGGAACGCCGGCCTCCTGCTCGCGCAGGATCCCGATGATCTGCTCTTCCGTGAACCGTGATCGCTTCATTCTGTCCGTCCTTTCGAGGGGCGGACTCTAGCTATTCCTGGAGGAGTTTAAGGGGGTCACGTCACTCGCACCGGATCGAGGCGCAGGCCGACCTGATCCTGACGATCTACGATGCGCGGCCGGCGATCTTTCTGCGCGAACTACGTGACGCTCTGGCCGAGCGCGGCCTGCAGACCAGCACGAGCAGCCTATCCCGCTTCTTCGCCCGGCGTGGCATCACCCGTAAAAAGGGGCGATCCACGCCGCCGAGCAGGCGCGCGAGGACGTAAGGGCAGCCCGCGAGGCTTGGTTCGAGAACCAGGACGCCCTCGATCCCGACAGGCTGGTTTTCCTCGACGAGACTGCCGCGGCCACCAACACGGCACGCCGCTACGGTCGGGCTCCGCGAGGCGAGCGCTGCCGGCTGGCTGTCCCGCACGGGCACTACAAGACCACCACGATCACCGCCGCCCTCCGCAGCGATGGCCTGTGCGCCACTTCCCTGTTCGACGGCGCCACCAACGGCGCACGCTTCCGGGCCTACGTCGCCGACACGCTTGTGCCGCGCTCAAGCCCGGACACCGTCATCCTCGACAACCTGCAGGCCCACAAGGTGGCAGGTGTGCGTGAGACCATCGAGGCCGCCGGGGCGAGGCTGCTCTACCTCCCGCCCTAAAGCCCGGACTTCAATCCCATCGAGCAGATCTTCGCCAAGCTGAAGGCTCTGCTCCCGACAGCGGCGGCCCGCACCGTCCCTGATCTGTGGCACGCCATCCGGCAGGCTTTGGCTCCCTTCACGGCAGATGCGTGCCGCAACTCCCTTGCTGCCGCCGGCTACGATACCGACTTGGCCGTCGTTACGTGACCGGGCACGGCTCTAAGTGCGGGAGAACACGGGCAAGAAAATGAGCCTGAAATTGTCATTTAAGATAAGTACGCAGAATCTTCATTACGCCCTCCACGCCGTCATCGTGATCGCCACCTGCGCCTCCGACGGCCCGGTCTGCGCCCGCACCGAATGTTTCCCTGAGATGACTCTGCATCACTTCTGCCATCAGTCCATTTGTAGCACCACGCATGGCGACAATTTGCTGCAGCAGGGGAGCGCAATCGGCCCCCGCTTCGATCGCGCGTTCCAGAGCGTCCGCCTGACCCTTGATACGCCGCAAGCGTGTGATGGCTCGCTTCTTGTCCTCTGATGAATGTGGCATCACGTTTTCCCGAGAAATCGCTCCAGCATACTATACAGGGGGGGAGTTTCAATCCTGCACAGAGCCGGGCGTTTTTCTAATCGGGCGAGGTTCCGGTCATGCTCTCAAGCCCTCGCCACGAGCAGCCTTGGCATGGGCGCCGAGGGTCCGATCCTCTGTCGGGGAAGGGGGGAGCGATGGCTCACTCCCCCCGGTATGCCGGTCAGACCGTAACGACGACCTTGCCGATCTGGTCGTTCGATTCGAGGAAGCGGTGAGCGTCCTGGATGGCGTCGAGCGGGAAAGTGCGCGCGATCCGCGGCTTGAGCCCGCCCGATTCCAGACCCGCCACGATGAACGCCTTGGCGCGATCGAGGGCGGCATCGTCCGAGACGATCTCGCTGTAGAGATACCCCTTGAGCGTGAGGCTCTTGCCCAGCACGGAGAACAACGGGAACGGCGTCGGTTCGCCGCTGAGCGCGCCATATTGGAGCAAGATGCCGCCGCGTGCCATGCTCTCGGTCAGCGGCTCAAACGACGGGCCTCCGACGGGATCGAGCACCACGCGCGCACCCTGACCATCGGTTATCTCCATCACCCTCGCTACCAGATCCTCTTCCCCGGTCGCGACGACATGATGTGCACCGGCATCGATCAGGGCCTGGCGCTTGGCGCCGGTACGCGTCGTCGCGATTACCGTCGCGCCGACCATCCGCGCAATCTGGAAGGCAGCAAGGCCGACGCTGCTGGAGGCAGCAGTGACGATGACGAAATCGCCCTCGCCGAGTTTCGCCTGCTCCACCAGCGCACCCCAGGCGGTGACATACTGCATCCACACGGCCGCGGCTTCCTCGAACGACAGCGCCGCCGGATGCTTGACGACGAGGCGGGCGGGCACGTTGGCGACCTCGCCATAAGTGCCCCAGCGCGCGATATCGAGCGGGGGGATGACGCTGACGGCTTCGCCTTCCGCAAACCCGGTCACGTCCGCGCCGACCGTAACGACAGTGCCGGCAGCCTCATAGCCCAGGCGGCTCGGGAACTCGGCTTCCTGAAGGTAGGCATGGTTGCGGAACATCACCTCGGCGCGGTTTATGCCTATCGCCTTCACCGCGATCTGCACTTCGTCGGCCGCGGGCGCGGGGACTGCCACATCTTCAATCCTGAGGACGCTGGCGTCGCCATATTCGTGGATACGGACGATGCGGCTCATCGGAGACTCCTTGATTATTGAATGATCGTTCTGTAAGGGAGCGTGCCACCAGTTTCAAGATATTATTTATCGATCGTTCCATATCGTGCGCCAGAGATGACAGAGACGAAAGCCCGTCGCCGCGCAGGTCGCCCTCGTGTGTTCGACACTGACGCTGCGCTCGACAAGGCGGTGCGGCTGTTCTGGCAGCGCGGCTACGAGGCGACATCGATGGCCGATCTGGTGGCGGAGACTGGCGTCGCCGCCGCCAGTCTCTATGCAGCGTTTGACAACAAGGCGGGGCTGTTTGCGGCGGTGATCGAGCGCTACGCCGCGACGTTCAGCGTCCACATCTATGCACCGATCAACGATCCGGCGTTGTCCACCTACGAGGCCGTCAAAGGCCTGCTGGAACGAGCGGCGTCATCATTCTCGGAACCTGGAACGCCGGCCGGCTGCTTCATGTATTCGGCAGCGGCAGCCGTTTCGCCGGCGTCCGCCGCCATAGAATGCCTGCTGCGCGACAAGCGCATCGCGGCGGAGGCCCTCCTGATCGAGCGTCTGCAACGCGGCGCCGCGCAGGGCGAGCTTGCGGCCAACACCGATCCGGCCGTGCTAGGCAAATTCATCAATACGGTCATGGAAGGCATGTCCGTTCAGGCGCGCGACGGCGCTACGATCAACGAACTGCTCTCCATCGCCAAAATGGCACTCGATCGATGGCCGGCCGCGATATGATCGTTACATGGTGGTCATCTGCCAATCCGCCTCCCGCGACCGAGCAGTCGAACTGATCTAATAGGACGGATGCACATGAAACACGTGACATTGCCCGGCGGGGAAGTGGTCCCTTCAATGGGTCAAGGCACCTGGAAGATGGGTGAGCGTGCCGAGCGGCGATCCGATGAGATCGCCGCGCTGCGCGCCGGTGTCGAGCTGGGTATGACGCTCGTCGATACAGCGGAAATGTACGGCGACGGTGCGGCGGAAGTGCTGATCTGCGAAGCGCTCGGCGACCGTCGCGACGAGTTGTTCCTCGTCAGCAAGGCGTATCCACAGAACGCATCGCGCTCCCGCCTTACCGGTGCGTGCGAGGCGAGCCTGAAGCGGCTCGGCACCGATCGGCTCGACCTCTACCTGCTCCACTGGCGGGGATCGGTGCCGCTCGCTGAGACCGTGGAGGCAATGAAGGCGCTTAAATCGGCAGGGAAGATTCGGCATTGGGGTGTCAGCAACCTCGATACCAACGATATGGACCAGCTTGTCGCTGCCGGCGGGGATGGCTGCGTAACCGATCAAATCCTCTACAATCTCGTCCGTCGAGGCCCTGAGTTGGACCTGTTGCCGTGGCTCGCCCAGCACAAAGTGCCAGTGATGGCGTATAGTCCCGTCGAGCAGGGACGCCTCACAAGCCATCCCGCGCTCGACAAAGTAGCAGCCCAGGTTGGCGCAACCCCTGCGCAGGTCGCACTTGCCTGGACGTTGCGCCACGATGGCCTTATCGCCATCCCGAAAGCGAGTTCGATTGCGCATGTGCGGGAGAACCGCGCTGCCGCAGATATCGTCCTCTCCGACGCCGACCTTGCGACACTCGATGCGGCATTTCCCCGGCCAGCGAGCCGTCGCCCACTCGAAATGCTGTAGCGTCAGATGGCGACATCCTCTCTCAAAGCAACCGAACGCAAATCGGACCGCCTTGAGGCATTCGTGGACGCGGTGCTGGCAATTGCCATCACCCTCCCGGTGACCGAACTACACGCACCAGCGCTGTCAGGTTAATGGCGGCCGGGCCGTACCTGCCCAGTCCGATGAAGACTTAGGCCGTCGCCGCCACCCAAACCGCCTCCGCTCCAGCGCGCAAACGCCGGAGGGTTGCGCGACTGACGAGATGTCGCTGGGTGTAGAAGGTGTTATAGATGGCGGCGTGGGTAGTGAGGAAGCGCTGGGCTGAGGCTTGGGATTTGAACAGCTGCTGCTGTCGTTCTCGTCGTCGGATCGGCAGGTGAGAGTTTTCCGCCCGATTGTTCTCTCGCAGCCGGCCGGGACTATGGAGATGGCGTAAACAGAGCTGATCCAAGGCCGCCGAATAAGAGCCGAGGCCATCGGTCACGATCTTCTCCGGGTCCACGGGCTGATTTCGCAGCAATCGCTTCAGCAACTTCAGGGCCGCTTCTGTGTCGCGTCGGCGCTGGACGACGATGTCGAGGACCTCGCCCTCGTCATCGACGGCGCGCCACAGGAACATACGCTTTCCGCCGATCGAGCAGACCACTTCATCGAGGTGCCAGCGAGGAGAGGGTGAGGGGCGTAGCTTCTTCAGCCGCCGGGCAATCTGGGGCCCGAACTTGATGGTCCAGCAGCGGACGGTCTCATAGCTGACGTTGATCCCGCGGGCGGCCATCAGCTCTTCGACATCACGAAGGCTGAGGTTGAAACGGAAGTACAGCCACACAGCCTGGCGGATCACCGCCGCGGGGAAGCGGTGGCGTTTGAACGACAGAGGCTTCATCGAGACCGATCTCCGATCAGGCCTTTAGGCGGCCTGAAGTGGAGACAAGTTAGCGTTAGACTGACAGCACCGTTCGAACCATCAAGGGTCGCTACGAACGCCTGCTGATGGAGATCTTCGAATGAGCGTGCGCATCCTCGAGGTCGGGGTGACGGCGGCGTTGGTCCTCCTTGCCCTGGCCCTCGCCTGCACTGTTTTTCGCATCGTGCGCGGACCCAGGGCCCAGGACCGGGTGCTGGGCATGGACGCCCTCTATCTGAACGGCATGCTGATCGCCCTTGTCTATGGCGTCCGCACGGGCAGCGATCTCTATTTCGAGGCCGCCCTGATCATCGGGATGCTGGGGTTCGCCGCCACCGTAGCCCTGGCCAAGTTCCTGATGCGCGGCGAGGTTATCGAATGAACACGGCATCGATCCCCGAATGGTTGGCGCTGATCATCGCGGTCCTGGCCGTCGCCGGGGCCGGTCTGTCCCTGCTCGGGGTGTTCGGCCTCGTGCGGCTGAAGTCTTTCTATGATCGTGTGCACGCCCCGACCCTTGGGGCCACCCTGGGCATGGCGCTCGTCCTGCTGGCGTCCTGGCTCTACTTTGGGGCGGCTCAGGGGCGGTGGTTGCCGCGTGAGTTGCTGATCGCAGTCTTCCTGACGGTCACCACGCCCGTGACGCTCATCCTTCTAGCGCGCGCGGCCGTATTCCGAGACCGGACCGAGGCGTCTGAACCGGGAGAAAAGCCAGTTCCCAAGGATGCCGATAAACCGACCTAGTCGAAAGCGCTGACCCGACCGCGCGCATCAGCCCGCCGATCGGCGTGTCAGGCCGCTCGCGCGGACACGACGGCCTCCACCACGTGGGCCCGGTAGAGCATCGACAACAGGTCGGTCTGGGTGATCACGCCGACGAGCCGATCGTCCTGATCCACGACGAGAACTTCATGGGCGGCCCCGCTCGACAGCAGGGGGAGGAGCGTTTCGACCGGATCCTCGGGCCGGACCGTGTGGGCGACGGGATCGAGGACGTCGCCGACAGGGCCGTGCGCACCGGCCAGCAACTCCGCGCGGCGCGCCATTCCGCGGACACGGCCGCTTGCGTCGATGACCGGGGCGGTTCTGAGGTCGTGGCGCTGCAGCCGCGCCAGCGCGGTTTCCGCGCCCTCATCGATCCGGAGAGCGATCACGTCGCGCGACATGATCTGGCCGCAGGCGATCACGGCGTGGAGCCGGCGATGGGCCTGAAGCTCCACCTCGCGAAACAGGGCGTCGAGGTCGTCGCGTCCGACGTCGAGCAGTTCGCCGTAGCGCGCCAGGGCGCCGTCAAGGTCGGCGGGCGTATAGCCGAATTTCTCGGCCGGCGGGCGGTCGCGCGTGCCGTGGGGGCTGGCCGCGCCCGCGACCCGGTGCGGATAGGCGTGGCCGCTGACGCGTCCGTAGAGGACGCCTGCCAGAACCAGCAGGACGGAGCAGAGGCCCACAGGAATGAGCGCGTAGTCGTAGCCCGGCGGATTGGGCGACGAGGCGGCGATCGCCGCGCCGAGGGCCATGGCGCCGCCCGGCGGATGCAGGCAGTTGCACACGGCCATGACGGCGATGGCGAGCCCGACGGCCGCGCTCGCGGCGAGCAGGGGCTCCGAAAACGCGCTGCCGCAGGCCACTCCGGCCAGGGCGGCCAGGACGTTGCCGCCGATCACCGCCCGCGGCTGGGCGAGCGGGCTGGCGGGCACGGCGAAGACCAGCACGGCCGAGGCGCCGATCGGCGTGGCCAGCAAGGGATCGAAGGATAGGCGCCCGTCGATCAGGCTGCGGGCGAGCACGCCGCATAGTGCGATCCCGAGAGCCCCGCCCGCGGCGCCGCGCAGCGTTCCCTTGGGAGGGAAGGGGGCCCCTCCGGCCAAATGCGTCCGGAGGACATCAAGCATTCGCCGCTCATGCCCGAGAGGGGCGCCTGACACAAAGCCTTTAGACTAGGAGGTGCTGGTAGAAATTCTCAGAACAAGATGGCCTGGACGTTCGCCGTTCGGGCGCGCCGGCTCGCGGACGCCGCCTCCGCCGGAATGCCGGCGGAGGCTCCATCCAAGCTGGGTCGCGGTCAGGCCGCGGTCTTCCAGGTGGGTTCCAGGGCGATGTGGGGCGGGCAGGGCGCCACCGCCTGGACCGGCAGGCCGCCGAGCTCGTTGGCGTAGCTGTGGTTGACGTCGCGGTGGTGGGCTTCGTCGGCCCGGACGACCAGCACCACGTCGCGCAGGGTGGCGTCCTCCGGCAGGCCCCAGTAGGCCTTGGCGATCGCGGGGGCGGGCACGTTCGGGCTGCGGCCCTCGTCGATCTCGGCCAGGTAGTGGGTGTAGCTGATCACCGCCTCTTCCTCGAAATAGCCGACCACGCGGTGTGCTGTCTTGGAGGAGACGAGGTAAAGCCCGAAGAAGAACAGGTAGAAGACCCACTGGACGGCGACGATGACAAACCGCTCGAACAGGGTCGGCTTGGCCACCTCGATGAAGGTCATCAGGTGCATGCGCTCGTTTTCGGCCTCATCCATCAGCGTCTTGATCCAGCCCTTGTCGTCGCACATGCGGCGCAGGCAGCTGAGGTGGTTGATGGTGGCGCCGACCATACCCGGCACCGCCGCGACCGTCTCCAGCACAACGGCGCGGTGGCCGTAGCGCTTGGCGAAGAAGGTGTCGGCGCACCAGCGCAGCAGCTTGGTGAAGCCGAAGGCGACGCGGTCCGACAGGCCCTTGGGCTGGTGGTGGATGGAGAGATCGACGAGGGGGGCGCTCATGGCCTGTGTCCTTGGGATGCCCGCCGGTCCGTCCGGCGTCTGGCGATGACGGCGGTGTAGAACCCTCGCGGACATCCCGGTATTTGGGTCTTGACCCTAGGGGGAATTACGGAGGCGCGGCGCGGTGGCCAGAGGCGGTAAGGAGGGATCGATGCGCGTCTTCCGATCGCCGATCACCTCGCCGTCGGCCCTGATCCGACCGCACTCGTCGTGGATCGCCGCGGGGGCGGCGCTGCTTGTCGCCGGCCTGGCGGCCCTGGTGCGTCTGTATCTGCCGGACTCGTTGGATGCGCAGGCGTCCTTCCTGATCTTCGTGCCGGCCGTCGTGGTCGGCGCGGCGCTGGGGGGCGCCGGGCCGGGCGTTTTCGCGACGCTGCTGGGGCTGGCCGGCGGTCTGGCGCTGGCGCGGACCACCGAGCCGTCCTGGCTGGAGACCCTGCTGTTCCTCATCGTCGCCGCCGCCGTGACGCTGGGCGGCGAGTGGTTCCAGCGTGCTCATCGCGAGCTTTCAGGCCGCGAGACCCATCTGCGGCTGATCCTCAACACCGTGCCGGAGGCCATGATCCTGATCGACGACAAGGGCGTCATGCGGGCCTTCAGCCCGGCGGCGGAACGTCTGTTCGGCTGGACGGCGGACGAGGCGGTCGGCCGGAACGTCAGCGTGCTAATGCCGTCGCCCCACCGCGAGGCGCACGACGGCTATCTGGAGCGATACTATCGCACCGGCGAGCGGCGGATCATCGGCCTGGGCCGGGTGGTCGTGGGCGAGCGCCGGGACGGCTCGACCTTTCCCATGGAGCTGTCGGTCGGCGAGATGCGGACCGCCGAGGGACGCTTCTTCACCGGCTTCGTGCGCGACCTGACCGAGCGGCAGCAGGCGGAGGCGCGCCTGCAGGAGCTCCAGGCCGACCTGGTGCGCGTCTCGCGCCTGACCGCTCTGGGAGAGATGGCGTCGGCCCTGGCGCACGAGCTGAACCAGCCGCTGACGGCCATCGCCAACTATCTGAAGGGCTCGCGCCGTCTGCTGGCGGCCGAGGCGGTTCCGCTCGAGCGGGTGGCGGAGGCCGTCGACCGCGCCGCCGAGCAGGCCCTGCGCGCCGGCGTCATCATCCGCCGTCTGCGCGATTTCGTCGCCCGGGGCGAAACCGAGCGGCGCATCGAGGACCTGCCGAAGCTGGTGGAGGAGGCCAGCGCCCTGGCTCTGGTCGGCGCGCGCGAGCACGGCGTCCGCGTGCGCTTCGACCTCGATCCCGCCGCCGACCGGGTCGTCGCCGACAAGGTGCAGGTGCAGCAGGTGCTGCTGAACCTGATCCGCAACGCCGTCGACGTGATGGAGGACGCGCCGGTCAGGGATCTCGGGATTGCGGTGGCCACGATCGACAACGAGCATGTGCGCATCACGGTCTCCGACACCGGGGCGGGGATTTCGCCCGAGGTGGCGGACCAGCTGTTCCAGCCGTTCGTCACCACGAAGCGCACCGGCATGGGCGTCGGCCTGTCGATCTCGCGCACGATCATCGAGGCCCACGGCGGCCGAATCTGGTTTGAAGCCAACGACGCGGGCGGGACCGACTTCCACTTCACCCTGCAGCGCGCCCACCTTGAAGAGGAGCCGGCCGATGGCGAATGAAACCGTCGTCCATGTGATCGATGACGACGCCGCCGTGCGGGACTCGATCGCCTTCCTGCTGGAGACCGCCGACCTGCGGGTCTGCGCCCATGAGTCCGCCGTCGCCTTCCTCGCCGCCTCCGACCGAGCGCCCGGCTGCATCGTCACCGACGTCCGCATGCCGGAGATGACCGGCATCGAACTGGCGCGCCGTCTGCGTGACGGCGGATCGCGCGAGCCGGTGATCATCATCACCGGCCATGCCGACGTGCCCCTGGCGATCGAGGCGATGCACGCCGGGGTGGCCGACTTCATCGAGAAGCCGTTCGACGACGAACTGCTGCTGGCGGCGATCCGGCGCGTCGTCGACGAGGCCGGCGAGGCGGCGTCGGCGGAGGCCGAACGCCGGGAGATCGCCGCCCGCCTCGACAGCCTGTCCGGCCGGGAGCGGGATGTGCTGAAGGGCCTCGTCGAGGGCCACGCCAACAAGGTCATCGCCTACGACCTGGACATCAGCCCGCGCACCGTCGAGGTCTATCGCGCCAACCTGATGTCGAAGATGCAGGCGGGGAGCCTGTCGGAACTGGTGCGGATGGTCCTGAGCGTACATCCTTGATCGCTATCCGGCCGCAGGGGCGCTCGTCGCGACGAGAGAGACGCGACCAGCATCAGAGCGCCTCCAGGAAAGCGACAAGAGCCTCGCGTTCGTCTCTCGTGAGATTTCGTTCGATCAGGAGAGGATCGGTCGTCGAAAATAGCGGATCATTGACCTGTTCCGGCCGGGGACGAGGTCGCGCACCTCCGACGTTGTAGAAGGCGACCACCCCCTCAAGGGTCGGGAACAGGCCATTGTGCATCCACGGACCCGTGCGATTGATGCCGAGTAGCGACGGCGTGCGAAATGCGCCGACATCGGCGGGATCGCCGGTGACATCGTAGCGACCCAAATCCTCCCTCGCGCGGCCATAGAAGCTGAGGCCCAGATTGTGGAATCTCTGATCGCTCAGTGTGTCGCAGATCAATGGCTGCGCTCACTGTATCGACCTCCACACCCGGGATCTTCTGAAGACGATGCCGATCGACAAGGTCGTCCTGGTGCCTGTTTGGGAAGAGGTTCCGCATCTTTTCACCGCTACATACCGGGCGGCGCTCGCCTGGGCTGAGGAAGTCACCCGCGTGAGCGAGACACACGCGTCGGACGAGGCCTATGCTGCGGCCAGCGCAGCGTTCGAGGCGAAGGATCTGGTGGATCTCACCATCGCGATCGCCGCAATGAATGCGTTCAATCGGCTCGGCGCACCCTTCCGCTTGCCGGTGAAAGCGCAACCCTGATCACGTTGGCGGCGCCTCCGGCGGGGGCGCCGCGACCTTCGAAGTCCGAAATCCGGCTCCGGGACAATGTCTGCTTCTCTAATCGGGCATGGGGGTCAAGCTGGTTTTGATCGTCGGCCTGATCGATCACACGGGTCACGCTTCTCTTCGCAGTCTGGGTGGCTCCTTGCGAGCGGAGCCGCTGCACGCATGCATGGGATCAGGGTCTGGAGAGCCTCGCTTTTGGTCGCGCTCGAAGCGCAGCAGACATTTTCGGCTTCATCCATCCCGTCGTCCGCGTGGGACGATCCGGCCAGGATCGGAGTGAGGTTCGGTAGGTCAGGTCATGCCGCAGCCTCCGATCCGTGCCGGAACTCGGTGCCGTCGGCCCACATGCGGTGCAGGACGACAGCGAGCTTTCGGGCAACGGCGACGATGGCGCGTCGCCGGCCCTTGGTCTTCATCAACCGCATGCCCCAAGCCTTCAGGCTCGACCACGCGATCGAGCGCATGAGCATGGCGTTGGCGGCGGCGTACAGGGTGGCGCGCACGTCGGAGTCGCCGGCGTGGGAGATGCGGCCGGGATTGTCCTTCTCGCCGGACTGAAAGCGTCGAGGCGTCAGGCCGAAGTGCGCGCCGACGGTGCGCGAGCTCTTGAAGCGGGCGGGGTCATCGACGGCGGCCTTGAAGCTCAGGGCGGTGATCTCTCCGACGCCGGGGATGCCCATGAACCGGGTGCAGACCTCGTCTTCGTGAGCCGCCTTTCGCACCCGCCGGTCCAGCTCCATGAAGGTTTCGAACAACATCTGTCGCGCCTGGAGCATCGGCAGGAGAGCGCGGTTCAGCGCCGGATCGCTCTCGATGGTGTCGCGCACGGCGACGTCGAAGGCGCCGCGCGACAGGCGCATCGGCAGCTTCACGCCGAAGACCTTCAGCAGGCCGCGGATCTCGTTCTCCAGGTCGATGCACTTGCGCTGCATCACCTTGCGGCTGGTCAGCAGCGCGCGCAGGTGGTGGCTCTCGACGCTCTTCACATGGACGCGGCTGTACCAGCCCGAACGAAGTATCTGCGCGATGCCGCGGGCGTCGTGCTTGTCGGTCTTGTTGCGCATCGCCGACAGCGCCGCGTTGACCTGCCGCGCCTCCATGCACACGACCTCGAAGCCGGCTTCCCGAAGTCCATAGGTCAGGTGCTGGGTGAGCGTGCCGGCCTCCAGTCCGACCTGATGGATTGGCTCCCCGAACTCGTTCAGGCAGCGGACCAGGTCCGGCACGTCCGACGGCACGGACCGCTCGAGGCGGACCTTGCCCTCGTCATCGATGATGCAGACCGCCACTGAGCGCAGCGACACATCCAACGCAGCGTAGAACATCGTCGTCTCCCTTCATCTCGGACTGAGCCGAGAACTCTATGGGAGCTTGCCCCTTCGCAGGACCGCCCGATTACGCATGCTTCTGGCGCACTGCTGCCGTGGGGCCGGTAGAGCACTCGTCGGCGGCCCGGCACCCTGGCGCCACAAAGCCGTTCGAGTCAGTCGGCCCGCCGAAGCGGCGGCAGATCGATCGATCGATAAATTTGTTCGACCGTCGCGCAGCTGGCTTCGTCCCGGCAATGGCCGGTCGCGCCTAGCTCCATGCCATTAGCGGCGGCGGGCGCGGACTGCAGGGTCGGTACATCCGGCAGTCTCACCCTGAGACGAAGCGTTCGCCCGCCGGCAAATGCGTCTTGCGCATCGTGCCGAACCAAGTCGGCGTTCCGGCCGTCAACCAGAACGGTCTCTTTCGACCAGCCCGTCCGGCCCAAGGCACCTTCCGGGAAGCCGACCTGAGGCCGGTATTCGAAGGTGATTTCGGAGGACCCGTCGCCGACGGCGATGAAGCTCGGGTCGACCACGCCGGGCGGCTTCGGTATTTCCCGGAAACCAGGGGGGAGGGCGATCTCACAGCAACGGTCGAAGGTTATGGTGCGCCATTCCGGCGGGGTGATCGAGCCGCCTTCCGGTTCCTGTTCGCAGCCGCTGAGCAGAACCAGGGCGGTCGACGCCAGGGCAGGGACGACGACCGACCATCTAGCGCGCACCGTACTGCCTCCGAAGCTCGAGCGTCTCGGCCGAACAGGGGCGCGTCCTTGGATCCCCCGCATAGGTGCCGTAGCTCATGACGCAGCTATAGTCGCCATGGTGACCGAAGCCGAGCGCATGACCGAGTTCGTGAAGCGCCACGTATTCGTAGCTGTAGCGCGTCGATGAAACCCCGCCGGAGTGCGGGCACTGCAGATCCCCGTCTGCCGTATAGTAGCTGCCGTTCCAGAACAGCATCTGGTCGTTGATCCCGATCCAGGCCGAATTCATGGTCGTTCCTGTGCTGGGGTAGCGCGTGGTCTGGCCCGGCACGGACGGTGACAGCCGCTGGGGGGCGAAGGTTACGCGGCCAGTATAGGCCTGATAGTCGGTCTGGTAATTTTGCGAAGACCATCCGTAGTTCCACAGCGACCCTTGGCCATTCCAGGTGGAGATCGCCCTCTGGGTGGCCGGATCGCAGGCGGGCGGAAGGTCGACGTGAATAAAGACCTGGGCCGACGGAGAGGCCCATTTCCGCTCCATGGGCGGCGTCTGGGCGAGCGCCGGTGCGGTCGCCAGGGTCAGGCACGAGGCGAGGGTGACGAGCGTCTTCATTCGGAACTCCGGGTTAAAGACCTGCGGCGGTTCGGGCCGCGGCCAGCGAGCCGACGGGCGGCTGACCGATCACGGTCGGCAGCAACTGCTCGCCCCTCACGACGAAACCCGGCAGCAGCTGGGCATAGGCGCCTGTTCGCGGTGAACGCCCCGCTTCCGCGACGAGTTGTTCGTAATAGTCTCGCGAGAGCAGCAGCAGGAACCGGTCGCCGGCTTCCGGGCGCAGATCGGTGCTCACATCCATGTCCGCGCCGGAAACCTGGCGTACAACGAAGTCGGCGCCCGCTGGCAGGTCTCCCTTCAGGCTTTCGACGACGCGGAAACCGATAGAAGATCCGAACCCGTCGCCGCCGTCGGCTTGACGCGCCTGCACCGCCTCGGCGACGACGACAACGGGAGCCAGGGTCGCCTGCTGGGCGAAAGTCGCTTCCCCCCGAATGGCGGCGGACGCCGCTTCGAAGAGATCGACCCCGCGAGCGCGCAGCCGCCGCACGTCGCTGGGATTGGCCCCGGCGGCGACTAGGAGGTGAATGCTTTCCGTTGTCAGGGTGCTCTCCAGCCGCTCTCGCGTAGCTCCTTGGCGTCCCAGCCCAGGCGGACTTATGCGTGACGAGGCGAGCAGCGCGCGAAACTGCCCGTCCCTGCCGGAAAGTCCGCGTCTGGCGAAGGCGTTCTCCCGACCGCGCTGCCGTTCGGCTGTCCGCGCCAAGAAAGCCTCGACCGGGTTGGCTACGGCAGCCGGTCTCCCGACGCCCGGCGGCTGGGCGTCGCTCGCCCCCGAGGGCGCGGTCTGGCTGCCGGCTGGAGGGCTGTAGGCGACGGACGCAAACGCGAAGCCTCCCAGGCTCCACCGTTCGGAACATCAGTTCAACGCCCGGGTTTGATTCCGATCAGCCAAGGAGCCCCTGATGCAAATCCAACCGATGATCAGCACCCATCCGGACGTGCGCGGCAGCGTCAATGACAGCCTTGTTCGCGCGATCGAGGCGGCCTACGGCTGCGCCGCCGTGTGCCGCATCTGCGCCGACGCCTGCCTCGCCGAGGAGATGGTGAGGGATCTGACCCAGTGCATCCGCCTCGATCTCGACTGCGCGGATGTCTGCTTGGCCACGGCAGGCCTCGCCGCGCGGCGCGCCGGCAGCAACGAGGCCTTGATCAAACGCATGCTCGAAACCTGCGCCGAGATTTGCACCGATTGCGCTGTCGAATGCGAGAAGCACGCGGAGATGCATGAGCATTGCCGCATCTGCGCCGATGAATGCCGCCGCTGCGAAGGCGCCTGCCGGGCGGCCGAGGCCTCGATCACGCCTTCGCGCCACTGAGGCGAACGTCGTCGCCAAGGCTTGGCCCGACACGTGCTGGACGATGTCCGTCGCCCAAGCACCCTCGCCCGGGCCGGTGATCTCAACAAGCGCACGATCATGATGCGTCGTCTTGTCGATGGACCTCTGTACGCAACGCCGGCTAGAAGGCCGCTTCCTGTTGGGGAGTAGCTTCCGGCGATTCATCGTCGGGGCCGGGTCAACACACTCGCGCTTGGCGCGTGGTCCGGCCAGCGGAACCGCCGCCTAGCGAGACCAGCGCGTCCCACCGCCGCACCGGCCGGGAAGGGAGGCGCTGTTCGTTGCCCGGTGGATGCCCGTCATGACTCCCGTCGCCATCGCCGTCCTGTCCCTCAGCATGTCCACTGACGCGTTCGCGGCAGCGGTCGGCCGTGGCGCTTCGCATCGACCGACCCTGCCAGGCGCGGTCAAGGCGGGACTGGTGTTCGGCGTCATCGAGGCCATCACGCCCTTGATCTGCTGGGCGCTTGGCATGGTCGCCGCTGGCCTCGTCGAAAGGATCGACCACTGGATCGCGTTCGGCTTGCTGGCCGCTGTCGGCGGCAAGATGATCTGGGAAGCGACCCGTCCGCGGTCGGAGGAAGCGGGCGAGGCGCCCCGCCGGTCCGGACCGTGGGGGCTGATCGCCACGGCTGTCGGGACCAGTATCGACGCTGCCGCCGTCGGCGTCGGCCTTGCCTTCATTGGAGCCAATATCTGGGTCATCGCCGCTTCTATCGGCGTCGCGACCTTTTTGCTGACCACTGTCGGCATGCTGATCGGTCGGGCGGTCGGCCAGCGCTTCGGCAAAATGGCCGAACTGATCGGCGGCCTTGCCCTCGTCGCGCTCGGCCTGACTATCCTGCTTGAGCACCTGGGCTTTATCGGCGCTTGATCTGGCGTGAGCCTGTCCGCTCCCCGGGGCGCTCCGGCCCGCATCTATGCGATCGAGCCCAGTTCTTCGATCACCGGACACCGGACTCGGCCGCCCTCACTGCAGTCTGCGACGGCCTGCTTAAGCACCAATCGCAGCCGTTCGAGGTCCGCGATCTTGGCGTCCACGCTGGCGAGGTGGTCCTGGGCCATGTCGCGAACTTGGCAACACGCCTGCACGCCGGGCTCGCTGAGCGCGATCAGCCGCCGAATGGCGTCGATGCCGAAGCCCAGCTCGCGTGACCGACGGATGAAGCGCAGGCGTTGGGCGTGTTCCGGCTCGTAGCTCCTGTGGCCGCCGTCGGTCCGGGCCGGGGCTGGCATCAGGCCGATCCGCTCGTAATAGCGCACCGTTTCCAAGTTCACTCCCGCGCTGGCCGCGAGACGCCCGATCGTCAAACTTCGTGTGGACATGGCTCTTGATCCCGTAGTGGCTACGGGTTGTAGCCTCTAGCAGAAATCGAACGGGAGGCTCCATGGCCATCGATCAACACCGACCGAGAGATCCTGAGGTCGCCGTCAGCGCCTCGGCGGCCATCGGCGCCGCCGCCTCGGTGTTCGCCTGGGCCGCCTGCTGCGTGCTGCCCCTCGCTCTGTCGGTGGCGGGCGTATCCTTCGCCGGGGCCGCCGTCATCGCTGGCGCGAGAAACTGGCTGACGCTCCTGGCCGCCGTCATCCTCGCCGCCGGCTGGTTGCTCCATTGGCGCCGTCTGCGCATGTGCAAGAAGGACGGCGCATGCCGGCGCCCTTCGCGCCTGGCGTTCTGGCTGCTGGTGACCGCCAGCGTGCTGATCGTCCTGTCCCTGGCGTGGCAGCCCTACATCGAGCCCTGGGCCACGCCCCGACTGGCGGCGATGCGATGACGGCCGCCTTCGTTCTGGAGTCGACGCTGACCTGCCCGCATTGCGGTCATGTCGCGACGGAGACCATGCCCACCGACGCTTGCATCTGGTTTTACGATTGCCTCGGGTGCGGCTTGAAGCTGAAGCCGTTGCCGGGCGACTGCTGCGTATTCTGCTCCTATGCCGACGTGCCGTGTCCTCCGATCCAAGTGGATGGGAAGGGCTGTTGCGGCTAGGCTTCGGTGGCATCGCCGCATTCGGAGCTCGCCGTGACCGACCACGCAACGCCCAACCTGCCGTCGCGGGACTTCGAAACCACCTCCCGGTTCTACGCCAAGATCGGCTTCGAGGAGGGCTGGCGCGACGAAGGCTGGATGATCTTCAAACGGGGCGAACTCACGCTCGAGTTCTTCCCGCATCCGGACCTGGATCCGCTCACCAGCAACTTCAGCTGCTGCCTGAGGCTCGACGATCTGGACGCATTTTACGCAGCCTGCCTTGTCACCGGCCTGCCGGAAACCTGTTGGGGTCAACCCCGCTTGCACCCGCCAAAGGTCGAGGATTCAGGGCTGCGGATCGGCGCGCTGATCGACCCGGACGGGACCTTGGTCCGCCTGATCCAGAACTGAGGCTTCGCGCCTTGCTCCGATGCACTCCTTGGGCGAGACTCGCCCGATGAAGACTTCGATCGATCATCTGCCGCCGCGCAAGCAGGTGGAGCTGCGCCGGGTAGTCGAGGTGATCCGCGAGTCGTTCGCCGAGGCCGTCTCGACCCGCCGGGCCGAGCGGCTGAAGAACGGCAATATTCTCAAGATCATCCTCTATGGCTCTTATGCGCGCGGCGACTGGGTCCACGATCCGGTCGGACGCTATTTTTCGGACTTCGATCTGCTGATCGTCGTCGATCATGAAGACCTGACCGACGGCGAGTTCTGGCACGACGCCGAGAACAAGCTGATGCCGGGCGAGACACTGATCCGCACGCCGGTCAGCCTGATCGTGCACAGTCTTGGCGACGTGAACGAGCAGCTGGATCGCGGGCGCTACTTCTGGGCCGACATCGTGCGCGAGGGAATCGTTCTGTTCGACACGTCTGGCGCCAAGCTCCACAAGCCGGCGGACTTGAAGGCGAAGGTCGCCTTGGCCGAGGCGGAACAGCACCTAGAAAAGTGGATGGCCAGCGCCACTGGGGCGCAAAAGGGAGCCCGATTTTTCATCGAGAACGATCAGCCGAACTGGGCAGCGTTCTTACTCCACCAAGCCTCCGAGCATCTCTATCACTGCGTCCTGCTCGTGGTGACGCTCTACAGCGGCAAGGCGCACAACCTCGCGTTCCTACGCAAGAAGTGCGAAGCCGTCGACGTCCGGCTGGCCGAGGCTTGGCCACGCGAGACCAAGTTCGAGCGCCGTTCCTTCGAGCTGCTGCGCGAGGCCTATGTGAAGGCTCGCTACTCCAAACACTACAAGATCAGCGCCGAGGAACTGGCCTGGCTGACGGAGCGGGTCGAGATTCTGCGGGCCGTCGCGACGACCGTGTGTCAGGAGCGCCTCGACCAGTTGCGCGAGGCGGCGCGCGATGACGACGCCTAGGACCGCCGACCTCACGCCGTAACCGCGACCGATGCACCAGCGAGCGCGGCTTTGGATCGGCGGTCGCCGATACGGGCGTTCAGTGCAGCACTTCGCCGCCGACCGGATCGACCTGACGCAGCTGGCCGGCGGCGTCCTGGACGAAGACCTCGACCCGCGCGCCCCTGTCGATCAGGGTCGTCGCCTTGACGAGCGCGGACTCGATGGCGTCAACGCTGAAGTCGAAATGCCCCGAGGTTCGGCCGTCGCGAAGAACCCGCCAGTCGCCATCGCCGCGGATCACAGCGAACTGGATGGTGTCGGGGTGCATCGCCAAGCGATCGCCTCCTTACGCGTCCGCCGGTCATGCGTGCGGTCGTAGCCAATCTACAGGCCTTCTCTGGGCAGGTTCAAGAAGGCCCTGATCGAGCCGATGTGCAGGGCCAGAAGGTCGGACCGGAGCGGGTCATGCGCGGGGAGGGCTCCGAGGCGGGGTGAGGGTCTCTCGCCGGCGGGCCAGCCCGCGCGGCCTCTCGAAGGGCTTGATCTGACCGAAAGCCGTCCGTCTTCCGCAACCGGCGCGGGGCGAGTTTCTTCCCCGGCCTGGCGGCCTCCTCGCGCAAGTCAAGAAACACGCCCCGCCCGGTCCTTCGCATGCGCTGCGGGGTCTCTCACGCCTGCGGCGCTGCGACCTGCGGGCCGTCCGTCTCCCGGTCCGTCGATCGCCATCGAGGCCGCGGCAGGCGTGGCCCGACAGCAAAGGAGAGACTTCCATGGCCACCATCGGTTCCTTCACCCAGCAAGCAGACGGAAGCTACAGCGGTTCGATCAAGACCCTGACCCTCAACGTCAAGGCGGCCCAGCTCCGGGCCAACGAGAAGACCGACGACAAGGCTCCAGACTTCCGCATCTTCTCCGGCCAGACCGAGTTCGGCGCCGCCTGGAAGAAGACCAGCCAGCAGAACCGCGACTACCTGTCGGTCAAGCTCGACGATCCCAGCTTCCCCGCTCCGATCTACGCCTCCCTGGTCGAGATCGAAGGCGGACACAGCCTGATCTGGTCCCGCTGAGCGAGCCGCGGCGGCGCTGACGACAGCGCCGCCGCCCCTTCTTCACATCCCATTTTTCGAGGAGGCCGCCATGTCGCGCCCCGACGAACCCTCACGTTCCGATCTCCACACCCGCATCACCCGCCAGATCGTCGCCCAGCTCGAAGCCGGCGTCCGGCCCTGGACCCAGCCCTGGGCCGCATCCGAAAGCGTCAGCCGGCCGCTCAGGCACGACGGCACGCCCTACCAGGGCATCAACGTCGTCCTGCTGTGGGGCGAGGCCGCGGCCCGAGGCTTCCAGTCCGCCACCTGGATGACCTTCCGTCAGGCGCTGGCGCTGAACGCCTGTGTCCGCAAGGGCGAGCGGGGTTCCACCGTCGTCTACGCCGATCAACTGGTCCGCACCGACGCCGATGACGCCGGCGAGGAGGCGACCCGGCGAATTCCCTTCCTGAAGGCCTACACCGTCTTCAACGTCGAGCAGATCGAGGGCCTGCCCGCGTCGTACGCTCCGGCGCCGACGCCGGTCCTGAACTCGGGTCAACGCCTCGCTCGGGCCGAGGCGTTTTTCGCCGCGACGGGGGCGGAGGTCCGTCATGGCGGCGGATGCGCCTTCTATGCGCCGGAGCCGGACTTCGTGCAGATGCCGGCGTTCGAGAGCTTCCGCGATCCGGAAGCCTATTACGCCACGCTAAGCCACGAGCTGACGCACTGGACCCGGCATCCCAGCCGGCTCGACCGCGACTTCGGACGCCGTCGGCACGGAGACGCCGGCTACGCCCGGGAAGAGCTGGTGGCCGAACTCGGCGCCGCGTTCCTCTGCGCCGACCTCGGACTGGCCCTGCAGCCTCGCGAGGATCACGCCGCCTATCTCGCCTCGTGGCTCCAGGTGCTGCGCGACGACACCCGGTTCATCTTCTCGGCCGCCGCCCGCGCCCAACGCGCCGTGGCGTGGCTCCATGCGCTCCAGTCGGGATGATGTCTGGTCTCCGGCGTCAGCTTCAGCCAGCCTTCGCTCAGGAGGGTGGCGATGGCCGACAACAAGAACCAGCATTTTGTCCCGAAGGCCCATCTGAAGCCGTTCTCGGTCGACGGCGAAGGCAAGGCCATTCACCTGTTCAATCTGGACGCCGGCCGGGCCATCCCGAACGCGGCCGTCCGCAAGCAGTGCTCCCACGACTATCTCTACGGTCGGGACGCACAGCTCGAGAGAGCCATCCAGACGATCGAGGGGCGTACGGGTCAGCGATCCAGCGGCTGGTCATCCAGGGCGCGGACCCGACCGGGCTCGATCGCCTCGTGCTTCGCCGGTTTGTGCTTCTCCAGCATCTGCGGACCGAGGCCGCGTCCGTCAGCGCCAGCCAGATCGCCGCCGCCCTGGCGCAGCTGCCGGGGGTCTTGCCGGACGGGGCGGCGTTCGACCCGAAGGCGGCGATGCTCGAGGCGGTTCAGGCGGCGATGCTGTTCTATGCGCGCTCGATGAAAATCGTGGACGATCTGCAGATGACGCTCGTCCGGAACCGGACCGCCACGCCGTTCGTGACCTCCGACGATCCGGCGGTTCTCACCAATCGATGGCACCTGCAGAACCCCCGGGCGCGCGGGCTGGCGTTCGGGGTTCGCAGCGGCGGCGCGGTGATGCTGCTGCCGCTGTCTCCGGAGCTGCTCGTCGTCTTCCACGATCCGGGCGTCTACGCCGTTCCGCATCAGGACGGCGTGATCGAGTTGCGACGCGAGGACGACGTGCTGGCGCTCAACGACCATCAGATCCTGAACTGCGCGGCGAACCTGTATTTCCGGAGATGGGAAGACCGCACCGTGGTCGCGGGCGCGGTGAGGGAGGCGGCCGACCGTCGCCAGACCCCGCGACACCGGACGACCTATGCGGTCCGGGACGAGGTCGTCGGCGAGCACGTTCGCTACGAAGTGCGCCCCCTGGCCGACATCGTTCCGCAGGCCGATCGGGATGTGCTCGTGCACACCGAAACGCTCCGCGCCCGGCCCGCCCGATGGCCGAGGTTTCTGCAGTATCGGCGGGACGGCCGTCTGTACTCCAACGGAACGCGCACCGGGTTCGTGCGCGAAGGATGCCTCGCAGCGGGCTTCGTCGAGGGTGCCGGCTACCGACGCGTCAGGGTCTGAACCCTCCGGCTGGGGCGTCCGGCAGGACGGCGGGCGAGCGGCCGTCTTCGGTCGCCGAGGGGAGGGCGGCTACACCTGAGGCCTACGGGGCGAGGGGGGTGACGGTCTAGGGCAGGATAGGCTTTGCGCCGGCAATGTCTGACAAAGCCCCCGACCGATGGACCGCCTCACCCTTCGTCTTCCACCTGATCTGGCGCGCCGCTTCGACGCCGCGGCGGCCGGTCGCGGCGGGCGCTCGCGGTTCCTGCGCAGCCTGATGGAGGCGGCCGCCCAGGCGCCCGTGCCCGAAGCTCCGGACCGTCCGCCGGGCGGCGGGGCCGGCAAGCTGACCCTGCGCCTCGGGGCGGACGACCTGGCCCTGGTCGAGGCCGTGGCCGCCGGCGTGGGCCTGTCCCGGACCCAATGGTGCGTCGCCCTGATCCGCCGACGTCTCCATGGGTCGCCGCAGTTCAGTCCGCCGGACGCGATCGTCCTCATCGAGGTTCAGCGCGAGCTCCGGCGCATCGGCGTCAACGTCAACCAGATCGCCCGGGCCCTGAACACGGCGGTGATGGAGGGCCAGGTGCTCGACCTGGAGACCGCGCAGCTGGCCGCCTTCACCGAGGAGATTCGCCGCCATCTTCTCGGGCTGCGCGACGCCTTCGAGGGCAATCTCGCCTATTGGGCGTCCGAGCCTTGAGCCCGATGCGGACCCCGTCCGGCTTCGAGGAGGCGCTGCGCCCCCCGGTGGACCTACGGCGGGCGCGGCTGACCCCCGCGGTGCTCGGCAAGCTCTCGTCCAGGGCGCCGGACGCGGCGCGCAGTCAACTCATGCGCGTGGTCCGGGGCGCGCCGGAGGTCATGGTCAAGATCACCGGGCGCACGCGCGACGGCGGCCATCTCGTGCGCCATCTCGACTACATCTCCCGCGACGGCGCCCTGGCTCTGGAGGGGCCGGACGGCGAGCGGCTGGTCGGCCGTGAGGCGGTGAGGACGCTGGCCGGGGACTGGGCGGCGGAGCTGGCCGTGGAGCCGCATCGCCGGAAGGATTCGCCGGCGTCCCTGTCCGTGGTCCTGAGCATGCCGGCCGGGACCGAGCCCTATCGGCTGCACGATGCGGCGCGGGCCTTCGCCGCCGCGACCTTCGGCGACCGGTTCGCCTATGTGTTCGCGCTCCACGACGAGGGACGGCATCCGCACGTGCATCTCACCGTGCGGATGCTGGGTCGGGACGGGGAGAGGCTGAACCCCCGCAAGGCGGACCTGCAGGCCTGGCGCGAAGGGTTCGCCAGGACTCTGCGCGAGCGAGGCGTCGAGGCGGAGGCCACGCCACGCAGGGCGCGAGGCGTGGTGCGCAAGGCCGACCCGATCGCCATCCGGAAACTGCGGGAACGCGCGATGGCGGGTGGGACCGACATGCCCCGCGTCCTCGCCTCGGCCTGGCGCGAGGCGGTCGAGGGCGGGACGGGATCGGAGCCCTGGCGGCGGCCGATCCGCGCCCGCCAGCTGGCGGTCCGTAGGGCCTTCGTGGCCGAGGCCGTCGCCCTGCAGAAGTCTGGGGACGCCGCTGACCAGCGGTTCGGAGAGGCGATCGAACGGTTCGTCCGCGCATTGCCCGAGGTCGAGACCCGCCGCGACCTGCTGCGACGACGGATTGAAGCGGCCAGGGAGACGCCATCCCGCCAGCGGGATGACGGGCGGGCGCCGGGCGGACGCGCTCGATAGGGGCTCGCGCCCCGGTCAGCGGTCGCGGCCGCCCCTGGAGGGCCGGTCTTGCGCGTCGCGCGAGCGCTCCAGATAGGGCGCGGCGCGGGTCCAGGCGCGGGCGATCAGCCGCGCCTGCATCTCGGGATCGACCACCACGGCGCGGACGACCTGGGCGGCCATGGCCAGGCGCGCCTCCACCGTGCGGGAGGCGGGCTTGCGCTCCAGCGATCGGTCGCGGTCCGCCGCGGGCGGGCCTTGGTCGCGACCGGCTGGCGCGGCCGCCGCGCGGTCCCGTTCGGTGGGTCGATGACCTTTCACCTCGAGGCCGAGCGCCTGGGCCTGGACCCAGACCTCGCGCCGGAATGCGTCATCGCCGGCGACGCGGAGGCTCGACCATCCCCGGTGTTCGGCCACCTTGAGCATGTCGGCCACGGTGTCGGGGTAGGACTGGCGGGCGACAAGCGATCGGCCCTTGTCCTGGAACATGGGTTCGCGGGCGCGGTGGTCGCGATAATAGCGTTCGGGACGGCCTTGCCGGTCGCGTTCGACGAGATAGCGGTCGAGCAGGGCGGCGGGGACGTCGCCCTTGTCCAGCGACCGCGCCCGCCGCGCGCCGGCGTCGCCGACGGGCGAGAGGCGATTTGACGGCGCCGCGGTCTTGTCCGGACTGGCCATCAGCGGTCACGCGCCTCCATAAGGGCCGGCCCGGGCCGGCCCGCCGTGTCGATCATCCGGTCGATCCAGTCGCCGAACTCGGCTTCCGAGGCGGCCGACGTGGGCGGGGCGAGACCCTCGGCCGCGAGTTCGGCCGCGAGGCTGTCGAAATCCAGGCTCGGGGTGTCAGAGCCGATCGGCGAGGGGTCGGAGCCCGCGGCCGGCGCCGGGGCGGGCGGAACGACCGGCGCATCGCGGAGACGATCGGTGAAGGCCCGCTCGCGGTAGTAGAGGATCTTGCGCGCCCGGACCGGCGGCAGCCCGGCCTTGAGGACCAGCAGGGCGTCGGCCGGCAGCTGCATCAGCTCCTGCGGCAGCATCAGGGCGCGGCGCTGGTCGGACTCCGTCTGGCTGCGGCGGCCTTGCGCCAGACCGCTCGGCCGGCTGCGGCTGCGCGCGCGGTAGGTGTAGTAGCCGAGCCGTTCGCTGAGGTCCTGGGCGACCTTGAGCTCCTTCGGCGCGAAGACCACCTCGATGCCGCAGTTGGTCAGGATCTCCTCGGCGAGATCCGCGCCGTAGAGGCCGCGCAGCTGGGACGGGCTCTGGATCACCGGCAGCAGCCGCAGGCCATAGCCCGCCACCCAGGCGAAGGCATGCGCCAGGACCGGCGCCCGTCCGAGCCGGGCGAACTCGTCGAGCAGGACGAGCACGGGGCGATCGGTCGGACCGGGCAGGGCGCGGCTGTTCAGGTCGACGAGCTGCTGGAACAGCAGGGCGTAGAGCGGAGCGACGCGCAACAGGTTGTCCGGCGAGGCGCCCAGGTAGAGCGAAAGGCCGCTCTGGCGGACCGTCCGGAGATCGAAGTCGCTGGCGCTGGTGGCGGCGTCGACGGCCGGGTTGAGCCACAGGCCCATCCGGCTGGTGATCGACTGGCGCACCGAGGCGAAGGTGTTTTCGCTCGAGGCGCAGAAGTCGATGAGGGCCGAGATGCAGCCGGGCGACAGCGGACGGCCCTGGCGGCGGCGCGCCTCGATCAGCGCCGGAAAGCGCAGACGGGGATCGCCCTGGGTCAGCTGGCGATAGATTTCGCCCAGGGTGAAGGGCCGGTCGGGCGTCTCGGCGACGAAGGCGCCGACGCCGATGAAGCCGATCCGGGCGGCCTCGGACCAGAACGGGTCGGCGTGATCGCTGCCGGTGAACAGCATGGCGGCCATGCGCTGCAGTTCGTCCAGCACGGCGGCGGGATCGCTCCGCTCGATGTGGGCGAGCGGATTGTACCGGGCCGTGCGCCCGTCCTTCGCCAGGGGATCGAAGAGCAGGACGCGCTGGCCGGCCTCGGCGCGGTAGCCGGCCGTGGCCGCGAAATTCTCGCGCTTGATGTCGAGGACCACCACTGAGCCGGGCCAGGCCAGCAGGTTGGGAATGACGACGCCGACGCCCTTGCCGGTGCGGGTCGGCGCATAGAGGATGACGTGATCCGGCCCGTCAGCGATCAGCAGGCGGTCGCCGGCCCGGCCGAGGATCACCCCCTGACGCGCGCGCAGACCGGCGCGGCGCTGCTCCGAAGCGGACGCCCACCGGGCCGCGCCGTGAAGCGGGCGGCGGGCGTTGAGCGCGACCGCGGCCGCAAGGACCAGGCAGACGAGGCCGCCGGACGCTGAGCCGATCGTCAGCCAGCGGCGGACCTCGGGGTCATGCCGGTAGTAGAGGAACCAGGCCGGGACGCGGGCGGGATCGATGTCGCCGGAGAACCGGCCCAGGCCGATCAGGGCGACGGCCATGGCGAAGACCCCGACAACGCCGAGGCCGAGGAGCGCGGCGGCGCCGAGCAGCGCCGTCCTAGCCGCCGGGCTGGCGCTTGCGAACCGGGTCATGCCAGACCTCCGTCACCCGGAAACGCCCGTCGACCTTCTTCATCTGGATGACAACGTCGACGAGCAGGTGGAGCAGGGCGCGGATGTCCTCGCGCGGCAGGTCGCGACCGCCCTCGGATTCGCGCACCAGCAGGGTGAGCTGTTCGAAGGCCAGGGCGGCGGAATCCGCATGCACCGTGGTGATCGAACCGGGGTGACCCGAGTTGACGTTGCGCAGGTAGAAGAAGGCCGTGCCGTCGCGAAGCTCCTGCAGCAGGATGCGGTCCGGCCGCATCCGCAGGGCGCTTTCCAGAAGCTGTTTGGGGCCGATCCGGGCCAGACCCTGCCCGTCCTTGGAATAGACGAGGTGGACGACATTGCGATGCGGCACCACGAACTCGCGGGTGTCCTCGATCGTCAGCAGGCGCTCGTGATCCGGAATCAGCTCGATCAGCCCCTTGGCCAGGGTGGTCTTGCCCGAGCCCGTCGCGCCGGAGATCAGGATGTTGCGCCGGGCCGCCACCGCCAGGGTGAGAAAACCCGGCCAGTCGCGGGCCTCGCGCAGCCGCACCAGTTCGGCGTCGGCGGGGTCGGACGCGTCGGCCTGGGCGTCGGCGACCTGGTCGAACAGGCCGGCCGCGGAAAAATCCTTCAGACCCAGGCGGCGCCGCGACGGCTTTCTCAGCGTCAGGGACAGGCCTCCGTCGGCCGCGACCGGCGGCAGGACGATCTGGCAGCGGATGTCGCCGGGCAGGGTGGTCGAGCAGATCGGCTGTTCGGGGCCGACGTCCTGCCGGGTGTAGGCCGCGGCCGCCACCGCCAAGGTGCGGAGCCAGGCCTCGGTCAGCTCCGGCGCCTCGGACCAGCGCCAGGCCCCGTCGGCCTCGACCCCGACCTCGCCGGGCCGGTTGATGACGACCTCGGTGACGGACGCCGGCTCCAGGAAGGGGCGCAGCGGCGCGATGTAGTGATCCAGAACGGAGGTGTCGTCCATCAGCGCGGCCGCAGCTGATAGACCCCGGAGAAATCCAGGTCCTGGGCCACGAAGATCGACACCTCGGCCCCCTGACCCTTGCGCAGCGTCGGCGGGATGTCGACCGAGCCCTGAAGGGCGACGCTCGCGGCGTCGGACGGCAGGCGGGCCGTGGCGGAACCGCCGTCGCTCCGACCCACGGCGGCGTAGACGCCGTCGTCGACGATGGAAAGCAACAGGGCGCCGCCGAACCGGTCCCAGAACCGGGTGTCCACGTCGCCGTCGAAGCCCGAACGGCCGAGCGCGTCGGCGGCCGGCGAGGCGAGGGCGACGGCGACGCCAGTGGGCGTCACGGCCCGGGTCCACAGGACGAACAGCCGGCACCGGCCCTGTTGCAGGCCGCCGCGATACTCGCCGAGCACCCGGGTGCCGCGTTCCATCAGCACCACGGCGCCGTTGTCCGACCAGGCGTCGCGCGGCAGGACGCAGGTCACATAGCCGGGCGTGGTGCTGTCCATGGCGGTCTGCAGGACGCAGGGCACGCTGGTCCCTGCGGTGATCAGAAGGTTGCGGTCCGGCAGACGGCCCGCCCGCGCCTGGCTCACCGGCGTGATCTGACGCAGCTGGTCGAGCGAGGTCGGGGCGCCCGGAGGCAGGGAGGGCGCCACGACCGGCGGCGCAGTCGATGGGCCGCCGCCGGCGCGGCTATAGGCGAGGACGGGCGCGCGCCGGGCGCTTTCGGCCAGTGCGCGCCGCTGTTCCGCCGGCGAAGGACCGGATGCGGTCGGCTCCGGGTCCCGGGGACCCGCCTCAAGGGGCGGGACGACCTCCCCGTCGGTCAGCGTCGGCGCATACGGATCGACGGCGCCGTCGTCCAGCAAGGGCGGTGTTTCGCGGCGGGCAGGCTCGAACGGCGCCGTCTGCCGGGGCGGCTCGTCGCGCCGGGTCGGCTCGGCGCCGTCCGCGTCGCCGCGGTCCCAGCTTGCGATCAGGAAGACGCCGCACCCGACCGCCAAGGCAGCGAGGGTGACGACCTTGCCCTGCCGTCCGCCGAGCCGGCCGGCGATGGGCGAGACGCCGCGGTCGGTCGCCGGCGACGGCGGCTTCGGATCTTCCGGCGGCGGGGTCGGATCGAGGTGGCTCATGACGGGCTCCCCGCCGGCGCGCGATCGACGGCGGGCGAGGCCGTGCCGGTGCCGAGGCCCACGCCGCGGGCGTCATGGGCGTCGTTGAACAGGCAGAGGACCGACCGCCCCCGCCTCAACCGCAAACCGCGCACGACGCCATGGATGACCACGAATTCGCCGCGCACGTCATAGGGGACGAGACGCTCGGACCCGTCCTCCCCGACCTCGAACAGGGCCGGCAGGGCCTGGACGCCTGGGAAGCGCAGCACGGTGAAGCGGCCGTTGTCGCTGACCTCGCTGGGCTGCAGGGCGGCGTCGCCCTGGGCCGACCAGGCCAGGTTGCGGGCGCCCTCGACGATGCCGCGCTCCAGCTCAAGACTGATCAGGCGCTGCTCCACCGCCTCGGCCGAGGCGGCCAGGGTGCGGGCCGCCTCGGCCTGTTCGTCGGCCGGGTAGCGGAACCGGACCTGATAGGCGATGGCGGTGCGGTCGCCGGTGTCGCGGGCCACAAGTTCGAAGGCGTAGTGCCGGGCTGCGCCGCCGCGATCGGTGACGACCAGCAGATTGGTCGGCTGGTGACGTTCGCGAGGCTTGAGGAAGAGCACCGAGCCTTCCGCGGCCACCTCCCAGGCGACGCTGTCCCCGATCGCGGCGTGACGGATGGTCTCCTCGGGCGAGAAGACGATCTGGGTCGCCGTGCGGAACGCCCCGGCGATCCGGTAGACGGCCGCCGGATCGTAGGTGAGCTCGTGGATCCGGGGATCGGGCAGGGTCTGCGCCGCCACGGGGGAGGTCAGGGCGAGCCCGGCGATGAGGGTCAGGAGGGGTCGGGGGGATTTCATCGGATGACCTCCGGATCGGCGCGGTAGGACGTGACCTGGAAGCCGAGGGGGTTCCTCAGCCGGTCCGGTTCGGACATCGGCGCGCGGGTGTAGGTGAAGGCGATGGTGGCGATCCAGTCGCTGTCCACCGTCTGCTGGGCCTGGCGGACCGTGCGGTGGAAGCGGACGTTGGCGACGCCGTCGTTGATGAAGCCGATGGCCCGGATCGAGACGATCGCCTCGCCGTCGCGCCCGTAGAGGTTCTGCGGGCTCGCCGGATTGGAGCCGCGGAACAGGTCGGCCCAGCGCCGCTGCTCCGACGGGGCGGACAGGATGGAGACGAGCCGGAAGGCGTCTTCGGCGGCCGGATCGAGGTAGCCCTCGCGGTGGCGGACGTACTGGGCGAGGAAATATTTGCTGACGGCCTCGTCGTAGCGAACCGGGCCGTCCTCGGCCGAAAGGCCGCGCACCACGTCGACCGCGCCCGTGGTCTGATCCACCCGGATGACGAAGGGTTCGGTGGATTTCAGCGGCGTCAGCATGGCCACCGCGCCGGTCGAGATCACCGCCAGACCCGTGGCCAGGGCGGCGGCCGACCAGGCGAGACGGCGCGACCGCAGCGCGGACGCCAGCCGGTCCTGATCCCAGCGCCGCGCCTCCGCGAAGTAGCGCTTCAGATCGGGGGAGGGCACGCCGCTCATGCGCAGCCTCCCGCGCCCGGGTTGACCGCGGCGCCAGCCGCCGGCGCGGCCGGTTGCGGCGGGGCCTCCGGGGCGAGCACCGAACCATGTGGATTGGCCGGCCGCCGGTCTGAGCCGTCGCAGGCGGGCAGGACGGGATCGCCCCGGTGGGCGCAGCCGGCCAGCAGCATCAGGCCGGCGAGCAGAAGGGGTCGGCAGGTCATGTCAGGCGCCTCTCGGTCGAATGGAGCCGCCGCCCCTGGGCGGCTGGCGGTCAGCTTCCTGGGGACCCTGGCTGCGACCGGAGCCGCTCCCGCCCAGGGCGGCGGCGTTGGCGAAGTCGGCGAGGCCGGCGCTGGCGCCGCCCGCGACGCCGGCGGCGATGGCCGGGGTCTGCAGAAAGAAGATCGCCCCCAGCAGGCACAGGGCGATGAAGATCAGCCCGCCGATCATGGGATCGGCGCCCTGGATCGCGCCCCACTGGTCGCGCACGAGCGACAGGACGAGCTGGAAGATGACGATGATAAGGGCGAACAGGACGAGATAGTTCACCGCCTGGCTCAGCCATCCGAAGAAGAAGCGGCGGGTCGCGTCGAACAGGGCGCAGGCGATGAAGATGGGGCCCAGGGTGACGAGCAGCGCCAGGGCCAGCTTGGCCACCAGCACCACCCCGAAGCCGAGCGCCGCCGCGAGAGCCCCGATGATGAAGACGGCGGCCGACACCACCCACGGGCCCGGATTGAAGGCCGAGCCCTCGCGCGAAATGTCCTCGCCCAGCCAGGCCGCATAGGCGAAGAACTGGTCGAAGGCCGCGCCGACGCTCGGCGTGTCCGCGCCGCTGACGGCCCGGGTCAGGGCGTTGGGCAGGCCGGTGAACAGTGGCTCGGTGACGAAGGTCGAATAGGCGGCCGTGGTCGCCAGCAGATAGAGGAAGGCCAGCTTCAGCGACCGGACGGCGAAGTCCATGACCGGCTCGCTGATCGCCCCTCTCAGGATGGCGATCCCGTAAAGCACGACATAGAGGACCAGGGCGATGCGCAGCGGTCCCTCGACCTCGGCGATCACCGACGACAGACGGTCGCCGAGGAAGACGTTGAGCCGTTCGTCGATGAAGTCGTAGCTGGGCTCGAAGACGCGAAAGCTCATCGTCGGGATCCTCGGAAGGCCCGCTCGTAGGCGCGCATCCGCGCCTCCCGCCGCGCTTCGGCCAGGCCTCGTCGGGCCGCCTCGCATTCGTCCTCCTCATGTCCGGCGTCGCAGTCGGCGACCACCCGGGCCGCCTCTTGCGGATCGGCGGCGAAGTCCCCGGCGGTCCGTGCGGGCGCGCCGCAGCCGGCCAGGCCGAGGATCATGAGAAGGGCGGTCCGCTTCACTGGAAGGTCCGCCGATAGACGTCCATGCGCGCCGCCCGGGCGGCTTCGGCCCGCTCCCGGGCGCGCTGTTCCTCGAGGCGCGCCTCGGCCGCCTGGGTCAGGGCGAGGCCCTGCAACCGCACCTGTTCGTTCTGGATCATGGCCTGTTCCGCCGCGAGGCGCGCTTCGAGATCCAGGACGGCGCGGGCGTTCGGCGCGGTGTCCAGGGCGGAGCGGAGCGTCTCCAGGCCCTGCAGGCGGCGATCCGCCGCGCCGCCCACCGCTTCGCCGATGGCGAGGTCGCGGGCGGTCCGGGCGCCGGCGCGTTCGAGGCTGTCCCGATACCAGGCTTCCGCCGGGTTCGCGTCGCCCGGCGGGGGCGAGTAGAGGCGGGTCTCCCGACGGATCGCGTCGGCGCGGTCCGCCAGGTCGCCAAGGGCGGAGAGATCGCCGTTGGCCGCAGCGCGCAGCGAACGCATGTCCGGCAGCGGGTTGCGCACTGTCGGCAGCCCGAGTTCGCTGGCCAGGGCGTTGACGCCGGACAGATCGTTCAGGCTGTCGAGGAGCTGTTGGCCCTGCTCGACCTGGGCCTGCAGCGCCCGGAGCTGATCGAGCGTGGTCCGGGCCTCCTCGATCATCTGGGCGAAGGCGCGCGGATCGTGGACGATCTGTTGCGCCTGGACGGCCGGCGCGCAGGCGAGGACGAGGGCGGCGGCCGCCGCGGCGATGGAGATGCGGGTTCTCACAGGAACCTCCTCTGGTCATGGAAGGGATCGCGCCACGCCGCGTAGTCGTCGCCGACCTCGGCGCGCAGCCGGTCGAGCAGGGCGGTGGTTTCGGTGCGGCCGGACAGGACCGACAGGGCGTCGTCCATCCCGCCCAGGTCGAGCTCGACGACCACGCTGTCGTGGCCCTGCTTGACCAGGAAGCGATGCGACTCCGGGGTCAGGACCTCGCGCACCAGGCGGAACTCTTCCTGGGTGAGGCCGAAGCCGTCGATGTAGTCGCGCGCCTGGCCGTGGGCGTTGGGCAGGAAGATCTTGGTCGCGCACTGTTCGAGGATGGCGTGGGCGATCGGGGAGCGCAGGGCGTCCGCCGGGACTGGGTGCCGAACACCATCAGGGCGTTCTGCTTGCGCCAGGTCTTGAGCCCGTCCCGGGCCAGTTCCGTAAAGGCCGGATCGCCCAGCACCTTCCAGAACTCGTCGATGTCGAGGACGAGGCGGCGACCGTCGACCCGCTCTGCGATGCGGTGGAACAGATACAACATCGCCGGCGTGCGGACCTCGTCGTGGTCGAGCACCTGGGTGATGTCGAAGCCGGCGAAGCGGGCCTCCAGGCTGAGGGCGTCCTCGTCGTTGTCGAGCACCCAGCCCAGGGGGCCCCCTCGTTGCCAACGCTCCAGCCGCGCGCCCACGCCGCTGGCGTCCGCCTGGCCGAGCAGGCTGCGCAGGGCGGCGATGGATCGCCGCTCGCGCGGCAGGGCCTCCAGCGCGACCACGCCCTGATCGATGGCGCGGGCCTGCGGCACCGTCAGGGTTTCCTCCGGCCGGGCGACGAGGGCTCGGACCAGGCGGACCAGAAAAGCGCGGTTGGCGGGGCTGGGCGAGAGGGCCTTGAACGGGGCGAAGCCGGTCGGTTCGCCGTTGCGCAGGGCGAGATAGGTCCCGCCGCAGGCGCGGACGAAGATCTCGGCGCCCCGGTCCTTGTCGATGAACAGCTGCTGGGCGTCGAACCGCTCCAGCTGGGCCAGCATGAAGTTCTGGACCACGGTCTTGCCCGAGCCGGAGGGTCCGCAGATGAAGGTGTGGCCGAGATCGCCGACGTGGAAGTTGAACCAGAAGGGGGAGCCGGCCGAGGTGCGCAGCACCGCGACGGCGTCGCCCCAATGGTTGCCGCGCGCCTTGCCCACCGGATGGGCGTGGAAGGGCGCGAGGGCCGCGAAATTGCGCGAGGTGATCGCGGCCGGCCGGGTGCGACGGGCGAAGGCCCCGGGGAACTGGGACCAGAAGGCCGCTTCCAGACCGAGGTCCTCGCGCGCGACGACGAGGCCGGAGTCGGCGAGGATGGCGCGGGCCTTGGACAGGTGGTCGGCCAGCGCGGTCGGGGTGTCGCCGTGCACGAGGATCGAGGCCTGGTGCTCGCCCATGACGAAGCGATTGCTGACGAGGTCGTCGAGCGCGTCCGACAGGCCGGTGATCTGCGAGGCCGCGCGGTCCCGCGCGGAGACCATCTGGTTCTGCTTGCGCTCCATCACCGCGCGGGCCGAGGCCTTGGACAGGAAGGCGAAGGACTGGCTGATCACGAAGCCGAAGCGGACGCTCAGCAGCTCGTCCCACAGCCCGGGCCGGGTCGTGGCGGGGTATTCCTTGACGGCGAGGACGCCGGCGTAGCGCGCATCGGCGGCGTCCCGCAGTTCGAGCGTTTCCCGCCCGAAGATGGCGCGCACGGTGTACACCGCCGAGCCGAGGTGGCCGAACACGATCGGAACGGACGACCGTCGTCCGGTCAGGACCAGCCGCATCACCTCCATCGGCTCGGAGAACCACAGGCCCGCGCGCTCGTAGAGACCGAGCCGGCGCGGGGCGTAGCGTCCGAGGTACTGGACCAGGTCGCGCCCGGCCTCCTCGATGCGCTGGATATGGGCGACCTCGACCTCGGCGTCGTTGCGGCGGGCCGCCCTGAGACGTTTCGCCAGGGCTGCGGCGCGGTCGCCTGTGTCGCGGCCGGGATGCAGCACGAGGGTGACGAACAATTCGTTGACCCAGAGCTGTCGCCCGGCCACGCGCTCGTCGTAGAGGGCGCCGAGTTCACCGGCGAAGGCGGAGCGGTAGCCGGTCGACCGCTCCAGCTCGACCGGACGCCGCACCACATGGTGCCAGACCGCCAGACGGTCGTCGGCGAGGTTGCGCCAGGCCTGGTTCAGCTTGACGTGCCAGTCGTTGAGGTCGCGCGCGTCAGCGGTCTCGAAGCTGGCGCCGTCGATCTGGAACACCATCATCAGGGCGCCGCTGTCGAGCGCGACCACATGGTCCGAGACGTGGCGGGCGTAAGGCAGATGCGGCCGCGCCTCGGCCTCCCGTCGCAGACGCGCCGCGCTGACGCCGCCCTCAGCCACGGGACAGCTCCGCGGCACGATAGCGGCGCACGAGGGGAAGAGGCGTCGCCGAACTGCCGCCCCAGAGCGCCGCATTGCGCGACCGGCCCTTGGTGTCGACATAGACGAAGAGCAGCCGGAAGGCGTTGTGATCGGCGCGGCAGATCGCCCGGAACACCAGGTGGAGGGCCGGGGCGACGAGCAGATAGAGCAGGCTGCCGCCGACGAGGAAGACCACGCCCGACACGATGACGTTGACGCCCATCGCCTCCATGGGCACGCCCAGGATCATCGCCGGCCGCGTGCAGGCCAGGAACAGCGGGTCCTCGGCCAGGCGTTCGTCAGCCATGGGGGCCTCCCGCGGGCAGGCGCCACAGGGCCAGTCCGACGGTCAGGCCGATGCCGAGCCCGCCGAGGAGCTGGGCGAACCGTTTGGGCGAGATCAGCTTCAGGCCGAGCATCAGGCACAGGGCGACGACGGCTGACGCCGACCCGATCCACAGCCAGGGCGCGGCGGCGGTCATCACGCGCCGCCCGTGATCAGATTGACGATCTCGGCCGCGCCGAAGACCACGACGATGCCGAGCACGACGATCGCCGCCCGGCGCAGATCGAACAGGCCGAACATCCACAGGATGCCGACGACTACGACCGCCAGCACGGCCAGCAGACGGGCCGTATTGCCCGTGAGCATGTCGACGACGTTCTGGAGCAAACTTTCGACATTGGCCGAGGCGAGCGCGGGCTGCGCCGAGAGGCAGGTCGCCGCCAGCGCGATGCAGACCGCAGCGCCGGCGTGACGGGGGAAAGGCGAGGGGATCAGAGGACGAAACATCAGCGGCTCCGGTCGTCGGATGTGGAAAAGGCGACTTGCACGGGCCCGCGCGCGAACACGTCCCAGGATGCGGGCGGGGTTCTCGGGGGCGGTGTCTCGGGCAGGGTCGCGCCGGTCGCTCCGACGGCGGCGGCCGTGAGCGGCGTCGCCAGATCCAGGGCGACCGCCGCCTGTTCCACTCTGGCCACATAGCCGTTGCGGAACCCCCGCCCGGCATCGCCGGTGTTGTAGCGGGACAGGGCGACGCGCAGGGCGGCCTGGCGATGCGCCGGAGCCTCGCCGGACGGCCTGTAGCCCGCGCGGAGGACCGTCGCCGCGGCGCGGAGATTTAGGCAGGGATCGAATGTGTCTTCGACAGACAGGCCCAGCCAGCCGAGGTTGTCGCTGTTGATCTGGGCCAGGCCGAGGTCGAGGTTGGCGCCGCGGTCCAGGAGACGACGGGCCGTCGCCGCCGCCTCCCTTGCGTCGCGCGCCCGGGCGGGGCGGGGCCCATTGCCGTTGACGCCGATCGCCAGCGGGTCGAACCGGCTCTCGACGTGCGCGATAGCGGCAAGGGTCTGAGGCGCCACGGAAGGCGCGCAGCTTTGCGAGAGGGCGAGAACGAACGCGAGGTCGAGCATCAGGGCCTCCAGGAACCGCCCCAATCCCAGCCGATCCGGCCGGCGGCGACGACCCGCGAGCGTCCCGTGGGAGATCTACGGTAGGAAGCTGCGGGGTTCGTTTGCGCGTCGTGCGGCGACCGCCAGGCGCGCGACCGCCTGCACGCGCGTCCGCACCCCGAGGATTCTGCAGGCCGTCATGAGATGCTCATCGACCGTTCTCGGGGAGAGCCCCAGCCGTTCGGCGATGGCGGAGGAGGTCAGTCCCGTGGACGCGAGCTGCAGGCATTCGCGCTGCCGTCCGGTCAGGGCCTCGACCAGAAGGGCCGATGACTCAGCGGGATGGGAGGCGAGCGCTTTCATCGCCGAATCCAGCCGGAAAATCCCGGCCGCGCGCCAGTCCGTGACCTTCTCACCGTAAATCTGCGGTGGCGTCAGCGGCTGGGGCGCCTCAGCCGCCGTCTTCGCGGTCCGGGGCCAACAGCCGGCTGCGGCGTTGTTCGAGCCAGGCCTCGGCTTCCGCGTCGCGCCGGACGGATTGGTCCACGAGATCCCTGAACATCCTCGTGAAGGTGTTGATGATCGGCCGGGCGTCGAGGTCGGCGATGGCGTCGCCGGCCTCCTCGTCGAATTCCTGCAGGGCGACGGCGAGGATCGTCGCCAATTTATTGTCGGCGCACCGCAAGGCGAAGGCGGGCGACCCGAGGGCGAGGGCGGCGAGGATCCCGTGCGGATCGCTGTTGGTCACCTCGGCGAAGCGATGGATTCGCTCGATGTTGATTCGTCCGGCGCCGGACTCGAAATGCTCGTACGACCTGAGCGCCATGTTCATGGCCTGGGCCACGTCGATCGACCGCATGCGCCGATGGGACCGGATCAGGCGCAGGCTCGAGGAGAGCACCGCATTCGTCGACTGGGTGTGCCGGGCGTCCATCTCTCGGTTTACTCCCTCGCCGTCGGCACCACGCGTTACGAACTCAGGTTCACCCCTACAGGTTGAAAAATGACTCAGCCAAGCGTCAAATGAAAGCTGATAAAGATCAACAACATAAAAGCTGCGGCTATGACGCAAGTTTCTTGCGGACGACAGTATAGACGCTATCGCGTCGACCGACTCCCCCAGTGCCTGGCGGTCGCTGGCCTGCGGATCGTCGGCGGCCCGTGCGGGACACGGGGATGAGACAGCGGGATCCCTTTGGCACGGCGCTCGCCAGCCTGCGAACAGCGATCGAGGACGGGCTGGCGCCCGGTCAGCATCTGTCGGTGGCCGACATCGCCGCCTCGCTCAACCTCAGCACCAGCCCGGTGCGCGAGGCCCTGTCGCGGCTCTGCGGCGAGGGACTGATCGAAGACCGTCGAGGCTTGGGCTACTTCACGCGGGCGACGCCGCTCGAAGACATCCTCGGCCTGCTGGATCTGGAAGCTGCTCACGTTCGGCTTGCGGCGCGCGGAGCCGGGTTCGCCAATCCGATCGACGGCTCGGACGGGGCCGTCGATGCGTGGATCATCGAACTGATCGAGGTCTGCGAAAATCAGCCCCTGCTGGAGAGCCTCGCGCGGGTCGGTCGCCGTCTTGCGCCGCTTCGAGGCCTTGGCCCTTCGACGGAGCCGCCGGCCGGGCCATCCGATGGCGACAGTATCGACGCCTACTACGCCCGCTGGCGGATCACCGCGGGAACAATCGCTTCGCGCGTGCGGCGGATCGATCCCGACCAGTCAAAGTATACGCGCAATATAGTTTGAATCGATTTGCTTTGAGGCGCTGATGGTCCGTCGTCGACCTTTTGTCGATATTTCAACGAGGAGACGACCATGACCACCCACCGCACCCCGCGCCTCGTGCGCCTCGGCGCCGCCCGCGACCTGACGCGCGCCGTCGACGAAGGCGACTACGCCGAGCTGAACACCTCCAAGCTCTACACGATCCCGCCCGGCGCCTGAGCGCGACGTGCCGTCCTCCGGGACGGCACGGACGCCCGGTCCGGCCTCGCCCGGCGCGTCCTGATCAGAGGCTTTCACCGAAAAAGGGAGTCTGGCCATGAAGGTCCAGAACAAGGGCCGCATCCTGCGGCTGGGCGGCGCGCGCCGCCTGACGCGCGCCGTCGACGAAGGCGACTTCGCCGAACTGAACTCGCATTTCCGCTGGGAAATGCCGCCCGAATGAGCGGGCCGGGGTCGTCCCTCGGGGCGGCCCCGAGCGGCTCCCATTGGAGGAATAGTTCATGCTGATACGAAAGATTGGGCGCCTGGTTGTCCTCGGGTCGGCGCGACGGCTGACTCGGGGCAAGGGCGGCGAGTTCGTGGAGTTGCAGGTGACCCACCGCTACGACCTCCCGCTCGAATGACCGAGGAGGGGCAACTGGCGCAGGGCGTCCACGCGGTTCCGATCGGAGGCGATCTGGTCCTTCTGGATCTGGCGGCGGATGACTATCTGCTGTTCGCGGACTGCGGTGACGTTGCGGTCTTGGGCGAACGCCTTCGCGGACCGATGGATACCCTCCTCGAACTGGCGTCAGCAGAACTGCTGCATTCCGGTCCAGCGCGTCCTGCGTGCGTCCCGCCTCCGCCGCTCCCCCTGCACAGCTTGCCTGAGATTTCCGGTCGCCGGCCGCGCCTGGCAGAGATCGCCGCGTTCGGCGCGATCTGGGCCGATCGGGCCTGGCGTCGCCCGACGCTGGCCGGACTGGCGGCCGCTCATGGCGACCGGACCGGGCGGCGCGATGACCTCGAAATGATCGCGGCGCGCGCGCAGACGTTTTTCCAGCTTCTGCCCTTCGCGCCCCGGACCGGCGCATGCCTGTTCCAGGCCGAGATGCTGTTGCGCTTCCTGAACGCCGGCGACCTCGACGCCGACTGGGTGTTCGGGGTCCGCGCCTGGCCGTTCCTGGCCCATTGCTGGCTGCAGGTCGATGACGTCTGCGTCAGCCAGTCCGCGGAAACGCTCAGCCATTTCCATCCCATTCTGGTCATCTGAGGATGGGCGCGGACTCCTTCGTGGCGCTCGTCGGCGACGCGGCCGGCGCGGTCGATGCGCTCATGGCCCCCTTGCGTCGGCGGCTGGCCGGCGCCGGCTGGTCGCGCTGTGTCTCGCACCCGTTCCTCGAGGTCTATGCGCCGTCCGACCGCCTCAGGATCACAGCAGCGCTGGACGGCCATGGCGTCCTGATCGGCGAGATGTTCGACAACACGGGCCGGGCGGCTTCCGCCTCCGAGGGGGGCGCGCTGGCCTGCCGGTCCCTGGATGCGGCGTCCGCTCGACGGATTATTGGAGAGCACTGGGGCCGGTACGTGCTGGTCCGGCGCACTGGCGGCGACGCCGCGATCCTGCGCGATCCTTCCGGTGCGATCGAGGCCGTCTGCTGGCGCAGGTCCGGTGTGACCGTCGTCGCCTCCAGCGCGGCGCCAGTTCTTGACCCTCTCCTGCCCGAGGATCTGGCTCTGGACTGGGAGGCGGTGTCGCGGTTGGTCAGCCGCGGCGGCGAATATCGTCACGATCTCGCCCTGGACGGACTGACGCCGATCGCCGGCGGAGAGCTCCGAACGGTCGGCGCCGGCGGGTCTCGCGGCGTGCAGATCTGGCGGCCGGCGGACGTCTATCGACGCGGGCGCGGCCGTCCGCCTGAACTTCGGTCGGTGGTGCAGATGGCGGTGCGCAGCCTAGCCGGCGATCACACATGGGTCGCCGAGGTCAGCGGCGGTCTCGACTCTGCGATTGTCGCGGCGTCCCTCGAGACGTCGCAGCGGAATCGCGTCGCGGCCTGGGTGAACCACTACGTCGAGCAGCCCGAAGGCGACGAGCGCATCTATGCGCGGGCGGTCTTGGCGCGCGAGGGACATGCGCTGACCGAGGTGCGGCGCGAAGGGCTGAGCCTGTCCGCCGAGCGTCTGGCGCGCACGGCGGACGCCTTCCGACCGGCCACCAACGACATAGATACGGACTACAATGACGACATCGCCGCCCGCGTTCGGGAGGCTGGGGCATGGGGATCGCTCACGGGACAGGGCGGCGACGCGGTCT
Organism: Brevundimonas vesicularis; assembly: GCF_044807075.1. Classification (GTDB taxonomy): domain Bacteria; phylum Pseudomonadota; class Alphaproteobacteria; order Caulobacterales; family Caulobacteraceae; genus Brevundimonas; species Brevundimonas vesicularis_G. The sequence goes on from NZ_CP085234.1 coordinate 1,688,521, forward strand.
TCTTCCAGATGCCGAGCCCTCTCATCGCTTTCGACGAAATCCAGGAGCGCGGGGTCAGGGCGCGGCCGGCGGCCGTGCACCGGATCGCACGCTGGACCCGCCGGTCCCTTTGGCCTTGGGCCTGGTTCCGCGCATTCCGGGAACACCGGCGCAGCCGCGCCGACTGGGATCATCCCTGGCTCGACGACCTGCGGAGCGTTCCACCTGCGAAGGCCCTGCAGATTTCGATCCTCGCCTTCTGCCAGACCTTCCAGGGGCAGGCCGCACGGAGCCGGCGCGGGGTCTGCGTGAACCCGCTGCTGAGCCAGCCCGTGATGGAAGCCGGCCTGTCCTGGTCGACTGTCGATCTGACCTGGGGCGGCCGGGATCGGGCCGCGGCCAGAAACGCGTTTCAGGACGTTCTGCCTCCCTCGATTTATGCCCGCCATACAAAAGGCGAACTCGGAGCCTTCTACGGCGAGGCTGCCGCGAGCAATCTGCCCTTCCTGCGGGACTATCTGCTGGGCGGGGCCCTGGCTCAGGCGGGCCTGCTGGACGACCTTGAGACGGACCTTTCCCGGGAGGCGCTGCTGTGGCGCGGCGGCTTCTCCCGCCTGCTCACCCTGGCGCTGACGGAGGCCTGGGTTCGACGGTGGACGGCGCGGCTGGAGGCGCGTTCGCGATGAGATGGCGATCGAACCAGCCGATGACCTGCTCATAGTAGATCCGGGCATTGCCGGGGTTGTGGATCCCGTGGTCCTCGCCGATCAGATAGAGCAGGGCGGCCGGGCGCTGGAGGCGTCTGAGGGCGGCGAACATGCCTTCGGCCTCGCCCGTCGCATGGTCCATCTCGCCATAGACCAGCAAAATGGGAGCCGTGATCCGATCCGCCTGTTCGAAGGCGCTGCCGCGGCGGTACCTGTCGGGATCGGACCAGTAGGACGCACGCATCCCGACCTGACCGGATTCCAGCCACCGCGCCGTTCCCATGATCGCAGCCTCGTTCTCGCCCGCCAGACGCGCATGGTTGGACAGCCTGCCGAGCGATCCGGCCAGGTCATAGGATCCGTTCAGGGCGACGACAGCCTTGAACCTGGGGGATTGTGACGCGCTCAGCACGACCGCCCAGGCGCCGAAACTGTGTCCCCAAAGGCCGATCCTGTCGCCATCGACGAGCCTCTCGGCGGCGGCGGCGTCGACCACGGCGAGGATCCGGTCCGCCAAACCGGCCGCCGGCTCGGGGCCGACAGGCAGGTCGGGATAGAGGACGGCGTAGCCGGCGGCGACCAGAAGCTGGCCGTTGAGCGTCAGATTACCCGCCTCGGGGCGCATGGTCGGCGGCGGGGTTGCATACGCGCGGTCGGGATAGGGGATGACAATCACCGGAAGCGGCCGATGGCCTTGAGCCGGGGCGTAGAGCCATCCACCGGCCCCTCCAGGGCCGTCAACCCGCCGGGCCGCTGTGAGGTCTACGTCGTCGAGCTCGGGATTGAGGCTCCGGATCGTCTGCGTCGACGTTCCGCGTGTCACGGCGAGGCGGTTGACAGCCCGACCCTCGCCGCCGCGCGCGACGGCCACACCTTGAGACCAACTCACTGCCGCGCCGGAAGGACCCGTGACGCAGACGATGGGGCCCGGGTCAGCCCGGATCCGGCACAGCTGTCCTGTCGGCTCCGACACCACTGCGCTGTCTTGTTTCATTGGCCCCGCCAGGGCCCGCTGGCCAAGCGGGCCATCCGGCCGAACGACCGAGGCGAACGCACCGAGGTCATCGGACGACCCGTCGGTGGTCAGGCGAACGACATGTCCGCGACTGGAGAACAGAGCCCCGCGGCCTCCTTGTGCGATGAGGCGGGCGTCCGGCGCCAAGGCCGGGAGCCTCTCGCCGCTCAAGAACCAACCCTCTTCATCCCGATCACGGCCGTGCAGGACGATCGTTTCACCGATCCAACCGGCCTCGGCCGTCGGCAATCCGTGGAAATCGAGCGGGATGAGCGGGGTGACGCCCGGCGGGGTGACGTCCCGCGCCGCGCCAGCCGGGCTGACGGCGAGAAGGCGGGGAGAGTCGCCATCGATCGCGGCTACCATGAGGGTGTCGGACGCCGGCGACCAAGTCAGGAGACTTGTCGAGACGTCCCGGGCCTCGGGCGGGTCCCGAGTTTCGCCGGAGCGACTGTCGACCAGCCGCAGGGCGCGGGTACGCCGAAACTCCGTTGCGGCGCCCGGAGAGGGGAGGAGCTGGAGGGCGCCGTCGACAATCAGGGCGACGTGGCGGCCGTCCGGGGACGCCTCCAGGTCAAGGAACGGCCCTCGGGCGAGACGGGTCGCGGCACCGGTCCGGGCGTCGATCCGCAAGAGGTCGCGAAGGGGCCGCGCCGGTTCCGACCCAAGCCCGACCGAAACGAAGGCCGCCTCCCCACGGGCCGCCCGGTCCCAGAGCGGGGGCAGTTCTCTCTGGGTTCGATTGGTGTCCGCCAGACGCGGCGGCAGATCCCCGTCGGGCATGCCGAGCACCACGATAACATCCTCGGACAGCCATTCCACGGATCGGCCCCAGGCGCCCGTTTCCGGAGAGATGTCGGTCCACACGACGCCGCCGCTGCCCAGATCCACGATCCCGATGTGGAACTGCAGGGCGTGCAGGCGGAAGACGAGGAGCTTGCCGCCGGCGGGGGAGAAGGGGCCGGCGGTGTAGCCGGCGTCCTCCTCCATCGGCAGGAGCGGCGCGACGCGGGCAGGGCTCGCGACATCGGCCCGATAGAGGCGGGCGTAGCGGAGCGCGCCCTCGGGCTGCAGGTCGTAGCGGGGAAGATCGTCCCGCGCGCGGCGTTCCTCGAACACGATCACTTGGCCGGTCGGATCGACGGCGATCCGCCCGAAGCTCTCAAGCCCGAGCAGGGTGTCGAGGGTCAGCGGCTCCGAAGCGCCCGTCGTCGGGCACGCGAGAGCCAGCGCGACCAGCGCGCCGGACAGACGTTTGCGCATGGCGTCTCACCAGCGCTTGACGAGTTGCAGGGAGACTTGGCGGCCCAGCGCGTTGGTATTGGCCGCATCGTAACCGATCCCGCGCGACGCGTCGTAGAACGGCGGCTCCGAGTTCGCGAGATTGAGCACGTTCAGGGAGAGGGAAAGGCCCTCGCCCCAGCCAGGGAAGTCGTAGCGGACCTGCCCGTCGAAGGTCGCCCAGTCGTCGATGCCGCGACCGCCAACGGGGTCTCGTCCGCCGCTGACATAGTTGGCGATCAGGCCGAGCGTCAGAGGGCCGCTTACCCATTGGCCGCCGAGCCTGCCGCGCCACCGGGCGGGGAAATGAGGGTCTCCGAGCAGGTCCTCATTGGGGGACGCGTCGGTGATCTGGCGATCGTTGGCCAGGAGATGCGTCATCGACGCGTCGATCGACATCTGACCAGCGCCCAGGTCGAAGCGATATCGCGCTGACAGGTCCAGCCCCTCGACCTCGACGGCGGCCGCGTTGACGAAGCGATTGTCGACGATCACGCCATAGGCGGTGACGGGCATGACGGTCGGGTTGAAATTGCCGGGGTGGTCCAGCAGCGATTGGACGAGGGCGCGATCCTCGGCGTTGGTTGCCGGGTTCACGAAGCGGACGAAAGGGGCCAGGGCGGGATCGTTGAGAACATTCGTCAGATTCTCGAGGACCGGATTGCCGATGCGGTCCTCGAACCGGGTGCGGAACCAGCCGCCCTCCAGTCGGAACCCGCTAAGGGCCGCCGGCGTCCAGATAAAGCCCGCCGTCGTCGAAGTGGCCGTTTCCGGCCGCAGGTCGGGATTTCCGCCGTACTGGACGACAGCGAGCACATTGACGCCGCCCCGGTTGAGAAAGGTCGGGCCGAGGGCATAGGCCGTGAACAGCTCGCGGAGCGCCGGCGCGCGGAACGATGTGCCATGGCTCGCCCGCAGCAGCAGGTCGGAAGCCGGGCTGTAGAGCAGACCGACCTTGGGGTTGGTGGATTGCCCGACCCCCTCATGGTCTTCGATCCGCGCCGCCAGGGAGAACTCAAGGCGCTCCAGGCCCGGGCGGGCGTTTGCGGCGCTCACGAAGGGCGCCCGGAACTCCACAAAGGCCGCCGAGACATCCCGCTCATAGACGAGAGGGGCGACGATGCGCGGCGCTATGCCGGAAAGGAAGTTCTCGCCCTCGGTTTCGAACCGTTCGCCGCGAAGATCGACGCCCACGGCCACCCGCAGCGGACCGCCTGCGAGCTCAAGAAGCGACCCGTCAGCCTTGAGGTTTGCCGAGGTCACGGTGGTCGTGTGGTCAGTCCAGGAATAGCCCGAGCCGATATGCGCCCGCATCGCCGGGCTGGTGTTGGCGGGATCGCCGTAGGGATTGAAGAAGCCGTCGACCGCCGTTCTGAACGTCGTCGTCGGTATATCCGCCCGGGACCCCATGGCCTCCTGCAGGAAGGTCGTCTGAACCCGGTTGGAGAGTGTCCGGCTGCTGAACTCCCGACCGCCGCTGAGGTAGGCCGACAGGTTCCAGTCCCGTATCGCGCCGTTGAGCCCAAGGGCGCCGCTGACGCTTCGCGTGCGGCCTTCTGAGAGCGCCGGCCCAAGCTCGTCGATCCAGGAATAGGCGATGTCGTGGCGTGTCGCGCCCACCGGAGACACGAAGTGAGGATTGGCGGAGGTGATCACGACGATGCCGGTGTCGGCGGGCGTCTGGAGGGTGTGGTCCCGCTCTGTGTAGCGGATGTCGCCGTCGATGCTGAAGCCGAATGGAAGACTCTGCCGCGCCGCGGCGAAGAGGCTGTGCCGACGCTGATGCGGCAGGAACCACTGGCCCAGGTTCTGGTTCGTGAGGTTGACCTCATTGGCCCGAAAGTCGCGCGGCGTCAGCCCTGCGCCGTCCTGATCGCGAGGAATGGCGAAGATGGGCTGATAGGAGCCCGAGATGGGGTTCTGCGCCATGATGTTGCCGGGCGCGCTGTAAACAAGCCGCCAGTCCGAACCGCCCAGCGGGCGCAGGTCGGCGCTGGAGATCACGCGTCGGTCCTCCGAACGGAGCTCGCCGCGATCATGAAACTCGTAGGCCGCGACGAGGCTTCCGCTCGACCAGTTGAACCCGCCGACATGGGACAGCAGGACTTCCTCGGCGCCGCCGTCGCTCGTGCCGCCCACTCGCACGCGGGTTTCCGCCTGCTCGAACCGGGATTTCAGGATGATGTTGACGACGCCGCCGACCGCGTCCGCGCCGTAGAGGGCTGAAGCCCCGTCCAGCAGCACATCCACCCTCGCGATTGCGCTGGAGGGAATGTTGGAGACGTCCGCGAAGTCGCCGGAGATGCCCGTGCCGGCGATCCGCCGGCCATTGACGAGGACGAGGGTTGCGTCTGCGCCGAGTCCGCGCAGGTTGAGCCCGGTCGCCGCGTTGCTGTTCCGGGCCGAACGATCCGCGCCGGTGTTCGCGGAGCCCTCATAGGCGGCGCCGGTGAAATTCTGGGGGAGGGCGGCCAAGGTCTCGGCCACCGTCGCGCGCCCCTGCCGCGCTACATCGTCCTGGGTCAGGACTGTGACCGGCGAGGGACTGTCCACGCCGCGGAAGTAGCTGCCCGTAACCACGACCTCTTCGAGCTGGGTGGCTTCAGCGTCCGTCTCCGCCCGGGCCGACGGATCGATCAGCACGAAGACGTTCGGGCGGCTCTGACGATAGGTGAGGCCCGTTCCGCGCAATAGTTGGGCGAGCGCGGCCTCGGCCGTGAGATTGCCGGTGACGGCCTGGGACTGACGTCCGGCGACGAGCGCGCTGGGATAGAGGATCTGCAGGCCGCTTTGCTGGGCGAAGACCGGCAGGCTCCGCTCGAGCGGCCCCGCTCCGATGCTGAACGCGCGCACGGCCTCGACCGTCTGCGCCGCCACCGGCGTGGCGACCCCCAGCATCAGTGCGGCGAGCGCGGTAGAAGTGAACCTGTGACCCATGATCTCCCCCGATTCTCTACCCGCAGTTTTGCGGGTCGGGGAGGAGACGTCGGGTCGCGGCCCATCCCCTAAGTCCGGGATCAGATTATTTTCAGGCGGGTCCCGTCAGAACAAGGTGGCCGTCCGGCGCCCGCTCCGCTTCGAGGGCGTAGAGGTCCCTGAGCGCGGCGACGAAGCCGTCGACATCGCCTGCATCGAAGACCCCGCTGACCCGGATGGCCGAAATCCGGTCGTCCCGCAGTTCCACCGGCGAGGGGCTGTAGCGGTTGACCTCCGCGACGGCGACGGCGATCGGGGTGTTCTCGAACGTCAGGCGGCCGGTCGTCCAGCTCGTCGCCGCCGGCACGTTCACCGCCACAACCGCCGGGCGTTGAACCGAAGTCGTGACCTGTTGTCCCGGCGCCAGGGTCCATGCCGGCCGCGACGACGCCTCTTGCCGCACGGCAACCTGCCCCTCGACCAGAACAATCCGGGCGCCCGCGCCGGTCCGCCGGACGTCGAAGCGGGTGCCGATCGCGGTCACCTCCGTATCGCCGGCCTTCACCAGGAAGGGGCGGGTGGCGTCTCCCTGCACCTCGAACATGGCGCGTCCGGAGGTGAGCGTGACCAGACGCTCGGACCCGCTGAACCGGACCGTCACGTGAGACGCCGTGTCGAGGATGATGCGTGAACCGTCTTCCAGCCGGACCGTGCGCTGCTCACCGATGGCGGTGTCGTAGACGTCGGAACGTTGGGCGGACCACCAGGACCAGCTTCCCACAACGAGCGCCAATGCGATGGCCCCGGCCGCCCCGAGAGGGACCAGGCGGCCGGAGGTGCGTCTTCCCCCCTTTGTCGAAGCCTGGCGAGCCCGGTTCGCCGCGTCTTCCGTCAGCGCCGCCATCCCGGGGGTGTTTGCCAGCGTTCCGGCCGCGTCCCACATGGCCTCCAGGCGGCTGAAGGCGCGGGCGTTCTCAGGATCCCGCCGCCACACGCTGAAGGCCTTGATATCGGCAGTGGTGACCTTGCGCTGGCTCAACGTGGTGAACCATTCCGCTGCTTCCTTGCGCCTGATGTCGGCTTCAGCCTCGATCGTCATCCGTCTTGCCTACAGGTCCAGCCGAGACGCGCAGTACTCAAGCGCCCTGGACATTCGCCATTCCACCGTTTTTACGCTGATCCCGAACGACTGGGCGATCTCCGGATAGGTCATACCGCCAAAGCGGCTCAAGACGAAGACGTCGCGGTAGAGTTGCGGCATGGATCCGATCACCTGCTCGAGCAGAACCTGATCGAACTGCGGCGCGGCCTCGGCTCCGGCCGGTATCTGAAAGTCCCGATCCCGCCGCCGCCGTCCTTCCCGCCGGCTCTCGTCGCGTACCAGGTTCAGGGCGATCTTGAGCAGAAAAGCCTTCGGATGACGGATGTCGTCCAGCGCATAGGGCGCGGCACGGATGTAGGTCTCCTGAACGACGTCCGCCGCCGCCTCGGCGTCGACATGGGCTCGCAGGCGACGATCCAGCCAGGCGGCATAGCGCCGATAGAGACGGTTGATACCGTCCTGCGCCTCCGTGCCCAGCTGCTTCGTATCGGTCACCACGGTTCTCCGGCCTCTCGACGAGAGGGTCCGGAACCCAGACGCGTCCACACGGCCTGGGACAGGCGCGCAGGCGCGCGCCGTCAGGCGTTGGGAACGGGCATGCGCGCTGTGCGCGCCGCCGTCGATGATCTGATATCGCACAGGGGATTCCAGGCCCCGCCAACGCAAGCGTCGGCGACGTCAGCATGAATCAAACGGAATCCCGGCGCAAGCCGGAGGGGTCGGGCGTTGGAATCCTCTGCGATCGCGAGGCCCGCTGCTTCGGTTCACAGCGGCGCCTCTGTCTCGCGGACAGACCCCGGCTCAAGCTGTGGGCCTATCTCACGGCGCCCGACCGGGGCGGTCTAGAAGCCGCCCCCGGCGGAGGCAAGCGCTGGCGTGGTCTGGCGCGCGGATCGGGTTATCCCGCAAGAAAATGGCGGAGAGCCCGCAATTCACTGTCGTTGCCCGGTCGTTGATTCCCGCCGAACGTGAATCGCGTACTTTGGAAGGAGCGAGCCATGCAGCGTAGTCCCCATGCGGAACGCCAATCATCCCTGCTTCTCAGCGGTCGCGAAACCGACTGTCTTCTTTGGGTCAGTCGCGGCAAGAGTTCGGCGGACATCGGTCAGATCGTCGGCCTGTCGCCCCGGACGGTCGACAGCTACATCGAGAAAGCCTGCGCCAAGCTTCGTGTCCGGACGCGCATCGAAGCTGTCGCGGCTGCGGTCCGCGCCGGCATCATCGATCCTGACGAAGACGGGTCAAGGCGCGAAGGGTGAGGGGGCGGGCCAGGAACTTCTGTGAGGAAGCCCGGCGTTTCGCCGCCGATCGCCGCCGACGCTCACGCGTCCCCTGGCTCTCGATCGGCGCCTATCGTTCCCGGAACCCGCCATCAATGACCCTACACCGCTTGCGGCTGGTCGCGCGAGTCGGGTTGACCGGAGGCCATCAGAGAAAGGAAAACACGCCGATGCCCAAATACGCCCCGCTCGCAGCCTTCCTCCGACGCCAGAAGCGCGCCGAGGTGGACCTGACCTTCCGGGACATCGAACGGATCGTGGGCGGCATCCTGCCGAAGGCCGCGGCCGTGGAAGGATGGTGGAGCGCGGATCCGGCCGGGCCGGTCATGCCCCAGCACATCGCCTTTGCCGAAGCCGGCTTCGTCGCCGAACCCAGGATTCGGGCCGAGACGGTGCGCTTCGTTCGTGTGGAAACGGCGAGCTCACCGCTGGCGTCAGCCGCTCTGGCGCACGGTGTGACGCTCTGACATCCGATCACTTCCGGCGGCTCCCCTGGAGGCGGCCGCCGGAAGCGCCGATGCGGAGGATCAGTTGTGGTCGGCGTGGCCCTGGGGCGCGGGCGCGTCCGACGGAGCCGGCGCGGGCGGCGCCGGTTCGGCCGGGGCGGCCGGCTCAGTCTTCATGTCGTCGCAGCAGGTCATGGCGGCGTCCGCAGCCATGTCCTTGCAGCAGGCGCAGCCTTCTGCGGCCAGGGCCGCGCCGGCGCTCAGCGTCAGGATCGCGCCGGCCGCGGCCAGCAGGTTGGAAACCTTCATCGTCGTTCTCCTAGTGGACCATGAAGCGGATGGAGCCGGACATCTTGTGACCGTCCGGACCTTCGGCGGTCCAGGCGGCAGTGTAGGTCCCCGGCGAGAGACGCGGCAAGGCCACGCTGACAGCCGCGGCGGCCGGTGCGGCGGGCGCGGTCACGACGATCGGTTCCTGACCTTCTGCGCTGAGGGTGACGGTCTTGAGGACCATCGGGTGCGGGAAGGTCGCGCTGAACCGTTCGGGTGAACCGGATGTCATGGCGCCATCGGCGGGGGTGGTGACGATGCCCGAGGCGGCCGGGGTCGGGTGCTGCATCCCGGCATGGCCGGCGTGCGGGTCCTGGGCGGCGGCGGCTCCGGCGAAAGCCAGGGCGGCGGTGAAGGCCAGGGTGCGGATCATGGGGTGGTCTCCTCTCATTGTTTCGGGGGCGCGGGCATGGCGGACATGTCGTGCCCGGAATGGTCGGTCATCGGCTCCGGGGCCGGCGCGGTCGACGGCGGCGGCGCCGGAGCCGGAGATTCGGCGGCTTTCGCCGCGGGTCTCGCGGGAGCCGCCCGCGAGGGAGCCGCAGCGGCCGGCGCGGGCGAGGCCGCAGGCTCCGCCGGTCCGGTTACGGCTCGCGGCGTCGGGACGGGCGCAGGGGCCGTCACTTCGACTCCGACCGGGTCGGCCGGCTTTTGCGCCGGCTCGCAGGCGACCAGACCGAACGCGGCGATCAGGGGCAGCATAGTGTTCTTCATGGATGCGGTCCTCAGAACCAGGCCTTGAGGCCGATGACGAAGCGGGTGTCGTCAGCCTCGCCGCCTCGGGCCTCGATGTAGTCGGCGGTGTCTCCGAACGCGCGGCTCCACTCGACGCCGACATAGGGGGCGAACTCCTTGCGGAATTCATAGCGCAGCCGCAGGCCCGCCTCGACTGAGGACAGGCCCGAGCCGATCTCCAGCTCCGGAATGTCGCTCGCCGAGACGTCGATTTCGAGGCGCGGCTGGAGGATCAGGCGCTGGGTGATGCGCTGATCGTATTCGGCCTCGACGCGGGCGGTCAGGTCGCCCTCGGTCGACAGGAAGGCGGCGGCGTCGATCTCCCACCAGTGGGGCGCCAAGCCCTGCAGGCCGAGAACCAGATGCGTGGTGTCCTCGCCGTCGGGACGAAAGTCCTGACGCACGCCGGCCTGAACGTCCCAGAAGGGCGTCACCGCGCGGCTGTAGAGCGCCTGGACCTCAGCCTCCTCGAGCTCGCCGCCGAAGTCGCCTTCGCCCTCGGACTTCCACCAGAAGCGGTTGATGTCGCCGCCCGTCCAGCCCTGGACGTCCCAGAGATATGATTCGCCGTCGTCGCCGAAACCGGCTTCGAGACGGTCGACGATGACGGCGGTGGTGCGGACGTCGCCGTTCTCGCGGACCAGGGTCCGGCGAGAGGCGGCCATGGCCTCGGTGCCAAAGACGAGATCGGCCGCGTGAGCCGGGCCGCCCAGGGCGGCGGCGGGGAGCGGGTCTTCGGGCCGCCGGCCGGGATTGTCGGCGCTGGTGGGGACGTCCGGCGGCCCCATGCTCATGGCCGACATGTCATGCCCGGCGTGGGGATCGGCCTGGGCGGGGGCCATGGCGGACATGTCGTGGCCCGCATGGGGATCAGGCTGCGCCGGGGCCGGGGCCGCCATGTCGTGCCCCGCATGGGGATCGACGGGCGCGGGCTGAGCCGGCATCCGGTGGCCAGCGTGAGGATCGGGTGCGGGCGGGGTCGGCGCCGCCGGCATGACATGACCCGCGTGGGGGTCCTGCGCCGCCGGCCGGGCGGGCGCCTGCGGCGTCGGGGCCGGAGCGGGGCGGGCCGGCGCCGGCATCGTATGGCCGGCGTGCGGGTCCTGGGCCTGGGCGCTGAAGGCGCTGGCGGCGAGGACCAGGGGGGCGAGGGCGACGGCGAGGCGGATCATCAGTTGGCTCCGTCCATGGGCCGCACCGTCACGACGTTGAACATGCCGGCGTGCATGTGCATCAGCATATGGCAGTGGAACGCCCAGTCGCCGGGCGCGTCGGCGGTCAGGTCGAAGGTCACCTTGCCGCCGGGCGCGACGTTGACCGTATGCTTGAGCGGCTGATGTCCGGCCGGCCCGCCCGTCACCAGTTCAAAGAAGTGGCCGTGCAGGTGGATGGGATGGGCCATCATGGTGTCGTTGACCAGCGTCACCCGCACCCGCTCGTTGCGTTCGAAGCGGATCGGCTCGACCAGTTCGCTGAACTTGCGGCCGTCGAACCCCCACATGAACCGCTCCATGTTGCCGGTAAGGTGGATTTCCATCGTTCGCGACGGCGGGCGCTGGTCCTTGTTGGGCTGGAGCGACACCAGGTCGGTGTAGACAAGGACGCGGTGATCGACGTCTGTGAGACCGATCGGACGCTCGCCGAGGCGGTTGGCCGGGGCCATGGCGATCGCATCGACGCCGACGCCGACCGCCATGTCCGGCGGGGCGTTCTCGGGGTCACGCATGTTCATGCCGGCCATGGACATCCCGGCCATTTCGCCCGCCGGCGCCGCGCCCTGGGCCGGGGCTCCGTGGTCCATGCCGGCCATCACGCCGTGATCCATCCCGGACATGCCGCCCATTGAGCCGTGATCCATTCCGCCCATGCCCATGTCGCGCATGGTCAGATTGGGAACCTCGCGCAGCGGCGGAACCTCGGCGGTCATGCCCAGGCGGGGAGCCAGGGTCGCCCGTCCCATGCCGGAGCGGTCGATGGCTTCGGAGACGATGGTGTAGGCTCGGTCATCGGTCGGCCGGACGATGACGTCATAGGTCTCGGCCACCGAAATCTGGAACTCATCGGTCTCGACCGGGCGGACGTTCTCGCCGTCGGCCTGGACCACGGTCATCGGCAGGCCGGGAATGCGGATGTTGAAGATCGACATGGCCGAAGCGTTGATGATGCGCAGCCGCACCCGCTCGCCGGGCCGGAACAGGCCGGTCCAATTCTCCTGCGGACCGTGGCCGTTGATGAGATAGGTGTAGGTCGAGCCGTTGACGTCGAGGATGTCGCGAGGGTCCATCCGCATCTGGCCCCACATCCGCCGCTCCTCCAGGCTCATGCGGTCGCTGCCATCCAGGAGGCCCGCCAAGGTGGTGCGCTGCTGGTTGAAGTAGCCGGGGCTCTTCTTCAGTTTGTCGAGGATTTCGTGCGGATCCATGAAACTCCAGTCCGACAGGACCAGCACATGCTCGCGGTCGTAGGCGATGGGATCGGCGCCCGCCGGATCGATGACGATCGGACCGTAGTGCCCCATCGCCTCCTGAAGACCAGAGTGGCTGTGATACCAGAAGGTGCCCGACTGCCTGATCGGGAACTCATAGACGAAGGTCTCGCGGGCCTTGATGCCGGGAAAGCTGATGCCCGGCACGCCGTCCATCTGGAACGGCAGGAGCAAGCCGTGCCAGTGGATCGAGGTGTCCTCGTCCAGACCGTTGGTGACCGCTAGCCGGACATTCTGGCCCTCCCGCAGGCGCAGCAGCGGCGCCGGCAGAACGCCGTTGATGGTCACCGCATGGCCCGTGCGCCCCCCCACCGTGAAGGGCGAGTGGCCGACGGTCAGGTCGACGTTCGGTCCGGTCAGCGTCGGCAGGTCCGACCGCAGCCCCGCCGAACCCGTCTGCGCCCAGGCCGGAAGCAAGCCTTGCAGTCCCAGCAATCCACCGCCGATGGCGGCGCCCCGGAGAAGCGTTCGGCGATCAAGGCGAGCGGTCGACATCAGAGAAGTTTTCCTTGGTCGGCAAGTGAGCCGTTCGTTCAGATACGCATCTGAGCGGCGCATCCCTTGCGTCAGGTCGCCACAGTCTTCGAGATAACGCTCTTGCGCGCGCGCTCGGCACCGCGACGCCGAACCGGCGCTCAAGCCAAGGCGTCGACCAGCTTTTTTCGCGCGCGGGCGATCCGCGTTTCCACGGCCTTCGGCGTGATGCCCAATATGGATGCGACCTCCGCATGAGAGCGCCCTTCAAGCGTGGCCAACAGGAGTGGGGCCTTCAGGGCGTCGGGAAGCTCAGACAGCGCGTGTTGCAGGTCCTGGGCCCTGCGCTGATCGTCCAGCCTAGCTTCAGGCATGGGTGCGTCTTCCCCCACCGCCGTCGCCTCGGGAGCATCGAGCCCCATCACGCCGCGCACGACACGGCGAACGGAGCGCCGCCGGCTCCAGTCCCGACACTTGTTCAAGGCGATGGAACGCAGCCAGACATCGAAAGGCCGCGCCGGATCATATCGCCGCATGGCGAGCCACGCTGAGGCATAGGCTTCCTGAAGCACGTCATGCGCTTCAGCCTCGTCGCCGACGTAGCGGCGAATGAACCGGTAGAGGTCGGCCTTGGTGGCGGTCATCAAGGCAGTGAAAGCGGCCCGGTCTCCACCCGCCGCTCGGACCTCGATGCTGGCTTCAACCCCCACGCGCCGCGCTTAGCCGGCTTCGTAGCGTACGGCGTCGACGACGGCCGCGTCGAACACCTCGGCCTGTGCCGGGGTCAGAACGGATCGCATCTCGAACACATGGGTAATCGTCGCCTTTTGCAGATCGCCCATGGCGGTATGGAAGTGATCGACAGCCGCCTGGACCTGCGGCGTGTCCCCGTCGCTTGCGGCGATGGCGGCCGCGAGTTCGCGATTGGCGGCACGAACCTCCGCCTCCAGTGCCGGGCGACGCGCGGCGAAGCGGGCTTCAATGACGTCTAGACGGCGGTCCTGCTCCGCGCTGAGGTCGAGTTTTTCATGGACGACGCTGTGCAGGCTCGGCGGCTGGCGCTCGCGCATGATCCAGGTCGCGCTCGCCCAGGTCGCTGCCCCGCTGGCGAGCGCCGCCAAGATCGCCGTGGCGACGATCGACTTCCACGTCGCCCTCATCCCCAAACATCCAGGCTGGCCATAGGTGACAGGCCGGCTGACACCGTGAAGATACGCAGCTCTGAAGGCTCTGGCCGTGGGGTCATGAGCATCAGACCGCCGTTCGCACCGCCGACGACAAGGGCGATCGCCACGGCGGCGATCCGCACCTGACCCATTCGGGCGCGATCCCGGCGCTCGCCAATCCGGGACCAGACGGCGTCCTCCACGCCCGCAAGCCGTGAAGCGTCGCCGGGCGCAGCCGCTCCGATCAGTCTTTCGATGTCGTCAGTCATTGCGCACCTGCCTCACGCCCCCCCTCCATACGCGCCGGTTTGAGCTTCCCCTCATGAGGGGAAAGGTCCGGCCCCGCGTAGATACCAGAGAACGACCGGAATAGCCGTGTCGTCCAGGGGGATCGATGTGAGCGACAGGTCAGGCCCCGCCCGGGCTCCCTTCCCGGACGTGCTCGATCCCCTCACCAGCGTGAGGTTTTTCCTCGCGCTCGGCGTCGTGCTCTTCCATTTCCAGCTTTACTGGACCTTGCCTGCGGAGAGCGCGGGCCTGCTGAACCGCGCCCGGCTCGGCGTGGATGTCTTCTTCATCCTGTCGGGCTTCATCCTCGCGCACGTCTATCTGCAAGGGAACGGCGCGCCCGACTACAAGCGGTTTCTGGCAGCTCGGTTCGCCCGAATCTATCCGGCTCACCTGTTCATCCTCCTGGCCATGCTCGGGCTTGTATTGATCGCCCCGATGGTCGGCGTCGGTCTGGAGCCAGGCCGATTCAATCCCGCCGATTTCGCGGGCACTCTGCTGCTCGTTCAGGCCTGGTTTCCGCGCGAAACCATGGCGCTCTGGAACGGACCAGCCTGGTCGCTGTCTGCCGAATGGTTCGCCTATCTGTTCTTCCCGGCCTACGCTGCTGTCGCCCTCCGCCTGCGGTCGAGGCCGTGGGCTCTGATCGCACTCTCCGCGCTGCTGTTCGTCGCGCTTGACGCCTTTTACCGGACGCAGTTCGGGCGGGTCCTGCCACGGGCGGAGGACAGCCTGGGCATCCTGCGCATCATTCCCGAATTCCTCTACGGCATTGGCCTCTACTATCTCGGTCAGCGCTGGACGCCTTCGCCGCGAATGTCCCTCATGGGCGCCCTGGTCGCCACGACCCTGCTGCTGACGCTCATGCAGATCGGCGCCGACGACCGGGTCATCGTGGCGGCGGCCGGTCTCTTCATCCTGTCGCTCGCCCTGTTGGCCAAGGCTCCGGTCCGGACCTTCCTGTCTCACCCCGTCCTTCTGTTCGCCGGCGAAGCGTCGTTCGCCCTCTATCTCGTCCACATCCCCATCCTGATGGTGTGGCGCAATGCGGCGCAGGCGTTCTCCGGCTGGGGTGCGGACTATCGAATGGGCCTGGTCGAACTGGCCGCCATGCTTGTGTTGACGCTCGCCGCCGCGGCCGCCATCCATGTCTTCGTCGAGCAGCCTGGCCGACGGTGGTTGCGGGCGCGGCTGGCGCCGCAGGGCGCCGACCCTGTCGAGGCGCAGCGATCCGTCCACAGCGATCAGGGAGAACCCTTTTGAATCCCGCCAATCTGAACCGTCGTCTACTCATGGGCGCGGCCGTCTTCATCGGCATGGGCGGGTCCGCCTGCGCCCAGACCCGTCGGTCCAGAAACCTCACGGTCTTCAAGACGCCCACCTGCGCCTGCTGCGACGCCTGGATCGCGCACATGCGCCAGGCGGGCTTCACCACCACCATCACCGTCCTTCCAAGCCTTCAATCGGTCCGGAGCAGCCGGGGCATGCCGGACGCGCTCGCCTCCTGTCATACCGGTCTGATCGATGGCTATCTGGTCGAGGGTCATGTGCCGGCCCCGGACGTCATTCGACTGCTGACCGAGCGACCGGCGGCGGTGGGCGTCGCGGTCCCGGGCATGCCGCTCGGTTCGCCCGGCATGGAGACGCCGCAGGGGCGCAAGGAGCCCTACGACACTCTGCTGGTGCTTCGCTCGGGCGCGACCCGCGTGTTCGCCCGCCACAACCCGCCGGCCTGACGCAGATCGCGCTCAGCCCGTTCAGATCACCCACAATCCGGAGTTCGCCATGTCCCGCACCTCTCTCGCCCTCGTCCTGTCGCTCGCCGTGCTTTCGGCGACACCCGCCTTCGCCCAGGACCACGCCCACGTGCATGCCCAAGCCGCCGGCTCGGTCGCCGCGGAAGCTGCGGACGCGGCGGCGGCCGTCGACGCCTTTCACGTCGCCCTGAAGGCCGGCGACACGGCCGTCGCCCTGGCCCTGATGGCGCCGGATGTGATGATCTTCGAGGAGGGTGGCGCGGAGCGATCGCGCGACGAGTATGCGTCCCATCACCTGGGCTCGGACGCCGCCTTCGCCGCCGCCTCTGAAGCGACGGTGACGCGCAGATCGGGATGGGCCGACGGGGACATCGCCTGGATCACCAGCGAAGGCCGCACCACGGGCCAATTCAACGGCCGCGCCGTAGACCGCCTGACGACCGAAACCATGGTCCTCAAACGCCATGCCGACGGCTGGCGCATCCACCACATTCACTGGTCGTCGCGCGCGCCCGGCTGACGCTCAGGCCCGCGCCAGCGGGTCGCCGGCCCTGCGACGTCGGTGAGGAACATCGAGAAGACGCCCGCCCTCGCGGGCGGGCGTCCCCGATCATACGATCAGCAGCAGGTGCAGGCTTCCGCGCAGGCTGCGATAGCGTCGCAGCAAGCGCATACGGCCTGCGCCACGGCGTGCGGCGCGGCCGCGAAGGCGGCTGAACCGGAAGCCAGCAGCACCAGGGCTGCGAGGGTGAGCGTGCGTTTCATGGTTTTGATCTCTGTTTGATTGAATGAGTTCGGTCTTCTTCAACAGGATCAGCGTCGCGGGGGCGGGTCGTCCGCCTCCGCGGTGAAATCGGCATGCCGCGCATCAAGGGATGGATAGAGGACAGACGCATAGACCCGTGCGGGGGTGGGTTCACCGCCCTGAGGGACCAGGCCCTGGCAGATGGCCAGACACGCCTTATGGCACGAGATCCTGACGGTCTTCGGCTCGCAAGGGACGCCGTCGCCGCTCATCGACATGGACGCCATATCCTGATCGACCGGAGCTTCGCAGGCGATCGAAGCGGTGGACACGAACAGCACGGCAAACGCCGCTAGCAGCGCGGTCGTCAGTCGGACGAGGTCATGACGCAGGAACGGCATCGTCTGATCATACTTCAATGGCCGGCGGAGCGACGACCTCATTCAGATCATCGCGATCGCGGCTACAGAGACGCCGGGGGCGGTAGGGTTCCCATGACCGCCACGACGCCGATCAGGGCGAGTCCCAGACCCGTTTCGACCAACAGGCTGCGCCGGAGCGCGCTCATGGCGGCGAGGGAGGGTTGGCCCGTCTCCAGCGCAGAGCCCAGTGTCGGCGTCAGCCGGAACCGGTTGCTCGCCGCCAGCGCCAGCATCAAACCGAAGAGGACGAGCTTGGCGACCAGAAGCTGGCCGTAGAGGTTGCCCGCGATCGACGCCACGCGCTCGGGACCGATCAGGAACCAGCTGTTCACGAGACCGGTCAGCACCAGCAACAGGACCGCCAGCGTTCCCAGACCGGCGAAGCCATGCAGGGCGCGATGGATTGCACGATCGTCCGGACCGGCTCGGCGCAAAAGCAGGGCCGTCAACGCCGCCAGGGCGCCCAGCCACAAGGCCGCTGCCACCGCGTGAATGATGTTGGCGACGAGATGTATGGGCCCGCCAGGGCCCTCGGTGGCCGCGCCATGACCCGTCCACGCGAAGCTGGCGGCCACGATCAGACCCAAGGCGGCCGTCACGCTCCAGAGCGCGCGACCGGGTTTCAGGGCGACCAAGGCGACAAGCCCAAGCAAGGCGGCGGCGGCCCGCACGACCATCGCCATGCCCAGGGCCGTGCCGGTGACCATGAAGGACAGGGACGCGGGTTTGACGGCTTCGCTCAGCGACCCCGCCATGACGGCCGTCTGGGCCACCAGGGCGGCGAGCGAGCCGAGCGTGACGATGATCGCCGCGAGGCGCAATGTCGGTCGCGACCATTCCAGGTTCGGCGCGTCGGGGTCTTTGAAGCTGTAGAGAAGGAACAGCGGCGCGCCGAGAAGGACGACGCCGCCGGCGTATTGAAGCCAGCGAAGCGCGATGACCGCGACTTCCAGCACGGCGTCAGCGCACCGTGAAGGTGTAGGATCCCGTCATGCGGTGGCCGTCGCTCGACGCGATACGCCAGTCGACACGGTAGGCGCCGGCGGCCAGCGGGCGAGCCAGCGCGCCCGTGAGGGTCCTGCCGTCCTCGGCGACCGAGGTGCGGATCGCGATCTTCTCCCCCGCCGCATTGACGACGTCGAAGCCGGAAAAGGCGGGAACGCTGCGTTCGCTGAAGGTCAGGGTCAGCGTCCGGGTCGTGGCCACGGTGGAGTCGGGCGCCGGGGTGGCGCTGACCAGGCGAGCGTGGGCCGCCGCCGGTCCGGCGGCGAAGGCCACGACCGCCGCGACGGCGATGAAGGGCGCGGGGTTGAAGTAACGCATACTCAGTCTCCAGACGTTTGGCCGGTCCCGGCCTTCTGCTTCTCTACGCGCCACACGACCGCGTCCCTCATGAAGAGGAAGCGGGCGGCGGCTGAGGCCTTCCCCCGCACGCCGGGGTCAGCGGCGACGCTTCTCGAGGAGCGCCTGCATCTGGGCGATCTCCTCCTGTTGACCACGCACGATGCCGTCGCACAGGGCGATGATCTCCGGATCGGTCAGGGAGGCTTGCTCGCACATCAACACAGCCCCGGAATGGTGCGGGATCATCGATCGCAGGAATTCGTCGTCGCCAACGAACGCCTGGGTGCGCATGCCGACGAAGCTGCCGACGAAGATCACGACGGCGACCGCTCCAATGACCAGGTTCGTTTTGCGCGACGGGTACATGGACCGCATGAAGACGAGCATGAGGACCGCCATCGGCGCGACCATCATCAGGGTCATGTAGACGTTGTTCAGGTTGAGATAGAAGTGACCGAGCGTGGCGATCATCGTGTACATGACCAGGTACATGATGACGAAATCGAGCGCCAACTCGAGGTACAGGCTCCGATAAGGGCCGAGTCCACGAGCGTTGCCTTGCCCGCCGTGGTCCATCTGTTGATGAGACATCGTCAGTATCCTCTTCAGAAATTTCAGTTCGTCTTCGCCTGCCGCTGCGAATGCCTGGAGACTGCGGTCAGCGTCTAAATCAATCCGGCCCGTCACAGCCGGTTCCTCCCTTGGGTGGGTGGGCGGACTGGTGATTGCCTATCCTGGCTAAAGCCTCACCGCGCGCAGTCTCAGCGCATTGCCGATGACGCTGACCGAGGAGAGCGCCATTGCGAGCGCCGCAAGGGCAGGCGAGAGAAGCCAGCCGAAGACGGGATAAAGCAGGCCAGCCGCCACGGGGATGCCAAGGGCGTTGTAGCCGAAGGCGAAAACGAGGTTTTGGCGGATGTTGCCCATCACCGCGCGGGACAGACGCCGTGCGCGCACGATGCCTTGCAGATCTCCGCCCAGAAGGGTGACGCCGGCGCTTTCGATGGCGACGTCCGAACCCGCCCCCATAGCGACGCCGACATCGGCGGCGGCGAGGGCAGGGGCATCGTTGACGCCATCTCCCGCCATGGCGACGATCCGACCCTGCGAACGAAGCTGTTGTACTACAGACGCCTTGTCCTGCGGCAGAACCTCCGCCTGGACTTCGTCGATGCCGAGGCGACGCGCGACCGCTTCGGCCGTCGTCCGGTTGTCCCCGGTCATCATCACCAGCCGCAGACCGGCCGCTTTCAGCGCGAGGATCGCAGCCGGCGTGGTGGCCTTGATGGGATCGGCGATGCCGATGACCCCGGCCGCCTTTCCGTCGATAGCCACGAATATGGCGGTGGCGCCGTCGTGGCGAAGGGCCTCCGCCTTCGGCTCCAGCGCGGAGACGTCGATTGAAAGCTCGCCGAGAAAACGGGTGTTGCCCAGGGCGACCTGGCGGCCCTCAATCGTCCCGCGGACGCCGCGACCGACCGGGCTGTCGAAGTCCACGGCCTCGGTAAGGGGGATGTCCCGATCCTTGGCTGCCCGGACAATCGCGTCGGCCAACGGATGTTCGCTGCCCCGCTCGAGGCTGGCCGACAGACGCAGGATGTCCGCTTCCACGAAGCCCTGGGCTGGCAGGATCGCCGTCACCGACGGACGGCCCTCCGTCAGGGTGCCGGTCTTGTCCAGAACGAGGGTGTCGACTTTCTCGAAGCGTTCGAGCGCCTCGGCGTTCTTGATCAGGACGCCGGCGTGGGCGCCACGTCCCACCCCGACCATGATCGAGATCGGCGTGGCCAAACCCAACGCACAGGGACAGGCGATGATGAGCACCGAAACGGCGGCGACCAGGGCGTAGGACAAACGGGGCTCGGGACCGACCAGGCCCCAGACGACGGCGGCGAGCAGGGCGATCGCGATCACTGTGGGAACGAACCATCCGGAGACCGTATCGGCCAGCCGCTGGATCGGGGCGCGACTGCGCTGGGCCTGGGCCACCATCTGGACGATCTGCGCCAGCAGGGTGTCGGCGCCCACCTTGTCGGCGCGCATGATGAAGGATCCGGTCTTGTTGAGCGCGCCGGCCACGACGCGGTCGCCGACGTCCTTGGTCACCGGCATGGACTCGCCGGTCACCATGGATTCATCGACAGCGACCCGCCCCTCCAGGAGTTCGCCATCGACCGGGATCTTCTCTCCGGGCCGGACCCGCAGGCGGTCGCCGACGGCGATCTGGTCAAGCGAGACATCTTCATCGACGCCGTCCGCCCGGATTCGGCGGGCGGTCTTGGGCGTGAGGTCCAGCAGGGCGCGGATCGCGCCCGAGGTCTGTTCGCGGGCGCGCAGCTCCAGAATCTGGCCGACGAGGACCAGCACGGTGATAACCGCCGCCGCCTCGAAATACACCGGCGCGCTGCCGTCGGCCTTCAGGAAGGCGGGCGGGAACAGGGTTGGCGCGACGACGGCCACGACGCTGTAAAGCCATGCCACGCCGACCCCCATGGCGATCAGGGTGAACATATTCAGCCGACGGGTGCGCAGCGATGTCCAGCCGCGCTCGAAGAAGGGCCAGCCGCACCAGAGAACCACGGGGGTCGCCAAAGCGAACTGGATCCAGTTCGACATCTGGCCCGGGATGAACATGTGGAGATTGGCCAGATGTCCGCCCATTTCCAGGGCGAAGACCGGCAGGGTCAGGACCAGACCGACCCAAAAGCGTCTGGTGAAGTCGATCAGCTCGTGGTTGGGCGGGGCTTCCGCCGTGACCGTCTCCGGCTCAAGCGCCATGCCGCAGATCGGGCAGGAGCCTGGGCCTTCCTGCCGGATCTCGGGGTGCATCGGGCAGGTGTAGATGGCGCCGGGAACGGCCGGCTCGGCCTCCACGCGAGGGTTCAGGTAACGCATCGGATCGCCGATGAATTTGGTCCGGCACCCCGCCGAGCAGAAGAAATAGTCCTGACCGCCATGACTGGCTCGGTGAGCGGTAGTCGTCGGATCGACCGACATGCCGCAGACGGGATCCTTGACCGTAGCCGCGCCATCCGAGGCCTTCGCCCCGCAGCAGGCGTGACCCGAGGCATGATTGTGAGGATGCGTGGACATGTCGCTCTCTCCGGCTGACCGAAGGGCTCACATATACCCATGGGGGGGTATATCGCAAGATACCCGTCTGGGGTATATGGGGGTGCTCAGGAGGACAGGCCGCATGCAAACCGACACGAAACCCAAAGTCCTCAACAGGCTCAGTCGGATCGAAGGCCAGGTGCGGGGAATCTCCCGCATGGTTGAAGATGACCGGTATTGCGTCGACTTGCTGACGCAACTTCAGGCCGTTCGAGCCGCGCTCCATCGCGTGGAGACCGAAGTGCTACGGGATCACCTCGACCACTGCGTCATGGGCGCCATGACCGGCGACGATCCCGAGGATCGCAAGGCCAAGGCCGGCGAGCTGATCGAGCTCTTGGCGCGGGCCGGACGGTAGGGTCGGCGGAACGAATGGGCCCTCCTGGTCGCTAACGTCGGGACCCCAAGGAGCCGTCATGAAACGCATCAGCCTCGTCCTCGCCGCCTGCGCCTTGGCTACGGCCTGTTCCCCGCAAGCCGAAGAGCCCGCCGTAGCCACGCCTGAGGCCGCCGCAGCGGCAGACGCCCATGGCGGAATGGAGGGCGGCATGGCTGCGCCTGCGCCCGGCGACTCCGTCGCCACCCAAGGCTACAAGGCCTCGATGAACACGATGATGGAGGCGATGCCCGCCTTCACCGGGGACGCCGACATCGACTTCATGAAGCAGATGCGAGGTCACCACGTCGCCGCCGTCTCGGTGGCCCGTGTGGAGCTCGCGCAAGGCAAGGACGCCCAAGCGCGGGACCTGGCCCAGGAGGTGATCACGGCGCAGGAGCGCGAAATCACCCTGATCGACGCCTGGCTCGCCCAGAAGGGAGCGTCGGCGGCTCCCGCCGCCTGATCGCGAGATCAGCGCACCGCGTCCGACGACCAACGATGTGCGTAATCCGCCATCTGTCGTCCTCGTGGCGAAAGACCGATCGGCCAGTCCCGCCGTCCTCGAAAATCAGGACGCCGTCGGCCGCAAAGCCAGTGCGGCGTTTGCATCCCGGTCGTCGCGCGCGGCATGACACGCGTCGACGACGCTTGTCGCTATCGCCATACGATCGAGCCGGTAAGCTCGACGACGACCGTGCGGATGAGATGCAGTGTACGTCCAAGTGATGGTGCACAGTGGCAAGGCGAACCGAACTCGTTGCATTGCAGCTCAGTGCTCAGAGAGTCCGATAGACCGCAAAAGATGACGAATTCACGCAGATGTTATTGCTTAGAATTTTCTGAATGTTTTCAGAATACTTCCCGTCTGTCGGTTGTTCAATCGGTCCGCCGGTTGATAAGCGAGAAAAAACCCCAAGCCGATCAGCGGCTTGGGGTAATTTGTGTAATCGAGTGGGAATGATTCAGGCCTGCTGGCGGCCAGCGAGTTTGGCGGATTGACGGATCAGCCGATCAGGCCGCCAAGGCCGCGGCGGCCGGCGACAGCCATTCCAGCCAGTCTCCGTAAGGATGGCAATGCGCCAGGACGCGGGTTTCGCCGGTGGGCCAGGCCGTCAGACGCAGCTCCACGTGGGTGCGGTCACGGGTCCATTCGAAGCTGATCCAGAGCAGCGGATGCTCGGCGTCCGCGCGGCGGCCGGCGGTCGAGAGCAGCGCTGCGATCTGGCGCCGGTCGTCGTCGCTCAGATACTGCAGCACCATGGTGTGCATCAGGACCCGGCAGCAGCCGCCGGCCTGCGGCTCGGCCAAGCGGTCGGCCAGCCAGATCACGGCATCGCCCTGATCGATGCGCGGTCGGTGTGCGGCGGCGATACGCAGTGCGTGCTCCAGACGTCGGGTGCGCGCCGGCTGGTCAGCCCAGGCGAAGGCCAGCAGACGCTCGCGATGCGCCGGGTCGGCGGCGTTAAGCGGCTGCAGATCGACGCCGCGCGCCGATGCGATTGAAACGGGGCGGGTCTTGGGCTCGTCGCCACGCCACTGCGGTTCGATCCGCACATCCGAGAATGGGTCCCCGGCTGCGATGGGTCCCAAGGCATAGGCGTAGCGGTCCAGATTCAGGTTCAAGCCGCAACTGGAACCGAGCTCAAGCAGTTCGAACGGCATCGAACGCTCCAGCGGAGCAGCCATCAGTGCGGCCATCAACGCGGCGGCGCGCGCGACCTCATTCGTTTGCGGGGGGTGCAGGACCCAGTCGGCGACGAATTGGTCGTTCTGCGCCAGCGCGTCCGCCACGGCTCCGTCGAAGTCTGTGTGTTCGCGACGATAGAGGCTGGACAAGGGGCGCGAACGACCCGCGCGCGCCAGGGCGTGCAGGGCGCCGTTCAGGCGCAGGGCCAAGGCGGCCGCAGTTTGATCGCCCTGCCAGTTGCGAATCCTGGCGGCCGTCAAAGGCGCGCAGGCCAGCTGTCGGCCTGCGGCTTCCAGCACATCAGCGATGAACGGCGAACCCATGGCGCGGCAACGTTCAGCCTGCGCTGCCAGCTCGCAGTCGAAGGTGTCGGTGACGGGGCCAGTCATCCAATCGCCGATCGCATTGTCACGTATTCCAACTAAATGAACTCAATACTGGCGTAGCTTGGACGCGACGATTGTATTCGCGCCCAGGTAGTAAGCCGTTCTGGCGTTGAACGCGGACCGTCACGGCCTGTTACCTATGATCACTTGGGCTTAACGGCGCGTGAATTCGTGCATGCCCGCGGGATTCGAGTCTGTGAGCGCCGTCGGTCCAAGCTTAACCAACTTTTTAATCGTCCTGCGCTACGAAGCCTTAGTCACCTGAAAAACCGGGTGTTTGTGAGGTCTGGACCGTGTCCGGGTCGTTCGTCGCGGCGCGAGTTGAGTAATCAGCCTCTCAAGCGGCAGTCTAGATGCGTTTTGGGGCTGAAGTCATGATGTCGAAGATGCGGATTCCGAAGAAGCTGCGGCTTTCCTTCATCCTGATCTGCGTCTCTGCCGCGATCATGATGGCGGTCTTCTTCGCAACGATCATGATGATCCGCTCGTCGATCGAGAGCAATAACCTCAGCCGCACGATCGAGGCGCAGGCGATGTCGCTGGAAACCGCGATCCTGCGCCAAAACAGCCAGTTCCGGGGCTTTCTTGTCACCGGCGACGAGACCTATCTGAAATCCTATTACGAGGGGCGTGACGAGTTCGATAAGGTCGCTGTCGAACTCAAGGGGCAACTCGCCGACGCCGAGAAGCAGGCGCTGCTCGAAAAATCGCGACTGGCCACCCTGGCTTGGAGAGCCGACTGGGGTGATCGCATGATCGCCGAGGTTCGCGCCGGCAAGCGCGAGCAGGCGCAGCAAGAGGTGCGCGACGCCGGCAAGAAGGTGCTGGTCAGCGAGGCTGTTCTTCCGCTGCGCGACCTGCGCGAGGCCGAAGCCGCCGTGACCGAGAAGAATCTGGAACGCCAGCAAGCTGCGATCGTCACCGCGATCATTGCCTTGATCGTCGGCGGCATCGCCCTGATCACGATCGCCATGGTGCTGTCGGCCATGCTCAGCCGCATGATCGCGCGCCCGATCACGATCCTGACCGAGGCCATGGGTCAGCTGGCCAAGGGCGACAACGACATCGTCGTGGACGCCAGCCATGCCGACGAACTGGGCGACATGGCGCGCGCGGTTCTTGTGTTCCGCGACACGGCGCTGGCCAAGGCGGAGGCGGAACGGGCCAAGGCGGCAGCCGATCTGGCCAAAGACGCCGCCGAGCGCGAAAAGATCGTCGCCGACGCCGCGCAACGTCATGTCGTCGAGGAGCTGGACACGGCTCTGGAGGCTCTGGCCGCCGGCGATCTGACCCACACTATTCGCGAGCCGTTCGCCCCGGAGTACGAGCGTTTGCGCACGGCCTTCAACGTGGCGGTCAAGGGGCTGGAAGAAAGCCTGGCGGGTGTCGCCGGGTCGGCGCAGAGCGTTCGCCTGGGCGCCACCCAGATCTGCTCGGCGTCCGAAACCCTGTCGTTGCGAACCGAACAGCAGGCGTCCAGCCTCCAGCAGACGACCACCGCGACCAATCATGTCACAGACATGGTCGGCGACGCGGCGCGCAGCGCGGCCAACGCCCGCAACGCCATCACCCTGGCCAACGGCGACGCTGCGGACGGCCGCGCGATCGTGGAGGAGGCGATCGTCGCGATGGACGCCATCAAGGCTGGATCGCAGGAAATCGGCGAGATCATCAACATGATCGACGCCATCGCCTTGCAGACCAATCTGCTGGCGCTGAACGCCGGTGTCGAGGCCGCACGGGCCGGGGAGGCGGGGCGCGGTTTCGCCGTGGTTGCGGGCGAGGTGCGCGAACTGGCCAAGCGCACCGTCGACGCCGCCAACGACATCAAACAACTGATCAGCCGGTCGTCGGACGAGGTTAAGGTGGGGGTCGATCGCGTCGGCGAGACCAGCGAGATGCTGGCGCGGGTCGTGGCCAAGATCGGCGACGCCAACACCCTGATCGTGGACATCGCCCACGGGGCGCAAGTCCAGTCAGAGAATCTGAAACAGGTCAACAGCGCGGTGGGCAGCATGGATCGCATGACCCAGCAGAACGCAGCCATGGCGGAGGAAGCCACGGCGGCGGCGCGCATCCTGGCGACCGAAGCCGACGAACTGGCGACCCTGGTTTCCAGGTTTAGGCTGAATGCGACGACTTCGGCCGCGCCGGCGCCACGTCGAGAAACCGTGTCCGCCCCGAGGCCGGCGCCTAAGGTCATCCGCACGGTCGGTGCGCTCGCGCTGTCGAGCGAAGCGGCCGATGATGACTGGAACGAGTTCTAAGATATCGAGTCAGTTGAGTGTAGAAGAAGCAGGCGCATCAATTTGAACCTTTTGGGCGCCGTTATGTCAGTATTAATCCGTACCCTGGCATTATAAATCATCAAACACATCCGTGTTTTATTGATGATAGCCATGCAAGAAACTGCATGGAAGAATTTCCGAACGAAAATCAGTTGTCCAGTCATCGCACTGCAAGACAACGCCTTGGAGGCTCCCTTGAAATCCCTGTACTTCACGGCCGCGATCGCGCCGCTTATCCTCGCCATGCCTGCCTATGCGCAGACGCAGCCTGCGCCGCAGCGCCAGACGGCTTGGGAGGCCAGCCGGACGCGGGCCAATGACGACGTGATCGTGACGGGCGTGGCCAAGGCGCGCGACAGGCTGGACAGCGCGACCTCCACCAGCTCGATCAGCGACGTCGAGATCGCCAAGATCGGCGCCTTCGCGGTCAACGACCTGTTTCGCACCATCCCCGGCATCCGCGCCGAGGCCAGTGTTGGCGAGGTCAACGGCAACTACACGATCCGCGGCCTGCCGATGGTCAGCACCGGAGGTAAGTATCTGCAATTCCAGGAAGACGGTCTGCCGGTTCTGGAGTTTGGCGACATCCTGGCGCTGACATCCGATTATTTCATGCGCTACGACTTCAACGTCGGCCAGATCGAGTCCATTCGCGGCGGGTCTTCCTCGACCTTCGCGTCGAATGCGCCGGGCGGCGTAATCAACCTGATCTCGCAGACGGGCGAGGTCGAAGGCGGCTCGGTCCAGGTCGCTTCGGGCCTGGATTACGACACCTACCGCGGCGACTTCAGCTACGGCGGTCACCTGAGCGACACCGTTCGCTTCCACGTCGGCGGTTTTTATCGCGAGGGTGAAGGCCCGCGCGACGCCGGCTTCACGGGCAACAAGGGCGGCCAGATCAAGGCCAACATCACCAAGACCTTCGACGGCGGCTTCGTGCGTCTGTACGGCAAGATCCTGGACGACACCGTCGTCGCCTATGGTCCGACGCCCCTGCTGGTGTCCGGTACGAACGACGATCCCAACTACAGCGACGTTCCGAACTTCTCGATGACGCGCGACACCCTGACGTCGCGCAACACCACGGTCTTCCCGCTGCTGGACGGCGACAACAATCTGAAGCGCGTCAATCTGCAAGACGGCAATCAGGTTCAGGTGCGCGCGCTGGGCTTTCAGACCCGCTTCAACCTGCACGGCTGGACCATTTCCGAGCACATGCGCTACGCGCAGCAATCGGGTGATCAGTCGTTCAACTACCCGCTGGCCGTGGTGCCGGCGGCCCAGGCTCCGCTGGCGTTCGGCCGTCGTCCCGGAACCCTGGCCTATGCGACGGGACCGCGCGCCGGTCAGGCGATCACCAGCCCGACGACCCTAAACGGCAATGGTCTGCTGGCCTTTTCGACCCTGGTCCACACCGACATCGACAGCCTGGACAACTTCACCAACGATCTGCGCGCCAACCGCGTGTGGAAGATCGGCGGCGGAGACCTGACGACTACCGTGGGCGTCTATTCGGCCCAGCAGGACCTGAACTTCGATCGCCAGTACATCCCGTTCCTGCAGGACGTCGTGGGTGGTGGAAACTCGGCCCTGGTCGATATCTTCAACACGAACGGCACGCCCCGCACCCAGGACGGCGTGGTCAACTTCTTCGGTCCTGCGGGCGTGGGGTCCAACTCGCGCACCGACGTGACCTACAAAGTGCTGGCGCCCTACGCCTCGCTGAACTACCGGCTGGGCAAGCTGGCGTTGGGCGGATCGATCCGCTTCGACAGTGGCGACGTGAACGGCCGCACGGTCGCCAACGGCCTGACCGACGTGCGCACGATCGACGTCGACAACGACGGCGTCATCTCGGAAGCCGAGCGCACATTCGCCTTCGCCCCGGCTGCAAACGCCACGCCGGTCGACTACGACTACGACTATGTTTCGTATTCGCTGAGCGCCAACTACCGCGTCTCGGACAGCTTCTCGACCTTCGCCCGCTACAGCGAGGGCGCGCGGGCCGCGGCGGACAAGATCCTGCGTTCGCCGGCCATCAGCACCGTCGACGGCGACCTGCTGCAAGCCGACGCAGCCTATGATCCGGTGAACCAGGCCGAGATCGGCATGAAGTATCGCGCCAACGGCCTGTTCGCCAACGTCACGGGCTTCTGGGCCGAGGTGAGCGAGACAAACCAGCAGATCCGCGCGGATGCCGGCGGGATCACCCGTCTGGTGCTGGTCCAGCGCAGCTACGAGGCAAAGGGCGCCGAGTTCGAGGCCGGCGTGCGTCACGGTCCGTTCAGCCTGACCGGCAGCGCCACCGTCACCAGCGCTGAGATCACCAAGGCCGAGGATGCGGCCCTGGTCGGCAACTCGCCGCGTCGTCAGGCCGACCTGATCTTCCAGGTCATGCCGCAGTACGAGACGGACCTGTTCACGGTCGGCGCCAGCGTCGTCGGCACGACCGAGAGCTACACCCAGGACGTCAACCAGCTGAAGATGCCGGGCTACGCCACGGTCAACGCCTTCGTCCAGGTGCGCCCCATCGACCGCGTCGTGCTGTCGGTGACCGCCAACAACCTGTTCGATGAAACCGCGCTGACGGAAGTGTCGGCCGACAGCCTGCCCGCCAGCGGCGTGGTGCTGGCCCAGGCCCTGCCTGGCCGCACCGTAACCGCAGCTGTTCGCTTCTACTTCTGATGCTAGGCAGGCTTCCGGGCGTAAGTCCGGAAGCCTGAAGCCTCTCGGTGCGAGACCCAGATCCTTGGCGATCTCGCTCGACCTGCCAAGGGGCGAATCCGCCGAGAGCCAGGAACACAACCGAGGCCGTCATCTTTCGGGATGGCGGTCTTGCGCGTTTTTGCGACGGCTGAGCGCCCGGATCTGCAGGCTCTCCAAAGTCAGTGGCCCCCACTCTCTCGCGTGACGCCTCAACCCGCTATGCTGCCGTGATGAGTCGGGCCGCGTCATGATCAAATACATCGGCTCCAAGCGCGCCTTGCTGGGGCATGTGACGGCTGCGGTGGCGGGGGTGCTGCCGCAGGGCGGGCGGGTTTGCGATCTGTTTTCGGGCACGGCGCGGGTCGGGCACGCCTTGAAGAAGCTGGGGTTTCAAGTCTGGTCGAACGACCTGAACGCCTATGCCCACGCCCTGGCGACGACCTATGTCCAGGCGGATCGGGAGCGGTGGGTCGAGCGGGCCGAGGTCGTGCTGGCCGAGCTGCGAATGGTGAAGCCGGAGGCGGGCTGGTTCACCAAGGCCTTTTGTCAGGATGCGCGGTATTTTCACCCGGACAACGGGGCGCGGATCGACGCCATGCGCGACCGGATCGAGGCCATGGGACTGGAGCCGGAACTCAAGGCCATCCTCCTGGTCAGCCTGATGGAGGCGGCGGATCGGGTGGATTCCACCGCCGGGGTTCAGATGGCCTATATGAAGCAGTGGGCGCCCAGGGCGCTGAAGACGCTGGAGCTGCGCACGCCGGACCTGGTTCCGGCGGTGGAGGGGCCGTGCCGCGCGACCCAGGGCGATGCGGTCGAGATCGCAGCGCAGGTCGAGGCGGATCTGGTCTACCTTGACCCGCCCTACAACCAGCATTCCTATCTGGGGAACTACCATTGCTGGGAGAGCCTGGTGCTGTGGGACCGGCCCGAGACCTATGGGGTCGCCAACAAGCGGGTGGACGTGAGGACGCGCAAGAGCGCGTTCAACAGCCGGCCCGGCATCGGTCCGGCCCTGCGGACCGTGATCGAGCGGGTCAAGGCGCCGAACCTGATCGTCAGCTTCAACGACGAAGGCTATCTGAGCCGCGCCGACCTGGTCGAGATGCTGTCGGCGCGAGGGCATGTGCAGGTGCTGGAGATGGCGCACCCGCGCTATGTCGGCGCCCGGATCGGGATCCATAATCCCAAGGGCGAGAAGGTCGGGCAGGTGGGGCGGCTCAAGAATGTCGAGCACCTGTTCGTGGTGACGGAGCGGCCGGTGGCCCTGCCCGTGGCCGCATAGACACCAATGAAAACAACGGCGGGTTGGGCGGAACGCGAATCGTTTCGCACCGTTGACGGACTATGCAAACGCACCCGCACACCGCCCCGAAGACCGATCGCAGCGACGATTACCGCGTCCGTCCGGCGGCCGAGCCGCGCTCGTGGGCGCCGCGGACGGCGGATGCGACCTACACCCACAACGCCGCGCGTTACGCCCGCCCGGTCGAGGCGGTTCAGCCCGCCGAACACATCGACGTGGAGCCCGAGGTGGCGCCGCCGCCGCGCTGGATGATGGCGATCGCCGGGGCGGCTGTGGCGGCCCTGATGGGCGCGCTGCTGGGCGGCTTCCTGCACATCTGAGACGGCGTCAGGCCTGCTGCAACAGCGCCTTGATCGGCGACCAGCTGCGCCGATGAGCGGGGCAGGGGCCCAAGGTTTTCAAAGCGTTCTGGTGGATCGGGGCGTTGTAGCCCTTGTGGCTGGCGAAGCCGTAGCCGGGGTATTGGGCATCCAAATCGATCATCAACCGGTCCCGCGCCGTCTTGGCCAGGATCGAGGCCGCCGCGATGGATAGCGACAGCCCATCGCCGCCGACGACCGTCTGGATTTCGCAGGGAAGCTTGAAGCGATAGTTGCCGTCGACCAGAGCGGCGACCGGCTGGACCTGCAAGGCCTCGATGGCGCGGCACATGGCGAGACCCGTGGCGTGCAGGATGTTCAGTTCCTCGATCTCGTCCACCGAGGCGAAGCCGACGCCCCAGGCGACGGCGCGGGCCTTGATTTCAGGCTCCAGGGCGGCGCGACGCTTTTCGGTCAGGGCCTTGGAATCGTCGATGCCGGGCGGCAGGTCGTCGGGGTTCAGGATCACGGCCGCCGCCGAGACGGGCCCGGCCCAGGGACCACGCCCGGCCTCGTCCACGCCGCAGACGTGACCGTTGACCCGCTGCATCAGCACCGTTTCCAGCGCGAGGGTCGGGAAGGCTTTCGGATTCGTGGGGGCTTTAGCCATGGCCCGCCATCGCACGAACCTGGGCGTGACGGAAGCAGGTCGTCTGATGATCGTTGACCATGCCGACAGCCTGCATGAAGGCATAGACGATGACCGGGCCGCAGAAGTTGAATCCGCGCTTCTTCAGCGCCTTGGCCATGGCGACGGACTGTTCGGTCTGGGTCGGGGCCTGGCGATAGTCGGCGTAGGGGGTCTGGATCGGCTCGTCGCCGACGAAGGACCAGAGCCAAGCGGAGAAGTCCTCGCCGTCATCGCGCATCTGGAGCCAGATCTTGGCGCCCCGGATGGCGGCGTTGATCTTGGCGCGCGAGCGGATGATGCGGGGGTCGTTCAGCAGGCGCTGGATGTCGGCCTCGTCGTAGCGGGCGACGATCTCGGGATCGAAGCCGTCGAAGGCGTCGCGGATGCCCTCGCGTTTTCTGAGGATGGTGATCCAGGCGAGACCAGCCTGAAAGCCGTCGAGCACCAGCTTTTCCCACAGGGCGCGGGGATCGCGCTCGGGCACGCCCCATTCGGTGTCGTGATAGGCGACATAGAGGGGGTCGGTCCCGCACCAGCCGCAGCGGCCGCTGAGATCCTCTGTGGCGTGTGAGTCGGTCATGGCCTGAAGTTGCCAGTCTGTTCCGATTGAGGGAAGAGCGTTCGGCGTCGAGGCGACGGAGGAAAAACACCGTCTAAAGTGTCTAATTCGTCTAATCTCGGAGGCTGGTCTTGGGTGGATGCGGTCAGGCTTTGCGGCCTCTGGCGTAAAACCGCGCATAGTAGGGGCGTCGGCGGCGGGGGCTGGTCGATTGACGCTGGTCGCAAACAAGTTGCGGAAATGTTGGTGGACGTTTCAGGGCGATACGATGGATGGCGTCGCTCTTTCGTCATCCTCCGGCGAGCAGAGCGAGACCGGGGGACCCAGCGGCGCCGAAGGCGAAGTCCATCCGCCGCTGGATGGTTGAACACAGAAGCCGCGACAGGTTCGCGCTCACGCACGCCGCTGGGTCCCCCGGTCTGCGCCGCAAGCGGCTTGCCGGAGGATGACGAAATTCAGAGGGCTTCAGTCCCGGACCAATCCGCCGTCCACGACCAGGTTCTGGCCGGTGACCGCGCGGCTCCAGGGGGAGGCGAAGAAGAGGACGGCGTCGGCGAACTCTTGCGGGGTCGTGACGCTGCGCAGCGGCGTCATGCCGGCGATCAGGTCGAAGACGGCCTCGGGCGTGGCGGCGCTGGCGTCGGTGGTGCGCAGGAGACCGCCCGAGACCATGTTGACGGTGATGCCGTCAGGGCCGAGGTCGCCGGCGGCGGTGCGGGTCAGGCTGAGCAGGGCGGCCTTGGCGGCGGTGTAGTCGTGGTAGGGGACGACCGGGTTCTGGAACAGGTTGGTGCCGATGTTGACGACGCGGCCGAACCGGGCCGCAGCCATGCCGGGCGCGGTCGCCTGGATGACGTTCAGGGCGCCGCGCACGACGGTCGAGAACTGGCGATCCATCTCGTCCCAGCCGATGGCGGTCATCTGAGAGCGGGCGTCGCCATTGAAGCTGTAGTCCAGGGCGTTGTTGACGACAGTGGTGACGGGGGCGCCGAAACGGCCTTGCGCGGCCGCGACCATGGCGTCTACGGCGGCGCGGTCGGTCACGTCGGCTTGAAGGGCGAGGGCGCGCTCGCCGATCTCGGCGGCCAGGGCGTTCGCGGCTTCGCCGCTGTTCCTCCAGTTGATGACGACGCGGGCGCCTTCATGGGCGAAGGCGCGGACGCAGGCGGCGCCGACGCCGCGCGCCCCGCCGGTGACAAGGACGATCTGATCGGCGATCTTCATGGGGGACTCACGCGTTGGAGGAGGGAAGGACGTCGTCGCCCATCCAGGCGGGTTTGCGCAAGCGCACCGGGCGGCCATCCACGGTCAGGTCGCCGTCGAGGCGGTCGATGCGCAGCAGGGCCATGACCGAACCCTCCTGACCCGAGAGGACTTCGCCCGCGCGCAGTTCGCCCTTCAGCACCTCGGCGCCGAAGGCGGGGGGCGGGCCGTCGAAGTCCAGCGGCAGCATCCGGTTCTTGATCGTGCCCCGGCGCTTCATGCGCGAGGTCGTTTCCTGGCCGACGAAACAGCCCTTCTGGAAATCGATGCCGTTCAGCAGGTCGAAGTCGGCCTCGATCGGATAGGTCTTGTCCTGGGGCGCGTCGACGGTCGGATCGGGCAGGCCGATCGACAAGCGGTGGGTGTCGTAGTCGGCCTCGGCGGCGTCTGCCGTCGCCTCGCCATAGAAGCGGCCGCCCATCAGGGGCGTGCGGGGGTCGGGATTGAAGCCGGCGGGGACCTCGGGCCAGGCGGCGAAAACCGGGCGGTCGTCGGCGGCGACCTCGACCTTGGCGCGCAGCCTGTACATCGACAGGCGCTGGATCAGGGCGTCGCGGCGCTCAGTGGCGACATCCAGCAGAACGCCGTCAGCCTGTCCCAGAAGGAACAGGTCGAACAACAGCCGACCGGGCGGGGACAGCAGGGCGCCGAAGCGGAGTTCGCCGTCGGCCAGCGTCTCCACGTCCTGGGTCAACAGATTGTGCAGAAAGGGTTTCGCATCCTCGCCCGTGACGGAAATCAGGGCGCGGCTGTCGAGACGGGCGATGGGCATGGGGCGAAGATAGGACCGACGGCGCGGCTTCAGAAGACGCCGCGCCGAAATTCAGGCGACGGCGGCGGCCTCGTCTTCACGGAGAGGATCGAAGGTGCGCCAGTCGCTGGCGCCCCAGGCGGTGACGCGCATGACCAGGTCGACGATGTTCATCGGCTTGGCGATGCAGTCGTCCATGCCGGCCTGTTCGTACTGGGTCAGCTGTTCCGGCAGGGTGTTGGCGGTCAGGGCCAGGATCGGCGTGCGGCCCACTAGGCCGGGCAGGGCGCGGATGGCGCGGGTCGCCTCGACGCCGTCCATTACGGGCATCTGGATATCCATCAGGATCACGTCCCAGTCGCCGGTACGGGCGGCCTCGACGCCCTGTTCGCCGTCGTTGGCGGTGGCGCAGACGATGCCCTGGGCCGTCATCACCGCCATGACGAGGGCGCGGTTGCTGTCGTGATCGTCGATATAGAGGACGCGCAGGGCGGGGGCGTCCTCATTGGCCGGGGCGCGCTCGGCCGGGGTGTCTGCGGGCGGTAGGGGAACGACGTTGTCGGCCGACAGGTCGATCATGTCGTTGACGACGGAAAGCAGGCGCTGGCCCGCGCCGTTGATGCGGGCGACCTGATCGGCCTGTTCGTCGGGCAGGCCGGCCTTGGACAACAGATCGGAGAAGCCGATGACCGCGTTCAGCGGCGTGCGAAGTTCGTGCGACATGTCGGTCAGGAACTTCTGGCGGGCCTCAGCCATGGCGGTCTTCTGTTCGGCGGCGACGCGGGCCTGTTCGGCCTCGACGCGTTCGGTCACGTCGATCTCGTTCAGCAAGACGCCGAGATGGCCCGTGACGGGGTCCGTCACGGGACGAACGTCCAGATGGTGCCAGCGCACGCCCGCTCGCGTAATGATCTCGCAGACGTCGGAAATCGCTGCCCCCGACAGGGCGGCCGCCAGCATGGGCTGGGCGCGCTCGGGTTCGGCGAACCGAGCCTCGAAGGGGTGCGCGGTCGATCCGTAGGCGGCGAAGGCCGACGGATTTGAGAAGATCGGGCGGGCTTCGCTGTCGAACAGGGTGATCAGGGTCGATGTGTGGCGCAGGGCCTCGACCGCGCGACGCTCTTCGCTTTCGACCACAATGGGGGCGGCCTCGAACAGCAGGACCGGCGTGCCGTCCGTCAGGCGATAGGTCGAGATCACCGCCGACACCGTCAGCGGTCGCCCGTGCGGGTAGAAGGTCCAGTCTTCCGTCAGGGTCTCGCCATTGGCCGTCTCGCGCGCCAGACGTTCGGTCCGGGCGAGGACAGCGGGGGAGAGGTTGCTGAAATCGCGCGCCAAAAGGGCGTCGAGGGTGTCCGAACCCCAGAGATCGAGTGCCGGAGGATTGGCGTAGACGCCGCGCAGGGCGACCGGGTCGAACATCCAGATCGGCCGTTTCAGCGCATCCCAGGCCTGCATCGACGGCGTGCCCTTTCCAGCGACGGCGTTACAGGTTTCATCGTAACGCCAAGGACTTAAGCTTCGGCTAAGCTTTGGGCTGATCTTGGGTTGTCACCGCATATCGCGCGACGACGCCGTCCGGCTGGAAGTCGTGTTCGGCCAGGGTGTCGAGGGACATCAGGACGCGGGTCGTGAAGGCGTCCGTGTCGCCGTCCTCGATGGCCGGACGCAGCCAGTCGGTGACGACGGCGCGGGCGGGATAGGTTCCGACGGGGCCGGGAATGCTGAGCGCCACCTCAATGCCTTCCGCGACCCAGCCGGCGACGGTCACGAAAAACTGGGGCGAGGCGAGGAAGTCGGAGCGGCGCAGGACATACAGGGTGATGACCCCATCCTCGACGCCGTCGGGGCGGACGATGACGCCGCTGCGATCCGGTCGCCAATCGTCGGACAGCTCGACCACACGCCACAGGCAGAACCAGATGCGGCAGGTGTTCGGCCGGATCGCGTGGACCGAACAGCCGGCGCCGTCGACGCAATAGGCGCACAGTTCGCCGGTCGGCTTGGCCAGTTCCGGCAGGTTCAGCGGAATGACCCGGCAGCATTCGACGCAACCGCCGCAGGTCCGGCCGGGGAGGAGAGGCAGGCTCACCCGGCTGAACGCTCCAGCCGGGCGATGCGGCGGTCCATGTCGGCGACGACGGCCTCCAGACGGGCCTTTTCGGAGGCCATGTCGATGGGCGTGCCGTCTTCGTACGAAATCGTCGCGCCCTTGGCGATCAGGTCCAGCCGATAGATGGCCGTGACGCGCTGGGCCTTGAAGCGTTCGAGGGCGGCTGTCTCGGCGGGATCGGGCGTCTGGCTCATGCGCGTCGCTGTAGCGCATGGGGCCTTCCTGTGGAAACACGCGTTTGGCGCTGAACCGCAGATAGAATCCCTGTATCCGTCGACGGATGATCGGGCGGTTTCCCATCCTGTACATCGCCGAAGCGGACGCCGAGGACGCCGTGCTGTCTTCCGGCGTGATGGCGCATCTGGTCGAGAGCCTGCCGCACGCGACCTTCACCATCGTCGGATCGGCCGCCAGCGCGCCGCTGTTCGCCGATACGCCGCGCCTGACGAAACTGATCGTGCTGGAGCGCGAAGGCCATTTCGAATGGATCGCCCTGTGGAACCAGGTGCGCGCGACCAAATGGGGGCTGGTCGTGGACATGCGCGGCTCGGACCTGTCGGGCAAGCTGAGGCGGCACAAGCGCGCGGTGCGGGGCAAGGATCAGCCGGGCCTGCATGCAGTCGAGGCGGCGGCGGCGGTGCTGAAGCTGGAGCCCGATGAGATCCCGGCACCGAAACTCTATGTCTCGGACGAGACGCGGGCCCAGGTTGAGGCGCTGATCCCGTCGACGGGCGGTGACGGGCCGATCCTGGCGGTCGGGCCGGGCGTGGAATGGATGGGCAAGCGCTGGCCCGCCGAACGCTACGCCAAGGTCGCGGCCAAGCTGCTGGCCGACGACGGGCCGTTGGCGGGCGGCCGGCTGATGATCGTGGGCGAAGAGATCGACCGCGAGGCGGCGCACACGATCCGTTACGCCGTGCCGCGCGCGCGGGTGATCGAGCTTCAGGGCAAGCTGACGCGGCTGCAGACGGTCGCGGCCCTGTCGACGTCGGTGCTGTACATCGGGGCGGACTCGATCTGGACCCAGTTGGCCGTGGCCTCGGGCGCGCCGGTGGTGGCCGTGTTTGGACCGTCGGACGAGACCGTGCGCGGGCCCTGGAAGGGCGAGGCCGTGCGCGGGCCGCGCACCTATTACGAGTTCAAGAGGCTGGATCCGCGCCTGAACCAGGCGATCCAGCATATGATGGACCTGCCATGGGAGCGGGTGCTGAAGGCGGCGCAGCGGATGTTGAAACGTTGATTATGTCTTCCGTCATCCTCGGGCTTGACCCGAGGATCGAGGGTTCCGCTGGGCGGTGGTTCCGGTAGAAGCATGGCGTCAATGCGTCGCCTGTCGCGATGCGGACAGTCCGATCCTCGGGTCAAGCCCGAGGATGACGGAGTGAAAGAAAGGACGCCGCCCCATGACCCAGACCTATGACCTGATCGTCCGTGGCGGCGAGGTGGCGAACCATGCGGGGCGGGGCATGGCGGATGTTGGGGTGATCGACGGCAAGATCGCCTTCATCGGCGACCTGAGCCAGACCTCGGCGGGCGAGGTCTTCGACGCGACGGGCCTGACGGTCCTGCCCGGCGTGATCGACACCCAGGTCCATTTCCGTGAGCCGGGGCTGGAGTGGAAGGAAGACCTGGAGACGGGAAGCCGCGCGGCGGCCCTGGGCGGCGTCGTCGCCGTGTTCGAGATGCCGAACACCAACCCCAACACCACCGATCCCGACACCATGGCCGACAAGCTGGCGCGGGCGAAGGATCGGATGTGGACTGACCACGCCTTTTACGTCGGCGGCACGCATGAGAATGCGGACTATCTGGGCGAGTTGGAGCGGTTGCCCGGCTGTTGCGGGGTCAAGGTTTTCATGGGCGCCTCGACCGGGGACCTGCTGATCGCCGACGACGAGGGGGTGAGGAAGGTCCTGTCCAATGTGCGCCGCCGCGCCACCTTCCACTCCGAGGACGAATACCGCCTGGTCGAGCGGCGCGGTCTGGCCCGCACCGGCGACTGGACCAGCCACCCCGAGGTGCGCGACGCCGAGAGCGCCATCCGCTCGACCCGCCGTCTGGTCGGTCTGGCCAAGGAGACCGGCGCGCGCATCCACGTGCTGCACGTCACGACCCGGGACGAGATGGAATATCTGCGCTTCCACAAGGATGTCGCCACCGTCGAGATCACGCCCCAGCACCTGACCCTGGTCGGACCGGAAGCCTATGAGCGGCTGGGCAGCTATGCCCAGATGAACCCGCCGATCCGGTCGCAGGAGCATGTGGACGCGCTGTGGCTGTGGGGGATGCAGCAGGGCGTGGCGGATGTGCTGGGCTCCGACCACGCGCCGCACACGAAGGAGGAGAAGGCCAAGCCCTATCCGGCCTCTCCGTCCGGCATGCCGGGGGTGCAGACGCTGGTGCCGCTGATGCTGACCCATGTCGCCAATGGGCGGCTGTCGCTGGAGCGCTTCATCGATCTGACCTCGGCGGGGGCGCAGCGGGTGTTCGGCACGGCCAACAAGGGGCGGATGGCCGTCAGCTATGACGCCGACCTGACCATCGTCGATCTGAAGGCCAAGCGGACGATCACCCATGATCAGCAGGCGACGCGCTGCGGCTGGACACCGTTCGACGGGGTCGAGGCGACCGGCTGGCCGATGGCGACCATCGTGCGCGGCCGGGTGGTGATGCAAGACGGCGAACTGATCGGATCGGCGCACGGGCGGCCGGTGCGGTTCATGGAGACGCTGTGAGGGCGTTCACCCCCGCCATCTATCCCCACTCCGTCATCCTCGGGCTTGACCCGAGGACCGGAGGGTCCGCCGCATTGCGTCGGCGGCGAGCGAACAGCCCGATCCGCACCCGGTCCTCGGGTCAAGCCCGAGGATGACGGAAGTTGGTGGGAAGGCGGTGGCAAGGGAAAAGCTCGGCCTGATCGGCTTCGGCGCCTTCGGGCGGCTGACGGCGCGACATCTGGCGCCGAGGTTCGAGGTGATCGCCCACGATCCGGCCGCGACGCCTGGAGTCGGGGGCGGCGAAGGCCTCGCAACCCTGACCGATCTGGCGACCGCCGCCGCCTGTCCGACGGTGGTGCTGGCCGTGCCGGTCGAGGCCTTGAAGGCGACGCTGGTCGCCATCGGCCCGCACCTGAGGCCCGACGCCCTGGTCATCGACGTGGGCTCGGTGAAGGTGAAGCCGGCGCAGGCGATGGACGCCCTGCTGCCGCCCGGCGTGCGGATCGTCGGAACCCACCCGCTGTTCGGCCCGCAGAGCGGCAAGGACGGCATCGCGGGCCTGCGGATCGCCGTGTGCGAGGTGCGGGGGGCGAAAGACGCCCGCCGCGTCGCCGCCTTCTGCCGCCGCACGCTGGGGCTGAAGGTGTTTCAGGTCAGCCCCGAGGACCACGACCGCGAGGCCGCGACGGTTCAGGGGCTGACCCATTTGATCGCCCGCGTCCTGATGGCCATGGAGCCCCTGCCGACGCGCATGACCACCGCCAGCTTCGACCGTCTGATGCAGGCCGTCGACATGGTCCGCCACGACAGCCCCGCCGTCTTCCGCGCCATCGAACGCGACAACCCGTTCGCAGCCGAGGTCAGGGAGCGGTTCTTCGCGCTGGCGGATGAGGCGCGGGGGAAGGTGGGGACGGGGTAGGCGGCGATGTTATCGAGCGAGCTGGTCGATGAGCTTGTCCCGCCCCATTGCGCGCGATGATCTATTGTGCGCGTTGGCAAAAATATGACGACTCATTGTTATCCCACCCGCTTTGCCGCCGCGCGGCGAGCGTGCCGGTTTGCTATCTCCGGTCGGATATCAGCCGGGCCGTATAGGAACTCCACGCCCTGCATTTCGCCCTGTGCGGGCTGGGCCTCAACGATTTCTCGTTGGTTATTCATCTTCTTTAGCTGCTCAGGCAGATGCGTTTGGAAAAATCCTAGGCAATATCCCGTTGTGACGCTCATGAAGTGATCGCTCATACTGCTCACTTCTTTAATCATCCACTCAAGCGCATCCCGTCCGTCCAAGTCGGGTTGGAACTTTTGGGCGAGCAGGATGGCATTCGCCGTCATGACGTTTTCTGCTGCCCAATAAACCGTGTTTCCAAGCCCCCTAGCTGTGAAGTCCGTGAACTCGTGATTGTCGGGGATGAGTCGCCACGCTTCTCGCATAGGCTCTCGTTGATGATGGTTGGCTGCATTGTCTCTCAGCAGCCGTATGAAGTTCGAAGTACTAAAGTAGATCCTGAGCGTCTGATAGCTTGCTTGAGCTTTTTGACTTAGGGGGTAGTTCTTAAGGCTCAGACCGAAGAGGTCCTTGATGCTCTTGCATCCCTCTTCCAATCGTCCCGCTAATGTGCGGATAGCTAAAAAGCATGTTGTTGCTCGGTTAGCTGCAATAGGCTCTGCCGATGCAGGATCAGGCCAGTTCGCGAACACGATCCTAAGCAGCGCAGCGATGTCATTGTGCAGCTGGCACATCATGAAGAAGAACACTACGTCATCTTCTTGAATGTGGGCGAGGTCTGCCTTTGTGTAGTTCAGTCGGAAAATTTCAACTGGACCCGGCATAAGTTCCTCTCCTCCCTATCCACGCCCCGGATGTCGGCGTCTGTATCGGCTGATCAGATGCCATTTCTGATGATCATCGTTCATAATCGAGGGTGGCGTGTTAACCTCGGTCACAACGGCTAAGGCGACAGACATCGGAGGTCGCAAAACCTAGCTCAGCGCCGCCCATTCGCCCGAATGAACGCCCCCACATCCTCCGCGATGCCCGGCGCCAGCGGCAAGGCCGGATCGGCGTAGGTGGCCAGATTGGCGGCGCGATCGGCGGCGGCGGTCTTGAGGAGGTGGTTGACGCCGTCCCAGAGTTTCAGCGTGGCCCTGGGGTCGGCGGCGGCGAGGGCTTGCGCGTCCGTAACGCCGATCTGGAGGTCGGTGGTGCCCTGGCCGATGAAGACCGGGCCGTCGTAGGCGGCGAGCAAGGCGGCGGGGTCCAGCGCGAACCACGAAATCAGAAAGGGCTGGACCGACGGGCGGAACAGGGCCGCCAACGCGGGCGGCGTGTCGGCGACGGTGCGGCCGGCCTCCAACTCGCTCAGGGCGGCGAAAGCCTGGGGCTTCATCGGCTCGGGCAGGCCGGCGTCTAGTTGTTCTCGGATGCTGGCGCCCGCCGGGCGACCGGCGCCGGACAGCAGGATCAGGCCGCAGACCTTGTCGTCTCCGCCGTCGACCGCCTTCAGCGCGACCAAGGCGCCTTCGCTGTGGCCGATCAGCCAGGCGCAGGGCTGTCCCGTCCGCGAGGCGGCCTCGGCCGCCCAGGCGCGCGCATCGCCGGCCAAGTCTGTGAAACGCAGCTTGGTTTCGTCGAACCCGGCGGCTGTACTGGCCGCGACGCCGCGCTTGTCGATGCGCAGGGTGGCGATACCCTGTTCCGCCAGGCTTTCCGACAGCAGGCGATAGGTGGAGGCGGCGACGCCCATCGGGCTGTTGCC
This sequence comes from Brevundimonas vesicularis, assembly GCF_044807075.1. GTDB lineage: Bacteria > Pseudomonadota > Alphaproteobacteria > Caulobacterales > Caulobacteraceae > Brevundimonas > Brevundimonas vesicularis_G. Next base: position 1,730,011 of record NZ_CP085234.1, read on the forward strand.
GTCCCGATCGGTCGGGCCGGAGCCGGGCAGGATGACGGCGACGGCCGTCGGCGCCTCGGGCGTCAGCAGCGTGCCATGCAGGGGCGCCGGCTGGGCGGGCAGGGCGATGTCGGTCGAGACCGGGCCGGCAAGCAGGCTGGCGGCGAGAAGGGCGTGGGTCAGCGTCAGCATGGCAGTCTCCTTCAGAAGGGTTGGCGGTCGGGATCGGCGCGCCAGACGCGCCAGCTTTCAAAGATCGAAAGACCCGCGACGACGATGACGGCGGCGACCAGGGCCGTGACGCCATAGGGCGGCGGCGCAAGCGGCGCGGCGATCAGACCGGCCAGACCGACTAGGCAGAACAGTCGGCCGGCCAGACGGTTCGAGCGATCCCAGGCCAGGCGGCTCTTGTAGTTCCAGGGCGTGCGCACGCCGATCAGGGGATTGGGCGCGACCCGGCCGAGAAAGGCGCCGACGACCAGCAGGATCAGCGACAGGGCGCCGGTCATGACGGCGGGGCCGCTATCGACGGTCGCGTGCCCCAGGCTGGCCCAGGCGATGACCAGGCCGATAGAGGCGACGATGAACACGGTCAGTCCCTGGCCGATCCGCATCGAGCGACGACGTGAGGCGTCGCCTTGGTCCTCGGCGCGCATTGCGGCCAGACCCAGGCCGGCGGCGGCGATGAAGCCGATCACAGCCATGCCGCCCGCGAAGGTCGCGAACTCCACCCGGTCGCCCCAGCGATCCACCTGCCAGTGCGCGTTCCAGTGCATCGGCATCGGCGTCGTCGGGCCGTTGACGCCGATGTAGAGGGCGAACGCCGCCTGCACGCCGAAGACGGCGAGGGTCAGATAGTCCAGCAGGGATAGGCGATCCTTCATCGGCGTGTTTCCTTTGAGGGCTGGGGCAGGGGGTCGGTCGCCTCGCCGGTTCCGACGATGTCCATCAGAAAGGCCATCGCCTCCTCGACCGCCGAGATTTCCAGCCGATAGCGGATGGTCTGGCCCTCGCGCTCCGGGCTGACCAAGCCGGCCTCCTTCAGGGCGTTGAGGTGGCCGGTGATGGTGGGCCAGCTCATGTCAAAGGCGGCGGCGATATCGCCCGAGGCCAGCGGACCGGCGCGCAGCATGGCGATGATGCGACGACGCACCGGATGCGACAGGGCCTTGAACAGGATGTTCATAGCGACCTTCCTAATTAGGAAATCAGCTAAATGCAATATGTCGCGGGCTGAGCGGATTGCATAGCACCGGCCGATCGGGCTAGGGACGCGCAACTTGATTTTGAGAATGCGTATCAAAATGCCCTGCTTTCGCCGTGCCTCCGTTTATTTGACCGCCAGCGCCCTGGCGCTGACTCTCGCCTCGCCGGCCCTGGCGCAGCAGGCGACGGCTCCGGCGGAGCTGGGCGAGATCGTGGTGACGGGATCGCAGGTTCGGCTGACGGCGCCGGCGGCGGGCGGTCAGGTGGCGCGCGGCGGGCGCATCGGCCTGCTGGGCAATCTGGGCGTGATGAACACGCCATTCTCGACCGCCAACTACACCGAAAAGCTGGTGCGTGATCAGCAGGCGCGCGGCATCGGCGACGTGCTGCAGAACGACCCGACGGTGCGGGTGTCCAAGGGGTTCGGCAACTTCCAGGAGCTGTATGTCGTCCGGGGCTTTCCGGTCTATTCCGACGACATGAGCTACAACGGCCTCTATGGCGTCTTGCCGCGCCAGTTCGTGGCGGCCGAACTGGTCGAGCGGGTCGAGGTGTTTCGTGGAGCCTCCACCTTCCTGAACGGCGCGGCTCCGGGCGGGACAGGCGTCGGCGGCGCGTTCAACCTGACGCCGAAGCGTGCGGGCGACGCCCCCTTGACGCGCCTGACCGGAGGCGTGTCGGGCCGTGATGAAATCTACGCCGCCGCCGACCTGGCTCGCCGTTTCGGCGACGACGATGAATGGGGCGCGCGCCTGAACATCGCCAGCCGTGCGGGCGAAAGCGCCGTCGAGGATGAGACCGGCCAGCTGCGGGTCGTCGGCCTTGGACTGGACCGCCGAGGCGATCGCGCCCGGTTTTCGGCCGATCTGAGCTGGCAGGATCACCGGATCGACGCGCCCCGCCCCAGCGTGACGCCGGGAACCGCCATCCCGGACGCGCCCTCGGCCGACAAGAACTTCGCCCAGCGCTGGACCTACACCGACGAGGAGCAGCTGTTCGGCGCCGTGCGCGGCGAGCTCGACCTGACCGACAGCATTAGCGCCTGGGCCGCCTTCGGCGGGCGTCAGGGCGAGGAAGACAACAGCCTGGCCAATCCGCGCGCCGATGCGGCGGGCGCGATCCGCGGCTACCGGTTCGACAATATCCGCGAGGACACGGTCTGGTCGGGCGACATCGGCGTGCGCGCTGACCTGACGACCGGCCCGATTGAACATCGTCTGGTCGCCTCGGCCTCGCAGATCCAGTCCAAGTCCAAGAACGCCTGGGCGGCGTCGAGCTTCGCCGGCTATGCAATGGGGACGCTGACCAATCCGATCCTGTCGCCGGCGCCGGCCATCGGCAGCGTCTCGGGCGATCTGGATGATCCCAACGTCACCGAGCGGGTCAAGAACACCAGTTTCGCCGTCGCCGATGTGCTGTCCTTCCTGGACGGACGGCTGCTGGCGACCGTCGGCGTCCGCTATCAGGAGATCGAAACCCGATCCTATGCCTACGCCGACGGCGCATTCACGTCGGGCTATTCCAGCGACGCGACGACGCCGGCCTTCGCCGTGGTCTACAAGCCCAGCGACGCGCTCTCGCTGTACGCCAACTATGCCGAAGCCCTGGTTCCGGGCACGACCGCACCGGCGGTGGTCAATGGCGTGACGGTGGCGAACGGCGGCGACGTGCTGTCGCCGTTCCGCGCCGAGCAGGCCGAGGTCGGGGTCAAGTATTACGGCGGATCGTTCGGCGGCGCGCTGAGCGTCTTCCGCACGACCCTGCCCAGCGAGTTCTTTGATGGAGCCATCTATTCCGCCGGCGGCGAGCAGGAGAACCGGGGCGTCGAACTGTCGGTCTTTGGCGAGCCCGTTCAGGGCTTGCGCGTCCTGGGCGGCGCGACCTGGCTCGATGCGGAGATCACGCGCGCGCTAGATGCGTCGCTGAACGGCAAATCCGCCATCGGCGTGCCGGACTTCCAGGCCAATCTGAACGTCGAGTGGGACCTGCGCGCCATCGACGGTCTGACGCTGGAAGGGCGGGTGGTCCACACCGGATCGCAGGCCGCGAACGGCGCCAACACGGTCGAGCTGGAAAGTTGGACCCGGCTCGACGCCGGGGTGCGCTACGCCTTCACGGCGGGCGACAAGCCGGTGACGCTGCGGGCGCGGGTCGAGAATGTCGCGGCCGAGGATCAGTGGGTCGCGGTCGGCGGCTATCCGGGATCGAACTATCTGACGCTGGGCGCGCCGCGGACCTTGCGTCTGTCGGTCTCGACCGAGTTCTGATCCGCGCCGGCCGATGCACGCCCGGACGATCCGCGCCTGGACCTGGACGCACAAGTGGTCGAGCCTGATCTCGACCCTGTTCCTGCTGATGCTGTGCGTCACGGGGCTGCCGCTGGTGTTCAGCCACGAGCTGAACGAGGCGCTGCTGCATGAGCCGTGGGCGCCGAAGAGCCCGGACGGCCGACTGCTGACGCTGGACGAGGTGCTGGCCGCCGGTCTGGCCAAACATCCGGGCGAGGTTCCCGCCTTCATGAGCTTCGACGAGGACCGGCCGGTGGTGAACGTCACCAGCCGCGCCCCCGACGCCCCGGCCGGCAAATACAGTTTCGAGCCCATCGACCAGACCAGCGGCGAGGGCGCGCCGCTGGTCGCCGGTCATCCGGTCATGGAGTTCCTGCTTCAGCTGCACACCGACATGTTCCTGGGTCTGCCGGGAATGCTGTTTCTGGGCGCGATGGGGCTGTTGCTGGTCGTGGCCGTGGTGTCGGGCGTGGTGCTGTATGCGCCCTTCATGCGTCGGCTGCCGTTCGGCACGGTGCGGGTCAAGAAGGCGGCGCGGACGCGGTGGCTGGACTACCACAATCTGCTGGGCGTAGTGACGGCGGCCTGGGTGCTGGTGGTGGGGCTGACGGGGGTGGTCAACACCCTGGCCACGCCCATCCTGGCCTATTGGAAAGAGACGGCGCTGAAGGAGTTGACGGTCGCCTATGATGCGCCGGCGCCCGCGCAGGGCCGGGCCTCGCTGGATGCGGCGGTGGAGCGGGCCAAGGCGGCGCTGCCGGGCATGAAGCTGCAGTTCGTGGCGTTTCCGGGAACCGACTATTCGACCGACCACCACTATGCCGTCTTCTTCCACGGCGACACGCCGCTGACGACGCATATGACGACGCCGGCCCTGATCGACGCGCGAACGGGCGAACTGGCGGCGGTGGCGCCAATGCCCTGGTATGTGAAGACCCTGTCGCTGTCGCAGCCGCTGCATTTCGGCGACTACGGCGGATTGGCGCTGAAGATCCTGTGGGCGCTCTTGGACATCGCCACCATCGTGATCCTGGGGTCCGGTCTTTATCTGTGGCTGGGCAAAGGGAGACGAAAGGCGTGAGCCGTCGCGGTCACAACCCGAGGGATCTGACCCTGTGGGCCATCTTCCGCGCGCCCGTCGTCCTGTTCACGCTCAGCCTGATCGGGCTGGTGGGGGCGCTGTTGCAAGATGGGGTGTGGGACTGGGCCTTTGCGGCCTTGCTGGCCTCGCCCATCCTGGCGACCGGCTGGGCCGTCGTCAGATCGAGAAGCTGACGCCGCAGCCGCAGCTGGAGGCGGCGTTCGGGTTCCTGACCACGAACTGGGCGCCGGCCAGTTCATCGACATAGGCGATCTCGGAGTTCTTCAGGAAGGGAACCGAGACGGGGTCGATCAAGGCGGTCTGGCCGTCGGCCTGGATGCGCAGATCGTCGTCCTCGGCCGTCTCGACCAGTTCGAACCGATACTGGAAGCCCGAGCAGCCGCCGCCGTCCACCGCGACGCGCAGCATCAGGGTCTTGCCCTCGGCCGCGCCCAGCTTGGCCAGCCGCTTGGCGGCGCTGGCGGCCAGGACGATGCCTTCCGGCGCGCGTGTGGCGACGGAGAAGGCGGGTGTGGACGGTTCTGTGGATTGGACGGTGCTCACGGCTGTCTATATGAGGCGGGCACGGCCGTTCGCAAAGGCCCCCCGCATCAAAGCAGCCTCAAAGTTGATGACTTGAGCCACACAGACCTCGCTTCCTACGCCGAGCGCGCCGACCTGACCCAGGGCCGCCGCGTTTTCGAGCCCGCCAGCCGCACGCGCACCGCCTTTGCGCGGGACCGTGACCGCATCATCCATGCAACGGCGTTCCGGCGGCTGAAGGAGAAGACCCAGGTCTTCGTGGCGCATGAGGGCGATCACTACCGCACCCGCCTGACCCATTCGCTGGAGGTGGCGCAGATCGCGCGGTCGCTGGCCCATGCGCTGAGACTGGACGACGACCTGGCCGAAACCATCGCCCTGGCCCACGACCTGGGCCATCCGCCCTTCGCCCACGCCGGCGAGGACGAGTTGGTGGTGCAGATGCGCGACTACGGCGGGTTCGACCACAACGTCCAGAGCTTCCGCGTCGTGACCGAGCTGGAGAACCGCTATCCGCAGTTCGACGGGCTGAACCTGAGCTGGGAGACCGTCGAGGGCGTCATCAAGCACAACGGCCCGGTGTCGCACCGCCTGGACGAGCCGGCCTGGTCGGTGGTGCGCCCCTATGCGGCCGGGGGCGAGGCAGGGTGGGACCTGCGGCTGGGGACGTTCGCCTCGCTGGAGGCCCAGTGCGCAGCCATCGCCGACGACATCGCCTACAATAATCACGACGTGGACGACGGGGTGCAGGCGGGTCTGATCACCCTGCGCGATCTGGATCAGGTGCCGCTGATCGGCCCCATGTTGGCCGAGGTGCGCCGCGAATATCCCGCCATCGACGATCGGATGCTGCGGATCGAGGCGGTGCGGCGGATGATCGGCGTCATGGTCGAGGACGTGCTGGCCGAGACGGCGCGGCGGCTGGAAGAGGACCGGATCGTCACGACCGAGGACGTGCGGATGGCCAAGCGCACGATGGTGGATTTCTCGCACGCCATGCACGTCGATCTGGCGGTGCTGCGGAAGTTCCTGTTCGAGCGAATGTATCGCCATTACCGCGTCAACCGCACCCGCAGCCAGGCGCGGCGCGTGCTGTCCCAGCTGTTCGAACTGTTCATGGGCGAGCCTGAGGTCATGCCGCCGGAGTGGGGCGAGCCGGCGATGACCCCGGACAAGACGCAGCGGGCGCGCGCGGTGTGCGACTACATCGCCGGCATGACCGACCGCTACGCCATAGAAGTGCACCAGAAGCTGTTCAGCCTCGACCTCGCCCTCGATCTGTGATTCGAAAGATGCACGCGGGGGCGTAGAGTGAACGTTCGGCGCGCCGATTCGCGCCCACAGACGGCGGAGCGCGACCATGTCCTTTGAAGACGACAACAAACCCGGCCGGGGCGCCTATACGCCGCCGACCGACGACGACCTGCCGTTCCGCCGCAACAGCTATGACCCGCGCAGCGGCCGCAATGTGGGCTCGGGCGGAGGCAAGGCGCCGCCCGTGACGCTGATCATCAGCGCGGTGGTCCTGCTGCTGCTGATCGTGGCGGTGATCTTCTTCTATCGTTCCGGCATGCGCGCCTCGACCGACGCGCCGCCGGCCGTGGGTCAGCCGGTCGGCGAGATGAAGACCGCCGCGCCCATCGACGCCCAGCCGATCGACCCGGCCGAGGGGGTGCGCGTCTATCGCGACGAGACCGAGACCACCGATGCGCCCGTGACCTTCACCCCGCCGCCCGAGGCGCCCCAGCCGCGTCCGGCCGCGCCGCCGACCACCGCCCCGACCGGCCAGGGCCTGCCGCCCGCCAAGACGGCGACGCCGGCCGCGCCGACGCCGCGTCCGACGACTCCGACTGCGCCCGTCGCTGCGCCGGCGACCAAGGCTCCGGCCGCGACCGGCGGATCGGCGTCGGTCCAGATCGGCGCCTTCTCCTCGACCGAGATCGCGGACCGCGAATACGCCGCCGTCGCCGGCCGGTTCGGTTCGTATGTGTCCGGCGCTGAAAAGCGGGTGACCGAAGTGACCTCCTCCAGCGGATCGACCCTGTACCGCACGGCCTTCTCGGGCCTGTCGCGCGAACGGGCGGTCGCCTTCTGCAACGCGCTGAAGGCGGCGGGCCGGGACTGCATCGTCCGGTGACGTCCGCCGCCATCTATGGCTGCCTGGGACATCGGCTGACGGAGGACGAAAAAGCCTTCTTCGCCGAGGTCCGACCCTGGGGCTTCATCCTGTTCCGGCGCAATATCGACACGCCGGAACAGGTGCGGGCCTTGACCGACGAGCTGCGGGCGTGCATCGGCGATCCCGAGGCGCCGATCCTGATCGACCAGGAAGGCGGTCGGGTCCAGCGGATGGGGCCGCCCCACTGGCCCAAATATCCGCCGGGTAACGCCTATCTGAAGGCGACGAACGATCTGGCGCAGGCGCGTGAGCTGGCGCGGCTGGGCGCACGGCTGATGGCGCACGATCTGCGCGAGGTCGGCGTGACCGTCGATCTGTTGCCGGTGCTGGACGTGCCGGTGGCCGGCTCTCACGACATCATCGGCGACCGGGCCTATGGCGTCGATCCCGAGACGGTCGCCGTGCTGGGCCGGGCGGCGGCGGAGGGGCTGCTGGCGGGCGGGGTTCTGCCCTGCATCAAACACATGCCGGGCCACGGCCGGGCCTTTGCGGACACGCACAAGGATCTGCCGACGGTTCACGCCGATCTGGACACGCTGGACGCCTGGGACTTTGCGCCGTTCAAGGCCCTGTCGGACATGCCCATCGGCATGACGGCGCACATCGTCTTCACCGCGATCGATCGCAAACATCCGGCGACGCAGTCGAAGAAGGCCATTCGCCTGATCCGCGAGCGGCTGGGTTTCGGCGGCCTGCTGCTGTCGGACGATTTGGTGATGAACGCGTTGTCGGGGTCGCTGACCCAGAGGGCGCACAAGGCGTTGAAGGCGGGCTGCGACATCGTCGTGCATTGGAACGGCGTCATGGACGAGATGCGCCAGGTCGCCGAGGGCGTCGGACCGCTGAAGGGCGGGGCGCGCCGCCGGGCGGAAGCCGCTCTGGCCCGGATCGTGCGGACGCCCGAGCCGCTCGATCCCGTCGCGGGGCACGATCGCTTCTTCAAGGCCATGGGCGGTCGGATGGACGCCGCCAAGGGGCCGGACGTGGGTGAGGCGCAGGCCTAAAGACCTATGACGGAGTCTTTCCAGCCGAACCTGGATTTCAACGCCGAGGAGGTCGAGGAGCGCGAAGCCTTCGTCGTCGATCTGGAGGGCTATGAGGGACCGCTGCACGTCCTGCTGGCCCTGGCGCGAAACCAGAAGGTCGATCTGCTGAAACTGTCGATCACCCAGCTGGCGGAACAGTATCTGGCCTTCGTGCACGAGGCGCGGCGGCGCAACTTCGCCCTGGCGGCGGACTATCTGGTGATGGCGTCGTGGCTGGCCTATCTGAAGTCGCGTCTGCTGTTGCCGCGCACCGACAAGGGCAAGGCCGAGGAGCCGCCGGCTGAGGAAATGGCCGCCGCGCTGGCGTTCCGGCTGCAGAAGCTGGAAGCGATGCGAAAGGCCGTCGAACAGCTGATGGCTCGGCCCCAGCTGAAGCGCGACGTCTTCACGCGCGGCGATCCCGAGGCGACGGTGATCGTGCCGTCGGATCGTATCGACGCCAGCCTGTACGAACTGATGAGCGCCTATGTGGTGCAGCGCCGGCGCGAGGAGGCCCGGCGCTACGCCCCCGGCCAGCGGGTCGAGGCCTTTCCATTGGAAGCCGCCCGCGACTGGCTGCGCGAGATCATGCCGAAGCTGGCGGACTGGACGCCGCTGGAACATGTCGCGCCCCATCGTGAGGATGAGGAGGGGCCCAGCCAGGCCAGCTTTACGGCCTCGACCCTGTCGGCCAGTCTGGAGCTGGTGAAGGAGGGGGCGATGGACATCCGGCAAAGCGAGGCGTTTGCGGACCTGTATCTGAAACGCCGGGGGCCGGGCCAGCCGCTGGAGCTGACGGGCTGATGGCTTACCTTTCCGCTCATCCCCGCGAAAGCGGGGACCCAGTGATTTGGGCGCAGAGCTCTGTCATCTTTTCGCTGATGGATGGCCAACGCATTGCTGAGCGACAAAACTGGGTCCCCGCTTTCGCGGGGATGAGCGGATATTTGGATGTCTGACCTCGCCTTCCAGCCCGACGAGGCCGAGATCGAGCGGCGGGTCGAGGCCCTGCTGTTCGCCGCCGCCGGGCCGTTGACGGCGGCCGAGATCGCCGCGCGCCTGCCCGAGAACTGCAATGTCGCCCGCGCCATATCGGGTCTGCGCGCCCGCTATGAGGGGCGGGGGGTCGAGCTGGAGTGCGTCGCCGACCGCTGGCGCTTCCGCACGGCGCCCGACCTGGCCTTCATGATGACGCAGGAGCGCGAGGAGCCGCGCCGCCTGTCCAAGGCCGCGTTGGAAACCCTGGCCATCATCGCCTATCACCAGCCCGTCACCCGCGCCGAGATCGAGAGCGTGCGCGGCGTCAGCATCTCCAAGGGCACGCTGGACCTGTTGCTGGAGATGGGGTTCGTGCGGTTGCGCGGACGCAGACGCACGCCGGGACGGCCCGTCACCTATGCGACCACCGACCGCTTCCTGGAGCATTTCGGCCTGGCGACTCTGTACGATCTGCCGGGCGTGCAGGAGATGAAGGCGGCGGGCCTGTTGGACCTGTCGCTGCCGGTCGGATTCGAGGTGCCCGACCCCAGCCGCGCGTCGGAGGCCGACGACGAGGACGGCACCCTGCCGCTGGACGACGAGGCGCCCGAGTTCGCAAAGGATTTCGTGAACGACGATCGCTGACGCGGCGTCAGGCCGTCAGCAGGCGCGGCAGTTTGAAGGTGACGGTTTCGCGCGCGCCGTCGTCTTCGGTCACCGTGGCGTCGAAGCGCGCCCGGATGGCGTCGACCAGGGCCTTGATCAGCGGCTCGGGCGCCGAGGCGCCGGCGGTGACGCCGACGGTGTTCACGCCGGCGAACCAGGACCAGTCCACCTGGGACGCATCGTCCACCAGATAGGCGGCCGGGGCGCCAGCGCGCATCGCGACCTCGACCAGGCGCACCGAATTGGACGAGTTCTTGGATCCGACGACCAGCACGAGATCGCAGCCCTCGCCCAACGCCTTGACGGCGTCCTGGCGATTGGTCGTGGCGTAACAGATGTCTTCCTTGTGCGGATCGGGCAGTTCCGGGAAACGGCGCTTCAGCACCTTCAGGATGCCCGCCGTGTCGTCGACCGACAGGGTGGTCTGTGTCGCATAGGCGAGGGGGGCGTCGCCGGGGCGTTCGAACGATTCGGCGTCGGCCTCGGTCTCGACCAGGGTGATGGCGCCGGGCGGCAACTGGCCCAGGGTGCCGACGACCTCGGGATGGCCAGCGTGGCCGATCAGGATGATGTGGCGGCCGGCCGCATGATGGCGCTCGGCCTCGACGTGGACCTTGGACACCAAGGGGCAGGTCGCGTCTAAAAAGACCAGTTCGCGCGCCCGCGCCGTCGCCGGCACGGACTTGGGCACCCCGTGGGCCGAGAAGACGACCGGCCGGTCGTCGGGGCATTCGTCCAGTTCCTTGACGAAGACCGCGCCCATGGCCTTCAGCCGCTCGACCACATGTTTGTTGTGGACGATCTCGTGGCGCACATAGACGGGGGCCCCGAACTTTTCGATCGCGCGCTCGACGATCTGGATCGCGCGATCGACCCCGGCGCAAAAACCCCGCGGGGTGGCCAACCGCACCGAAAGCGGGCGAAGCGGAGCGTTGGGGACAGGAACATGCGCATTCATGGCGGCGAACCTAGTCGTTTGCGGCGCTGATCGCCATCGGAGCCGAAGGGCGGATGCGACGGATTCTGTCGCCCGTAGCAGCGGCGCATCGTCACGGCGGGCCGGCGCGAATGGAAAGTCGATATTCTACAATGTCTTAGGCTATGATCACGACGCCTTGACCTGTAGGCCGCTCACGATTAGGTTCCGCGCCGAATTCAGACCCGTCCGGACGCACTGTCTGGACGCCGAACGCACAGGTCCTATCCCCCATGTCGGAATCGCGCGAAGAGGCGATCAAACGCCTCCAAGACAGCGCATCCGCATTGGAGGCGCGGACCACGGCGGAGAAATCCGCCGAACTGACCGGCCAACAGGTGTCGGGTCAGGCCTACAAGATCATCGCCGAGCTTCTCGGCGGCGTCTTCGTGGGGCTGGCGTTCGGAGCGATCGCAGACTGGGCCCTCGGGACCCGTCCGTGGGGTTTGATCGGCGGTGTCCTTCTGGGCTTCGCCTTGTCGATTTACATGGCGCGTCGCACAGCCAACCGGCTGATGGCGCAGGCCAAGGCGCAAGGGACGACGGCTCCGGCCGAACCCTACGTCGAGGCCGACGAAGACGGGGAACGATAGGGCTTCATGGCCGATCCGATTCATCAGTTTGCGATTCAGAAGGTCGTCGACCTTGGCGACGTCACCCTGCCTGTGCTGGGGACGGTCGATCTGGCGATCACCAACTCGCACATCGCCATGACGGTCGCCTTCGTGCTGATCGTCGGCTTCCTGGCCGCCGTGACCGCGAACGCCCAGGTCGTGCCCGGCCGGCTGCAAGCCGCCGGCGAGGGCCTGTTCGGCCTGATCGACAATCTGGCCGATTCCATCATCGGTCACGAAGGCCGCAAGTATTTCCCGTTCATCTTCACCCTGTTCATCCTGATCCTGGGCATGAACATTCTGGGTCTGTTCCTGACCTTCACGGCGACCTCGCAGCTGGCCATCACCGCCACCTTCGCCCTGATCACCTTCGGTCTGGTGCTGGTCGTCGGCTTCGCCAAGAACGGTCTGGGCTTCTTCAAGCTGTTCTGGCCGATGGGCGCGCCGCTGGCGCTGCGCCCGGTGGTCGGCCTGATCGAGTTCGTGTCCTTCCTGCTTCGTCCGGTCACCCTGGCGCTGCGTCTGTTCGGCAACATGCTGGGCGGTCACGTCGCGCTGAAGATCTTCGCCGGCTTCGTCGTGTCGCTGGGCCTTCTGGGCCTGGGCGGCGGCATCGGTCTGCTGGCCTTCCCGGTCGCGGCCCTGTCGCTGGGCATGGTCGTCGCCCTGACCGCTCTGGAGTTCCTGGTAGCCTTCCTCCAGGCCTTCGTCTTCGCCGTTCTGGCCTGCATCTATCTGAACGATGTGGTCAACCTGGACCACGCCCACTAAAGGGCCGGACCAGTCTCTTCACCCCAACCACCAACGACTTTAATCTAGGAATACAATCATGGACGCTGAAGCCGCGAAGTACATCGGCGCTGGTCTCGCCACCCTGGGCATGATCGGTTCGGCCCTAGGCGTGGGCAACATCTTCGGCAACTTCCTTGCCGGCGCCCTGCGCAACCCGTCGGCCGCCGCCGGCCAAGTCGGCAACCTGTTCGTCGGCGCCGCTCTGGCCGAAGCCCTGGGCATCCTGGCCTTCGTGCTCGGCATCCTGATGATCTTCGGCTGATATCAGTCGATCACGGCGCGCGGGGTTCGCCCGCGCGCCGCTTCATCTGATCCTGCAGTAGACGGTTCATGGCCAGCACCCACACCATCGACGCGGTCCCGCCTTCGGTCGAAGCGGACCTGCACGCCGAGACGGCGACCCCCGCCGAGCACGGCTCGGGCGGCCTGCCGCAATTCCAGTTCGAACACTGGGCGGGCCAGATCGGCTATCTGCTGATCCTGTTCGTCATTCTGTATGTTCTGGTTTCCAAGGTCTTCGCCCCACGCCTTCGCAAGGTGATGGACGAACGGGCCGACACCATTTCCACCGCCGTCGCGACCGCGCGCCAAGTTCAGGCTGAAGCCGCCGACCAGGCCGCCCAGGCTCAGGCCGAAGTCGCCAAGGCTCGCGCTGACGCCCGCGCCACGGCCGCCGTCGCCAAGGCGCGCGTGACCGAAGAAGCGAACGCCCGTCAGGCCGCCGAAGAAGCCGTGGTCAACGCCCGCATAGCCGAGGCGGAGGCCTCGATCGGCAAGACCCGCGACGCCGCCATGGCCAATGTCTCCAGCATCGCCTCCGACACGACCGCCGCCATGGTCGAACGTCTGACCGGCAAGGCCGCAACCGCCGCCGAGCTGGCCGCCGTCAAGGGAGCCGCCTGATGAACCTGATCTTCGAACACGGCATCTGGAGCTTCGCCAATGCGGAGATCTGGGTCGGCATCGGCCTGATCATCTTCTTCGGCATCCTGATCGCCGCCGGCGTGCCCAAGATGGCTGGCAAGGCGCTGGACGCCAAGGCCGTCAAGATCCAGGCCGATCTGGACGAGGCCGCGCGTCTGCGCGCCGAGGCCGAAGCCCTGCTGGCCCAGATCCGCAAGGAGAAGGCCGAGGCTGAAGCCCAAGCCGCCGAGATGATGGCTCAGGCCGAAGCCGACGCCCGTCGCCTGGAAGTCGAGACCAAGGCCAAGCTGGAAGAGACCCTGGCCCGTCGCCAGAAGATGGCCGAAACCCGCATCGCCCAAGCCGAAGCCCAGGCCTCGGCCGAGGTGAAGGCCGCCGCCGCCGATCTGGCCGCCAAGTCGGCGGAACAGGTTCTGGCCGCGCGCCTCGCCAGCGGCGCCAAGGATCCGCTGCTGGACAGCGCCATCGCCCAGATCGGCGATCGCTTGAACTGATCAGGGCTGATCCTGAATGAAACAAGGCCCCCGACTTCGCCGTCGGGGGCCTTTTTCTTTGGACATCAAGCCGTGATCAGTGGGCGTGGGCGCCGCCGATGATGGTTGCGCCCATCCGCTTGTCGCGCGCCACCAGACGGGCATAGACGTTGCCCAGCACAATGCCGAAGACCGCGTGGGTAATCAGCAGCCAGGCGAAGGTGCCGAAGCCCGCCCCCGCCGTGAAAGTGCGGTAGTTGCCGAACATCACGATGGCGGCCATCATCAGGATCCAGGCGCCGACGGCGAAGACTATGCCCTTGGTCTCGGGCGTGTCCGTCGGCAGGCGGGGACACAGGATGGCGAACAGCGGCCCCAGGATGAAGACGCCGCTGATGACATGGACGACCCAGCCGACGGCCAGATTGCCAGGCATTCCAAGCATGCTGGCGATGACCCCCTGGAAGGGATCGAACCAGTTCAGGAACATATTGGGTATTTCGAGCAGTGAGACGGCCACGGTCGCCGCAACCCCGGCGATCAGACCTTTTTGTACGCGTGACATCATGACCTTAGCGCCTCCCAACGCATGAGTGGTTCTCTGATAACGCGCACGCAGAATACGCCCGACTTGGGAGAGCGGTGTTCACGATCCTGTGGTTAGCGGTTGCAGCAACGCAACCGCGAAATCAGGCGGTGATTAGCGGAAAAGCTTGCGGAAATAGCGCCGCACGCTCTTGCGGCCGCTCGAGAGGCGACGGCTGGAGCGTTTGGTCACGATCCTCTCGGCGCGGAGCGCCTGTTGCCAGAAGACCGGGGCGAACTCAGGCTTCTTCCGCATCAGGCGACGGAAGGGATAGACCCATTTCGGCCGCGCATATTGGGCGCGAATGAACTGGCGCTTAGCCCAGAACGAGCTTTTCAGGATCAGCATCAAACCGACGGCGATGACGGGGATGCCGCCGGGCCCGGGCAGGGGGGCGATCAGAATGCCAGCAGCACGACAAACAGCCCGCCGATCATCAGCGCCCAACGTTTGACGACCCGCAGCGTAGAGGCGCGCGGCTTGTCTGAACGGACGAAGGGAACGGGGAGTGAGGTCACGACTACGCCAGATGGGGAGGAGGATCGTCATGACAACGGTCGCCACGGGCGCGCGATCCCTCGTCGGGAAAGGAAAAGGCGACCGTGACGACCTTGCCACAAGACCCCTTAACGCCCTGCGTCCATGGCGGATGGATGTCCGGCGGGTGAAGCTTTGGTCATGAAGGGACGATCGCTGCGCGCCGTGGCGCGGCGGACACGCCCCGCGCCGTCAGCCGTAGGTTACGCCCGTCAGACGCTCTGATTCCGACCACAGACGCCCGGACACATCGGCGTCCCTGGCCTGGCGTTTGATCACCGCAACGCCGGGCGGCCCCTTCATCTCCTGAAAACCCGTGGGGCCGTAATAGCCGCCGGGCGTCGGGTCCGGCAGGGTCGCGGCCATCAGGATCGGCAGGGCGCCGTCGGCGGCCGAATGGCTGAGCACGGCCTCCAGCAGCCGGGCGCCGCGCGCGAACAGGCCAGGCTTGCCGGCATGGCCGTTGGCGATCAGGTCGGTGCGGGCGAAGCCGGGATGGGCCGCCACGCTGGTCAGCCCCAAGCCGTGCGCGTCGCTGCGGCGCTGAAGCTCCAAGGCGAACATCAGCATGGCCAGCTTGGATTGCTGATAGACCGGCCACGGGCTGTAGTGGGTCTGATAGTTCAGGTCGTTCAGGCGGATATGGCCGCTGCGGTGGGCGACGCTGGACAGCTGGACCACGCGGGCCCCGCCTCTGTTGGAATGGGCAGCCGTCAGCAGGGGCAGCAGGCGGCCGACCAGGGCGAAGTGGGCCAGGTAGTTGGTCCCGAACTGCATCTCGAACCCGTCGACGGTCGTCTGGCGCTTCGGCAGGGCCATGATCCCCGCATTGTCGATCAGGATGTCGACGGGCCGTCCCGTCGCCAGATATCGCTCGGCGAAGGCCTGGACGGAAGCCAGGCTGGCGAGGTCCAGCAGATCGAACCGCACGGCGGCGTTCGGATGACGAGACCGGATCAGCCGTTCGGCCTCGGCCCCCTTGTCGGGATTGCGGGCCGCCAACACGACCTCCGCGCCCTTGCCGGCCAGCACCAGGGCGGTTTCCAGCCCCAGCCCGCCGGTCGCGCCGGTGACGATGGCCAGTCGGCCGGAAAGATCGGGTATGTCGTTCGTCGTCCAGGTCATAGCCATGACCTAGCGATGGATCAGCCCCGCGTCAGCCCCTTCCGGCAGGAAGGGGCGACTTCAGGGTCAGGCCGCCTTGTTGGAGCCTTCCGGCGCGGTCCAGCGCAGAACCGGTGAACGGGCGGCGCGGGTTTCGTCCAGACGTTTCAGCGGCGCGTGGAAGGGCGCGCCCTTGAAGCGATCGACGTCGCCGGCCTTGGCCGCCTCGGCCAGGGCGCGCATCGCCTCGATGAAGCGGTCCAACTCGGCCTTGGATTCGGTTTCCGTCGGCTCGATCAGCATGGCGCCGTGGACGACCAGAGGGAAATACATGGTCATCGGGTGGAAGCCCTCGTCGATCATCGCCTTGGCGAAGTCGAGCGTGGTGATGTCCGTGCCCTTCAGCCATTCGTCGTCGAACAGGGCCTCGTGCATGCAGGGGCCGTCGGGGAAGGCGGCCGACATCAAATCACCGAGCCGGGCCTTGATGTAGTTGGCGTTCAGGACGGCGTCCTCGGCGACCTGACGCAGGCCGTCGGCGCCGTGCGACATCATGTAGGACAGGGCGCGGGTGTACATGCCCATCTGGCCCTGGAAGGCGCACAGACGGCCGAAGGCTTGCTCGGCCTCGTCCTCCTCGCGCTCGATCAGGCGATAGCCGCCGTCGTCGTGCACGACCCAGGGAGCCGGGGCGAAGGGGGCCAGGGCTTCGGACAGGACGACCGGACCCGCGCCCGGACCGCCGCCGCCGTGGGGCGTCGAGAAGGTCTTGTGCAGGTTGATGTGCATCGCATCGACGCCCAGGTCGCCCGGGCGCACCCGGCCGACGATGGCGTTGAAGTTGGCGCCGTCGCAGTAGAAGTAGGCGCCGGCCTCGTGCGTCAGGCGGCTGATCTCCACAATGTCGCGCTCGAACAGGCCGCAGGTGTTGGGGTTGGTCACCATGATGGCGGCGACGTCGTCACCCAGCTTGGACGCCAGGTCGGCGACGTCCACGCGGCCGTCCTCGGTCTGGGCCACTTCGACCACCGAATAGCCGACGAAGGCGGCGGTGGCGGGGTTGGTGCCGTGGGCGCTGGTGGGCACCAGAACCTTGCGGCGCTTCTCATGCTGGCCCGAGGCCTCGTGAGCGGCGCGGATCGCCATCAGACCGCACAGTTCGCCGTGCGCGCCGGCCTTGGGCGAGAGGGCGACAGCGGGCATGCCGGTCAGGGTCTTCAGCCAGTGGGCCAAGGTGTCCATCAGCTCCAGCGCGCCCTGAACCGTCGAGATCGGCTGCAGCGGGTGGATGTCCGAGAAGCCGGGCAGGCGGGCCATCTTCTCGTTCAGGCGCGGGTTGTGCTTCATCGTGCACGATCCCAGCGGATAGATGGCCAGATCGATGGCGTGGTTCTTTTGGCTCAGGCGCACATAGTGACGCATGGTTTCCGGCTCGGACAGGCCGGGCAGGCCGATCGGATCCTTGCGGACCAGGTCGCCCAGGTCGGAGCCGTCCGTCTTGGGTTCCGGCAGATCGACGCCGGTCTTGCCCCAGCCGTCGCCCTCGAAGATCAGGGCTTCGTTCTGCAACAGGCCGCGACCGCCGGTGAGGGTGGCGGGCTTGGTCTGGACCTGGTTCGGGGCGGTCGGGCGGCCGACGGTGTTCATGGTGCTCATGGTCAATATCCCTTACGCGCCGAGGACTTTGGAGAGCGACTTGGCGAGGATCTGGATGTCGGCATCCAGGGTCGTCTCGGTCGCGGCGACCAGCAGGACATCGTCCATGCCGGCGTCGGGGGCCAGGCGGCTGTAGGGCACGCCAGCCAGGACGTGATGGGCGGCCAACTGATCCACGACCTCGGCCGCGTTCCTGGGCAGGCGCACCGCGAACTCGTTGAAGAAGCGGTCGGTCAGGATTTCGACACCCGGAATGGCGGCCAGGGCGTCCCGCGTCGCGACGGCCTTTTCGTGGTTCAGCAGGGCCAGTTTCCTCAGCCCCGTCTCGCCCAGCAGGCTCATGTGGATGGTGAAGGCCAGGGTGCACAGGCCCGAGTTGGTGCAGATGTTCGACGTCGCCTTGTCGCGGCGGATGTGCTGCTCGCGCGTGGACAGTGTCAGGACGAAGCCGCGTTCGCCGTCGGCGTCCACCGTTTCGCCGGTCAGGCGGCCGGGCATCTGGCGGATCAGCTTCTCGCGCGTGGCGAACAGGCCGACATAGGGACCGCCGAAGTTCAGGGCGTTGCCGATCGACTGGCCTTCGGCCGCGACGATGTCGGCGCCCATCTCGCCGGGCGATTTCAGCAGACCCATCGATACGGCCTCGGTGACCACGACGATCAGCAGGGCGCCGGCGGCGTGGGCGGCCTCGGCGATCTTGGTTACGTCGGTGGCCGTGCCGAAGACGTTGGGGGTCTGGACGACGACGCAGGCGGTGTCGGGACCGATCTGGTCGATCACGGCGGCCTCGGCGTCCACGGCGGCGGGCAGGGCCAGGGTCTCGACGCCGACGGCGTGAACCACGGTCTCGGTCGCCTTGATGTAGTGCGGGTGCACGCCGCCCGAGATCACCGCCTTGTTGCGGCGGGTCACGCGGGTCGCCATCAGCACGCCCTCGGCCATGGCGGTCGAACCGTCGTACAGGCTGGCGTTGGCGACCGGCATCCCGGTCAGGTTCGCCACCTGGGTCTGGAACTCGTACAGGTACTGCAGCGTGCCCTGCGCAATTTCCGGCTGGTAGGGGGTGTAGCTGGTCAGGAACTCCGAGCGCTGGATCACGTGGTCCACCGTCGCCGGGACGTGGTGCTTGTAGGCCCCTGCGCCGCAGAAGAAGGGCACGGCGCCGGCGGTGGCGTTCTTTGCCGCCATGGCGGACAGGGCGCGCTCGACCTCCAGTTCGCCTGCGACGCGCGGCAGATCGACCGGGCCGTCCAGACGGGCGGCCTGGGGCACGTCCACGAACAGATCATCGATGGATTTCGCGCCGATGGCGGCGAGCATCGCCGTGCGGTCGTCGGGCGTCAGGGGGAGGTAACGCATATCCGGTTCCTTGCATCCGTCATCCTCGGGCTTGACCCGAGGATCGGATGTTGTGCGGCTCATGCGTCAAAGGCTTCGCACGAGTGGTTGATCGTCAGGCCCTCGGGTCAAGCCCGAGGGTGACGGATTTGAAAGTTAGAGAGTTTTCAGGAAATCGTCGTAGGCGGCCTGGTCCATCAGGGCGTCCAGTTGCGAGGCGTCCGACACCTTGATCTTGGCGAACCAGCCGTCGGCCTCGGCTGCCGAGTTAACGGTTTCCGGGGCGGTCGACAGGGCGTCGTTCGCCTCGACCACTTCGCCCGAGACGGGGGCGTAGACGTCCGACGCCGCCTTGACGCTCTCGACCACGGCGAAGCTGTCGCCCTTCGAGACGGTCTTGCCGACTTCAGGCACTTCGACGAACACCACGTCGCCCAGGGCGTCGGCGGCGTGTTTGGAGATGCCGACGGTGGCGATGTCGCCGTCCAGGCTGACCCACTCGTGATCCTTGGTGAACTTCATGTCTTCTCTCCTGTCCCGTCATCCTCGGGCTTGACCCGAGGATCGGATGTTGTGCGGTTCATGCGTCGATGTCTTCGCACGAGCGGTTGATCGCCCGGCCCTCGGGTCAAGCCCGAGGGTGACGGGCTGAATGTTACGCCTTTGGCTTCCGGTAATAGCGTTGGGCCACGAAGGGCATGGCGACGACTTCGGCGGCGGCGGTCTTGCCGCGCACGATGACCTTCAACTCCGTGCCCAGGGCGGCATGGGCCGGCGGGACGTAGCCCATGGCGATGTTCTTGCCCAAGGTGGGGGAGGGGCCGCCCGAGGTGACCTTGCCGATCACATTACCGTCGGCGTCGGCGATCTCGGCGCCCTCACGGGCCGGGGCGCCTTCCTTGACGATCAGACCGACGCGAACGCGCGAGGGGCCGTCGGACAGTTCCTTGAGGATACGGTCTGCGCCGGCGAAGTCCCCGCGTTCCTTGCGTGACTTGGACAAGGCGAAGGTCAGGGCGCCTTCGACCGGCGAGGTGGCCGGGTCGATGTCGTGGCCGTGCAGGGGCAGGCCGGCTTCCAGACGCAAGCTGTCGCGCGCGCCCAGGCCGATCGGCTTGACGCGGGCGTCTTCCAGAATGGTGTTCCAGATGCGCTCGGCCTGGTCCGCCGGGACCGAAATCTCATAGCCGTCCTCGCCGGTGTAGCCCGACCGTGAGACGTAGCAGTCGGCGCCGAACAGCATCAGACGGGCGCATTCCATGAAGCCCATTTCGGCCAGGATCGGCTCGTGCGCGGCCATGACCTCGGCGGCTTCCGGCCCCTGGATGGCGATCAGCGCGCGGTCCAGCACCGTCAGCTTGGCGTCGCCTTCCAGATTGGCTTCCCAGAACGCGAAGTCCTCGTCCTTGTTGCCGGCGTTGACGACGACGAACAGGCCGTCGTGGTCGGGGCGTCCGGCCATCAGGTCGTCGATGATGCCGCCGTCCTTGTTCAGCAGCAGCGAATACTTCTGTTTGCCGGCCTTCAGGATCGAATAGTCGCCGGGCACGAAACGCTCGAACTGGGCGGTCGCGTCCTCGCCGGTGATCTTGCACTGGCCCATGTGGGAGACGTCGAACAGACCGGCGTGTTCACGGGTCCAGCGGTGCTCGGCCAGAACGCCTTCGTACTGGACCGGCATGTCATAGCCGCCGAAGCCCACCATACGGGCGCACAGCGCGCGGTGCGCGGCGTTCAAAGGCGTGGTCTTCAGGGTCTGGTCGGTCATGGTTCAGGCTTTCACGGTCGCGTGTTGTGGCGGAGCTCCGCCGTCCTCGCGCCCCCGCTGTCCTGAAGCCTGAGAGATTCCGGCGACCAAATCATGTCGCCTTGCTCCGTCGGCGCGCCCGAATGGGCGACTTTCCAGCGTCCGTATGCTTCGCGGTCCGTTTGCCTGAGCGTTTCCGGGGCGGTTGCGCCTTCGGCGTCGAACCCTGTTTCCAGCGCCCGATCTCTCCCGCGAGAGCATGCGACCTAAGGCATCGACTCAAGCGCCAAGTCAAGCGGGCCGGGAACAAGGATGCGTGCGGCGGGTTGTCGTTCCGAACCCCGAAACCAAACCCAGGAATGCGAAAATGTCCATTATAGACAAGCTGTTCGGCGACAGCGACAAGCCGCGCGATACGCCCGCCAAGGCCGATGGCCCGATGCAGAAGGTGCTGGACGAACTGGCGTCTCTCGGCGGCAAGCCGATTGAGACCCTGTCGCCCGAGGAAGCTCGCCAGCAACCGACCCCGACTGACGCGGTGAAATCGCTGTTGCCCAAGGACGGCAAGGACCCTAGCGACGACATGGGCGTCAAAACCAGCGACATCACCATCCCCGGAGCCGCCGGCCCGATCCAGGCGCGCATCTACAAGCCGCACGACCATTCCGAAGACAAGCTGCACCCGGTCGTCGTCTATTTCCACGGCGGCGGCTTCGTGATTGCGGATCTGGACGTCTATGACGGCGGTCCGCGCGGCGTGTCCAAGATGGCCGATGTGATCGTGGTCTCGGTCCATTATCGCCAGGCCCCGGAACACCATTTCCCCGCCGCCCACGACGACGCCCTGGCCGCTTATCGCTGGGTTCTGGAGAATGCGCAGACCTTCCGCGGCGACCCGCAGAAGGTGGCCGTGATGGGCGAAAGCGCAGGCGGCAACCTGGCCATCGGCGTGTCGATGATGGCGCGCGACGCCGGCCTGCCGGCGCCCAAACATCAGGTGCTGGTCTATCCGGTCGCCGGCGTGGACATGGACAATGAGTCCTACGTCGAGAACGCCGACGCCAAGCCGCTGAACCAGCCGATGATGAAATGGTTCGTGAAACATATCTTCGCCAACGAGGCCGATGCTCAGGATCCGCGCATCAATATTGTCGAGAAGGCCAACCTGTCGGGCCTGCCCTCGACGACGGTGATCTGCGCCGAGATCGATCCGCTGCGCAGCGAAGGCGAACTTCTGGCCGAGAAGCTGGAGCAGGCGGGCGTCGACGTGCGTCACAAGACCTTCCACGGCTCGACGCATGAATTCTTCGGCATGGCGGCGGTCGTGCCGGATGCGGCGGCGGCCCAGACCTTCGCCGCCCACGAACTGAAGCGGGCCTTCGGTACGGCGATCCTGCCGATCTGATGAGATGAGCCCTTCTCCCGTTGGGAGAAGGTGGCCCGAAGGGCCGGATGAGGGTCGGCCGGTGGGCCAGTTCGCAGCGCCCGACCCTCACCCTTTCGCGCAAGACCGATCGCTGCGCTTTCGGGCGCTCAAGCCCTCTCCCAATGGGAGAGGGTTTTTCTTGCGGTGGCGCGTCTCGCCCGCCAAGAACGCAGCGATCCTCAGAACCGGACCGACCGCATGACCCGCACACGCCTTGACGCCCATATCGCCGCCCTGGATGCGCCCGAGGGGCTGAAGACGGTTCTGACCGTGGTCGCCGCCACCTGCGCGGACATCAGCAAGGTCGTGGCGGGCGGCGCCCTGGCCGGGGCGCTGGGCGCATCGGGTCAGATCAATGTGCAGGACGAGGAGCAGAAGAAGCTCGACGTCATGACCAACGACATGCTGACCGATGCCCTGCTGGCCAGCCCGGCCGTCGCCGGCGTCGCGTCGGAAGAGATGGACGAGGTCCAGCCGGCCTCGAACCCGGCCGGCGAATATCTGGTGCTGTTCGACCCGCTGGACGGCTCGTCCAACATCGACATCAACGCGCCCGTCGGCACCATCGTCTCGGTGCTGAAGTCCGCGACGGCGACCCCGACGGAGGCTGATTTCATGCAGCCCGGCCGCCGTCAGGTCGCCGCCCTCTATGCCGTCTATGGGCCGCAGACCATGCTGGTGCTGACGACGGGCGCGGGCGTGAAGGGGTTCACCCTGTCGAACGACGGCGAATGGATCCTGACCCACGACGACATCGCCATTTCGCCGGACACCAATGAGTTCGCCATCAACATGTCGAACCTGCGCCACTGGGCCGAGCCGGTGCAGACCTATGTCGGCGATCTGCTGAAGGGCGAGGAAGGGCCTCGGGCCAAGAACTTCAATATGCGCTGGGTCGCGGCCATGGTGGCGGATGTTCACCGCATCCTGGTGCGCGGCGGGGTCTTCCTCTATCCTTGGGACCGGCGCGAGCCGAACAAGCCGGGCAAGCTGCGGCTGATGTACGAAGGCAATCCGATGGCCTTCCTGGTCGAGCAGGCCGGCGGCAAGGCGACGACGGACGGACGCCAGGCCATTCTGGACGTGCAGCCCGAGCATCTGCATCAGCGCATCCCCGTCGCGCTGGGCTCGGCCAACGAGATCGACGCCTACGCAGGCGTCTGATGAGCGACGCCCTTCTGGTCATCGATCCGCAGAACGACTTCTGCGAAGGCGGCCGTCTGGCGGTGGCGGGCGGCGCGGGGATCATGCCGCTGATCAACCGGCTGGCGGCTCGGTTCGACCGAGTGATCGTGACCCAGGACTGGCACACGCCGGATCAGATCAGCTTCGCCTCCAACCACCCCGGCGCGGCGCCCTTTACCGAGATCGAGGTGGCCTACGGTCGCCAGATGCTGTGGCCGGATCATTGTCTTCAGGGCGCGCTTGGCGCCGACTTTCATCCCGACGCAGCGGCGACGGTGGACAAGGCCATGGCCGTGATCCGCAAGGGCTACAATCCGGCGGTCGACAGCTATTCCGGCTTCTTCGAGAACGATCACCGCACCCCGACGGGGCTGTCCGGCCTGTTGCGTGAACTGAGCGTGACGCGCGTCTTCCTGTGCGGTCTGGCCCTCGACTACTGCGTCCGCTTCACCGCCGAAGACGCGGTGCGGCTGGGCTTTGAGGCCGTAGTGATCTCGGACGCCAGCCGCGCTATCGCTCCACCAACCGAAGCGACGGCGCGGGACAGTTTCCGGGCGCTAGGGGTGGTGCAGATCGAGGCAGCGTCGCTTCTCCCCTGAGTCGCTTCCATCATCTTTCGTCATCCTCCGGCAAGCCGCGTCTTCGCGGCGCAGACCGGGGGACCCAGCGGCGCCGAAGGCGATGTGGCCACCGCACGGTGTTGAAGCACCTGTATCCGCGACAGTTTCGCGCTATCGCGCGCCGCTGGGTCCCCCCGGTCTCACTACGCTCGCCGGAGGATGACGAAAGTGGGCGATCTATTCCCAGAAATCCTCGGCCTCGGGGATGCGGGTGAAGGCGATCTTGGCGCCGATATAGTCGGGCAAGCCGGCCTTGGGGCCGATGCTGACGGTGTCCTTACCGTAGCGGCGGTTTAGCGCATCCAGCGCCTGGGACAGGCGAAGGGACGGGGCGTCGCCGTCCTGATCCGGACCGGCGGCGAACAGGTCTGTCTCGAAAGCGTCGCGGGATTTCAGGCCGTGCACCCCGACCCCGACATAGCTCAGGCGTCCTGCCTCCAACTCCGGCTCGACCTTGCGCCACAGACTGTCGAGCGCCGCCAGAAGGGCGAAGGTGTCCTGCGTCGGCGCGATGGGGCAACTCATCGCCGCCGTTTCCCAGCCGCGACGACCGCTTCGGGGCGTCGCCTTCGGCCCCATGTCCAGATGCAGGGTCAGGCTGGCGCCGGTCAGGCCCATGCGCCGCAGGCGGGCTCCGCACTTGACCACCAGCCGCCGCGCCACGGCCCGCGCCTTGTCCGGGGTCCGCATGGCCTGGGCCAAGACGTGGCTGTGGCTGATCGAGGCGGGCGGTTTTTCCGGCGTCGGCTCGCTGTCCAGACCGTGCAGGCCGCGCCAGATGCGTTCGCCCTCGATGCTGTTCCAGACCGCCCGGGCCTGTTTCGCGCTCATGTTCCAAAGGCCGGCCGTGTCGGTGACGCCCGCCGCTTGCAACCGGATCTGCATGCGCAAGCCGATGCCCGGATATTTCAACAGCGGCAGGTCCAGCAAGGGACCGGGCAGCTCGTTGGCGCGCAGCACCGTCAGTCCGGCGGGCTTCTGCATGCCGCAGGCGGTCTTGGCCAGGAACCGCGACGGCGCCAGCCCGACGGACGACCGCAGACAATCGCCGACGTTTTGCAGGATGCCCGCCTGAATGCGTCGGGCCAGGGCGACGGCGTTCGCCTCCAGCCGTTCCGGACCGAGCAACTCGCAGGAACATTCGTCGATCGAGCCGACCTTCCACACCGGCACATGGCGATCGATCTCGGCCATGATCTGCTGGTGGATTTTGACATAAAGGTCGGGGCGCGCCTCGGCGACGATCAGGTCAGGGCACAGTTTGCGCGCCTCGGACACCCGCATCCCGGTATGCACGCCCCAGGCCTTGCTCTCATAGCTGGCGGCGATGGCGCCGGTGTATTCGCTTGTCGCCGGCCGCACGATGACCGGCTTACCCCGCCAGTCCGGGTTCATCTGCTGTTCGACGCTGGCGAAGAAGGCGTTCAGATCAACGAACAGCCAGCGTAGGCCCGCGCTGTCTTCCACCGGTGATCCTGTGGGCTCCATTGCTGGAACATAACAGGAACAATGTCGACTCGAAAGGCGTCAGTGTACGCCCGCGTAGGCCTCCACCTCACCCACGAACGCCGCCTTCTCCGCCTCGCCCAGGAACGACCCTTCGAAGCTGTTCTTAGCCAGTTGCGTCACCTGATCGCGTGTCAGGCCGACGGCCTCAGCCAGCCGGCTGTAGTTATCGTTCACATATCCCCCGAAATAGGACGGGTCGTCCGAGTTCAGGGTGACGTGCAGGCCCCGGCGCAGCATCTCGGGGACGGGGTGGTCCTTCAGGTCATCGACCACGCAAAGCTTCAGGTTCGACAGCGGGCAGACGGTCAGGGTCATCTGCTCGGCGGCCAGCCGCTGCACCAGCGCCTCGTCCTCCATCGAGCGATTGCCGTGGTCCATCCGGTCGATGTTCAGCAGGTCCAGCGCCTCGTGCACATAGGCGGGCGGGCCCTCCTCGCCCGCGTGGGCGCACAGTTTCAGGCCCAACTCACGCGCCGCAGCGAAGACGCGCTGGAACTTGGACGGCGGATGGCCGACCTCCGACGAATCCAGCCCCACGCCGATGAAATGGTGCAGATAGGGTTTGGCCGCCTCCAGCGTCGCGAACGCTTCCTCCTCAGTCAGGTGGCGCAGGAAGCTGAGGATCAGGCCGCTGGACACGCCCAACTCCGCCTTGGCGCGGTCCATGCCTGCAATCAGCCCCTCGACCACCACGCCGAACGGCACGCCCCGGTCGGTATGGGTCTGGGGATCGAAAAAAATTTCGGCGTGGCGCACATTATCCGCCGCCGCGCGCTGGAAATAGGCAAAGGCCAGATCCTCGAAATCCTGCCGCGTCAGCAGGACGGCGGCCCCCGCATAGTAGATGTCCAGGAAGTCCTGCAGGTTCGAGAAAGCATAGGCCGCCCGCACCGCCTCGACGCTGTCGTAGGGAATGGACACGCCGTTGCGCTGCGCCAGCTCAAACATCAGCTCGGGCTCCAGCGAGCCTTCGATGTGCAGGTGCAGTTCGGCCTTGGGCAGGCCGGCGATATAGGCGTCGAGATCAGTCATTAGGGTTCTTTGGCAGATCGGCGACAAAGGCGGCAAGACCGATCACTCTAGCCGGCGTCAGTCCCGGTGCGGCCGCGAGCTTGCGACCCAGCCGGTCGTCGGCACTGACCATCGGCAAGTTTCGTTGCTCGGCCAGAGCCAGATAATAGCAGTCGTAAACAGCGTGGTTGAGCCGCACTGCGATTTCCACGGCGCGATCCGCCAAGGTCAGGCTATCGACCAGGGTCAGATTCGCGTGCCGCATCACCCGAACGGCGGGCGCCAGAAAGGCTGGGTCGAACCCGCCTAGCCGGACCTTCTTCCAAAGGACGTTCGTTGTTTCCACGATCAGCAGATCGGGACCAAACAGCTTGAACGGCTGGAGACGCCGCGCCGCAGGCGTATCGTCTTCCTCGACGAACCACTTCGCCAGAACACTGGCGTCGATGACCGCCGTCACCGCTCGTCACGACTTTCGCGAACGAGGATTTCGGACGGTGTTTGCGGGCGGCCGACGGTATGGGCGCGAATTTGATCCGATGCGGCGATCCAGTCGAAATCGTCCGCATCCTCTGCCGCAGCGGCGGTCAGAATGGCGCGATATTCCGCCTCGGCCGAACGACCGTTGCGCGCCGCACGCTGCTTCAGCGCCCGCACCGTGGCCTCATCCAAATGGCGAACGTGAATGTTCATGACGCGCTCCTTGGCGTGATAGCAATGCTATCACATGAGCGTCGCCGTCGCTACATCCGCTCCGGCGTGTCGATGCCCAGCAGATTTAGCGCGATTTCAAGCTGGCTGAGCGCCGCCGCCGACAGGGCCAGCCGCGAGCGCTTGGTCGCTTCGTCCGGCGCGATCAGCACGGGACAGGCGGCGTAGAATTTCGAGAAGGACTGGGCCACCCGGTAGGCGTGTTCGGCGACCAGATGCGGCATCCGCTTGTCGTAGGCGTCCGACACGGCCGTCGAAAAGGCGTCCAGCGTCAGGGCCAGATCGCGCTCCGCCGGTTCGGCGATAACGATGGCGCCGGGCGTCAGTCCCTGTTCGGCGCCCTTGCGCAGCAGGGATTTGATGCGGACCGACTGATACAGCAGATAGGGGCCGGTCTTGCCCTCGAAGCTCATGAAGCGATCGAGATCGAAGACGTAGCTGGTGGTGCGCGCGTTCGACAGGTCGGCGAACTTCAAGGCCGCGATGGCCACCTTGTGCGCGATGGCCTCGAACTCTTCCGGCGACAGGTCGTCGCCCAGTTTGGCCTCGTGCAAACGCTCGCGCGCCTTGTCCGTCGCCTGGTCGATCAGGTCGCGCAGCTTCAGCACCCCGCCCGCGCGGGTCTTGAAGGGCTTGCCGTCCTGACCGTTCATCGTGCCGAAGCCGAGATGCTCCAGCGCGCCCTCAACGGCGTAACCGGCCAGATAGGCGGCGCGGAAGACCTGTTCGAAATGCTCGGCCTGGCGTTCGTCGACGACATAGAGGGCCAGGTCGGGCGACAGAGCCTTCTTGCGGTCCAGGATCGTGGCCAGGTCGGTCGTGCCGTACATGGCCGAGCCCTCCGAGCTGATGACCAGCAGGGGCGGGGGAGACGGGGCCTCGATCACCGAGCCGTCGGCCAGCTTCTTCTTGCGCGTCTCGCCGGGCTTGGCGACGTGCACCACCTGGGCGCCGTCGTCCTCGACCAGCAGGCCGGTCTCTTTCAGGTGCGCCAGCATTTCCGGCATCTGCGGATCGGCGTCGCTTTCGCCGTTCCACAGGTCGAAATCGACCGACAGGTCGCCGTATTCGCGCTTCAGCGCCTCTCGGCTGACCGCCACGAAATGCCGCCACAGCGCGCGATAGCCGGGACGTCCGTTCTGCAGTTCCGCCGTCGCTTTGCGGGCGCGGTCGCGGAAGGCCGGATCCTCCTTGGCCTTGCCGGCGGCCTGCGGATAAAGGCGGTCCAGATCGGCCAGGGTCACTGGGCTTTCGGTCGGGAAGGGGCCGTCGCCTTCGACCATGAAAGCCTCGGCCAGACCCTCGTCGCCGCAGGCGACGATCAGCAGGCCCATCTGGAAGCCCCAGTCGCCGAAGTGGGCGTCGCCGGTGACGTGGTCGCCGCGGAAGCGGAACAACCGCTTCAGGCTTTCGCCGATGATGGCGCTGCGCAGGTGGCCGACGTGCATCGGCTTGGCGACGTTGGGACCGCCGTAGTCGATGACCACCCGGCGCGGTTCGGCCACGGTCGCGGCGCCCGCGTGGGCGGCGTCGTTCGCCACCTCGGTCGCCCGTTCGGCCAGCAGCGCGTCGGAGAGCTTCAGATTGATGAAGCCCGGTCCGGCGACCTCGACCGAGGCGAAGCGCGCATCGGCGCTCAGGCGCTCGGCGATCTTGCCGGCCAGTTCGCGCGGATTGGCCTTCAGCGCCTTGGCGGCGACGAGCGCGCCGTTGGACTGGAAATCGGCCAGGTCGGGGCGGTCCGACGGGGTGACGCGGGCCAGGGCCGCATCCACGCCTTCGGCGGCGGAGGCGGCGGCGACCGCTTCGCTGAGGACGGTCTTCAGATCAGACATTATTGGCTCGGTGCGGAGGCAGGCGAGGGCGCGGCGGGCGTCGTGCCGGCGTTGACGCGGAAGCGGCTGCCCGAGCGGTTAAACTCGGCCATTTCCGGCGTCACGTCGAAACCGACCAGGATTTCGAAGTTGCTGCCGCTGGTTTCGACGCCGGCGCGCGGAATGACGATGGTGCGCTTTTCGGTGACCGAAGCGGTGCGCTGGCCCTCAAAGTTCACCGGCAGGTCGAAATATTCCTTGGACAGGATGGCGTTGTTCCGCTCCGTCACCGCGATCCAATAGCGGTAGGTGCGCTGCTCGCCCGTCGCCTGCGGGCCGCGACCCAGGTTGAACAGCACGTCCATATCCACGCGAATCGGATCGGCTTCGCGATATTCGCAGTCCGAAGAGATGCCTTCGATCTCGCCGGTGTAGCCGACGTTGGCCACGGCGGCGCGTCCGCCTTCCAGCTCGACGTAGCGGGCGGCGTCGTAGAGAATCTTCACATAGGGGCAGGGGCCGGCGTTGGCGCGGCGACGCAGGGGCGCGATGCGCGGCGCGCGCGACGGCGCGGCGTCTTCACCCGAAGCCTGCTGCTGTTGCCCGCCGCGCTCACGTTGACGCTGGGAGGTCTGGGCCTCGGCGGCGACGGGCAGGACGGAGGCCGCGATGGAGAGGGCGGCCAGGGCGGTGAATACGCGACGCATCAGCTTATTTTTCCGACAGCGAGAGAGGGCGCACGACGATCGGCGGCCGATCATCAACGCTCGCCGCTGATAGCGGCTAAAGCGAGGCGCGGCAAACGCTTGCTGCCCTCAGCGCTCCCCTCAGCGCTCCATGACCAGGCAGGTCGAGGTTGCAGTCGCATAGAGCTTGCCGTCCAGGCCGCGCAGATCGGCCTCCGAGAAGGCCGCACGGCGACCGGCCTGAACGATCCGCCCCTCGGCCCGAACCGGCGTGCCGGCGGTCAGTGCCTTGTGAAAAACGGTCTTCAGCTCCAGCGTCGTATAGGTCTGGCCCGGCCGAAGCGTCGAATGGACGACGCAGCCGCAGGCCGAGTCGAGCACCGTCGCGATCCAGCCGCCATGGACGGTGCCCAGTGGATTATATACGGCGGTGGTGGGGATAGCCTCGAACACCACCCGGCCTTCTTCCACTTCGGTCAGTTCGAAGCCGACGGTGCGGGCGATGGGCGCGATGAAGCCGACCGTCATGCCCAGACGCAGTTGGTCGATCCCGGACAGGGCGGCGATATCGACGGTTTCAGTCATGCAAACGGCTCCTGATCAGGTCCGTTTACAATAAGGACGGACACCGCCGTGGCAAGCGCCCGTCGTATTGGTCCTTACAGGCCCGGCAGTTTGAAGCCGTTGCTGCGACGCGGCTGGATCGTGATGGCCTGCTGGCCGCCGGTCAGAGCCTGAAGGCGGGCGGCCTCGGTCGAGGCGTCGATGGTCTTCTGGCCTTCGGCGGTCTGGCGAACCGTCGGGGCCTGGGTCGAGGCGTCGTCCTTGCGCCAGAACATCAGGCGGTTGGCGAAGCTTTCGTCCTTGTGCGCCAGATCGCCGAACTCGTCATCGACAACGTAGCGGGCGAGCGGATCGGCCTGGTCGCCGCCGGCCTGGGCCACCAGGACCTGTTCGCCCGGCGTGCGGGTGACGGCCTGACGCTGACCCAGAAGGATCTGACGCGCGGCGCTTTCGGGGGCCAGTTCCTGCGGGCGCGGCTGGCCCGGCGCGGGCGGACGCAGGCCGTATTCCGGCGGAATGCTGAGCGGGGCGGTGGAGACGGTCACGAACTCGTCCGGCACCACCTTGGTCAGGCCGATGCCCTGTTTGATGCTTCCGCAGGCCGAGACGGCGAGCGCGGAGGAGGCGACGAGGGTCAGGACGGCGACACTGCGGATACGCATGGTTTCAGGCTCTGGTCGGCTGATGCAGGAAGCGCCGCGATGGCGCAGTCGGCATAGTGAAGACGAGGTGATTACGACTTTTCGGGGGCCGCGCCAACCTTCACAGGCTTGTCGGACACCAGACTGTCGATGATCAGCAGCACGACGCCGATGGTGATGGCGCTGTCGGCGACGTTGAACACCCAGGGAAAGACGCCGGTGCCCGAGAAGTCGATGAAGTCGACCACATAGCCGAAGCGGATCCGGTCGATCACATTGCCCAGCGCCCCGCCCATGACGAAGCCGATTGCGGTGATCAGCAGGCGCCGGTTCGACTGCGTCGCCCACCACGCCAGGCCGGCCGAGACGACGATGGAGAAGATGGCCAGGCCCCAGCGTGCTTCGCCGCCGCCGAACAGGCCGAAGCTGACGCCGGTGTTCTCGACCCAGCTGAAGTTCAGGATCGGCGGGAAAACGGGGATGCGGCCGACTTCCTGCAGCGACAGGCCGGTGATGATCCAGGCCTTGGTCAGCTGATCCAGGACGATGATCAGGAGGGCGAACACATAGGCGGTGACGGCGAGGCGCGTGATCTTCATGCTGGGCCGGTTAGCAGGAAGCGCCGTCGGGGCGAAGAGGAAAACCGCGCAGTTGGAATAGCTCGCCTTGGACCACGACCTGTCCACACTCGGTGACCAACCAAACGGCCGTCATTCCAGGCTGAGCGGAGCGAAGAACCCGGAAGCCAGGACCACAGGCGCGCTGATAGATGCATCCGACGCCGGATGCCCGCCGCCTGGATTCCGGGTTCGTCCTGCGGACGCCCCGGAATGACGGTCGTTGAGATGCTAGAACAGGCTGCCCTGATCGGCGGCGGACGGCTTCGGCTTGGCCGCCGGACGCGGCGCGGACGGACGGGGTTCGCCGCCGTCGATCGTCGCGGGCTGAACGCCGTCGCCGAACACCAGTCGGACCGCCTGACCCGCCTCCAGCGCCTTGGCCGAGGTGATCCAGGCGCCGTCTGAATCTTCCACACGGGCGAAGCCGGGCTTGGGCCGACCGGGGTCCAGGGTCGTCAGCGCCCGTGACAGCGCCGCAAGGCGATCGGCCTCGCGCTCCAGTCCACGCTTCGGAAAGGCATCCAGTCGCGCGCCGACCGCTTCAAGCCGCGCCTGACGCTGATCCAGCCGTCGATGCAGCGGTTCGGGCGACAGCCGCCCAGAGACCTGCAACAGCCGCCGCTCCCCGCGCGCCACGCCCGCCTCAAGCGCCGCGCCCAGCCGGTCGCCCGCGCCGCGCAGCCGGTCCTGACCTCTCTCGATCCGGGTGCGCAGTAGGGCCGGGCTCAGCTTGCCGCCCGTCACCGCCAGATGCCGCTCGTGCAGGGCCACGTTGCGTTGCAGGCCCGATCCCAGCCGGCTCGACACATGGTCAAGCCGCTGCTGCGCCAGGGCCAGCAGATCCTCCGGCCGCGCCGGCAGGCCGCGCGCCACAGCCCGCAGGCGCGTGCGTCGATCCTCGATCAGCCGCCCGCCCGCTTGCACCATGCGCCGGTCCATGTCGGCGACGGCGTAGCGCAGGTCCGCCAGCACCGGCGTCGCCATTTCGGCCGCGCCCGTCGGGGTCGGCGCCCGGCGATCCGACACGAAGTCGATCAGGGTCGTATCCGTCTCGTGCCCCACGGCCGAGATGATCGGAATGCGCGCCGCCGCCACGGTCCGCGCCAGGCCTTCGTCGTTGAAGCACCACAGGTCCTCGACCGACCCGCCGCCGCGCGCGACGATCAGTAGGTCCGGGCGGGGGATCGGCCCGTCGGCGGTCATCGCATCAAAGCCGCGAATGGCGTTCGACACCTGACCGCAGGCCGATTCGCCCTGAACGACCACGGGCCAGACGATGACGCGACAGGGCCAGCGTTCGGCGATCCGGTGCAGCACGTCACGGATCACCGCGCCGGTCGGGCTGGTGATCACGCCGATGGTCGCGGGAAAGGCAGGGAGAGGCTTCTTGCGACCCGGCTCGAACAGCCCTTCCTCACGCAAGCGGACCTTCAGCCGCTCCAGCTGGGCCAGCAGCGCGCCGGCGCCGGCCGCCTCCATGCTCTCGATCACGATCTGATAGGACGACCGCGCCGGATAGGAGGTGATCTTGCCGGTGACGATGACCTCAAGCCCCGCCTCGGGCTGGACGCCCAGGCCGCGCACCGACCCCTTCCAAACCACGCCGTCGATGGCCGACTTGTCGTCCTTCAGCGTCAGATAGATGTGGCCCGAGGCGTGGCGGTTGACCTTGGAGACCTCGCCGCGCAGCCGCACATGGCCAAACCGGTCTTCCAGCGTGCGCTTCAGCGCGAACGACAGCTCCGAGATCGACAGGGGCGGATTGTTGTCGCGCGGGGCAGGGACCTCGGCCGGGCCTTCGAATACGTAGGAGTCGTCGCTCATGAAAGCATCCTAACCTGCGTCGATCCGCCCGGGAACGCTGCGCGCGCCCTGCCGTTCGACTTTCATGGCCGCCGACCCGCCCGGAACCGATCCTTCTGACAGCGACCCGCACGAGCGCGATCTGTCGCGCCGCGCCGGGGGCGGCGGCGCCATGAGCCCGTGGCTGATCATCGGCTGCATCATTCTGCTGGGGCTGGGCGTCTATGTCGTCTCGGCCCTGCTCTAACGCCCAAGGAGGCCGTATGAACCGCTTCGTCCCACTCGCCGCCATTCTTTGCCTGACCGGCGGCGTCGTCGCCTGCTCGGATCGCGACGACGATGTGGTCCAGGCCCCTGCGCCGGGCGCAGCGCCCGTGGCCTTGCCGGATCAACAGGCGGACGCCGCCGCCTCGAACGCCGCCCTGGCCTTTAACATGACCCGCGATCAGCTGGAGGATGCAGACCTGTATTCGCGCGCCAACGCCGATCTGGGCGATGTCGAAACCCTGGTGCTGGATGCGTCGGGCGCCCTGACCCATCTGGTGATCGAGTTGAACGGGCCGGGCGACATGAAGGTGCGAGTTCCGGTCGCGGACGTGTCTCCGATCGACCGCAACGGCGACAGGGATCTGGTCACCGATCTGACGCCCGGCCAGCTTCAGGCCCTGCCGTCGTGGACCCCGCCCGTTCGCTGATGGAACGCCGAATGCGGCGTTAAGTCTGACGGGCGCTTGACCGGCCGGCGCCGGCCGGTCATTGCCCGGTCTCATGAACATTCTTCTCGTCGGATCGGGCGGCCGCGAACACGCCCTGGCCTGGAAGATCGCCCAGTCGCCGCTGGTCACGCGCCTGGTCGCCGCGCCCGGCAACCCCGGCATTGAGAAGCTGTGCGAGCTGCGCGCCGTCAAGGCGGACGACGCCGACGGCCTGGCCGCCCTGGCCAGAGAGATCAAGGCCGATCTGGTCGTCGTGGGGCCCGAGGTGGCGCTGGCCGCCGGTCTGGCCGACCGCCTGGCTTCGGCCGGCATTCCCTGCTTCGGGCCGACCGCCAAGGCGGCGCAGCTGGAAACCTCCAAGGCCTTTTCGAAGGGCTTTCTCGAACGTCACGAGATCCCGACCGCTGGTTACGGCGTCTATGACACGGTCAAGGACGCCAAGGCGGCGCTGGACGTGTTCCGGCCTCCCTATGTCATCAAGGCCGATGGTCTTGCCGCCGGCAAGGGCGTGGCCATCAGCCCCGACCGCCCCGACGCGGAGGCCGAAATCGAGCGCATGCTGGGCGGTCGGTTCGGCGCGGCCGGCGCCCGCGTCGTGATCGAGGAGTTCATGGACGGCGAGGAGGGCTCGCTGTTCGCGCTGTGCGACGGTCAACGCGCCCTGCTGTTCGGCGGCGCCCAGGACCACAAGCGCGCCTTCGACGGCGACCTTGGCCCCAACACCGGCGGCATGGGCGCCTATTCGCCCGCGCCCGTCTTCACGCCCGAGCTGGTGCAGCAGGCCGACGCGCTGATCGTCCAGCCGACGATCCGCAAGATGTCCGAAGAAGGCGCACCCTATCGCGGCGTCCTCTACGCCGGCCTGATGGCGACCCAGGACGGCCCCAAGGTGGTCGAGTTCAACGCCCGCTTCGGCGACCCGGAATGCCAGGTGCTGATGATGCGGATGGCGGGCGACATCGTCCCCTATCTGCTGGGCTGCGCGCGCGGCGACGTCTCGGGCCTGGCTTCGCCCGCCTTCAAGCCTCAGACGGTGATCTGCGTGGTCATGGCGGCCAAGGGCTATCCCGACAGCCCGCTGGAAGGCTCGATCATCCGCGGCGCCGATCAGGACTTCGGCCCCCATGTCCAGGTCTTCCACGCCGGGACCAAGCGCCGCGACGACGGCTTGCTGGCCGCCTCGGGCGGGCGCGTCCTGAACGTCTGCGCCGAGGGCGACGACATCGCCCAGGCCCGCGAACGCGCCTACGCCGCCATCCGCAAGATCGACTGGCCGGGCGGCTTCAACCGCTCCGACATCGGCTGGCGGGCGCTGGACCGGGGCTGACCGTATCGGCGGGATGTGGTAGGGTTGGATCTATGGCGCATCCCGCACCCCACGACGACGAAGAGCCCGGCATCTTCGACATCCCCGACGACGAGGCCGACGAGGCGGCTATGGCCCGCGCCGAAGAAGATTTCGCCGCAGGACGAGTCATCAGCCATGACGCCATGAACCGCTGGCTTTTGTCGTGGGGAACGGACAACCCATTGCCTCCGCCGAAATGCGGCGAGTAGTCTGGTCTGACGAGGCCCGAGAAACCTTCAGGCCATTCAATCCTACGTCGCCGACTTCAATCTCAGCGCTTCACGTCGATTGGCGTTGAGGCTTGTCGATCTGACTGAAAGTCTCGGCGTGCTGACGGATCGCGGGCGCCTGATTCGTCCCAATGTGCGGGAGCTTGCCAACGTCTCGCCCTATATCGTCCGGTATGTCGTCTTGCCTGACGAGGTTCGGATCATGTGGATCCGCCACTCCGCCCGACGACCCGAGCGATAGTCCTTAAGCCCAGGCGAACAGCAGCCGGCCTTCGCCCATGCGTTCACGCAAGGCTGGCAGGTCGGTGTGGGCGACCGAGAAACAGCCGTAGCTGCGACCCAGCTTGCCTTCGCGCGCCAGGAAGTCGGGATCCGCGTAGTCCGCCCCGTGGACGATGATGGCCCGCTCGCGCGCCTTATCGTTGGAATATTCCAGCCCGTCCAGCAGCACGTTCGGCCCCTGCTGCGCGCCCCAGCTGGCGCCCGCCGTCGCATAGGCGCCGACCGAGGACATGTTGGAATCCGGCGTGTTGGAAAAGCGCTGGGCATAGCCGGTGTGGCTGGGGTCCGATCCCCGGCCGTGGCAGGTGCGCAGCACCTTCACTTCACCCGCGATCAGGTCGACTTCATAGAGCCGCTCCTCGCCCGAAAACTTCTGGAAGTCGACCAGATACATCCGGTCGCGCAGCGGCAGGCGGTGATGATGGGTGTCCAGCGCGGTCATGGCGCGCTCCATCAGCTCCTTGCGAACGTGACCGCGCGGGTCCAGGGGTGGCGGGGTCACGGGTGCAGTCTGAGCCATGGACAGGCCGACACGGGGCGTGCCGATCGGAGTGCTGTTCTGAGCCGTCGTCAGCGGCGCCGTCGCGCTCGCGCTGGCGCATCCCGCCAGCATGGCCGATCCGCCCAGAATAAGTCCTCGTCTCGATAGC
The DNA here is from genome assembly GCF_044807075.1 of Brevundimonas vesicularis. Taxonomy (GTDB): domain Bacteria; phylum Pseudomonadota; class Alphaproteobacteria; order Caulobacterales; family Caulobacteraceae; genus Brevundimonas; species Brevundimonas vesicularis_G. The sequence continues at coordinate 1,766,519 of NZ_CP085234.1, forward strand.
CGCATGCGACGCCCTCGTTGCGGTTGGTCTTGAGGCGTGTTTGTTTCAGTTGGTTACGGGCGAGGCAACCTGAGCCTTGTGGGGCATTTTTGCGGCAAACGTGTCGCGGGGAGAAATCGATGAAACGTTTCGGAATCGCGCTGGCGGCGCTGATGGCGTCGACGGTGAGCGCCAATGCGCAGCAAACCCCCGTGGTCACAGGCGTTTCGACGCAACCCGACACAACGTTCGTTGAGGCCGGAAGGTTGCTCGCCGATCCATCAAACGGCGTTGTGCAACGCGATAAAACTCTCGTGATCAGAGGGAACCAGGTCGTCGAAGTGCGCGACGGCTTCGTCGGCGACGCCTCTCAAGGCAAGGTCGTCGACCTGCGCCAGGCCTTCGTCCTGCCCGGCCTGATCGACAGCCACGTCCATCTGACTGGCCAGCAAAACCCGAACGCACGCCTTGAAGAGGTGACGCTTTCGGACGCGGACCAGGCGATGGTCGGCGCCCGCTATGCGCGTCGCACCCTGATGGCCGGCTTTACGACGGTGGCGGATCTGGGCGCCTCGAACCAGGCCATCTTCGCCCTGCGAAACGCCGTCAGGAATGGCGACGTGCCGGGACCGCGCATCGTTGCGGCGGGGTCGTCGGTGTCGATCCACGGCGGGCATGGCGACATCAACGGCTATCGCGAGGACGTCATGCATCTGCTGTCGTCCGAGAGCATCTGCTCGGGGGCCGAGGACTGCATGCGCGCCGTGCGCACCCAGGTTCGCGCCGGCGCCGACATCATCAAGATCACGGCCACCGGTGGCGTGCTGTCCAACACCGCCGCCGGCCTGAACCAGCAGTTCAGCGACGACGAACTGTCCGCCATCGTCGGCAGCGCCCACCGCATGGGCCGCCAGGTGACGGCGCACGCCCACGGGGTGGACGGTATCAACGCCTTCCTACGGGCCGGCGGCGATTCCATCGAACACGGCACCTATCTGGACGATCAGTCGATCCGCCTGTTCAAGTCGAACGGCGCCTGGCTGATCCCGACCCTGCTGGCCGGCGATTTCGTGGCGCGCATCGCCTCCGGCCCCGACAACTTCTTCACCCCTGCCCAGACGGCCAAGGCGCTGGAGGCCGGACCCAAGATGCTGGACATGGCGCGCCGCGCGCATGAGGGCGGGGTCAGGATCGCCTTCGGCACCGACTCGGGCGTTTCGGCCCACGGCGACAACGCCCAGGAGTTCGCGCTTCTGGTCCGCGCCGGCCTGAGCCCGCTCGAGGCCATCCAGGCCGCCACCGTCGGCGCCGCCGAACACCTGCGCATCGCCAATGAGGCCGGCAAGATCGCCGTCGGCATGCCCGCCGACATCGTCGCCGTCTCGGGCGATCCGCTGTCGGACGTGACCGAGCTGGAGCGGATGAAGTTCGTGATGAAGTCCGGCGTGGTCTATCGCGCCGACTGAATCCTGTCGTTCAGGAAGGCGGCGAAAGCCGCCTCGTCCTCGAACCGGGCGACGACCGGCCAGGCGACGACGTTTTTGCGCTGCTCGGGCGTCAGCCGCACCCAGTCCTTTTCCGTCGTGACCAGTCCGGCGTCGAACACCGCAGCCCGGTCAGTCAGGAACGTCATGTCGGCGGCGCTGTAGGCCGCGTGGTCGGGGAAGGGGACGAAGTCGACCAGGTCGCAGCCCGCCGCCTTCAGCGACCGCTCGACCTTCCAGGGCTTGGCGATGCCGGCGAACCCGACCTGCGGCCCCGACGGCGGCGATCCCTCGGGCGTCAGACGGGCGACGAAGACGGGCAGGGCGCCGAAGACCGCCAGCAGTTCGGAATCGGCCTCCTCGACATCGGTCGGCAGCATGACCACCACGGCGTCGGCCCGCGCCAGCCCAGCCTTCAGCGGCTCGCGCATGGGGCCTGACGGAAAGACCGATCCATCTCCGAACGGCCATTCGTCACCGCGCGTCTCGCCGTCCACGACGATCAGGCTGACGGTCTTTTTCAGGGTCGGGTTCTGATGGCCGTCGTCCAGCACCAGGGCCTGCGCCCCGTCCGCGACGGCGGCCCTGGCGCCCGCCACGCGATCGCGCGCGATCCAGACCGGCGATCCCTGCGCCAGCATCAGGGGTTCGTCCCCGACATCGTCGGCTGTATGGTTTTGAGGATCGACCCGGACCGGACCTTCCAGCCGCCCGCCATAGCCGCGCGACAGGCCTTGCGCCTCCACCCCCGCCGCCCGCAGCAGCCGCAAGGTTTCGCGCGCGACCGGCGTCTTGCCCGATCCGCCGACCGTCAGATTGCCGACCGAGATGACCGCGCAGCCGGGGTCGATCGGGACCGTCTTGACGATCCGACGCGCCGTTACGGCGGCCCAGACCCAGCCCAGCGGTTTCAGCGCCGTGCGTGTCATCCGGGCATGGTTGCTGTCGCGCACATACCACCAGCGCGGCGTGCTCAGCTTCATCGCCGGCCCTGCCTCTGCGGCATCAGCGGCGACAGCAGCGCCCACAGTCGCTCCAGCCCGCCTCCAGCCTCGACCGCCGCGCGACGCCCGCGTTCGCCCATGGCCTTGGCCGCGTTCAGGTCTTCCAGCAGCGGCTCGATCACGCCGGGCAGGTCGGACGGCGCCTGAACCAGGGCCAGGCCCCCCGCCTCGATGAGGGCAGCCGTCACCGGCGCCCAATTGGACGCATCCGGCCCCGTGATCGTCGGCTTGCCCAGCCGCGCCGGCTCCAGCGGATTGTGCCCGCCGACAGGCGGCAGGCCGATGGCGGGCGCGAACGAGCCGCCCATCACCACCACATCGGCCAGACGCAGGAACAGGCCCATCTCGTTCAGGGTGTCCGCCAGATAGATGTCGGTGTCCGGCCCGATCGTCTGACCCTGCGAGCGCATGGCGAAGGCGTAGCCGTCGCGTTGCAGCGCCTGGGCGATGTGCGCGCCCCGCTCGGGATGGCGTGGCGTCAGGATCAGACAGACCCGTTCGCTCAGATGGTCCAGTGCCCGCATGATGGCGATCTCTTCGCCCTCATGGGTGCTGGCCGCGACGATCACCGGCCGGTCGCCGATGGCGGCGCTCAGACGACTGAAGGCGGCGGGATCGTGCGGCAGGGCCTCGCCGGACAGTTTCAGATTCACCAGCCCGTCGATCCGCGCGCCCATGCCCTCAAGCCGCTGGGCCGAGACGGCATCCTGTGGCAGCACCAGATCAAAGGCGCCGGTCAGCGCCCGCGCCGAAGCCTGAAACCGCGCCCAGCCCTCGACCGTCTTTTCCGTGATGCGCGCGCTGACCAGGGCGAGTTTCACGCCCCGCCGCCGCGCCGCCAGCAACAGATTGGGCCACAGTTCGCTTTCGACGAAGACCGCCAAACCGGGCCGCCAATGGTCCAGGAACCGCTCGACCACGCCCGGCGCATCGACCGGCGCATATTGGTGAATCACGCCCGCCGGCAGTCGTTCGGCCAGAATATGCGCCGAGGTCACGGTGCTGGAGGTGACCAGAACGGTCAGGTCGGGACGCGCCTTCGTCAGCCGCTCGACCACGGGCAGCAGCGACAGGCTCTCGCCGACACTGACGCCGTGCAGCCAGACCAGATCACCTTCGGGGCGCGCGGTGCGGGTGAAGCCCATCCGCTCGTCGACCCGCACAGGATCTTCCTTGCCCCGCCTGGCGCGCGCATCCAGCAGGCGCGGGGCCAGCGGCTCCAGCGCGCGCGTCGCCAGCCGATAGGCGATCAGCGGCAGCGGCGTCACGGCTGGGTCCTCACGGCTTCAGGCCCGTGATCGCATCGGCCCGCGCTTCGACGGCGTTCAGCCGCGCGGTCCAGTCGACGACGACATCGGCCATGTCGGCGTCGGCGGGATAGTCGGCGCGGTCCCACACGATGGCGCCCTTGCCGAAGGGCAGGGGCAGCACGGCCCGGTCCCAACTGTCCAGATGGATCGCGGGATTGCACGACATGCCGATGAACAGCACCGGCGCCTTGGACAACTTCGCCATCAGGGGCAGGCCCTCGGCCATGACATTGGCCGGGCCGCGCGGCCCGTCCGGCGTGATGGCCAAGGCGCCGACCTTCAGCTGTTTCAATCCATCACGCAGCGCCTGGGCGCCGCCCTTCGACTTTTCGGCCTTGTCCTTGTTGGCCGATGATCCGCGCACGGCGGGAAAGCCCTGACGCGCCACCGCCTTGGCGATGAACTCGCCGTCGGCCGAAAGGGAGATCAGCGCCTTGGCCGGCTGCGCCCGGTCCAGCGGCCAGCACGAGGGCGACAGGCCGATCCGCGAATGCCAGAACACGCACAACACCCCGCCGCCCTGCGTCCAAACGGCTTCAGCAGCCTGCTGGTTTTCGTGCGTCCAGCGGATGGTGGAAAAGCAGAACTGCATCCACTTCGCCAGGGTCCAGGCCAGAGCCGACTGAACGACCGGATTTCGCAGCGGCCTCACGTCACGGTCTCGACGGTGGGCGCCGCGCCGTCCAGCGACTGCTGGCGCGCCAGGCGGGAATACAGGCCGCCCTTGGCGACCAGGGCGTCGTGCGAGCCTTCCTCGACCACGCGACCGGCTTCGATCACATAGATGCGGTCGGCGTTCCGGACGGTGGACAGGCGGTGGGCGATCATCAGGGTGGCGCGGCCCTGCATCAGCCGCTCCAGCGCCGCCTGGACCAGCGCCTCGCTCTCGGTGTCCAGGGCGCTGGTGGCCTCGTCCAGCAGCAGGATGGGCGCATCCTTGACGAAGGCGCGGGCGATGGCGATCCGCTGGCGCTGACCGCCGGACAGGCGCAGGCCCGCCTCGCCCGCGCGGGTCGCATACCTTTCAGGCAGGGCCGTGATGAAGTCGTGGGCGGCGGCGGACCGCGCGGCGTCCTCGATCTGCGCCTGCGTCGCGGCCGGCCGGCCATAGGCGATGTTGGCGGCGATGGTGTCGTCGAACAGGAAGGGCTCCTGCGTCACCAGGGCGATGTGGTCGCGCAGGTCGTGGATGCGTAGCGCCCGCACGTCCGCGCCGTTGATGGTCACCGCCCCGCCGGTCACGTCGTAGAAGCGCGGCAGCAGGCTCAGGATCGTGCTCTTGCCGCCGCCCGACGGCCCGACCAGCGCTACCGTCTCGCCCGGCGCGACCCGCAGGGACACCCCGTCCAGCGTCGGCGCATCGGTGCCGGCGTAGGCGAAGGACACCTTGTCCAGCACGACCTCGACCGGCCCGGCGGCCAAGGGCGCGGCGTCGGCCGCCTCACGGATTTCCGGCTGGATGTCCAAGGCGCCGAACAGACGACGCGCGGCGGTGAAGCCCTCGCTCATCACCGTCGCCAGGTTCGTCACCTGACGCAGGGCTTGCCCTGCGGCCAGCAGCATGCCGATGAAGGCGGCGAATCCGCCCACCGTCATGTCGCCCGACTGCGCCCGCCATCCGGCATAGGCCATGACGGCGGCGACGACGATATAGGCGACCAGATCGCTGGACGGGCCGGCGAAGGCGCGGGCGTTGGCGCCCTTGATCACGTGGCGCTGGCGACGGGCCACCACCTCGGCGACGCGGTCCTGTTCTGCGGCCTCGCGGTTCTCGATCTTGATCAGGCGAACCCCGTCCAGGTTCTCCATCAGGGCGGTGGACAGGTTCTCCGTCTCGGCCATGGCGCCGACCGCGGCCTTGCGCGTCTTGCGCCCGAACCGGCGCAGCACCAGCGCCACCAGCGGCACGCCCAGCAGCACGACGATCGTCAGCTGCCAGTCGATGAACCCCATGTAGATCAGCACCGCGATCAGGGTCAGCAGGTTCTGGGTGTAGTTGACCACGCCCGAGGTGAAGGCCTCGCGCACCATATTGGCGTCGAACAGCACCGAGGAGACGAAGCCGCCCGAGTGCTGGCTGCGTAAGCGCGCCAGATCGGCGCGGATCATGGCGCCGAACAGCCGGATCTGGATGTCGCCGACGATGGTGTGACCCAGCCGGTTGACCAGGGCGGCCTGGCCCAGCGCAGCGAGCGTTCGCGCAATGGCGACGGTCAGGATGGCGACCGGAATCCAGACGACGGCCTTGTCCGCCGGAAAGGTCACCAGGCCGAACAGACTGATCGGCCTGGTCCCGCCCAGGAACAGGCCGTTCACGGCCGGCTCCAGCAGTTTCAGCAGCGCCGCCGTCAACAGGCCCGTCGTCGCTGCGCACAGGACCGACAGGATCAACGACCCCTTGTGCTTGGACAGATAGTCGCGCCAAATCCGCGCCAGCAGGGCGCGCAGCGGCATGGTTTCGGTGGCGGCGACGGTCATCGGCTCTCGGTCGTCTGAGCCGCCGTTCAAGTCAAGGCTTGTCCGGCGACGGTTCCAGCGCACGGCCCGGCTCGTCGGCGCGGATCAGGGTTTCGCCGGGCGCTTCCTGGATCCTGACGGCGGGCGGAGCCGTCGGATTGGACGCGTATCGACGCCCGTCGAACGGCACGGCGACCTCATAGCCCTCGGTGATTCCGCCGCCCGCGACATAGACGCCCAGATCCCGTCGGCCATGGGTCTGTCGCTCCAGCAGCCGGATCGGCGCGCGCGCGACACTGATCTCGCCGACCGAGCGGTAGGTCGCGCCGGTGCGGTCCAGCACCAGCAGCCGGCATCCGCCCGAGCCGCACCAGTTGGGGCCGATCAGGTAGACCAGGGTCATGGCCCCGTCCGGCGTGATTGCGGCCGTATAGCGGGTGGTGTCCAGCGCCTCCTTGGCCCGGTCGCGCAGATAGGCGATCAGGGCGGGGTCTTCGGGGGGCGGCGTTTGGGCGGCGGCCGCGTCGGCCCACAGGCTGGCGGCCACGACGGCAACTGCGGCGAGGGTTCTCATCGGGCTGTTCTCCGGTCTCGACAAACATTCCAACGCATCAGGATCGAGATCGGATGACGCGGCGGCGTCGGATCGCTATCTGGCGGGCATGGCGCGCTTCGACCTCTCGACCGCGATGGGCCGTTTTCGGGCGCATTGGCATTATTTCTGGGCCGACCATGCGTTTCTGCGCGTGGCCTTTTCAAACGCCCACTGGCTGGGCCCGGATCTGGTGCGCACCAATCAGCCGTCGCCGCGCCAGCTGGCCTATTGGAAGTCTAAGGGCGTCAAGACGGTCATCAACCTGCGCGGCGAGCGGGATGAGGGCTATTACTGGCTGGAGAAGGACGCTTGCGAGCGGCTGGGCCTGACCCTGATCGACGCGCCGCTGGACTCGCGCGATCCGCCCGAGACGGTGCGCATCCACCGCGCGCGCGAGCTGTTCAAGACGATCCAGTATCCGGTGCTGATCCACTGCAAGTCCGGCGCGGATCGGGCGGGAATGATGGCGGTCTTCTATCGCCACTTCCACCTTGGCGAGCCGATCTCGGTCGCCATGAAGCAGCTCTCGAAGAAATATCTGCACTCGCGCGAGGGGCTGACCGGCGTGCTGGACTATACGCTGGAGAAATACGTCAACGAGATCGAGCCAAAGGGCGTCAGCTTCATCGAGTGGGTCGACAGCCCCGACTACGACCCCAAGGCCATACGCGCCGAGTTCAAGGCCGGCTGGTGGGGCACGCTGCTGACCGACAAGCTGCTGCGGCGCGAGTAGGAGGCTTCAGCCCCAGGGGCCGGTCTTCGGTTCATCGCCGGCCTCGCCGTTTGCGCGGGCCTCGGCGGCCAGTTCGGCGTCGCGACGCGCCTTGCGGTCGGCTTCCCACCGTTTGAACCAGCGGGCGTAGTCGATGTGGCCGCGCAGCGAAAAGCTGAATAGCGCCAGCACGGCCAGCAGGCTGACCAGTTGAAAGATCTGTTGCGGTTCCAGGTTCATCATCGTCCTCGCCTACAGATCGAAACGTCGAATCGAGGAGCCGGTTCGGCCCCTCGATGTCGCACTCAGTCCTCGGCTCAGGCCGCGTCGCCGCGCGGATCGATCAGCTTGTGGGCGTGCAGGATGAAGTAGCGCATGTGGGCATTGTCCACGGTCGCCTGGGCGCGCGCCTTCCAGGCCTTCTTCGCTTCGTCATAGCTGCCGAAGGCGCCGACAAACTCGACCTGCGACAGGTCGCGGAAGGTCGGCTCGCCCAGGTGACGAAGCTCGCCGCCGATCACGATGTGCAGAAGTTGCGGCGGGACGGCGTTCTGATCGGTCATCGGAAATCCTGAAGGCTGGGCCGGAAGGCTTTGGGGGGAGGGAGGTTTGCGCGCGGCATAGGCCGAGAACGCCCTCGGATCAATGTTGGCGGGGGTTTTTCCGTCCCCGCCTTCAGGTCGAAAGCGGCACGTTTTTACAGCGCCGCACGATCATCGGCTGGATGGTCGGCGCCGCGCAGACCAGGCTGGCCTGACGCGGATCCGGCCGGTTGAAGGCCCACGGCCGCCCGTGGTGATCGCTGACCCTCGCGCCGGCTTCGGTCGCGATCAGCCAGCCCGCAGCGACGTCCCAATCCCATTTCGGCGTCAGGGCCAGGGCGGCGTCAAAGGCGCCGGCGGCGACCAGCGCCATCCGATAGGCCAGGGCGTTGCGCTTCTCGAACCGCATCGACGGCCAGGGTTCTTCGTCGAAATGGGGCGCTTCGATCAGTCTCGCATCGCCCAGGATCGAGGCATCCTCCAACGTATCGACATCCGAGGCGTGGATGGGTTTGCCGTTACGTCGGGCCCCGCCGCCACGCGTCGCCACATAGGTCTCGTCCACCTCGGGCGCATGGATCACGGCGGCGACGACCTCGCCGTCCTCGACCACGGCGATGGGCACGCACCACCACGGCGTCCGCTTCATATAGGCGACGGTGCCGTCGATGGGATCGACCACGAAGATGCGTCGTTTCGACAGACGCTCGGCCGTATCCGCCGTCTCTTCCGACAGCCAGCCATAGTCGGGCCGCGCCGACAGCAGCCTGTCCCTCAGCATGGCATCGACCTTCAGGTCGCCGCTGGTGACGGGCGAGCCGCCGACCTTGGACTCGATCTTCAAGCCCGCCTCACGCTCGGCGATGGCCAGCGCCCCGGCGTCGATGGCCGCCTGGCGGATCAGGTCGAGGTCGGCGTGCAAGTCGATCATTTGCCCGCGATGGCCACCGCGTCGAACATCAGGCTGGGCACATTGAACCCGCCCCGGAACTCTAGGTCCGAGCCGCGCTCTAGGCGCAGATACAGGTCGGTCAGCTTGCCGGCCACCGTGACCTCGTTGACCGGATAGGCGATCACGCCGTTCTCGAACCAGAAGCCCGACACCCCGGCGGACCAGTCGCCGGTGTTTCCGTTCAGCGACGGTCCGAACATCGAGGTGACCAGCAGGCCGGTCCCGGCGTCCGCCATCAGGCCCGCCAAGTCGCGCTCGCCCGGCTCCATATGCAGATTGTGGGTCGAGACGCCGGATGGCCCGGCCAGCCCCCGCGACGCGTGGCCGGTGGTTTCCAGACCCAATTGCCGGGCCGAGGCGCTGTTCAGCAACCAGGTGGTGAGGACGCCGTCGTCGAACAGGGCGCGCTTCTTGACCATTGCGCCTTCGTCGTCGAACGGGGTCGATCCCATGCCGCGCGGGCGGAACGGATCGTCGATCAGGGTGACGCCCTCGGCGAACACGCGCTGACCCATGCGGTCCTTCAGGAAGGAGGTGCCGCGCGCGATCGACGGGCCGGAAATGGCGCCGATGGCCGGCGACACGATCTGGCCCGCCATCCGGTTGTCGAAGATCACGGGCGCGGTGGTCGAGGCGATCTTGCGCGGGCCGACGCGGGCCACGGCGCGCTCGCCGGCGGTGCGCCCAATCAGGTCGGCGCCCGGCAGATCCGACAGGTGACGGGTCGAACGGCTCTCGCCGCCGCGCTCCATCGCCCCATCCTTTTCGGCGATGACGCCGACGCCCAGCGAGAAGGCCGAACCCTCATAGGCGCCGTCGAACCCGTGAGAGGTCACAAGCCGCCACCGGCTGGACGACCAGCCGGCGTGTCCGCCTTCCGACCGCGCCACGCCGGGAACCGCCAGGGCCGCCGCCTCGGCCTCGGCCGAGACCTGTTCCAGAGTTTGTGCGCTGCGTTCGCTGGGATCGAACAGGTCCAGATCGATGAACGGGCCGCGCGCCAGCCGTTCCTCGGGCGCGAAACCGGCATGGGGGTCTTCCGGCGCCAACCGCGCCATGGCCACCGCCCGCTCGACCAGCCGCGCCTGGGTCGCCGGCGAAAGGTCCGAGGCCGAAACGGACGCCTGTCGCTGGCCCACGAACACGCGCAGGCCCAGGTCGCGCGATTCCTCGCGTTCGACGTCTTCCAGCTTGCCATTGCGCACCCCGACCGACAGGGATCGGCGATCGGCGCTGACCGCCTCTGCGGCGTCGGCGCCGGCCTTCAGCGCGGCCTTGACGATGTCGTTGAGAAGATCGGTGGAAACGGGCGCAGCCAGGGTTTCAGTCATGCCCCGATATGGCGGACGCCCCGCTGCACCGCAACCTGCTGCACCGCAACCGCGTCAGACGACGGCGAAGGCGATCAGGCCCACAGCCGCCGTCAGCAGCGCCACCCAGGTCAGCAGCATGCCGACGACGCGACCCAGCGACGGACCGGTCTGCAGCAAAAGTCCCAGGGCATGGGCGACCCGGCCGACGAACAGCGTCGCGCCGACCCCGTGGACCATCCAGGCCGGCGCGCCGACGGCAGCCAGCAGCAGCATCGCGATCATGCCGGGCGTCGCATATTCCACCAGATTGCCGAAGGCGCGGCTGGCGGCCATCAGATCCGCGTTTCCACCGTCGCCGAACGACACCATGTGTTTGCGCCGCCCGCTGACCACGATGCCCGACAAGACCAGCATCATCAGGATCAACAGGCCGCTCCACAGGGCGGCGGCCTGGACGGCGTACATCAGCGGCGTGGTCATCGATCAGTCCTCGCGCCCGACGGGGTAGAGCAGATAGTGGTCGTCATAGAAGGGCGTGCGTTCATAGAACCAAGCCAGACGCGCCTGCGGATCGGCGGCGAAGGCGGCGTCGCCTGCGACCTTGGCCTCGAACTCGGCCTTCAACGCCGGGTCCGCCGCCATCATCTTGTGGGCCAGCGGGGCGATGGCGTAGGCCTCGATATATTCGACGCGGCTCATCACCTCGGGGAACATGCCCCAGGCGAAGAAGCTTTCGCTGGATTGCGGCTCCAGCAGCAGCACGACGATGTCGCCCAGCGGCTGATCCGTCGGCACCCGCACCGAGCCGGTCGGATACGTCCAGTCGCGCTTCTCGACCTCTACGGTCTTCACCGAAGCCTGCACGTGACCTTCATTGGCGCGGGTCGCCAGCTTGGGCTCGACCAGGCGAAGCATCGACAGGATCACGGTGCGCGCAGCCTCGACCGTCTCCATTTCGATCCCGTGCGTCTTCAGCCGCTCGATGATGTCGGTGCGATAGCCCGGCACCCAGTAGGCCGTCGGCCGGGTCAGGGTCAGCGTCGGCTTGGAGCCATAGAACGGCATCTGCCACAGGTCGGGATCAGGTTGGCCCAGCCAGCGGATCTCCTTCCGACCCGAGGCGGCGCTGTCGTACATCTCGTACAGCATGCCCTTGAAGGGCCGGGTGGACGACGGCGTCTCGTCGGCCTCGAAGTTGGCGGGGATCTGCGCCGGGCGCAGGGCCTTGTCCTGATCCGTCGCGGCGCTAAGACCGGCACCCTGATCGGCCAGCAGACGCATCGCCTCCTCGATGAAGACATAGGTGCCCAGCACCCGCTGCTCATGCGGCTTCAGGCTGTGGTTTTCGATCAGGATCGTCGGCACATGGGCGGCCGCGCCCCAGCCGTTGGAGAACCGCTCGCCCAGGCCGCCGTCCGACAGGCCCTTCTTCGGCTCGTCGTCGTCGACGCCGAAGACCAGTTCGCCGGGGATATGGCCCTCGCGTTCCAGCGCGGCGTTCATCGCCGGCTTGAACACCGAATCCAGCCAGGCCGAGCCGTTCGGCGAGCGGCTGAAAGCCCCGTCCTCGCCGTTGAAGCCGTAGGTGACGTCGTACTGGTAATCCATGCCGTCGGTGACGTGGACGTCCACATACAGGTCCGGCCGGTATTTCAGGATCAGGCCGCGCACGGCCCGCATCTCGGGCTGGTCCAGCTTCAGATAGTCGCGGTTCAGGTTCTGGTTGGTCGCGGTGTTACGCCAGCCCTGGATGCGGGGGCCGCGCTGATTCGGCCGGGAATAGGGGCCGGAACGCTCGTGCCCGTCCACGCTCAGGATCGGGATCAGGATCAGATTGACCCGGTCCAGCAGGGCGTCCTTCCCATAGAAGGCGATGTCGCGCAGCAGCATCATGCCCGCGTCCTTGCCGTCGATCTCGCCGGGGTGGATGCCGGCCTGGATCATCAGCACCGGCTTGGCGGGATCGAACGTCGCGCCATCCTTGGACGCGATCACCGCATAGATGGGCCGGCCCTCGGGCGAGACGCCAAACTGTTCGATGCGCATCAGGTCGCTGGCGGCGTCCAGGCGATCGAACCAGGCGCGGGTGTCGACATAGTTGGGGCTGAAGTCGTGGCCCGGATCTGCCTCGAACGCCGTGACCCAGGGATCGGACGCATCGCGCAGCAGCGCCTTGGACGCACCGTCCCACGCGGGGGCGGGCGGCAAGAAGGCCTGATCCCAAGGTGCGGTGTTGGGAAGCGTCTGGGACATGGCGGGGCTCACGCTACAGGCAAGGGCGGCGACCAGCGCCGAGACCAGAAGAGGGGACTGCATGGCCTTTCGTGGGCCGATTGCGCGGCCCTGACAAGGTTTCAACCGCCGCCGCCCAGCGCGGGCGCCCAGCCGCCGGCCTTGAGCAGCAGCGCCGCCGCGTTCCCCATCTGCCAGACACTGTACAGCAGCACGACGACCAGGGCGCCAACCGCAACCCTGCGCCACGGTGCGACCGCCGCCGTCGCCGTGCCGATCACGAAGATGGCGACGCCGACCCACAACCGCACCGAGCCGGCGATCTTGGCGAAGCCGGGATTAAGCTGGGCCAGGATGATCACGATCACCGCCACGATCAGATTGGCCGCCAGGATGCAGCCGAACACCAGCCGCCGGTGCGCCCAGAAATGGTCGTCCAGATCGATCCGCTCGTCCCCGCCCTCGGCCGAAACGCGCGGGAAGGTTACGCTGGCCGCGACATAGAAGGTCGCGGCGATGGCCAGTGAGATCAGCAGCACGAAGGTGTTGAACGGCGCCCCGCGGAAGATGACCCAGGCCTGGTTCCAGAAGGTGGCGATGTCGATGGCCACGAACAGGGCCAGCATCGGCGTCAGCCAGCCGAACCGGATCCGCTGCTTCTCATGCAGCACCCGCGCGAAGCCGCCGACCAGTTCGGCCACCGACAGGCCCAGCAGCAGGCCGTAAAAGCTGAAGAAGAACTCGAATGCGCTCATCGTACCCAGTCAATCCTCGAACATCAGCCTTAGGATGCCGAGGACCTCGGCGACGTAGTGATCGTCCAGCCTGTCTAGGCGACGGATCAACCGGCTGCGGGCGACCGTTCGGATCTGGTCTGGCAGAACCCTGCCACGTCTGCCTTGAAAGGCGACCTCGACCCGGAAACGGGCGGCATGACCGCCGGAGCTCAGCGGGGCGACGATGAAGATATCGTGGTGACTGAGGCGATCCGGCGAAACAATCAGACAAGGCCGCGTCTTTTGAATTTCGCTGCCTTCCGTCGGATCGAGACGGGTCAGCCAGACCTCGCCCCGCTTTACCATTCCCAGTCCGTTTCGGTCTCGGCGCTCAATGGCGCTTCCAGCCATTCGCGATCTTCATGGGACAAGCCCAACGCGCCGAGTCGCTTGGAATCTTCCTCCCAACCGTCTCGCGGATCCGCGATCACAGGTGACAAGAACACACGCCCGTTCTCGGCGACGAAATCGATCTTGTCGCCGAGCTTTGCGCCAAGCGATTCCAGCACCGGCTTGGGCAGGATCACGCCTGCGGAGTTTCCGATCTTGCGTATGGCCGAGGACATTATCGCACTCCGTTCTAACGGCGTAATAACATAAGCCGCGGCTTATTTCCAGATCGGCGTCCCGTCGCCCGGCAAACCCAGCCGTCCCCACAGGTCGTTGACCCGCTCGATGACGGCCTCGTCCATGCGAATCTCTTCGCCCCATTCGCGCTTGGTCTCGGGCGGCCATTTGTCGGTGGCGTCCAGGCCGATCTTGGAGCCCAGGCCGCTTTCGGGGCTGGCGAAGTCCAGATAGTCGATGGGCGTCGACTCGATCACTGTGATGTCGCGCGCCGGATCCATCTTGGTCGAGATGGCCCACATGACGTCCTTCCAGTCGCGGGCGTCGATGTCGTCGTCCACGACGATGACCCATTTGGTGTACATGAACTGGCGCAGATAGCTCCAGACGCCCAGCATCACCCGCTTGGCGTGGCCGGGATAGGCCTTCTTCATCGACACCACCGCGATCCGGTAGCTGCAGCCCTCGGGCGGCAGCCAGAAGTCCGTGATCTCGGGAAACTGCTGGCGCAGCAGGGGAATGAAGACCTCGTTCAGCGCCTCGCCCAGCACGCTCGGCTCGTCCGGCGGCCGCCCGGTGAAGGTGGTCAGATAGATGGGGTCGCGGCGCATGGTGATGGCGCTGACCTTGAAGACCGGGAACTTCTCGACCGAGTTGTAATAGCCGGTGTGATCGCCGTACGGGCCCTCGTCCTCGAACTCGTCCAGCAGGACATGGCCCTCGAGCACGATCTCGGCCTGGGCCGGAACCATCAGCGGCACGGTCTTGCATGGGACCAACTCGGCCTTGGCGCCCCGCATCAGGCCGGCGAACTGATATTCCGACAGGGTGTCCGGCACCGGCGTCACGGCGGCCAGGATGGTGCCAGGATCGGCGCCCAGCACCACGGCGCAGGGCAGGGGCTCCTTGGGCCGCGCCTTCTTGTGCCGGGCATAGTGTAGCGCCCCGCCCCGGTGCGCCAGCCAGCGCATGATGGCCTTGTCCTTGCCCAGCACCTGCATCCGGTAGATGCCCAGGTTGAAATCGTCCTCGCGGTCGTCCGACGGCCCCTTGGTCACGACCAGGCCCCAGGTGATCAGCGGCGCGGGCTCACCGGGCCAGCACGACTGGACGGGCAGGGCGGTCAGGTCGATCTGGTCGCCCTTCAGCACAACCTCCTGAACCGGCGCCTTCTTCACCGTCTTGGGCCGCATCGACAGGACGGTCTGCATCAGCGGCAGCATCTCCATCGCGTCGCCCAGACCGCGAGGCGGCGTCGGATTTCTCAGAAAGGCCAGAAGCTCCCCGACCTCGCGCAGCTCGCCAGCCGTCGTCCGGTCCTTGCCCTCCAGCGTCACCCCCATGGCGACCCGTTTCACCGTGCCGAACAGATTGGCCAGGCAGGGGATGGGACTGATCGTGCCGTCCGGCATGACCGGCTTTTCGAACAGCACCGCCGGTCCGCCGTTCCTCAGCAACCGGGTCTGGATCTCGGTCATCTCCAGCACGGTGGAGACGGGTTCGGACACCCGCACCAGCTCGCCCTCGGCTTCCAGCTGGTCGATGAAGTCACGCAGGGATTTGTAGGCCATGTCTTCGCCTAAAGGGCGGAGGCGGAACTGTCACGCGGCGTTCGCTCCCACGGACAGTCCCGTCTCGTCACAGCTGTTGTCAGGCGGCCGTCTTGTCCCATTCGAACGCCGGGTCCAGCCAGTCGCCCAGCCGTTCGCCGCGATCCAGGGCGTCCATCCGCTGCATCTCCTCGTCCGTCAGGGCGAAGTCGAAGATGTCGAAGTTCTCGCGCGCGCGGCGTTCCTTGGTCGTGCGCGGGATGGCTATGATCCCGTGCTGGATCAGCCAGCGCAGGGTGATCTGGCCGTTGGTCTTGCCGTGCGCCTTGGCCAGCTCGCTGATTGTGGCGTCGTCGGCGATCTTGCCTTGCGCCAGCGGCGACCAGGCGGTGATCGACGACCCCAACTCGGCCGCCGTCGCCACCAGCTGATCGACGCCCAGATAGGGGTGATGCTCGACCTGATCGGTCAGCAGCCGCGCCTTCGACAGGCTCTGCGCCTGACGGAATTCCTTGGAGGGGAAGTTGGACAGGCCGATCGACTTGGTCAGGCCCTGGTCCTTGGCCGCGTTCAGGGCGCCCAGCGTCTCTTCGAACGTCGGCGTCGTCTTGGGCCAGTGCAGCAGCAGCAGGTCGGGCGTCGTGCCCAGGCTGTCGGCCGATTCCCTGGCCTGTTTCAGCAGGGCGTCGTGGGTGAAATGCTCGACCCAGATCTTGGTGGTCAGGAAGATGTCCTCTCGCGCCACGCCGGAGTCGCGAATGCCTTCGCTGACCGCCATTTCGTTCTTGTAGATCCAGGCCGTATCGATGTGGCGATAGCCGATCCGCAGGGCCTCAGCGACCATGCGCCGCGCATCGTCCGGCTCCAGCTGCCAGGTGCCGAAGCCGAGCAGGGGGATTTCGATACCGTCGACGGTGATCGTGGGTTGGTCGCCATAGGCCATCGGGCGCTCCTTGGGCTGGGTCCGCTTGAGGGGCGTAGTTAGGCGCCCGACCTCTCTGCGGTAAGGACCGGATGCGCCTTGGACAGCTTTTTAGGCGCCATCCGACGCCACCGCTTCTCAAGCGCGGCCCTCAGCCAGACGGGATCGACGCTGGTGATGCGCGCCAGGACGATGGGATGGTCGCGATAGTGGGCGGTGAAATGAAAGGTCGCCGGGTCCATTTCGATCAGCAGTTCGCGCTCATCCAGATTGTCCAGATGCACCACGATGCTGTCGTCCAGCGTCGGGCGCATCCAGGTGAAAAACTTGCCTGCCACCTTGAACGACGGCTCGCCATAGGACACGCCGTCCTCCACGCCGGGAAACGACAGCAGAAGCGCGTGGACCTCGTCGTGGGTCATCGGTCGCTCAACCTCAGTAGGCCAACTTCAATAAGCCAGCGCGATCCCGTCCTTGCGCATCTCGGTCGCCGCGCCATAGGTCCAGCGCCCGCCTGGGTTCATCTGTTTCATGACGTTCTGATAGCCGCCGAAGCCGCCGTCGGGTTCGCCCAGGGTCCAGCCCATGGCGCGCAGCTGGACCTTGGTCGCCTCGGGCACGCCGCTTTCCAGATGCAGTACGCCGGTCCCTTCCTGCGGCTGGCCGGTCGGTTCGGACGAGCCATAGTGTTGCCAGCGGGGCGCGTCGCCCGCCGCCTGGGGCTCCAGCCCGTAATCGACCATGTTGATGATGATCTGGGCCTGCCCTTGCGGCTGCATGGCGCCGCCCATGACGCCGAACGCCATCCACGGCTCGCCGTCCTTGACCGCAAAGCCGGGAATGATCGTCTGGAACGGACGCTTGCCGGGCGCATAGATGTTGGGGTGGCCGTCGCTCAGGGCGAACAGCTCTCCCCGGTCCTGGAACATGAAGCCCAGCGGTTCGGAGCCGTTGTCGGGCGCCAGGCCCGAGCCCATGCCGCGATAGTTGGACTGGATCCAGCTGACCATCATGCCGTCGCTGTCTGCGACGCTGAAATAGGTGGTGTCGCCGTGGTGCGGCGCATCGCCCGGCATGACGCGGTCCATGACCCGATCGGGCCGGATCAGCTTGGCCCGCTCGGCCGCATAGGCCTTGGAGTTCAGCCATTCGACCGGCGTTTTGGAGAATCGGTCGTCGGCGAACCAGCGCGCCCGGTCCTCGAACGCCAGCCGCTTGGCCTCGGCCTGGACGTGCAGCGAGGCGGCGGACTGGAAGCCCATGGCTTTCAGGTCGAACTGTTCGCAGATGTTCAGGATCTGGTTGGTGCTCAGCCCCTGCGTGTTCGGACCCAGGCCGAAGACATCGACCCCGCGATAGTTGGTCCGGATCGGCTCGACCCATTCGGTGTGATGGGCGGCCAGGTCGGCGCGGGTCATCCAGCCGCCGATCCGCTTGAAATAGGCCTCGATCTGATCGGCGATGGCACCGTTGTAGAAGGCGTCGCGCCCACCCTCTGCGATCATCCGCAGGGTCTTGCCCAGATAGGGATTGGCGAAGACTTCGCCCACCTTCGGCGTCGCGCCGCCGGCGGCCCAGATGCGCTTTCGGTTCTCGTTTTCCTCGATCGGGATCTGGCCCCGATCAAACGAAGCCATGTTGCGTTCCAAATAGTAGGCGATGACCTGGGGCACGGGCACGCCCTGATCGCACAGTTCGGCGACGGGCAGCACCACCTCTTTCCACGGCAGTTTCCCATACCGCTGATGTGCGCTCCACCAGGCGTCCACCGTGCCCGGCACATTGACCGTCACCGCGCCATAGCGCGGCAGGTAGCCGTCGATGGCCTTGGATCGCGCGATCTCCAGGCTGAGGCCCCGCGGACTGGCGCCCGAGCCGTTCAACCCGACGACCTTCTTCTGTTTGGGATCCCAGAGCATGCAATAGGCGTCGCCGCCGATGCCGTTGGCGACCGGCTCCAGAAAGCCCAGGGCCGCATTGATGGCGATGGCCGCATCGATGGCCGATCCGCCGCGCCGCAGGGTGTCGATGCCGATCAGACTGGCCGCCGGGTGCGCCGTCGCCGCCGCCCCGTTCGCGCCCCAGACGGTCGAGCGCCCCATGAACTTCGGTCCCGAAATTCGGTCGCCGATGCCGACGCCGGCATAGGGGTCGGCCGGGCGGGCCGGCGCTGGGGCCGCCTCGGTCGGCCTGGCGGCGGGAGCAGCCTGCCGGGCCTGGGCTGCGGTCGCCGCCAGCGCGCCGGCGGGCAGGGCGGACAGGAAGGTGCGACGACGCATGGGCGGACTCCTCGAACAACCGATGCGGCATCAAGGGTGCAGCCGGCCGATCCGGCAAGCCTTTCGGCAAAGAAAAAGGCCGCGTCCCTTTCGGAACGCGGCCCCAATCCTGGAAAGGACGAAGGTCCTATTCGATGTCTTCGTTCAGCAGGCCGACCTTGAAGAAGCCGTTCTCCTGCATCTTGTTCATGACTTCCATGAACTGCGAGTACTTCACTTCCGGCTGGGCGCGGACGAAGACGCGTTCTTCCTGGCAAGCGCCGCCGCCCAGGGCGGTGCAGACGTCAGTGGCCAGGTTGTCGATCGAGGTTTGCTTGTCCGACAGGAACAGCTGACCGTTTTCCTGGATGGTGATGTACACCGGTTCCTTTTCTTTGGTCGGGTCGGTCGGCGGCGTCGCCGGCGGCAGATCCAGACGGATCGACACGGTCGCCATCGGCGCGGCGACCATGAAGATGATCATGAGCACCAGCAGAATGTCGATGAACGGCGTGATGTTGATATCCGCCGTCTGTTCGATCGTGTGCTTGTCCCCGCCGGAACCACCGAGCTTGGCAGCCATGCATCGTCTCCGTTACTCGCCGGCTGCGTTCCGCGCCGACATTTCCCTATGGATCGCCCGAAGGCTTGATCGGTTCTTGGCGTCCCGATGCGAGCTTGTAAAGCGGTTCTAAACGATCTGCCGTTCCCGAACGTCAATTATACACGACAGAGGGACGACGGTTCGGCGTTCAGGCCTTGGCCAGCTTCAAAAAACGGTCCGCCAGGGCAGCATCGTCCTTGAAGGCGCCCGTGAAGCGGGTCGTGATGGTCGAAACGTGCCGATGATGCACGCCGCGCGTGGTCATGCACTGGTGCTCGGCGTCCACCAGCACCGCCACGCCGCGGGGCTGCAGGTGCGATTCGATGGCGTCGATGATGTCGTTGGTCAGGGTTTCCTGGTTCTGCAGCCGCCGCGCATAGATCTCGACGACCCGCGCCAGCTTGGAGATGCCGACCACCTTCTCACCGGGCAGATAGGCGACATAGGCCTTGCCCAGGAACGGGGCCAGGTGGTGCTCGCAATGGCTCTCCACCTCGATGTCGCGCAGGATGACCATGTCGTCGTAGCCGGTCACGTCCTCGAAGGTGCGGCTCAGCTCCTTGCCCGCATCGGCGTCATAGCCGTCGAACCATTCGCCGTAAGCGTCCACCACCCGCTTGGGCGTATCGATCAGGCCCGGACGGTTCGGATTGTCGCCGGCCCAGGCGATCAGGGTGCGCACGGCCTCCAGCGCCTGCTCGCGCGACGGACGTTGCACAGTTTCGTCGCTGATGAGGACGGGCTTGGCGGGGGTGACGCTCATGAACTCGATTTCCGGCCGGGGCGGGCGGACGCCCGGTTTACCTTCTACAATCCGTCGGGACTGTATATCAGGCCGCTATATGGGACAGACCGTCCGTCCCGCAAGAAAACCCGCTAAAGACTGATCCATGCCGCTGCACATCCACGACACCCTGCGCCGTGAAAAGCGCCTGTTCGAGCCCCGGAACAAGGATCGTGTGACCCTCTATGTCTGCGGCCCCACGGTCTATGACTACGCCCATATCGGCAATGCGCGTCCGCCGGTGGTCTTCGATGTCCTGGTGCGGCTGCTGCGCCGGACCTATGGCGCGGACCACGTGATCTACGCCCGCAACGTCACCGACGTGGACGACAAGATCAATCAGAAGGCCGCGCGCGAGGGCGTGGCGATCGGAGAAGTCACGGCCCGCTATGAAGCCGCCTACCTCGCCGACATGGGCCTGCTGAACGTCTCGCCGCCCGATATCGCGCCCCACGTCACCGACTACATCCCGGCCATCGTCGATCAGATCCAGGCCATCGTCGACGCCGGCTGCGCCTATGCGGCCGAGGGTCACGTCCTGTTCGATGTCTCGTCCTACAAAGCCTACGGCGCCCTGTCGGGTCGGAACCTGGACGACATGATCGCCGGCGCCCGCGTCGACGTCGCGCCCTATAAGAAGAACCCGCACGACTTCGTCCTGTGGAAGCCGTCCAAGGCGGACGAGCCCTCCTGGCCTTCGCCGTGGGGCGAGGGGCGCCCCGGCTGGCACATCGAATGCTCGGCCATGATCGAAAAGACCTTGGGCCTGCCCATCGACATTCATGGCGGCGGCATCGACCTGGTCTTCCCCCACCATGAGAACGAGATCGCCCAGGGCGTCTGCGCCCATGGCCATGCGCATGGCGATCAGGCCCATGACGAATACGCCCGATACTGGATGCACAACGGCTTTCTGACTGTCGACGCCGAGAAGATGTCCAAGTCGATCGGCAACGTCCTGCTGCTGCACGACCTGGTCCAGGCCATGCCGGGCGAGGTCGTTCGATGGGCTTTGCTGAGCGCCCACTATCGCCAGCCGCTGGACTGGAACCAGGGGCTGCTGGAGCAGAGCCGCAAGAACCTGGACCGGCTGTATGGCGTCCTGCGCGACGCCGACGCGGCCCTGACCGACTTCGATGAGGCCACGCTGGACGAGGCCGAGATGGAGCTGGCCGAGAACGCCCTGAATCCGGTGCTGGACGCGCTTGAGGACGATCTCAACACGCCGGGCGCCATCGCCCAGCTGTTCGGGCTGGGGAACGCCCTGCGTGAGCTGCTGAACGATGCCGAGGCCGATATCAACGATGTCGCCATGGCCCGCTGGAGCTTGAAGGAAGCGGCCGGGCTGCTCGGCGTCCTGTCGCTGACGCCGGACGCCTGGTTCGAGGGCGGCGATCCCGCCCTGAAGGCCGAGGTCGAGGCCCTGCTGGACCAACGCGCCAGCGCCCGCGCCGCAAAGAACTGGCCCGAGGCCGACCGCATCCGCGACCGCCTGAACACCCTGAACGTCGTTGTCATGGACGGCCCAGACGGCGCCACCTGGCGCGTGAAGGGGTAGGGTCTGAAGTCACTCCCGCCCATCGCGGTGCGAGGGCGGGAAGCGCGGTTCAGTTCGTCCGGCGGATCAGTTCGTCCGCCAGCGCCGGCGTCAGATAGCCGTCGGCGATCCGGTTGTTGGCGATCTGCCAGCGACGCAGGGCCGCGCGGGTGTTGGAGCCGATCACCCCATCGACGCCCTGGGTGTCGTAACCCAGCTGCGTCAGGGCGCGCTGCGCCCCAATCCGCTGATCGCGCGTCATCGGCGGATCGTTGGGCCAGGCCTTCGTCAGCCCCGGCTTGCCCATGATTCCGTCGGCCGTCAGGCCGATGGCCAGGGCGTAGGACACCGAGTTGTTGTAGCGGCGGATCACATAGTGGTTCGGCAGGGCCAGGAAGGCCGGACCGTTCGCGCCCTGCGGCAGCAGGATGGTCGCTTCTTCCAGCGCCTCGGCGCCGTTCGGGGTGCCGCCTTGCGCCAGGCGCACGCCCTTGGCCGCCCAATAGGCCCAGTTGTGCTTCGGGCCTTCCGCCTCGGCATAGTCGAAGCCGGAGGGCAGGGTGACTTCATAGCCCCAGCCCTGACCGCGCTTCCACCCGGCCTGGGCCAGCAGGTTGGCGGCGGACGCCAGGGCGTCGGCGTCGTCGCGCCAGATGTCGACCTTGCCGTCGCCGTCCTGATCCACGCCCAGGCGCAGATAGTTGTCGGGCATGAACTGGGTCTGGCCCATGGCCCCGGCCCAGCTGCCCTTCAGGCCCGCGCGCTCGCGCCGGCCGTCCACGACGATGTCCAGCGCGTCCTTCAGCTGCCCCTCGGCCCAATCGCGCCTGCGACCGTCATAGGCCAGGGTCGCCAGCGAGCGGATCACGTCATAGTCGCCCTGCACCTGACCGAATGCGCTCTCCTGGGCCCACACGCCGACCAGGATTTCGCTCGGCACGCCGAATCGTTGAACCACCGACCACGGCACCCGGTCGATGCGCTGTTTGGCCTGGGCGATTCGCACCGGGGTCACCGCATTCTGAACATAGGCGCCGGCGGGTTTGGAGAATTCGGGCTGGTTGCGATCCAGGCGGATCACCGTCGGATCGGGCGTCAGCCCCTCCAGTTCCCGGGCGTAGTCCGCGCGGCGGGCGCCGCCCTTACGCGCCAGGAAGCCCTGCTTCCAGCCCTCGAAACCCTGCTGGTCATAGGCGGCCAACGGCGGGGTCTGGGGGGCGGGGGCCGGCGTCGTGATCGGCGCGCCCGCCTGGGGCTGAGGCTGGGGCGTCGGCAGGTTTACCTGCGGCTCGGGCAGCATGGGCGCGCAGGCCGAGACGCAGCCGATCAGGAGGAGGCGGTAGGAAAAGCGCATGAGATTCAAACTAGAGCCCCCGGGGTCAGATACGAAATGACATCCGCGCGAACGGTCATTTCGACGCCCTAAAGCGCGCGCGGCGCGAATGCGTTGCCTCGCTGTTCCCCGGTCGGGTGTAAGGTAGGCCGTTAACCACCTTTGTATTGGACGCCTTATGCGTGTGTGTCGTAATGACGCACCAGCTCTGACGGCCTGATGGCGGAGCGGCGACGCGGCGGGCGTGCAACCCCGTAAACCCTCCGTTCGACTCGGAGGTCAGGCCTCCATATTTTTTGTCGTGCTATCGCGCTTTGCGCTACTTGAGCACGTAAGGGGAAACAACTCGCAGAGCAGACGGGGACTGGGTTTTCTGCGGTTTCGGGCTTTGGCGGCTTGACCTTCCGAACCCCTCTCTCTATACGACCGCCTCCGCCGCGATCCGACCGGGTCAGCGGCTTTCTTATTGGTTTCTTTCAGGACGTCCGACCATGAAGGTCCGTAGCTCGCTCAAGTCGCTGAAGACCCGCCACCGCGACTGCAAGGTCGTGCGTCGCAAGGGCGTCGTCTTCGTCATCAACAAGACCGACCCGCGCTTCAAGGCGAAGCAGGGCTAAGCAGCGTTCGCTGCGCGCCGCTTCGGCGGCGTGCGCACGCTGGGTCGCGCTCAAGCCGCCCGAAGGGCGATGGCGCGCTTGAAAGATGACGATCCACAGGCTGCGGATTTCTGTCCGCGGCCTTTTTCGTGTTCGCGGTTGTCGCGCGCCTGTCCGCAGGGTTAGCGTCCGCGCCTGATTTCTGGAGTATTCCCCATGGCTGACGACGCCTCGTTCGACGGTGGTTCAGACGTTCTCACCGCCACGGCGCAGGGCCGCCTTCGCACCATCATCGAGCGCCTTGAGCGTCTTGAAGAGGATAAGCAGGCCGTCATGACCGACATGAAGGAGGTCTTCGCCGAGGCCAAGGGCGAGGGCTACGACGTCAAGATCCTGCGCAAGGTCATCCGCATCAGAAAGCAGGACAAGGCTAAGCGTCAGGAAGAAGACGCCATCCTGGACCTCTATCTGTCGGCGCTCGGCGAGATCTGAGGCTGACCCGGCTTGAAGCGCACCCCCTTCAAGCCAGGAGGCGGGCTGTCGCGATCAGGCGGCATCAAGCGCGATGGCGCATCCAGTCTGCGCTCAAGCAGCCCAAAGGGCGGTAGCGCTGCAAGAAAGTCCCCGCCCAGCCCCTTCGAGATGCAGCGCGAGGCGGCTAAACGCGCTGCGTTGAATGCTTTGAAACGCGCTCGCCGCGCGGCAGACAAGGCGGGCGTTTCGCTGTCCGAATGGGAGGGCGAGTTCATCGATTCGGTCAGCGAGCGCGTGAAGACCCACGGCCGCGCCTTCGCCGACCCCGAAAAGGGCGCGCCGGGTCAGGCTCTCTCAGCCATGCAGGGCCGCAAGCTGAAAGAGATCACCGCCAAGGCCAATGGCGAAGAGCCGAAACGGCGGTGGGGTCGAAAGAAGGGTGGCCCTCACTGATCGTCATCCTCGGGCTTGACCCGAGGATCGGACTGTCCGCAACTCAGCGTTGATGAGTGAGCGCCGACCTTTCATCGCCGCCTATATCGAGGCCAGTCGTCCGCACGGTGTCCTCTATATCGGCATGACCTCAAATCTGTACGAACGCGGCTACCAGCACCGGACTGGGGCATTTGAAGGCTTCGCCAGTCGCTACGGTTGCGGGATGCTGGTCTGGTACGAGCAATTTGAGTTGGTCACTAGCGCGATCCGGCGAGAGAAAGCATTGAAGCGCTGGAATCGCGTCTGGAAGCTGGAACTGATCGAAAGGACGAACCCTGAGTGGGTCGATCTGTACCCCAGTCTGTGCGGCTGGGCGCCCGATCCTCGGGTCAAGCCCGAGGATGACGGCGAGGGGAGTGTGGCGGCGTTCCTGAAGCGGCTGGAATCAGGCTCCTAATCTTCACCCCGCTTCCTTCAACTGCCCTTCCAGGCCCTGTTCGCGCACCTTGCGATACAGGGTCGAACGGCCGATGCCGAGGCGGCGCGCGATCTCGCTCATATGACCGGCATAGACCTCGATGGCGTGCTGGATCAGGTCGCGTTCGATGTCTTCCAGCGTGCGCAGATGACCGCGCTCGTCCAGGATGCGGATCGGCTGATCGATCTGCGCGGCGGCGTCGGTCTGGGCGCCGGCGGCTGTGGCGGCCTGCAGGGGCTGGGCGTCGGGCATGGGCGCGGCGACGCCCGAAATCGCGGGGAAATCGTGCGGCTGAAGGAAGGGCGCATCGGCCAAGACGATGGCGCGGAACACTGCATTTTCCAGCTGTCGCACGTTGCCGGGCCAATCGAACCCTTGCAGAAGAGCCAGGGTTTCGGGCGCGCATCCGGCGATCCGCTTGCCCTCCTCGGCGTTGAACCGGGCGATGAAGTGATCGACTAGGGGCGCGATGTCCTCGCGCCGGTCACGCAGGGACGGGGCCTCGATCGGGAAGACGTTCAGGCGATAGAACAGGTCCTCGCGGAAGGCGCCGTCCTTGACCTGCTGGGCCGGGTCGCGATTGGTCGCCGAGACGATGCGCACGTCGATCTTCACCGGGCGTTTGCCGCCCACGGGATCGATCTCGCCTTCTTGCAGCGCGCGCAGCAGCTTGACCTGCATGTCCAGCGGCAGTTCGCCGATCTCGTCCAGGAACAGGGTGCCGCCGTCCGCCTCGCGGAACTTGCCAAGGGTCTTGTCCACGGCGCCGGTGAAGGCGCCCTTCTCGTGTCCAAACAGGATGGATTCGATCAGATTGGCGGGCAGGGCGCCGCAGTTTACGGCGACGAAGGGTTTGCCGGCTCGGTCGCTGGCGCCGTGCAGGGCGCGGGCGATGACCTCCTTGCCGACGCCGCTCTCACCGGTGATCAGGACGGGAATCGAGGATTTGGCGGCCCGGGCGCCCAACGCCTTGACCATGCGCATCGGCGGGCTGTCGCCCACGATATCGTCGAAGCTGGTGCGGCCCTGGACGCGCTTGGTCAGGCGCCCCACCTCGGCGGTCAGGCGCTTCATCTGCATGGCGTTGCGCACGCCGACCAGCAGGCGTTCCGGGCCCACCGGTTTGACGAAGAAGTCCTGGGCCCCGGCCTGCATGGCCTTGACCACCATGTCGATGCCGCCGTTGGCCGTCAGGACGATCACCGGCTCATTGATCCCGGCGCTACGCAGTTCGGCCAGGCATTCCAGCCCCGACATCTCGGGCATCACCATGTCCAGCAGGATCAGGTCGGCCCCGCCGCCGCGCGTCATCCGGTCGATGGCCTCGCCGCCGCTGGCGGCGTGGACCACGGCGTTGCCGTCCCGTTCCAGCACGGCCTGGATCAGCCGGCGCTGGGTCGGATCGTCGTCAACGACCAGGATGGTCTTGGCCATGAAAATCCCTTGTCCTGTCGCCCAACCCGTCACGGATGGATCGTTTCGGGACGATTCCTAGGGCGGCGAGGTGAAAATCGGGTGACACGGCGTGGTGAGCGTCCCGTTAACGCGGCTCTGTCGCATCGCATCGCACCTCGGGGCTGGCGCGCAATCTCTGGCCGTCGACGACCAGGTCGGGCAGGGCCGCCGGCGCCGTCGCGACGCCCTTCGACAGGCCTTCGTTCATCCGCTCAGCGCTGCGCCCGCAGGTGAAGCCGTATCGACCCGTCACGCGCCACTGGCCCTGGGCGTCCTGATCGAAGGCGACGATTTCGCGCGTCGTGGCGACCAGCAGATCGGATCGTCCATCGCCGTTCAGGTCGGTCGATCGCACGACGCAGGGGGCTTCCGCATTGCAACTGAACAGCACGTCGACCTGCGCGTCCAACTGATCGACGAAGCTGGCGGGGACGGATTGGCCACCGACGGCCTTCAGGCGGATGGCGGCCTTGCGCGCTTGTCGCCCCTGCGCGGTATCGCCGGATGGCCACGGGCGGGCCTGGGCGGCGCGGGCGTTTCGCGCGATGCGTGGATCGGTTGAGGCGGCCAGACGACGGAGCGCCGTATCACCGGCCTTGCCGCTCTCGAAGCGCAGGAAGTCATAGTCGAAGGTGTCAACGGACACCGCCCCACGCTGCAAGCGGGCGACCTGATCCTGCACCGAGAGGCGGGCGGGATCGGCCAACGGGCTGAACAGCGCTAGGATGACGAGAACCGACAGGACCGCCGCAACGACATTGGTCCGCTCCAGCGGCTTCATCCAGCCGCCCGGTTTCACGGCTGCCAGCAGATAGCCCGCGCCATAGACCGCGCCGATCAGGGTGCAGGCGGCGGCGATGATCCGATCGGGCGTCAGGCCGTGCTGGCCGATCCGCAAGCCTAGGCCCCAGGCGGCCAGAACGATCAGCGGCGCGATCAGGACCGACGCCGCCCGTACGCCGTATCGCAGGACGATCGGCGGCAGATTGTCGGCGCGCCCATCCTGATAGGCTGTGTTGATCAGCACGATCAGGGCGGCGGCGGCCGACAACACCAGGGCCGTCGCGCTGCGCGTCTCCCACAGGCCGTCCAATCCGGTGAAGGGCAGGGCGAGAAGGAAGCCGCCGACCAATACCGTGATCACCAGCAGCAGCCAGGACAGCAGCATCAGGGCCACGGTCCGCACGCCCCGGATCAGGCCGTCGCGCACATCGGTCAGTTGGACGGCGGTGGCGAAGACCAGGGCCGTGACCGGAATGGCGAACCACGCCTCGCTCAGCAGGTGCTGCAGAAAGGCGAGGCCGATCATCTTGAACAAGGCCGCGCCCAGATGCAGCAGGATCCAGAAGCCTCCAGTGAAGCCCAGCGACAGGGCCAGTTGAACACCCGCCTTCCAGGCGATGTCGAAATAGTCGGGATAGTCGACGACCCAGCGTCGTTCGCGGATCGCGGGCACAATCAGGTGGTGGGCGATGAATAGGGCCGCCGCAGAGAAGGCCAGCACGGGGAAACTCAGGAAGGGCGGCTGCTCATGCGGCTTCAGCACTTGGCGGGCGACATCGTGGGCGCCCAGCAGAGCCAGCACGCCGGCAGCCGCCGCCGCCCACAGGATCAGGGCCAGCGGCTTGATCCGACCCACGCCGGCGAGAACGACCACCGGCACATAGCCGGCCGCCAAGGCCAGGGCGCCGAACACCACCGGCTGGCTTTCGGGCCAGACGCGGCTGTCGGCCGCCAGATACAGCAGATAGAGCGCCAGCCCTTGAACCAGACCCGTCGCCAGGCGAATCGCAAACAGGGCCGAGGCCCCGCCAAGGCCCGTCCGGCCGGTGTCATGCTGCAGGGTTTCGGTCATTCACGCGTCTCCGAAAGGCAGGATTGCACGGGCCGCGACGCCGAGAAAGCGTAAGGGGCGGTTGCGGCCGTCGGCTCGCATCCCCAGAACAGGGGCATGAACGCTCCCTTCAAGACGCCCAACACCGAAGCTCCGCTATGGGACCTTACCGACCTCTATGCGTCGCGCGACGACGCCAAGGTGGCTGCCGATCTGGAAAAGGCGCGGGGTCTGGTCGAGGCGCTGAACGGGCTGAAGGGGCGACTGGCGCTCGATCAGGACGCCCAGGCGCTGGGTGAGACGATGGACCGCGCGATCCAGCTTTACGAGCAGGCGTCCGACGTCCTGGGCGCGCTGGGCGCCTATGCCTTCCTGTCGGCCTCGACCGCGCGCGACGATGCGACGGCGCAAGGCTTCGAGGCCGATGTGCGTGAGAAGATCACCGCCATCGCCACGCCGACCGTCTGGCTGACGCTGGAAATCAATCAGATCGACGATGCGGCGCTAGAGGCCGCCTTGACCGCCCATGCGGGCGCCGCGCGCTGGCGGCCGTGGCTGCGCCGAGTGCGGGCGATGAAGCCGCACGAACTGTCGGCTGAACTGGAAACCTTCATCGCCGAGCGCGGACCGATCACGGCCCAATGGCCACGCCTGTTCGATGAACAGCTGGCCGCCCTGCGTGCGAAGGCGGGCCACGAGGAACTGACGCTGGCCGAAGCGCTGAACCGCCTGTCGGACGCAAAGCCCGCGCGCCGCAAGGCCGCCGCAGAGGGGCTGTCCGAAGCCCTGGCAGCCCGCGCCCCGACCCTGGCTCTGGTGCTGAACACCGTCGCCGCCGACAAGGCGATGGAGGATCGCTGGCGCGGTTTCAAACGTCCCGCCGACAGCCGTCATCTGGGCAACGAGGTGGATGGCGAGGCGGTGGACGCGATGGCCGAGGCGGTCGCCGCCGCCTATCCGCGCCTGTCGCACCGCTATTATGCACTGAAGGCCAAGGCGATGGGCAAGGCGCGCTTGGACCACTGGGACCGCAACGCGCCTATCGAAACGACCGCTCCGCGCGCCTTCACCTGGACCCAGGGGCGCGAGATCGTGCTGGACAGTTTCTCGGACCTGGGCGGCGATTTCGCCGACCGGGCCGGCGGCTTCTTCGATAAGCCGTGGATCGACGGCCGGGCGCGGCCGGGCAAACAGTCGGGCGCCTATGCCCACCCCGTCACCGCCGACCGCCATCCCTATGTCTTCCTGAACTGGATGGGCGAGCGGCGCGATGTGCTGACCCTGGCGCATGAGCTGGGACACGGCGTCCACCAGACCCTTGCGGCCGATCAGGGCACGCTTCTGGCCGACACGCCCCTGACCCTGGCCGAGACGGCGTCGATCTTCGCCGAGGGGCTGACGTTTGATCGTCTGCTGGCGACCGCGCCCAAATCGGAGCAGCGCGGCCTGCTCGCCGGTCGGATCGAGGATGGTCTGAACACTGTCGTGCGCCAGATCGCCTTCCACCGGTTCGAGACCCGCTTCCACGACGAGCGCCTGCAGGGCGAGGTCTCGCAACAGCGGATCAACCAACTGTGGCTTGGGGAAATGGGCGCCTCGCTGGGGCCGTCGGTCAAGCTGAACCCGGGCTATGAACACTGGTGGGCCTACGTCAGCCACTTCGTCCATTCTCCTTTCTATGTTTACGCCTACGCGTTCGGCGATCTGCTGGTGGCGGCGCTGATGGAGGCGCGTCGCAACGATCCGGCCGGGTTCACGCCGCTTTATCGCGAGCTTTTGGCCGGCGGCGGATCGCGAACCTACGTCGAGGCGTTGAAGCCGTTCGGTCTGGACCCGCGCGACCCGGCCTTCTGGAGCGTCGGCTGTCAGAGGCTGGAGCGGCTGGTCGATCAGTTCGAGGCGCTGGCCTGAGCAAGGCATGACTGCGGGCTTGAGCGGGGCGGTCGCCTCGGTGTAAGTCCGCGATAACGACGAGGGGATTCCACGAATGGCCGACCTGCACGACACCGCCAACGCACCTGCCGACGCCGATGCGCAGGCCTATCTGCACGGTCATATGGAGGTGCGCGAACAGATCGCGACCTACCGCCTGTTCCTGAACCTGGCCAAGTGGGGCAGCCTAGCCATCGCGGTGCTGCTGCTGTTCCTGACGTTGTGGTTCCACCCGGGCGGCAGTTTCATGGCCGCCGTCATCGGTGCGGTCGTTCTGGGCGGCGTCGGCTTCGTGGCCCTGAAGTCCAAGCCCGGCGCCGCGCACTGAGCCTTGCATCGGATCGCACTCGGGCGGTTTGAAATCACGCGCCCTCGCCAAGCTTTGGCATAACCGTGCTTTGACGGCTTGCGCCGGAACGGCCTAACCTTCGTTCAACGAAAAGAACGAGGGGATTCGCTTGGCCGTCGCTATCGCCGTCACCCGTGAACGTCGCGAAGGCGAGACGCGCTGCGCCGTCACGCCCGAGACGGTCAAGAAGCTGATCGCCCTGGGGGCGACCGTCACGGTCGAGGCCGGGACCGGTCTTGGCTCCTCCATTCCCGACGCCGATTACGCCGCTGCGGGTGCGACGGTGAAGCCGGACACCCGCGCCGTGCTGGACGGCGCCGACATCGTGCTGAAGGTGCGCGGCCCCACGGCTCAAGAAGCCAGCGCGCTCAAGCCCGGCGCCATCGTCATCGCCATGCTGGACGCTTATCGCGACAAGGCGACCGTCGACGCCCTGGCCGGGGCGAACGCCACCGCCTTCGCCATGGAGTTCGTGCCCCGCATCACCCGCGCCCAGGTCATGGACGTTCTGTCGTCCCAGGCGAATCTGGCCGGATACCGCGCGGTGATCGAGGCGGCCTACGCCTATGGCAAGGGCTTCCCGATGATGATGACGGCGGCCGGCACCGTCGCCGCGGCAAAGGTCTTCATCATGGGCGTGGGAGTCGCCGGGCTTCAGGCCATAGCCACCGCGCGTCGCCTTGGCGCCGTCGTCACCGCCACCGACGTCCGCCCCGCGACGAAGGAACAGGTCGAAAGCCTGGGCGCCAAATTCCTGGCCGTCGAGGACGAGGAGTTCAAGAACGCCCAGACCGCCGGCGGCTACGCCAAGCCCATGTCGGCCGAATACCAGGCCAAACAGGCTGAGCTGACCGCCAGCCACGTGGTCAAGCAGGACGTGGTCATCACCACGGCCCTGATTCCCGGCCGCGCCGCCCCGGTGCTGCTGACCGCCGCCCATGTCGCCTCGATGAAGCCCGGCTCGGTCATCATCGATCTGGCGGTCGAGGCGGGCGGCAATGTCGAGGGCTCCAAGCTGAATGAGGTCGTGACCACCGCGAACGGCGTCACCATCGTCGGCTGGTCGAACCTGCCCGGCCGCATCGCCGCCGACGCCAGCGCCCTCTACGCGCGGAATCTGACCGCCTTCGTCGGCCTGTTGATCAAGGACGGCGGTCTGGCGGTCGATGTCGAAGACGAGATCCTGAAGGCGGCGGTGGTCACCAATGCCGGCGCCGTGGTGCATGAAGGTCTGAAGGGAACACACTGATGGAACACGTCGATCCCACCGTCTTCCGCCTGGCCATCTTCGTGCTGGCGATCTTCGTCGGCTATTACGTCGTCTGGAGTGTGACGCCGGCGCTGCACACGCCCCTAATGGCCGTGACCAACGCCATTTCCAGCGTCATCATCGTCGGCGGCCTGATCGCGGCGGCGGCCGTGTCCGGCGACGCGAGCGGCCCCAGCGCCTGGATCGCCAAGGGCGCGGGCGTGGTCGCCGTCACCCTGGCCAGCGTCAACATCTTCGGCGGCTTCATGGTCACCCGACGGATGCTGGCCATGTACAAGAAGAAGGAGCGACCCGCTGCCAAGGCCGCTCCGGAGGCGTCTTCGTGACGGACGCCGCGCAGATCGCCATCACCGGATCCTGGGTCGCGACCGGCATCGGTTTCGGCCTGTGGCTGTACGGCTGGTTCGGGACGAAAATCCCGATCAAGCGCCAGCGGTTGCACGACTGCGGCATCGCCCTGGTCTTTTCGGCCATTCTGGTTCGCGTGGTGACGCAGGACCGGCCTCTGGGCGTTTTCGAATGGGCCCTGTTCTTCATCGGCCCGCTGTTCATCGCCGCCGCCCTGTGGCGGCTGGCCCGCACGTCTTGAGGGGAGGGGCGTGATGAACGCATCTTTGGCCGCACTGGCCTATCTGGTTTCGGGCGTCCTGTTCATCCTGTCACTGCGGGGGCTGTCCAGCCCGGAGACCAGCCGTCAGGGCAATACCTTCGGCATGATCGGCATGGCCCTGGCCATTGGCGTGACCCTGCTGACGCTGGGCGCGACGGGGGCGCTGGATACCGTGACCCTGGCCCTGATCGCGGGCGGCGTCATCGTCGGGGGCGGAGCGGGCGCCCTGATCGCCAAGCGGGTCGCCATGACCGACATGCCGCAGTTGGTCGCCGCCTTCCACAGCCTGGTCGGCATGGCCGCCTGTCTGGTCGCCATCGGCGCCATCTATGCGCCCGAGGCCTTCGGAATTCTGTCCGACGACGGAAACGGCATCAAGACGCTGTCGATCATCGAACTCAGCCTCGGCGTCGCCATCGGGGCCATCACCTTCACCGGCTCGGTCATCGCCTTCGCCAAGCTGAATGGCAACATGAGCGGGGCGCCGATCATCCTGCCGGCGCGGCATCTGATCAACGTCGGCTTGGCGCTGGGGCTGGTCTTCCTGATCGGCATCCTGATCGGAACGAACGGCGCGGCGACCTGGGCCTTCTGGGGCGTCTTCCTGATCGCCCTGGTCTTGGGCGCGACCCTGATCATCCCCATCGGCGGCGCCGATATGCCGGTCGTGGTGTCGATGCTGAACTCCTATTCCGGCTGGGCGGCGGCGGCGCTGGGCTTCACGTTGGAGAACATCGCCCTGATCATCACCGGGGCATTGGTCGGATCGTCGGGCGCGATCCTCAGCTACATCATGTGCAAGGGCATGAATCGCAGCTTCGTCAGCGTCATCCTGGGCGGCTTCGGCGGCGGCGATGCGGCGGCGGGGCCGGGCGGCGCCAAGGAGACGCGCCCGGTCAAACAGGGCTCGGCCGAGGACGCCGCCTTCATCATGAAGAATGCGTCCAAGGTCATCATCGTGCCCGGCTACGGCATGGCGGTGGCCCAGGCCCAGCACGCCCTGCGTGAAATGGCCGACAAGCTGAAGGAAGAAGGGGTCGAGGTGAAATACGCCATCCACCCCGTCGCCGGCCGCATGCCGGGCCATATGAACGTCCTGCTGGCCGAGGCCAATGTCCCCTACGACGAGGTGTTCGAGCTAGAGGACATCAACGCCGAGTTCGCCACCGCCGACGTCGCCTTCGTCATCGGCGCCAATGACGTGACCAACCCCGCCGCCAAGACCGATCCAACCAGCGCCATCTACGGCATGCCAATCCTGGACGTGGAAAAGGCCGGCACGGTGCTGTTCATCAAGCGCGGCATGGGCTCGGGCTATGCCGGGGTGGAGAATGAACTCTTCTTCCGCGACAACACCATGATGCTGTTCGCCGACGCCAAGAAGATGGTCGAAGGGATCGTGAAGGGGCTTTAAGTCATGGCCAGCACGCCCAAGACCGGTCCCACAGACGCCTCGGTCGACGACTTCTTGTCTGCGATCGACGATCCACGCCGACGGTCTGATGCTCATGCCGTTTCCGCAATGATGGCTCAGATCACGGGTGAACCGGCCGTGCTCTGGGGATCGTCCATCGTCGGGTTCGGCAACGACGGCGGCCCCAAGGGCGGCTGGCCGCTGATCAGCTTCTCGCCGCGAAAAGCCAATCTGGTGCTTTATGTCGCTGGGGATTTCCCTGAACGAGCCCAGCTGATCGCCCGCTTGGGCAAGGTAAAGACCGGCGTCGGGTGCCTCTATATTTCGCGCCTCGAGGATGTCGATCAGGCGATTCTACGGGACCTTTGCGGTCGCGCTGTTCGCGCGGCCAAAGCCGGCTCGGGCTGAAGTCTCTCCAGACCCCTATCGCGCAACCTTGACCGGCGCTATCACGCGTCCGTGAACACGCTGTCCGGACTTCTTCCTGCTGCCCATCGCCGCTTCGAGGCTCTCGATTCCCTGAGGGGTGTGTGCGCCATCCTTGTCGTGATGTTTCACATGCCGGTCGCAAGTCATTGGCGCGACTGGGGTTTCATTCAGCATTCCTATTTGTTCGTCGACTATTTCTTCGTCCTGTCGGGCTTCGTCATCGCCCATGCCTATGCGAGCCGATTGGAGTCGGGACGGGACGCCGGACGGTTCATGGTGCGGCGCTTCGGGCGGATCTGGCCGCTGCATCTGCTGATACTGGCGGCCTTCATCGGGCTGGAGCTGGCGCGGCTTGTCTTCCATTTCGACAGCGCGCCGCCTTTCACGCGGGATCGGTCGATCGAGGCGATCTTCACCAATCTGGCGCTGATCCAGGCCTGGCATGTGCATCCCTATCTGACCTGGAACGGGCCGTCGTGGACGCTCAGCGCCGAATGGGCCTGCTATCTGATCTTCGCGGGGTTGGTGCTGATTGCGCCCAAACGGTTCCGCTGGATCGGGCTGGTGCTGGCGATTGTCGGCGGCGTCCTGGTGCTCAGCTACGCCCGGCGCTGGATGAACACGACCTATGACTTCGCCGTGCCGCGCGCGGTCTATGGCTTCTTCCTGGGCTGCCTGCTGCAGGGGCTCTGGACCCGCATTCCGCGCCTCAAGGGCAGCCCCGCAACGGTGTTGGAGATCGCGGCCATCGTCGCGGCCTGTGTCTTCATCGGCTATGCTCAGGGGCCGATCACCGTGGCCGTCACGCTGATCTTCGTGGCGCTGATCTGGGTCTTCGCCGGCGAGGAGGGGGCGCTGTCACGCGTGCTGGATCACCCGGCTCTGGTCACCTTGGGGCGGTGGTCGTTCGCCATCTACATGGTCCACATGTTTATCCTGACCGTGATGATGATCGTGGCCAGGAAGCTGGACCTCGTACCGGTTCGTCGCATCGACTTCGGCTCTGTCTGGCTGAACGACCTGTTCGCCATCTGCATGTTCGGCTTCATCGTCGCGGTCGCCGTCGTCGCGCACCGACTGGTCGAGCAGCCGGCCCAGCGCATGATCGATCGCTGGACCAAGCCGAAGGCGGCCTGAGGTCAGGCGGCCATCCGCCACTCGGGGGCCATGTCGCCGGCGCGGCCTTCGTCCCACAGCATGTCCTCGTCCGAATAGCGGCTGCTGGCGGCGGCCGAGATGACGTCGACCACCTGTTCCTCCAGCCGATCCCAGATCACGGCGAGGTCGGACGACCCGTCGGCCTCGCACGGCACGATGATATAGCGGCTGGCGTTGACGGCCGAATGAGCGAGCGAAGGGGTGGGTTGGAAACGCGCCATCTGATGATCTCCTGAAGCGGGGGCCTCTTGTCGATGATGTCTTTATGAAGCAGTGTTGCGTCAGAAACGGACGTAGGAATCGGCGGAGAGCGTTGAGACACGACAAGGCGGCGATGGTGATCGATCTGGCGCGCCGCATGGCCGCCAGCGCAGAAGGGCTGAGCCTGGACGAGATCGCGCGCGACATGCGCGTCGGCCGTCGCACCGCCGAGCGGATGCGCGACGCCGTGCTGATGCTGTTCCCGCAGGTGGACGAGGTCTCCGATCCGCCGTCCAAACGCTGGCGCATCCGGGGCGGCCTGTCGGCCTTCGAACAGGCCCCGACGGCGACCGAAATGCTGGAACTGTCCAAGGCCGCGACCGCCCTGCGCGCTGCCGGCGAACCGGCGCGCGCCACGGCGCTGGAGGGGCTGGAGCGCAAGCTGAAGGCGGCGATGCGTTCGACCACGCTGAATCGGATGGCGCCGGATCTGGAGGCCCTGGTCCGGGCCGAGACCATTGCGGTCCAGGCCGGGCCGCGACCCTCCGCCGACGAGGCCATGCTGACCGCTATCCGCGCGGCGGTGCTGGCGCAGCAGCCCTTGGGCTTCACCTATTCCCGTCCGGGCGCCGAGCCGCGGCGGCGCAGCGTGGCGCCGTGCGGCGTCATGTTCGGCCGGGCCAACTATCTGGTCGCCGCCGACCGCGAGACCGGCCGCATCCAGACCTTCCGCCT
This sequence comes from Brevundimonas vesicularis, assembly GCF_044807075.1. Lineage (GTDB taxonomy): Bacteria > Pseudomonadota > Alphaproteobacteria > Caulobacterales > Caulobacteraceae > Brevundimonas > Brevundimonas vesicularis_G. The sequence continues at coordinate 1,802,800 of NZ_CP085234.1, forward strand.
GGACCGGATGAGCCACGTCGCCCCGCAAGAGGGGGTGGCCGTGCCGCCCGCCGATTTCGACCTCGGTGTCTTCGCCAGCCAGTCCTTCGGCATCTATCAGGACGAGATCGAGGACGTCGTGCTGCGCATCGCGCCCGAGGGCGCGGCCGAGGCCAAGGGCTGGCGCTGGCACCCGACCCAGTCGTTCGAGGATCAGCCGGACGGCGGCGTGATCGTGCGGTTCCGCGCCTCGGGCATGCGCGAGCTGGCCTGGCATCTGTTCACCTGGGGCGAGCAAGTGCAGATCCTGGCGCCACAGCGACTGAAGGCCGTGATGGCCGACGAACTGGCGGCGGCGGGGCGCGCCTTGGAACGGGCCTCAGCCTGACGAAACCGTAAGCTGACGCGGCGCGTTGACGACCGCTAGGCTTTGCGCCTAGCGCCCTTCAGGAGATCGCCCTTGCGCGTCCACGCCTTCGCCTCGTCCGCCGTTTTGGCTCTCGCCCTTATGAGCGGAGCCTGCGCCGCCGGGCCCATGTCGGCGCCGGCGACCCTTCAGGAGGAAGGCGGACCCCAGGTGACGGTGACCCGTGACGGCAATCACCTGAACATCGATTATCGCTTCGGGCGCGCGGTGCCGGTCTGGGCCTTCCAGGATTCGGCGCTGGAACAGGATTCGCGCCAGCCCTGGCGGCCGCGCCAATGGACGGTCGAGACGCCCGGCGTCGTCATGGAGCGACGCGGCCATTATGACATCATCCGCAGCATGGACGGCGGTCCCGTGCCGCGCGAGGTCCGCTTCCGCGTTCGACCGCAGGCGGTGGATCTTGAGGCCGAATATCCGACCCTGCTGTTCTCCAATGGCGCGGTGGCCCTGCCGACGCGACAACTGGACGTCTTCGCTCTGCCGTCGGCCCAGGCGGCCGAGCAGGTGCCGGACGACCTGAACCGGATCCGGCTGGATGGCGGTCCCTCGCGCGTGACGTGGCGGGACGAGAATGGACCCGTCCTTTTCAACGGGCGCCGCCGCGATGAACTGACCACGACGGACGAGCGCAGCTATGTCCTGCTGGGCGAGGCGACTGTGACGCCGGGCGACGGCCTGTCGACCGTCATGGACCCCAATCTGCCGCCGTGGATCGGCGAGGAGATCCGCGGCTTTGCGCCGCGTGTCGGTCATTACTATCGCGACCGCCTCGGCGCGCCGGGCTCCGGCGGTGATACGCCCATCGTCATGGTGGCCTGGAACGGGCCGACCGAAAGCATGACGAGCATGGGCGGCAGCGTCCTGCCGGGCCTGATCGTCATGTCGTTCGAGGGGCGCGGAGTGACCTCGCCCCAGCCGGAAATCGTGGAGCGTTCGCGCTGGTTCATCGGCCATGAGGGGGCGCATTTCTGGCTGGGACAGACGGTGCGATACGCCTTCGCCGACGAGGCCTGGATCACCGAGGGCGGGGCCGACCTGATGGCCGTGCGCGCCCTGAAGGCCCTCGATGCAAACTATGACGACCGGGCCGAGCTTCAGTCCGAGGTGGACGACTGCGTCAGCCTGGCGCGCAAGCCGGTCGCCCAGGCCGGCGGCCGGGGCGAACACCGCGCCTACTACGCCTGCGGGGCCGTCTTCGCCCTGGCGGCAGAGGGTGCGCAACGCCAGAGGACCGGCGGCGACTGGTTCGACTTCCTCAGACCTCTGTTGCGCCAGCCGGACAGCGTGCTCAGCCGCGAGGAATGGCTGACTGCTCTGACCCGGACGTCCCGCGACCCGTCGCTGCGCGGCGATGTCGAGCGGCTGCTGGACCAGGGTGCGCCCGATCCGTCCGCCGTCATCGCGCGCCTGTTCCAGCGCACAGGCGTGGCCTTCCGAATGATCGACGGCCGGGTGGTTTTGAACTGAATCCGATCACAGTCGCTGGCGCTGGTCATCGGATTGAACCCGAACCTTGGCCGTGGCGTTGTGGCGGGATGAAAACAGCCTTGATCCCGATGGCGGGTGCGATCGCCCTTCTGGCCGCCTGCGGCGATCACGAGGTCAATCCGCCGAATGAACCGGCGGCGCCTCTGCGGACGCCCGAAGCCATGCAACCGGTCGAACCGCCTGGACCGTCGTCTCTGGCTGGACGTGGGCCGCGCAGCTTCGTGGGGGTGTGGGCGGCGAACCCGCAATGGTGCGCCCGGCCCCAGGGCGAACGCAGCCCGATCACCCTGACGCCGCTGCGCTTCGACGCCTATGGCCGCAACTGCGACATCGCCAGCATCGACGAGACGGGTTCCGGCTATGTCGCGGTTCTGCGATGCGCGGGGCGGGCTCAGACCGCGAGGGTGCATATGAGCACGAGCGGCGACGTGATGAACGTGACCTATGTCGATCAGGACATGAAGACAGTGAAACTGGCGCGTTGTCCGGCGTCGCCGCGCGCGCCCGAATCCGCCAACCCGCTGGCGAAGATGATGAAGAAGGACGGGGCCGAAACCCCGCCTGCCGCGCCGCCTAGTTGAACAGGAAGTTCATCACGTCGCCGTCCTTGACGACATAGGACTTGCCTTCAGCGCGCAGCTTGCCGGCCTCGCGAGCTTTCGCTTCGCCGCGCAGGGCTACGAAGTCGTCGAAGGCGATGGTCTCGGCGCGAATGAAGCCCTTTTCGAAGTCGGTGTGGATCACGCCGGCCGCCTGGGGCGCGGTGTCGCCGACATTGATGGTCCAGGCGCGGGCTTCCTTGGGCCCGACCGTGAAATAGGTCTGCAGGCCCAGCAGCTTATAGGCCTCGCGGATCAGACGGTTCAGGCCGGGCTCTTCCAGACCCAGGGTCTCCAGGAACTCCTTCTGTTCCTCGTCGTCCAGCACGGCGATCTCGGACTCGATCTGGGCCGAGATGACGACCGAGTTGGCGTTGTCCTGGGCGGCCCGGGCCGCGACCTTGTCGGACAGGTCGTTGCCCTTGTCGGCCGAGCCTTCCTCGACGTTCGAGACATAAAGCGCGGGAAGCGCCGTCAACAGTTGCAGCATGTGCCAGGCCTTGATGTCCTCCTTGGACACCTCGGCGGTGCGGGCGGGCTTGCCGGCGTTCAGCTGGGCCAGGGCCAGATCGACCAGCTTCAGCGTCAGGGCCGACTCCTTGTCGCCGCCCTTAGCGCGCTTCTCCAGCTGCGGCCGCCGGCGCTCCAGGCTTTCCATGTCGGCAAGCATCAGTTCGGTCTCGATGATCTCCAGATCGGCGATCGGATCGATGCGGTCCTCGACGTGGGTGATGTCGTCATCGACGAAGCAGCGCGCGACGAAGGCCACGGCGTCGCAGTCGCGGATGTTGGCCAGGAACTGGTTGCCCAGGCCTTCGCCCTTGGACGCGCCACGCACCAGACCGGCGACGTCGACGAAGGTGATGCGGGCCGGGATGATCTCTTTCGAACCGGCGATCTCGGCCAGGGCGTTCAGACGCGCCTCGGGCACCGCCACGTCGCCGGTGTTCGGCTCGATGGTGCAGAACGGATAGTTGGCCGCCTGGGCCGCCGCCGTCTTGGTCAGGGCGTTGAACAGGGTGGACTTGCCGACGTTGGGCAGGCCGACGATCGCGACTTTAAGAGCCATGGTATTCCTCGTGAGGCGCGAGCCTTTAGCGGGTTCAGAACCGTTTGTCAGGCTCGCGCTTCAACTGAGGTTAGTGGGCTCCGTGATCCATGCCTTCCATGGCCGGTTGGCGAACCTGCGCCTGAACCGTGATCGCCGGCGCCGACGCGAACTGGAACGTCAGCGGCACGGTCTCGCCGGCGACCAGAGGCGCGGTCAGGCCGATGAGCATCAGGTGATTGCCGCCCGGCGCCAGGGCCACAGCCTGACCGGCGGGCAGGGGCAGGCCCGCCGTCAGCTCGGCCATCTTCATCATGCCGTTCTCGGTCTTCATCTCGTGAACCTGTAGCGATGCGGCGCGCGGCGTCGATCCGCCCGCCAGCCTGTCGTCGGTCGCGGCGGTCAGGGTGACGTAGCAGCCGCCGGCCTTGGCCCCGTTCGGCGACGGGCGGCACCAGGCGTCGGTCGCGGTCACGGCGGCGGTCGCTGTCGGCGTGTCAGCGGCGGGCGCCTTGGCCGGCTCGGACGGATTGCAGGCCGCCAGCGACAGGGCGGCGGCGGCAAGGGCGAGTTTGATCTTCATGGCGTCAAGTCTTTCACAAGGCGGCGGAACGGCGCCGAATCATCGGACGTAGGGCTCGGTCGAGCAATACGGCCGCGATCAGGCTCAGTCCCGTCAGGGGATAGAGGATGGCGAGGGGCAGGACGATGCCGAGGACGGCGGCGCGCGCTCGCGGTCCTGGCGGAACAGGCGGCGCGCCCAGGCGTCGGCGCGACAGATTGGGCGGGCGGCGCTTCCACCACATGACCAGGCCGCTGATCGCCAACAGCCACACGCCGATGCAGCCCAGCAGCATGACGATGCGGTTCGCCTGTCCAAACTGCGTGCCCTGGTGCGTATAGATGCCGAACTCGATGGCCTTGGCGCCGGCGCCGAACTGTTCATAGCCGATGTCGCCCAGCAGCCGCGCGGAGGCCGCATCGACATAGAGCGACCGGCTGTCCTGAACCCGTGTCGCCTGGGTCGTCAGCGTATAGGCGGTGTCATCGGCCCTGGGGATGTTCACCGTATAGGGGCGCGCCAGGCTGGCCTGATCCGCCACTCTCAGAACCTGCGCCAGGCCGCCATGGCCGGCATGGTCGTGGGTCATCACCATGCCTTCCATGGTCCAGCCGGCCCCGACCGGCGCATCGTGGTGCTGCGCCCTTTGCCAGGCGCCGGCCACGGGTGCGGGCGGCCGCCCCAGCCCCGTCTCCTTGACCGCCCCCATGACCTTTTCGCCCCAGACCGCCGACCACGGCATGCCGGTTACGGCCAGAATCAGCACGACCCCGCCGACATAGAAACCCGTCAGCGCATGCAGGTCGCGCCAGAACGGTCGTCGGCGGCCGTCGGTCGTCTGCGGTGCAAAGGTCGCCACGCCCCGCCCGCGCGGCCACCACAGATAAAGCCCCGTGGCGAACAGGATGATCGTCCAGCCGGCGACGACCTCGACCAGGATGTTGAACGGCCGCCCCAGCAGGGTCAGGCTGTGCGTCTTCTTGACCAGCTCCATGAATCCGCCGGCCGGAATGACGCCGGTGGCCCGGCCGGTGTGCGGATCGACGAAGACCGTCTTCTGCACGCCGTCGGGTCGATCGACCCTGATCCGGATCGCCTGATCGTCACGCGCAGGCATGACCAGATTGGCGACCCGACCGCCGCCTGCGGCCTGGGCGGCCGAAGCCACCCACGCATCTGGCGCCGCTTGAGCCTGAACCGCCGGCACGCGGATCATGTCGCGATACAAAAACCCGTCGATCTCGTCCTTGAACAGATAGAGACCCCCAGTCAGGGCCAGCAGCATCAGCACCGGCATGACGAAGACGCCGGCATAGAAGTGCCAGCGCCAGATCGCGCGATAGGCGTCGGACATTGAGGCGTCGCCGGACTCAGAACGCATAACGCAACCCCACATAGGCCGAACGTCCTTCGCCGGGCACAAAGACGGCAGTCGCGACCTTAGTGGCGTCTGTCACGGCGTTGACGGTTGAAATATAGCGCTCGTCGGTCAGGTTGCGCGCATCCAAGAATAGGGAAACTCCACCGCGCAAGTTCCAGCCCGCATTGAACGACAGAATGGCGTAGTCAGGCGCTGTCAGCGGCGTTCCATCTGTGGCGCTGCGCGTGTTGGCGTAATCGATCAGCACGTCCGTTGGCGACCATTCGACGCTGGGCGCCACGAACCAGCCCGCCGGATGGGCATATTTCAACTCGGCCCGGTAGAGATGCTCCGGCACGACCGGCAGACGATTGTCTCCATAGACACGGTCGTTCTCGAAGAAGAAATTTGACCAGGCGTAGGTCTGGCGCAGCGTCAGGCGACCATCGGCGCTGTCGATAATCCGCCAGTCCAGCCCCGCTTCGATGCCCTGATGGACGGTATCGTCAGCATTGAAGGTCGCGGCGGGAATGTTCAGGGCCGAATTGACGCTGTAGTTCAGCAGTTCGCCCTCGATTTTGGCGCGATAGGCCGAGACATCGTAGGTGAATGGACCGCGACGGCCGCGGGCGCCTACCTCGGCCGTCCAGGCGTCCTGGATATCGACAGGCACGAATTGCGGCACGGCGCCCTGTACCAAAGCACCATAGCTGGGCGCCTCTACTGAACGCGTCAGGTTGGCGTAGATCTGGGCGCCGGTTTCGTCTTCCCACAACAGGCCGATACGAGGCGCGAACCAATCAAAGGTGGTGTCGGCATTGTTGGCGGGCGCCAGATTGTTCGTGTAGTCGCGCTCGGCGCGGCCGTAACTGCCGCCCGCGACCAGAGCTAGGCGGTCGGTGACGAACAGGCGGCCTTCAGCGAACGCGTCGATACCAGTCGCTTCCTGAACAGAACCGCCGATTTTTGCGCCTGGGCGCGCACCGCCCGCCGCTACGAAGGTGAAGGCGTCCGTCGTGCCGCCGCGATAGCTGACCCCCACATAGGCATCGGCCCGCATGCCGCCCAGACGACCGTTCCAGTCCAGCCGGCCATAGCCGCCCCACTGCTGGCTGTTCTGATCGATGACGATGGAAATGGGGTGATAATGATCCTTGTCCACTACATAGACGGCCCCTTCGAACGACAGGCTGTCATCCACGCGCCAGCGACCCAGAAGGGTGCTTCTCAAGGATTTCACGTCGCGCGCAAAGGCCAGCACGTTATTGTTCGCCGGTACGGCGGTCGGGTTGGTGAGGGCCTGCTGACGGGTGACGGCGGAAGACACCGACTGGTCCAGATCATTGCCCTGAACGATCAGCCGCAACTCACGACCTTCGCCGAACGACCGCCCCAGATTGAGCGTCAGGCGTTTTGAATCTGAGCTTTGATTGTCCCGGAACCCGTCCGAACTGGCCACGGTGGCGGCCGCGTACAGGTCCCAGTCGCCCCAGTCGCGCGCCAGGGCGACATGGCCGCGCAGGGTATCGAACGATCCGCTCTCAACCCCGATCAGGTTCCGGCTCGCGGCCGTACGCCCGGTCGGCGTCACGACATTGATCGCACCGCCCAGGGCGGCGCCGCCGAAGCGCAAGGCGTTGCCGCCCTTGAACACATCGATGTGGCGCGCGATCAGGGGATCGATCTCTTGAAACTCGCCAAAACCGTCTGATGCATTGAAGGGCACGCCGTCCTGGGCCAGCAGCACGCCGCGCAGGTGCGCGCCGTTGCCGATGCCCGAGCCGCGAATCGACAACCGCACCTCCTCGCCCCAGCGGCGTTGTGCGAAGACGCCTGGCACGCTGCGAAGCGTATCGGCGAAGGTCAGGGCGTAGCGGTCCTGATAGGTTTCGGAGGCGACGACCGCAACGGCGCCGGGCGTGCGAGACAACAGGGCGCGGGCTTCTGCAACAACGGCGGGATCCTCGGCGTTGCGGCGGCCGGTGACGATGACGCTGTCCAGCAAAGTCGGTTCGGGCGTCTGCTGGGCCAGGACGGGGCTCGTCCAACCGGCGTTGGAGAGGGCGGCGAGCAGCAGCGCGCAGGGCGCTGCGGTGGTCTTGAAGAACATGGATTGAACCTGAAATCAGAACGAGACGGCGCGCGGGCGCTGGGGCCGGCGCGCGGGCTTGGGGTCTGGTTCAGGCGTGGGTTGGGGCGGTGGACGGCGGGCGCGGCGGCGCGCGCGCGGGCGGCGGCGGGCTGACGCTGGCGGCGACATAGACAACGCGCTCGACGGTGCGGACCACCGGCGCCGGTTCGGGTGCAGGCGGGCAGGGCAGGGCGGCGGCCAACGGCATGACGCAGGCGGCGCATTTGGCCCCGACGTGCTTGTTGACCGGGCCGTCCATGCCGCCGGACTGGATCGTCTGGGGGCCTTCCGCCGAACAGATGACCAGCGGATGACCCGGCTGCACCGCCGCGAGAGCCGCGAACGGCAGCAGGGTTCCGAGCACGAGCGCGAACACCGCCGCCAGGAAGGCGAGCGATTGCGAGATCGACCAATTGTCGGCCTGGGTGCGGGTCACGTCTGGCCTCTACGGCGTTTTGCGACGGCGCGATAGGCGGCGGTTTGTTCTAAAGCTCGCCGCGCGCGGCCTGGCGCGGGCTGAACTTGGGCGCGGGGGCCAGGCGCATAACCTCGCCCTGATACCGTTCGTCGTCGCCGGCGATCGCGAAAGGCAGGGCGTCAGCACAGGCCTGAAGCATGGCGTCCAGCCAGGGCTGTTCCGCCTTGTGGAAGTCGCCCAGGACGTGGGGCATGACCAGTTCCTTTTCGCCCGGATGGCCGATGCCCATGCGCGCGCGTCGGAAGTCGGCGCCCAAGTGGCTGATCAGGGAGCGGACGCCGTTCTGTCCCGCCGCGCCGCCGCCAGTCTTCATGCGGAATCGTCCGGGCGCCAGGTCGATCTCGTCGTGGAAGACGATGATCTCAGAGGGCTTGATCTTGTAGAAGCGCGACGCCTCTCCGACGGCCCGGCCGCTTTCGTTCATATAGGTCTGGGGCTTCATCAGCAGGACCTTGGTCCCCTCGACCAGACCCTCGCTGACGATCGACTGGAACTTGGCGCGCTCAGGCCCGAACCGCCACCGGCGCGCGATCTCGTCGGCGGCCATGAAGCCGATGTTGTGCCGGTTCTTTTCGTATTTCCCGCCCGGATTGCCGAGCCCCGCGATGATGATCATGGCGTCCTCTTGCCGTTTGCGTCAGGCAAAGAAAAGCCCCGCACGGCGAACCGGGCGGGGCGTGATCTTGTCGAAGCGACTAAGGATCAGTCTTCGGTCTTCTCGGCCGGAGCGGCCTCGGCGTCAGCGGCTTCGTCGGCGGCGGCCGACAGGGCAGCCGAGGACACCTTGATGGTGGCGATCACAAAATCACGGTCGGTGATGGTGGCTTCCGCGCCCTTGGGCAGGGTGATGTCCGAGATGCGGATGGTGTCGCCCATCTGCGACTTGGCCAGGTCGACGACCAGCTCTTCCGGAATCTGGTCGGCGCGAACCAGGATTTCGACGGCGTGGCGGACGACTTCCAGCGAACCGCCCTGGCGAGCGAAGGGCGCTTCGTCGGCGTTGAGGAAGTGCACCGGCACTTCGATCTTGACCGGGGCCTTCTCATCGACGCGCATCAGGTCGAAGTGCAGGGGGCGGTCCGAAACGGGGTCGAACTGCACGTCCTTGGCGATGACCGGCTGGGTCTCGTCGCCGTACTTCAGGGTCACCAAGTGGCCCAGCAGCTTGCCGGTGTAGAGCGACTTGCGGAAGTCCTTCTCGTTCACTGAAATGGCGACGGGGGCCTTGTCGCCGCCGTAAAGGACGCCCGGCACGAAACCGGCGCGACGCGCAGCGCGAGCGCCGCCGGTGCCGACGCCATCGCGGACGTCCACGTTCAGAATGATCTCGGCCATGTGGCTCGCCTCAACAACAACGGAAACGCCGCGCCAACCCGGGGCTCTCGCGGCGGGGGTGATGAACCCTCGAATTCAAGAGCGCGGGCTATTACACGCATCATGCCCAAGGCGCAACCGTCAAAGGTTCCGCTTTGAGACCCGGCTCAGGCCGCCTTGGCGCAATCCGTCAGCAGGGAGGCCGGCGAAGCCACGATGCTAAGCAGTTCGGCGGCGTTGAAGGGTTTTGCAAGGTGGTGGTCGGCTCCCGCCGCCCGTCCGGCGGCGACATGCTCGGGCATGGCGTTGGCCGTCAGCATGACGATCGGCGTGCGATCCATGCCCATCGCCGTCTCGTGCAGGCGAATCTCCTGCGTCGCCGTCAGGCCGTCCATGATCGGCATCTGCATGTCCATCAGCACCAGGTCGAACGCCGCGCTGCGGAAGGCCTCAAGCGCCTGGACGCCATCTTCCGCGATGACGATCTGCGCCGCGGTCTGGGCGAGAATGAGCTCGATGACGCGACGATTGGTCGGATGGTCGTCCGCCACCAAGACTCGCACCGGCCGCTCCTGAGCGGCGACGGCGTGTTGTCGCCCCGACTGTTCCTTCATCACAGGGGCTTGGGCCGGTTTCAACGGCAGCGTCAGGATAAAAGCCGCCCCCGAGCCGGGCTCACTCTCGCAGTCGAGATCGCCGCCCATCATTTCCGCGAGTTGGCGGCAAATGGACAGACCCAGGCCAGACCCGCCGAACCTGCGTGTGATCCCGCCATCCGCCTGTTCGAATCGGCTGAACAGACGCGCGCGCGTCGCCTCGTCGAAACCAATGCCGCTGTCCTCGACGGTGAAGCGCAGAACCGGCGATCCGTCCCGATCCACACCGCTCTGCACGACCAGGCCGACAAAGCCCTTGCTGGTGAACTTCACCGCATTCGAGATCAGATTGGTCAGAATCTGCTTCAGGCGGACCGCGTCGCCCAAAATCCAGACGTCGTCTTCCAGATCGATGTCGACGTGGAAGTCGAGGTGCTTCTCACGCGCATTCTCGGCATACAGTTGCGCCGCCTCGCGCACGGCCGTCGCCAGTTCGAAGGCGTCTTCGGTCAACTCCAGCTTGCCCGATTCCACGCGGGCCAGATCCAGAATATCGCTGAGCAGAGTCTGCAACGTCTTTCCCGACGCCTGCATCAAATCCAGCATCTCCCGCTGTTCCTCCGTCAGATCGGTCTTGGCGAGGGCTTGGGACAGGCCGATCACGCCGTTCAGCGGCGTTCGAATCTCATGGCTCATATTGGCCAGGAACTGGCTCTTGGCGACATTGGCCGCCTCGGCCGCGTCTCGGGCCTCGGCCAGAGCCTGGGCGTCCCGCTTCAGATCGGTGATGTCGTTGCAGACGGTGACTGTGCCGCCTTCGGAGGTGCGGCGATCCTGAACCCGCAGCCATCGCCCGCCGGCGATCTGCTGTTCGCTGTTTGAAGACAACTGGCGGCGCGCCTGCATCCGCTCATTCAGCCAGTCTTCCTCGCGTCCCTTCGCTTCCTGGTAAAGCCCTTCGTCAATGCCGATCCGCAGGGCTTCCCGGAATGGCAGACCGACGGTCAAGTGCGGTTCAAGCTCGGGATTGACCTCGGCGTAGCGCGCATTCCACAGCACCAGTCGGTCCTGAGCGTCGTAGAAGCCCAGACCGTCCGGCATGGCGTCCACCGCCTCGCGAATCCGACGCAGCGCTGCGGCCCGAGAGATATAGGCCATGGTGACGAGGACGGCGGCGGCGCAGCATACCATCAGCATGATCGCCGCCAGCAAGCCGCGCATCGACTCGCTGGACAAACCTCGATCGAAGGGAATTGACGGGTCAGGCGTCAGGGTGATGGCCGCCATGCCGATGAAATGAAGAACGATGACGGTCGCAGACAGGCCCGCGGTCGTCGCCAAGAGGCGCACGAGACCGCCTCGGCGATAGAAGAAGGCCGTCGTGCAACCGATCATCAACGACGCGATGATCGACATGAGAACAAGGATGGGATCCCAGCTGATTTGAGCGGGAGCCCTAATGGCGGCCATGCTCAGGTAATGCATGGCGCCGATCCCCGTGACCGCGACGACAGCCGACAGAACCCGCCACATGCGGCCCTTGCCCATTACGGTGGAGCCGATCGTCAGGCCAATCATGGCCAGTGCGATTGCGAAGGAGGCGACGGTGAGAAGCGGATTGTAGCGGACGGGCACACCGGCCACGACGCCCTGCATGGCGACGAAGTGGGTCACCCAGATTGTCAGGGCCCCGATGATGACGGCTAGAAGAACCCTGCGGCTACGTTGCTTGGGATCGCGCCGCCCAATCTGTTGCATGACGTGCGTCGATACACCGAGGCCGACCATGCAGATCAGCCCCGCGAACAGCGTTGTTCGCCAGTCATGATCGTACACGATGCATTGGATAATGCGGTCCACAATGCCTCCCTTGGCGCTACGATGAACCAGAATCCTAAAGAAACTGTGCGGCGAAGCTTATGGGCGCCGCAGGCTGTCGGTACGCCGTCACAGAATCCGTGCAAGGATCGGAATCGTTCTTCAGTTCGAGGTCGCCCGGACCCATGCCTTACGAAGTCTCGCCATCGCCTGTCGCGCCGGTCTCCACCTCGCGGCTGTGGACGGTCGGCGCCAGCATCGGCATCGCCATCGTGACCCTGCTGGTGCTGGCGATTCTGCATCCCGAACTTGCGAACTGGCTGGTCGGCGGGGCGGTGATCGTGGCGGCCTCGGCCTGGCTGTTGAACATGAACGAGGCGGCCAGGGCTGAGCCGGCGGCCAGTCAGGGCGCTGCGACCGAGCCCGTCATCGACATGGTGACAGGCGATCTTCTCGACGGGGTGTTCGAGGCGCTGGATGATCCGGTGTTGGTGGTCAGCGGCGGCGAGCCGGACGACATCGCCGGGCGACGCATTGTCATGGCGAATGCGGCAGCGCGGGAGCTGTTGCGCATCCAGCGTCAGGGCGCCTTGCTGGTTCAGGTGATCCGCGAACCGGGCGTGCTGGAGGCGGTGGACGAGGCCCTGTTCGGCGGGACGGCGCGCACCACGGATTATGCGACGGGCGGTCAGCGCGACCGACGATGGCGCGCCTGGACCCGGCCGCTCTCACTCGAAGCGTCAGGGAAGGCCGGGTCGGAACTGGCCCTGCTGATCCTACGCGACGAAACGGACTCGCGCCGCATCGAGATGATGCGCGTGGACTTCCTGGCCAACGCCAGCCACGAACTGCGCACGCCCTTGGCCTCGCTCAGCGGCTTCATCGAGACCCTGAAAGGTCATGCGCGTGAGGACGTTGTCGCGCGCGACCGCTTCCTGGACATCATGTCGGCCCAGGCGGATCGGATGGGGCGGTTGGTCGCGGATCTGCTGTCGCTGAGCCGGATCGAATTGAACGAGCATATTCCGCCGTCCGGTCGCGTCGATCTGGACCGCGCCGCCTCTGACGTGGTCGACGCTATCAGCGTTCTGACGCGCGAAAAGGAGATCGCAGTCGCCCTTGATCAGGGCGAGGCGAGGGCGTCGATCAGCGGCGATCGCGATGAGATATTGCAGGTGGTGCAGAACCTGCTCGACAACGCCGTCAAATATTCGTCACGCAACGGCACGGTCGAAATCTCCGTCCGTTCGGACTTGTCGTTCGATGAGGCCTGGGCGTCGCGCATGCCCGGCGCCACACGACTGCCGCTGGTCACGCCGGACCGGACGGCCGGCATCTCCTATGCCGCCGTGACGGTGCGCGACCATGGGCCCGGCATGGCGCGCGAACATCTGCCCCGCCTGACCGAGCGCTTCTATCGGGTCGAGGGTCAAAAAAGCGGCGAGCGGCAGGGGACAGGGCTGGGTCTGGCCATCGTCAAACACATCATCAACCGTCACCAGGGCGGTCTGGTGGTCGAAAGCGCGCCGGGCATGGGGGCGGCCTTCACCGCATGGTTCCCTCAGCCGGTCGAGCGACGCTGAGGGCGCGACGGACGGTCGCTGTCACCCAACTGTCATCGACCCGTCGTAATCCGCTGACCATTCGCAGGCAGTAGTCGCGCCGCGTTGGTCCCGATGTTCAGGACCTTCGTCGATTCGCGCACGGCGCTTCGGACTTCTGAATGATCTGGATTTATCTGCTGATCCTCGTCGCCTTGAGTGCGGCCGCCTTCTTGGGCGGGCGTGCGTTGGCGCGTCGTCGTGCGATCGGCGCAAAACCCCATTCCCGCCCCGGCCAGCACGGCGCCTATGCGCTGATCTGGGTCGCCGCGCCGGCTCTGCTGGTCTTGATCCTGGCCGCGGTCTTTGCCGCCCCGCTTCAGCGTCAGTTGACCGCCGTCGGCACGCCTGATGCCGTCGCGGCGCTGGAGCCGTTCCGTCGCGACGCCTTCTTCGCCGACGCCCACCGCGTGGGTCGCGGAGAGGCAGCGCTCCAGATCTGGGAACGTCCGCTGGCCGAAGAACTGCCCGTCGAGGCGCGCCGCATGGTTCGCATTGAACGCACCCTGTCGTGGGGCGGCGGCGTCGCCGCCATTCTGGCCGCCATCCTGGGCGGCCTGTTCGCCCTGACGCAGATCAAGCCTGCGACGCGCGCCCGCAACCGGGTCGAGGGCTGGATCTACGGCGCCCTGTTCGTCTGCTCGGCCATCGCCGTCCTGACGACCCTGGGCATCATCGCCTCCCTGGCCTTCGACAGCTTCCGCTTCTTCCAGAAGGTGCCGGTTCTCGACTTCCTGTTTGGCACCCAATGGAGCCCGCAGATCGCTATCCGCGCCGATCAGGTCGGGTCCTCGGGCGCCTTTGGGGCTGTGCCGCTGTTCGCCGGCACCCTGCTGATCATGGTCATCGCCATGTGCGTCGCTGCGCCCATCGGCCTGCTGTCGGCTATCTATCTGTCGGAATACGCCGGCCGCACGACCCGCGCGGTGATCAAGCCGCTCCTGGAGATTCTCGCCGGCGTGCCGACCGTCGTTTACGGCTTCTTCGCCGCCCTGACCGTCGGGCCGTTGCTGAGGGTCTTCTTCAACGAGATCGGCCTCTTCCTGATCGGCGGACCGCTGGACGGGCTCGGCCAATACCTGGCTCTGGTTCAGAACCAGATGGCCCTGACGGCGGGCGCGGTGATGGGCATCATGCTGATCCCGTTCGTGTCGTCCCTGTCCGACGACATTCTGAACGCCGTGCCTCAGTCGCTGCGTGACGGCTCGTTCGCCATGGGCGCGACCAAGTCCGAGACGGTGAAGCGGGTTCTTCTGCCCGCCGCGCTGCCGGGCATCGCCGGCGCCCTGCTGCTGGCGGTGTCGCGCGCCATTGGCGAGACCATGATCGTGACCATGGCCGCGGGCTTGGCCGCCAACCTGACCTTCAACCCGCTGGACACCGTCACCACCGTCACCGTTCAGATCGTGACCCTGTTGACCGGCGACCAGGAGTTCAACAGCGCAAAGACCCTGTCCGCCTTCGGCCTGGGCCTGACCCTGTTCCTTGTGACCCTGATGCTGAACATCATCGCCCACCGGATCGTGCAGACCTATCGGGAACAATATGACTGACGCGACCCCCGATCAGATCGACGGCGCGGCCGCCAAGGGACGTCTCGACCGCCTGCGTGCAGGTCTGAAGCGTCGTCACGCCAAGGAAACGCGCTTCAAATGGTATGGCCGGCTGGCCATCGCCGCCGCCGTGCTGTTCCTGGCCGTGCTGCTGGTCCGCATCGTCGAGCAGGGCCACACCGCCTTCTACACCCACACCGTCACCGTGCCGGTCTTCATGGACCCGGCGCGTGTGGACCGCGCCTACCCGCAGGGCTCCAATTTCGAGCAACTGGCCGCCGAGCAGCAGCTGGCCCGCATGGGTATTCAGGACGACGCGGCCGGGACGAAGGCCGCGCTGATGAAGCGGCTGTTCTCGTCGGAGCTGAAGTTTGTCGCCGCTGATCTGGTCGCCAAGCGAAGCGAGCTCATCGGCGAGACCGTGCCACTGGCCGTGCCGCTGTCCGACGACGCCGATCTGTATCTGAAGGACGAAATCTCCAGGGAGACGCCTGAGGATCAACGCCGCCTGACCGATCAGCAGATCGCCTGGTTGGACCGGATGCAGACCGAGGGCGTGATCGGCTCGCACTTCAACACCGCGCTGTTCACCAACGGCGATTCGACCCAGCCCGAGCTTGCCGGCGTCCTGGGCGCCGTGGTCGGTTCGGCCCTGATGCTGATGGTCACGGCCCTGATCGCCATTCCGCTGGGCGTCGGCGCGGCCATCTGGCTGGAAGAGTTCGCGCCCAAGAACAAGCTGACCGACATCATCGAGGTCAACATCAATAACCTCGCGGCCGTGCCGTCGATCGTCTACGGCCTCTTGGGTCTGGCCCTGTTCATCAACTGGATGCATCTGCCGCGCGCCAGTCCGATCGTCGGCGGTCTGGTCCTGGCGCTTATGGCCCTGCCGACCCTGGTCATCGCCACCCGTTCGGCGCTGAAAGCCGTGCCCCCGTCGATCCGCGAGGCCGCCCTGGCCATGGGCGCATCCAAGACCCAAACGGTGTTCAGCCACGTCCTGCCGCTGGCCATGCCTGGCGTCATGACCGGCGCCATCATCTCTATGGCTCACGCCTTGGGCGAGACCGCGCCGCTGCTGCTGATCGGCATGGTCAGCTTCGTGCCGGGCGTGCCGCACGCCATCGACCAGCCGGTCGGGGCGCTGCCCTCGCTGATCTACATCTGGGAGAACGCCTCGGAGCGGGCCTTCCACGAACGCACCGCTGCGGCGATCATCGTCCTGCTGGTCTTCATGATCATCATGAACGCGGCGGCCATCATCCTGAGGCGGCGCTTCGAGCGTCGGTGGTAAGAGAATGAAATTCCGTATTTTCCGCTCCGCCGAGGACCAGACCGGCGCCGGCTCGGTCGATCCGACCGAAGCGCCGCGCATGGGCGGTCAGGTCCTGCCCGAGATCGCCCCGTCCAAGGGCGCAGCCGCCGAACCGCGTGTCGAGGACGCCACGCCACGGTCGGGCCCCGCCGTGGTGGACAGCCCGCCCGTCGGTCCGATCAAGATCGCCGCGCGCGACGTCTCGGTCTTCTATGAGGGCAAACAGGCGCTCTACGACGTTTCGCTGGACATCCCGGACAAGACCGTCACGGCCCTGATCGGTCCGTCGGGCTGCGGCAAGTCCACCTTCCTGCGGACCATGAACCGCATGAACGACACCATCGCCGGGGCCAAGGTCACGGGCCGCATCGCCATGGACGGCGAGGACATCAACGACCGCTCCATCGACCCGGTGCTGCTGCGCGCTCGCGTCGGCATGGTGTTCCAGCGTCCGAACCCCTTCCCGAAATCGATCTACGAAAACGTCGCCTACGGGCCCAAGATCCACGGCCTGGTGTCGTCCAAGGCCGAGATGGACGAGGTCGTGGAAAAGGCGCTGAAGCGCGCGGGCCTGTGGGACGAGGTCGCCGACCGCCTGCAATCGTCGGCCATGGGTCTGTCGGGCGGTCAGCAGCAGCGTCTGGTCATCGCCCGCGCCATCGCCGTGAACCCCGAAGTCATCCTGATGGACGAGCCCTGTTCGGCGCTGGATCCCATCGCCACGGCGCGGATCGAGGAGCTGATCGACGAACTGCGCGAGCGGTTCTGCATCGTCATCGTCACCCACTCGATGGCCCAGGCCGCGCGCGTGTCGCAACGCACCGCCTTCTTCCACATGGGCCGTCTGGTCGAGACCGGGGACACGGAAGACATCTTCCAGAATCCGCGCGAACGGCGCACGCTCGACTACATCACGGGACGCTTCGGCTAATCCGATGAACCAGCACACCGTCAAAGCCTATGGCGACGAACTGAACCAGATCACGGCCGAGATCGCCCGCATGGGCGGTCTCGCCGAGGCCCAGGTTGCGGACGCCATCGACTCCGTCGCCCGGCGCGACATCGCCCTGGCCCGCGCCGTGGTGGAACGCGATCTGAAACTGGACGCCCTTCACCGGGATATCGAGAAGAAGGCGATCCGTCTGATCGCCCTGCGCCAGCCGGTCGCCAGCGACCTGCGCCGCACCCTGGGCGCCATGAAGATCGCCACCGATCTGGAGCGCACCGGCGACCTGGCCAAAAACATCGCCAAGCGCGCGCTGATCCTGGCCGAAGCCCAGCCGATGCAGCCCCTGACCCGTTCGATCGAGCGGATGGGTCGGCTGGTCTCGACCCGCCTGCGTGATGTGCTGGACGCCTATACGGCCTCGGAACTCGATCGCGCCGTCGCCGTCTGGCAGACCGACGACGAGGTCGATGAGCACTACAACGCCCTGTTCCGCGAACTGCTGACCTACATGATGGGCGATCCGCGCACGATCGGCGCCTGCACCCATCTGCTGTTCATGGCCAAGAACCTGGAGCGGATCGGCGATCACGCGACCAACATCGCCGAAACCGTCCACTACGAGATCACGGGCGAGGACATCGTGGGCGAACGCCCGCGCGCGCAGCCTACGGCTGAGGATTCCGATCCGACGCCGAACCTTTCGACGCACTGACCCGAAACCGGAGACCCGACGTGCAGCCCTATATCCTTGTGATGGAAGACGAGGACGCGCTGGCGACCCTTCTTCAGTACAATCTCGAAAAGGAAGGCTACGACGTCGCCGTCGCCGCCGACGGCGAGGAGGGCATGCTCCAGATCGACGAGCGTCTGCCCGATCTGGTGCTGCTTGACTGGATGCTGCCCAAGCTGTCGGGCATCGAGGTCTGCCGTCGGATTCGCGGCAAGGCCGAGACCCGCAACCTGCCGATCATCATGCTGACGGCGCGCGGCGAGGAGAGTGACCGGGTCCGCGGTCTGGACACCGGCGCCGACGACTATCTGACCAAGCCCTTTTCGATGGTAGAGCTGATCGCGCGCATCCGCGCCGTCCTGCGCCGCATCCGTCCGGGTCTGGCCGACGACCGTTTGAACCACGGCGACATCGTCGTGGATCGCGTCTCGCACCGGGTGAAGCGCAACGGCAAGGAGGTCCATTTGGGCCCCACCGAGTTCCGCCTGCTGGACCACTTCATGCAGCACCCGGGCCGGGTGTTCAGCCGCGAGCAGCTGCTGGACGCGGTCTGGGGCTCGGACGTCTATGTCGAGGCCCGCACGGTGGACGTCCACGTCGGGCGCCTGCGCAAGGCCCTGGCCATCGCCGACGAAAGCGCCAACCCCATCCGCACAGTCCGTTCGGCGGGCTATTCGCTGGATTTGGAAGGCTGAAATCAAAAAAAGGGCGGCTCTCGGAGCCGCCCTTTCTCGTTCAGATTTGCTCTGCGACCACTTCGTCGGGGTCTAGTGCATAGACCGTGGCGCAGTATTCGCAGGTGACGCGGATCTTGCCGTCGTCCTCCAGCATCTCGGCGCGCTCGGCGGGATCGAATGAGGCCAGGACCGAGGTGATCCGTTCGCGTGAGCAACGGCAGACGGCCGTCAGTTCTCGCGCGCCCTCCAGCCGCACGCCGTCCTCGTGGAACAGGCGGAACAGCAGCGTCTCGGGCGAGATCGTCGGATCGACCAGTTCGTCATCGCCCAGCGTGCCGAACAGGGCTCGCGTGCGGTCCCAAACCTCTTCGGTCGAGCCGCGCGCCTCGTCTCCGGCGATGATCTGGATCATCGCGCCGCCGGCGCGCCATTGCGATCCGGCCTCGGTCTGAACTTGGCCGACGGCCAGACGCACCTTGGTCGGCACCTGTTCTGACTGCTGGAAATAGTGTTCGGCCGCCAGCGACAGGCTTTCGCCCTCGATCGGCGTGATGCCTTGAGTGCGCTCGAAGTCCGGGCCGCGATCCAGCGTCATGATGAAGACGCCCTGGCCCAGCAGCGAGCGGGCGCCGGGACGGGCGAAGCCCTGCGACGCCTCGGCGACCTCAGCCTCGTCATAGCGGCAATAGCCGCGCAGCGATCCGTCGGTGCCGTAATCGGCGACGACGTAGCGCACGGGGCCGTCGCCCTGGGCCTGGACCAGCAGGCGACCCTCGAACTTCAGGCTGGAGCCGATCAGGGCGGCCAAAGCGCAGGCCTCGCCCAACAGGGCGGCGACCGGCTCGGGATAGGCGTGGGCGGCCAGGATCTTGTCGATGGTCGCGCCCAGGCGAACCAGGCGACCGCGCACGGGCCAGCCTTCGATCTGGAAGGCGGCGGCCAGATCGTCGGAAACGGGAATGTTGGACGCGTGATCGGTCACGGCGAGGTCCTTTGGGGCGTCATTTCGGGATCGCGGCTATGTAGGCGCCCGCGGGCGGCTTGATAAGGGGGCTAATCCGCCCGGTCTGGGGGAGGGCGACGGAACCGATTTCGGCGCGGATCGCTCTTTTGGCTCAAGCGGAGCCGTCGCTCCGTTCATGACGCCAATAACTGAAGAGGTTCCGCCGATGATCCGCGACATCGATCCGATCGAAGAGATTCGCAAACACCCCGGCATCACCGCCGGCAGCCTCCTCGCGGTCGCGCTCGGCGCTGTCGCCGTCGTCTATCTGACGCAACGCAGCGGCCCCACCCGTTACCAGCGCATCAAGTCGCGCATCGACCCGCGCGGCTGGGTCGATACGTCCGAACTGCGCGACCGTTTCCACGACGCCGTCGACGCCTTCCGCCACCGGGCCGAGGATGTCGGCGAACGCGCTGGCGCGCTTTCGCGCGACGCCCGCCACCGCGCCGCAGACAGCGCCTACGATTTCCGCGACCGTGCCGACGACTGGTTTCGTTCGGCCCGCAAGGACGGCAAGAAGGCGTTGAAGAAGCATGGCAAGACGGCGCGCCGCTATGCTGACGACGCCGGTCAGTATGCGCGCGACCACGCCCGCGAAGGCGGCGCGCTGCTGGCGGTGGCGACCATCGCGGCGGCCGTCGGCGCAGCGGTTCTCGAAAGCCGACGTCCCGACAGCCACGTGCGTCGCATCGCGCGCTTCTGACATTTTCGTGCCGCCCGCCCGGTGAAAATCGTGGCGGGCGGCAAACTTTTAGCGCATCTGCCCACAGTGAGCAGCACCGCTCGGCTTTGCCGCAGGCGCGAAGGCCGCTAAGACGCCGCCCATGAGCGCGCGCCCCACACTGATTTTCGACTTCGATTCGACCCTGGTTGATTTCGAGACCCTTGAGGCCTTGGCCGACATCGCCTTGGCGGATGCGCCCGGCGCAGCCGATACGCGCGCCCAGATCGCCGCCCTGACGGATCAGGCCATGGCCGGAGAGGTCGAGTTCGGCGAGGCTCTACGCCGTCGTGTGGCGCTGCTACCGCTGACCCGCGCCCATGTCGCCGCACTGGCCCAGAGCGCGCCGGACCATCTGACGGCGTCGGTGAGGCGCAACCTGAATTTCTTCCAGCAGAATAAGGGCAAGGTCGTTATCCTCTCCGGCGGCTTCCGAGAGGTGATCGCGCCCGTCGCCGAAGAGCTGGGCGTCTCTCCCGATCGCGTGCTGTGCAACGACCTGATCTATGACGCGGACGACCGCGTGGTCGGCGTGGACGACGCCAACCCGCTGTCGCACGCCAACGGCAAGCCGACCGCCATTCACGGCCTGAACCTGTCGGGCCGCGTCGTCATGGTGGGCGACGGCTGGAACGACGCCGAGGTCAAGATCGCGGGCGCCGCCGACGCCTTCTACGCCTTCACCGAGGTCGTGCGCCGCGCGCCTGTGCTCCAGGTCGCCGACGCCGAGGCCGCGTCTCTCGACGAGGTGCTCCATGCCGAAGGCTTGGTCGGCCGCTGGTCCTTCCCGCGCAGCCGCATGAAGATGCTGCTCCTGGAAAACATCCACCCCGCCGCCGTCGAGAGATTGGAGGAGGCGGGCTATTCGGTCGAGACCCAGAAGGGCGCGCTGGACGAGGACGATCTGATCGCGGCCATCAAGGGCGTCCATGTCCTGGGCATCCGCTCCAAGACCACGGTCAGCCGCCGCGTTCTGGAACAGGCTGATCGGCTGATGGCCGTCGCGGCCTTCTGCATCGGCACCAACCAGATCGATCTGGACGCGGCCTCGGATCACGGCGTGGCGGTGTTCAACGCCCCCTATTCGAACACCCGCTCGGTGGTCGAGCTGGCCATCGGCCTGATGATCGTCCTGATGCGCGACGTGGCGGACAAGTCGGCGGCCATGCACGTCGGCAAGTGGAACAAGTCCGCCACCGGCTCCAAGGAGCTGCGTGGCAAGACCTTGGGCATTGTCGGCTACGGCGCGATCGGCAGCCAGTTGTCGGTATTGGCTGAAAACCTGGGCATGCGGGTCCTGTTCTACGACCTGTCCGAGCGCCTGGCCCTGGGCAATGCGCGCCGCATGCGCTCGCTGGACGCGCTTCTCGCCGAAAGCGACGTGGTCACCCTGCATGTCGATGGCCGCAAGGAGAACGCTGACATCTTCGGTGCGGCCCAGTTCGGCCGGATGAAGGAAGGCGCGCTGTTTCTAAACCTGGCGCGCGGCCATGTGGTCGATGTCGGCGCCCTGTCCCAGGCGATCGGCTCGGGGCGGGTCGCCGGCGCCGCCGTCGATGTCTTTCCCGAAGAACCGCGCACCAACGCCGACCCCTTCGAGAGCCCGCTTCAGGGCCTGCCCAACATGATCCTGACGCCGCACATCGGCGGCTCGACCGAAGAGGCGCAGGAGGCCATCGCCGAGTTCGCGGCCGAACGTCTGCTGGGCTATCTGAACCGGGGCGACACGACCTTCAGCGTCAACCTGCCCAACGTCCAACTCTCAGAGGTTTCGGGCGCGCACCGCATCCTGCACATCCACCGGAACCAGCCGGGCGTGCTGGCCGAACTGAACCGCGCCCTGGCGTCGGCGGGCCTGAACATCCTGGGCCAGCATCTGAAAACGAACGAGCGCACGGGCTATGTCATCACCGATGTGGATCGGGACTACGATCCGGAGGCGCTGCGTGAACTCAAGACGGTGCCGGGCACGCTGAAGTTCCGCACGTTGCAGTGATACGTCGCTCGCAAATATCTTCTCAAAGCTGACCTCGCGGCATCTTGCGCTCTGCGCGAACTGGCGCATCCTCACGTCGAACGGCCGCGCAACGACGGCTGCGGGAGGATTTTCATGTCACGCTTCATCACCGGCGGCGCCGTCGCTGCCTTGGCGCTCGCCGCCTGCGCCTTTGCCGGCTCGGCCTCGGCCCAGACCTACAACCGTCTTGTCGTCTTCGGCGACAGCCTCAGCGACAACGGCAACCTCTATCTGATCTCGGGCGGGACCCAGCCGCCGTCGCCGCCCTATGCGCGCCGCTTCTCGAACGGTCCGACCTTCGTTGAACTGCTCGGCTTCAACGCCGCCAACTTCAACGGCTCGGTCACGGGCAGCATCAACTACGCCTTTGGCGGTTCGCGCACCGACGCTTCGGCCGGCGTGCCGTTCGGCATGCTGAACCAGCTGTCGCGCTACACCGCCGCGGGCGGCCGCTTCAGCTCAACCGATTTGGTCAGCGTCTTGGGCGGCGCCAACGACATCTTCCAAGGCCTGCCCGCCGCCGGCCTCACCACCAATCCCGTCGCCGCCATTACCCCAGTCGCCACTACAGCTGCCACTAATGTCAACACGCTGGTCAGCAACGTGGCGGGCGCCGGCGCCGGGACCATCCTGGTCACCAACCTGCCCAAGCTCAGCCTGACGCCTCTCTTCCGCGGCCAGATGGCGGCGCCGCTGGCCGACTATGCGGTGACCACCTTCAACACGGCGCTACAGGCCAATCTGACCGCCACCGCCGCCGCCCGCCCAGGCAGCAACATCATCATGATGGATTTGTTCAAAGTCAGCGACACGCTGGCCGCCAATCCAGGGCTGTTCGGCATCACCAATATCACTGACAAGTGCTTCAACGGGGTTACGGTTTGCGCGAACCCAGACAGCTATTTCTACTTTGACGATGTCCACCCGACCGCAGCGGGCCACCGGATCATCGCCCAGCTGGCGACCGACTACCTCTACTACGGCGACATCGGCGCCCAATCGACCCTGCAGGGGGAGACGGCCTATCGTCACCGCGAGGACGCCCTGGACGCCGCCGGCGAGGCCCTGTCGGGTCGCCAGCCGTGGGAGGCCGGCGTGTCCGTCACCACCTCGGCCCTGATCGACAGCGTCGACACCGACGCGCGCGGCTCGGTCACCAGCTCGTCCAGCGACGGCTGGGGCGCCCGTATCGCGCTTGAGGCCGGTCCCTCGGCCAACTGGCGCTTCGGTCTGGCCGGCACGGCGCGCAACACCGACGTCGAAAGCCAGGCGCTGCAGTTCAACGTCGAAAGCTTCGGCCTGGACGTCTATGGCGGCTGGCGCTCGGGCGATGTCTTCGTCAACGCCGCCGTCGGCGTGGCGCGCGACAACATCGACGACATCGAACGCACCACCAGCCTGGCGCCGATCGTCCACACCGCCGAAACCCGCGCGCTCAGCAGCGGCGCCCATCTGCAGGGCGGCATGTGGTTCGACATGGGCGGCGTCGCCCTGTCGCCCCGCGCGGCCCTCTCCTACGTGTCCAGCGATGTGGACGGCTATTACGAACAGGGCGTCGGCGCCCAGTATCAGTACGGTGATCGCACCGTGAAGGCCCTGACCGGAGAGGTCGCCCTGCGCGCCGAGGCGGAAATGGGCGGGTTCGGCCTGTTCGCCGAAGGCGGCTACCGCGACGCTCTGGACGACAGCTCCGATCCGGTGCGCGTCGGTCTCTACAACAACCCGGCCCAGGTGCTGTCGCGCGAGATCGACGATCCGTTCGGCGGCCAGTTGCTGGCATCGGCCGGCGTCGAGGGGTCGCTTGGCCCGGTCAAGGTGACGGTCGGCTATCGCGGCCGCTTCGGCGACCACGCCGACAGCCACATGGGCGGCATTCAGCTGAAACTGCCTCTTTAAGCGGCAGGGGCGGGAAGGGGCCTCAGCGCCCCTTCTTCCTCACCCACATGGCGGCGTCGGCCTCGGTCAGCCAGATCTCGGCGTCGGTATGGCCGTCCCAGGCGCGCACCCCGAACGAGCCGCCCAGTTCGGTCTTCTGGCCGTCCCAGACGAAGCCTTCGGTCTTCAGCGCCTCGGCCAGCTGACGCGCCTTGGCCCGGCCTTCTTCATAGCCTGCGTGCAACATCAGCAGGGCGAACTCGTCTCCGCCCAGTCGGCCGACTGCGTCCGACTCGCGCAGATTGGCCAGGAACAGCTCGGCCACCGCGACCAGGGCCGCATCACCGGCCGCATGGCCCAGGCTGTCGTTGACGCTCTTGAAGCCGTCCATGTCCAGATACAGCAGCACCGCCGGCACGCCGTGCCGCTGGCAGTAGGCCATCGTCCGCTGCATGGCCGTGATGAAGCCGCGCCGGTTCAGGGCGGGCGTCAGCACATCGTGGTCGGCGGCGGCCTCGGCGGCCGCGGCGCGCGTCTTCCACGCTTCCAGCTCGACGCGCAGGCGCTCGATCTCGGCGGTCAGGTCGTGTTCGGCCACGTCGGTCACGGCGCAGGGATGGCTCCGAAGGCGCGACTCAGTCTGCGTCGCGCGGTCGAACGATGGTAGAGCGTGATCCGCCGACATTGAAGGCCGACATTACGGGCCGGCGCGGCTGAAATCACGGTGTTGCGGTTGCGGGCGTCACCCGCGTGCTGTAACCGGCGCCTTTCCGCAAGGGGCCTTGCAGACATGGCGACTTCCGAAACCCCGGTGGCGATCATCATGGGCAGCCGGTCCGACTGGCCCACCATGAAGCTGGCCGCCGATCGCCTGGATCAACTGGGCGTCGCCTGGGACGCCAAGGTCGTCAGCGCCCACCGCACGCCCCAACGCCTGGTCGAGTTCGCCACGGGCGCCAAGGCCGCCGGATACAAGGTCATCATCGCCGGGGCAGGGGGCGCCGCCCACTTACCGGGCATGGCCGCTTCCATGACCGAACTGCCGGTGCTGGGCGTGCCGGTCCAGTCCAAGGCGCTGAAGGGCATGGATAGCCTGCTGTCGATCGTGCAGATGCCGGCCGGCGTTCCGGTCGCCACCCTGGCCATCGGCGAGGCAGGCGCCGCCAACGCCGGCATCCTGGCCGCCCAGATCCTGGCCCTGTCGGACGAAGAGTTGGCCGGACGCCTGGCCGCCTTCCGCGCTGCCCAGACCGAATCCGTCGCAGAAACCGTCGAGGACTGAGTGCCTGATCTTCCGCTTCCCCCCGGTTCGACCCTCGGCATCATCGGCGGAGGCCAACTGGGCCGGATGCTGAGCCAGGCCGCCTCGCGCCTGGGCTTCGACGTCGTGATCCTGGACCCCGAGGCTGACAGCCCGGCCGGACGCGTTTCGGCGCGCCAGATCGTCGCCGCCTATGACGACCCCAAGGCGTTGTCGGCGCTGGGCCGCGCCGCCGATGTCGTCACCTTCGAGTTCGAGAATGTGCCGGCCGAATCCATCGAGCGTCTGGCCGAAGCCGGCGCCCTCGTCGCGCCGGGACCGACCGCGCTTCGCGTGTCGCAGGACCGGGTGGACGAAAAGACCTTCCTGAATGCCGTCGGCGCCCCGACGGTCGCCTTCGCCGTCATCGACACACTGGACGATCTGGTCGTCGGCCTGACCGAACTGGGCCTGCCCGCCCTCCTGAAGACCCGTCGCGAAGGCTATGACGGCAAGGGCCAGGTCTGGATCCACGCCATCGAGGACGCGCCCGCCGCCCTGGAAAGCCTGGGCGGTCGTCCGGCCATCCTGGAGGCCAAGGCGACCTTCGTGCGCGAACTGTCGGTCATCGCCGCCCGCGACTGGGACGGCCATATGGCGGTCTATCCGCTGGGCGAGAACCGGCACGAAGGCGGCGTCCTGCGCACCTCCCTGGCCCCCGCCGCCGTGGACGAGAAAACCCAAGTTCGCGCCCGCGCCATCGCCGAGGCGATCCTGGACGGGCTGGACTACGTCGGCGTTCTGGGCGTCGAACTGTTCGACCTCAACGACGACGTGCTTCTGGTCAACGAGATCGCCCCGCGCGTTCACAACACCGGCCACTGGACCCAGGACGGCTGTGTCTGCGACCAGTTCGAACAGCATATCCGCGCCGTCGCCGGCTGGCCGCTCGGCCCCACGACGGCCCACGCCCGCATCGAAATGACCAACTTGCTGGGCGACGAAGTCGAGGAGTGGTGCAAGCTCTCGGCCAAGTCCGACGAACGCCTTCACCTCTACGGCAAGGCCGAGGCCCGCCCCGGCCGCAAGATGGCCCATGTGAACCGGGTTTTGGGGGCGGTCTAGCGCACTCACTTTCGTCATCCTCCGACGAGCGGAGCGAGATCGGGGGACCCAGCGGCGCGCGCGAGCGCGAACCTGTCGCGGCGTTCCGGCCTAAACACCTGGGCGGCGGACGCATCGCCTTCGGCGCCGCTGGGTCCCCCGGTCTGCGCCGAAGGCGGCTTGCCGGAGGATGACGAAAGAAGAGAACTAAGCCCTCGCCCCATACCGCATGCGGCTCAGCGCATCGCTAACCTTTCGGAACGGCGCGTCGAAGTCCTTGCCCGCCTTCCACTTCTCGAAGGCCATGACGTTTTCGATCCTGCGGGCGACGAAAGCCTCGGCCGCTTCGCGGCCGTCGAACCAGCGCATGGTCAGGGCGGGAATCAGGATGCCCGACAAGATCGTCCGCTTCGAATAGTGATTCCAGTCGGTCGCCTCGTCCCCGGCCCAGCGCCACAAATGATCGGCGCTCTCCCAGGCCAGTTTCAGCCCCAGGTCGGCGTTGACGGGCAGGGCCAGGAAGGCGGCGCAGCGACGTGTGGCCTCCAGATCGACGGCGCCGGCCTCCATCCGCTCGGACACGGCGCGGGCGATTCGCTCGCGAATCTTCAGCGACTTGGCGTCGATCTCACCCAGAGCCGCCAACGCTCGCGCATCATGGCGGCGCGACAGCAGGGCCGCCAGATCGCGCGCGCCGTTGGGCAGCAGCAGTTCCTCGTCGCCCTGTGACAGGCCGCACGCCTCGCAGGCTTCGCGCACCAGACGCGCGTTCCAACCCAGGGCGGGCGCGCGGGCGATGGCGGCGCCCAGCACGGTCTGTTCGGTCCGGTCGGCCCAGTCTGTCGTCTCGGTCATGAGGGCGATCATACGCCGGTCGTCATGGCGTTTCGAGCCTTGAAGAATGGTCGCGACGATCTGGACAGAAGGGGGCGGCTCGTGTATCAGCGCGCCTTCATCCGAGAGCCCGGCTGTCGGAAGACGATTTTATTTTGTTCGCCCGTCTCCCTCACAGGACGCGGCGGGCGGCCAAAGGAGAGTTTAACCTGGTTCAGATTTTCGTTCGCGACAACAACGTCGACCAAGCGCTGAAAGCCCTGAAGAAGAAGATGCAGCGCGAGGGCAGCTTCCGTGAAATGAAGCGCCACGTGCACTTCGAGAAGCCCTCGGAAAAGCGCGCCCGTCAAAAGGCCGAAGCCATCCGTCGCGCCCGCAAGCTGGCGCGCAAGCGCATGCAGCGCGAGGGCCTGCTGCCCGCGCCGAAGCCGCGCGTTCCCGGCGGTCGTTAAGACCCCGGCGAAAGCCGAAAGATTTAAGGCCGCTTCCTTCGGGAAGCGGCCTTTTTCTTTGCGTTTCGTTTCGGCGGAGTGTTGTGGAGCACTCTTGAAGTCCCACAGAAGAAGCGCCGCGCCACCTCCCCATCGCGACGCGACAGGGAGGAGACAATCGTGTCGCCTACGCCCGTCCGGTAATCGCCCGGCCGAAGCTCTTCCAGCTGAGCTTTACGTCCGACAGCGCGCCAGCGCGGAAGGCCCGCCCGGCGATCCACACCATGAAGGCGGCGGTTGCGAACATGCCGATCAGCGTCAGAATCACCTCCACCAGCGGCGGATCGCTGGGCGCGCGGGCGCTCATCAGGAAGGGGGTGAAGAAGGGGATCCAGGACAGAACCTTCACCACCGGCGCATCCGGGCTGGTCAAAGCCATCTGCATCACCAGGATCGGCACGACCAGGATCATCATGATCGGCCCCATCAGGGTCTGGGCGTCGCGCGGCGTCTCGCAGAAGGCGCCGATGGCTGCGAACAGCACCGCATACATCAGGTAGCCGCCGACCATATAGGCGATGAAATAGAAGATCAGGCCGCCGTGCAGCAGCACCTGTCCGACCGTCGCCGCCGTCTCGGGCGAGGCCGAAATCAGAGTAAAGGCCCCGATCCCGCCCCAGACCCCCATGACCGTCAGGGTCAGCAGCGCCACGCCCAGCACCTTGCCCGTTAGGATTTCGGTCGCCGAGGCTGAGGACAGCAGCACCTCCAGGATCTTGTTCGACTTCTCCTCCATCACGCTGTTCAGCAGGATGGAGGCCCCTGTGATGACCAGCGACCACAGGAGGAAGCCGACGCCCAGGCCGATGAAGGACGGGATTCGGTCACGCATCGACACCTCGCCACCGCTGGCCGCGCTGGGCGAGAAGGACTTCACCTCGGGCCGGAAGGTCTGAACCTCCTGCGCCACGGCCGGGGCGACCCCGGCGGCGGTCAAAAGCTCCGTGCGTCGCGCATCGCGCAGGGCGTTGCGGACGAAGCCTGAGACGTCGTTGTCGGTGGCGCGCGCGGTCCAGACCTGGGCGGCGGGCTTTCCATCCATGCGGCTGAGGAAGACCACGGCGTCGAGGCGCTTGGCCTTTGGGGTCTGCTTGTCCAGCGCCTTGCGGATCGCCTCGTCACGGGCCGGTCCGACGGCTTCGGCGATGGCGGGCGGCGCGTCGACCAGACGGATCTTGGGGCCGGTGATGGAGGCGACGGCGCGCCCGGCGCCCGCCTGTCCCTTTTCGGCGGCTTCGCGCAGGCGCTCGTTCTGACGATCCACATCCGCTTGCAGAGAGGCGCGAACGGCGGCGGCCAGACCCGTCGCATTGGGGCCTTCCTCGATCACCGCCACCGACTTGATCGGCTCGGAGGCCTTGATCAGCGCCGGAATGCCGCCGCCCAGCACGGCGAATAGCGGAAAAGCCAACAGCGACAGCCAGAAGCCGACGGTCTTGGCGTAGGCGACATATTCGCGTCGCGCGATCAGCAGGGTGCGGTTCATCGGACGGCCTCCACGGATGCGACGGGTTGGTCGGGATGGTCCCCGGTCAGGCCGATGAACGCGTCGTGCAGCGTCGGCTCCTTCAGCGCGAAGCCGCGCACGTCCAGGCCGTTCAGGAAGGCCGTCTTCAAGGTGTCCTGGCCCCCAGCGCCGGGCGTCAGGGCGATCTTCAGGCGACGCACGCCATCCACGTCGGACAGGGTCTCGACGCCCGCGACGCCGGGCAGGGCGGCGGCGGCGTCCGCGCTGATCGCGCCGTCCAGATCCAGGAAGCGTGGCGAAGTGGCCTTGGCCTGATCCACCGTCCCCTCGAACGCCTTCTTGCCGCGCGCCAGCAGCACCACCTTGTCGCACAGCCGCTCGGCATGCTGCATCACGTGGGTAGAGAACAGCACCGTGGCGCCGTTCGCGGCCAGCCCGCGAATCATCGCCTCCAGACCCTGCTGGTTCATCGGGTCCAGACCGGAGAAGGGCTCGTCCAGGATGACGAACTCAGGCTGGTGCACGACCGAGGCGATCAACTGCACCTTCTGCGCCATCCCCTTGGACAGCTCCTTCATCTTCTTTTTCTGCGCCTCGCCCAGCCCCTGCTGCTCCAGCAGGGTCTTGGCGCGCTTGCGGCCCTCGGCGACCGGCAGGCCTTTCAGCGCGCCGAAGAAGGCGATGGCCTCAACCGGCGTCATCTTCTTATAGAGACCGCGTTCCTCGGGCAGGAAACCGATCCGGTCGCGCACCTTGCGCCCGTCGTCGGCGCCCAGGATCTCGATCCGCCCCGACGTCGCCGGTTGCAACCCCAGGATCATCCGCAGGGTCGAGGTCTTGCCCGCCCCGTTCGGTCCCAGAAAGCCGCAGATCGACCCCTTCTCGACCTGAAAACTCAGATCGCGCACGGCGTGAAAATCGCCGTATCGCTTGTTCACCCCATCCAGCGTCAACGCCGCCATCTAGCACCCCCGTACTCAGACGATCAGCCTAGCAAGGGAAGCGAGCCGGAAGCCAGCAACAATCGGACGCGTCCAAGCCGTCAGACCTTGGCCTTCACCGTCACTTGGAAATGGCGATCGACCACCCTGGTCGGATTGACCTGCGCGCCGCCGCGACGGACCTCGAAATGCAGGTGCGGGCCGGTGGAATAGCCGGTGGAGCCGACCAGACCGATGCGCTGACCGGGCGCGACCGCATCGCCGTTCGCCACATCGATCCGGCTGAGGTGGCCGTACAGCGTGCTCATGCCGTTGGGGTGGCGCACCTCGATGAAGTTGCCATAGCCCTCGGGGTCGTACCCCGTGCGGACGACTTCGCCCTCGGCGGCGGTGAAGACGGTCGTGCCTTTCGGCGCGGCGATGTCGACGCCCTTGTGCGCGCGCGCCTTGGCTTCAATGGCCAGTTTGCGCAGGCCGAACGGCGAGTTGATCGCATAGCCGCGCACCGGGGCGGTGAAGGCGATCTGGCGCGTGATCGGCCCCGCCTTCTCGACCTCGGCCTTCAGGGGCGGCGAGACCGGCGCGGCGATCTGTGTCGGCGGCGGCAAGGTGGCTTCGCGCGCAGCATTTGGCGCGGCGGCGGCGGCGAAAACGGCCACGGCGGCGAAGGCGGCCGTCTGGCCGGAGTGGATCAACAGGGTCTTGCACCGCGCCATCGGCGCGTTGGACAGCAGGCGTCGCATTCGGCGGCCTCTCCAGCGTCTCTACGCTCTGGAATGAAGGAAGCGGCGCCAGACAGCGCACGGCGTTCCGTGGGAGGGCCGCCTTATGCGTGATGGCCTAGGCGAGTTTGGGGCCATGCGATGCGGCAGATTGTCGCAATCTGGAACCAAGCCCCAAGACTGCGATCAGGCGATGATGTCCGGCAGGATGCGGTCTTCCAGCTTCACGATCTCGTCCTTGAGCGCCAGCTTCTTGCGCTTCAGCCGGGCGATCATCAGCTGGTCGGGAATGGCGGCCTGACCCAGGGCCTCGATCGAGGCGTCCAGGTCGGCGTGCTCCTGGCGCAGATGGTTCACCCGCGCCTGAAGCTCGGCCATTTCCTCGGTGATCGCAGGCGTGTCGTCGTTCATCGTGTCACTCTCAAGCCGCTTATAGCCAAGCCGGCTTCAGCTCGGAAGTGCGTCTGCGAGCCGGATCAGGGCCGGGCGCGGCGTGACGTCCGCCCACATCCGGGCGGTGGCTGCCAGGCCGTCGATGATCGGGCGGGCCGGCCCGCTTGGTTCAGGCGCCAGCGCCTCCAGCGCGTCCAGCAAATGCCGCTCCGCCTCCAGCTCCAACGCCTTGATGCGCTTGCGCACGCTTTCGCGCGGGCCGTCGTCGATATCGGGCACCGGTGCCTTCAGGATCCGCCGCACCGATCGCAGAGGGGCGACCACGACGCTGTCCCAGGCCCTGGCGGTGTCGCAGGCCGCCTCGATCGTCTCTTCGTCGGGTTTTCGGCCCGTCGCCGCGATCCAGGCGGACCACAGCAGCAAGGGCACGTTCTGGTCGTGGCTGTCCTGCAGCGCCAGACATGCTTCGCCGACCCCCGGCGCGCCGTAGGCGGCGACCGCCCAGTCCCAAAGCCTCATGACTTCAGGCCTTCCCAGCGCCGCACCGCGCCCCAATCCAGGCCGAACAAGTCCAGCGTCCGCCCCACCGACTGATCGACCATCTCCATGATCGTGCTCGGCCGGGCGTAAAGCGCCGGCAGGGGCGGGGCGATGATCGCGCCCATTTCGGCCAGGGCGGTCATGGTGCGAAGGTGGCCCAGGTGGAACGGCGTTTCGCGCACCATCAGCACCAGCGGTCTCCGCTCCTTCAGCGTCACGTCCGCCGCCCGCGTCAGCAGGGTCGAGGTTACGCCGGTCGCGATCTCGCTCATCGTCTTGATCGAGCAGGGCGCCACGATCATGCCCAGGGTGCGGAACGAGCCGGAGGCGATCGTCGCCCCCACGTCGCCCAGCTTGTGGACCACCGACGCCTTCGCCGTCAGTTCGTCGGGCGACAGATCGGTCTCCTGCGATAATGTGAGCAGGGCGGCCTTGGTCACGACGAGATGGCTTTCGACGCCCAGATCGTTCAACGCATCCAGCACCCGGGCGCCATAGACGGCGCCGGAAGCCCCTGAAATTCCGACCACCAGTCTGGCGGGCGGGTTCCGTATGGCTCCGTTCACATCATCGTCCATTTTGAGGGTCAGCCTCCTTCGGGTCCGGGGCGACGGGCTGTCACTGGAAAGTGATTACACAGCGCGCCAAACCGGGCGCTCACTCTACTGGTCCCTAACCAAAGGAGGCGCAAGCCATGACCATCGAGGCTCGTATTCGCGAACTGGGTAATCGTCATCGCACCCTGGATGAGACCATCCAGAAGGAGCTTACCCGCCCGTCCACGGATCCGTTGCAGGTCAGGGCGCTGAAGCAGAAGAAGCTTCGGCTGAAGGAAGAAATCACCAGTCTGGAGGCGCGCGCGACCTAGCGTCCGCCTCCCTGAAAACGACGACGGCCCCGGAGATCGCTCTCCGGGGCCGTTTTCGTTACGCGAAGGCGGATCAGTCCTTGGTGCCGAACACCGATTCCGCCGTCGGCTCGGCGCCGGGACGTTGGCGGGCTTCCGGCACGAACTCGGGCTCGGCCTCGACCTGTTCGACGGGCTGGATCGTGCCGCCGCCGTTCTTCAGGTCGTCCTTAGCCTTCTTGTCGGCGGCCTTCTTGACGATTTCATCTAGCGCCAACTGGCCGACCAGGCCAAGGGTCACCGGGTCGACCGGCTTGATGTTGGCGCTGTTCCAGTGGGTGCGGTTGCGCACACTCTCGATGGTGGACTTGGTCGTACCCAGCATCTTGGCGATCTGGGCGTCCGTCACTTCGGGGTGGTTGCGCACGAACCAGGCGATCGCGTCGGGGCGGTCCTGGCGACGCGACACGGGCGTGTATTTCGGCGCCGGCTTAGCCGACTTCAGCAGTTCGGCGTGGCGGCTGACGATCGCCTTCATGCGATAGTTTTCGTCGCCCTGGGCCTTGTCCAGTTCTTCGCGCGTCAGCTGGCCGCCGGTGACGGGATCGACGCCGCGGATGTCGCGCGCCACGTCGCCATCGGCGATGCCGCGAACTTCCAGCGGGTGCAGGCCGCAGAAGTCGGCGATCTGCTCGAAGCTGAGAGAGGTGTTGTCGACCAGCCAGACCGCGGTGGCCTTGGGCATCAGAATGTCGCTCATGGGGCGTTCGTCCCGGTGTTGTTGAGCCGCCGAATGAGGCTTCGGCTGGCGTTGGATACGACGGCGCCCGGCCTTTCGACCGGGCGCGTATGATGCCGATATAGGCCTATTCGACACAAAAGAAAACGCTGACCGACAATCCCATACAGCAACGGTTCATCCGCCCTCACGCAACCTTCGCGGTAATGAAGCTTTTCGGCTTCGGGAGAGGAAACCACCATGTCCATTCTGCTTGGCGCGGCTCTGGCCGCAGCGATGGCCTCGGGCCAGGACTATGCGCAGCAACGCGTCGCCCCGCGCGGCGGCTACGCCCAGTCGTGTTCGGAAGCCTATGTGAACCGCGGTCGTCTCTATGCCGATTGCCCCGACACGCGCGGCCGGATGCGCGGCACGTCGATCGAGCTGAACCGCTGCGGCGGCGAGGAGATCAACAACGACAACGGCCTGCTGGTCTGCGGGCGTTTCCGGGGCGACTATGAAGACAGCCAGCCCGGCCGTCCGGGCGGCGGCTGGGGGCCTGGCAATGGTGGGCCGGGCAACGGCGGTCCAGACTGGGGCGCTGGCGCCGGCCGCGCGCCCCAAGGCAGTTATCGCCAAAGCTGCACGGACGCCTCGGTGCGCGGCGGTCGCCTGTTCGCCCGTTGCGAGGGCGGCGGTCGGGATCGTCGCGCCAGCTCGTTGGACTACAGCCGCTGCGGCCGCTTCGACATCGCAAACGAAAATGGCCTGTTGGTCTGCGGTCCGGTGCTAGGTCAGTGGGAAGGCGAAGGGGGATGGGGCGGCGGCAATGGCGGCGGCTGGGGTCGGTCCTCGATCACCGTCTATGACGACGCCAACTTCCGCGGCGCCTCGCGTGAGTTCACCAGCGAGGACCGCAACCTGGGCCGCACCCCATTCAATGACCGCATCAGCTCGATGCGCGTTGAAGGCCGCTGGGAAGTCTGCACCGACGCCGAGTTCCGGGGCCGCTGCCGCATCGTCGAAGGCGACGTCCGTTTCCTGAACGGCGGCTTCAACGACAACATCTCGTCGCTGCGTCCCGTTCGCGGCGGGCGCTACTAGACGCTCAGCACGATCTTGCCGATGTGCCCGCCGGCTTCCAGTTCGGCGTGCGCATCGGCCGCCTGCTCCAACGCGAAGACCGCCTGAATCTGCGGTTTGACCTTGCCGGATGCGACCCACGGCCAGGCGATCGCCTCGACGGCCGCGGTCAGACGCGCCTTTTCGTTTGCCGGGCGGCTGCGCAGCGTCGATCCGGTCAGGGTCAATCGCTTCAGCATGATCCGCTGCAGATCCATCTCGACCTTGGGGCCGGTCAGGGAGGCGATGACCACCCAACGCCCGCCCGCATTCAGACTGTTCAGGTTCAGGGCGGCGTAGTCGCGCCCCACCATGTCCAGAACCACATCCGCGCCGCCCGCCTCGCGGATCTGCGCCTGCAGATCATCGCTCTTGGCGTCCAGGCTGATGTCCGCGCCCAATGCCTTGGCGGCTGCGGTCTTGTCCGCCCCGCGTGAGGTGGCGATCACTCGGGCGCCTGCCGCCTTGGCCATCTGGATGGCCGTCACGCCGATGCCGCTGGTCGCCCCGTGGATCAGCAACGTCTCGCCGGCCTTCAACGCGCCGCCCTCGAACACATTGGCGAAGACGGTGAAAACGGTTTCCGGCAGCACGGCCGCCTGCAC
The DNA here is from genome assembly GCF_044807075.1 of Brevundimonas vesicularis. Classification (GTDB taxonomy): domain Bacteria; phylum Pseudomonadota; class Alphaproteobacteria; order Caulobacterales; family Caulobacteraceae; genus Brevundimonas; species Brevundimonas vesicularis_G. Next base: position 1,838,072 of record NZ_CP085234.1, read on the forward strand.
GTAATCCAGACCCTCGGGGATCGGCAGGACATGACGCGCATCCACCACGGCCAACTCCGCATAGCCGCCGCCGCCCAGCAGGGCGCAGACCCGGTCGCCGGCCGTCCAGCGCGTCACGCCCTCTCCGACGGCCTCGATCTCGCCGGCGATTTCAAGCCCCAGAACGTCCGACGCCCCGGGGGGAGGGGGGTAGGCGCCGGTGCGTTGCAGCAGGTCCGGCCGGTTCACGCCCGCGGCCCGCACCCGGATCAGCACCTGACCCGGCCCCGCGACGGGATCGGGTCGTTCGGCGATCTTCAGAGCTTCGGCCGGTCCGGAACCGCCTTCGATTTCGATCACGCGCATCGCACTCGCCTTGCATTCGTCCGTATCCGGGCGTTCAGATAGGGACCGTGGACCGCCTTGGCCATGACAGCGCGAAAGGAAGGCGACGATGTTCGAAGATCTTGAACCCCGCCCGCAACGCGGCGAACCACTGCGGGCCCTGTCACGCGAAGACCTGGATGTTTACGCCGTCGAGGATTTGCAGGAGCGGATCGCCGCGCTGGATGCCGAGATCGCGCGCTCGCGCGCCGCGATCGAGACGAAACGCTCCAAGAAAAACGCCGCCGACGCCCTGTTCAACTTCGGTTCGTGATCGCGAATGGCACGTCCGCATGGCATGAGCGTTGCACCCATTCTGCAAAATGCCGCCGCGAGCGGCCGATTGCAGGACGGACCCGCACTTTTCCGATGTTTAAAGCTCAGATGACCTCCGCTCTCTCTCCCGCTGACCGCAGCCGCACCGTTCGCGATTTCGCCCGGTCGGAACTGTTCGATCGCACCTTCCGCGAAGGCATGGAGCTGGTCGAGGAGACCGCCGCTTATCTGGACGGCGAGGGCCGTCGCGACTCCAAGATGCTGTCGCGCGCCGCCGCCTTGGCCTATGCGGCCGAGAGCATGAAGCTGACCACGCGCCTGATGCAGATCGCGTCCTGGTTGCTGGTCCAGCGGGCCGTGCGAGAAGAAGACATGACGCCCGAGGCCGCCTGCGAACCGCGCTATCGGCTCAACGACCGTCGCATCGACGCCGAGCCCAGCCACGCCGAACTGCCGATCGCCCTGATCGAATATCTGGTTCGTTCGGAAAAGCTGTTCGACCGCACCCTTTATCTGGATCGCCGCATGTATACCGACGATCAGGATCAGGCCCCGGAAAACCCGGTGCTCAGCCAGATGGGCATGCTTGAGGCGGCCTTCAGGGGCTGATCGCCCCTTTACGGCCCGACGTCGTTGGCGTCCGCGCGGCCGTCGTCGATGGGCTTGGGCAGATTGACGCCGATACCCAGCGCCTGCGCCAGCTTGTCGTCGCGGCCATAGACGTCCTCGCGGAACGCCACGCGGCCCTGACCGTCCACGAAGGCGGTCCAATACAGCAGACGCACCGAGATTTCCCGGCCGGTGGTCACGCGCGTCGTCTCGCGCGTATCCTGGGCCGTGTCGAACTGGGCCAGCTTCGTCGGATCGGGCGACAGCAGCAGGCGCGCGAACTCCACCGCATTCTGCACCCGCACGCAGCCGTGGCTGCGCTGACGCGTGGACAGGTTGAAGGCGGCCTTAGACGGCGTGTCGTGCAGGAAGATGGCGTAGCTGTCGCGCAGCTCGAACTTGACATAGCCCAGGGCCGAGCGCGGACCGGCGCGCTGGATGACCGTGCCGTCCTTCACATACATGTCGTTGGCGGCCAGATACCCTGGCCCTTTGGGCAGGATTTCGCGGCGCGCGATGCCGGCCGGCACATACCAGGGCGGATTGGCCACGACCGAGGCGAACGGCTTCTCAAGGCTCGGCGTCTGGTTCTCGGCCGAGCCGACCACGACGCGGTTGGAGTGAACCGGCTTGCCGTCCTTCCAATAGACCATGATGGCGGCGGCGGTGTTGACCTCGATCCGCTCGGGCGCGACCTCGCGCTTCAGCCAGCGACGGCGCTCCAGGTTCAGCGCGATCTGACGCGCACGGTCCTCGGCCGAGGCGCCCAGCGAGCGCTGGGTGCCCGCGCCGATCCGCCCGTCTGCGCCAAGGCCATGGCGGTTCTGGAAGCTTTGCACCGCACGTTGCAGTTCGGCGTTGTAAACCAGGCCCTGCGACTTCAGCCGCGCGCCGTCGGCGGCCGACAGGTCGCCTTCGGCCGTCAGGCGATCGATCAGGGCGGGGATGCGGCGATCGCTATTGCCCGGCTCGATGGTTGCGCCTTGAACAAAGCGGGGCCAGCCGCCCTGCGCCGCCAGACGGCGATAGCGGACATAGCCGGCCGACAGGTTCTGATAGCCGATGTCGGTGGGCGCCAGGCCGTCGTACCATTGGCCCAGCACGTTGCGGGTCAGGGCGTCGCTGAGACCGCGTGGCAGGTCCACGCGGTTCTTCTGCATTTCCCACAGGTCTTCGACCGTCTCGGGCCGCACCTTGCCCTCGGCCAAGACGCGCGCGTAGGCCAGCGCCGCCGCCGTGGTCCGCAGGTCCGCGCTCGCCGGATCGGCTGCCAGTCCCACGAAGTCGAAATAGTCAGAGCCCGCCAGACCATGGCGATTGGCGCCGGCCGCGACAGTGTTCAGCGCCCGAACCCGGTCGGCGTTCCACACCGGCCGCCAGCCATTCATTTCATAGAAGGCGCGCACATCCGCTTGCTGCGTCTCGGGCAGACGCGAAATCTGGTCGTTGAAGCTGTTGTAGAAGGCGGTCGCCTCCGGTCCGCGCTGCACGAAGACCTGCTGCGCGCGCGCCGCCGAGCCAAGGGTCATGGCCGCCGTCGCGACGCCCAGACCCAGTTGCCGTCTATTCATAGTCTTCCGCTTCTTCGATCGCTTCGGCCAGCGTGGCCGACGCCCCTGGTACCCGAACGCCCCCACATTATCGGTGTTCCGACCAAACAAAAAGCGCCGGCCTTGCGACCGACGCTCTTTGACATTGGTTTGCTGCGAGATGTCGCAACCAGGACGCGCTTACTTCTTGATGAAGCCGGCGAACTTGTTGTTGAAACGCGACACGCGGCCGCCACGGTCCATCAGCTGGGCGTTGCCGCCGGTCCAGGCCGGATGCGTCGTCGGGTCGATGTCGAGCGCCAGCTTGTCGCCTTCTTTCCCGTAGGTCGAACGGGTCTGGTAGGAGCTGCCGTCGGTCATCACCACGGTGATGAAGTGGTAGTCGGGATGGGTATCCGCCTTCATGGTCGTCGTCCGGTCTCTGCGCGGTGACGATGCCGACCGTCCGTGCGCGTGAAATGAGAAACCCGCCAGAAAGCCGGCGGGAATGAGGGGCGGCGTTTACACCGGGGGGCGTTCCGGGGCAAGAGGCGGGCGAAATGACCGATCAAGCCGCCGCCTCCGCCTCTTCCGCCAACCGCACCTCGGGCATGGCGTCGCTGGAGGGCCGGCCCAGCGCCGGCGCCCTTCTGGCCGATCAGATGTCCGAAGCGGGCGCCAAGCGCGCCAAGCGCCGCGACATCCGCCCGCTCGCGCGACTGATTCCCTTCGCCATGCGCCACAAGGGTCATGCCCTGATGGCGGTCTTCTGGCTGCTGCTGTCCACCGCCGCCTCGCTGGGCCTGACCGCCTTGGCGCGCGGGGCCATCGACCATGGGTTCGAGGCGGGCGGCGCCAATCTGAACATCTGGTTCCTGCTGCTGGGCGCCAACGCCCTGTTCCTGGGGCTGGCGACCGCCGCCCGCTACTATTTCGTCACCCGCACGGGCGAGCGCGTTACCGCCGATGTGCGCAAGGGTCTGTTTGGCCGAATCCTGACACTGGACCCGTCCTTCTACGCCCATATGCGCACCGGCGAGGTGCTGTCGCGCCTGACCACGGACATCGCCCTGGTCGAGACGTTGATGACGACCTCGATCTCCTACGCGCTCAGAAACTTCCTGACCCTGATCGGCGGCGTGGCCCTGCTGTTCTTCGTCAGCCCCAAACTGACCGGCTTCGTCCTGCTGATCGTGCCCTTCCTCCTGGGGCCGATCTTCATTTTCGGCCGCAAGGTGCGCAAACTGACCGTGGCGTCCCAGGACCGCTTCGCCAACGCCGTCGGCTTCGCCGGCGAAAGCGTGGACGCCATTGAGACGGTTCAGGCCTTCGGCCGTGAACAGAGCGCCATCACCCGCTTCGGCGCGGCGGTCGAGGACGCCTTCAACGCCTCCCTGACCCGGATGCGGGCGCGCGCCTGGATGACCGCCCTGATCATCGTTGTCATGTTCGGCGGCGTGACCCTGGTGCTGTGGCTGGGCGCCCAGGACGTGGTGAAGGGCGCCATGACGCCCGGCGCCCTGCTTCAGTTCGTTCTGCTGTCCGTCTTCGCGGCGGGCGCCGTGGGCGCGCTCGGCGAAAGCTGGGGCGACGTGCAGAAGGCCGCCGGCGCCATGGAGCGGATCGAGGAGTTGATGCGCGCCGTCGCCGGCATCGCCCCGCCGCCGCAGCCCACGGTCCTGCCGACGCCCCCGCGCGGCGAGGTGTCGATGTCGGCCGTGGGCTTCGCCTATCCGGGCCGCCCGGATCTGCCGGCCTTGAAGGGCTTCAGCCTGACCGTGCGCCCCGGCGAGACGGTCGCCCTGGTCGGTCCGTCCGGCGCCGGCAAGTCCACGGTCTTCCGCCTGCTGCTGCGCTTCTATGATCCGCAGACCGGCATGGTCTCGATCGACGGCGTCGATGTGCGCCAGGCCGATCCCGTCGCCGTGCGCGACCGCTTCGCCTGGGTGTCGCAAGAGACGCCGCTGTTCTCGGGCTCGGCCTTGGAGAACATTCGCTTCGGCCGCGAGAACACCACCCTGGAAGAGGCCCGCGCCGTCGCCGAAAAGGCCCAGGCGCTCGGCTTCATCGACGCCCTGCCCGAAGGGTTCGACACCCCGCTCGGCGAGCGCGGCAAGAGCCTGTCGGGCGGCCAGCGCCAGCGCTTGGCCATCGCTCGCGCCCTGGTCCGCGACGCCCCCATCCTGCTGCTGGACGAGGCCACCAGCGCGCTCGACGCCGAAAGCGAACGCCTGGTGCAGGTCGCCCTCGATCAGGCGATGGAGGAGCGCACCACCCTGGTCATCGCCCACCGCCTCGCCACCGTCCTGCGCGCCGACCGCATCGTCGTCATGGACGACGGCCGCGTGGTCGAAGAGGGCACCCACGAGCAACTCGTCGCCCAGGGCGGCCTCTACGCCCGCCTCGCCGAGCTTCAGTTCCGCAACTAGGGCGCCGTGGTCCGCGCCAGGGCCGGGAAGTCGCTGAACAGCGCATCGACCCCGGCTTCGGCGAACGCTGAGGTATAGCCGGCCATGTCGCCGTGCCCGGCCGGGTCGTCGCCTCTGCGTCGCTCGACCGGCAGGAAGGCGTTCTCGGCCCGCAGGGTCCAGACCACAACCTTGAGGCCGGCCGCATGGGCGTCGGCGACCAGGGGGCTCGGCGCGGTCGTGCGGCCTTTGGCGTCGCGCGGCAGGACCAGGGTCGTCTCCGGCGCGACCCAGTCGGCGTAGGCGGCAATGGCTTTCAGCCCCTCGGGCGTGATCATCTGGGCATAGGTAACGTCCGCCCGATCCGCCGGTCCGCCCTTGGCGGCCACGAGTTGAGCCAGCGGCGCATCGATGCGCGTCGCCAACCGCTCCAGCGGCCCGACCTCGAAACACTGGATGATGATCGGGGCCTCGGCGCCCGTCAGACCCAGCCGCTCCAGTTCCGCGACGAAGCCGTCCTCCATCGGCAAGCCGATCCCGGCGAAATAGGTCGGGTGTTTCAGCTCCGGCGCCACGGCGATTGTCCGCCCGGTCCGCGCCGACGCCTCGCGCGCGATGGCGACGACCTCGTCGAAGGTCAGGATCGGCTCTTGACCGTCATAGGCGGCGCTGCCCGGTCGAAACGCGGGCAACCGCTCCCTGGCCCTCAGGGTCTTCAACTCGGCCAGGGTGAAGTCTTCGGTGAACCAGCCGGTGGTCTCGACTCCGTCGATGGTCTTGGTCGTCCGACGGCCCGCGAACTCGGGCCGGTCGCCCACGTCGGTCGTGCCGCCGATCTCGTTCTCATGCCGATCGACGAAGACGCCGTCCCTGGTCAGCACCAGATCCGGCTCGATCACGTCCGCGCCCTGTTCGATCGCCAGCTCATAGGCCGCACGCGTGTGCTCGGGCCGTTCGCCGGACGCGCCGCGATGGGCGATGATCAGGGGCTGGGCCAAGGCTGGCGTTCCGGTCAGGAGGACGAGGCCGCACAGGATGAAACGGATCATCCGCCTTGGATAGGGCAGGGGCGCGACAGGCCGATGACCGTCTCCTCCCCACATGTGGGGAGGGGGACCGCGAAGCGGTGGAGGTGGTCTTGACGCCCCACCGGTCGCTGGCGATCAACCAAGATCCCCTTCGTCACGGCGCTGAAGAAGCGCCGCGCCACTTCCCCGCAAGCGGGGAAGAGACAGAAGCGAGCCTCAGGAGCCCTGAAGCACCTTGCGCAGGTGCGGATGCAGTTCGGTGTTCGACGCCAGGATTGACTTGCCCGTCTTGGGATCGCCGTCGTTCTCGATGGTCGTGACCCGGCCGCCGGCCTCGGTGACGAACAGGATGCCCGCCGCCACGTCCCAGGGCTTCAGATTGCGCTCATAATAGGCGTCGTAGCGGCCTGCGGCGACCCAGGCGAAGTCCAGCGCAGCCGAACCCAGGCGGCGTATGCCAGCGACGCGCTGGCCCACGGCGTGCAAATCCTTGATCGACTGGGCGTGGCCCGACTTGCCGATGAAGGGCAGGCCGGTGGCGATCAGGCTTTCGGACAGATCGCGACGGCCGGCGACGCGGATGCGCTGGTCGTTCAGATAGCAGCCCTTGCCCTTCTCGGCCCAGAAAAGCTCGTTCATGACGGGGTTGTAGGTCACGCCGGCGACGATCTCGCTCGACCCGTCCGGCGCGCGGCGCTCCAGCCCCACCGTGATGGCGAAGTGGGGCATGGCGTGCATGAAGTTGGTGGTGCCGTCGATTGGATCGACGATCCAGGTGTGGGACTTGTCCGTCCCCTCGATCATGCCGCGTTCCTCGCCCAGGAAGCCGTAGCCGGGGCGGGCCTTCATCAGCAGTTCGTAGAGCGTGTCTTCGGCCTTCAGGTCGGCGGCCGTGACGAAATCGCCGGGGCCCTTCCTCGACACCTGAAGCTGGGAGACTTCGCCGAAGTCCCGCAGCATCGGGCGGGCGGTCTTGCGCACCGCATCGGTCATGACTTGGAGCAGGGCGGAGGCGAGGGCCATCGGGGAATCTCCTGGTCCGAAAGTCCTTCAAAGCCGCAGCCGGACAGTCGGAGAAGTTCAGAAAGGAACGGCCCCGTGAGGGGCCGCTTTAGCGTAGTGGTCTGTTAGTCCGCGCGGCGGACGTATTCGCCGCTGGTCGTGTCGACGACGATACGCTCGCCGGCCGACATATAGGGCGGGATCATGATGCGCACGCCGTTGGACGCCAGCGCGGGCTTGTAGGACGACGAAGCGGTCTGGCCCTTCACGGTCGGCTCGGTCTCGGCGACTTCCAGCACGACCTGATCGGGCAGTTCCAGGCCGATCGGACGCTCTTCGTGCATCTCGATGACGACCTTCATGCCTTCTTGCAGATAGGGGATACGCTCGTCGCCGACCCAGTCCTTTTGCAGTTCGATCTGCTCGTAGGTGGTGTCGTCCATGAAGACCAGGCTGTCGCCGTTGTCGAACAGATAGGAGAAGTCCTTCTGTTCCAGCGTCACGCGCTCGACCTTGTCTTCCGACCGGAAGCGTTCGTTCAGCTTGTTGCCGGTCTCCAGGTTCTTGGCCTCGACGTTGGCGAAGGCGCCGCCCTTGCCAGGCTTCACGTGGCTGGCCTTGGTGACGACCCACAGGCCGCCATTGTGCTGCAGGACCATGCCGGGCTTGATGGTGTTGCCGTTGATCTTCATGGGGTCACATCGGAAATGGAGTTGCGCCCTCGCACCGTTCGGGGCGAGGCGAATAGGGCGCGATCCCTAGAGGAAGCCCCGATAAAGGGCAAGGCGACGCAACCTAATGCAGGGTGCGTCCGCTCGAAGCGGCGTCGGCCTTGCGGTGCAGGAAGTTTCCGATCCGGACGCCCGACCCGATCGGCGCCGCCATCTTGCCGGCGCCTTCGTCCAGCTTACGCGCCTCGTGGGCGAAGGCGGCGGCAAGACCCGCTGACGACATGGCGGCGATCACCTGACGCGCCATCGACGACGGACGCAGGCCCAGCCAGATGGCGTTCACCGTCTGGGCGGCCACCCACAGGCCCATGGCCCTGGTCCGCTCCCGCTGGGGCGGGGCGTTCCAGACGCGCACCGCAGACAGGGTGGTGGCGGAAAACACGGCGGGCAGGATCAGACTGAAGGCGCCGCGCGGCTTTTCGGTGATCGGCAGATCCTTCTTGCGGACCTGTTTCAGATTGCGCTTGGGCGTCAACGCCCCCGACGCGATCCCGTGCGCCAGCAGGGCGAATCCGACCGTCAGGGCGATCCCGGCGGCGACGTGGCTCGCGCTGCGGCCCTCGCTGTTCAGCAGATCCACGGCGGCGTCGCGCACGTCGTCGATGGCGTCGTCAATATCGGTCATGGTCCGCTCCAGCTTGGCCCTGACAGGCTAATGACCGGAGCGGATACGGGTTCCGTCAGAAGGCAGAGCTTAGTTGCCGGTCGCAGCGCCGTCGGTGACGATCTCTTTCATCGCCGATTGCAGATAGTTCTGCGCGCCCATCAGCTCGATCAACTTGTGCTGGTTTTCCAGGAAGTCGATGTGCTCTTCGGTGTCGGCCAGGATCTTCATCAGCAGGTCGCGGCTGACGTAGTCGCGGGTTTCCTCGCACTGGGTCACGGCGGCGGCGGTCGTGGCGCGGCTGTCCAGTTCCAGCTGCAGGTCGGCGCCCAGGCATTCGATAGGATTCTCGCCGACCTTCAGCTTGTGCAGGTCTTGCAGGTTGGGCAGCCCGTCCAGGAAGAGGATGCGTTTGATCAGCATGTCGGCGTGCTTCATCTCGCCGATCGATTCTTCGTAGATCACGTTGCCCAGGTGCGCGAGGCCCCAGCTTTCGAACATGCGGGCATGCAGGAAATACTGATTTACGGCCGTCAGCTCGTTGGTCAGCACCGCGTTCAGCGTGCGCAGGATTGCGGGGTCGCCCTTCATGGCCATGGTCCTTGGTCTCGCCACGGCGCTATCGCCGTCTGTCGAGCGCAGCCATAACACAGTAAAACGCACCGTGTTTATTTGCGAGTTTTTATCACTGCATTGAGAGTGCGAGTGACTGTCGGCCGCAGGCGAAGCAAACTATTCGGCTGCGAGTGCGAACGCTTCGCGGCTTTCCTGAATCATCTGACGCATCTCGCAGACGCATTTGGCGCACTGAGCCTGGCACTGGTTGCGCGCGAAGATGTCGCGCGGACGGCAGGCGCCGGCCTCGATGGCCTGGGCGACATCACGCTGGCGAAGACCATTACAGTTGCAGACGTACACGAGGCGCTACACGGCTCACTGACTGAGAATGGTTCGCTATAGCAGTCCTTAAGGCGATTGCAAGTCGTTCGCATGGCTCAGCTGGCGGTCGCCCGTTGACGGATCGTCGCGGGGGCGGGCAATGACGGGCATGGCCCGAACACTGATTGTCCCCGAGCGTCCGCCCTGCCGGCTGTATCTGATCACGCCGCCCGCGATCGCCGACCTGAACGCCTTTGCGCAAACCCTCGATCAGGCCTTGGCCGCCGGCGATGTCGCGGCCTTGCAGATCCGGCTGAAGCCCGCCGACGACGCCGCCATCCGCACGGCGGTCGAGGTGCTGGCTCCCATCGCGCGGCGTCATGATGTCGCGGTTCTGCTGAACGACCGGCCGGATCTGGCGCGGGTCACAGCCTGCGACGGCGTTCACATTGGCCAAGACGACGGCTCGCTGGCCGAGGCTCGGCGTATCATGGGGCCGGACGCCATGATCGGCGTCACCTGCCACGACGACCGCGATCTGGCCTGGGACGCCGCAGAGGGCGGCGCCGATTACGTCGCCTTCGGCGCCTTTTATCCCACAGAGACAAAGGAAACGGTGCATCGTCCGCCCTTGGACATCCTGACGGTGTGGCAAGAGACGGTCGAGACACCCTGCGTCGCCATCGGCGGCATCACGGTCGACAACGCCGCAGAGCTAGCCCACGCCGGCGCCGACTTCGTGGCGGTCAGCGGCGGGGTCTGGAACCATCCTGACGGCGCCGCCGAGGCGGTCAGGCGCTTCAATGAAAAATTGAGGGGCTGACTTCAGGGGATATTAGGAACCGTGTCGTCCTATCCCGACCTCTGATTGGTCGGAACCTGTCCATGATCGTGAGCCGCGCGCTCAATGCCGATGAGCCCCGCACCACGTCCGTCAAGGGCGTGATGGAGGCCGGCTATCGGCCCGGCCCAGGCGACGCCGACGGCCCGGACGGTCCTAATCCCCTGATCCCTGTATTGACCGGCGTGGCGGTCGCCATCCTGGTCGCCATGGCCATCGCCTACACCCGTTCGGCCGGTCTGGTCGCCGGTCTCTGGGGCGCCAGCGGCGTTGCGGTCGCTGTCTGGCTGCGCACCAGCCGCGGCCGCACCAGCGACCTGATCTTCGCCGGGGTCATGGCGGTAAGTATCCTGATCGGCGAGATCATCGCAGGCAACAAGCCGCCGCTGGCGCTGGCCTTTACGATCGCAAACATGATCGAGATCGTCGGGGCTGTCCTGCTGGCGCGCCGGTTCTCGCCCACGCTCAACCTGTCCAGCCTGAACGGCGCGGTCAGCTTCCTGTTTTTCGCGGCTGTCCTGGCGCCGATCCCCGCCGCCCTGTGCAGCACCCTGATCCTGTCGCTGATGGGCCAAGGCGACATCGTTTGGCAGGGGTTCCAGACTTGGTGGCTGGGTCACGCCTTGGGCATCGCTGTACTGGGTTCGCTAGGGATGTCGCTGACGCCTGCGATGTTCGCGCGTCTGCTGAAACCCAGGAAGCTGATCGAAGCCGCCGTTCTGATCGGACTGGTTCCCGTCTTCTACTTCGTCGCCTTCACGGGCGACGTGCCGATGGGCTTCGTGCTGCTGCCGCTTCTGTTGGGGATCGCGGTGCGGCTCGGCGTCGCCGGCACAGCCTTTACCCTGGTCGTGATGAGCGTGCTGCTGGTCGGCAGCGCCATGATCGGCAATGGTCCCTATGTCCAAGGCGACCTGACCCACCAGGTTCTGATGGCCCAGATGCTGGTGCTGATCGGCTATATGCCCGTCCTGTTGGTGGCCTCATTGCTGGAAGAGCGCGACCTTCTGGCTGAGCGCGCGCGATTGGGCCGTGAACGCGCCGAAAAAGCGTCGGAGGCCAAGTCCCGCCTGCTCGCCAACGTGGCACATGAGATCAAGAGCCCCGTCGCCGGCATCATCGGCATTGGCGACCTGTGGCGGCAGGGCCACCTTGGGCCTGTTTCGGCCCAGCAGGCCGAGATGTCCGACATGCTGGTAAAGACCGCGCGCCAGGTCGAAACCCTGGCCCACGATCTGTTGGATGTGGCCCGTGCCGAATCCGGGGCGGTCCGGGTCGATTTGCGCCCGACCGACATTCCAGGGCTGCTGGACGACGTGCGCCGCACCTGTCTGCTGTGGCCCGACGCCGACCGGGTCGCTGTCGAGGTGGTGTGCGAAGGCGATGGTTTGATCGCGGTTGCGGACTCTCAGCGTCTGGCCCAGATCATCACAAACCTGACCAGCAATGCGCTGAAATACGGCGGGGCCGGCGGTCGTGTCGTGCTGCGGGCGCTTCGTCAGGACGACTGCGTCCGTATCGAAGTCAGCGATTTCGGCCCCGGTCTGTCGCTTCAGAAGCAGGCGCAGCTGTTCGAGCCCTTTAACCGCCTTGGCCTTGAGCGTTCGACGGTCGAGGGGCACGGCGTCGGCCTGGCCCTGGCCAAGCGATTGGTCGAGTTGCAGGGCGGCTCGATCGGCGTGATCTCGGCGCCGGGCGAGGGCGCAACCTTCTGGGTCTTGCTGCCCAAAGCGTGAGGTCGCGCTTGCGGTCGCGCCCCGGCCGCGCGATGGTCGGGCCATGCCCATGATCGCCCTTGCCGCCGCCCTCGTGATTTCCGGACAGGCGACGACGCCTCCGCCGCAGCGCGCCGGTTCCAACCTGACGCGGGACTTGAACAGCGCCCCGCCTTCCGCGACCCCGCCCGCCGCCTCCACCGCAGCGCCGACTCAGGCCCCGGCCCAGGCTCCGGCCAGGGCGCCGACCCAGGCCTTGCCTCCGATCGGCCAGACCCCCGCAGCATCGCCGCGTCCGGCGCCCGCGGCGTCATCCGCGCCGCGCACGACCCAAACCCAGCCGCCGATCGGCCAAAGCTCGGCGACCACGACGCGCCCGGCGACCGCGACACGTCCGCAAACGCCAGCACCGACCACAACGGCGCCTCAAGCGACCGCGCCCCAACCGGCAACGACCGCGCCTGCCGCAACAGCGCCGGCGGCCTTAAACGCAGCCGCCATCGCCGCAATGCCGTTCAGCATCCAGCTGCCCGCCGGCCTGACGATCATCCCGGCGCGCGCCGGCGCGACCGCCAGCATTTATCGCGTCCAGCGCGGCGACCAGACCCTGCTGATGATCTACGCCGGGCCTTCGTCGCAGTTTCCGATCTACGATGGCGAGACGGTCCGCGCCGGCGGTCGCGCCTCGGTCGTCGTCACCGAAGGCAGCCGCCGTATGGCGATGGAGCATCTGTTCCAGCGCGCCACGGATCCCAAGGAAATCCACGTCTGGATCGCCAGCGTCGAGGGCGCGGACCGGGATCTGGCCGAACGCATCGGCCAGTCCATTGACGCTCGTTAATCGATCGGACCCCTGACACGGGAATTATGACAGACCCCATTCCAGGCGCTGTCGCTGTCTGGCAGCGCCTGCGGACGGCGGACAAGCTTGAGGTGGTAACGATGCTTCCGTGAGCACGATCGGCTCAGCCGATCTCGGGTCTTATGGCGCAGACCTTTCGTCCCGCCGTGGTGTCAACAGTGAACCATTTTCCGTTCAGACGGTTAGCCAAGCCAGACTTTACGGAGAGGGCTGGCATGAGCACCCATGGACTGAAGGACGCGGTCGTTAGACCGTTGCATTGGTTATTGCTGGCGTTTCCGATCGCGCTGTTCACCTTCGCCCTGTTCACCGACATCGCCTATCTGAAGACGGCCGAGGTTCAGTGGACCAATTTTTCGGCCTGGCTGATCACTGGAGCGCTGGTGCTCGGCGGTGTCGCTGGCCTGTTTTCGATCTTGGATTTCGTCGTCGGTCTGCGCCACGGACGGTCTCGGCGGGCGACGGTGCATCTGGTCGCCCTCGCGCTGGCCTGGGTGCTGGGGCTGGTGAACGCCTTTAAACACAGCCAGGACGCCTGGAGCTCCGTCGGAGCCTTCGGTCTGATCCTGTCCATCCTCTGCACAATCCTGGTCCTGGTCGCCGGCTGGACCGCCTATGCCGCGCGGGAGAGCGTCCGATGAACAAGAATCTGCTCGCCGCCAGCGCCGCCACCCTGGCCATGGCTCTGACGGTCGCGTCGTGCGGCAACGCCAGCGATGCGAAACTGAACCAGACCGGCGCGACGCCCGATCTGCCCAAGGTCAATGAGACGCTGGTGCCGCCGATGAAGATCAGCCCGCCGGCAGGCTGGAACGGCGAGACGCCGACGGTGCCGCAGGGCTTCACTATCGCTCCCTTCGCCACCAATCTGAAGATTCCGCGCCAGATGCTGGTCCTGCCGAACGGCGACGTGCTGATCGCAGAGGGGCGCGGCGGCCATGCGCCCGCCATGCGGCCCAAGGATGTGATCGCCGGCGTCATCAAGAAGCAGGGCAACACCAAGATCAAAGGCGGCAACCGCATCACCCTGGTGCGCGACGCGAACAACGACGGCACGCCCGAACTGCGGACGGTTCTGGTCGACAACCTCGATGCGCCCTACGGCTTGGCTTATGTCGACGGCTATCTTTATGTCGCCGAACAGGGGGCGCTGGTTCGCTTCGCTTTCCAGCCGGGCCAGACCGGCATCGCGACCCCCGCCGAGCGGGTGACGGAACTGCCGTCGCGCATCAACCACCACTGGACCAAATCTCTAACCGCAAGTGCGGACGGATCGAAGCTGTATGTCGGCACAGGCTCGAACTCGAATATCGGCGAGCGCGGCATGGCGGTCGAGGAAGAGCGCGCCACAGTGTGGGAAATCGACCGGGCGACCGGCGCACGTCGCACCATCGCGACCGGCATTCGCAATCCGACGGCCCTGGCCATCGAACCGACCACCAATCTGCTATGGTCCGTGGTCAATGAGCGCGACGAACTGGGGCCGCAACTTGTCCCAGACTATTTGACCCAAGTGCGCAACGGGGCCTTCTACGGCTGGCCCTACAGCTATTGGGGCCAGAACCGGGATCCGCGCGTGATGCCGCAGAACCCTGAGATGATCGCAAAGGCGATCAAGCCGGACTACGCCCTGGGATCGCACGTCGCCGCCCTGGGCCTGGACTTCGCCCGTAATGGCGGCTTTGGCGGGTCGTTCGCCAACGGCGCCTTTATCGGCATGCACGGCAGCTGGAACCGGCAGGATCCGTCCGGCTACAAGGTCGTATGGGTGCCGTTCAACGCCGGCCGTCCGGCGGGTCAACCCGTCAATTTCGCCACAGGCTTCCTGAAGGACGGCAAGGCGCGCGGGCGTCCTGTCGGCGTGGCGTTCGATGGCAACAAGCGCGTGCTGTTCGTCGCCGACGACCTGTCGAACACGGTGTGGCGCATCGCGCCTGCGCGCTAAGTCGACCTCCCTCTCCCAGCGAGGGCGAGGGAGGTCACTATTGTCGTCAAGAAATAGCCGAATCAGAAAAGTCCCCGGCTGCTAGCAACCGGGGGCGTTTTTTATAGGTCTGAGCTTTGGCCTATGGCGTGAAGTCGATAGTCCGTTCAAACGGAGCATCGACGGGGCGGCCTCGGTCCATGATCGGGGCGACCTGTGCGCCATTCATCAGTGCCAGGGCGGCTTCGCCGAAGCCCATGCCGGGGCGGGTCTCTTCCAACACCACGCAGTCCGTGACATGACCAGACGCCAGCGCGGTGCAGCGCAGGCGCACGCTGAAGCGGTCGCTACCTTCGGCCTTTGTGGCGACGGCGCGTTCGATGGCGGGTTGAGGCGCGCTATACAGGGCCGTGTCCTTGAGCAGCGGTCCGGTCGGGGCGCCCAGCAGGGCCGTCATCAATGTCAGGCTGAAAGTCAGTGTCATGGCAGGCCTCGTTCGCCATCTATTAAGATTTGAACGAGACCTCCGTTCCCCGAACTTTCAAAAACGCGTTGGTGTGGGCCGAAAAACACACAGGCTGTTCTGAGCCAGATTAATACGGCCTCAAGCTGGACTGTTGTGCCTGACACAGGGTCTTCAGCCATGACCGCACGGTGCGCAGACGCGCGGTGTCGTGGACGTCGCGGTGGGTGGCCAGCCAGAAGCGGCGCTCGATCAGGATCGACGGCAGGACGCGCACCAGACCCTCGGCCAGGAAGCACGGCAGCACGCCGACACCGCCCCCGGCGGCGATGATCTCCCGCTGCGCCCGGATCGAAGACGAGGCGACGTGGGGCGCGAGCCCCGGCTGAATCTCGTCCAGATAGCGGAGCTCGGGCGCATAGATCAGATCGTCGATATAGCCGACGATGTCGAAGCGGCTCAGGTCGTCGATGGTCTTCGGAACGCCGTTGCGGTGCAGATGATCGGGCGAGGCGTAGAGAGCCAGCTGATACGGCGTCAGCGGCTCGACGATCAGGCGTGCAGCATGCGGCGCGGCCAGGGTGATCGCCATATCGACCTCTCGGCGCGTCGGCGACAGGAAGCCGGACGTGGCCGCCAGCTCGATCCTTAGACCCGGATGGGCCAGACGCAGCGCGGGCAGGGCGGGGGCCATCAGGGTGACGCCAAACCCCTCGGACGCACTGACGCGCACCACACCGGCGGGCGCGTCGGGCTGGGTCACGCGGCCGGCGGCCTCCATCGCGCTTTCGGCCTCCAGGCCGATATCGAGCAGCTGGGCGCCGGCGGCGGTCAGCTGAAGCCCGGTGGTCGAGCGGACGACCAGGGTGGACTTCAGCGCGCTTTCCAGCCGGGCGACTCGACGCCCGACCGTGGCGGCGTCCACGCCCAACCGCTGCGCCGCGCCGCCCAGCGAGCCGGCGCGCGCGGCCGCGATGAAGATGCGCAGATCGTCCCAGTCATACATGGTCGTCAAACTGTCTTGCAAAAACGCAGAATGCTGCCTGCAACTTTGCATTATCGACCGGCGCGCGGGGGTGATAGCCATAGCCGCAACAAAAGAACCAACAGGGACACCCAGGCCATGCGCGACATTCGCCACTTCATCGACGGTGCGGCTTTCGATGGCGCGTCCGGACGCTTCAGCGACGTGTTCAATCCCAACACCGGGGATGTGCAGGCCCGCGTCCAACTGGCGACGACCGGCGAGGTCGATCGTGCGGTCCAGGCGGCGCAGAACGCCTTTGACGGTTGGGCCTCGACCAATCCTCAACGTCGCGCCCGCGTCATGTTCGACTTCAAACGCCTGGTCGAGGCGCGGATGGACGAACTGGCCGAACTGCTGTCCAGCGAGCACGGCAAGGTCATCGCCGACTCCAAGGGCGACATCCAGCGTGGGCTTGAGGTGATCGAATTCGCCTGCGGCATCCCCCATGCGCTGAAGGGCGAATACACCCAAGGCGCCGGCCCCGGCATCGACGTCTATTCGATGCGTCAGCCGCTGGGCGTGGTGGCGGGCATCACCCCGTTCAACTTCCCGGCCATGATCCCGATGTGGATGTTCGGCGTCGCCATTGCGGTGGGCAACACCTTTGTGCTGAAGCCGTCCGAGCGCGATCCGTCGGTGCCGGTGCGTCTGGCCGAACTGATGCTGGAAGCCGGAGCGCCGAACGGCGTGCTGAACGTGGTGCACGGCGACAAGACGGCGGTGGACGCCATCCTGACCCATCCGCTGGTCCATGCCGTCAGCTTCGTCGGTTCGTCGGACATCGCTCACTATGTCTATCAGACGGGCGCCGCCAACCATAAGCGCGTCCAGGCGATGGGCGGCGCCAAGAACCACGGCATCGTCCTGCCCGACGCCGACATGGATCAGGTGATCAAGGACCTGACGGGCGCCGCCTATGGGTCGGCCGGCGAACGCTGCATGGCCCTGCCAGTCGTGGTTCCGGTCGGTCAGAAGACCGCCGACGAACTGCGAGAGCGTCTGGTGGCGGAAATCCCGTCGCTGAAGGTTGGGGTCTCCACCGACGCTGAGGCCCATTACGGGCCCGTTGTGACCCAAACGCACAAGGAGCGCGTGCTGGGCTGGATCGAAAAGGGCGTGCAGGAAGGCGCCGAACTGGTCGTCGACGGCCGCGACTTCAGCCTGCAGGGTCACGAGAAGGGCTATTTCATCGGTCCGTCGCTGTTCGATCATGTCAAGCCGACCATGGAGTCCTACCGCGAGGAGATCTTCGGCCCAGTGCTGCAGATCGTGCGCGCCGAAAGCTTCGAGGAGGCCCTGTCCCTGCCGTCGCAGCATCAATACGGCAACGGCGTCGCCATCTTCACCCAGAACGGCCGCGCAGCGCGCGACTTCGCCGCCCGAGTGAACGTCGGCATGGTCGGCATCAATGTGCCGATCCCGGTGCCGGTCGCCTATCACACCTTCGGCGGCTGGAAGCGTTCGGCCTTCGGCGACATCAACCAGCACGGCATGGAGGGCCTGCGGTTCTGGACCAAGACCAAGACCGTGACGGCCCGCTGGCCGGACTCGGCGCTGGAGCATTCGGACAGCTCGTTCGTCATTCCGACGATGCGCTGAGGCCGTCATGGACTTCGCTCTCAACGACGATCAGCGCGCCATTCAGGACGCCGCCCGCGCCTTCGCCGAGGCCGAGCTGGCGCCCCATTCGGCCCGCTGGGACGAGGACAAGCATTTCCCCGTCGCGGTGATGAAGCAGGCGGCCGAGATGGGCTTCTGCGGCATCTACACGGCTGAGGAGCACGGCGGCATGGCCCTGGGCCGGGTCGAGGCGGCGGTGATCTTCGAAGAGCTGTCGCGCGGCGACGTGGCGACGGCGGCCTTCATCTCGATCCACAACATGGCGACATGGATGATCGATCGCTTCGGGTCGGACGATCTGCGCGGCCGGTTCGTGCCGTCGTTGGTCGGGATGGAGAAGATCGCCTCCTATTGTCTGACCGAGCCGGGCTCGGGGTCGGATGCGGCGGCGCTGCGGACCACGGCCGTGCGCGACGGCGACCACTATGTGCTGAACGGCTCCAAGGCCTTCATCTCCGGCGCGGGCACGTCGGACGTCTATGTCGTCATGGTCCGTACGGGCGGCGAGGGTCCAAAGGGCGTCAGCGCGATCGTGGTCGAGGCCGGCACGTCGGGCCTGTCGTTCGGCGCGCAGGAAAAGAAGATGGGCTGGAACGCTCAGCCGACCGCCATCGTCCAGTTCGACGACTGTCGCGTGCCGGTCGCCAATCTGCTGGGCGAAGAGGGGGCGGGCTTCCGCTACGCCATGGCCGGTCTGGACGGCGGACGGCTGAACATCGCCGCCTGTTCGCTGGGCGGGGCGCGGCTGGCGCTGGAGACGGCGCAGGAGTACGTCGCCACCCGCAAACAGTTCGGCCGGCCGATCGGCGAGTTCCAAGCGCTGCAGTTCCGGCTGGCGGACATGGCCACGGATCTGGAGGCGGCGCGACTGATGGTGCTGCGCGGCGCCTGGGCCATCGACACCGACCATCCGGAAAGGACGAAGTGGTGCGCCATGGCCAAGCGCCTGGCCACCGACGCCTGTTTCCAGATCGCCGACGAGGCCCTGCAACTGCACGGCGGCTATGGCTATCTGAAGGACTATCCGCTGGAACGGATCGTCCGCGACCTGCGGGTCCACCGCATTCTGGAAGGCACCAACGAGATCATGCGGGTGATCATCGCGCGGGAGATGACCAAGTGAGCGAAGCCGAGGTCGTCACCCGGATCGAAAACGGCGTGGGTCGCATCACCCTGAACCGACCCAAGGCGATCCATGCGCTGAACCGGACGATGTGCGAGGCGATGACACAGGCGCTGCTGGCCTGGCGCGGCGACGCGGCCGTCCACTCCGTGCTGATCGACCATGCCGGCGAGCGCGGCTTTTGCGCGGGCGGCGACATTCGCATGATCGCCGAGAGCGGGGCGGGCGATGCGTCGGAGGCCAAGGCCTTCTTCCTGGCCGAGTACCGGCTGAACCATCTGATGTTCGACTATCCCAAGCCGATCATCGCCATCGTGGACGGCATCGTCATGGGCGGCGGGGTCGGCATTTCCGAGCCGGCCGACATTCGTGTGGCGACCGAGCGCACCACCTACGCCATGCCCGAGACCGGGATCGGCCTCTTTCCCGACGTGGGCGGCGGCTGGTTCCTGCCGCGCCTGCCGGGCCAGACCGGCGTCTGGCTGGCGCTGACAGGCGCGCGGCTGAAGGCGGCCGATACGGTGGCCCTAGGCATCCACACGCACTTCGTGCCCGCGGATCGCGTCGCGGCGCTGAAGGCCGATCTGATGGGCGAAGCCGCCGATCCGTCGTCCGGCATTGCGCGCCACGCCGGGGACGCGGGGCCTGCGCCGCTGTCGGCCCACCGCGAGGCCATCGACCGTCTGTTCGCCTTCGACACGGTTGAAGAGATTTTCCAGGCGCTTGAGGCGGACGGCTCGGACTGGGCGCTGAAGCAGCTGGAAACCCTGAAGACCAAGTCGCCGCAGTCGCTGAAGGTCTCGCTGCGCCAGATCCGCACCGGCGCCCGGCTGAACAGCTTCGCCGACAATATGGCGATGGAATACGCCCTGGGCGGCCGCGTGGTGCGCACCCACGACTTCCAGGAAGGCGTGCGGGCTGTGATCGTGGACAAGGACAATGCGCCGAAATGGTCCCCGGCGGACCTGTCAGGCGTGACCGACGAGACGCTGGATGCGCTGTTCGCGCCGCTGCCGAACAATGAAAAATGGACGCCTCTGGCCTGACCACGGCGCCGACAAAGGGAGAGACATCATGACCAAGATCGCCTTCATCGGCCTGGGCAATATGGGCGGCGGCATGGCCGCGAACCAAGCCAAGGCGGGCCACGCGGTCGCCGCCTTCGATCTGTCGGCGCAGGCGCTGGAGCGGGCCGCGTCTGCGGGGTGCGTCCCGGCCGGATCGGTCGCCGAGGCGGTCAAGGACGCCGAGGTGGTGATCACCATGTTGCCTGCCGGCCCGCACGTCTTGAAGGTCTATGCCGAACAGATCATCGGCGCGGCGCCGTCGACCGCCCTGCTGCTCGACTGTTCGACCATCGATGTCGAGACGGCGCGCAAGGTCGCCGGTCTTGCCAAATCGGCCGGCTACGCCTTTGCAGACGCGCCCGTGTCAGGCGGCACGGCGGCGGCGGATGCGGGCACGCTGGCCCTCATGGTTGGCTGCGACGAGGGCGACTTCGCCCGCGTCGAGGCGGCGCTGGAACCGATGAGCCGCATCACCATCCGCGCTGGCGATCATGGCGCAGGGCAGGCGGCCAAGATTTGCAACAACATGCTGCTGGGCATTTCCATGCTGGGCACGTGCGAGGCCATCGCCCTGGCCGAAAAGCTGGGCCTGGATCCTGAACGGTTCTTCGAGATCGCGTCCAAGTCGTCGGGTCAGTGCTGGAGCGTGACCAGCTACTATCCCTGGCCGGGTCCGGTGCCGACCGCGCCGTCCAACCGCGACTATCAGGGCGGTTTCGCCACGTCCATGATGTTGAAGGACCTGAAGCTGGCCCAGGACGCAGCGGCGAAATCCGGCGCCTCGACGCCGCTGGGCGCACAGGCCGAGGCGCTTTACGCCCTGTTCGACGGTATCGGGCACGGCGGCCGCGATTTCTCCGCCATGCTGCAGATGCTGCGCGGCAAGCTGGATGAGCTTAAACCGGCATAGATTCGCCGTTCGCATTGTGATTGCGGCCCGTGCAGCTTCGGCGGCGCGGGTCTTTTCGTATGCGGCCGCGGCCGTGACGCGGATCGCCGGCTGTTAGTGCGACCAAGGCGCGCGCCTGCCGCGTTCGCCTTGTTTCCTCCGCCGGACTGAGCCTGTGAAGAGCGCAGTCAAAGCAGCGACTTAGCTTTCGTTGCCCGTTGGCACGCCTCCAGCAGAGATTGAAAATCGCCTGAAATGTGGCTGAACGGCGCTTGCGGCGCACATTGCTCCTGTGTCATGTAACCGCTTACATCGCCTATCGACGGATCTTCGAAAAGGGGCCGGGACGATAGGGAGCAGGGAGAATCGCATTGGACATGGCCGCGCCTAGCGCTGCGTCTGCACGGCAGGAGGGCCAGCCCTTCGCCAAGGCCGCCACCATGCGCGACGTGGCCGAACGCGCCAATGTGTCGGTGGCTTCCGTCTCTCGTGTGCTGAACGGCCTGGGCGTTACCTCGGATGCGACGCGCCAGCGCGTGCTCGATGCAGTCGAGGACCTTCGCTATGTCCCGCACTTCGGCGCCCGCAGCCTGTCGACCAGCAAGAACGACACGATCGGCGTCATCCTGCCCGACCTGTTCGGCGAGTTCTTCTCCGAGCTGATCCGGGGCATGGATCTGGCCGCCCGCGCTCACGGCAAGCATCTGATCGTTTCCAGTTCGCATGACGGCGCGGAAGACACCCTGGCGGCCGTGCGTTCGATGCGCGGGCGCGTGGACGGGATGATCGTGCTGTCGCCGCATCTGGGCGCGGCGAATCTGTCGTCCGAATTCGCCGGTCGGATGCCGGTGCTTCTGATGAACGGCGGCGCGGCCGAGCCGGGCCGGGCGTCCATCATGATCGACAACCATGGCGGCGCCGTCGCCGCGGTCCAGCATCTGCGGTCCACCGGCCGCAGGCGCATCGCCCACATTCGCGGCGCCGCCGGCAACATCGAGGCGGACACGCGCGCGGCCGGATACGCGGCGGCGCTGGATGGTCATGACCCGATCATCGTCGAGGGCGACTTCTCCCAGGCCTCGGGCCATCGCGCGGCGACCCAGCTTCTGTCCATGACGGAACGGCCCGACGCCGTCTTCGCCGCCAATGACATGATGGCCGTCGGCGCGCTTCTGGCCTTCCAGGAAGCCGGCGTGCGCTGCCCCGAAGACATCGCCGTCGTCGGCTTCGACGACGTGCCTATCGCCGCCCTGATGCGGCCCGCGCTGACCACCATGCGCGTCAACATCGCGGAAATCGGCCGAAGGGGCGTCGAACGCCTGATCGGCCTGGTCCAAGCCGGCGCGACCGCCGACGCCACGGACACCGCTTGCGAAATCGTTCGGCCGATCCTGGTCGAACGCCAGTCCACCGCGGCGGCCTCGTCCGCCAGGTTCAACAAAGGGTAGGCCAGCCATGTCGCTGAAAACCGATCCCATCAGGAGGGGAGAGCTCAGGATGACCCAGTTCAACACGCGTAAAGCCGCCTTGGCCGCCGCATCGGCGCTTGCCATCAGCATGGCGGTTGTCGGCGGGGCGCAGGCGCAGACGTCCAGTTCCAGTCTTCGCGGGGCTGTGACAGAATCTGGCCAGCCCGCGCCAGGCGCAGTGGTGACAGCAGTCGATGTGGGGTCGGGTTTCTCGGCCAGGGCGACCGTTCGTGCCGACGGCACCTATGTGATTTCGGGCCTTCGTCCTGGTAGTTACCGGGTTACCGTGACAACCCCGGATGGCGAGACCAGCACCGAGACTGTCAATATCGCTGTCGCCGCTGACGTGACCCCCGTTTCTCATCCAGCCATAACGAGAGTCCTTGGTTGATCTGAACTGGGGTTGGCGGGGTTGGCAATAGGCCGGTCTGAGCAGCCATCAACCAGCGCAGCAGACCGGCCGCTCTGTCCGGTGAGCGCCTGTGCGTAGGCCTTCGGCGTCAACCATCCCAGCTTCGAGTGAGGCCGGGTTTCGTTGTAGTCGCGCCGCCAGGTTTCGAGGACAGCCCGGGCGTGCGGCAGCGATCGGAACAGCGTCTCATTCAGCAGCTCGTCGCGCAGCCGACCATTGAAGCTCTCGTTGAAGCCGTTCTGCTGAGGCTTGCCCGGCGCGATGTAATGCCAGCTCACGCCGGCGTCGTCGGCCCAGGCCAGGATGGCGTTGGACGTATATTCCGTGCCGTTGTCGCTGATGATCGTATCCGGGCGTCCCCGCCGCAGGATGATGGCGTCCAACTCGCGCGCCACCCGTCGCCCTGACAGCGAGGTGTCGGCGACGAGCCCGAGGCACTCGCGCGTGCAGTTGTCGATCACCGTCAGGATGCGGAAGCGCCGCCCGTCCGTCATCTGGTCGGAGACGAAGTCCAGCGACCAGCGCTGGTTCGCGACCAGGGGAATCTCCAGCGGACGCCGCGTGCCTATGGCGCGTTTGCGCCCGCCGCGCCGGCGCACCGTCAGCTTCTCCTCGCGATAGATCCGCTGGACGCGCTTCTTGTTGACCGCATGCCCCTCGCGCCGAAGCATCACGTGCAGGCGGCGATAGCCGAACCGCCGTCGCTCCTGGGCCAGGGCCTTCAGCCGATCCCGCAGGACGCCGTCGTCCGGTCGCGTCGCCTGATAGCGCACGCTCGTCCGATCCACGCCCAACACCCGGCAGGCCCGCCGTTCGCTCATCGCGTAGGCCGACTGCAGGTGCGCCGCCGCCTCTCGATGCGCAGCGGGCGTCACCACTTTTTTCCCAGCAGATCCTTCAGCGCGACGCTGTCCAGCATCGAGTCCACCAGCATCCGCTTCAGCTTGGCGTTCTCCTCTTCCAGCGCCTTCAGACGCCGGGCCTCTGACACGTCCATGCCGCCATACTTGGCCTTCCACTTGTAGAAGGTCGGTGAGCTCAGCCCGTGCTTCCTGCACAGGTCCGCCACCGGAACGCCGGCCTCCTGCTCGCGCAGGATCCCGATGATCTGCTCTTCCGTGAACCGTGATCGCTTCATTCTGTCCGTCCTTTCGAGGGGCGGACTCTAGCTATTCCTGGAGGAGTTTAAGGGGGTCACGTCAAAGCTGGAGAAGGAACTGTCGGTCTTCGGTAACCAGAAGGTTGGGCTGCAGCTCGACATTCTGAACCTCTTTAACAACCGCAACTTCGGTGGCTACAACGCCTTCATTCCGCCTACCCCTGAAGTGAACGCCGGTTTCGGCCAGCCTACAAATCTGATCACCCGTCCGCGGAGCATTCAGGTCGGCCTGCGCTACTCCTTCTAAACTCCCGAGCTTGGGCCGTCTTTCGCTTGTCGAAAGGCGGCCTTTCTTTTTCGATTGAGACCCAGTGAGCGTGCCCATGAATCGTCGAAACTTCCTGATGCGGACCACCACAGGCGCGGCGGCTCTGGCCGTTGGATTTCCGGTGATGGCGGCGGCGCAGCAGGCGGCGGCGACGGGGGCGGTCAATGGGACGCAGAGACGGCCGATGCGGCTGGATCAGGAGATCGAGGAGCTTCAGGAGCGGACGTTCCGGTGGTTCGAGAAGGTCACGGATCGCAAGACTGGTCTGACGCCGGATCGCTGGCCGACGCCGTCCTTCTGTTCGGTGGCGGCGGTCGGGTTCGCCCTGACCTGCTGGCCGGTGGGTGTCGAGCGCGGCTGGATGAGCCGGGCCGAGGCGCGTGAGCGGACCCTGACGACGCTGCGCTTCTTCCATGACCTACCGCAGGGCCCGGAGGCCAGCGGCACGGCGGGATACAAGGGCTTCTTCTACCACTTCCTGGATATGGAGACGGGGCTTCGTTACCGGACCAACGAACTGTCCACCGTCGATACGGCGCTGCTGATCGGCGGCATGCTGTTCGCCGCCCGCTACTTCGACGGCCGTCATGCCGATGAGGCGGAAATCCGTCAGAAGGCCCAGGCCATCTATGAGCGGATCGAATGGCCGTGGGCCGTGATCCGCGACAACCGCATCACCATGGGCTGGCACCCCGAGAGCGGCTTTATTCCCTCCGACTGGCACGTCTATAACGAGGGCATGCTGTTGCTGCTGCTGGCCATCGGCAGCCCGACCCATCCGGTGTCGGTCAATGTCTGGCACGAATGGGCGGCCAGCTACGACGAGAGCTGGACCGATCGCTGGGGCAGCTGGCACCTGAATTTCGCCCCCATCTTCGGGCACCAGTACAGCCATATGTTCATCGACTTCCGCGGCATTCAGGACGCCTGGATGCGCGGGCAGTCGGCCCAACTGGGCGAATACTTGGACTATTTCGAAAACAGTCGCCGCGCCGTCTACGCCCAGCAGAAATACGCCCACGACAACCCTGGCGGCTGGGCCGGCTATTCGTCCGAGGTCTGGGGCCTGACGGCCTGCGACGGGCCGGGCGACTTCAAACAGGTCATCGACGGCAAGGAGCGCGAGTTCTTCAGCTATTCCGCGCGCGGTCCCGGCGAGCGTGACGACGGCACCATCGCGCCGACGGCGGCGGCCAGCTCTATCGCCTTCGCGCCCGAGATCGTCGTTCCCTGCGTCAAGGCGATGAAGGCGCGCTATGGTGCGGGCGTCTATACCGAGTGGGGCTTCCTCGACAGCTTCAATCCGACACTGACGGTGCGCGACGGACCGCTGCAGCACGGCAAGATCGTGGACGGCATGGGCTGGGTGGACGGCGACTATCTGGGTATCGACCAAGGGCCGATCGTCATCATGACCGAGAACCACAGGTCCGAGTTTGTGTGGCGCTTCATGCGGGGCGAGCCCAATATCCGCCGCGCGCTCGACATCGCGGGCTTCACCGGCGGCTGGATGAACGGATGAGTTTGACGGCCCCCAGGCCCCATCTTGATAGACGCGGCGCTCTGGCGTTGATGGCGGGAGGGGCGGCTGCGGCCTGTACCCCGCGCCGCGAAGGCGAGACCGTGCTGCGCTTCTGGGCCATGGGCAACGAGGGCGGGACGGTGGGCCAGTTGATGCCCGAGTTCGAGCGCCGAAATCCGGGCGTCCGCGTCTCGGTCCAGCCCCTGCCGTGGACGGCCGCGCACGAAAAGCTGCTGACCGCCTATGCCGGGGCCTCGCTGCCGGACGTCAGCCAGATCGGCAATACCTGGGTGGCGGAGCTGACCGCCATCGGCGCCCTGTCGCCGACCCCGCCCGAGGCCGCGAACCTGCTGACCGACCAGTTTCCGGCGGTGCTGGAGACCAACGAGATCGCCGGCCGCGCCATGACTACGCCCTGGTATGTCGACACGCGGCTGTTGTTCTATCGCAAGGATCTGCTGTCGCGGGCCAGCTTCGACGCCCCGCCCGAGAACTGGGCCGAATGGAAGCGGGCCATGCATGCGATCAAGCGTGTGGCGGGCGGCGACAACTACGCCATCCTGCTGCCGTTGAACGAGTTCGAGCAGCTTCTGACCTTCGGGCTTCAAATCGATGAGCCGCTGCTAAGGGATCGGGATACGCGCGGAAACTTCTCCAACCCCGGCTTCGTCGCGGCCCTGGCCTTCTACAAGAGCCTGTTCGACGAGCAATTGGCGCCGCTGGCCTCGTCGACCCAGATTTCGAACGTCTGGACCGAGTTCGCCAGGGGCTATTTCAGCTTCTACTTCTCCGGGCCTTGGAGCGTGGGCGATTTCCGCAGCAAGCTGCCCGCGTCTTTCCAGCCGAACTGGGCCACGGCGGGCGTGCCGGGACCGAATGGCCTGGGCGCTTCGGCGCCGGGCGGGTCCAGCCTGGCGGTATTCAAATCCTCCCCGCATCAGGAGGCGGCCTGGGCCCTGGTCCGCTATCTGTCGGAGCCGTCGGTGCAGGCCCGGTTCAACACCATCGTCGGCGATCTGCCCGCACGTCAGAGCGCCTGGGACATCGCGAGGGTGGAGCGCGACCCGATGCTGGCGCCGTTCCGGGGCCAACTGGCGCGCGCCAAGGCCGTGCCCAAGGTGCCGGAATGGGAGCGGATCGTCACGGAGATGCAGATCGTCGCCGAACGGATGGTGCGCGGCGAATATACGCCCGAGACCGCCGCCGCCGAGATCGACCGCCGCGCCGACCGGCTGCTGGAGAAACGCCGCTGGATGATGGAACAGGGCAGGGCCGTATGACCGTGGTCGATCCGACACTGGCCCAGGTCAGGCCGTCGCGCGGACGCGGCGCGCGCGAGCGGGCGGCATGGGCCTTCGTCGCCCCGGCCATGCTCGCCATCGGCCTCTTCTTCGCCATTCCGGTGATCGCGGCCCTGCTGCTCAGCCTGACCGACTTCGACATCTACGCCTTGGCGAACCTGGACAATCTGCGTTTCGTCGGCCTGCAGAACTATGAGCGGCTTCTGACCAATCCCCTGTTCTGGGGGGCGATGGAGAACACCCTGACCTTCGCCGTCCTCGGCGTGCCCCTGTCCATCGCGGCGTCCCTGGCGGCGGCGGTGATCCTGAACGCGCGGGTCGTGAAGTGGCGGCCGATCTGGCGGGTGATGTTCTTCGCCCCCTATGTCACGACCCTGGTCGCGACGGCGGTGGTCTGGCGCTATCTGCTGCACACCCGCTACGGCGTCATCAACTGGGGGTTGGAAAGCATTGGCCTGCCGGCCGTGGACTGGCTGGGCGATCCATCGACCTCCATTCCGGCGATCCTGATGTTCGTGGTCTGGAAGATCTTCGGCTACAATATGCTGATCTTTCTGGCGGTGCTTCAGACCGTGCCGGACGATCTGTACGAGGCCGCGCGCATCGACGGCGCCGGGCCGTGGAAACAGTTCCGCCATGTGACCCTGCCGGCCATCGCGCCGACCATGCTGCTGGTCTCGATCATCTCGGTCGCCAGCTTCTTCCAGCTGTTCGCCGAACCCTATGTGATGACCCAGGGCGGGCCGGCCCAGAGCACGGTGACGGTGCTCTACTTCATGTACGAAGAAGGCTTCAAATGGTGGAATCTGGGGTCCGCCAGCGCCGTCGCCTTCGTCCTGTTCCTGTGCATTCTGGCCATCACCCTGGTCCAGCTGGCGGTCGCCAAGCGGGTGGGGGCGTATCAATGAAACTCCGCGCTATCCTGCTCAATCTGGCCGTCGGCCTCATCGCCCTGATCGTCCTGTTTCCGCTGGTCTGGATGGTGTCGGTCAGCTTCATGGCGACCGGCGAGGCGGCCGTCTTCCCGCCGCCGCTGCTGCCCTCGCACTGGACGCTGGAGCATTATCGCGACCTGTTCCTGAACCAGGGCATGGGGCGGTATCTGTGGAACGGTTTCGCCCTGGCGACACTGGCGACGATCCTGGCGCTCAGCTTCACGGTTCCGGCCGGATACGCCTTCGCAAAGCTGAAGTTCGCCGGGCGCGAGCGGCTGTTTCAATTCCTGGTCGCCGCCCTGGTGGTGCCGGCCCAGATCGGGACCCTGCCGCTGTTTCTGATGTTGAAGTCGATGGGGCTGGTGAACACCTATGCCGGGGCGCTGGTGCCTTGGCTGGCGTCCATCTTCGGCCTGTTCCTGGTGCGCCAATATGCGCTGAGCATTCCCGACGAGATGTTGGAGGCCGCGCGGATCGACGGCGCCAGCGAGGGCCAGATCTTCCGCCGCGTGGTCCTGCCGACCTTGCAGCCGATCATCGTGACCCTGGGCCTGTTCGTCTTCCTGGGCAGTTGGAACGACTTCCTTTGGCCGCTGATCATCCTGACGGACCAGTCGAACTATACCCTGCCGGTGGCGCTGGCGGCCCTGTCGCGTGAGCATGTGCAGGACATCGAACTGATGATGGCCGGCGCCGTCGTCACGGTCGCGCCCGTGCTGATCCTCTTCCTCGCCCTGCAACGCTACTACATCCGCGGTATGCTCGCGGGCAGCGTGAAGGGCTGACCAGAACTGCGAGTTTCCATGCGTAACCTCCTGCTGGCCGCCGCCTCGGTCCTGACCCTCGCTCTGGCCGCGCCCGCCGTCGCCCAGGAGACGCGCGTTCTCGACAGCATGGACGACGTGGCGCGGTGGGAGGCCAGCGCCTCGACCGACGTTCACGCCGCCGTCTCCGCCGTCGCCGGCCATGACGGGCGGGCGGTGCGGCTCGATTACGATTTCGACGGCAAGGCGGGCTATGCGGTGCTCAGCCGGCCGTTGCCGTTCGACCTGCCCGAGAATTACGAGATCGGCTTCTGGGTGCGGGGCGCAGGGCCGACCAACACCTTCGAGGTCAAGCTGACCGACGCCTCGGCCGACAATGTCTGGTGGAAGCAGACAGCGCGCTACGATTTCCCAGACGGCTGGACCCGGTTCGTGATCAAGCGTCGGCAGGTCTCGAAAGCCTGGGGACCAAGCCCTGAAACCATTCTGCGTCGCGCCGAGCGGGTCGAGTTCGTCGTCGTCGCGGCCGAGGGCGGCAAGGGCTCGGTCGAGATCGAACAGCTAACCCTGCGCGCCCTGCCGGTCGATCCGCCGGTGCCACCCCAGCCGGTCGCCAGCGATGGGCGCGCAGAGACGACTGCGGCCAGCGCCGTCGATCTCGACCCGAAAACCGCCTGGACCCCGCCGGTGGACGAGGCCTCGGCCCTGACGCTGGACCTGGGCTACGAGCGCGAGTTCGGCGGCCTGACCCTGCGCTGGGGCGAGCGGGGCGCGGCGAGCGACTATCGCGTTTCGGCCTCCCTGGATGGGCGCGAGTGGCGGCCGCTGACGACGATCACGGGCGGCAATGGCGGCATTGACTGGCTGAGGACGCCCGAGGCGACGGCGCGCTGGCTGAGACTGGAACCGCTGAAGCCCGCTCCGGCGCCGGACGTGGTCGGTTCATCCGGCGCGGGCCAACGACTCGGCGCGACCCAGGCGACGACCTATGCCCTGAACGAGATCGAGGTCGAACCGCTGGCCTTCGGCGCAGATCCCACAGTGTTCCTTGAGGCGGTGGCCAAGGAGAACCGGCGCGGCCTTTACCCGCGCGGCTTCTCCGGCGAGCAGTCATACTGGACCCTGGTCGGTGTCGATGGGGGCGGGGAGAGCGGCCTGATCGGCGAGGACGGCGCCATCGAGCTGCGCCGCGCCGGACCCAGTATCGAACCCTTCGTCGTCGACAACGGCCGGCTGATCACCTGGGCCGACGTCAATATCGAACAGGGGCTGAAGGACGGCGACCTGCCGATCCCGTCCGTGACCTGGGCCACCGACGACTGGACGCTGAAGATCACCAGCTTCGCCGACGGGCAGGCGGATCAGGCGCAGCTCTGGGGTCGTTACGACCTGACCAACACCTCCAGCCGGCCGCGCACCCTGACCCTGGCCCTGGCGGCGCGCCCGATGCAGGTGAATGCGCCGCGTCAGTTCCTGGCCATTCCCGGCGGCGTCAGCCCGGTGGAGACGATCGGCTGGGACGGCGCCGCACTGAAGCTGAACGACACGGTGCGGGTGCAGCCGCTCGCGGCGCCGGATCAGGTCGCGTTGGCGACCTTCGACGCCGGCAGCGATCCGCAGTCCCTGATCCTGCCGTCTGCGCGGCGACCGGCCGCCGAGCTCATGACGACGACCGACGCCACGAGTCTGGCCGCCGGCGCCCTGACGTACGAGGTGACGCTGCAACCCGGCGAGACGCGCACGGTCGGTTGGGTGTCGCAGCTATCCGGCGACGCCTTGGCGCCCGAGCCGGTGGGACAGGCGGCGGCTGTGCTGGAGGCGGTCGAGACACGGCTGGCGGCTGAGTGGCGCGCGAAACTGGATCGGGTGGACCTGACCTTGCCGCCTGCCGCCCAGAGGATCGAGGACGCGCTGAAATCCTCGCTGGCCCATATGCTGATGTCGCGTCAGGGGCCGATCCTCCAGCCCGGCACCCGCAGCTACAACCGCTCCTGGATCCGTGACGGGGCCATGATGGCCGAGGGGTTGGATCGGCTGGGCATGGCCGAGCATTCGGCCGATTATCTGCGCTGGTACGCACCCTATGTGTTCGAGAACGGCAAGGTCCCGTGCTGCGTCGACGCACGCGGCGCCGATCCGGTGACCGAGAACGACAGCCACGGCGAGTTCGTCTTCCTGGCCGCCGAAACCTATCGCTACACCAAGGACGAGGCCCTGCTGCGCCAGGTCTGGCCGCAGGTGCAGAAGGCGATCGCCTATATGGACGAACTGCGCGCCTCCACTCGCACCGCCGCCTTCCAAGCGCCGGACCAGCGTCACCTGTACGGCCTGCTGCCCCCGACGATCAGCCACGAGGGTTATTCGGACAAGGCGGCCTATTCCTACTGGGACGATTTCTGGGGATTACTGGGCTACAAGGATGCGGTCTTCATCGCCGAAACCCTGGGCGATGCGGACGCCGCCGCCCGCTATGCGGCGGCGCGCGATCAGTTCGCCGCCGACATCCGCGCGTCGATCACGGCGACGGCGGCCTATCATGGCATCGACTGGATCGCGGGCGCCGCCGACCGGGGCGATTTCGACGCCACCTCGACCACCATCGCTCTGTCGCCAGCGGGCGAACAGGATCATCTGCCGCCCGAGCTTCTGGCGCGAACCTTCGACCGCTATTGGGAAAACTTCCAGAACCGTTTGACCAACCGCACGGCGTGGAAGGACTACACCCCCTACGAATGGCGGCTGGTCGGCGCCTATGTGCGGCTGGGTCAGAAGGACCGGGCGCTGGAGGTGCTGGACTTCCTGATGGCCGACCGTCGGCCCGAGGCCTGGAACGGCTGGGCCGAGGTGGTGGGCCGCGAAAAACGCGAGCCGCGCTTCATCGGCGACATGCCGCACGCCTGGATCAGCTCGGACTATATCCGCTCGGCGTTGGACCTGTTCGCCTACGAGCGGGACCGCGATCACGCCCTGGTGCTGGCGGCCGGCGTGCCGGAGGCGTGGCTGGACACCGCTGAGGGGGTCGGCGTGCGGGATCTGCGCACCGCCTATGGGCCGCTGACCTACGCCTATCGAAAGGAAGGCCAGGGTTACGTCCTCACCCTGGGCGACGGCGCGACGCCGCCGGGCGGCTTCGTGCTCCAATGGCCGGCGGGGCAGCGACGGCCGGAGCGGGCACGGATCGACGGTCGTGCGGCGACGTGGTCGGGTGATGAACTGGTCATTCCGGCAGGGGCGCGGCGGGTCGAGTTGCGCTGAAGAAAGCCTTCCCTTCTCCCATTTGGAGAAGGTGGCCCGAAGGGCCGGATGAGGGTCGGCCAGTAGGCCAGGTCGCACCATCCGACCCTCACCCTTTCGCGCGAAGGACGATCGCTACGCTCTCGGGCGCTCAAGCCCTCTCCCAATGGGAGAGGGGTCAGAGGCGGCTGAAGGCCTTGCCGGTCGCGTCGAACAGGTGCGCCTGTTTTGCGGGCACGTGCAGCGTCAGGCGTTCCCCCGTCTTGGCCCGCAGTTCGCCCGCCAACTGAACCGTCAGCGTGTCTGGCGTCGCCGGATGCTTCAGGTGCGCCATGGTGGTGGCGCCCAGGGTTTCGACGAACATGACCTCGGCGCTTAGGGCGTCGCCGTCGTCGTTGAGGGTCAGATGCTCGGGACGGACGCCCAGGGTGACGGCGTCGCCGGGCTTGGCCGAAGCGGCGTCCACGGCGATCCGGATCGTCTCTCCGGCGGACGCCTTCACCGTCGCGCCGGTCGCCGACGCCTCGACGATCTCGGCCGTCAGCAGGTTCATCTTGGGACTACCGATGAAGCCGGCGACGAACAGGTTGGCGGGGTGTTCGTACAGGTCCATCGGCGCGCCGACCTGTTCGATCCGCCCGGCGTTCAGCACCACGATCCGGTCCGCCAGGGTCATGGCCTCGACCTGGTCGTGGGTGACGTAGATCATGGTGGTCTTCAGCTCGGCATGCAGCCGTGCGAACTCATAGCGCATCCGCACGCGCAGGGCGGCGTCCAGGTTCGACAGGGGCTCGTCGAACAGGAAGACCTCGGGCTCGCGCACGATGGCGCGGCCGATGGCGACGCGCTGGCGCTGGCCGCCGGACATCGCCTTGGGCTTGCGATCCAGGTAGTCGGTGATGCTAAGCGCCTCGGCGGCGGCGCGCACGCGGCGATCGATCTCGCCCTTGTCCGTCTTGGCCAGCTTCAGGCCGAAGGCCATGTTCTCGTAGGCGGTCATGTGCGGATAGAGCGCATAGGACTGGAACACCATGGCGATGCCCCGGTCCGACGGCGAAAGGTCGTTGACCACGCGGTCGTCGATCAGAACCTGGCCCGTCGTCGCCTCTTCCAGCCCGGCGATGGTGCGCAGCAGGGTGGACTTGCCGCAGCCCGAGGGACCGACGAAGACCACGAACTCGCCGTCGGCGATCTCCAGATCGACGCCCTTTAGCACCTCAACGGCGCCGAACGCCTTCTTCACGTCGACCAGACGGACGTTCGCCATGCTTCCTGCTTCCCTGACCCGTTTTGTTTTGCCGCACCGTAACCGGTTACATGGCGGGATCAATGCCGGACGACGTCTCGCCGACAACTGAAATTGCAAAACTGCAAAATTGGGCTTTCGCAAAAACGACGCGCTGGATAGAAGCCCGCTGCCAATCGCGGGGGAGTATCCGAATGACAAAGCGCAACGTCTTGATGACGACAGCCTCGATCGTCTGGCTGGCGACGGCTGTGGCCGCCCAGGCTCAGGAGGCGTCGCGCGTGGACGATGTGGTCGTCACCGGCTCTCGGATCGCGGGCGGCGAGCGGATCGCCCCGGTAGAGACCGTGGCCCGCCAAACAATCGCCGCCGCCGGGATCGCCGATGCGTCTCAGTTGGTCCGGCTGGTCACGGCCAACTCGGGCTCCGAGGCCCAGGTCGATCAGCTGAACCAGCCGCAAAGTTCGGGCACGGCCCAGTTCAACCTGCGCAATCTCGGCCTCGGCTCGACCATGGTCCTGGTGGACGGCCAGCGCTGGACCAACAGCGCCGTGGTGGCGACGGACGGCTCGGGCTTCGTCGACATCAACTCGCTGGTTCCGATGATCGCGCTCCAGCGGGTCGAGGTGGTCAAGGACGGCGCCTCGGCGGTTTATGGCTCGGATGCGGTGGCGGGCGTGGTCAACTTCATCACCCGGCGCGGCGTGGACCGCCCCGAGA
This sequence comes from Brevundimonas vesicularis, assembly GCF_044807075.1. Lineage (GTDB taxonomy): Bacteria > Pseudomonadota > Alphaproteobacteria > Caulobacterales > Caulobacteraceae > Brevundimonas > Brevundimonas vesicularis_G. Next base: position 1,872,062 of record NZ_CP085234.1, read on the forward strand.
TCAGCGCCAAATACGCCGTCGCCGACGGGTCGGAAGAGAGCGTGATCGAGGCTGTCGGTGGGCTGAAACTGCTGGGCGGCGACCTGACGCTGGCGGCCTCGCATTTCCATCGTTCGGCCCTGGGATCGGACGAGCGGGACTTCACCCAGGCCGAACGCTATGGCCGCGCGGCCTGGACGGCGGTGACGAGCTATGGCCAGCCGGGCTCCTATTTCCGACCCAGTCGCAATGGGTTTTCGCCCGATCCGGCCTGCGGCGATCCGGCGTTCGGCAGCGCCTATCGGAACTCGCCCACCGACGCCTTCTGTCGGCTGGACTATTCGGACTTCTTCGACCTGGTCCCGGAGGAGACGCGCACGCAGCTGTTCGCGGATTACCGACGGCCTTTGGGCGACATGGCCCTGACGCTGCAAGGGGCGTGGTCAGCGACGAACACCATTGCGCGCCAGTCGCCGTCGCTGCCGATCCTGGCGCGGTCGCTGACGGTGCCGGCGAGCCATCCCGACAATCCGTTCGGCGAGGCGGTGCTGTTCCGGGGGCGGCTGCTGGGAGCGGAGGCCGGCGCGTCGCAGGCCGAGTTCGACTATCGCACCTGGCGTCTGGCGGCGGGGCTCGATGGGCGTTTCGGCAATGGCTGGACCTGGAACCTGTCGGCGACCAGCAGCCGCCAGCACGTCGCCTATGACAAGCCCGACACCATCGGCAGCGCCTTGCAGAATGCGCTGAACGGCCTGGGCGGAGCGGGCTGTAATCCGGCGACGGGGACGCCCGGCGTCGGGGGTTGCCAGTATTTCAACCCGTTCGGCAGCGCCTATCTGGGGACCGGGACGGCGAACAGCGCCCCGCTGATCGACAGCCTGATCGGCTCGACCGGCCTGCGGGGCGCGGCGACCCTGACGACGGCGGATGCCTCGACCAGCGGCGAGGCCCTGGCCTGGGCCGGCGGGTCTGTCGATATCGCCGTCGGCGCCCAGTATCGCCGCAGCGGCTTCCGTCACGACTGGAGCGACTTGGTCAACCGCGGCGATCTGCTGACGGCGGGCGTGTCGCCGGACTTCGAGGGCGATCAGGAAGCCTTGGCCGCCTTCGCCGAGGCCCGCCTCCACCTGGGCGACCGGATCGAGGCGCAGCTCGCCGGGCGCTACGAATCCTATGACGGGAACCAGGGGCGGTTCAGCCCCAAGGCCGCGATCCGCTGGGATGTCACCGACGCCCTGGCCCTGCGCGCGTCGTGGGGACAGGGGTTCCGCGCGCCGTCGGTCTATGCCCAGTCGGGGGCGCAGGCGTCGCAGCCGTCGGTGTTCGACCGGGGGGCGTTCGTCTTTGTCAACACCCTGACTTCGGGCCGGGCCGACCTGAAGCCCGAGAAGTCCGAGAGCCTGAACCTGGGCGCGGTCTGGACGCCGATCGAGGGGCTGGAACTGGGCGTGGACGCCTGGCGGTTCGACTATGCCGATCAGGTGGTCAAGGAGTCGGCCCAGGCCCTCATCAACCAGGCGGCGGCCGATACGGCGGCGGGGCGGACCGGCACGGAGGCGCAGAGCCGCATCACCCGTTCGCCCAGCGGCGCCCTGACCTTCGTGCAGCTGTATTTCGTCAACGCCTCGTCCATCGAGACCCAAGGGATCGACCTGTCGGCCCGCTATCGGCGCGGTCTGTGGGGCGGGGAGGCGACGGCCTCTGCGACCTGGACCTATGTGGACGCCTACGACATCCGGCTGGACGCGTCGGCCGCCAAGGTGTCGGGCGTCGGTTCGACCAACCTGAACAACATCGGCCGGTCCCTGCCGCGCAATCGTGGGGAGTTCGCCTTGGGCTGGAGCGGCGGGGCGAACGCGGTGACGGCCCTGGTCCACTATACCGACGGCTACGCCAATGACCGCAGCGGCATAACCGACGCCAGCGTCGCCAGCCAGACGACGGTCGATCTGCTCTACCGTCGCACGATCGGCGCCGATCTGGATCTGTCGGTCGGGGTGGTCAATGTGGCGGACAAGGCACCGCCGCTGGCGCAGTTCGCCTTTGGCTATGACCCGGTGGTGGCCGATCCGCGCGGGCGGGTGGTCAGCATCGGCCTGAGCAAGCGGTTCTGACCAAGCGGTTCCGATCGGCGGTTGCGCGGTCAACCGGGCGGTGTATGCATCCCCTAGGGGAGAATCCGATGACCGACGGCGAGACGACGCGCAAACAGGCGTTCAAGGACCTGTCAGAGGACACGCTGGGCTTTGGCGGGGCCGAGGTGCGGACCGCGCGCGATCTGCTGGTGCGGCCCCGGCTGGTCCTTCAGGCCTGGATGATCGAGGGGCCGACCGGGGGCGGGCGCTACGCCAAGCCGCTGAAGCTGTATCTGGCGCTGAACGCGATCCTGATGCTGGTGGTGTTCCTGCGCGGCGGTTTGAGCTTCTATCTGGAAAGCATGCCGGCCGATGTTCTGAACCCCCTGCTTCAGGAAGCGGGCAAGTCGCGCGACGCCTTCATGTCGGACGCCGACGGCTGGATGTCGCTGGTGGCCGTGCCCATCATGGCGCCCTTCTACGCTCTGGCCGCCATGCCGCTGTTTCGCCTTTACGACGCCGAGGACCTGGGCCTGAGACGCGGGTTCAGGGCCGCCTTCGCCTATCTGAACGCCTGGACCGTGCCGATGTTGCCGCTGGCCTGGTTCATGTTCAGTCCCGGCCCTCTGGCGGCGGCGTGCAGCCTTTTGATGCTGGCCTTGGGCGTCGTGGCCTTCATGCGGATGGGCCGTGGACGGTGGTATCGGAGCGTGGTCCCCGGCTTGGCCAAGGCCTTCGCCGTGATGATCGCCATCGGCCTGTCCAGCGTCATCGCGACCTTCATCGTCATGGTCATCGGCGTCTTCGCCGGATTTGCGGCCTAGACGGTCACCCGACAAAAACACCGTCTAATTCGTCTAATTTGTCTATTTCAGCGGCAGGCGAGTTGGCCCTGCGGCTCGCCGAGGTTCGCGGTTTGCGACCGTGCTGTGATGATTTCAAAGACCCGCCGACATCATAACCCCGTTGCAACGCGCGTCAGGTCGAATAACGCAGAAGCCGGAGAAGTGACTGAAAATGCGAGAGACTGATTGTCGGATCAGGATGGAAAGGCGCTGAGTTGTCTGTAGCGACGTAGAGGCTGCAACTGGGCCGCCGAACTGCAGCCTTCGTGAAAGTCAGCTACGGGTGGTTAGCGGTCGTTGGACTTTTATCGAAGTTCCTACAAACTGCTGCCATGGACCGCTCGAGCAACGAACTTAAGCCGATCAGGTTGGCGGCCTTCGCGGTCGGCATTGTAGCAAGCGCGTTGGCTATCGAACTGTTCTTGGGGTTTAGGGTGAATGAGGCTGCGGGCAACTTGGCCGAACTCATTATGGGAGTTTCGTTGATCGCTGCCGCGATATTGGTTCTGGCCCCGCTTGGCCGATCCCGGAGATTGGTCGCCGCCTTATCGGCGTTCGTTTCAGTCGTCTTGCTTTGGGCGATCAATGCCAAGTTCAGCACGTCACTCGATGTGGCATACGGTGGCGCATATGCATGGAGCGGGACCAGAGTTGGTGTACTGGCTTTGCTTGTTGGACCAGTTCTCGGCTTTGTGGCGGCGATCCTGACATTGGCATTCGCGCGCCTCCGCATCTTCAACCGACGTTTTTCCACTGTCGTCGCCAAAGGCCGCTGAGGGTCGATACGAGAAGCTGGTTTTGGCCCACAATCGAGACCCTCGCCGCAGCTTAGCGTTGCTGATAAGGATGCATCTCACAGCGGTTTCTGTTCGTAAACGGACCCAACTGCCAGTCGAAATAAACGCGACGGTTTAGTGGCTCACTTACCTCGTCTGCGGTCGGCTTGGCCAAGTTCGCTTCACCGCAGCTTTCAAGTGTGATCGACCGCGGTTCGACGCCTAGAGATACAAGACGATCCGCGACCGCGCGTGCCCGAGCGAGAGATAGGCGCTTGTTTGCCTCGCGAGACCCGAGGGTGTCGGCGTACCCGCTGACGAGCATGTGAGCGGTCGGCCAAACTTGCGGGGCCAAATGCTCGATCGGGTCGATTAACCGCGGCGGTAAAGGTTCTGCAGATCCGCTGGCGAAGTAAACCAAGCCATGCACGATGACCCCGGTGTTGGGAATGGTCTGAGCAAGTGACGCGCTCGGGTGCCCAAGGACAGCAGCAAGGAGGACGGTGAGCGGGATCATCCGCACACCATAGCAAACCTCGTTGGACGTCGCCTATGGGTCGTTTTGCGAAGCAGGCATCGCGCCGGAAAGCGGAGCTCGGATCTACGCCCGGATGTCTTCGTTCTGGCATGGTCCGCGTGACCGCTCCTGGCGAGACGGCGAAATCGGGGGCTTGCCAGCTGCGACGCCCGGGCGATCTGGCGCCAGACGCTCGACCCATCACTCCAGTACAGAAAATGTCTGTCGCCATCGGCAGGCCTTCGTTCTAGCCTGACGACGCTGCAATCAAAGGCGGATAAGCCGCTGGATCAGCAAGAGGAAACACACAATGCGCATCCTGTACATCGCCGCTGCGGCCGCCCTGGCCTTGGCGGCCTGCTCCGACCGGACCGAGAAAAACGCCGCCGCCACTGCGGACAACGCCGGCGACACCGTCGCCTCGGCGGCCAGCGACACAGCCGCGAATGCAGACGCCGCCGCCGACGCCACCGCGGCTGCGGCCAAGGACGCGGCAGCCGACGCCGACGCCGCCGCCGATACCGCGGCGCGCAAGACCGATGCGGCGGCCGACGCCGCAGCGCGGACCCAATAAGACAAACGTCGCGACGCTGCCGATGCATTTCGGCGGCGTCGCGTCACCTTCTAGATGCTGTAGTTCATGCGGCCGGCTCACCGGGCGATTTTTGTCGGGAGACGTCGAGATGCTGGAAGTCGGAACCACCTGCTGGCGCGCCGAAGTCGCGCCCCGCGCCGCGCTACTGGTAGACATGGAGCCTTATCTGGCGGCCGCAAAGGCGGCGATGAGCCAGGCGAGCCGGTCCATCCACTTCCTGAACTGGGCCTTTGATCCCGACACCATCCTTGATCACGAGCCGACGGACGGTTCGGGTCCGCAAACAATCGGCCGCTTCCTCAGAGATCTGTCCGAGGCCCGGCCGGAGCTCGAGATCCGGATCCTGTGCTGGAAGTCGCCCGTCGCCGTTGCGGCCACTCAGCGGTTCTTTCCCTGGCGCAGTCGTCGCTTCTTCGCCGACACGCGCGTCGAGTTTCGTCTGGACGGAACCTTGCCGCCAGGCGCTTCCCACCACCAGAAGGTCATCATCGTCGATGACGCCGTGGCCTTCTGCGGCAGTTGCGACATCGGTCCCGACCGGTGGGATAGTCCCGAACACCTTCACCCCGACCCGCGTCGCGGGAAGACGTCCAAAGGAACGCCCTGCTACGATTGCCGCCATGAGGTCATGGCGATGATCGACGGTCCGCCGGCGGCCACTCTGGGTGATCTTTTCCGCGAACGGTGGGCGAGAGCGACCGGAGAGATGCTTGCTGCGCCGGCTGAAACGGTTTCCGACGTCTGGCCGGCCGACGTGAAGCCTGATCTGGAAAATGTCGAGATCGGCGTGTCCCGAACTCAGGCGCGGTGGAAAGATTTCCCGGAGTTGAGGCAGGGGGAGGCGGCCATCTTGGCCGCGATCGCCTCGGCCAAAACGACCCTCTATATCGAAAACCAGTATTTCACCTCGCCCATCGTGGCGGAGGCCATCGCCCAACGGCTCGATGAAGCCGACGGTCCGGAGGTGATCCTGGTGTCGACCCGGCATTCGCCAAGCTGGTTTGACCGGATGACCATGGACAAGACGCGCTCCGCGTTTCTCAAGAGGCTTGAAGACGCGGATCGGCATGGGCGGTTCAGCGCGTACAGCCCCGTCACCCGCAACGGCCGGATCATCATCGTCCACGCCAAGCTCGCCGTCGTCGATGACCGTTTCGTGCGCATTGGCTCCAGCAACGTCAACAACCGGTCGCAGGGCTTCGATAGCGAATGCGACCTGACCCTGGATGCGGGGGCGGACCCTGAAGGGGCGGGAGGGTCGTGTGTCGGCGTGTTTCGCAACCGGCTGATCGCCCACTGGCTGGGGTGCGAAGAAATGCAGGTCACCCAGGCGATCATGACCCACGGCGGCATCAGCGCCGGCATCGAACATCTGCGGGACGAAGGTTTGGATCGTCTGCGTCCGCTTCGGTCACGCAGTCACGGCGCCTTTTCCCGGTTCGTCGCCGAACACCATCTAGGCGATCCCATCTCGGCAGCCGACAGTCTTCGACCGTGGCGCCGACCCGCGCAGATGCGACACAAGCTTGCCGCGGCGGCGCATCGGCTGGTCCGCGCAGACATTCCCGCCCCGGACGTGCCGCTCGGCGGTTCGATCGAACCGGGCCTCGATCAGGACTAGGCCGTGAATCGACGTGGGATCCGCACCGCTTCTAGGCCGTGCTGCGCACGACTTCGATTTCAGCCTCGGGGCGGACATTCTAAGTGTCCGTGAGGGGTCGATTTTGGCCGCTGGTAGGATGGATAAGTTCAGACCCTGCCTGGTCCATCATGACGGGGCCATGCCTCGTGTGAAGTTCTCTGCTATAGCAATCGCTGCCATAATGGGCGGGGCTTCGGCGGCGGCGGTATAGCTGTGGGCGCAGGGGCTGACCTGTGATGGAGGGGATCGAGATGCGGAATGGTGAGGGTTTCGAAACGCGCGTTTCTGGCGATGGCGCTCTTGCCCATGGCGGGCGCGATGACTGATCAGCCTGGCCGGATCACCGGCATCGGGGGCGTCTTTGTCAAAAGCGCCGACCCCAAGGCCCTGGCCAGGTGGTATCGCGAGGTGCTGGGCCTGGACGTGGCCTCATGGGGCGGGGCGGCTCTGGCCTATGACGCGCCCGGTCATCCGCCCAAGGTGTCGTGGATGGCCTTTCCGCAGACCAGCGATCACATGGCGCCGTCGCTGCGTGAGTTCATGATCAACTTCGCCGTCGACGACATGGACGCGATGATCGCGCGGCTGGGCGCCAACGACGTGCCCATCCTGGCGCACGGCGAAGACAATCCGTTCGGCCGCTTCATCTGGATTCAGGATCCCGACGGGACGAAGATCGAGCTGTGGCAGCCGAAATAGAACCCGGCCTGAACAGACGGCGGGCCTAGGCGCCGCGCCAGGGGGTCAGCACCGAATAGCGGGTGACCTCCCTGGCGCCCGACCTTGCCGCGCGGATCAGGTTGCGATCGGCGAGGTGGCGCACCGCGTCCTGAACGCTGCGCTTGGACAGGCCTGTCTGCTCCGCCAGTTGGGCATGGCTGAGGGCGACATCGCCAAGCGACGCCAGGGACAGATAGACCAGAAACGCCGACGGCCGATGGTCATGACCGACCAGGTCTCGCATCAGCGTGTCCAGGACGTAGCCGTCGATCGTATAGTGCTTATTGGTCATTTGCCTACGCCCGCGCGATTGACCTAGGCTGGGGGCACGCGACGCTCCGAGCCCGAACTCACGTGATCAAAAAGCTCAACTACGTCGGAATTCCAACGGGCGATCAGACACGAGCCCTGGCTTTCTGGACCCATGTGATGGGGTTCACCATCACGACGGACCGGCCCGTCGGTGAGCGCCGCTGGGTCGAGCTGAAGATTCCGGGCGCCCAGACAGGACTGCTGCTGTTCACGCCGGAGGGTCATGAGGACCGGATCGGAACCTTCTTCAACGGCTCGTTCGGGTGCGAGAACGTCCAGTACGAGTACGAACGCCTGTCGGCCAAGGGCGTCAAGTTTCTGGGGCCGCCTGAGTTGAAGCCGTTCCCCCACGTCTATTTTCAGGACCCCGACGGGAATACGTTTTTCCTGTCGAGCCGCTGAAGCCGCGTCGAAAGCGGCTATAGCGCATATGCTTAGACCCCAAGTTCGAGACCTCCATGACCTATACCCTCTACGGCATTCCCAACTGCGACACGGTCAAGAAGGCGCGGGTCTGGCTGGAGCAGCACGGCGTGGGTTACCTCTTCCACGACTACAAGAAGGCCGGAGTGGATGCGGGGCGGCTGGGCCAGTGGGTCGACGAGCACGGTTGGGAGACGGTGCTGAACCGGGCCGGGACGACGTTCAAGAAGCTGCCGGAAGCCGACAAGGCGGAGATCGACAAGGCGAAGGCGATCGCGCTGATGACGGCCCAGCCGTCGATGATCAAACGGCCGGTTCTGGATCTGGGGGATCGGCGGTTGGTGGGGTTCAAGCCCGAGACCTACGCCTCAGCGCTTATCTGAGCCGGACGGTCGCGACGACGCCGAAGTGGTCGGACGGATATTCGCCGTTGGTCGGCGTGTCGCCGAAGCGGCGGGCCTCGCCGGGCGTGAAGGCGGCCTGTTCGACGAAGATGTGGTCGATGACGCGCTCGGGATGACCCTTGGCCGGGTTCAGGGTGGTCGTGACCGAGCCGCGGGGCAGGGCGCTGAAGAAGCGGGGGCCGGTTAGGGTCGCCAGGCCCGAATCCTCTTGCGTCGCATTGAAGTCGCCCATGACGATTAGGGGCGTGCCGTCCTGCGGCAGCCAGCCGAGCAGGGATGCGATCTGGCGGGCGCGGACCGGGCCGGCGTCCTGTTGCCACGCCAGATGGGTGACGACGACATCGACCGGGCGACCCTGGACCGCGACGCGAAGCCGAAGCGCGGTGCGGAAATCGTCGAGCGGCTCAAGCTTGGTCGAGGCCTCGGTGAGAACCGGCAGGCGGGTCAGCAGGGCGTTGCCATAGCGGCGCGGGGCGCCCTCGGCGTCGGTCGAGACGAAGGCGACATGATAGCCGCCCAGCTCGCGCGCCAGCATCCGGGCCTGGTTCTCCAGCCCGACGTTAGCGTCCTCCAGCACCTCCTGCAGGGCGATGACGTCGGCGTCCTGGGCCTTCAGGGCGGCGATCAGCAGCGGACGGCGGGCGGTCCAGTCCCCAAGATTGTGCCAGATGTTGAAGGTGACAAGCTTCAGCTCGGTAGGCCTCTTAGCCTTTGGGGCCGTGACGCACCCTGCCAGCGGCGCGAGGGCGGCGGCGGCCAGCAGGGTGCGACGGTGGATCATATCGGCCTCAGCCCTCAACGTCCGTGGAGGGGCGGTCGTGGCCGTCGGCGCTTTCGGTGACCCATTCGCCGGCGGCGGTCTCGTATTCGATCGCGGCGGTCTGGTCGGGCACGCGTTGCTCGCGCGCGGCGCGGACGGCGGCGGCTTTGGCGTCGTCGTGGCTGGCGAAGGTCTCGGAATAGGTGTCGCCGGACTTGTAGGCCCAGCCGCCGTCATGTTCGACGATGCGATAGGTGACATGGGCCATGGGACGCGCTCCTGAGATTGATGAGATCGGACCCTAGACCGAACCGGCGGCGGTCGAAACGGCGACCTTACGAAGATTTCACCTAGCGCCGCGCATCCGTTGAGGCGTCGGCCAGCCTCTTGTGATCAGAAGGCCGCCGCATCAGGCTGCTGCAACGGTTCAAGGGATACCCGTCATGGAAGACTTCATTCCGATCTTCGCCATCTTCGCCGTCTTCGGCTCGATTACCGCCATCGTCTTCGGCCCGCAGGTTCTGAAATATCGCGAGAAGCGCGATATGCAGGAGACCATCCGCCATGCGGTGGACAAGGGCCAGCAACTGCCGCCCGAACTGATCGACGTCCTGACCAAGGACGTGCAGAAGAGCCTGCCGTCACGCACCAAGGACATCCGGCGCGGCGTCATCTGGCTGGCGTCCGGCATCGGCATCGCCGCCTTCTCGGTCGTCAGCGAACTGGGCGGGAACTTCAACGGCAATCTGGACAGCGGCCTGCTGGGCATCTCCTGCATTCCCGTCACGATCGGCCTGGCCTTCATCGTCCTGAGCTTCTTCAACAAGGGCGCGGACTGAGCACGGCGGGCGGGGGGAAGCTCTGATGAGCAAGTCTCTACGCGACTTCCACGATGTGGAGCTGGCCGCCCAGGCGGCGGCCGGCGGTCGGCGGGAGTATGGGGAGCTGGTGCGTCGGCACGGGTCGGCGGTTCGGGGGCTGCTGCGCCGGATGGGGGCGACGCCGTCCCTGTCCGACGACGTGGCGCAGGACGCCTTCCTGCAAGGGTTCCAGCGCTGTTCGGAGTTCCGCGGGCAGGGGACGTTTGCGGGCTGGATCAAGAAGATCGCCGCGCGGCTGTATCTGAAGCGGGTGGCCAAGGAGGCGCGTTATGTCGCCGAGATCGAGGCCGACCAGGCGGATGTGGCTGTCGATCACGGCGGTCTGATGGACCTGGACGAGGCGTTGAAGACGCTCAGCGAGACCGAGCGTGTCTGCGTCTCCCTGTGCCACGGCGCGGGGATGTCGCATCCGGAAATCGCGGCAGCCATGAATTTGCCGCTTGGCACGGTGAAATCGCATGTCAAACGTGGTCTGGATAAACTCCGTGCGCGGCTTCAACCGGCGCACGGCTCAGGCGGGAGGTCGGTCCATGTCGGCTGACGAGTTCGATCCGATGATCGAAAGGCTGTTCGCCCAGGCGCCGAGCCTGCCGGACGAGGCCCTGTTCCTGGCGACGGTCAAGGCGCGCATGGAGACGCGGTCGCGCTGGCGCGCCCTGACCCTGACGGCGGCGGGACTGATCGGCGGCGTGCTGGCGGTGCGCGAGGGGGTGAACATCAACTTCACCGCCGACGGCGATACGACCCTGGCGCAAGGCCTCAGGGCGGCGGCCGCCACGGCGCAGGGCGCGGCGCAATCGGGGCTGGACGGATTGGGCCTGCAAGGTCTGGGCGTCGGATCGCTGGATGTGATGAACGGCTCGGGCATGATGGCCTTCTGGATCGTCGCCGGGGCCCTGGTCGCCCTGATGGCGGCGGGCGTGGCGAAGCTGTCGCAGGACGTATGAGCGCGGCAGCGAGGGTGACACCGGCGGGGCAGGGGCCTATCTGACGCCTTCACGTCAGGAGGCCCGGCGATGTCCGTCCACACCCAAGAGAGCGTCAAACGCATCACCGTGCCCGATATCGCAGGGCGCAAGGGCGGCGAGCCGATCGTCTGCCTGACGGCCTATGACGCGCCGATGGCGGCCCTGCTGGACCCGCACTGCGACGTGCTGTTGGTCGGCGACAGCCTGGGGATGGCGGTTCACGGCCTGCCCAATACCGTGGGCGTGACGCTGGAGATGATGATCCTGCACGGGCAGGCCGTCATGCGCGGCGCCAGACGGGCCATGGTGGTCGTGGATATGCCGTTCGGCTCCTACGAAGGCGGCAAGGAGGTCGCCTACGCCAACTGCGTGCGGGTGATGAAGGAGACGGGCGCCCAGGCGGTGAAGCTGGAAACCAGCATCGATATGGCCGAGATCGTCGCCTTTCTGGTCAAGCGCGGCATTCCGGTCATGGGCCATGTCGGCCTGCGCCCCCAGGCGATCCTGGCCGAAGGCGGGTTCAAGGCCAAGGGCCGGACCGACAGCGAGCGCGACCGGGTGCTGGCCGAGGCCAGGGCCGTCGCGGAGGCCGGCGCCTTCTGCATCGTCATCGAGGGCGTCGCCGAATCGCTGGCGCGCGAGATCACCGAGACGATCGACGCGCCCACCATCGGCATCGGCGCCTCGGCCGCCTGCGACGGTCAGGTGCTGGTGGTCAACGACATGCTGGGCATGTTCGACTGGACCCCGAAGTTCGTGCGCAAATACGCCGATCTGCGCACCGAGATCGACCGCGCCGCCTCTGCTTTCGCCAGCGATGTGAAAACCCGCCGTTTTCCTGCCGAAGTCGAGACCTACTTCTCGAAAAAGCCGGCTTCGCAGTAACGGACGACGTTGCGGGCGGGGAGCCGACCTTCTAGGGTCCGCGCCGGTTTGCATTTCGCGATTTTGGGGCGACGTTTCAGTGGTTGATGTCTTCGAGCAGGTCGAGGAGGAGCTTCGCTCCGACAAGTTGAAGCGCCTGGCCAAGACCTGGCTGCCCGTTTTCGGCGTGGTGCTGGTCGTCGCCCTGATCGGCGCCCTGGGCTGGTGGGGCTGGGACAGCCTGAACTCCAACAAGGCCGCCAAGGCCGCCGAGGCCTATGATCGCGGCATGGAGGCCCTGCGCGCCGACAAGCCGATGGACGCCCGCGCCGCCTTTGAGGAAGCGATCAAGGAAGGCAACGGCGCCTACAAGGTCCTGGCCCTGCAGCAGCAGGCCGGCCTGGCCGTCAGCGCCAACAAGTTCCAGGACGCGGTTCGCCTGTTCGACGAAGCTGCCAAGGCGTCCAGCGATCCGATCCTGTCCGACCCGCCCGCCCTGAAGGCCGCCTTCCTGATCATGGACACCGCGCCGCTGGCCGAGATCGAAAAGCGCCTGACGCCGCTGGCCGAAGACAAGCGCCCGCTGCACGCCTTCGCCCAGGAAGCCCTGGCCCTGGCGCGCCTGCAACACGGCAAGACCAAGGAAGCGCGTGAGGCCTTCGTGCTGCTGCAACTGGGTCAGGACGTGCCGGATTCGATCCGTCAGCGCGCCCAGATCGCCGTGGAATCCATCGACGCCGGCACCGCAGCCGCCATCAAGCCCATCGTCGACGCCGCCGCCAAGGCGACGCCGCCGGCCGCCGGGGCTGCGAACGCGATGACGCCCTCGGCCGCCCAGGCTGCTCCGGCTCAGGCTTCTCCGGCCCCAGCTGCTCCCGCCGCCGCGCCGGCCGCCCAATAGTGACGACCCCTTACAGGACGCCCCCGATGAACCGAGTTCTGAAAGTCGCGCTGATCTGCGGCGTCGCCGCAACGATGGCGTCCTGCGGCACCGTGCGCCGCAACCTGCCGTTCGGTCTGGGCGGCGGCAAGGAAGACGCCGGCGCGACCGCCTCGGCGGGCCAGCGCATCTCGGTGCTGGAGTTCGAACAGAGCCTGTCGCCGTCGGCCGCCCTGTCGGGCCGTGACTTCTTCCTGCCGGGTCCGCAGGCCGTGACGGCCTGGACGCAGCCGGGCGGCACGTCCGAGAACCTGGTCGAGCACGTCATTGCGGCACCGAACTTCCAGATCGCCTGGAAGCGGGGCGTCGGCTCGGGATCGGCTCACGTCGGCAACGTCATGGCCCCGATCGTGGCCGCCGACGGCAAGATCTTCGTGCTGGACGGCGAATCGACCGTTTCGGCGGTTTCGGCCGACACCGGCGCGATCTTGTGGAAGGCCAACGTCAAGAACGCCGATCGTGACCGCAACGGCGGCTTCGGCGGCGGCGTCGCCGTCGGCGGCGGCAAGGTCTTCGTCTCGTCCGGCTATCGCTCGATGACGGCGCTGGACGCCAACACCGGCGCCGTGGTCTGGACCCAGCAGGTGGACGCCCCGATCCACGGCGCCCCGACCGTCTCGGGCAACCGGGTCTTCGTCGTGGACGTCGACAGCCAGTTGTTCGCCTTCGACGCCAACACCGGCGCCCAGGACTGGACCTATCGCGGCATCGCCGAGCCGGCGCGCGTCATGCGCGCCTCCAGCCCCGCCGTCAGCGGCACGACCGTCGTCGCCCCGTTCGCCTCGGGCCAGCTGGTCGCGCTGAGCGCCCTGAACGGCCAGGCGGTGTGGGAAGAGACCCTGTCTCGCACCAGCCGCACCAGCGCTCTGTCTGAGGTTCGCGAGGTGGCGGGCCGTCCGGTCATCAGCCGCGGCATGGTCTATGGCGTCAGCCACTCGGGCGTGATGTCGGCGCTGGACCTGCGTTCGGGTCAGCCGAAGTGGCAACTGCCGGTGACGGGCGTGAACGCGCCCCTGCCGGTCGGCGACGCCGTCTTCGTGGTGTCCAAGTCGGGGCAGCTGATCACGGCCAACCGCGACACGGGCCAGATCTATTGGACGCGTGAACTGAACGAGGGCCGCGAGCGCCGCGAGGGCGGCTTCCTGACCTTCGCCCGTCGCACCATCCGCCCGCAATGGTCGGGACCGCTCTTGGCCTCCAACCGTCTGGTGATGGTCAATTCGTTTGGCGAAGCTGTCGCCTTCGATCCGAAGACCGGCGTGGCGCAGACGACGCTGAAGCTGGGCGCGCCGGCCTATATCGCGCCCGCCGCCTATAATGGCGCGCTGTATGTGCTGACTGACACCGGCCAACTGATCTGCATCCGCTGATTTTCAGCCCGAACTAAGCTAGAAGGCCGACATGGCTCTGAAGGTCGCCATCGTCGGCCGCCCCAATGTGGGCAAATCGACACTGTTCAACCGCCTCGTCGGCAAGCGCCTGGCGCTCGTCGACGATCGCCCCGGCGTGACCCGCGACCGGCGCTACGCCGACGGCAATATCGGCGACATGGACCTGACGCTGATCGACACGGCGGGGTACGAGGACGTCACCGACGACAGCCTGGAAGCCCGCATGCGCGAGCAGACCGAGGCCGCGCTGGACGACGCCGAACTGGTCATGTTCATGATGGACGCCCGCGAGGGCGTGACGTCGCTGGACCGAATCTTCGCCGAGCGCCTGCGCCGGGTGCACAAGCCGATCATCCTGTTGGCCAACAAGTCCGAGAGCCGCGAGAGCGGCGGCGGCGTCGGTGAGGCGCACGCCCTGGGCTTTGGCGAACCCGTCGCCATCTCGGCCGAGCACGGCGAGGGTATGGCCGATCTGTACGCCGCCATCGTCGCGGCCTCGCAGGACATCTTCGTCGAGGAGATCGACGAGCCGGACAAGCCGATCCGCATCGCCGTCATCGGCCGGCCCAACGCCGGCAAGTCCACGCTGATCAATCGCCTGATCGGCGACGACCGGCTGCTGACCGGGCCGGAAGCGGGCATCACCCGCGACTCCATCTCGGTCGACTGGCAGTTCGAGGGCAAGAACATCCGTCTGGTCGATACGGCCGGCATGCGTCGCAAGGCGCGGGTGCAGGAAAAGCTGGAGAAGCTGTCGGTCGCCGACACCATCCGCGCCATCACCTTCGCCGAAGTCGTCATCCTGATGATGGACAAGGATGACGCCTTCGACACCCAGGATCTGCAGCTGGCCGATCTGGTCGAGCGCGAGGGCCGCGCCTTGGTCTATGTCGCATCGAAGTGGGATCTGGAAGACGAGCCCCAGTCCCGCATGGCCAAGCTGAAGGGCATGGCCGAGGACAAGCTTCCGCAACTGAAGGGTTCGCCGTTCGTAGCCCTGTCGTCCCACAGCGGCCGCGGCGTCGAGCGGCTGATGCCGGCGGTGCTTCAGGCCTATGACACCTGGTCGGTCAAGGTGAAGACCAAGGACCTGAACAACTGGCTGTCCATGGCGACCCAGCGTCACCCGCCCCCCGCCGTGGACGGCAAGCGGATCAAGCCGAAATACATCGCACAGACCAAGGCCCGCCCGCCGACCTTCGTGCTGATGGCCAACCGCGCCGAGTCGATGCCGGAGCATTACAAGCGCTATCTGGTCAACTCGATCCGCGAGAGCTTCGACCTGCCGGGCACGCCGATCCGTCTGAACGTCAAGTCCAGCGGCGTGAACCCCTATGCCGAAGGCGGCGCCAAGTCCGGGCCGGAACGCTACAAGGGCGACGCCAAGACCGCGCCGCGCCGCGTCAAGAAGGCCGAGAAGGAAGAGGCCTTGTCCAAACTGCCCGGCAAGGCGCTGGAGCAGAAGAAGACCCGCAAGGCCCAGCCCAAGGTGCTGGGCGGGTTGAAATCCAGCGCGTCGAAGAAGGCCGGGTCGTCCGTGGCGGTCCAGAAGGGCGCGCGCGGCGGCGCCCGCCAGGTGTCGCGTTCGGGCCGGATCCGCACGGGCCAAAAGGGCGGCGCCAAGAAGTGACGGCGTGAGCGAGGCCGAGAGCGCGCTTCCCGCCCGGCCCACCTCGCGTTGGCTGATCCTGGACGGCCAGGAGCGGGTGCTGCTGTTTCACTTCGTGTTTTCCGAAGGACCGCTCGCCGGCACGGCCTTCTGGGCGACGCCCGGCGGCGGGTGCGAGGCCGGCGAAACCTACGAGGACGCCGCGCGCCGCGAACTGTTCGAAGAGACCGGGTTGGTGGTGACCGATCCCGGCCCGCAGGTCGCCCAGGTCCGCGTCAGCTTCCGCCTGCCTGACGGCCGGATGGCGGACGTGGATCAGAGGTTCTTCCTGCTGCGCACCGACGACTTTGTGCTGTCACCCAAGGGCTGGACGGACGAGGAGCAGAGGGTTCTGACCGAACATCGCTGGTGGAGCCTCGAAGACATACGCGATTCCAAAGAGACGATCTGGCCCGCGGAACTGGCCGATATTCTGTCGGCCCTTTGAACAGCCACCCTGGCGTTTCGAGACCGATTTTCGCTCGCAAACATACTGCTTGATCATGCCCTGAAAGCGGCGCTTGGGTTTCGGATCAATCCGGAGCGCTCCATGACCACGATCCAGGTGTTCGACCTTCAGGCAGTGCAGAAGATTCGCAAGGGGGCCGTCGCCGCCGCCCTGCTGGCCTTGGTGGGTCTGACCATGGTGTCCCAATCGGCCAGCGGGCTGGACAGTCCGCTGCATGAAGGCGTCGAAGCCGTCGGTCTGGCCGCCATCGTCTTCGCCATCGTCGGTCGCGCCTGGTGCTCGCTCTATATCGGCGGGCGCAAGAAGGCCGAGATCGTCTCGCGCGGGCCGTATTCGATCAGCCGCAACCCGCTTTATATCTTCAGCTTCTTCGGCGCGTTCGGCGTCGGCGCGCAGAGCGGAAGCCTGACGCTGGCGGTGCTTTTCACCCTGGCGTCGCTGGCGGTCTTCTATCTGACGGTGCGCCGCGAAGAGGCCTGGCTGGGCGCGACTTTCGGCGCGGACTATGCGGCCTACAAGGCGCGCACGCCGCGCTTTTTGCCCAACTTCGCCCTGTGGCGTGACGAGGCTGAGTTGTCGGTGCGGCCGTCCTTCTTCCTGACCACGATCCGCGACGGCCTAGTCTTCCTGCTGGCCATCCCGCTGTTCGAGGCGATCGATCTGGCGCAGGCCGAGGGCTGGCTGCGGGTTCTGGCGCGCCTGCCTTGAGCGGCGGTCGCGTTAAACCATCATCAGGCTTTCGCGCATGCGTGCAGCGTCTTTGCCCGGCGGCAGGCCGAACTGGCGGGCGTATTCGCGACTGAACTGGGACGGGCTGTCATAGCCGACGGCGAAGCCGGTCTCGGCCGCGCCCTCAACGCCCGTCAACAGCCGGGCGCGGGCTTCGCGCAGCCGCAGCTGCTTGTGGAACTGCAACGGGCTCATGGTCGTCACGGTGCGGAAATGGCGATGGAACGTCGACAGGCTCATGCCCGCCATGTCCGCCAACGTCTCCAACCGGACCGGTTCGGCGTAGTGGGCGCGGAGCCAGTTGATGGCGCGACTGACGCCTGACAGGCGGCTTTCGGCCGAGCCGATCTGGCGCACGGTCGCGGCGTGCCGGCTGTGGAGCAGGCGCCAGATCAGTTCGCGTTCGATCATCGGCGTCATGACGGCGATCTCCTCGGTCCGGTCCAGAAGGCGCAGCAGGCGCGCCATGGGCTCCAGCAGTTCGTCCTCCAACGAAGCCACATGGATGCCGGTCGGGGGCGGCTGATCCGAGGGGGCAGGAGCGTCGATCTCCAGCATCAGGCCGGCGATGGCGGCGGGGTCGAGGTCGAAGCTGAGTGCCCGGTACGGCGCTTCGATGATGCTCCCGCACACCGGCAGCTCGGCGGAGACCACCAGGCAATCGCCGGCCCGATAGGAATAGACGGTCTCGCCCAGGATCGTCTGTTTGGCGCCGCACACAACCAGGCACAGCATGGGGTCATAGGCGACGGGGACCAGCCGGGTCTGCGCGTCGCTGCCATACAGCCGAAGACCCGGCACGGCCGATCGCGACAGATCAGGCGGCGCGTGACGCGCAACGATGTCGGTCATTTCGGGCAAGAGGCTCATGGCGGCATTCAGCGCCGGTCGTAAGCTATTCGCAAGCGGGTTCGGGCGGTTTGACAGGATCGTGCAAGTCTTCGCCCGGATCATTCTAACGCCGGGCGCCTGAAATCGCGTCTTCTCCATCTGGTCAGGCAGAGGAGATTTCCATGACAACAACCAACCAAAAGACCTGGCTCGTCACCGGTGCGGCGCGTGGTCTGGGCGCCGGGATCGCCCGCGCGGCGCTGGACGCGGGCGATCGCGTCGTCGTCGCCGGTCGAAACCGCGACGCCCTGATCAAGGCGTTCGGACCGGATAGCGACACGGTCTTGAGCCTGACGTTGGACGTCACCGACACGGCCGCCATCGCCGCCGCCGTCGAGGCGGCCATGGCGCGGTTCGGCCGCCTCGACGTTCTGGTGAATAATGCCGGCTATGGGCACCTCGGCATCTTCGAGGAGACCAGCGCCCAGGATGCGCGCACCCAGTTCGACACCAATGTCTTCGGTCTGTTCGACATGACGCGCGCGGTGCTGCCGATCATGCGCGCGCAGAGGTCGGGCCATGTCTTCAACATCTCGTCCATCGGCGGTCTGATGGGCGGTGAGAGCGGCGCGATCTATTGCGCGTCCAAGTTCGCGGTCGAGGGCTTCAGCGAGTCCGTCGCGCAAGAAGTGCGTCCGTTCGGCGTGCGCCTGACCATCGTCGAGCCGGGCTTCTTCCGCACCGACTTCCTCGACGCCTCGTCGATCCGATACGGCGATAATCCCATCGCCGACTATGCCGAAGCATCGCGCGCCATCCGCGCCTTCTATGACGCGCGCAGCCATAATCAGGCGGGCGATCCCGCGAAGCTGGGTCAGGCCCTGGTCGTCTTGGCGAATGCGGAAAACCCGCCGGTGCGATGGTCTGCGGGCACGGACGCCATCGGCGTGGTCGAGATGAAGGCGGACAGCCTGAGGGCCGAACTGGAGGCCTGGCGCGAGCTTTCAGCCTCAACCGACGGCGATTTCACCTTCCGCGAAGAGCCAAGGCTAGGCGGCGCCTGGGGCTGATCCCGGCCTAGACCAGCGCTTCGGTCGTCGGTCCGGCCGCCCAATCGCGGAAGCGGATCGCCAGCGGGGGCGTGGCGCCGGGGCGGGCCAGATCGACCACCAGAGGGCCGATTTCCGAGGGGTGGGGCAGGACGGATGGATCTTCGCCCGGATAAGCCTGGGCGCGCATGGCGGTGCGCATGCGGCCGGGATCCACGATGCTGACGCGCACGGGCGTGCTCTCGATCTCGTCGGCCCAGGCCTTCACCAAGGCCTCGGCGCCGGCCTTGGTCGCGGCGTACATACCCCAGAAGGCCTTGGGCGCGCTGGCGACGCTGGTGGTGAAGTGGATGGCGCGGCCGGCGTCGGAGGCGCGCAGCAGCGGCTCCAGCGAGCGGATCAGACGATAGACGGCGGTGAAGTTGGTCTTTTCGACCTTGGCGAACTCGCGCGGGTCGGCGTGCGACACCGGCGTCAGGCCCGAGGGGCCCATGGTGGCGGCGCAGTGGACCCAGATGTCCAGCTTCTTGAACCGTTCGAAGATGGCGCCGCCGAGCCGGTCGATGGCCCCGCCATCCACCAGATCGAACGGAATCAGGGTCGCATGGCGGCCGGTGGCGGCGAAGATGGCGTCGTCCAGCTCTTCCAGACCGCCCTGGGTGCGCGCCGTCGCAATGACGTGGGCGCCGGCCTTGGCCAGGGCCAGAGCGCTCTCATAACCGATGCCGCGCGAGGCGCCGACGACGAGGGCGATACGGTCGTTCAGGGGCAGGGCGTCGGTCATGTTCGGGTGGTAGGGGTGGCGACGCGGCGGGTCAATGTGTTAAGCTGTAAGCAGATGTGTACAGGAGCACTCTGTCATGGCTGCCAGCACGACCGTCACTGTCCGCATGAGTGAAACACTGAAAGAGCGGCTGGGGCTGCTTGCCGAGAAAACCCAGCGCACCCAATCCTTTCTCGCCGAACGCGCCATCGCTGGCTACGTTGAACGAGAGCTGGAAATGATGACGGCCGTCGAGGAAGGTCTCGAAGATTTCCGAACAGGCAATGTGGTCCCGCACGAAGAGGCCATGCGGCAGATTCGCGAGACCATCGCAAAATACGAGCCCTGATGCGCACGGTCGTCTGGTCAGGGCGCGCGCTGCTGGAACTGACCCACGCCATTGACTATCTGGCCCAGCGTAATCTGCCCGCCGCGCAGAAGATCGAAGCCCGCATCATCGAGGCGACCGAAAAGCTGGCGCGAAGACCGATAGGCCGGCCGGGCAAACAACCTGACACCTACGAGAAGCTGGTTACGGGCGCGCCGTATCTGATCGTCTATGCCCTAGCGGACGACGCCGAAGGCGGTCAGGTTCAGATCGTCCGCCTCTTCCACACGGCACAAGACCGCGAGTGATGGTCGTCAGGCGCTGACCAGCAAGGACAGCTGTTTGGCGCCGAACTCGCGTCCGCCTTCCTCGATCTCACGATCCAAGAGGCGGGTAGGGTAGTCGCCGGTGAAATAGTGGTCGGTGAACTGCGGGGCGGCGGCGTTGCGGCCGGTCTCGCCCATGGCGCGGTACAGGCCGTCGATGGACAGGAAGCCGAGCGAATCGACCTCCAGCATGTCGCGCATTTCTTCCAGCGTCTTGTTGGCGGCCAGCAGCTGGGCGCGCTCGGGCATGTCGATGCCGTAGAAGTCGGGGAACAGAATCTGCGGGCTGGCCGAGCGCAGGTGGACCTCGGTGGCGCCGGCGGCGCGCACGGCGCGGACCAGTTTCAGCGAGGTCGTGCCGCGCACGATGGAATCGTCGATCAGCACCACGCGCTTGCCGGCCAGGGCCGACTTGTTGGGGCTGTGCTTCATACGCACGCCCTTCTGACGGGCGCCTTGGCTGGGCTGGATGAAGGTGCGGCCCAGATAGTGGCTGCGGATGATGCCCATTTCGTAGGGGATGCCGCTTTCCTGGGCGTAGCCGAGGGCGGCCGGAACGCCGGAATCGGGCACGGGCACGACGATGTCGGCCTCGACGCCCAGTTCGCGGGCGAGGCCGCGACCCATCTCCTTGCGCACCTCATAGACGGAGCGGCCGTTCACGACCGAATCCGGGCGTGAGAAATAGACGTACTCGAACAGGCAGGGACGCGCCGCGCGGGCGGGGAAGGGCTTGAGCGAGCGCAGGCCGCTGTCGTCGATGACGACGATCTCGCCGTGTTCGACATCGCGCACGAAGGTGGCGCCCATCATGTCCAGGGCGCAGGTCTCGGAGGCCAGAACCCAGCCGTCGCCCAACTGGCCAAGCACCAGCGGGCGAATGCCAAGCGGGTCGCGCGCGCCGATCATCTTGGTGCGGGTCTGGGCCACCAGGGCGTAACCGCCCTCGATCCGGGCAAGGGCGTCAGTGAAGCGATCGACGATCTTGGCTTTGCGGCTGCGCGCGATCAGGTGGAGGATGACTTCGGAATCCGAGGTCGACTGGAAGATGGCGCCTTCGCTGACCAGCTGGGCGTGCAGGAATTTGAAGTTGGTCAGGTTGCCGTTGTGGGCGATGGCGATGCCGCCCTGGTCCAGATCGGCGAACATCGGCTGGATGTTGCGCAGGAAGCTGCCGCCGGCTGTAGAGTAGCGGGTGTGGCCCACAGCCGCGCGGCCGGGCATCCGCGTCATCAGGTCGGCGCCGCCGAAGGCTTCGCCCACCAGGCCCTGGTGCCGTTCGGTGTAGAAGCGCTCGTCCTTGACGCTGGCGATGCCGCAGGCTTCCTGGCCGCGATGCTGAAGGGCGTGAAGACCCAGGGCGACGACGGAAGAGCCTTCGTCCTCGTCCGCGCCCCAGACGCCGCAGACGCCGCATTCCAGACGGAGCTGGTCATCCTCCGGCTCGCGCCAGTGCTCGCGGTGAACGACGGGATCGGCGATATGGTGGCGCATCGTGGGGCTCCGATGACCGGGGGGAACTTAACGGGCGGCTTCGCGCGGCGAGTTAGGCTGTGATTGCGTCGGGGGCAAGGCTTCCTCGTCGGAAAACCCCCGGCGTACGGACGAATCCACGACAGGCGTGATGGCGTCGGCGCCGCGTCCGATGCTGGGCAGTACGATCTGGATCATCCGCGCGCCCATGGCGCTGACCGGATAGAGGGCCGCGTTTGCGAGCCACAGCGGCGTGCGCTCGCCCGGCAAAGCCGCGACGATGACCAGATGCACCGCGCCGATCAGGACCAGCGCGCGGACGCCGCCGATGAACAGGCCGAAGATGCGGTCGATGACGCCGAGGTGCGGATGGTCCTTGGCGCTCTTGGACATCATCGAGCCGACCAGGCGCAGGCCGAAATAGACGACGAAGAAGGTCAGGACGGCGGCCAGGATCGACCCGGCCCATTCGGGATCGACGAAGGCGCGCGTGACGCCGGCGGTCCAGGGCAGGGCGATCAGAGCGACAAGGGCCGCCAGGGTCGCGCTGAGCAGCGTAATGACTTCGCGCACACCGCCGCGCACCCAGCCGGCGGCGACGGAAAACAGGATCACCACGATGGCGAAGACGTCGTATCCGGTCACGCGTGGGGGATCCTGCGGTTGCTACGAGGGTTTAATAGCGGTTCTGCGAGATTCGTTCGACCACATCCGTCAGGCGCGTGACGGATGTCACCTTCACCCCTTTGGTCTTGGCGGTCAAAGTCGGGCTGAGCACCTGATCGAAGCCCAGTTTTTGCGCCTCGCGCAGGCGGGCCTCGGCGCGGCCGACGCTGCGAACCTCGCCCGACAGGCCGATTTCGCCGAAGACGACGCAGCCCTGGGGCAGGGACACGCCGGTCGCCGAGCTGATCAGGGCCGCCGCCGCCGCGAGGTCCGCTGCCGGTTCGTTGATGCGTAAGCCCCCGGCGACATTCAGATAGACGTCCTGATCGCCAAAGCCGAAGCCGCAGCGGGCCTCCAGCACGGCGAGCACCATGGCCAGACGCCCCGTTTCCCAGCCGATCACGGCGCGGCGCGGGGTGCCGTAGGCGGACTTGGACACCAGGGCCTGCATCTCGACCAGCACCGGCCGCGAGCCCTCGATCCCGGCGAAGACGGCGGCGCCCGGCGCGCGCTCCTTGCCCTCGCCGAGGAAGAGGGCGGAGGGGTTGGCGACCTCGCGCAGGCCGGCGTCGCCCATTTCGAACACGCCGATCTCGTCGGTGGCGCCAAAGCGGTTCTTGCCGGCGCGCAGGATGCGGAACGGATAGCCGCGCTCGCCTTCGAAGGTCATGACGGCGTCGACCAAGTGTTCGACGACGCGGGGACCGGCGACCTGGCCGTCCTTGGTGACGTGGCCGACCAGGACCACCGCGACGCCCTGCGACTTGGCCAGACGCACCATCTCGCCGGCGCAGGCCCGGACCTGGGTGATCGAGCCGGGGCCGCTCTCGTGCACATCGGACCACAGGGTCTGGATCGAATCGACGATGACGATGTCGAACTTCTCGCGCTTCAGCGTGCCCAGGATGTCGCGCAGCGCCGTCGCGGCCGCCAGATTGACCGGCGCGTCGGCCAGGCCCATCCGCTTAGAGCGGGCGCGGATCTGCTCGACGGCTTCCTCGCCCGAGATGTAGGCCACGCGCGATCCCCGCAGGGCCGCCTTGGCTGCGACCTCCAGCAACAGGGTCGACTTGCCGACGCCCGGATCGCCGCTGAGCAGGATGGCCGAGCCGGGCACCACGCCGCCGCCGCAGACGCGGTCGAACTCGGCCACGCCCGTCGTGATGCGCGGCGGCTCGGGCGTGTCGGACTGAAGCGTTTCGAACTGTATGCCGCGCGTTCGGGCCGAAGCCGCCGCGGACGGCTTGATTGCGCCCGGCGGAGCCGAGCGGCTTTCCTCGCTCAAGGTGTTCCACTGGCCGCAGGAGCCGCACTGGCCCGACCACTTGCTGTGGACCGAACCGCAGGACTGACAGACGTAGAGGGCGGAATCGCGAGCCATGGGCTTCCTTAGCAGATCGAACGGTCGCGCCGGACATGGCCTCGGCTCACGACAGTTTCGGTCGCATGCGCAACCTTTGCCATATTGAAGGATTGAGAATGTGTCGCACACCCTTGCTTCTTGAAGCGACGCAACGTCAACATCCGCCCATCTTCTCTCGCCGAGGCCTGCCATGACCGATCCGACGACCCACTCCCAACCCGCTGTCGATCCGGCCCTGGTCGCGCGGGTCAAGGGCATACTGCTGCAACCCAAGTCTGAATGGCTGAAGATCGACGGCGAGTTCGCCACGACCAAAAGCCTGTTCACCCGCTATGCGATGATCCTGGCGGCGATCGGCCCGGTCTGTTCGCTGCTCGGCGGTCAGTTGATGCCGATCATGGGCATGAAGCTGTCGATCGTCGGCGCGATCGTTGTGGCGCTCGTCAGCTACGGCATGTCCCTGTTGGGGGTCTTCCTGCTGGGACTGATCATCAATGCGCTGGCGCCGAACTTCGGCGGGACGCCCAATAAGGTTCAGGCCATGAAACTGGCCGTCTATTCCTGGACCGCCACTTGGCTGGCGGGCGTGTTCGGCCTGATCCCGATGCTGGGCATCCTGGCCATCCTGGGCCTGTACAGCTTCTATCTGCTGTTCGTCGGCCTGCCGATCCTGATGAAGGTGCCGGAAGACAAGAAGGTCGGCTATTTCATCGTGACGGTGATCGCCGGTGTCGTGATGTATTTCGTCATCTCGGCGATCGTCGGAGCCATTTCGATGAGCTTCGTTGCCGCATCGGTCGGCATGGCCGGTCTCGCCGGAATGGGCGCCGGCTACTGAGAATAGACGCGCGGCACGCGGGGGGTGATCGAGGTCAGCAACTCATAGCTGATGGTCCCCGCCGCGGCCGCGGCGTCGTCCAACAGGCGGTTGGGACCGAACAGTTCGACCGGATCGCCGACCGCGACATCCAGGCCGGTGATGTCCACCGCGCAGACATCCATCGAGACCCGACCCAGCAGCGGGCGGGTCTCGTTGGCGATCCAGACCGCCCCCTTGGGCGAATAGGATCGCAGCAATCCATCCGCATAGCCGGCCGCCACGGTGGCGACCTTGATCGGGCGTTCGGCGATATAGCCGCGCGAATAGCCGACGCTCTCGCTGGCCGGCACGTCGCGAACCTGAAGCACCTCGGCCGTCAGGGTCGCCACGGGTGCGATCCGGGGGTCGGGCCGCCCCTCCGGTCCGCCGCCGTAAAGACAGATGCCCGGGCGCACGGTATCGAAGGCGAAGTCCGGGCCCAGGAAACAGCCGCTGGAGTTGGCGAACGACCGGATCACGCCCGGATAGCGATCCAGCACGTCCGCGAAGGCGTCGCGCTGGCGCCGGTTCATCGGATTTGCCGGCTCGTCGGCGCAGGCGAGGTGGGTCAGGACCAGGGCCAGGCCTTCGAAAGCCTCGGGCGCGTCCTCGGGTCGAATGCCCAACCGATTCATGCCGGTGTCGATCTGCAGGCCGCAGGTTCCGCCGCCCGCCGCCTGCCAAGCCTGAATCTGTGCGGGATGGTTCAGCACGGGCCGCAGGTCCGACGCCTTCAGCATCGCCGCATCGTCGCCGTGGCAGCCGTCGAGCACATAGATGACGGGACCGTCGGCGCCCAAGGCCGCGCGCAGCCGCACGCCCTCCGCCGCCCGCGCCACGAAGAAGGTCCGCGCCCCCTCGGCCATGAGCCGTGTCGCCACGGCCTGGGCGCCCAGCCCATAACCGTCCGCCTTGACCACCGGATGCACCGGCTGGCCGCTGACGGCCCCCAGCGTGTGGTAGTTCCGCGCCAGGGCGTTCAGATCGACGGAGAGGAAGGCGGGGGTCGATACGGTCATGGCGTCCTTATGCGCCAACACCACGCCGATGGAAGAGGCTACTCGTAGCTGACTTCCTCATAGCCGTGCGCCAGGTTACCGAAGCGGACGGTGTCGGCGTCGAAGGCCAGTTTGACGATGCCGATCGGGCCGTGGCGCTGCTTGCCGATGACGACCTCGGCCTGGCCTTGCAGGCGATCCATGTCCTGCTGCCATTGCAGGTGTTCCTCGGTCCCCTCGCGCGGCTCGGCGCGGCCCAAGTAGTAGCTCTCGCGATAGACGAACATCACGCAGTCGGCGTCCTGCTCGATCGAGCCGGATTCGCGAAGGTCCGACAGCTGCGGGCGCTTGTCGTCGCGCTGCTCGACCTGACGCGACAGCTGCGACAGGGCGATGATCGGCACCGACAACTCCTTGGCCAGGGCTTTCAGACCGCCGGTGATTTCGGACACCTCCTGCACGCGGTTCTTCTGGCCCCCGCTGTTGCCCGTCGTGACCAGCTGCAAATAATCGACGATGATCAGGTCCAGCCCATGTTCCATCCGCTTCAAGCGACGCGCGCGCGCGGCCAGCTTGGAGATGGACAGGCCGCCGGTGGCGTCGATGTAGAGGGGGCTTTCGCCGATCTCGACCGCCGCGTCACGCAACTTGCCGAAGTCGGTGGCGTCGATCTCGCCCTTGCGCAGCTTGTCCGACGAAACGCCGGACGCGTCGGCCAGAATACGCATCGCCAGCTGTTCGGCGCTCATTTCCAGCGAATAGAAGGCAACGACGCCGCCGTTGACGGTCTTGCGGCCCTCCGGCGTCGGCTCCCACTGATAGGCGCGCGCCACGTTGAAGGCCATGTTGGTCGCCAACGCCGTCTTACCCATCGACGGACGGCCGGCGAGGATCAGCAGATCGGACGGGTGCAGACCGCCCAGTTTGCGATCCAGATCGTTCAGGCCGGTGGCGAGGCCGGCCAGCTTGCCTTCGCGCTGATACGCTTCGGCCGCCATCTGAACGGCGCCGGACAAGGCGTTGGAGAAGCTGACGAAACCGGAAGAGGGCTTGCCTGTCTCGGCCAGCGAATACAGGGTCTGTTCGGCCTGTTCGATCTGCTCGTCGGCGGGCGTCTCCGGATTGGGCGCCTCCTTGATCATGTCGCCGCCGATGCGGATCAGGTCGCGGCGCAGCGCCAGGTCATAGACGACGCGGGCGTAGTCTGGCGCGTTGGCGGCGGGCGGCGCGCGGTCGACCAGATCGGCGAGATAGCGCAGGCCCCCGAACTCCTGGAACGCCGGATCCTGCTTGAACCGCTCCATCAGAATGGTGGGCTCGGCCAGCAAGCCTTGGCGGATATGGTCCTCGATCGCGTCGAACAGCCGCTGGTGGAAGGGTTCGTAGAAGTGCGAGCCGCGCAGCCGGTCGTTCAACCGCTCGAACACGGCGTTGTCGAACATCAGCGAGCCCAGCAGCGCCTGCTCGGCCTCCAGATTGTGCGGCATCGAACTGACGCCGCCGGAGTCCAGCGGAGACGACGAAAAGGGCATGGGGGCGAAGGCGTTCATCGATTAACGCTTTAGCCCTCTCACGCCCCTGCGTCAGACGCGGACGCCGCCTGGACCGTGGACAGATCGTCCCGCCTTGGGGACGAACCGAAATTCCTCAATCGGCGCGCGTCAGGCGCAGGGATAGTCGTGGGCCATCCATTCGCGGACGGCCTGGGTCACGCTGATGTTGCGACGGCTTTGCGGGACGGCGTTGAAATGGCCCAGTATGGCGTTGGGCGAAAAGCCGACCTTGTCCGGCATGCAGGTCGCGGGCTGACGGCCGGCCGCCTTGGCCTGGGTCTGTTCGGCGCGGACGGTGCGAACGGCGCCCCGGAACTCGGCCATCAGGCGCCGGGTGTCCGAGCGCAGCAGGGCGGTGGGGTTCTGAGGAATTGCGTTGGCGGTGGTCAGGAATTCCTGAACCGTCATGGCGCTGGCGGCGCCGGCGAAAAGCGAGAGCGCCAGGACGCCGGCAGCGATTGATCTGGTCTTCATCTCGTCTCCTCCAAAGCGCCCTCTGGCAGCGCTCAGATTGAACGGCGATATGTGTCGCAACTGGGGCGAAGCGGAATGGTCAAGCTGAAGGTTTCGTAATGCAAACAAGGAAAAGGGCGCTCTGAAGAGCGCCCCTGCCTCGCCGGCGATCAACCCGACCTCACCATTTCAGGCTGAGACGCGCATAGCCGTAACGACCGTTGAAGCCGAAGGGCGAATAGTAGGGGAAGCCCAGAACGCCGTTGGAGTTCAGCGACGCCGGCACGAAGTCCGGGTATTCGTCGAACACATTGTCCACGCCGATCGCCACGCCGACGCGCTCGGTCAACTGGAAACGGCCTTCCAGATCCACGACCGTCTTGGCCCCGGTGCTGTAGTCATTCGCCGCCGTCGATCCCGGTTGCAGCACGTCGCCATAGTAGGTGGCGCGAACCGTGGCGCCCCACTTGTCCCGGCTCCAGTCCGCCGACGCCGAGACCTTGGTATCGGGCGTGCCGTCTTCGATAGTCAGGATGCGTTGGCGGGCGAACAGG
The DNA here is from genome assembly GCF_044807075.1 of Brevundimonas vesicularis. Taxonomy (GTDB): domain Bacteria; phylum Pseudomonadota; class Alphaproteobacteria; order Caulobacterales; family Caulobacteraceae; genus Brevundimonas; species Brevundimonas vesicularis_G. The sequence goes on from NZ_CP085234.1 coordinate 1,900,216, forward strand.
GGCGGCACCGGGTTCAGAACCGACGAGGACGTCGGCACGCGGTCGACCGACACATCGTTGAAGTTGGCCGCGACGGTGAAAACAAAGTCGCCGAGCGTATCGGTCGGCAGGCGATAGCGTCCGACGACGTCCACGCCTTTGGTGGAGGTCGAGACCCCGTTCAGGAAGAAGCGCGCGGCCTGGACGCCTTGCGGATCCAGCAGGCCGGCGACCTGGCCCGAGAACGTCCGGTTGATCAACTCCGACAGAACGATCTGATCGTCGATGTCGATCTTGTAGGCGTCGACCGTCAGGTCGAACCGCCCCAGTCGCACCACGGCCCCCAGCGAATAGTTGGTCGAGGTCTCGGCCTTCAGCGGACGCGCGCCAAGAGCCGCTGCGACCGCGCTGGTGGCCGGGAAGGTGCCGGTTTCGACCACGGCGCCGTTCTGGATCACCGAGGCGGTGGAGGTGAAATACGACTGCTGCAACGACGGCGCGCGGAAGGCGGTCGAGACCGAACCGCGCAGGGCGAAGCTGGGGGTGAAGTCATAGCGGGCCGACAGCTTGCCCGTCTGGGTGTCGCCGAAATCGGAATAGTCCTCGAACCGCACGGCGCCCTCGACGCGCAGCTTGTCGGTGAGGGGAATTTCAACATCGGCGCAGGCGGCGAAGTTGTCGCGATCGACATCGACGGCGTTTGAGGGCTGGAAGCCGACGAAGCCTTGGGCGCCGCCGGTCAGGGCGGTATTGGCGCCCAAGGGGCCGCGGTTGTAGCTCTCGGGCTGGCCGGCCTCGATCTTGTAGTTTTCCCAGCGCTGCTCCAGGCCCCAGGCGAAGTTCAGCGGGCCGCCGGACAGACCGACCTCGAACTCACGGCTGAAGTCGGCGCCCAGCACCAACTGGTCGTAGATCAGGCTGCCGGAATCGAAGCTGGTCTGCGAAGTCGCGCCGTAGGTGGAGTTCAGCGAATCCTCGGTGCGGAAGTCCAGGGCGTTGCGGCCGTAGGTCAGGCTGATGTCCGTGTTCCAGCCCGCCAGTTCGCCGCGCAGGCCGCCGGCCAGCGAGGCGTCCTTCGAATTGATGGCGACCTTCGGCAGGAAGCCGTTCGGGTAGATAGAGACGACATTGTTGACGTTGTCGGACAGGCGAGGGAAGGCGGCGCCTTCGCTGTCGCGGTCCTGATAGCCGGCCCAGCCATAGGCCTCCCAGCCGTTGCCCAAACCCTTGCCGGCGTTGGCGAAGACGGTCCATTGCTCCACGTCAGGGTCGCCGAAGCGAGCGGTGATCGCTCCGTTCGCCGCCGCGCGGGGATCATAGTCCGAGCGATTGGTCGACTCGCGATTCAGATACTCCGCCGACAGGGTCAAAAAGCCGTCGTCGCCCAGTGAAAACCCTTGCCAGGCCGAGGCCGTGACGGTGCCGCCGTCGGTCTCGTCACGTTCACCGCGCGCGGTCTTCACCGTGGTGAAATACTGGCCGTAGGTCACGCTGGTGCCGCCGCCGCTGGAGGCCTCCTTCAGCCGCAGGTTCACCACGCCTGCGATGGCGTCCGAGCCGTATTGGGCCGAGGCGCCGTCGCGCAGCACCTCGACCCGGTCCAGAGCGCCGGTCGGAACGGTGTTCAGATCAACGGCGGCCGACCCGCGCCCCACCACGCCGTTGACGTTGACCAGGGCCGAGGCATGGCGACGCGTGCCGTTGACCAGCACCAGCGTCTGATCCGGCGACAGGCCGCGCAAGGTGATCGGGCGGATCGAGTCCGAACCATCGTTGGCCGACGGCCGCTGGAAGGTCAGCGACGGCACGGCCTGGGCCAGGGCGGTGGCGAACTCGGTCGTGCCGCGCGTCTGCAACGCCTCGGACGTCACGACATCGACCGGCGCCAGGGTGTCGAGGCGCGACCGGTTCTGGACCCGCGTGCCGGTCACGACAATGTCGTCCACCTGCGCCGCCTCACCGGCGACGGGTTCGGCGCTTTGAGCAAAGGCCGGGGCGGCGGTCAGCAGGGCGAAGGTCGAGACGGTGGCGAGCAGGGCCGGTGCGGCGGCCCATTGGGAAGGAGAGCGCATTTAGAGATTTCCTAAAGTCTGTTTTTGGCGCGAGCGCGCATCGACGCCGCTGATCGCAACGGGCTTTGAAGTCGATCTGAAGTTCAAGGTGTCTTGCGGTCTCAGCCGCAACATCGCGCGACAACGCGCCTAACAGCCATTGGGCCTGACAAGATCATTATCACCATCTCCGACCAGAGGACGGGGAGGTCCAGCGGTCATGGCGATATCAGGGCGAAGATGCGGCGGGTCAATCGCGCGCCGCCGCCATGTTTTCTGCCGTGGATCTATAGAAAATCTACGGATTGATCAGCCATGCGGTTGGCTGTCGTCTCCCGCGCAGCAAAAAGGGCGCGTCCCTTGCGAGACGCGCCCTTGATGTCTTTCAGGATCCGGTCGGATCAGGCTTCGTCGCCGAAGCCTTCTTGTTGACCCGCGCCGCCTTCGATCAGCTCCTGGGCCGATTGCTCGGCGGCTTGGCGCTCATCGTCGAACTGGCTGCGGATCACGTCCTCGCCCTTGGCTTGGCGCTCGGCCTCGTCCATCGAGCGGGCGATGTTGATCTTGACCGTGGCGCGGACCTCGGCGTGCAGGCGAACCGGCACTTCGTGGACGCCCAGGCTCTTGATCGCCGTATTCAGGACGACCTGCGAGCGCTCGACCTTGCCGCCTTCGGCCTGGATGGCCTCGGCGACGTCGCGACCGGCGACCGAACCGTACAGGTGACCGGTTTCACCGGCCTGACGGATCATGACGTAGGTCTGGCCGTCGATCTTGTCGGCGACCTTCTGTGCGTCGGCCTTGTTCTTCTCGTTGCGCTGCTCGATGGCGGCGCGGTCGAGTTCGAACGCCTTCAGGTTGGCGGCGGTGGCCCGGCGCGCCTTGTCGCGCGGCAGAAGGAAGTTGCGAGCGAAGCCGTCCTTGACAGTGACGACGTCGCCGATGGCGCCGAGGTTATCGACGCGTTCCAGCAGAACGACCTTCATCTCACTTCACCACGTAAGGCAGGAGGGCCAGATAGCGAGCGCGCTTGATGGCCTTGGCCAGTTCACGCTGCTTCTTCTGGGAGACGGCGGTGATGCGCGAAGGCACGATCTTGCCGCGTTCGGAGACGTAACGCTGAAGCAGCTTGACGTCCTTGTAGTCGATCTTCGGCGCATTGGCGCCCGAGAACGGGCAGACCTTGCGGCGACGATAGAAGGGGCGGCGGCCGGCGGCGCCGGAGCCCGCCGGTGCGCCCGGGGTCGGGGCGGTGGTATCGGTCATGTTCCGGATTCCTTATTCGGCGTCGGCGGCGGCGTCGTCGCGCGGAGTGCGCTCGCGCTCACGCTCGCGTTCACGCTCGCGGCGGGCCAGCAGCGGCGACAGTTCCAGGTCGAGTTCCTCGACACGGACGGTCAGCCAGCGCAGCACGTCTTCGTTGATCGACAGCTGACGCTCGACTTCGGCCATGGCGGCCGGAGGGGCGTCGACGGCCAGCAGCGAATAGTGAGCCTTGCGGTTCTTCTTCACGCGGTAGGTCAGGTTGCGCAGACCCCAGTATTCGATCTTGGCGACCGAGCCGCCACCGGCGACGATCAGATCCTTGATGGTGTCATTCAGCGCTTCGGCCTGTTGCGCCGAGATATCCTGGCGCGTCATGACCGTGTGCTCGTAAAGAGCCATGCGGTAGTCTCCCTTGTGGGCGTCGGCGCGGAAACGACCGGGTAAGTCGGTCTCCACGATGGCTCCTGGCGCGGCGGCCGGACCGAACGTCCAACCCTTTGGTGCTCCGCGACAGGACCGAAGCCCTGGAAAGGCGGGGCCTATAGGCGAAAAGGCGGGAACTGGCAAGGACGGCGGGGCGTCGGGGTCAAAAGTGCTAGTGAGCAAGAGGTGAGCCTTCACCGCGCTCGTCAGCTCACGTCTCGCTCACTAGCACTTTTCACCAAGCCCCCCTAAACCAGCCCCATGCCGAAGCTGACGTCCGCGGTCGATCCGCAAAGCCAAAAATACAAGTCCCTGCACGCGCACAACAGCGCCTTGGTCGCCGAGTTGCGCGACCATGTGGCAAAGGCCGCGCGCGGCGGGTCTGACAAGTCCCGCGAGCGTCACGTCGCTCGCGGCAAACTGTTGCCGCGCGACCGGGTCGAGCGCCTGCTGGATCCCGGCTCGCCCTTCCTGGAGATCGGGCAACTGGCTGCACACGACATGTATGACGGCGAGGCCCCGGCGGCGGGCGTCATCGCGGGCATCGGCCGGGTTTCGGGCCGCGAGGTCATGATCGTCTGCAATGATCCGACGGTGAAGGGCGGCGCCTACTTCCCCATGACGGTGAAGAAGCATCTGCGCGCCCAGGAGATCGCCGAGCAGAACCGCCTGCCGTGCGTCTATCTGGTCGACAGCGGCGGGGCCAACCTGCCGCACCAGGCCGAGGTGTTTCCCGACCGCGACCATTTCGGCCGCATCTTCTTCAACCAGGCCCGGATGAGCGAGAAGGGCATCGCCCAGATCGCCTGCGTCATGGGCCTGTCCACCGCCGGAGGGGCCTATGTGCCGGCCATGTCGGACGAGACGATCATCGTCAGGAACCAGGGGGCCATCTTCCTGGCCGGGCCGCCGTTGGTGAAGGCGGCGACGGGCGAGGTCATCTCGGCGGAGGAGCTGGGCGGGGCGGAGACCCACGGTCGTCGCTCGGGCGTGGTCGATCATGTCGCCGAGAACGATGAGCACGCGCTGGAGATCGTGCGCTCCATCGTCGCCAACCTGAACACGACCAAGGCCGTCGAGATGGATGTGCGCGAACCGCGCGCGCCGGCCTTCGACGCGGAGGAGCTGTACGGCCTGATCCCGGAAGACGTCCGCGCCCCCTATGATGTGCGCGAGGTCATCGCCCGGCTGGTGGACGGGTCGGAGTTCGACGAGTTCAAGAGTCTGTACGGCTCGACCCTGGTGTGCGGGTTCGCGCGCATCTGGGGCTATCCGGTCGCCATCCTGGCCAACAACGGCGTCATCTTTTCCGAAAGCGCCCAGAAGGGCGCGCACTTCATCGAACTGGCCTGCAAGCGCAAGATTCCGCTGCTGTTCCTGCAGAACATCTCGGGCTTCATGGTCGGCGGCAAATATGAGGCGGGCGGCATCGCCAAGGACGGCGCCAAGCTGGTCACGGCTGTCGCCTCGGCCGAGGTGCCCAAGTTCACCGTCCTGATCGGCGGCAGTTTCGGAGCTGGAAACTACGGCATGTGCGGCCGGGCCTATTCGCCGCGATTCTTGTTCACCTGGCCTAACAGCCGGATCGGGGTCATGGGCGGCGAGCAGGCCGCCAGCGTCCTGGCCACCGTGCACCGCGACGCCGAGACCTGGAGCGCGGACGACGCCGAGGCCTTCAAGGCGCCGATCCGCCAGAAGTATGAGGACGAGGGCAATCCCTATTACGCCACCGCCCGCCTGTGGGACGACGGCGTCATCGACCCGGCCCAGACGCGCGATGTGCTGGGCCTGGCCATCAGCGCCAGCCTGAATGCCCCGATCCCGGAGACGACGTTCGGCCTGTTCCGGATGTAACCTATTGGTCCGCGCCTCGTTGTGAGCGGACACGCAGTTTGGAGACCCCCATGGCCGATCAACCGACCGAAGCCGACCTCAACGCCCTGGACGTCACCGACGCCGAGGCGGCCGAGATCAACAGCATCGCCCAGCCGCTGGTGCCCGATGCGGCGCCGGACGCCGACGATGATCTGGTGCAGATCGATTCGACCACCGACGGCGTCGTCTTCGTCACCATCAACCGTCCGGCCAAGAAGAACGCCTTCGACGCGGCGACCATCGCGGCCCTGCACGAGGCGTTCGAAACGCTGCACGGCGCGGACCGGGTGCGGGCCGTCTTCATTCGGGGGGCGGGCGGCACCTTCAGCGCCGGGGCCGATCTGAACTGGATGCGCGACGCCGCCAGCTGGTCCGAGAGCGACAACCGCGATGACGCCATGGGCCTGGCGAAAATGCTGAAGGCCCTGCACGACATTCCCGCCCTGACGGTGGCGGTGGTCGAGGGCAACGCCATGGGCGGCGGAGCGGGCATCGTCGCCGCCTGCGACATGGCCGTGGCGGTCGAGGGGGCGCGCTTCGCCTTCTCCGAGGTGAAGCTGGGTCTGATCCCCGCGACCATCGCCCCCTATGTGATCGAGGCTGTCGGCGCGCGCCGCGCCCGCCAGCTGTTCCTTACCGCCAACGCCTTCGACGCCGACTACGCAGCCCATGCCGGCCTGATCGACCTGGTCCTGCCCGAGGGATCGGTGGACGAGTTCATCTCGATGCTGAGCGACAGCCTGACCAACAATGCGCCGGGCGCGATGGGCGAGGCCAAGCGACTGGTCAACGACATTGCCCACCACAAGATCGACAACGGTCTGATGGACGAAACCGCCAAACGCATCGCCCGCGCCCGCGTATCGGACGAAGGCCGCGAGGGCGTCGCCGCCTTCCTGGAAAAGCGCAAGGCCAGTTGGACGGTCTGATTGCGCTGATCGGCCGCCGGAAACGGCGGCCGATTTCACGCGTAGTTGAAGCTGATCGAAATCCGGTCGGCCTTGGCCAGGTTAGTCGGCACTTCGTGGCGCAGCCAGCTTTCCCACATCAGAACCGTGCCTGCCTGAGGCTGCAGATAGACGAAGGGCCGCTCGGCCTCGGTCGCGTCTTCCGTCACCGACGGGCGGGCCATCATGAAGGGCAGGCGGGGATCCTCCAGCTTCAGCGATGAGGCGCCGTCTGGCACGTCGATATAGACGGTGCCCGACAGGAAGGCGTGCGGGTGAATATGACCCGTATGGCCGCCGCCGGGCTTCAGGATGTTGACCCACAGATTGTCGAGGCGGGGTTTGCGGGCCAGGTCGAAGTTCAGCGCCTTGGCGTAGGCGACGGCATGGCGATCCAGATGGCGCTTCAGCTCGGCGAACTCCGGGAAGCGTTGGGGCAGGTCGTTCAGCGATCCGTATGAGGTGTAGCCGCGATAGGCGTTGGCCTTGCACCACCGGCGGCCAGCCTCGTCCTCCTCGGCCATCATCCGGATGACGTCGATCAGCTGTGCGCTGAAGTCGGACCAGCCGCGGCCGGCGGCAAGGGAGGCTTCATAGACCTGGGTGACGAAGAGGGGGCGCAAGGACATGGAGGGGGCTTAACGCCTGCTGCGTCGCGTGAGAAGGGTCGTGCTCTGCCTCTCGCCTGATGCGCACGATCCGGCTAAGACCGCTTCATGTTCAAGTCCGTCCTTGTCGCCAATCGCGGCGAAATCGCCTGCCGTGTCTTCCGCACCGCCAAGCGGATGGGGATTCGCACCATCGCCGTCTATTCCGAGGCGGATGCAAACGCCCTGCATGTGCGCGAGGCTGACGAGGCGGTGCTGATCGGTGCGGCGCCGGCGCGCGAATCCTATCTGGACGGCGCCAAGGTGCTGGCGGCGGCCAAGGCGACCGGCGCCGAGGCGATCCACCCCGGATATGGGTTCCTGAGCGAGAACGCCGACTTCGCCGAGGCTGTCGCGGCGGCGGGCCTGATCTGGATCGGGCCGGACCCGTCCTCGATTCGCGCCATGGGCCTGAAGGACGCGGCCAAGGAGCTGATGATCCAGGCGGGCGTGCCGGTGACGCCGGGCTATCAGGGCGCCGATCAGTCGGAGGAAACCCTGACGGCCGAGGCGGCGCGCATCGGCTATCCGGTGCTGATCAAGGCGGTCGCGGGCGGCGGCGGCAAGGGGATGAAACGGGTCGATGATCCGGCCGATTTCGCCGCCGGTCTGGCCAGCGCCAAGCGGGAAGGGGCGGCGGCCTTCAGCGACGACCGGGTTCTGATCGAACGCTATATCACCCGCCCACGCCACATCGAGGTTCAGGTGTTCGGCGACAAGCACGGCGAGGTCGTCCACCTGTACGAACGCGACTGTTCGCTGCAACGCCGCCACCAGAAGGTGATCGAAGAGGCGCCCGCGCCGGGCATGAGCGAGGCTGTGCGCGCCGCCGTGACTGGCGCCGCGATCAAGGCGGCCCGGGCGGTCAATTACGTCGGGGCCGGCACGATCGAGTTCATCGCAGACGCCTCGGACGGGCTGAAGGCGGACGGCGTCTGGTTCATGGAGATGAACACCCGGCTGCAAGTCGAGCATCCCGTGACCGAGAGCGTGACGAGCGTCGATCTGGTCGAATGGCAGTTCCGCGTCGCGGCGGGCGAGCCGATCCCTCTGAAGCAGGATCAGATCCAGCTGAACGGCTGGGCCATGGAGGCGCGGCTGTATGCCGAGGATCCGGCCAACGGATTCCTGCCTTCCATCGGCAAGCTGGAGCATTTCGTCATGCCGGACGGCATCCGCGTCGACACCGGCGTGGAGCAGGGCGGCGAGGTCAGCCAGTTCTATGATCCGATGATCGCCAAGCTGATCGTGCATGAGGACACGCGTGAGGCGGCGGCGGCGCGGCTGGCAGAGGCGGCGGGCGAGGTCGAGGTCTGGCCGGTGAAGGCCAACGCCGGCTTCTTGAAACGCTGCCTCGAGCACCCGCGCTTCGTCGCGGGTGACGTGGATACGGGCTTCATCGCGGCGGAGGAGGCGGCGTTGCTAGGGGATGGGCCGTCATCGAATGCCCGGATCGCCGCGCTGAATCTGATTGCGGACCGTTACGATTTGTCGCCGCAGTGGGGCGAATATCTGTCGCCTTGGTCGTCGGATTCCGATAGCGCGGCTGTTGGTTTCCGCCTTAATGGACCTTCTCGTGCGCTGTTTCAGGCGCAGATAAATGGCGAGAGAATCGAGGGCTCGATTCTGACCAACGGTAGCGCAGATTTCAGCTGGAAGATCGAGGCTGATGGCAGAACGGTTGTCAGCCGCGCCGATGAAAACCGGATCGTCGTCGGTGACGGCGTAAGTTTCGGTTACGCCGGAGCGTTGTCAGGCGTCGAGGGCGTCATCTTCGAGCAGGGTGACGCTTGGCCCGTCACAAAAGCCAGCAATGTGCGCGGATCGGGTGACGGATTTTCTTCCGACGGCTCGCTGCGCGCGCCCATGCCGGGCAAGATCGTGGCGACGCCGGTCAAGGCCGGGGATGCTGTGACGAAAGGCCAGCCGGTCGTGGTGCTGGAAGCCATGAAGATGGAACACGCCCTGACCGCGCCCTTCGACGGGGTCGTCGAAAGCGTCGCGTCTATAGGCGATCAGGTCGTCGAGGCGGCCGTGCTGGCGGTGGTGAAGGCGGACTAAAGCCCCACGCCGCCGATGGGGCGGGTGAAGACAGTGTCGCCGAAGGTGGCGATCAGCGCCAGGGCGGGTCGCATGACGCCTGTCTCGCGGATGCTGGCCGACCAGGCCTCGTGCGTCGCCTTGCTCATCCACACCTCGGTGACCCACAGAGCGTCGGCGTCTTTCGAATCATGCGCCACCACATAGCTGTGACAGCCTGGGCGCCTGAGATTGGGGTCAAGCAGGCACAGTCCCAACTCGTCGCGGCGACCGGGATGGGCCGAAAGGCGGGTAATCAATCCGTACATACTGGTCTCTGGCGGCGCCGGGGAGAAGAGAGCGCGCTGTCTTGCTTAGCGACCTAAGGATTAAGAATCTGGCTAATGCGAGTAACTGTCACTACGTGAGCGCCATGCCGCTTCACATGATCAAACTCGGCGTCGGGGTGCCGGACGTCGAATGGCTGGAGGCCCGCGCCGCCAAGGGCGGACCGCTGGTGGTCCACACGCGCATGACGCCGAAACGTGCGACCGAGATCGAAGATGGCGGATCATTGTACTGGGTCGTGAAGGGGACGATCGTCTGTCGCCAGCCGGTGCTGGACATCGCGACGCTGGGCGAGGGCAAGCAGAGCCGATGTGAGATCACGCTCGAACCCAAGGTCATCCGCACCGCGCCCATGGCCCGGCGCCCCTTCCAAGGCTGGCGCTATTTCGAGCCCAAGGATGCGCCGGTCGATCTGACCGACCTCGACGCCGGCGAGGCTCCGGAAGAACTGGTGCGTCAGCTTCGCGAACTGGGCGCCTGGTAGGCCAAACCCCTAAAGTTTTTGGGAGTTGACCCCGACGGGTCGGCGTGGCCTGTGCCGCGTCCGATGATCGCGCTCAGCCCCCAGACCCGTACCGCCTTCCGCGACCTGCTGAACCTGGCATGGCCGGTGATCCTGGCGCGCATCGGCATCATGACGATGGGGCTGGCCGACGCCATCGTGGTGGGCAATTTCTCGAGCAAGGAGCTGGCGTTTCACTCCCTGGCCTGGGCGCCGACCTCGATCGTGGTGACGACGGCGGTCGGCCTGATGCTGGGCGTGCAGGTGATGACGGCGCGGATGCTGGGCGAGGGGCGTCGGCACGCGGTTGGCTCGGTGCTGCGTCGCGGGCTGACCTATTCGTTGCAGATCGGCGTGGTGTCGATGATCGCCCTGATCGCCATCGGCCCGTGGGGATTGGGCAAGCTGGGGCTGGAGGATGGTCTGGCGGAGGGCGCCGGGCCGGCGCTGATCGTCTTCGCCCTGTCCATGCCCTTTTATCTGATCTCGGTGACGGGGCAATTCTTCCTGGAGGCCCTGGGTCGGCCCAAGCCCGGCATGGTCGCCATGTGGGTGGCGAACGGGGTCAATCTGGTGCTGAACATCGTGCTGGTGCCGGACCTGCTGGGCTTTGGATTTAACGGCGCCTTCGCCTCGGCCTGGGCGACGTTCGGGGCGCGGGCGGCGCTGGCGATCTTTCTGGTGATCTACATCCTGCGCCTGCCCGAGGCGCGGGCGCTGGGTATCTTCGACAAGCCCGAGCGCGATCCCGAGGCCGCGCGCGAACAGGTCAAGGTCGGCATGGGCGCCGGGGCCTCCTATTTCATCGAGGTCGGGGCCTTTTCGGGCTTCACCTTCTTCGCCGGCCAGATCGGCGCGGCGGAGACGGCGGCCTGGGCGGTGGTGCTGAACGTCTCGGCCATCGTCTTCATGCTGCCCATGGGTCTGTCGTCGGCGACGGCGGTGCTGGTGGGCCGCAGCTATGGCGCGGGCGACGGGCGAGGGGTGATGCGCGCCGGCTTGGTCGGGCTGGGCGTCGTGACGGCCCTGACGCTGGTCGTCGCCCTGCTAGTCTGGCCCAGCGCCCATCTGATCGTCGGCGCCTACAATCGCGATCCGGCCCTGCTGGCCATCGCCGCGCCGGCCCTGGTGCTGGCGACGCTGTTTTTCGTCGCGGACGGCATTCAGGTCGTGGCGGCCCAGGCCAACCGTGCGGCGGGCGACGTCTGGTGGCCCACCATCATGCATTTCGCCGCCTATGGGGCGGTGATGATGCCGCTGGGTTGGATTCTGGCGCACCAGATGGGCGTCAACGGCCTGGTCTGGGCGGTGGTGATCGCCAGCCTGGCGTCCTCGACCCTGCTGACCGGGCGTTTCATCCGTATTGCGCGCCGTCTGCCGCAAGGCGTTTGAGGAAACCGCGCCGCCGCTCTATATCCCTGCGCTTCCCCGAACACCTGGACGATCATGGCCCGCATCCTCATCACCTCGGCGCTGCCCTACATCAACGGCATCAAGCACCTGGGGAATCTGGCGGGCTCGATGTTGCCGGCCGACGTCTGGGCGCGGTTCAAGCGGGCTCAGGGTCATGAGGTCCTCTATATCTGCGCCACCGACGAGCACGGCACCCCGGCCGAGCTGGCCGCCGCCGCCGCTGGCCAGGAAGTGCGAACCTATTGCGACGAGCAGCACGAAATCCAGAAGGCCGCCGGTCAGGCGTTCGGGCTCAGCTACGACTGGTTCGGCCGGTCGTCGAACCCGCAGAACCATCGGCTGACCCAGTATTTCGCCGAGGCGCTGGAGAAGAACGGCCTGATCGAGGAACGGGTCGACCGGATGATCTATTCGATCGACGACGCCCGCTTCCTCCCCGACCGCTATGTCGAGGGGACGTGCCCGCACTGCGGCCATGTCGGCGCGCGCGGCGACCAGTGCGACAACTGCGGACGCCTGCTGGATCCGACCGACCTGATCGATCCCTATTCGTCGGTGTCGGGCTCCAAGAACCTGGAGGTGCGCGATACGCGTCACCTCTATCTGCTTCAGACCAAGATCGAGCCGGAAATCCGCGCCTGGGTCGACGGCAAGACGGGCTGGCAACAACTGGCCAAGTCCATCGCCTACAAACATCTGGACGAGGGACTGATCGACCGGGGCATCACCCGCGACCTGGCCTGGGGCGTGCCGGTGACCAAGGACGGCTTCCCGCGTCCCGGAATGGAGGACAAGGTCTTCTACGTCTGGTTCGACGCCCCCATCGAATACGTCGCCGCGACCGAGGAATGGGCCGAGGCGACGGGCGGGTCGTGGCGTGACTGGTGGCGTCTGGACGAGGGGGCAGAGGACGTTCGCTATGTCCAGTTCATGGGCAAGGACAACGTCGCCTTCCACACCGTCAGCTTCCCCGCGACCATCATCGGCTCGGGCGAGCCGTGGAAGACGGTGGATCAGCTGAAGGCGTTCAACTGGCTGAACTGGTACGGGGGCAAGTTCTCCACCAGCCAGAAGCGCGGCGTCTTTATGGATCAGGCGCTGGAACTGCTGCCGGCCGACTACTGGCGCTGGCGCCTGACGGCCTATGGGCCGGAGCACGCGGATTCAGCCTTCACCTGGGAGGACTTCCAGGCCTCGACCAACAAGGACCTGGCCGATGTGCTGGGCAATTTCGTCAACCGCATCGTCAAGTTCGCGGAATCCAAGTTCGACGGCGTGGTGCCCGAGGGCGGCGAGGCGGGACCGGTCGAAATCCAGCTGGAGGCCGACATCAAGGCCGCCGTCGCCGAGGCGACCGAACAGCTGGAGGCGATGGAGTTCAGAAAGGCCGCCGTCGCCATCCGCGCCGCCTGGGTGTTGGGCAACGAGTATTTGCAGGTCGCGGCGCCCTGGACGGCGCTGAAGACCGATCGCGACCGCGCGGCGGTCGGGGTGCGCACGGGTCTGAATCTGGTCGCCCTGTTCGCGCGTCTGGCCGCGCCGATCCTGCCCTTCACCGCGCCCAGGATCGCGGCGTCGGTTGGGGTGGACGACTTGAGCTGGCCTGGCGCCGACGAGGATTTGCTGAACCGTCTGCCTGTGGGCGGCAAGGTGGAAGCTCAGGGCGTCTTGTTCGCCAAGATCGAGGACGCCCAGGTCGCGGAGTGGTCCGAACGCTTCGGCGGCGCGGACGCCTGATCCGAAGGGGATAAGCGATGACGCCGACCCTGACGTCCCTGACCGACGAAGCGCGCGCTGCCATTCGTGAGCGGTTGGCGCGCACGGGGCGGGCGCAGATCGACGGCGTCTTGGCCCCCACCGACGCGCGGGCGCTCTACGACGCGGCGACACGCGTCGACTACAACGCCGTGACGCGACGCGGGACGGGTCATGTCGATCTGCCCGCCGCCTGGCTGGCTTCCCTGACGCCGGATCAGAAACAGGCGTTGGGTCAGGCGGTGCAGGTCTCGGCCCAGACCGACTTCCAGTATCTGTACGACAATCACCCGATCTACGATCTGGTCCAGGCGGGGCAGGCGGCGCCGGTGTGGTCCGATCTGTTGGCTTTCCTGAACGGCGAGGCCTTCCTGGGCTTGATGCGGGACGTGACAGGCGAGCCGCGGCTCGCCTTGGCCGATGCGCAACTGACCCGTTATCGCGCCGGCCATTTTCTGACCGAGCATGACGATCACGCCGAGGGCAAGAATCGCTTCTTCGCCTATGTGCTGAACCTGACGCCGGCCTGGCGGATCGAGTGGGGCGGCCTGCTGGCCTTCCATGGCGCCGATGGCAATGTGGCGGAGGCGTTTACGCCGCGTTTCAACACCCTGAACCTGCTGAAGGTGCCGACGCCCCATTCGGTGACGCAGGTCGCCCTGTCGGCGGCGGCGGACCGGATTTCGGTCACCGGCTGGCTGCGCGGTCGCTGATCAGTCCTGCTCGGCGAACACGACCGGAAGCCCCGCCGCATTCCAGGCCTGGATGCCGCCGGTCAGGTTGAACAGCGGCTGGCCCTCGGGACCGGTCGGCCCGACGAAGGCGCAGACCTGGTGGCTGCGGCCGCCCTTCAGGCATTGGACGATGATCTTCTTGTCGGCCGGAAGGTCCAGCGCCTCCCAAGCGGCCGGCATCTGGCTGAGCGGGGCCAGGATCGCGCCGTCGATGCGGGCGGCGGCGAACTCGTCCGGCTCGCGCACATCGATCAGCACCGCTTCGCCCGCCTGCAGCCAGGCGGCGGCCTCTTCGACGGTGACCGTGGCGACGGTCATGGCGCGACCGTCGGTTCGGCGGGCGCCGGCGTCGGGCTGTCCTCGGTGCGCTTCTGGCCAAGGTGTTTGGCCGCTTCCTCGGGACCGATCTCAAGGAAGGCAGGGGCCGAGGCGTTGAACTCGTCCATATGGCCGGTGCGAACCACCACTTGACGGGCGCCGTCCCAGATCATGTGCAGGGCGACATAAAGGACGACGACCAGACCGATGTAGCCGATCCAGCTGAAGCGGTGCAGAAGCTTGGCGATATAGGTGGCGGCGACGCCCATCAGGGCGATCGACAGGACCAGGCCGAAGACCATGATCCAGGGGTGTTCGTGCGCGGCGCCGGCGACGGCCAGCACATTGTCCAGCGACATGGTGATGTCGGCGACCATGATCTGAAGCAGGGCGGCGCCGAAGCTCTTGCGCTTCAGGCCCAGTTCCTCGGGCGACGGACCAGAGCCGTGCTCGATGCTCATGGCCAGTTCGAGTTCCTTTTCGGCCTCGGCCTGGTCGTGAGTCGCCTGCTCGCGCAGTTCGCGCCACATCTTCCAGCACACCCACAGCAGCAGCAGGCCGCCGGCCAGCAGCAGGCCGACCAGAGCCAGCAGTTGCACGGTGATAAGCGCAAAGCCGATTCGCATGACGACGGCGGCGGCCAGGCCGATCAGAATGGCCTTCTTGCGCTGGTCCTGGGGCAGGGCGGCGGCGGCCAGGCCCACGGCGACGGCGTTATCGCCGGCCAGGACCAGATCCATCAGCAGGACCTGGCCCAGGGCCGTGGCCTGGCTGGCGAGTTCGGGAGACGAGAGGAATTCCATTTCCGCTCCTTAGCCTCGGTGCGGCCTTCTGTCAGCCACGTTGCGCGCGCGCCGCTTCATAAAGCGCGACCGCCGCCGCATTGGAGACGTTCAGGCTCTCGAATCCGCCCGGCATGGGGATTTTGGCCAGGACGTCGCAGTGTTCGGCGACCAGACGACGGATGCCGTCGCCTTCGGACCCCATGACCAGAACGGTCGGCTGATGATCGAGCGCTTCTTCCAGCGTCTGTTCGCCCGTTCCGTCCAGGCCGACGGCGCGCCAGCCCAGATCGGCCAGACGCTCCAGCGCACGGGACAGATTCGTGACGCGCGCATGGGGCAGGCGCTCGGTGGCGCCGACGGCCGCCTTGGCCAGGGCGCCGGCGAGGGCCGGGGCATGCCGGTCCTGAACGATGATTCCCCGCGCGCCGAAGGCCAGGGCCGAACGGAAGATGGCGCCCACGTTCTGGGGGTCGGTCAGCTGATCCAGCATGACGATGACGCCCTCAGCCGGCTCGGCCAGCTCTTCCAGCGACACGCCTTCCAGCGGTTGGACCTTGAAGGCCAGCCCCTGATGCACGGCGCCGGGGGGCAGCATCCGGGTCAGGGCCTGGATTTCGACCACCTCGATCTTGTGGCCGTGTGCCAGAGCGTTGTTCTCGATCTCGGCGGCGCGCTCGGCTGTGGCCAGCAGACGACCCATGCCGCGACGGGCGGGATTCGCCAGAGCGGCCAGAACCGGGTGGCGGCCCCACAGAAAATTATCGGCGTCCGACTTGCCCCGATCGGGCGAACGGGGCTGACGAGAGGTTTCCTCGCGTCGGCCAAACCCTTGCGCAGCGGGCTTTTGGCCCTTGTCGCGATGGCCGTCGGGACGGTTTCCGAAGACCGGCTTTTTACCGCTTTTACGGTCGTTGCGTTCTGATTTCGACGACACTATAAGACGCCCTCCGATTTGGAGCCCCAAGGGCTTTCGGGTCTGGGCGCCCCCTCTATCCTAGAGGAGGCGACAAGCCGAAGGCTTTTGTTTCGTCCCGCTTCTTTATGGGCGGAAACGAGGGGTCCGACGGTTCGACAAGGCGTGCTGGGGGAATGTCCCGAGCGGCAAAGGGGGGGGACTGTAAATCCCCTGCGTAAGCTTCGAAGGTTCGAGTCCTTCTTCCCCCACCACGCGCCTTGACGGATACGACGGATCAGGACGACGGAGAGGAACCGGCTGCGGCGTTCCGAAAGAACTTCCGCAGTCTCCGCGCGGGTATAGCACAATGGTAGTGCAGCAGCCTTCCAAGCTGAGGATGTCGGTTCGATCCCGTCTACCCGCTCCAGGTTTTTAAAAAGATCAGCATCGCGCCCCTCCGCTGACGGACCCGGGCCATCAGGAGTTTGGCCATGGCCAAGGAAAAGTTCGAACGGACGAAGCCGCACTGCAACATCGGCACGATTGGTCACGTTGACCACGGCAAGACGACGTTGACGGCTGCGATCACGATGACGCTGGCGAAGGCCGGCGGCGCGAAGGCGATGAACTACGCCGACATCGACGCTGCGCCGGAAGAGAAGGCGCGCGGCATCACGATCAACACCGCGCACGTGGAATATGAGACGGCCAACCGTCACTACGCCCACGTCGACTGCCCCGGCCACGCCGACTATGTGAAGAACATGATCACCGGCGCCGCGCAGATGGACGGCGCGATCCTGGTGGTGTCGGCCGCTGACGGCCCGATGCCGCAGACCCGCGAGCACATCCTGCTGGCCCGTCAGGTCGGCGTGCCGGCCCTGGTGGTCTTCATGAACAAGGTCGACCTGGTCGACGACGAAGAGCTGCTCGAGCTGGTCGAGATGGAAGTGCGCGAGCTGCTGAGCAGCTACCAGTTCCCCGGCGACGACATTCCGATCACCAAGGGTTCGGCCAAGGCCGCGACCGACGGCGTGAACCCGGAAATCGGCGAACAGCGCGTTCTGGCCCTGATGGAAACGGTCGACGCCTACATCCCGCAGCCGGAGCGTCCGGTCGACCTGCCGTTCCTGATGCCGGTCGAAGACGTGTTCTCGATCTCGGGCCGCGGCACCGTGGTCACGGGCCGCGTCGAGAAGGGCATCATCAAGGTCGGTGAGGAAGTCGAGATCGTCGGCATCCGTCCGGTCCAGAAGACGACCTGCACGGGCGTGGAAATGTTCCGCAAGCTGCTGGACCAAGGTCAAGCGGGCGACAACGTCGGCGTGCTGCTGCGCGGCACCAAGCGTGAAGACGTCGAGCGCGGCCAGGTGCTGTGCAAGCCGGGCTCCATCACTCCGCACACCAAGTTCCTGGCCGAAGCCTACATCCTGACCAAGGAAGAAGGCGGTCGTCACACCCCGTTCTTCACGAACTATCGCCCGCAGTTCTACTTCCGCACGACGGACGTGACCGGCATCGTTCAGCTGAAGGAAGGCGTCGAGATGATCATGCCGGGCGACAACGCCGAGCTGAACGTCGAGCTGATCACCCCGATCGCGATGGACCAGGGCCTGCGTTTCGCCATCCGTGAAGGCGGCCGCACCGTCGGCGCCGGCGTCGTGGCCAAGATCATCGCCTAAGCTAAAACGGCCTCAAGCCGCGCGCCTCCACGAGGCGCGCATAGGCCGAAAGCCAAAGTCGCGTAACAGAGCGGCCCCCGGAGCAATCCGGGGGCCGTTTTGCTGGGGGGCAATCCGCAGATCGCCAGAGGCGTCCGTGGGGGGGCGAATTGGATCGGGGTGCGCCACAGGCCAAGGCCTGTGCTCTCGGAGGGCGGTCAGGCCTGAGATATCGGAGAATCCCCGAGCGACGTGTCCGACGCGGCCGGCCTTAGTGTTCGGCGTTGACCAGGTTGCGCACGCGAGGTGGGACCGGCGGCGTGGGCGCGGTGCGGATGACGCGGATGGAGCTGCTGCGGCAGGCCTGGGGCGTCAGGCGGCCGGGCAGGCGGGTGGAGCCGTCGCCGCAGGCCTCGCTGATCTGGTCCTGCGTCAGGCCTCGCGCGCCAGACAGGTCGGCGCCGCGAATGTCGGTTCGATGCAGCGAGGCGTTGGAGAAGTCGGCGCGCGAGAAGCTGCCGCCGGTCAATCGCGCCCCATCCAGGCTGGCGTTCGAAAAGTCCGCGTTGGAGAAATCGCCGCCCGAAAGGTTCGAGGCCGTGACCTCGGCGCTGGCGAAGTTCGCGCCGGACGCCCGGACATTGGCCAGTGTGGCGCCGAACAGCTCCGAGTTGGAGAAGTTGGCTCCGGCCAGGGTGGCGCCGGTGAAGTTGACCCCGTGCATCTCGCTGCCCGAAAGGTTGGCGCGGGTCAGGTTGGCGCGAACGAAGGACGATCCTTGCGCCTCGGCGCCGTTGATCTGGGCCCCGGTGAAGTTGGCGGAGGTGAAGTTGGCGCCGACAATCTCGACCCCGCCCATGTTGGCGCGGCTGAAATCACTACCGGTGAAGTTGGAGCCCATCATTTCGGCGCCGCGCAGATTGGCGCCCACCAAGGTGGCGTTCATGAAGCTGGCGCCGGTGAAGGTGGCGCCTGACAGATTGCGGCCGGACAGTTCGCAGCGGTTGCACGATCCGCCCAGCGATACCGAACGGGCGACGTCGCGGTCCTGCATCGACATCTCGACCCCGGCGAAGGCGGGGGAGGCGGCGAGCGCCAGTCCCAGCGTCAGCAGGGCCAAGGTGGGGCGGACCCGGATATGTTCAGCGATCTGTTTCACGCACTCTGAATGCCTCGAAAGCCCGGCGACACCTACTTAAATCGAGGTAACTTCATGAAATCGAGGCAAGGTCGGCGCCGCTCAGCAGGCCGGAATGCGCAAGCCCCGAGGCAGGACGGTGGAGCCGTCGCCGCAGGCCCGGTTCAGTTGGGCCTGGGTCAGGCCGGTGGCCCGCGCCAGCTGGGCGCCCGACAGATTGGTCCCCGACAGGGTCGCGCCCGAGAAGCTTGCGCCCTCCAGATAGGCGCCGACGAAGCTGGCGTTGGTCAGGTTGGCGCGCGAGAAGTTGGAGCCGGAGAAGACGCCGCCATAGGCCTCGACGTCGCGCATGTCGGCGTTGGAGAAGCGCGTGCGGTTCATGACGCTGAGGCTCAGGTCCGCCTGACGCAGGCGTGAGCCGGCCAGGTTCATGCCCCGCGCCTCCAGCCCCGAAAAGTCGCCCTGAAAAAGATTGCAACCGGCGCAGGAGGCGCCGCGTCGAACGCTGGCGATCTGACCCGCGTTCTGGGCCAGGGCGGGCGCGGCGACGGCCAGCAGTGCGGCGATCAGGCCGAGGGAAAGTGTGCGTTTCATGGACCGGGCTCCGACGTTCGATCGTCTGTCAGCAAACCCTAGGCCATAACCCTTAACCTAGCCCTGATCGCCGCCCTGAAGCGCAGGGGCCGCCCCGCAGGTGTCGCAGACCCAGGCGGCGCCGTGTTGCTGCAGGCTGAAATCGCCGCAGGCGGGGCAGGCGACGGCCTCGCTGTTGGCGGCGGCGCGGGCTTCCGGCTCGCCTTTCTTGCCGAAGGGCAGGACGACCAGATTGTCGGGCGCGGAACCGCGCGCGAACCCTTTTGAGATGAAGCGGGCGGCGGGCACGGCCGCGTTGGCGTCGGGTTTGCCGTCCCCCAGTCCATCCGCGTTCAGGTCGTCGGTCCCGGCATTGGCCAGCTCGACGCGGTCCAGATAGGAGACGCCCAGTTCGCGGAAGATGTAGTCCAGAATCGAGGTCGCCGACTTGATCGAATCGTTGCCGGTGACGCGGCCGGCCGGCTCGAACCGGGTGAAGACGAAGGCGTCCACGAACTCGTCCAGCGGCACGCCGTATTGCAGGCCGATCGAGATGGCGATGGCGAAGTTGTTCATCAGGCTGCGGAAGGCGGCGCCTTCCTTGTGCATGTCGATGAAGATCTCACCCAGTTCGCCGTCTTCGTATTCGCCGGTGTGAATATAAACCTTGTGGCCCCCGACGGCGGCCTTCTGGATATAGCCCTTGCGCCGGTCGGGCAGTTTGCGGCGCGCGCGTTCGCGCTCGACCACGCGTTCGACGACCCGTTCCGTCGGAGCCGGGCGGGGCGCTTCGCGGGCAGGTTCAGGGCGGACGGCGTCGAGCGGCGGCAGGGACAGCAGCGGGCCGGCGGGCGGCGCGGCGCGCGACAGGCGAAGGGCGCGACGGCCGTCCAGGGCCCCCTGGCTCAACAGGCGCGCGGTCTGGGTGGAGGTCGTGCGCCAGTCCATCTGCTCGATCGCGAGGTCCGGCATGTCGCTGAACGGCTCGACGGCGCGCCGCAGCTCGGCCGCCGCCGCCGCCGGATCGGCCAGCAGGGCGGCGACGCTGCCCGGCGCCTCGGGCCAGTCGCGCAGATCGCCATGACCGAAGACCCAGCGCGTCGCCGCCGTCTCCGCCTCTTCCGACACGCCCAGCAGGGTCAGCAGCAGACCATCGCCGTCTTCCACGCCCAGGACGTCGCGGATGAAGCCGGGGTCCAAGACGGGGGCGGCGAAGACCGTGTCGAAATCCTCGGCCCAGCCCAGGGCGGTCTCGATGGCGGCCAGTTCGATGTCGGTGAAGCCCAGCGCACGCAAGGCGGCGTGGTCGATGCCTGGCGCCTCGACCAGGGTGCGGCGACCGAACGTCCACCGTTCCGCCGCCTCAACATCGCCGCCGGCGGCAGAGATGGCCTTGGCGAGCGCGGGGTGCAGCCGGCGACCGATCTCGCCGTCCGCCGTCTGGAACACGTCGATCGCCGCGACGCGGCCCAGGCCCAGCCGCAGCCGCGCCTCCACATCTTCGACGAACAGGCCGATGGCCGAATGGCGACGCGGCGTCTCCGGGTCTTCCCAGTCGGGGCAGGGACCGCGCAGGGTCGCCAGCTCGGCCGAGGTCTTCGCCGCCGCCGCCGCGACCAGGCCCGCTAGCGTCTGCGCCTGATCCATGCGGTCGTCGCTGGCGGCAAGCGCGTCCAGCAGACCGTCCAGTCCCAATGCGATGGGACCGGGTCGGGCGGACTGAAGGTCCAACGCGACAGTCAGCAGGCGGGTCAGATCCGCCAGATTGGTCGCTCGGTCTCCGTCCAGCGCCAGGACGGCGCTTAGGTCGATCAAAGCCCGCGCGGTCTGCGCCGTCGCGGTCTCCGCATCGCGCGGGTCGAAGGCGACGATCAGACCGCCGTCCAGCGCCGCCTCGGCCGCCAGCAAGGCTTCGGGCGCGCCCGCCGCAATCTGGGTCCGGTCCGCTAGGGCGACCAGAGGCGCGCCTTCGACCATCGGCTCCAAGGCCATCGCGGGTCGTTCGCCGTCGATCGCTCGCAGAATATCGGCGTCGCTCGCGCCGCACCGCCGCGCCAGGGCCGCCGCCCGGCCCAGGGCCGGATTGCGCGAGGGGTCGCCGCAGTCGCCGCGCGGACCTTCGCAGCGATCCACCGCATCGGCCACGCCCGCCAGCGCCTCGGCCAAAGCGTCGGCCGCCTGGGCCCCCAGACGCGCGACCGCGCGCCGTCCGGCGTGCGCCTTCAACCGCGCCGCCGCGCCGGGGTCGTTCAGATCGACGACGCCCGTGGCCGCAGGGCCAGACGCCGCCGGCGCCGCCAGGCCCAGCCTGAAGGCGCCCGACAGCTCCTCGACGAACGTGGCGGCCTCGGCCCGGTCGAACACGCCCTCGGCCACGCCCGTCGCCGCCAGCCGCTCGGCCCAGGCGTCGACGCCGCCGTTCAGCCAGTCGCCGGACAGGCGTGTGGCGAACCCTTCCGCCTCGACCCAGTCCAGCCAGGCCTCGATCCTGACGTCGGACCAGCCGGCGGGGGTCAGGACCTGCTGCACGCCGGCGGGGCGCTCGATGGCGCGGGTCTCCATCGCGACTCGTTCGGCGCGAGCGGCGAAGCCGGATTGAAAGCGCATGGCGGCGTTTCTCCGAAAGGTTCGGGGAAGCCTAGGATGCACACGCGACTTAGCCAATACATCTGGGGTCGCATGGCGGGTTTGCCCACAAGATATCGATTCACCGCCAGACGCTTGAACGCTGGACGAAGAGGGCGCGGGTTTCTATGATCCGAACCAGACGCCGCCTCCCTTTCCGGCGACCCCTTATGGTTGGATTCCACGACGTGTTGAGCAAGATTTTCGGCTGGTGGGAGGGCGCCACGATCGGCACCCGCTTCACCATCGCCAAGCGCGGTCGCTTGGTCGGCCAGGACGAGAACGGCAATCGCTATTACGAGAGCCGCGACAACGTCAGCTACGACGGCCGCAAGCGTCGCTGGGTCATCTATGACGGCTATGCCGAGGCGTCCAAGGTGACGCCCGACTGGCACGGCTGGCTGCACTACACCTTCGACCAGCCGCCGACCGAGCAGCCGCTGCCGCGTCGCGCCTGGGAGAAGGAGCATCTGCCTAATCTGACCGGCACGCCTTTGGCCTGGCGTCCGCCCGGCTCGCTGGCCGGCGACGCCAAGCGCCCGGCCGCGACCGGCGACTATCAGGCCTGGACGCCCGAGTGAAAATCCGCCGCATCCTGTTGGGCGCGGCGTCCGTCGCGGCCGTGCTGAGCGCCGGCGCGGTGACCGCCAGCGTGCTTCAGGACGCGCCGCGCGATGCACGTCCGGTCCAGGATCCGATCGGCGACATTCTGCGCACCACCCCGGCCCAGCCCTCGGTCCCGACTGAGACGCCGCCCGCGGGCGCGCCCGCGCCTCGAGCGCCCGTCGCGGTGACCCCGCCGCCGGCCGTAGTCATCGCCGAGGACGCCGCCGTCGAGGAAAAGGCCGAGGAAGAGGTCAAGGCCGAAAAGCCGGTCGCGGAGAAGGCCGTCGATCAACCCGCCACGCCCGCGCGCCGTCAGCGTCGCAAGTTCGCGATCATCCAGGCCATCGACAAGGTCACCGCCGAGACGATGAAGTTCGAGGTCGAGGTCGGCGGTCGCCCCGTGCGCTTCAACCAGAATCTGATCTTCGCCGCCCGCGCCTGCGAGGTCACGACGCCGGACGAACTGACCGAGGACGCCATCGCCTATATGGACGTCTCGCTTCAGCCGCGCGGTCGTCAGGCGGGGCGTCAGATTTTCCGCGGCTGGATGTTCGCCTCGTCGCCCGCCGTCAGCGGGGTCCAGAATCCCTATTACGACGCCTGGGTCGTAGGCTGCAAGAACTGAGCTTAGACGACGCGAGGAGGCGCGCCATGGATCGCAACAAGCCGCCGAAGAAGACCGAAACGGTCGAAATCCGACTGCCCCACGCGACCAAGACCGCCTTTATGGCCCGGTGCCGTGACGAGGGCCGGACGGCCAGCGACGCCATTCGCCGTTTCATAGACGCCGAGTTGAACGCGACGTCATCCGCGCGTCCTCAACCCCGCCTGAGCTGGCGACCCCTGCTGGCCGCCGCCGTCGCGGGCCTGGCGCTGGGCGCAGTCGCCGCGCCCTCCCTGGCCCAATCGTCGCCCACCCGCGCCGACTTCGACCGGCTGGACCGCAATCACGACGGCGTCGTCAGCTTCGATGAGTACCGGGCGCGCTAGCGGATCCGGACCAGGAACCGGTCCCACTGAAGGTTCAGCCACGTCCAGGGCTTGAACAGGCCGGCGCCCGGCTTCCATGAGGCCAGCACCACTTCGGCCCGGCCTATGATGTTCTCGGCGGGCAGCAGGCCGACGCCGATCTCGGGCGGCCAGCGGCTGTCCAGCGAATTGTCGCGATTGTCGCCCATCATCAGATAGCAGCCCGCCGGCACACGGCGCACAGGCGTGTCGTCGCCCGGCAGGTCCGGCCCGCCGTCGTAGGTGACGTAGGATCGTCCGTCGGCCAGGGTCTCGCGCACCTGCTGGACCCGTCGCTGCGGCGCATCGTGATCGGCGACGACATCCAGCCGCGTCTGGCGCACCGGATCGCCATTGACGAAGACGACGCCGCCCCGCACCTGGACCGTGTCGCCCGGCAGGCCAATGACGCGCTTGATCCAGGCCTCGCTGGGATCGCGCGGCAGGCGGAACACCACCACGTCGCCGCGTCTCGGCGCGCGCCCGAACAGCCGTCCCGGCGACATCGCCGGATTGAACGGCAGAGACGCCATGCTCCAGCCATAGGGATATTTCGACACGACGATATAGTCGCCGGTCACCAGCCCCGGCTCCATCGACGACGAGGGGATGGTGAAGGGCTGGAACAGGACGATGCGGATCGCGAGCGCCAGGATGATGGCGAGGAGCAGCGTCAGGGCGATCTCTCGCACCTCGCGAAGAAGGGACGGGCGGGGCGGGGCTTTTGGCGGGGTCTGGGTCATGCCGCCATAGACCGTCAGGCCGGGCGAAGACGCCAATCCTAAGCTGTCGGGACAGGCCCCAAATCGTGTCCGGACAGACTAGGCGCTGGCCAAGGCGACCGCTTCTGCGCCCGTCAGGGGTGCGCGCAACGCGCCTTGGTCCGGCCTGACCGAAAGCGCGGGCTGAAGCCGCTCCAGGTAGGCCGCCTGCGGCGTTTCGACCGCACCGAATTGGCTCAAATGGTCGGTCAGAAACTGGGCGTCCAGCAAGGTCCAACCGCCCTTCCGCAACCGTGCGACCAGATGCACCAGAGCGACCTTGGACGCGTCCCGCTCGCGGCTGAACATGCTTTCGCCAAAGAAGGCCCCGCCCAGCGACACGCCGTAAAGCCCGCCGACCAGCCGCTCGTCATGCCAGCATTCGATGGAATGGACGAAGCCCATGGCGAACAGGGCGGCGTACAGCCGCCGGATTGGGCCGTTGATCCAGGTGTCTTCGCGATCCGGTCCTTGCGCCGCCGCGCATCCATCCAGCACCGCCTCGAAGGCGGTGTCGACCCGCACCTCGAACGGCTCGCCCCGCACGGTGCGACGCAGGCGGCTGGGGATGTGGAAGGCGTCCAGCGGAATGACGCCGCGCTGTTCCGGCTCGATAATGAAGACGCGCGGATCATCGCGCGCCTCGGCCATCGGAAACACGCCCCGGGCGTAACAGGCCAGCAGGTCCTCGGGGCCGAAACCGCCGAAAGGCCCGCTGGCGCTGAAATCGGGGTCGGTCAGGCGTCGCCCTTCTGACGGGCCGCCCATTTCTCCAGCCAGTGGATGTCGTAGTCGCCCGATAGGATGTCCGGCTCGGCCAGCAGCTTCTGAAACAGGGGGATGGTCGTGTCGACGCCGCCGATGACGACCTCGTTCAGCGAACGCTTCAGACGGGCGATGGCCTCTTCGCGGTCGCGACCGTGCACGATCAGCTTGCCGATCAGGCTGTCGTAATAGGGCGGGATCGAATAGCCGGCGTAGATGGCGCTATCCAGGCGCACACCCAGGCCGCCCGGTGCGTGGAAGTCGGTGATCTTGCCCGGCGACGGCGTGAAGGTCTCCGGGTTCTCTGCGTTGATCCGCACCTCGATCGCGTGGCCCTTGAACTCGATGTCGTCCTGGGTGAACGACAGCGGCAGACCGGCGGCGATGCGCACCTGTTCGCGAACCAGATCCACGCCCGTGATCATTTCCGTAACCGGGTGTTCGACCTGCAGGCGGGTGTTCATCTCGATGAAGAAGAACTCGCCGTCCTCCCACAGGAACTCGATGGTGCCGACGCCCAGATAGCCGATGGCGGCGATGGCCTTGTTGACCGTCTCGCCGATCTGCTTGCGGCCCTCGGCCGACAGAGCGGGCGAGGGGGCCTCTTCCAGCACCTTCTGGTGACGGCGTTGCAGCGAGCAGTCGCGTTCGCCCAGGTGGACGACATTGCCGTGGCTGTCGGCGATGACCTGGATCTCGATGTGGCGCGGCTTCTGGAGGTAGCGCTCCATATAGACGGCGCCGTTTCCGAAGGCGGCCTTGGCCTCCGACTGGGCGGTCTGGACCGCTTCGACCAGATCGTCAGGCGTCAGGGCGACCTTCATGCCGCGTCCGCCGCCACCCGCCGCCGCCTTGACGATCAGGGGAAAGCCGATGGATTTGGACGCCTCGATCGCGGCCTCGACGGTCTCGACCTCGCCATCCGAGCCGGGAACGACGGGGATGCCCGCGTCCTTGACCGTCTGTTTGGCGCTGATCTTGTCGCCCATCACCCGGATATGCTCGGGCTTGGGACCGATGAAGGTCATGCCATGGGCCTCGACGATCTCGGCGAAGCGGGCGTTCTCGGACAGGAAGCCGTAGCCGGGGTGGATCGCCTGGGCGCCGGTGATCTCGGCCGCCGCGATGATCGACGGGATGTTCAGATACGACTTGGCCGCTGAGGCCGGGCCGATGCAGACGCTCTCGTCGGCCAGCCGCACCCACATGGCGCCGCGGTCGGCTTCGGAGTGCACGGCGACGGTGGAGATGCCCATCTCCTTGCACGCCCGGTGGATGCGCAGCGCGATCTCGCCGCGGTTGGCGATCAGGACCTTGGTGAACACGGCTTAGGCTTCCAGCAGGACGAGGGGTTCGCCGAACTCGACCGGCTGGGCGTCGCCGACCAGGATTTCGGCCACAACCCCGTCGCGCGGGGCCTGGATCGGGTTCATCGTCTTCATGGCTTCGACGATCAGCAGGGTCTGGCCCTTCTTGACCTTGTCGCCGGGCTGGACGAAGGCAGGGGCCTCCGGCGAGGCCTGCAGATAGGCGGTGCCGACCATCGGCGACTTCACCTCTTCGCCGGCGCGGGCGACGATGGTGGCCGGGTCCGACGGCATGGCGGCCGGCGCAGCAGCGGCGGCGGGCGCAGCGGCGACCGGAGCGGGGGCGGCGGCGTACTGAATCGGGGCGGCGTTGACGGTGACTTCGCGCGCCACGCGGATGCGCAGTTCGCCGCGCTCGACCTCGACTTCCGTCAGATCGGTCTCGTTCAGGATCTCGGCCAGCTGGCGAACCAGGGCGGCGTCGATTTCGGCGTGTTTCTTGTCATCGGCCATTGGAGTTGCGCCTTGTCTTTCGTGGTCTTTGATAAACGGGACGGGGCTCAGCCGCGTTCCCGAACCTGGGTGAGGGCCGCCTGGACGGCCAGTTCATAGCCCGCCGCGCCGAAGCCGGCGATGACGCCGGTCGCCGCGGAGGACACATAGGAGTGGTGGCGAAACGCCTCACGCGCCGCCGGATTGGACAGATGCAGCTCGATCACCGGTATCGACAGCGTCTTCAACGCATCGTGCAGCGCCACCGACGTATGCCCATAGGCCGCCGGATTGAGGATCAGAGCGTCGGCGCCCTCGCGCGCCTCCTGGATCCAGTCGACCAGCACGCCTTCGTGATTGGTCTGGCGAAACACGATCTGCGCCTCGCCGGCCGCCCGGACGCAGCGCTGCTCGATGTCCGCCAGGGTGTCGCGACCATAGATGTCCGGCTCCCGAACCCCGAGCAGGTTCAGATTGGGGCCGTTCAGCACATGAATGACGGGCGTTTCGGCCATGGTTCCAGAATCGATCCGGCGCAGCGCGGCGCAAGAGGGGCCTTTTAGCGGACGCAGGGCGTGGGTCAAACGCTCGCGGCGTTGAACCTTACCCAAGGTCACCGCGCCGGCGCAGCGCGGTCTGGCGATCCGATCCTTCAGTCGCTATCTGAAAGGTCGCGCCGACAACGCCGAGAGACCCGACCGATGCACCAGATCCATCTCAACGGCGAGCCACGCCAGGTCCAGGCCGCCACCATCCTGGCCCTGGTCGAGGAGCTGTCGCTGGACCCGCGCAAGGTCGCCGTCGAACGCAATCTTGAGATCGTGCCCAAGTCCCTGCACGCCGCCACGCCGGTGGCCGCAGGCGACCGTATCGAACTGGTCCAGTTCGTCGGCGGCGGGTGATCCGATCAAATCGGGCTACGACGGGTTCCCCCACGCGCCTGAGAGGCCTAGGTCAGCATCCATGACCGATACAGCCAACGAAACCTGGTCCGTCGCAGGCCGCACCTTCAACTCGCGTCTGATCGTGGGCACCGGCAAATACGCCGACTACGCCCAGAACGCCGCCGCCGCCGAGGCGGCCGGGGCCGAGATCGTCACTGTCGCCGTGCGCCGCGTGAACCTGTCGGACCCGACCCAGCCGATGCTGGTCGATTATGTGAAGCCGGATCGCTTTACCTTCCTGCCCAACACCGCCGGCTGTTTCACGGGCGAGGATGCGGTGCGGACTCTGCGTCTGGCGCGCGAAGCCGGCGGCTGGAGCCTGGTCAAGCTGGAGGTGCTGTCCAACACCGCCCACCTGTATCCCGACATGATCGAGACGCTGCGGGCGCTGGATCTGCTGATCAAGGACGGCTTCGACGTCATGGTCTATTGCACCGACGACGTGGTGATGGCCAAGCGGCTCGAAGACGCCGGCGCCGCCGCCATCATGCCTGCCGCCGCCCCGATCGGCTCGGGCCTGGGCATCCAGAACGAGGTCAACGTCCGCCTCATCGTCGAACAGGCCAAGGTGCCGGTGCTGGTCGATGCGGGCGTCGGTACGGCCTCGGACGCGACCCGCGCGATGGAGCTGGGCTGCGACGCCGTCCTGATGAACACCGCCATCGCCGGCGCCAAGGATCCCATCCGCATGGCCCGCGCCATGAAACACGCCGTCATCGCCGGCCGCGACGCCTATCTGGCCGGGCGGATGGCCAAGCGGATGTATGCCGACCCGTCGTCGCCGTTGGCGGGACTGATCTGACCCAACCGTTTCCTCCCCACAGCGTGGGGAGGGGGACCGCGAAGCGGTGGAGGGGTTGTTGAAAGTCCCACAGAGGCCGCCGATGCGGTGAAGAGCCCCTCCGTCTCTTCGCTGCGCTTCGAGCCACCTCCCCATGGATGGGGAGGAGACGATGTTCAGCCATCGCAATGTCGCTGGTCCCTCCGCAGCGATTTCAATCGCTTGCTGATTTATGTCCCTCGTCTCCCATCCACGGGGTCAAACGCCCCCATAATGCGCCCGTCTCGTCGCATGGAGGGCTCGCCTGGCCTGCGACCTTGCGGCGGCGAGAGCGGAGGGAACGGGAGCGGGTCTGAAACGGCCCGCGCCGACAGCGACTCATGGAGCGCCGTCGGAGGGTCGAGGGGGATACTCGGCCGCACTCGGGACGGTCCTCGCAGGGACCGCCGACCCGTCGCAGGCTTATGGGGTTAGGCGATAAGACCGCCACCGCTCGGCGCCCCGAGCTTGCAGGCCAACCACCCGCGCGGAGCGTCATACCCTTCGTCGAAACGGTACATACAAACTCACACTCCGGGCGAAGGCCCGGCGCTCCGCCCAGCCCTCCAGACTTCGCTGCGACCGCGCGAAGCCGATAACCCGTGTCCGGAGACCCGCATGGCCCGCCCCAAACCTCGCCGTCCCAAACCCGGTCGCGGTCTCCCGCCGCCCTACAGACAGACGCCCGAGGAAGAGGCCGAGGATGACCGTCTTCGCGCCCTGCTGGAACTCGAATACATCCGGCTGGACGCCATCTTGGTTGAGAAGCAGGCCGAGGCCGCCGAACGGGCGCGCATCAGGGCGCTCAATGGTCATCCGCCCGTCGAGCCGGTCGCGCTTCGACCTGACGAATTCGGGGGCGGAGACGCCTTCGCTAGTCGCCCAGCAGGGCCTGCAGCAGCGGATGGGCCAGGACCGGGGCCGCCAGACGCACCACGGCCTGGGGGTCTTCCAGGCGGACGGCCGCCGTCGCATCGGCGACGATGAAGTCGGCGTGGGTGCGCGACGGTTCGGTTAGGCGCTCGTGACCCGGACGCACCGTCGCTAGATATTGCGCCACGACCGAATCCGCCGATCGGCCCCGCTCGGCCTGGTCGCGCAGCAGGCGGCGGATGAAGCGGATGTCGGCCGGCGTGTCCACAAAGACGCGGATGTCGAACAGGGCGGTCAGGCCGGGGGTGCACAGAACATGCGTGCCCTCGACGATCACCACCTCGGCCGCCGGGATCGGCTCGCCGCCCGGCTCGCGGCCGTGATGGATGAAGGAATAGACCGGCGCCGTCACCGCGCGCCCGGCCTTCAGTGCCTTCAGGTCTGCGATCATCAGGTCGTGATCGCGCGCCGTCACATCGTCGAAGTCGAAGGTCGCGGCGTCGAAGCCGGGCAGGGAGGCTGCGTCCTTATAATAGCTGTCCTCGCGCACCAGCACGGCCGAACCTTCCGGCAGGGCCGACACCAACGCCTCCGCTAAGGTGCTTTTGCCGGAGCCGGAGCCGCCCGTGATCGCGATCAATATGGTCATGGGCGGCCTTCTAGAGCGGTCGCGCCGCCAACGCCACGGGGGACGATCCGCCGCGCCGTGGCTGACGCTACGTCACGTTGCTTATCGCCGATCACCGATGTTAGCGTCCGCTCAAGCGTCGCATCAAAGCAGACGCATCCAAGGGACAAGGATACGACATGCTGGGCTTGATGCAGGACTGGCCGCTGACGGTCGACAAGATCATCGACCACGCCAAAAACTGGCATGGCGAGCGCGAAGTGGTGACGCGCTCGGTCGAAGGGCCCATCGTTCGCACGACCTACGCCCAGATCCACGACCGGGCCAAACGCGTGTCCAGCGCGCTGAAGGACTGGGGGGTCCAGCCGGGCGACCGCGTCGCCACCCTGGCCTGGAACACCGCCAATCATATCGAGGCCTGGTACGGCATCATGGGCATCGGCGGGGTGTGCCACACCCTTAACCCGCGTCTGTTCCCCGAACAGCTCGTCTACATCATCAATCACGCAGAAGACCGGATCATCTTCGTCGACCTGACCTTCGTGCCGCTGCTGGAAGCGATCCTGCCGCATATCCCCAAGGTCGAACGCGTCGTCATCATGACCGACGCCGCCCACATGCCGCAGACGAAGCTGCCCAAGGCCGTCGCCTATGAGGACGCGATCGCCGGTCAATCGACCGACGTGGTCTGGGGCGACTTCGATGAACAGACGGCCTGCGGCCTCTGCTACACCTCTGGCACCACGGGCAATCCGAAGGGCGTGCTGTATTCGCACCGCTCCAACTTCCTGCACACCTTCATGGGCCTTCAGGCCACGGTGATGGGCGCCACGCCCAAGGAGGTGATCCTGCCGGTCGTGCCGATGTTCCACGCCAACGCCTGGGGCATCGCCTTCGCCGGTCCCGCCGCCGGGACCAAGCTGGTGATGCCGGGCGCCAAGATGGACGGCCAGTCGATCTATGAGCTGATTGAACAGGAGGGCGTAACCTTCTCGGCCGCCGTGCCGACCGTCTGGCAGGGCTTGTTCGCCCATATGAAACAGCACGGGCTGGGCTTTTCGACCCTGAAGCGCGTGCTGATCGGCGGCTCGGCCTGTCCCGAAAGCCTGATCCGCGGCTTCCAGGACGATTTCGGCGTCGAGGTGACTCACGCCTGGGGCATGACCGAGACCTCGCCCATCGGCACCATCGCCAACCTGCCGCCCGAAATACTGAAGCTGCCCTACGACGAGCAGATGAAATACCGCCTCAAGCAGGGCGTGCCGCCGCTGGGCGTCGAGCTGAAGCTGAAGGACGAGGCGGGCGCCGAACTGCCTCACGACGGCGCGACCTTCGGCCGTCTGATGGTCAAGGGGCCGACTATCAGCCGCGCCTATTTCAAGGAAGAGGGCTCGATCCTGGACGACGAAGGCTTCTTCGATACCGGCGATGTGGCCACGGTCGACGACCTGGGCTTCATGCAGATCACCGACCGCGCCAAGGACGTGATCAAGTCGGGCGGCGAGTGGATCAGCTCCATCGAGATCGAGAACATCGCCGTGGGTCACCCCAAGGTCGAGATCGCCGCCGTCATCGGCGCGGCCCACCCCAAATGGGACGAACGGCCCGTGCTGATCCTGAAGCTGAAACCCGACGAGACGCTGGACAAGCAGGAGCATCTGGACTTCCTGACCGGCAAGATCGCCAAATGGTGGATGCCCGACGATGTGGTCGCCGTGGACGACATTCCGCTGGGCGCGACCGGCAAGATCGACAAGAAGCTTCTGCGCGACCGGATGAAGGACTATCGTCTGCCGACCGCTGCCTGATCTGGCGCCTGACCCTAGAACCGGAGCCTGAATGCCGACCAGAAAGCCCGTTCCCGCCATTCTGCCCTGGCTGACGGCGCTTGCGGCGGCGCCCTTTGTGTTGGTCGTGGCGGCCGTCACGGCGACGCGGTTCGGCGGGCTCGATCTGGCGATCGGTTACGACCTGCTGACCTGGACCGTGGCGCGCATCCTGGCCTGGGTCGGTCTGGCGGCGGCGCTGACGGCGACGGTGCTGGCGCTGCGCGATCTGAAGGGCAGGGGTCTTTATGCGCTGGTGGCGCTGGTTCTCTCGGGCGCGACAGTCGCCGGCTTCGTGCTGCGTCAGGGGCAGGATGCGACGCCCCATCCACGTGACGTCAGCACCAACCTGGACGAGCCGCCGGGCCTGCCGCGCGCCGCCGGCGTGCGCAGCGGCGCGCCGCAGACCTGTGACGGTGTGGACGCCATCCCGACCCAGGTCCTGGCCCAGCAGGCGACCTCGGCGCTGGTCGACGCCGGCTTCGTCGTCACCCGCGCCACAACCTTCCAGGTCGAAGCCGTGCACGCCGGCGCCTGGTTCGGCTTCGCCACCGATGCGGTCGTTCGCATCCGCCCCGGCCGCACAGACATTCGCGTCGCTGCTCGCAACAGCCGTCCCGACGGCGGCGCCACCTGCCGCCTCGCCGCGAAAATCACTCGAAACCTGGAAGCGGGACGCTAAGCCAGCCGAAACTGCGCCGACAGGCCGGGCGCGCCATCGTTAATCGCCGCGCCGTCCTCGACCAGCTTAATCAGATGCGCCAGCACCGACAGCGAAGCGGCCGGCCACAGCCGCTGATCGACGGCGGCGTACAGAACCGGGACCATCTCCGCGATCGTGCGATCCCCCGCCGCAAGCCGCTGGAGCACTTGCGCCTCCCGCTCCAGCCGATGCGCGCGATAGGCCTCCAGAAACGGCCGCACCTCCGTCACCGGCGCCCCGTGCGTCGGCCACAGCACATCGAAGTCGCGTTCGATCACTGCGTCCAGACTGGCCATATACTGGCGCATGTTCCCATCCGGCGGCGCCACGACCGTCGTCGACCAGCCCATGACATGGTCGCCGCAAAACAGGGCGTTCTCCTCGCGCAGGACGAAGGCCATGTGATTTGACGCATGGCCGGGCGTGAACATCGCCTCGATCGTCCAGCCGTCGCCCTCGACGGCCTCGCCGCCCGTCAGCACCATATCGGGCGCGAAGTCCGCATCCTCATCCTCGTCCAGCGCACCCGACGCATGCGTTTCCCGCGCCGGAGGCTGGGCCGCCCAAATCCGTGCTCCGGTCGCCTCGGCGACCGGCCGGGCTAGAGGCGCATGATCCCGATGCGTATGCGTCACTAGCACATGGCTGACCCGCCGCCCCTCGACCGCCGCCATCAGCGCCGCCAGATGCGTTTCATCCAGCGGCCCCGGATCGATCACCGCGACCTCGGCCCCTCGGCCAGGTTGGCCGACGATATAGGTCCCCGTTCCAGTAAAGGTGAACGGCCCCGGATTGTCGGCGATCACACGCTGGATCAACGGCGACACCTGATCGCGCCGCCCATAGGCGAAGTCGAACGCCCTTACGAACGGGATCATAGTCACGGCCGCGTTTGGCGCAGAGCTTGCGTTAACGTCTCGGTAATCATGCCTGGAGCGCCCTCAATGGCCCGTTCGATCGCCAACGCTGTATCAAATCGGCTCCCGTTCGTCGCGGCGGCGATCCTGTGTCTCGCCGCGGTGCAAGTGATCGCCGCCTCCTGCACGCCCGAGCCCGCGCCCTATGCGGCACGCGTGGCGATCCAACGCTGAAAATATACTGACACTTAGCGGTGCGCTTGGTGGAGCAAGCCCGAGAAGCGCAGCTAAGGTCGCGTTCACGCATGCCATGGTGGGTGTGTCGTCTCTGTGACAGGTTCGTCTCACTTGTGGCGTGAATGCGTCTTCGCGCTGGACTTGCTTCAAGTGTTGGTATGCTCTCTCGCGCAACCAGCTATTCGGCTGGCACACGGATATGGATTCGGTGGGCTGCAACCGCAGCTCTTCATCGATCATGGGAGAGCTATCCTTGAATAACGTCAAATATCGCCGCGGCTTGTTGGCCACCACCATGATTGGCGGTGCCGCCTTGGCCATGGCGGCTAGCCCTTCATTCGCACAGTCGCAGGACGGAACCGCCGAGGTCGGGGAAATCGTCGTGACCGGCTCGCGCATCGTGCGCCAGGACTACGTCGCCAACAGCCCCGTAGCCACAGTCAGTGCCGAGCAGATTCAAGCACGCGGCGACGTAAACGTCGAGCAGATCCTCAACCAGCTTCCTCAGGTCGTGCCCGGCCTGTCGGCCAACTCCAACAATCCGGCCAATGGCTCGGCGACCGTCGATCTGCGCGGCCTCGGCCCGAGCCGCACCTTGGTGCTGGTCAACGGCCGCCGCTTCGTCCCCTACGATAAGTCGAACGCCGTCGATCTGAACAGCATTCCGGCGGCGCTGATCGACCGCGTTGAGGTCGTCAGCGGCGGCGCCTCGGCGACCTACGGTTCCGATGCGCTGGCCGGGGTGGTCAACTTCATCTTCAAGGACAACTTCGAAGGTCTAGCGGTCAACACCCAGTACGGTATCTCGGGGTACGGTGACGGTGAGCAGTTCAACGCGTCGGCGATGTTCGGCGCTAACATCGCCGATGGCCGCGGCAATGTGACCGGCTTCATCGGTTATGCCGATCGCGATGGCTTCTTCCCCAACGAAGACCGCCCCTGGGCGCTCAGCAGCGCTGCGGGCGGCTCCGGCACCGGAATCTACGGTGGCCTGAACAACCTTGGCACCAACCCGTACACGGCCGTGGGCTGCTCGACTGCTCCGAATCCGTGCCGCCGGTCGTTCCGGACGGCAGGTGTCCCCGGGCAGTTCAACAATGATTTCGGCCTGGGCGCATCCAGCGATCGCTACGATTTCGCCCCGGTCAACCTGCTGCAGTCTCCCTCGGAACGCT
The DNA here is from genome assembly GCF_044807075.1 of Brevundimonas vesicularis. Lineage (GTDB taxonomy): Bacteria > Pseudomonadota > Alphaproteobacteria > Caulobacterales > Caulobacteraceae > Brevundimonas > Brevundimonas vesicularis_G. The sequence continues at coordinate 1,935,172 of NZ_CP085234.1, forward strand.
ACAATGCGGTGCTGCTGGGGCACTATGACATCACTGACAAGGTGACAGCTTTCACCGAAGTCTTCTACACGAATACCCGGAACAACATTCAGTTGGCGCCGACTCCGGCGACCGGGATCAACATTCCGTACGGCAACTACTTCGTGCAGAATTACCCGGCGCTGCTGGCTTATGCCAACTCGCGTCCCAATCCGACAGCGCCTCTGAACTTTGATCGTCGTATGGCTGAAGTCGGCGCGCGCGTGGAAAGCCACGACACGAATGTCCTTCAGTTCAATGGCGGTCTTCGCGCCGAGCTGGGCGGCGATTGGAAAGCTGAAGGCGTTTACGCTTACGGCCGCACCGAGCTGCGGACCTCGATCGAAAACGACGTGTCTCGTTCGCGACTTGCCGCTGCTTTGGCTGCTGGCGGCACCGCGACTACCTGCGCCGCTTCGTCGGTCCAGATCTTCCCCGGTTGCGTTCCGGTAAATCTGTTCGGCGCCGGCACTATCACCCCGCAGGCCGCGAACTTCATTCGCCTGAACTTCGCCGACACCAGCATCTTCGAACTGCCTGCTGGACCGCTGTCGGTCGCGTTCGGCGCCGAGTATCGTGAAGACAAGCTGAGCTTCACGCCGGACGCCGCCAAAGCCTCGGGCGACATCTTCGGCTTCAACGCCGAGCGTCCTGTCGCTGGTCGTACGGAATCGAAGGAACTGTATGCGGAAGCCGTGATCCCGCTGGTTCGCGACGTGCCGTTCATCAAGTCCCTGGAGCTGGAAGTCGGCGCCCGCATGGCCGACTATGACACGGTCGGCAAGATCTACGCCTATAAAGCAGGCGGCTCATGGGAGCCTGTCGACAGCCTGCGCTTCCGCGGCATCTATCAACGTGCCGTGCGTGCGCCGAATGTCTTCGAACTGTTCCAAGCCAACGACCAAGGCTTCCCGGCGGTTCTGGATCCCTGCACCACGCGCAACCCGTCGTCGGGCGCCGCTCGTACCTTGTCGGCCGGTGTGCGCAACTTCTGCACCGCGCAACTCGGTTTCGATCCGGTGGCCACCGGATTCGTCGCCCAGAACACGCAAACGGAGTCGTTCTTCTACGGTAACCCGAACCTGACCGAAGAAACGTCGGACACGGTCACGCTGGGCGCCGTCTGGCAACCGACCTTCGTTCCGGGTCTGTCGATGTCGCTCGACTACTATGACATCAAGGTCGAGGACTACATCGGCACCATCTTCGGCGGTGTCTCCGGCATCGTGAACCAGTGCTTCGCGGCTGGCGCTGCGGCGTCCGGCACGACGGGCGCTCCGGTCTCGGCGGTTGCGGAGTGCAACAACGCCGGCATCGGCCTGCCTCTGATCTATCGTGATCCGGCCGGCAACCTGAAGGCGCGCGCCCCGCTGGGCAACGTCTCGCAACTGCAAACCAGCGGCGTGGACTTCTCGACGCGTTACGGCTGGAACGTTCCGTGGGGCGGCGGCTTCTGGGGTCAGAAGCTGGATGTCGCGGTCAACCTGACCTACCTGGACAGCTACGAACTGGACGGCATCGAATACAAGGGCACGGTCGGCGCTTACAACATCAGCGCTAGCTTGCCCGAGTGGAAGGCAAACGTCTCGCTGGGCTACGACTTCGGTCCGGTCCGCGTGAACTATTCCGGCACTTACATCGACGCCATGGACAACCAGGGTAACATCCCTGACTTCCAAGATGGCGGCTATGTCGGCACCGACTCCTACTGGTACCACGACGTCAGCGCTTCGTATGATTTCAACGACAACGTCGAAATTTTCGGCGGCGTTCGCAACCTGGCGGACAAGGCCCCGCCGGTGTTCGACAATGCCAACGACGGCAACACCGACCCGAACAACTTCGACGTGGTCGGCCGCTACTTCTTCGTGGGCGCACGTCTGAAGTATTGATCCGCACGGGATCACTGAGACTGAGGCGGCGGAGCAACGCTCCGCCGCCTTTTTCGTTTAAGCGGCGCCGTAGAAAAACCATTCGGGCGGGCGAGCGTTACGAATCGTCGCCTGTTTGCGGCGCGCCCCTCCAAGGAAGATCATGCTGAAATTTGTTGTTCCCGGACTGTCGGTCCTGTCGCTACTGGCTGCCGGCGCGGCTGTCGCTCAAACTCAGGATGGACCGATCGTGACGGGTAATCGCTCGGGCGAGACGGCCGATGCGTTGAAGACGCGCGAGGCCATCGCCTATGCACGGCCGTTGCCGCGGGGCGCGCCGAGCGCCGACTATCCGCTGGTGGCGTGGTGCGATGCGCTGGTGACCGGGCACGCCGATCTGGGCGAGACGCTGACGTCGCGCGCGCCGGAGGATGTCGAGCTGGTGCGTCTGGGCCGTCTCGAAGCCCAGGATTTCCGCAGCGCCCTGGCGGCGGCCGCGCCGCGCCAATCGGCCGCTTCGAAGGCTGAGGCCGAGCAGGCCGTCGCCGCCGTCAAGGCGCAGTGGGCCCCGCTGATGGCCAATCCCGACGCCGAGGCGCGCAGCCAGTCGTTCGGCCTATTCTTCGGTCTGCCGGGCCGCTGCGAGCACGCCGCGCGCCGCCTGCGCGACAACATCACCACGCCGCCCGCCACGCTGGAGAGCGTCGGCATCAACTGATCAGTTCGGCGGTTATCCGATGACAGACGGCGGCTTGAGTTCGGCTCAAGCCGCCGTTTCGCGTTTGGCAGCGTAGGGATCGTAGTTGAGGATGGGGGCCAGCCAGCGCTCAGCGGTGCCGACGTCCCATCCCTTGCGGCGGGCGTAATCCTCGACCTGGTCGAGATCGATCTTGCCGACGCCGAAATAGTGGCTGCCCGGATGGCCGAAGTAGAGGCCCGAGACAGAGGCCGGGGGCGTCATGGCGAAGCTTTCCGTCAGGGCCATGCCGGCATTGTCCTCGGCCTGAAGCAGGCGGAATAGCGTTGCTTTTTCTGTGTGATCAGGCTGGGCGGGATAGCCCGGGGCAGGGCGGATCCCCTGGTATTGTTCGGCGATCAGCGCATCGATGTTGGTCGTTTCGTCGGCGGCGTAGCCCCACAGGGTGGTGCGAACTTCCTTGTGCAGCCGTTCGGCGAAAGCCTCGGCCAACCGGTCGGCCAGGGCGGTGACCAGGATAGCGGAATAGTCGTCGCCAACGTCCTTGAAGCGTTTGGCGATCTCCAACTCGCCGTGTCCTGCGGTGACGGCGAAGGCGCCAATATAGTCATCGCCCACATCGGCTATGAAGTCGGACAGGGCCAGATTTGGCTTGCCGTTCGACTTCTCGATCTGCTGGCGTAGCGTGTGGAAGCGGGCGATTTCCGTGTCGTGGCCTTCGTCGGCGTACACGATGACATCGTCACCGTCCGCGCGCGCCGGCCAGAAGCCGACGACGCCTTTGGCCGTGAACCACTTCTCGTCGATGATACGCTTCAGCATGACTTGCGCGTCGGCGAACAGGTCGCGCGCGGCCTCGCCGACGACCTCGTCGTCCAGGATCAGCGGATAGCGGCCGATCAGCTCCCAGCTGGCAAAGAAGGGTGTCCAGTCGATGTGGTCGGCCAGATCCTGCAGGTCCCAGGCGTCAAACGCCTTCACGCCAAGGAAGGCCGGCTTGCCGGGCAGGGGCTGGGCGGGGTCGATGCGGAAGCGGTTCTCGCGGGCCTGGGCCAGGGTCGCGCGGGCCTTCACCTCCTGGCCGCGGGCATATTGCTCGCGGATGCGGATGTATTCGTCGCGGGTGGCGGCCTCGTTCTTCGCGCGCTCGGTCTTGGACAGCAGGCCCGAAACGACGCTGACGGCGCGCGAGGCGTCGACGACGTAGGTGGTCGAGCCCCGGCGGTAGGCGGGCTCGATCTTGACCGCGGTATGGGTGCGACTGGTGGTGGCGCCCCCGATCAGCAGGGGTATGTCGAAGCCGCGCCGCTCCATCTCGGCGCCGACGAAGACCATTTCGTCCAGCGACGGCGTGATCAGGCCCGACAGGCCGATGATGTCGACATTGTGGGCCTTGGCCTCGTCTAAGATGCGGTCGGCCGGGACCATGACGCCCAGGTCGATGACCTCGTAGTTGTTACATTGCAGCACGACGCCGACGATGTTCTTGCCGATGTCGTGGACGTCGCCCTTGACGGTGGCCATCAGGATGCGGCCCGCCTGTTCGCGGGGTTTGCCGGCCTTTTCGGCTTCCATGAAGGGCTCCAGCCAAGCGACGGCCTGTTTCATCACGCGGGCGGACTTCACCACCTGCGGCAGGAACATCTTGCCCGAGCCGAACAGGTCGCCGACCACGTTCATCCCGTCCATCAGCGGGCCTTCGATGACGTGCAGCGGGCGCTCTGACGCCTGGCGCGCCTCTTCGGTGTCGGCCTCGATGAACTCGGTGATGCCGTTGACCAGGGCGTGTTCGATCCGCTTGCCGACCGGCTGTTCGCGCCATTTCAGATCGACGACGCGGGCTTGGCCCTTCTCGCCCTTGTAGCGGGGCGCCATGTCGACCAGCCGCTCGGTGTTCGAGACATTGGTCCGCTGCGGCCTGTTCAGGATCACATCTTCGACCGCCTCGCGAAGTTCGGCGTCGATGTCGTCATAGACCGGCAGGTCGCCGGCGTTGACGATCCCCATGTCCATGCCGGCGTTGATGGCGTGGTACAGGAAGACGCTGTGAATCGCGCGGCGCACCGGCTCGTTGCCGCGGAAGCTGAACGAGACGTTCGACACCCCGCCCGAGATGCGGGCGTAGGGCAGGGTGCGTTTGATCTCCCGCGTCGCCTCGATGAAGTCGACGGCGTAGTTGTCGTGCTCCTCGATCCCCGTCGCCACGGCGAAGATGTTGGGGTCGAAGATGATATCCTCGGGCGGGAAGCCGACCTCGTTGACCAGGATGTCATAGGCGCGGGTGCAGATCTCGATCTTGCGCGCGGCGGTGTCGGCCTGACCCACCTCGTCAAAGGCCATGACCACGACGGCGGCGCCGTAGCGCAGGCATTTGATCGCATGATCGCGGAAGGCCTGCTCGCCCTCCTTCATGCTGATCGAGTTGACGATGGGCTTGCCCTGAACGCACTTCAGCCCCGCCTCGATCACCTCCCATTTGGAGCTGTCGATCATCACCGGCACGCGGGCGATGTCGGGCTCGGCCGCGATCAGGTTCAGGAAGGTCCGCATGGCGACGACGCCGTCCAGCAGCCCCTCGTCCATGTTGACGTCGATGATCTGGGCGCCGGCCTCGACCTGCTGGCGGGCGACGTCCAGCGCGGCGGAATAGTCGCCCTCGACCACCAGCTTGCGGAATTTGGCCGAGCCGGTGACGTTGGTCCGTTCGCCGACGTTGATGAAGACAGGACGCACCTACGCTACCAATTCAAAAGGTTCGAGTCCGCTCAGGCGCAGGGCCACGGGTCGTTCCGGGATGGCGCGGGGCTTCAGCGGCGCGACCTCTTCGGCGACGTGACGAATATGATCCGGCGTCGTGCCGCAGCAGCCGCCGACGATGTTGACCAGACCCGAGGCGGCCCATTCCTCGATGAAATGGGCGGTCTCGTGCGGTTGTTCGTCGTATTGGCCCATGGCGTTGGGAAGGCCGGCGTTGGGATAGGCGGCGACCAGGGTGTCGGCGACGCGGCTCAGCTCGGCGATGAAGGGCCGCATCAGGTCGGCGCCCAGGGCGCAATTGAAGCCAACGGCGAACGGTTTGGCGTGGCGTACGCTGTTCCAGAACGCCTCGGCCGTCTGGCCTGACAAGGTGCGGCCCGAGCGGTCGGTGATGGTGCCGCTGATCCAGATGGGCAGAGGCTCCAGACCTTCGTCCTCCAGGTCCTTGATTGCCTTGATCGCAGCCTTGCAGTTCAGCGTGTCGGTGATGGTCTCGATCAGATAGAGGTCGACGCCGCCCTCGTTTAGCGCCTTTACCTGATGGCGATAGGCCTCATAGACCTGATCGAAGGTCACGCTGCGGGCGCCGGGGTCGTTCACGTCGGACGACATGGACAGCATCTTGTTCAGCGGACCGATGGAGCCGGCGGCGAAGCGGGGCTTGTGTGGCTCCTTGGCGGTCCAGCGATCGGCCGAGGCGCGGGCCAGTTTCGCACCCTCCAGATTGATGTCCCACACCGCCTGGGCGTCCAGGGCGTAGTCCTCCTGAGCGATGGTGGTGCCGGAAAAGGTGTTGGTCTCGGAGATGTCGGCGCCGGCGGCGAAATACTGGTCGTGCAGGTCGGCGATGACATCGGGCCGCGTGATGCAGAGGATGTCGTTGTTCCCCTTCATCTGGTGCTTCTCGTCATAGCCGTTGGCGGCGATGAACCGGTCGGCGCGGAAGTCGGCCTCGTCCAGCCCGCGACGCTGGATCATGACGCCCCAACTGCCATCGAGGACCAGGATGCGTTCCTTGGCCGTCTGATGCAGGGCGGCGATTCGTTCTGCGCGGGTCATTGAGCTGCCGCCGTCTCGCGCACGCCCAGAACACGACAGATCGCATAGACCAGGTCGGAGCGGTTCAGGGTGTAGAAGTGGAAGTCCGAGAAACCCTCTTCCTGCAGACGCGCGCAGGTTTCGGCGGCGACGGAAGCGGCCAGCAGTTTGCGGGTTTCGGGATCGTCGTCCAGGCCGTCGAAATGCGCCTTCAGCCAGTCGGGGATGCTGGCGCCGCACGCGCCGCACATCCGCTGAAGACCGGCGAAGTTGGACACCGGCATGACGCCGGGGATCAGGGGGATGGTGACGCCCGCCGCCCGCACCCGGTCGCGGAACCGAAGGAAGGCGTCGATGTCGAAGAAGAACTGGCTGACGGCGCGGGTCGCGCCGGCGTCGACCTTAGCCTTGAGCACCTCGATGTCGTGCTCGATCGAGGGGCTTTCGGGATGGCGTTCGGGATAGGCGCCGACCGTGACGTCGAATCCGCCGATGCGGTTGATGGCGGCGGTCAGCTCGGTGGCGTTGGCATAGCCGTCGGCGCGCGGCTGATAGACGCCGCCGATGCCGGCCCCGCCGGGGGGATCGCCGCGCAGGGCCACGATGTGATCGACGCCGATCGCCTTGTAGCCTTCGATGACCTCATCGACTTCTTCCCGGCTGGCCTCGACGCAGGTCAGGTGCGCGGCGGGGCGCAGAGAAGTCTCGGTGATGATGCGCTGGACTGTGCGGTGGGTCCGCTCGCGGGTCGAACCGCCGGCGCCGTAGGTCACGGAGACGAAGGCGGGGTTCAGCGGCTCCAGACGGCGGATCGCCTTCCACAGATTGGCCTCGGCCTTATCGGTCTTGGGCGGAAAGAATTCGAACGAGACGCGTACGGCGTCGCGGTTCGATCCGGCGCGGGCTACGGGGCCAAGCGGCGACAGCAGCAGGGCGCGGGCGTCGGCCAGGTTGAGGGAGGCGGAGGAGGCCATCAGGCGGTCTTTCTGTCCTGGACGCGGCGTTCCGCCGTCCAGATGGTCACGGTCAGGCCCTCGGCGTCGTGGGGCAGGGCGATGGGGGCCGATGGCGTCAGGCCGCCGTCCTTCAGCCAGCCGTTGATCTCGCTGTCGGCGAAGCCCAGGCGGCGATGCTGATGCGCTTCGCGCATATGTTCGAAGTCGTGCGGAGCGAAGTCGATGATGACCAGGCGGCCGCCCGGACTGACCAGGCGGGCGGCCTCGGCGACGGCGGCGGACGGATCGGACAAGTAGTGCAGCACCTGATGCACGATCACCAGATCGGCGCTGGCGGCAGGCAGGCGGGTGGCGAAGATGTCGCCGTGGCGCAGTTCGACCTGCTCCACGCCCGCCTTGGTGACGTTGGTGCGCGCGATGTTCAGCATGTTTTGGCTGAGATCCAGCCCGACTGACATCTTGGCCTTCTTGCCGAACAGGGTCAGCATCCGGCCAGAACCCGTGCCCAGATCGACGACGCGTTCGAAGGGGCCGGGCCCCACAGCCTTTTCCAGCGCCGCCTCGACAGCGCTTTCGCTGACATAGAGCGAACGCAGACGGTCCCACTGGGGCGCGACCTGTTCGAAATAGCTGGCGGCGGCTTCCTCGCGATCCTTGCGGACCTCGTCCAGACGGCGATGATCGGCCTCGCCTGCGTCCTCGGCCAGGATGTCCAGCACCGTGTCGATCAGCCGGCGCGCCTGGGCGTCATGCGACAGGCGGTAATAGACGCGGGCGCCGTCGGGAAAGCGCTCGATCAGCCCGGCGTCGGTCATCAGCTTCAGATGGCGCGACACCCGGGGTTGGCTTTGGTCCAGGATGCGGGACATTTCCATGACCGACAGCTCTTCGCCCGCCAGCAGCGACAGAAGGCGCAAACGGGTGGGTTCGCCGGCGGCGCGGAGGGCTTCGACAGTCTGATCGGCGGACAAACTCATATGTTCATATAAAGATATCCTTATATGATTTGGCAAGTGAAATCGGTTTCTTGGAAACGCGACGGGAATGGTTCGTGCGCGCGTTAAAGTCCACAGCCCGTCTTGGAGTGATCTCATGCGTAGCCTGTTCATCGCCGCCCTTGCTCTCGCCGCCGCCGGTCCGGCGTTGGCCCAGAGCGACTTTCCCGAGACTGAAATGTCGGGAAGGCCTATGGACGGGCAGATGCGGCCGCCGGAGCGCGAAAACCTGGCCCAGATGCAGGCGCGCATGACCCAGATGTTCGATCGTCTGGACGCCGATGAAGATGGCGTGGTCGACGCCAGCGAACTGGCCAATGCGCGCGGCGGTCGGATGCTGACGCTGCGACGCCGATGCAGACGGACGCATTACTCGCGAAGAGTTCGACGTGGGCCTCGCCGCCGCCTTCAAGGCGATAGACAAGAACGGCGACGGCGTGGTGACGGCGGACGAACGGCCGCAGCGTCCCCGCTAAAGTCAGACGACGGGCGTTTTCAGCGGCTCGCCCGCGAAGTGCGCCTGCAGATTTTCGATCAGCAGCATCAGCATGCCCTGAACACCGGCGGTCGTGGCTCCGGCGGTGTGGGGCGTGAGAATGACATTGGGAACGTCGGCCCAACGGGCTGGATCTGTCGGCTCCTCGATGAAGACATCCAGGGCCGCCTGACCCAATGTCCCTGACATCAAGGCGGCGATCAGGGCGTCCTCGTCCACGACCTGACCGCGCGAGACATTGACCAGCAGGCCGTCGTGGCCGAGCGCCTCGAGGATGTCCCGCGAGATCAGGCCGCGATTGGTCTCGTCCGCCTTGCAGGCGACGACCAGGATGTCGCTGGCCTTGGCGAGCGCCAGCAGGCTGTCGGCGCGCGGCCAATCGGCGTCGTGCGGGCGCGGCCCCCACCAGCTGACCGCCATGCGGAAGGCCTCGGCGCGGTCGGCGACGGCCTTGCCAATGTGGCCCAAGCCGACGATGCCCAGCTTCTGGCCGGCGAGCGACGTCGTGATGGTGCGCGTCTCGAAGGTCCAGCCGCCGGCGCGGACCTGACGGTCGCCCGAGGCGATCTGACGGCGTGCGGCCAGGATCAGGCCCAGGGCGTGATCGGCGACATCCTCGTGATTGACGCCGGGGGCGTGGGTGACGGGAAGGCCGCGCCGGCGGCACCAGTCGATGTCGATCCCGTCGTAGCCGGAGGTGAAACAGGCCACGAGGTCGAGGTTCGGCAAGCGCTCGATCAGCGCCTTGTCCAGCGGCGCCTCGCCGGCGACGACCATGACGCGGATGTCGTGGGCGGCCTCGATCGGCGGACCCTCCCAGAAGCGATAGACGTCGTAGGCGCTCTCCAGAAATCCCGAGAGCGGGGCGAGATGCCGCTGCATGATGAGAACGGCGGGGCGTTGGGTCATGCAGCGGCTCCTCTTGTCAGGTCAGGCGATCAGCGGCCGAACTTCTGGTGCTGGATGCGCTTGGGAATGATGCTGTCGGCGCCCAGGCGACGCATCTTGTCCTGTTCGTAGGCTTCGAAGTTGCCCTCGAACCATTCGACGTGGCCGTCGCCCTCGAAGGCGAGGATGTGAGTGGCCAGACGGTCAAGGAACCAGCGGTCGTGGGAGATGACCACGGCGCAGCCCGCGAACTCTTCCAGGGCCTCTTCGAGGTTCTGAAGGGTCTCGATGTCCAGGTCGTTGGTCGGTTCGTCGAGCAGGATCAGATTGCCGCCCGAGGCCAGGGTCTTGGCCAGGTGAACGCGATTGCGCTCACCGCCGGACAGCTGTCCGACCTTCTTCTGCTGATCGCCGCCCTTGAAGTTGAAGCTGCCGACATAGGCGCGGGTGTTGATCTCGCGCTTGCCGACCATCATCACGTCGGTGCCGCCCGAGATGGCCTGCCAGATGGTTTCGTCCGGCTTCAGGTCGTCACGCGACTGGTCGACATAGGCCAGCTTGACGGTCTCGCCCACGCGGATCGAACCGCCGTCGGGCTGCTCCTGGCCGGTGATCAGCTTAAACATGGTCGACTTGCCGGCGCCGTTCGGGCCGATGACGCCGACGATACCGTTGGGCGGCAGTTTGAAGGTCAGGTTGTCGAACAGGGTCTTGTCGCCGAACGACTTCTGCAGACCCTCGACTTCCAGAACGACGTTGCCGAGGCGCGGCCCGGGCGGGATCTGGATGTGGGCGTGCGTCTGGGCGCCGCGCATCGACTCCTGTTCCTCGACCATACGCTCGTAGGCGGCCAGACGGGCCTTGGACTTGGCTTGACGGGCCTTGGCGCCCGAACGGACCCATTCCAATTCGCGGGTGAGGGCGCGCTGGCGGGCTTCGGATTCCGACTGCTCCTGAACGACGCGCTTCTGCTTGGCTTCCAGCCACGAGGAATAGTTGCCCTCGTGCGGGTGGCCCTTGCCGCGGTCCAGCTCCAGCGTCCACTTGGTGACCTGGTCCAGGAAGTAGCGGTCGTGGGTGACCAGGATGACGCAGCCGGGGAAGTTTTCCAGGTGGTGCTGCAGCCAGGCGACAGATTCGGCGTCCAGGTGGTTGGTCGGTTCGTCCATCAGCAGCATGTCGGGCTTGCTGAGCAGCAGGCGGGCCAGGGCCACGCGGCGCTTCTCACCGCCGGACAGGTTGGTGACTTCCCAGTCGTCGGGCGGGCAGCGAAGGGCGCCCATGGCCTGGTCGATGCGGCTGTCGATGTCCCAGACGTCGCCGGCGTCGATCTTTTCCTGAAGGGAGGTCATCTCCTCCATCAGTTCGTCGGTGTAGTTTTCGCCAAGTTCAGCGGCGACTTCGTTGAAGCGGTTGACCCACTGCTTCTCTTCGCACCAGGCCTCGACGTTCTGGCGCACGTTCAGGGCGGGATCGAGCTGGGGCTCCTGTTCCAGATAGCCGCGCTTGATGCCGTCGGCGGCGCGGGCCTCGCCGTTGAACTCGTTGTCCAGGCCAGCCATGATCTTCAGCAGGGTGGACTTACCCGAGCCGTTGACGCCGACGACGCCGATCTTGGCGTCGTTGTAGAAGCTGAGCCAGATGTTCTCGAAGATCTTGCGGCCGCCGGGGAAGGTCTTGGTCAGACCCTGCATCTGGAAAATATATTGCTGCGCCATGAGGTGCGGTGCGCCCTTCGGGTTCGTCTGAATGGGGAGTTGCGCCGGATGTAGCGATCCTGCGCGCGAAGGGCAAATATGGCGGGCAGGCGTCTTCGCCTTCGCGCGGTCGCAGCGAAGTCTGGAGGGCTGGGCGGAGCGCCGGGCCTTCGCCCGGAGTTGATTTGTAGTGTTACCGTTTCGACGAAGGATGGACGCTCCGCGCGGAAGGTTGGCCTGCAAGCTCGGGGCGCCGAGCGGTGGCGGTCTTATCGCCTAACCCCATAAGCCTGCGACGGGCGGGTCGGAGCAGCGATCCCCGATCCCCGGTGCGGCCGAGTATCCCCCTCGACCCTGCGACGCGACTGCGGACGCTGGGGCGATTCCCCGACCGATCAGCCCCGGCGCCGCGATGGGATCTCACCATCGCCCCCGTTCCCTCCGCTCTCGCCGCCGCAAGGTCGCAGGCCTTACGAGCCCTCCATGCGACGAGACGGATGTATTATGGGGCCGTTTGACCCCGTGGATGGGAGACGGGGGACATATTTCGGCAAGCGGTTGAAATCTCAGCGGATGGACCAGCGGCATTGCGATGGCTGAGCATCGTCTCCTCCCCATTTCATGGGGAGGTGGCTCGAAGCGCAGCGGAGAGACGGAGGGGCTCTTTCCGCATCGCAGGCGCTTAAGCGGCGTCTAGAACCCCTCCACCGCTTCGCGGTCCCCCTCCCCACGCTGTGGGGAGGAGACGATGGGCGGTGCTTGCCCTCGGGTAAGTCTGGGCTTACGGGTCCGCGCCTTGATGAACGATTCAGGGAGCGGTCGATGACCCTCGCACTTCTGTTTCCGGGACAGGGCAGCCAGGCCGTCGGCATGGGCGCGCCGTTGGCGGACGCCTTCCAATCCGCTCGCGACGTCTTCGCCGAGGTGGACGAGGCGCTGGGCCAGAAGCTGTCGGTGCTGATGCGCGAAGGCCCCGAGGATCAACTGACCCTGACCGAGAACGCCCAGCCCGCCCTGATGGCGGTGTCCGTGGCGGCGATCCGGGCGTTGAAGGCCGAGTTCGGCTTTGACGTGGCGAGCGCGGCCTATGCGGCCGGTCACTCGCTGGGCGAATATTCGGCGCTGGCGGCGGCAGGCGCGATTTCGCTGTCGGATACGGCGCGGCTGCTGAAGCTGCGCGGTCAGGCCATGCAGCGCGCCGTGCCGGTGGGGCAGGGGGCGATGGCCTCGCTCATCGGACCCAAGACGGATCTGGCGCTGGCGGAAGCGGCGGCGGCGGCCGGGGCCGAGATCGGCGTCTGCGTGGTCGCCAATGACAATAACAACGGCAATATCGTCATCTCGGGCGAGAAGGCCGCCGTGGATCGGGCCATCGAGAAGGCCAAGGAACTGGGCGCGCGGGCGATCCCGCTGAACGTCTCGGCGCCCTTCCACTGCCCGCTGATGCAGCCGGCGGCCGACGAGATGGCCGCCGCCCTGGCCGAGGCGAAGATTGTCGCGCCGGTCGTGCCTGTCGTCGCCAACGTCCTGGCGCGGCCCGAGAGCGATCCGGAAGTCATCCGTCGACTGCTGGTCGAACAGGTAACCGGCCGGGTGCGCTGGCGCGAGAGCATGGAATGGATGGCGACCGACGGCGGCGTGACGCGCTTTGTCGAGATCGGCTCGGGCAAGGTGCTGACCGGCATGGCCAAGCGGATCGCACCGGACGCCGAGGCCTTGCCGCTGAATACGCCCGAAGAGTTGGAAGCGTTCGCGAAATCGGTGTGAAGCCCCCAAGTCGTCATCCTCGGGCTTGACCCGAGGACCGGACGGTCCGCACTTCGGCGTCTGAGCGCCATTATCGACATCGGCGCCGCATAGCGCCTGATCCTCGGGTCAAGCCCGAGGATGACGGAAGGAATAGAGGGAACAGATGTTCAATCTTGCAGGCAAGACCGCGTTGGTGACCGGCGCGACGGGCGGGATCGGCGGGGCGGTGGCGCGGGCGCTGCACGCCCAGGGCGCGACCGTTGTGCTGTCGGGCACACGCGAGGCCGTGCTGGCCGATCTGGCCAAGGAGCTGGGGGAGAGGGCGCATTTCGCCACGGCGAACCTGTCGGACCCGGAATCGGTCGACAATCTGGTCAACGCAGCCGAAACGGCGGCGGGCTCAGCCCTGGACATCCTGGTGGCCAATGCGGGCATCACCAAGGACGGCCTGCTGATGCGGATGAAGGACGAGGATTTCCAGTCGGTCCTGACCGTCAACCTGGAAAGCTATTTCCGCCTGACCCGCGCGGCGGTGAAGGGGATGATGAAGCGCCGTTCGGGGCGAATCATCGGCGTCACCTCGGTCGTCGGCGTGACCGGCAATCCGGGCCAAACCAACTATTCGGCGTCCAAGGCCGGGATGATCGGCTTTTCCAAGTCGCTGGCGCAGGAGGTCGGCGCGCGCGGCATCACGGTCAACTGCATCGCGCCGGGCTTCATCGCCTCGCCGATGACCGACGTGCTGAACGATCAGCAGCGCGAGACCATTCTGGGGCGGATTCCGGCCGGTCGGCTGGGTTCGGGCGACGAGATTGCCGCCGCCGCCGTCTATCTGTCTTCCGACGAAGCCGCCTATGTAACGGGTCAGACCCTGCATGTGAACGGCGGCATGGCGATGATTTAAGGGCCGCGGCCCTTATCACGTCGCGCAACAGACTATTTCCAGCCCGAAAGCCTGTGCTAAAGGGTTGGAATGCGTCGGCGGTTCGGGCTTTCGGGCTTGCGTCGCCATCGCTGCCGTGAGACGGCGATTTCTGAGCTACCCCCGCCTCTACGGCGATTTCAAACAGGCAGAGAGACACTCATGTCCGACACCCTCGAGCGCGTTCGCAAGATCGTCATCGACCATCTGGACGCCGATCCGGACAAGGTCACCGAAAAGGCCAGCTTCATCGACGACCTGGGCGCCGACTCGCTCGACAACGTCGAGCTGGTGATGGCCTTCGAAGAAGAATTCGACATCGAGATCCCGGATGACGCCGCCGAGCACATCCAGACGGTCGGCGATGCGGTCAAGTTCATCGACGAAAAGTCGGCCGGCTGATCTCAGTCGCCGATCTCGGCCGAACAGGCTGACGGTTCACAGGGCCGCCCGGCGCTCCTAGCGGAGACGCCCGGCGGCCTTTACTGTTTCTGACCCGCACGAATCCGCGATGATTCCGAAGGGTTGGGCTGGAGATAAGGGAGCACGCACCATGCGCTGCGTCGTCGTTACGGGCATCGGTCTGCTGACCCCCCTGGGTTGGGGCGTCGAGAAGAGCTGGAAGGGCATCGTCGAGGGACGGTCGGGCATCGGTCCGATCACGGCCTTCGACACCGAAGGATACGGCTGCACCATCGCGGGCGAAGTGCCGAGCGTGGATGGGCGCGGCGGCGGCGGCGAAGGCGACTTCGATCCGGACAAAATCATGTCCGCCAAGGACAGGAAGCGCGTCGATGACTTCATCCTGTACGCCATCGCGGCGGCGGACGAGGCCCTGGCCGACGCCAACTGGAAGCCCGAGACGGACGAGGACAAGGAGCGCACCGGCGTGATGGTCGGCTCCGGCATCGGCGGCCTGGGCCCCATCGCTGACACGGCCATTGTCCTGAAGGAACAGGGCGTGCGTCGCGTCAGCCCCTTCTTCATCCCCAGCGCCCTGATCAATCTGGCCGGCGGCCAGATTTCGATCCGCCACGGCCTGAAGGGGCCCAACCATGCGGCGGTGACCGCCTGCGCCACCGGCGCCCACGCCATCGGCGATGCGGCGCGGATGATCGCGCTGGACGACGCGGACGTAATGGTGGCGGGCGGGGCCGAAAGCTCGGTCGTGCCGATCGGCATTGCGGGCTTTTTGGCCTGTAAGGCGCTGTGCACCGCCTATAACGACACGCCCGAGAAGGCGTCCCGTCCCTATGACCGTGGCCATGCGGGCTTCGTCATGGGCGAGGGCGCCGGCATCCTGGTGCTGGAAGAATACGAACACGCCAAGGCGCGCGGCGCCAAGATCTATGCCGAGGTCGTGGGCTACGGCATGAGCGGCGACGCCTATCACATCACCGCCCCGTCCGAGGACGGCGAAGGCGGCGTGCGGGCCATGAAGGCGGCGCTGAAACGGGCCGGTCTGCAGCCGTCGGACCTGGACTACGTCAACGCCCACGGCACCTCGACCATGGCCGACTGGATCGAGCTGAAGGGGATCGAGGGGCTGGTCGGCGATCATGCGCAGAACCTGACCGTCTCCTCGACCAAGTCGATGACCGGACACCTGCTGGGCGCGGCGGGCGCCATCGAGGCGGCGTTCTGCGTGCTGGCGATCCGCGATCAGATCGCGCCGCCGACGATCAATCTGGACGACCCCGAGATGGAGACGCCCATCGACCTGGTCCCCAACACCGCCAAGCCGATGAAGATCGATGTGGCCATGTCCAACAGCTTCGGCTTCGGAGGCACCAACGCCTCGGTGATCTTTAAGAAGGTCGACTGAGATGTTCGGGCGCGGGCGGGTCGAGAAATCCAGCGGGCGGTCGGGCTTTACGGTCTCGCTCCTGACCGCGTCCGCGACCTTCGGCCTGTTCGTGCTGGTGGCGCTGATCGCCGTCTGGGCGGTCTATTATGCGCCGGGACCATCCGCGCGGCAGGGCCAGACGACGGTCGTCACCCTGCCCAGCGGGTCGGGCGTCTCGGCCATCGCCGCGCGGATGAAGGCGGCGGGAGTAATCCGATCGACGGACCTGTTCCGCGCGGCGGCGACCCTGACGGGCGCGGATCGGCGGCTGAGAGCCGGCGAATATGAGGTGCCGTCCGGCACGTCCTTGGCCGGGGTGCTGAACCTGCTGGTCGAGGGGCGGGTGGTGCGCCATTTCGTGACCCTGCCTGAGGGCTGGTCGTCGTTGCAGGCGGTGGACATCCTGAACAAGGAAGCCGTGCTGACCGGGACGGTCGCCGAGACGCCCGAGGAAGGCAGCCTGTGGCCCGACACCTATGAAGTTTCGCGCGGCGACACGCGCCAGTCGGTAATCGACCGGATGCAGCGCGCGGCGACCGAGAACCTGCGTCTGCTGTGGAGCCAGAGGTCGCCCGCGACCGTGGCGCGCACACTGGAAGAGGCGGTGATCCTGGCCTCTATCGTGGAGAAGGAGACCGCGCTGGCAGCGGAACGGCCCCGTGTCGCTGCGGTGTTCTCGAACCGTCTGCGGGCGGGGATGCGGCTGGAGAGCGATCCGACCATCGTCTACGGCGTGACGAAGGGTCGGCCGCTGGGACGGGGCATCCGGCGCTCGGAACTGCTGGCGCCGACGCCGTGGAACACCTACCAGATTAACGGGCTGCCGCCGACGCCGATTGCCAATCCGGGCAAGGAAGCCGTCAAGGCCGTCTTGAACCCGCCGGCCGATCCAGCTCTTTTCTTCGTGGCGGATGGCTCCGGCGGACACGCCTTCGCCCTGACCTATGACGAGCATCTGCAAAACGTCGCGCGGTGGCGTCAGATCGAGCGCCAAAAGGCGGGCTTGCCGCCGGAAGCCACGCCGCCCGCAACGCCGGGAACCAGTGCGGCGCCGATGACGACCGAGCCGGCCGCCGCGTCGATCGAGAATGGTCAGGCGACGATCACCCTTCCGGCCGGCGCGACGCAGGGGCCCCGATGAGCACGCTTTCTGGCATGACCGGCTTCGGCCGGGCCGACGGGGCCGGCGAGGGCTGGACCTGGTCGGTCGAGGCGCGCTCCGTCAACGGGCGTAATCTGGAGGTCCGCTTCCGGGGAGCGAACGGTTTCGACGGCCTGGAGCGCGCAGCCAAGGCGGCTGGCCAGGCGCGGTTCGCGCGGGGCCAGGTCACCATCGGCGTTCAGGCCAAGCGAACCGAAGCCGGCGAGGCGGCGGTCACGATCAACGCCGCCGTGCTGGCGCGCTATCTGACGCTGGCGAACGAACTGGCCGAGGACGGCGCAACGCCGCCGTCGGCTGACGGCCTGCTGGCCCTGCGCGGTGTGATCGAGGCGCCCGAAGAGGCGGACGATCCCGAGGCGCGGGCGGCTGTCGAGGCGGCCATGACCCGCACGGTCGAAGAGGCGCTGGATGCGCTGAAGGCGTCACGCCAGAACGAGGGCGCGCAACTGACGCCGGTGCTGGACGAATTCATCGCCCGGATCGAGGCGTTGGTCGCCCAGGCGGAGGGTGAGGCGACCGCGCAGGTCGAGGCCATCCGCGATCGCTTCACCCGCCGAATCTCCGAACTGGCGCCCGACGCGCCGGGTCTTGAAGACCGAATCTTCCTGGAAGCGGCTGCTCTGGCGACCAAGGCGGACGTGCGCGAGGAGCTGGATCGGTTGACCGCCCACGTCGCCTCGGCGCGCCAGCTTGTGGCCTCGGCGCCCGCCGGGCGGAAACTCGACTTCCTGATGCAAGAATTCATGCGTGAGGCCAACACGCTGTGCTCGAAATCCGCTACGACCGCGCTCACCGGAATCGGCCTGGAGCTCAAGGCCGTCATCGAACAGTTGCGTGAGCAGGTCCAGAATGTCGAATGAACGCAGCCCCCGCCGGGGCGTACTCCTGATCGTCGCCAGTCCTTCGGGCGCCGGCAAGACCTCGCTGTGCCGGCGGTTGATGGCCGATCATGGTGGTCTGGAGCTGTCCGTCTCCATGACCACGCGCGGCATCCGGCCGGGCGAGGTGGATGGGCGCGACTACAACTTCGTCGGCCATGACGAGTTTCAACGCCTGATCGACGAGGACGCCTTCCTGGAATGGGCGGACGTGCACGGCAATCGCTACGGCAGCCCGCGCGCGCCGGTGGACAAGGCGCTGGCCGAGGGGCGCGACGTGCTTTTCGACATCGACTGGCAGGGCGCGCGCGACGTGGCCGAGAAATGCCCCGAGGACGCCGTGCGCGTCTTCATCCTGCCGCCCAGCCTGGAAGAGTTGCGTCGCCGTCTCGTCACCCGCTCACAGGATGCCGACGACGTGATCGAGCGCCGTGTGGCCAACGCCAAGGGCGAGATCGAACACTGCGACGCCTTCGACTATGTGCTGGTGAACGAGGATTTCGACCGGTCCTACGCCGAACTGGCCCACATCTATCACGCCGAGCGTTCGCGCCGGTTCAGGAACCTGTGGGTCGGCGACTACAAGGCCGCCCTACTGAACGAAGCCGTCTGAATGGAAACAGCGCCACAGGCCATGGGGACCTGCGGCGCTGCGGGGTACTCAACGCTACGCTACTGATGCTGTTGTGCCACCTAGAAGATTTCGGACGGTAAACGCGGCGATAGGGATTATTCCATAGCGGATAAGCTAGGCGTGCCTATCGAGCATGACGCGTGTGGTGGGTTGCGCCGAGCTGATCAGCGTAGGGACGGTTCCAACGCTGCAAACCAGGGGCGCAGGCGGCTCAAGGCGTCTTCGATCTCGGGCGTCGACACGGCGAAGCTGAAACGGATGAAACGGCGCCCGTCGACAGGGTCGAAGTCGACGCCGGGCGCGGTGGCGACGCCGGTGTCGCGCAACAACTGCTCGCAGAAGGCCACGCTGTCGTTCGTCAGATGGCCGATGTCAGCCCAGATGTAGAAGGCGCCGTCAGGGGGCGCGATCTTGCGCAGACCCAGCGCGGGCAACGCCTCCAGCATGAGCTGGCGGTTGCGGGCGTAGGTCTGGATATGGCCTTCCAGCTCATCGATCGCGTCCATGGCGACCAGACCGGCATGCTGGCTGAGGCTGGGCGGCGTCAGGAACATATTGCCGATATAGGCGCGGGCGGCGTCGATCCGGTCCTCCGGGACCAGCAGCCAGCCCAGGCGCCAGCCCGCCATGCTCCAGTATTTGGAGAAGCTATTGATGACCACGGCGTCGGGCGCAAACTGGAGCATCGAGGGCGTCGGGCCGACGTAGCTGAGGCCGTGGTAGATCTCGTCCGACACGATGGCGATGTTTCGCGCGCGGCAGACCTCGGCGATGGCGGCCAGCTCGGCGTCCGGGATGATGGTGCCGGTTGGATTGGCCGGGCTGGCGATGATGACGCCGGCGGGGGCGGGGTCCAAGGCCTGGAGTTGGGCGGCGGTGAGCTGGAAGCGGGTGTCGGGACCGCAGGCGATTTCGACCGGCTCAAGATGCAGGGCGCGCAGGGTGTTGCGATAGGCGACATAGCCGGGCTGGGCCAGGGCGATCCGGTCGCCGGGCTTGAACAGGGTGCTGAGCGCCAGGACCAGGGCCGGGGAGGCGCCGCAGGTCAGCAAGATGCGGTTGGGATCGACGGCGACGCCGTACCGCTCGTCGTACAGGCGCGCGATGCGGCCGCGCAGATCGGGACTTTCCCAATAGCCCATGGCGTCGGCGTCCAGCACCTGATGGGCGCGGGCGATCGCGGCGGCGGGCGCGCCGGTCGAGGGTTGGCCAAACTCCATATGGATGATCGAGCGGCCTTCGCTCTTGAGCTGATGCGCCAGGCGGCTGACGGAGATGGCGCGAAAGGGTTCGACGGTCATGGAAGGGCGTCCGCCAGTCGCAGGAAGCCCGCGACATCGATGGTTTCGGCGCGGGCGTCGGGTTCGATGCCGGCGGCCTCGCACAGGGCGGCGCCGCCCAGCTGTTTCAGGCTGGATCGCAGCATCTTGCGGCGCTGGCCGAAGGCGGCGGCGGTGACGCGTTCCAGCTTCTTCAGGCGTTCCGGCGACGGGCGCTCGTCCAGCGGAACCAGATGGACGACGGCCGAGGCCACCTTGGGCGGCGGCGTGAAGGCGGCGGCGGGCAGGTGCATGACGATGCGGGCGGTGCAGACGGCCTGGGCGATGACGGCCAGACGGCCGTAGGCGTCCTCGCCAGGGCCTGCGGCGACGCGCTCGGCGACCTCCTTTTGGAACATCAGGGTCAGGCTGTGGGGCAACCACGGACCCGTCAGCCATTTGATCAGCAGGGCGGTGCCGACGTTATAGGGCAGGTTGGACACCAGATGGGTCGGGCCGGAGACCAGATCGGCCTCCTTCACCTTCAGCGCATCGGCTTCGACGATGGTCAGACGGCCGGAGCCGTCGTCCAGCTCGGTCAGCAGGGGGATGAAGCGCGGATCCTTTTCCACCAGGACTACGGGGCCGGCGTCGGATTCCAGCAGGGCGCGCGTCAGGCCGCCGGGCCCGGGGCCGACCTCGATCACCGCGCGACCGTCGAACGGACCGGCCAGACGCACGATCTTGCGGGTGACGTTCAGGTCCAGCAGGAAATGCTGGCCAAAGCTCTTCTTGGCCGAAAGGCCGTGGGCGTCGAGGGTTTCGCGGAGGGAGGGAAGGTCGGTCACACGCCCTGTTAGCGCGCGGCGCGGGCCGCCGCCATCTCCGATGCCAGGCGAATGGCGGCGATCAGGCTGTCGGGACGTGCGACGCCCTTGCCGGCGATGTCGAAGCCCGTCCCGTGATCGGGCGAGGTGCGGATGATCGGCAGGCCCAAGGAGACGTTGACCCCTCCCCAGAAGTCCAGCGTCTTGACCGGGATCAGGGCCTGGTCGTGATACATGCAGATGGCCGCGTCATAGGTCGCGCGCGCCTCGTCATGGAACAGGGTGTCGGCGGGTCTGGGATCAGTGATTTCGATCCCCTCTGCGCGAAGCTGTTCGGCGACGGGGATCAGGATGTCGCGTTCCTGCAGACCCAGGGCGCCGCCTTCGCCCGCGTGGGGATTGAGAGCCGCCATGGCCAAGCGTGGACGGCCGATGGCGAAGTCGCGTTTCAAACTCTCGTGGACAACGCGGGCGGTGCGGGCGACACGCTCGGCCGTGACCAGTTCCGGCACCTGGTCCAGGGCGACGTGAATGGTGACGAGGCAGGCGCGCAGATTTTGGGCCGTCAGCATCATCACCGGCCCGCGCGTGCCGGCATAGGGCGCATCGGCCGTCAGTTCGGCGATGAACTCGGTATGGCCGGGAAAGCGAAAGCCCGAGGCGTACATCGGCGCCTTGGCGATCGGGGCGGTGACGACGCCGGACGCCTCGCCGGACAGGGCGAAGCTGACCGCCTCCTCGATGCCGTCCGCGACGGCCGAGGCATTGGCCGGATCGGGCGACCCGACCAGGACCGGCGCGGGGAGGGGGCGATGGATGACCGGAAGGGCGGACCCGAACAGATCACGAGCATCGTCGGGAACCCCGACCTCGGCCACAGCAACGCCTTGCAAGCGCAACAGCGCGGCATCGCCGATGACGGCGAAGGCCGTCTGGTCGGCGCGCAACGCTTTCCAGGCGGCGGCCACGATCTCCGGCCCGACGCCGGCGGGTTCGCCCAGCGTCAGAACCAGAGGCGCGGCCGCTGGGCTCACTTGAACTCGATCAGGGCGTCGCTGCGCAGGTCGCGCAGATAGCGGCGCTCCAGCACGGCCAAGTTCTGGGCGCGCAGACGGTTTTCGACCTGCTGACGATTCGGCGCTTCCGGCCCACCGACGCGACGACCGCAGACGGCGACCAGGTGCAGGCCCAGCGGGGTGCGGATCGGCGTCGAGACCGACCCGATTTCGCCGGTGCGCGCGAACTGCTGGAACTGCGGCGCCAGGTTGGCGACATCCGATTCGCCGAGGTCAGCGCCAAGGACGCCCTGCGTCGCACGGGCTTGAGAGATGATGTTGTCGCAGGTCAGGCCGTTGCGCAGACCTTCCAGCTTGGCGGTCGCGGCGGCCACGTCGGCTTCCGACGCAGTCTCGGGCAGTTCGACCATGACCTGCTTCAGCGACACCAGGCTGGTCGAGGCGCCGTCACGCTTGTCGCGGAGGTAGAGGATATAGACGCCGCCATCGACGACGATGGGGTTCGACAGTTGTCCCGGTTGGAGCTGTTCCAATACCGACTGCACCGCCGGTTGGAGCGAGTCCTTGACGACCCAGCCTGCATCGCCCGGCACGCGGGCGCTGGCCGAAGGAGCGGCGGAGAACTGCTGGGCGACGGCCTGGAACGGCGCGCCCTGGATGATCTGCTGCACGAGCTGGCGGGCGCCGTTCAAGGCCGCCTGGGCGCCGCCGACGCGCGCCGCGTCGATATAGATTTCCCCGAGCAGGAACTGGGGCTTGGACGCCGCCTCGTTCAGACGACGGACTTCCTGATCGACCTGAAGGGTGCTGGCGCGGGCGCGGCTGTTGAAACGGCCGGGGATCAGCTGGCTCCAGCCGATCTGGGTGCGCAGGTTGTCGCGGAAGGCGGCAGGCTGGATGCCGCCCTGTTGTAGGAACTGCATATAGGCCTGCGGCGTCGTGCCGGCGGCGCGGGCCATTTCCGCGATCTCACCGTCAACTTCCTCGTCGGTGACCTTCAGGCTCTCGAACTTGGCCATCTCCTGATCCTTGAGGCGATCCTCGATCAGGGCGTTCAGGGCGGCCTGCTGAATGGCGGGCAGGTTCTGCTCGGTCGGCTGAACCTGGGACGAGGCGATCAGCATCAGCATACGCTGACGCAGGTCATAGCCGGTGATGATCTTGTCGTTGACGGTCGCGACGATGCCGTCGGCCATTTCGAACTGAGGCTCGGCGCGCGCTGTCGTGGGCGCCTCCTCAGCCGCAGGATTCGGCGCGCCGGCCGCAGGGCTCTGCGCGGGTGTCGAGGCATGCGCCGGCGCGGGCGCCGTCTGGGCATAGGCCGAACCGGCGAGGAGGACTGCCGCGAGCGCAGCCCCCGTCGAATAACGCATCAAACCCATTGTTCGTCCTGATTCCTCACAGCGGTCCGCCGGCCGAACCGGCAGGCAGTCGCGCCCCTTAAAGCGTCATGCTCAACGCATTTCGCCCTGTCCATAACCTGAACCTCCGAAAGTGGCGAGGTTTAGGCGTACATAGATGCCTTCCGACGGGCCGCCTGGCCGTGCGCGGGTGTTGTCGCGCCGATAACCCAGCTCGAACCGCAGGCAGTCGTCGTCGAACAGCACCCCGACTTCGGATCGCGTGATCTCGTTCTGGTCCAGATCGGCGATGCCGGCGACAGTGAAGCCCCAGTTCTGGAAGATGAACTGCTGGCCGGCCAGCTGGACGAATTCATAGTTGCGGTTCAGCGGCCCGTCGACGGGGTTCGACTGATCCAGAATGTAGCTGACGGTCGCCAGGTTGCGGCGACCCCAGCGGCCGTCCAGCGCCGCCTCGGCGCGGCGCACCTCGCCCGAACCATCCACCGTGGCGTGGAACCAGCTGCGGATACGATCCGACGGCGAGAAGTCGCCCTGGACCACCCAGTCGGAGGTCTCTGAGGCCAGGCCCGTGGGATCATAGAGACGCGCGGGATCATCGGGAATCGACGTCTTGAAGTCGTCCTGCTGGTCGAAACGATAGCTGCGTCCCACGAACAGGCTGGCCTTGCGGCCTTCAGCCCAGCGGATGGTGGCGCGACCGCCCGCCGTCACGCGCGCGCCGCCTTCCAGCAGATCGTAGCCGGAGAAGCGATCCATGCGGAACAAGGACGACTCGTCGAGTTCCAGAACCTGCGAGTCCTCGATGGGGATGCGGCGGTCCAGGCTGACCTTGTTGGAGACCGAGAACTGACCCACCGGCTCCAGGATGATGTCGGCGTCGGCGATGCGTTTGATCAGGGGATAGGTGACGTCCACGCCCGCGCTGAACCTGGATCGACTGACCGTCTCGTCGCTGTCGACGCCCATCATCGGCGGCAGGTCCGACATGGAATAGAGATCGACGCGCGTATCGACGAACGGCTCCACCCGCATGCCGACCGGCAGGATGATCGCCCGTCGCCATTCCATTTGGCCCGTGATGCGGCGGCTGTCCACGCCGGCCAGCCCTGTCGTGACGGGGGGAACGATCTCCGGATTCAAGATCGGCGCACCGACGAAAGCGTCGCGGTAGAGAGAGACGGCCGAACCCTTCAAGCGTAGCCGGCCGCCGAAGACCAGTTCGCGCGGCTCCCAGCGGGCATCGATCAAGGGGGCGACGAAGGGCAGGGTGTCGTCGTCCTCGAACACCTTGAAGCCGTTGGCGTCACGGAAGTCCGTCGCGGCAAAGGCCGGGTTCAGGCGCAGGCTCTGGATCGAGAAAGCCGCGACCGAAACGTAAGACCGATCGGTCTGATGTTCGGCGTAGATCTGGCTGATCAGACGACGGCGGTCGCCGTAATAGAGGCCGTTGTCCTGATACGGAGAGCGCACGTCATAGCGGTCGAACAGCGTCTTGTCCGAGGTGCGCTCGGCCGTGAAGCCGAACCGCCATGGGCCATCCGGATCGAACTCGCCGTGCGACAACAGATAGCTGCGGTGTTCGCGATCGCCGAACTTGACGTTGCTTTCGAAATCGCCGTCGCCGTCCCGATCAAAGTCGCCGAACTCATGTTCGTAGGTATAGCCGCCGCGCGCCACGATCATGCCGTCAGCGAACCGGCGACGCCATTGAAGATTCAGCAGCGGGGCGATCCGGGTGTTGATCTGCGGGCTGATCAGCCAGTCCTCGGACGGCGATACGACGTGCAGATAGGGAACCTCGACGGAGACACCGCGACCCTCGTCATAGTTGACGATCGGCACCAGGAAGCCCGAGGCCCGCTCCACCGAGGGATCGGGGTGGGCGAAGAAGGGCGTGTAGAAGACGGGCACCGGCCCGATATAGAAGACGGCGTTGCGATACAGGATCGCGCGGAGTTGCTCGTCCTGCGTCACCTTCTCGGCCTGGATCGAGATGGTCGGCGTCTTGGGACCGCCATCGTCGCAGATGGGGCAGGGGGTGAAGCGGGCGTAGTTCAGCTCGCTGACGTTCTCGCTGCGGCGGACAGCCGTTGCGGCCATCAGACTGGCGCCGTTGGCCAGACGCGTGGCGAAATCGACGGCGACGCCGGTCTCCAGGTTTTCGTCCAGCTCGAGACGGCTGGCGTAGACCACGGTTCCATCAGGCGCGATGGCCTCGACGCGGCCTTCGGCCGTCGCCGAACCGGCGTTCAGATCATAGGACAGGTTTTCGCCGCGCAGCACATGGCCGCGCGTGCGGACATAGGCGCGGTTCTCGGGCGTGCCGCTGACGATGATGGTGTCGCCTTCGCGACGCGCATTGTCGGCATCGACATAGACCGCTTCGGGCGGCAGGCCGTCGGAAGGTGCGGCTGCGGCGGGAGGGGTCGTTTGCGCCCATGCAGGCGTCGCCAAAGGCGCGCAGGCGACCAGGGCCGCACCGGCGAGAAGCCTTGCTTTGAAAGCGTCGAAGCGCCGATCACCCTGCATAGGCCATCCGTAGTCTGAGAAGCGAGCGCCCGATTAGCCGTCTTCGGTATAGAACAGCAAGGTCAAGGCTGCGAGCGCGGTAAGAACAGGCGGCAGCCAGGCGGCGACGAAGGGCGCCACGACCTCGGCCGATCCCATCGCTGACGAGAACTGGTTCAGGAAGAAGAAGGCGAAGCCCAGCACCACAGCCGCCACGCTCATGCGCGCCAGGTCGCCCAGACGCATCAGCCTGAGCGAAAAGGCGGCGGCTAGGATCGACATAGCGGCGAACACCAACGGCGTCGCCAGAAGTTGCTGGAAGCGCAGGCGGTAGGCGGTCGAGGTGAAGCCGGCGTTTTCGATCCGGCTGATTTGATTGGGGAGCGACCAGAAGGGCGTGGCCTGAGGCCGGGCGAAACGCTCGAAGGCCTCGTCGTCCGCCAAGCTGGAGACCAGGGTCAGGCTGGAATAGGTGACGGCGCGCTGGCCGATCTGGGCGCCGACCGCATCGGTCAGGCGCCAGCTGCCGGCGTTCAGAGAGGCCGACTTGGCGTCGATCCGCTCGGAGAAGGTGCGGCCGCCGCCGGGCGCGGTCGTGTAGATGAAGAAGCTGACGTTCAGCAGTCGGGCGTTGGCGCGGTCCTGCTGGCCGGCGCGGATGATCATCTGGCGCTGATCGTCACCCTCGCGCAGCCAGATCGCCTCCTTGGGATCGCCGCCGGGCGCCGTACCGGAAATCCGCGCGCGCTCGCGTTGCCACAGACCGTCGCCGGCCGACGCCATCGGACCCAAGACCGTGACGGTCACCACGCCCAGGACGAAGGCCATGCCGGCGGCGGGCAGGACGAAACGCCAGGCGGAGACGCCCGCCGCGCGCATGGCGATCAGTTCGCTGCGTCGGTTCAGGCTGATGAAGGCCGACAGGGTGCCGAACAGGAAGACGAACGGCATCAACTGCACGATGACCGAGGGCGACTTCAACAGCACCAGGCCGAAAATGCGGACGGCCGACAGATCCTGGGCCGAGCCGACGCCACGCGAGACCTCGACGAAGTCGATCAGCATGACGAGCGCCGAAATCACGGCCAGGGCCACGCCCAGCGACTTCAGCTGCTGAACCAGCACATAGCGCTCGATGCCGCCGAGACGGGGGATATGCGGCGAACGACGGGCGGAGGCGGCGACGGCGGTCATGCGAACTTGGCCTTCAGATCGCGCAGAGCGGCGGTGGTCCGGCTGCGACGCGGCTTCAGCGCGCGGAACAGAACTCGCAGGGCGACGACGATTGCCACGATCGGCACGACGTACTGGAGCACGTTCATCCAGCCGTTCCAGGCGCTGGCGGCGACAAGCCCATAGCCGATGACGCGCAGCACCAGGAACAGGCCCGCCGCCTTGGCGATGCGTAAGGTATAGCCGGTGCGGCTGAAGGCGCCGCCCAAGATCGCCGAAAGCGCCAGGGCCATGGCGACCATGGCGTAGAGCGGCGAGGCCAGCCGCGAATGCGCCTCGGCCAGAAGTTCGCCACGCGAGCCGGCGACCTCAAGCACCTTGGCCGTCGGGTTCAGCAGCTGGCGCAGATAGAGGTCGGTCGGCTTGTAGCGAATGGTGTCGGTCACCCCGACGAAGGGCGCGAGAGAGAAATCGTATCGCCCGAACGACAGCGTCTCCAGCACGCCGCCCGACGAATAGCGCTGGGCCGAGCCGTCGATCATGGTCAGGATGGGAATGCCGCCGGCGTCGCGGCTGAATCTCGCCTCGGACGCGTTCCAGGTCGTCACCTTCTCCTTGTCGTCCAGATAGACGAACAGGTTCTTCAACAGACCGTTCTGCTCAATCTGCTGCACATAGACGGTCAGGCCGTCAGGCCCCTGAACGAACTGGCCTTCCTCGACCAGTAGAGCGGCGAGGTCGGTGCGGATGTCGAACGCCTGGCGGCGCGCCTCCTGCTGCGCCCAGGGCAGAATGAAGACGTTGACCAGCAAGGTGACCAGGGCGACCAGCGCGGCGATGCGGGCGGCGGGGGATATGACCTGCCACCGGGTCATGCCGCCCGCGAAGGCCGCCGTCAGCTCCTGTTCGCGTTGCAGACGGGTCAGGGCGATCAGGGCGCCGACGAAAAGGCCGATCGGCAGAATCACCGACAGCAGTTGCGGCAGGGCGAGCAGGGTCAGCTTGACCATGATCCACACGCTCTGACCGCGCTCCACGATGACCTGGAGTTGGTCGAGGCTCTGGCTCAGAATCCCGATTCCCGCCAACGCTGCGCACGCGGCGATCACAGGGAACAGGATCTGGCGAAAAAGGTATCTTTGAATCAGGGTCATGGGCGGATGGACTTCGCCCGGTTGCAGGCGGCGACATTGAGGCGCATCTAGTAGCACATCAGGGCGCGTCCGCGACAAGCAGACGCGCCGTTGTCATTTTGCTGTTTGCAGACGCCGGGTGGGGCCTGGCTGGAGTTGATTGAATGAAGATCGAATTCGTCGCCGCCGTGGACGCCGCCGAAATCCTGGCCGTTCCCGTTTTTGAAGACCGCACCTTCACCGCCGCAGGGACAGCGCTGGACGGCAAGGCCAACGGCGCCCTGACCAAGGCGGCGGGCAAGGGCCGTTTCACCGGCAAGGCAGGCCAGAGCCTGAGCATCGCCGCGCCGGCGGGCGTCGAGGCGGACGCCGTGCTGCTGGTGGGCGCGGGCGCCAAGGATAAGCTGGACGATCTGGCGGTCGAGGCCTTCGGCGGCAACGCCTATGCGGCGGTCAAGCTGTCGGGCGCCGAGGTGCTGACGATCGACGCTTCCGATCTGTCGCCTGAGCAGGCCGCCCGCGTCGGTTTCGCCGCGCGTCTCGCCGCCTATCGCTTCGACAAATATCGCACGACGCAAAAGGCCGACAAGATTCCGTCGATCACCACCATCCGCGTGGTGACGACCGACCTGCGGGGCGCAGAAGCCGCGCTTGAGCCGCTGTCGGCGGTGGCCGACGGCGTGATCTTCGCGCGCGACCTGGTGTCCGAACCCGCCAACGTCCTGTATCCGGCCGAGTTCGCCAAGCGGGTGAAGGCGCTGGAGAGCCTGGGCCTTGAAGTCGAAATCCTCGGCGAGGCCGAGATGGAGAAGCTGGGCATGCGCACCCTGTTGGGCGTGGGCCAAGGCAGCCGTCGCGAAAGCCAGCTTGCGATCATGAAGTGGAACGGCGGCGAAGCCGGCGCTCAGCCCCTGGCCTTCGTCGGCAAGGGCGTCTGCTTCGACACCGGCGGCATCTCGATCAAGCCGGCGGACGGCATGGAAGACATGAAGTGGGACATGGGCGGCGCGGCCGCCGTCACCGGAACCATGATCGCCCTGGCCAGCCGCAAGGCCAAGGCCAACGTCATTGGCGTTCTGGGCCTGGTCGAGAACATGCCGGACGGCAACGCCCAGCGTCCGGGCGATGTGGTCGTGTCCATGTCGGGCCAGACGGTGGAGGTCATCAACACCGACGCCGAAGGTCGCCTCGTTCTGGCCGACGCCCTCTGGTACACGCAGCAGCGCTTCAAGCCGAAGTTCATGATCGACCTGGCCACCCTGACGGGCGCCATGATTGTGGCCCTGGGCCTGGATTACGCCGGCGTCTTCTCGAACTCCGACGATGTCGCCGATCCGATCCTGGCGGCGGCCAAGAAGGTCGGCGAGAACTTCTGGCGCATGCCGATCCCGGCCATCTACGAGCAGCACATCGATTCCAAGATCGCCGATGTGAAGAACACCGGCAACGGCCGCGCCGGTGGCTCGATCACCGCCGCCCTGTTCCTGCAACGCTTCACCAACGGCGTGCCGTGGGCGCACCTGGACATCGCCCCGACGGCCTGGGCCAACAAGAGCCCCAGCCCCACCGTGCCGGAAGGCGGCGTCGGCTTTGCTGTGCGGACTTTGGACCGGATGGTCGCGGATTCCTACGAAGGCTGATCGGTCGGGAGGTAGAGCCGGGTGAGCGACAAGCCCGAAATCTGGTTCTATCACCTGGAGCGTTCATCGCTGGATCAGGTGCTGCCAACCCTGCTCGAAAAGACGATCGAGCGGGGCTGGCGGGCCATGATCAAATCGTCGCATTCGCATCGACTGGACGAGGTCGACGAGACGCTGTGGACGTTTCGCGATGACAGTTTCCTGCCGCATGGCCGGGCTGATCAGCTCCATGCCGAGCGCCAGCCTGTGCTGTTGAGTGAAACGGGCGAGAACCTGAACGGCGCTCAGGCGCTGTTCATAGTTGACGACGCAGAACTGGGCGCGACGGAGGGTTTCGAACGATGCTTCATTATTTTCGACGGTCGGGACGAGCCGGCTCTGCAAAATGCGCGGGGACGTTGGAAGGCGTTGAAGGGGCAGGGCGCGAACCTGGCCTATTGGCGTCAAACGGACGAAGGGCGCTGGGAAAAGGCGGCCTGATCGGACTGGTTCTGCTGGCCGGCTGTTCGACGCCGGTCTCCGAGGCGCCTGCGCCGCGTGCGGTCGAGCAGGCCCAGTTGAACCCGCCCGTCGGCAGCCGCATGCCGACCGGACAGACGGAAGACTTCTGCAAGGCCGGCGAGATGCAGTATCTGGTCGGCAAGTCTCGGACCGAAATTCCGGTGCCCGTGGACGTCGTCAATCGGCGTGTCACCTGCACCACCTGTCCGGTCACGCAGGACTTCTCCGCCTATCGTCTGAACATTTTCTACAACGAACAGACCGGCATCATCGAACAGGTCCGCTGCGGCTGACCCCGACGCAAGGAGACGAGCATGAAGATCATTGTGAGCACCCTGTTGGCCGCCGGCGCCTTGGCAGTGTCGGCTTGTGCGCCTGTCCAGACCGCCGAGCCTGCGCCCGGATCGGACACCGCCTTCAAGGCGTGCGAGGTTTCGGATTATCAGAGCTACGTCGGCCGCAACCGTTCGACCATCCCGACCGCGCCCGCCGGCCAGACGTTCCGGGTGCTGTGCACCACGTGCGCGGCGACCATGGACTATCGCGAGAACCGGGTGAACTTCGTTTATGACGAGGCGACGAACATCGTGCGTGAAGTGAAGTGCGGCTGAGTTTTAGCGCCCAACCGTATCGCCCGGCCACAGCGGTCCGCTGAACTTCGCCGCCAGATAGTCCATGAAGGCCGTGACCCTGGCCGGGCGCGGTCCGCCGCTGGGCGCCACAAGATGCAGGGCGATGGGCGGCAGGCGCCAGTCGGTCATCACCGTCTCGAGATGGCCATCGGCGACGTCCTTCCAGTAGATGAAGTCCGGCTGGGGAAAGAGCCCCAGACCCGCGCACAAGGACGCCGTCAGGGCGTCGGAGTTGTTGGCCCGCAGCGGCCCGCGCGGATGCACGACCACTTCTTCACCCGTCTCGTTGCTGAACCGCCAGGTGTCCGGGCTGGGCATGTAGGCGTAGCCGAGGCAGGCGTGCCGGGCCAGGTCATCGGGATGGGTGGGGCGCCCCCGCTGATCCAGATAGGACGGCGAGGCCACCAGGGCGCGGGCCACAGGCCGCAACTTGCGCGCCGTCAGCGAGGAATCGGCCAGGGCGGCGATCCTCAGCGCGCAGTCGAAGCCGCCGCCGACCAGATCGATGACCTCGTCCGACAGGTGCAGATCGACCGACACGTCCGGGTGAGTGGCGAGGAACTCGGGCAGGGCCGGGGCCACATAGGCCATGCCGAACGACATGGGCGCCGCCAGTCGCACCAGACCGCGCGGCGTGATTGACATGTCGAGCGCTTCTGACACCGCGCCCTCGGCCTCGGCCAGCATATGGGCGGCGCGGGCGGCCAGGGTTCGGCCTGCGTCGGTCAGGGCGAAGCGGCGCGAGGTGCGGTGGAGCAGCGTGGTCCCCAACTGCTGTTCGAGGCGCGTGACCGCCTTTGAGACCGTTGCTTTTGACAGGCCCATAGTCTCGGCCGCGCCGGAGAAGGATTGGCTGTCGGCGACCTTGGCGAAGATGGCCAGGGCTTCCAGATCGGGCAGGCGGGACATGGGCGGTCTTGCGTCGTGAAACGATGAGTTTCGGTTGTTTCTATTTCTGATCGGTCGCCGATCTCTATCTTGGCGTCAAGCAAAGGCGTCGGACGGTTCCGACGCGAAAGGACGAGTGCGATGATCGAGCGCAGACCATTTGAATCCCTCGGCGGCGCCAACCACGGCTGGCTGAACGCCAAACATCATTTCTCCTTCGCCAACTACTATGATCCCAAGCGGATGAGCTGGGGCAATCTGCGGGTCTGGAACGACGACGAGATCGCCGCCGGGACGGGCTTCCCGCCGCATCCGCACGCCGACATGGAGATCATTACCTACGTCCGCGATGGGGCCATCACCCATGAGGACAGTCTGGGCAACAAGGGGCGCACCGTCGCTGGCGATGTCCAGGTG
Source organism: Brevundimonas vesicularis (assembly GCF_044807075.1). Lineage (GTDB taxonomy): Bacteria > Pseudomonadota > Alphaproteobacteria > Caulobacterales > Caulobacteraceae > Brevundimonas > Brevundimonas vesicularis_G. Next base: position 1,967,134 of record NZ_CP085234.1, read on the forward strand.
ATGAGCGCCGGAACCGGCATCCGTCATGCCGAATACAACGCCGAGCCGGACCTGACGCGGATCTTCCAGATCTGGATCGAGCCGACCCGGCGCGGCGATGCGCCGAGTTGGGGCACCAAGCCCTTCCCCAAGGGCGAGCGGTCAGGCCAGTTCGTGGTCCTGGCTTCGGGCTTCGAGGGAGACAAGGACGCCCTGCCGATCCGCACCGATGCGCGGATCGTGGCGGCGACGCTGAAGGCGGGCGACAGCGCCGACTATCCGCTGGGCGGCGCGCGGCGGGCCTATCTGGTCCCGGCGAAGGGCGAGGTCGAGGTCAATGGCGTCCGGCTGAACGCCCGCGACGGCGCGGCCATCGCTCAGGAGGATGTCGTGACGGTCAAGGCGCTGTCCGACGCCGAGATCGTGCTGGTGGACGCCGCCTGATTTTCGGATCAAGCTTCACGGTCGGACCCGATCCGACCGTGAACAACCGCATCAAAAAGGCGAGGAAAGAGAATGTTCAATCAAGTGAATGGCTGGTCTTCCCGCGCCCTGGCGGCGCTCAGGATCGTCGCCGGTCTGTTGTTCCTGGCGCATGGCGTCATCAAGGTCTTCGGCTTCCCAGCCGGGGCCGAACCCGGTCAGCAGGAGCTGCTGTCGTTGTTCGGCATCGGCGGGGTGATCGAGCTGATCACGGGCCTACTGCTGATCCTGGGCCTGTTCACGCGCCCGGCCGCCTTCATCGCCTCGGGCCAGATGGCTGTGGCCTATTGGATGTTCCACTTCCCCAGCAGCCCGTATCCGGCGGTGAACGGCGGCGACGCGGCCATCCTGTACTGCTTCATCTTCCTGTACATCTTCACCGCTGGGCCCGGCGCGTGGAGCATGGACAATCGAACCGCAAAACGGTTCTGACTTTTTGAAGTGGAAGTAGCCGCCGCGTTGTCCAGCGCGGCGGCTTTTTCAGGCCTGAAGGCTCGCGGCCCAGTCGGCGGCGCGGACCAGACTGTCGACGATGCCGGGTTCCGACGAGGCGTGGCCGGCGTCGCCGACGATGTCCAGATGCGCCTCGGGCCAGGCGCGGTGCAACGCCCAAGCGCCTGAAATCGGCGTCACCACATCGAACCGGCCCTGCGCGATCCAGCACGGGATATGCCGCATCCGGTCCACATTCTTCAGCAGCCAGCCGTCCTCCTCGAAGAAGCCGGCGTTGGTGAAGAACCAGTTCTCGATCCGGGCGAAGGCGACGGCGAAGTCGGGCTCGGCGAACTTGTCCGGTCGGGCGTTGGGGCCCTCGACGCTGACGGTCTCGCCCTCCCAGCTGGACCATGCGACGGCGCAGCGCTCGCGCTCGGCGACGTCATCGCCGATCAGCCGCTTGTAGTAGGCGGCCATCAGGTCGCCGCGCTCGGCCTCCGGAATCGGGGCGATGAAGCGCTCCCAGGCGTCCGGGAAGATCATCGAGGCGCCGTCCTGATAGAACCAGTGCAACTCCTTCTTCGTCAGCAGGAAGATGCCGCGCAGCAGCAGCGCGATGACCCGCTCAGGATGGGTGATGGCGTAGGCCATCGACAGGGTCGAACCCCAGGACCCGCCGAACACCACCCATTTGTCGACCCCGCACAGGGCGCGCAGACGCTCGATGTCGTCGATCAGGGTCCAGGTCGTGTTGTCTTCCAGCGAGGCGTGGGGCCGCGACTGACCGCAGCCGCGCTGGTCGAACATGATGATACGATAGATTGCCGGATCGAAGAAGCGGCGCATGCCCGGATTGACTGCGCCGCCCGGCCCGCCATGCAGCACAATCACCGGCAGGCCGTGCGGATTGCCGGATTCCTCATAATAGATCTCGTGCACGCCTTCGGTCGGCATCCAACCCGAGGCATAGGCCTCGATCTCGGGGTGGAGCACACGACGCGGCTCGGCGGGCGTGGGGAAGGCCATGGATGCTTGGTCTTTCTACGAGGAAGTCAGGGGCGAGAACGCAAGGCCGCAAAGGCCAGGCAGAGCCAGCCGGCAATCATCAGCAGGCCGCCGATCGGGGCCACGGCGCCGAACGCCGGCACGCCAAGAAAAGCGATCGCCGCCAGGGCGAGGCAGAAGATCAGGCCGCCGATCGATCCGAGCCAGCCCGCAACCCGCGCCAGCCCGCCGCCACCTGTCCATTGGGCGCAGGCGAAGGCGAAGACGGCGTGGACGATCTGATACTGGGCGCCGGTGGTCAGCAGGGTCTTGATCTGCGGCCCGGCGCCATGCGCGGCGAAGGCGCCCAGCGCCACGGCGCCGTTCAATGCGGCGAAAACGATCAGGTTGCGACTCACTGTCATTTCGAAACCCTAGACCGCCAGTTCGCCGATGTCTGCGACGCAGGACGGTTAACCGACACGTGGCAGCGGCGTCAGGTGGCTGGCCATGGCCGAGGCGGCAGCCTTGACGCCCTTGCGCACGGCCGCCTCATTGGCGGGGGCGGGCGCACGCAGCAGGCCGATCGACGGCGTCAGAGGGCCATCCGGCAGGTCAGAGAGCACGCGGTAGAGGAGGTAGGAGCCGGCGTCTTCCTCGATGTCGGACGAGGCGTCGGCCTGCAGCCCGGCGGCGGTCAAAGCGCGGACCATGTCGGCGACGGGCGCCGTGGTGCGGGCCACGCCTGGCCCGGTGCTGGACAGGCGGTGCTTGTAGTCGAGGGTGCGGTTCTCGGCCCGCATCTGGACCCGGAAGCCGGCGCCTTTTTGTGTGCGCCCCACCAGAAGGACGGCCCGGCATTCTCCGCTCCCGAGACGGGCGGCCAAGGTCGAGGCGAGTTCGTCGGGATCGGCGGCGGCGATGGGAACGGCGCGAGCCCCGCTGGGACTCCAGATCTCGCCCGACAGATCCTCGACCAGATCCCATCCGTCATCGTCGCCGTCATAGGCGCAGATGATGATGCCAGGGCGGCGATCGCCGCTCGTCCGACTGTCGATTTCGTTCATCGTGCCAGCCATAGCCCCATCCATGACAGTTCGGTGACGTGCAAGTGGCTGTAACTTCCCGACGCCGTCAAGTCCGCAAAAGTCTTAGCCCAGGTCGCCGACCGCCGCATCCAGCAACATGAAGGCGCGACCGCTGTCCGACGCCAGGCTGGACTGGACCGCTGCGCTGTCTCCAGCGCGGGCGGAAGCGTTCAGCATGACCGCGAAGTTGCGGACATAGCGTTCGGCGTCAGCGCGCAGGTCGGCGTCGCTGAGGACGCGGCGAGACACGCTGCGGACGGCGGCCGGGGCGACGCGACGGACGATCTGACGCGCGGCGTCGGGGTCGCCATTGCTGAAGGCGCGGGCGGCCTCTTCAACGCGCGAGCGGGGCAGGAGGGCGTTGGGATCGACCCCCATGCGCCGGATCGCTGCGGCGACTCGGTCGGACAGGGCCTCGGCCTCGGCAGGCGAAGGGGAGGGCGTGTCCAGCTCCAGCGGCGCCTCGTTGTCGTCGTCGCCGTCGATCAGATCGCTCCAGTCCAGGCCCTTGTCCGTCGCCGGAGGGGGCGTCTCTGCGGGCTCGAGCCGCAGGCGGCTGCGCAGACCAAACCGGCGCTCTTCGGCAGGCGGCGAGGCGGGAGGCGTCGGGCGATCGATCCGGCGCTCGGGACGAGGTTCTGGCCGGGCTTCGATTTCTGCGGCCGGCTCGCGACGACGCGCCGGCGTCGTATCGCCCGACACCACGCCCATCAGACGCACGGCCTCGGTCAGCATGTCGTAGTTTCGGCGCACGCGATCCTGGAAGCCGACATCCAGCGCCTCGGTGTCCTCGGCCGCCTTGCGCGAGGCGGCGGAAAGGGAGGCGAGGCCTTCTTCGACCGTGGCGCGCACCGCGTCGGCGCGGGCGCGGGCTTCCTGAGGCAGGCGCGCGGCGCGCTCGTCGATGTCGGCGACGGCGGTGTCGATTTCCGACAAGGCGCTGTTGAGACGTGCGACCAAGGTTTCCAGCCGGCTGACCATCCGCTCGCCGGTTTCTTCGACCAGGCCGGACGTTTCGGTGACGATGCGGCGGGCGTCGGCAATGCGGGCGTCGGCGGCCGTGTCGGCCTTTTGGGCCGCGTCGAACAAGGATTCGCCCAGGCGATCGGTGCGAAGGCGCGCCTGTTCGGCGGCGTCGGCGGCGGCGGCGCGGGAATCTTCGGCCGTGGCGCGCATCTGCTCCAGGGCGCGGCGCGTCTCTTCCATCAGGGCGTCACGCGCCTCGGCGGCCAGGGCTTCGAAGCGATCCAGGGCGAGCTTGGTGGCGGAATCGAAGCCGTCGGCCTCGCGTTGCGACATATCCACCAGGGCGCGGAACTGGTCGGTGGCCGCCTCGACCAGATCGCGCATGGACTCGACCGAGGTCTGGGTGGTGCGATCCAGATCGCCCGCGGCGCTGCGCGTGGCGGACAGGTGTTCGATCAGTTGAGCGCGCTGGCTTTCGACCTGGGCGGAGAAGTCTTCCTGATCGGTGCGCAGGGCGTAGGCGGCGGTGACCAGCGCGGCGCGCTGCTGGCTGAGGCCTTCCTCGACGGACTGGATCTGCTCGGCGACGCCAGAGCCGGCGTTCTCCAGTCGAATGGTCTGGCGCGCCAGATCGTCGGAGGCCACGCGGGCGGCGTCCTGCGCTTCTCCTGCGGCGGCGGCGAGGTCGGCGGCGCGCGCGGCGAGGGCGGCCTCGGCCTCACGCAATTGCGCCTGAGCCAGATCGGAGGCGTCCGCGACCATGCGCGACTGACGCTCGACCGCGTCGATGACGCCCGACGCCTGCGTATCCAGATGGATGCCCAAGGTCTGCATCTGGTCGCGCTCGCGGCCCAGGTTTTCGGTGAGACGACGCGCGGTGCGGCCGGCGTTCTCGGCCGCCTCGTTCAGCCGCGTTGTCTCCTGGGCCAGCGCCTCTCGAAGCAGGGCCATGTCGTTGCGTGCGCGTTCCGCCGCCAGGGTGGCGTGATCGATGTCGGAACGCAGCGACTGAAGCACCTCGCCGGTCTGCTGGGCGGCCAGGGCGGTCGGGGCGACCAGGGCTTCGGCCAGTTGCCGGGCGCGACGGGTTTCTGCGGCCAGACCGGCGCCCTGTCGGACGGCATGGGCCAGCATGATGGCCAGACCCGCAGGGGCCAGGGCAATCAGGGCGTAGATGGCGATCCGCAGTGGATCCAGTTCGGCGCCGCCCGCGCCGAACTCGTAAGCCGCCCATGACGCGACGCCGCCGATCCACAGCGCCGAGGCGATACCCGCGATCACATAGGCGTGGCGCCCTGACGGCTCGGCCTGGGCCTTGGCTTGAACCGTTTTCACAGCGGGCGGTTTGGACAGCTCGAACGGCGCAGGCGGCTGACCGGCGGTAACGGCCATCTCGATCGGGGCGTCGGGCGTCGGTTTCTTATCGCCCTCGGCAGTGTGGCGTTCTGCGGCCAGAGCGCGTTCCTCGGCCAGCCGTTGCTCTTCCAGCAGGCGACGGCGACGGCGCTCCGACATCGGGGGCTCGAACTTCGGCTGTACGATTTCGAAATCAGGTTCGGGGATCGGTTCGAGTTCAGACGTCGACTCTTCAGGCGGCGTTTCGTCCGTCGTCGAGAGCTCTATGGGCGCAACGACTTCGTCATCGGTCAGCTTCAGCGGCGGCCGTTTGGGAGGCTTCATAAGCTCAACAACTCGATCTCTGCGCGGGCGTCCGACAGCGCCGAGGAAACCCTAGAGCATGATTGGTGCGGACGAAACCGACTCCAGCCTGCAACCTGTCGATGAACCCCGGCATGCGACGTGCAAAGCGCCGCAGCGATCAGCAGTCGCGCTTGGACTCGGACAGCAGGGTGGTGTTGGAGCCGGCATCGCGACATTCGACCACGCGGCGCACGTCGCGATCGCGATGGTTCGGTTTGTGCGTGTCGACGCCGAACTGGGTCAGGACGGCCGCGGCCAGCAGGGCGATGAAGCCAGCGATCAGTTCGACAAGCGCCTGCACTCCACCCTCCCTCACAGCCTGTATGGCTACGCTCCTTATGCGCCAAATCGGCGAACGTCACAATCCCGCCCTGAAAAGATTGACCGAAGGACACGCGCGTGAAACGGAGGATGCAGGCGCTTCGACACCATGTCACGCGAATCAGACAGATAGGTCGCATGACTTTAGCCGGCGACAGTTATGAAGGCAGTCTGCTGGAGCCGGGGCCCGCCCTGTGGACGTCCGCCGTCGCGCACCGCTTTTCCGTGCTGATGGAAAACGAAGCCTATTTCGACGCCCTGTCGTCTGCGATCCATAAGGCGCAACGCTCCATCGTGCTGCTGGGATGGCAATTCGATCCGCGCACCCATCTGGACCCTGAGACGCGGCCCGGCGACAAGTCGGCCGAAATCGGTCGCCAGTTGCGGATGCTGGTCAAGAGGAAGCCGGATCTGGATGTGCGATTGCTCATCTGGAAATCGCCGCTGCTGATCGCCGCGTCGCAGGGCTTCTATCCGCACAAGGCGCAGCGCTGGTTCCGTAAGCGGATGGTGGAGTTCCGGCTTGATTCGCCCGGACCTATCGGCGCCTGTCATCACCAGAAGGTGGTGGTCATCGACGACAAGGTGGCCTTCTGCGGCGGCGGCGACATCTCGACCGATCGCTGGGATTCCGACGAACATCTGGACGGCGATCCGCGCCGCGCCCTGCCCAGCGGCGTCATCTGCAAGGCGCGCCACGAGGTGATGAGCGTGATGGACGGCCCTGCGGCGCGTGCGCTGGGCGATCTGGCGCGCGAGCGTTGGTTCAAGGCGACATGGGAGCGCACCATTCCGGACGAGGTCGACGACGATCCCTGGCCCGACGCCGTGCCGGTGCAGATGACCGACGTGCCCGTCGGCATTGCCCGCACAGAGCCGAAATGGTCGGGGCGTCACGAGGTGCGCGAGAGCGAAGCCTTGCACCTGGAATCAATCCGGCGCGCCAAGCGGCTGATCTATATCGAGAACCAGTATTTCACCTCGCCGGTTATCGCCGCCGCATTGGCCGAGCGGCTGGCCGAGGTGGAGGGGCCGCAGGTCATCGTCATCTCGACCGCAAAGAGCCCGAGCTGGTTCGACAGCATGACCATGGACACGGCGCGGGCCGAGGTGCTGCACCGGCTGGAGCAGGCGGACAAATACAACCGCTTCTTCGCCTTTGCGCCCCTGACGGCAGAGGGCGACCGGATCATCGTCCACGCCAAGGTGACCATCATCGATGATCGGCTGCTCAGGATCGGGTCCACCAATCTGAACAACCGGTCGATGGGCCTGGATACCGAATGCGACATCGCCGCCGAGCCGGTCGACGCCGCCGGTCGGGCCTTCATCACGGCGCATCGCCACCGGACCATCGCGCACTGGCTAGGCGTCGCGACGGAGGACTATGCGGCGGTCGAGGGCGTTTTCGGCTCGGTGGGGCAGGCGATCTGCAACTTCGAGACGGATCGGCTCAAGCCGCTGGGCTCGGAGCCGCCGACGCGAATCCAGCGGATGTTCGCCGAATGGCAGTTGGGCGACCCGACGTCTTCCAGCGACGCCTGGCGGCCGTGGAAGCGTCTGAAGCGTTCGCAGCGCACGCGACCGGCGTCCGAGGGCGGTCACGCGCCGGGTTGAACGACCTCGAAATCGACGATCAGCGGCAGGTGGTCCGAAGCGACCCGGGCCAGGGGCGAGAAGGCCGTTCGCACCGCGCGGATGCGGATATGCGGGCTGACGAAACAGTGGTCGATGCGAATGGCGGGGAAGGCCGACGGGAAGGTCTTTACGCTGGGCTTCTGGCCCAACTGACGCTGGCAGTCCTGCAGGCTGCGGCACAGGGTCTGATAGGGGCGGGTGATCGAGGTGGCGTTGAAGTCGCCCGCCAGCAGGGTCGGGCCCTTGCATCCGCCGACCCAGCCCGATCCGGCCAGCGCGGCGGCCTGAAGCCGCTGCTCGCGCGGCACCAGACCCAGGTGGGTGTTCATGACGTTGACGGCTGTCCCGTCGATCTCGATTTCCGACCAGATCGCGCCGCGCGGTTCCAATCCCGGAATGCCGGTGACGGTCGGCAAGGCGTCGGCGCGGACGAGCCGTTCGGGGTGAGAGGTCAGAATGGCGTCGCCGTACTGTTCGGCCTCGACCCGCATCGCCGGGTGAAAGCGAGAGGTCATGGCCAGACCGTCGGCGATCGCCTCGGCCTGATCGACCCCGCCCGTGCGTGCGCGGCCCACATCCAGTTCCTGCAGGCAGACGATGTCCGGCTCGAACTCGGCGATGACGGCGACGATCCGGTCGACGTCCAGGCGACGATCCGTGCCGACGCAGCGGTGAACATTATAGGTGAGAAGGCGAGGCATGAGCTGGCGGCTGTTTGAACGATGACCGTGGGCTAGGCCTTCTGGCGCGCGAATGCGACCCCGATGCGACGATCAGAGCAGGATCAGATGATCGGGCAACTCATTGGGGTTGTCGGCGCGCGGCGGAAAGTGGCGGGCCAGAACCTCTCCGCACAGACCGATGGCGGCGGCAAAGCCTTCGACCGGGCGTTCGGCGCGCAGTTCGCGGGTCAGGACGGCGACGGCCTGGGCCCAGGCGTCCTCGTCGACCTTGGCGTAGATGCTTTCGTCGGCGATCAGTTCGACCTGATGTTCGTCGAGGGCCGCGAAGATCAGAACGCCCGTGCGCTCCTGCGTGACATGGACGCCGTGCGCCAGGAACTGCTGCAAGGCCGCCTCCCTGACGCGGCCGCGCCTGACGCCGGCCGGCGTCACGAGACGGCGCACGGCCGGGATACGAGTCAACAGAAAGACGCCGACGAAGACGACGGCCTGCGACAGGGCGTAGAGGCCCAGGGCCTGCGCTGTCGTGGCGTCCTGCGCGGCCTGATGGGCCGCCTCCCAGCCGTCGCCGGGCCAGCGAAGGTCCAGCACGAACGGAACGAAGACGATGGGGGCCACAAGCGCCATCGCCGCCGCCCAGGCCAGGCTGACGTCCACATAGGTCGAGACCCGACGTGCGACGACGCAGAAGATTTCACCCGACGTCTGACGCTCGGCCGCCGCTATGGCTTCGGCGATGCGGGTGCGGTCGTTGTCCGTGATCTGCATCACCATCCCCCCGAGGCCCCGCCGCCGCCGAAACTGCCGCCGCCGCCGCCGAACCCGCCACCGCCGCCAAATCCGCCGCCGCCCCAACCGCCGCCGCCTCTGCCGTAGTTCCGCAACGCCTCGGATGCCGCCCACAGCAGAACCGAGCTGACATTGCTGCGTCGTCCGCGCCCGGACCGCATGGCGATCAAGAAGATGAACAGGAAGAGGCCGGCGATGACGACCAGCGGAATGATGGATTCGCCCTTGGTGTCGGCCTGCTCGACCGCCGCCGCCTGAGCGCGCGCTTGCGCCTCTGCCGGATCGAGCGACAACTGGGCGATCAGGGCGTCGACGCCCTTGATCACGCCGGCCTGGTAGTCGCCGTCGCGGAAGGACGGCAGGATGTCGTTGCGGATGACCTGAGACGAGAAGGCGTCGGTCAGGATGGGCTCCAGCCCATAGCCGACCTCAATACGCACCTTGCGTTCGTTCGGCGCGACGATCAGCAGGGCGCCGTTGTCGTTGTCCTTCTGACCGATGCCCCAGGCGCGACCCAGCTGATAGCCGTAGTCCTCGATCTCCTGGTCCTGAAGGCTATTGACCGTCACGACGACCAACTGGTCGGTCGAACTGGCTTCCAGCGCCGCCAGCTTCTCTGTCAGCGCCTGTTCGGTCGCCGGATCGAGCAGATTGGCCTGATCGACCACGCGGCCGGTCAGCGGCGGGAAGTCGATCTTGCTCTGCGCCGCCGTCGGAAGGACGAGCAACAGCGCGATGAACAGGCCGAAGAGGAGGGCGGCGACGCCCGTTGACCGTCGCGTCGACGCTTGAAGGCTCGTCACTGGGCGGGCGGCGTCGCGCCCGGCGCCACGGCCGGCGCGCCACCGCCGGGCGCCGAGGCGTTGGCGGGCGGGGCGTTCAGGTTGAAGTTGACTTGCGGCGCCGACTGGGCGGCGGCGGTGGCGGTGAACAACTGCATCGGCTGCGACCCGCCGTGCAGGGTCTTGGCCCAGATCACCTGCGGGAAGGTGCGTAGGGTGGTGTTGTAGTCGCGAACAGCCTCATTGTAGTCGCGGCGCGCGATCTGGATGCGGTTTTCGGTGCCTTCCAGCTGGGACTGCAGGGTCAGGAAGTTCTGGTTGGCCTGAAGTTGCGGATAGGCTTCGACCGTCACCAGCAGGCGCGACAGGGCGCCGGACAGCTGGCCCTGGGCCTCCTGATACTGCTGGAAGGCCTGCGGATTATCGAGGTCGTCGGCCGAGACGTTGACTGAGGTGGCGCGGGCGCGGGCGTTGATGACGTCCGTCAGGGTGGTGCGTTCCTGGATCGCGGCGCCTTGAACGGTCGCGACCAGGTTGGGAATCAGGTCGGCGCGGCGCTGATACTGGCTCTGCACATCGGCCCAGGCGGCCTCGGCGCGCTCCTGCTTGGTCGGAATGGTGTTGTAGCCGCAGCCCGCCACGGCGGGGACGATCATAAGAGCGCCGGTCAGAGCGACGGCGCGAGCGTTGAGGCGGACCATGACATCTCCCGTTCGGCGATAGCGCCGTGGAGCGGGACTATTCACCGGCCCAATGAATGCATCAAGCGCCCAATGGCTCCGGTTGGATATTGTTGAGGCGGCAGGCGGCCGAATAGGTGTTGGCCAACAGACAGGCGATGGTCATGGGGCCGACGCCGCCCGGCACCGGGGTGATGTGGCCGGCGACCTCGACCGCTTCCTTGAAGGCCACGTCGCCGACGACGCGGGTCTTGCCCTCGGCGGCCTTGACGGGATCGGCCGAGGGGACGCGGTTGATGCCGACGTCGATGACGGTCGCGCCCGGCTTGATCCAGTCGCCCTTGATCATTTCGGGCCGACCGACGGCGGCGACCAGAATGTCGGCGCGACGGCAGACGTCGGGCAGGTCCCGCGTGCGCGAATGGGCGATGCTGACTGTGCAGCTTTCGCCCAACAGCAGTTGCGCCATCGGTTTGCCGACGATGTTGGAACGGCCGACGATGACGGCGTTCAGGCCCGACAGATCGCCGAGCTGATCCTTCAGCAGCATCAGACAGCCCAGGGGCGTGCAGGGGACCAGACCCGGCAGGCCGACGGCCAGACGACCGGCGTTCACGACGTGAAAGCCGTCCACATCCTTGTTTGGCGAAATGGCGTCCAGAACCACCGTCGCGTCGATGTGAGCGGGCAGGGGCAATTGCACCAGGATGCCGTGGATGCCGGCATCCGCGTTCAGCTGGGCGATCAGGGCCAGCAGCTCGTCCTGCCGGGTCGATTCGGCCAGGCGGTGGGTGTCGGAGCGCATGCCGGCGCGCAGCGTCGTCTCACCCTTGTTGCGGACGTAAATCTGGCTGGCCGGATCCTCGCCGACGATGACGACGGCCAGGCCGGGTTTGACGCCGTGCGCGGCTTCCAGCCGGGCGACGGCTGCGCCGACGCGGTCCACCAGGGCGGCCGAGAAGGCCTTGCCGTCGATCAGGGTCGCAGGCGTGGGTTGGGCCGACATGGCAGCTCCGTCTGGCGGGAAATCAGGATGGCGGCGATTTACAGCCGTCACGGTTCGGCGTCTATGATCCGCAGCCTATGCTGGAGGAATTCATGAACCGTCCGTCGCTCGCCGCCGCTGTCAGCACCCTGGCCCTGTTGTGGGCGGTCGCGCCGGCCGTGGCCCAGGACGCGCAGCCGCTGCGCATCGGCGCCAATGTGAACGGCGCCCTTAGTGATGGCGACGCCAAGGCGTCGGCGGACGAATATCGCTATGACGACTATCGCTTCGAGGTGCGGGCGGGTCAAAGGCTGGAAGCCACGCTGAGATCGGACGCTTTCGACGCCTATCTGGAGATTTATGCCGACGGCGCAGCGGGCGAGCCGCTGGCGTCCGACGACGACGGATTCGGCGACGACACGAATGCGCGGCTGCGCTTCACGCCGGAGCAGGCGGGGACCTATGTTCTGAGAGCCCGGACGTTGAGCGGACTGGACGGCGGCGACTATCAGCTGTCGTTGCAGGAACGTCCGGCGCCCCCACGTGCGCCGCGACCCAGCGGCATTCGCGTTGGGGCGACCCAGAGCGGCGAACTGACGGCTCGCGATCCTGAGCAGGAAGACGGGGGGCGCTATGACGCCTACGCCTTCCGCGCCAATGCCGGCGATCGGTTTGTGGTGACGCTGGACTCCGAGGCCTTCGATCCCCTGGTGCGGGTGGGGCGGATGAACGGTCCCGATTTCGTCGAGATCAGTTCGAACGACGATGCGCCCGGCGGTGGGCTAAATTCGCGGCTGACCTTCACGGCGCCGACCGCAGGCGAATATGTGATCCGCGCGACGGCGCTGGAAGATGGGCTGGGTCGCTACGAACTGGGTCTGTCCGAAGCGCCGCCCGCGCCGCCGTCAAAGCCCATCGCGATCGGTGACGAGATCAAGGGCGAACTGGGCTCGGACAGCGCCACGAACGACGGCGGCCAGCGCGCGGAGACCTATCGCTTTACCGGAACGAACGGTCAGCGCGTGGCCATCGAGATGAAGTCGAGCGACTTCGACGCCTACCTGATGCTTCGTCGCGCATCGGACGATACTGTCCTGGCGGAGGATGATGACGGCGCCGGCTCGGGCACCGACGCCCGCATCGCGCGCACCTTGGATGCCGATGGCGACTACATCATCGAGGCGCGCGGGTTCAGCGACGAGGCCGAGGGCGACTATACGCTGAAGCTCACCGAAACCGCGCCGCCGCCTCCGCCGACCACGGCGAGCCTCGGGCAAAAGGTCGAGGGCGAGATCGCGGATGACGACCCCCAGGCGGACGACGGCAAACACTATGACGCCTACGTCATTTCCGGAACCGAGGGGCAGCGCGTCCAGGCGATCTTGCGGTCCGGCGATTTCGACGCCTATCTGGAGATCGGTAAGGCCGACGGTGAGTTCGAGGCCCTGGCCAGCGATGACGATGGCCTGGCTGAGGGCACGGACTCGAGGCTGAATTTCACCCTGCCGTCGGATGGCAACTATGTCGTCCGCGCCATGCCGCTGGATGCGGAAGGCAAGGGCCTCTATTCGCTGGAGTTGCTGGATCGCGGGCCAGAGCCCAAGCCCGGCAGCCTGCTGATCGGATCGACCGTGCGCGGAACCCTGTCGAACAGCGCCGCGCTCAGCAACGAAGGCGCCTTCTTCGACGCCTACCGCTTCCAGGCCAAGAAGGACGAGAAGCTACGTCTGACGATGGTGTCGAACGCCTTCGACTCCTTCATCGACCTGGGCAAGCAGGACGAGGATGGCGATTTCACCAGCCTGGCCACCGATGACGACGGCCTGTCCGACGCGCACGCCAAGCTGGATTGGACCGCCCCGGACGACGGCTGGTACGTCGTGCGCGCCCGCGCCTATGGGCCCAATCAGATGGGCGCCTATGCCCTGACGGTCGCGCGTCAGCCTGCCAGCGCGAACACTCCGTCGCCCGAGAATCCGCCGATGATCATGAATCCGAAGTAGGCGCCAGGCGCGCGCCTTCGTCCCTTTGGATCGAGCTGCACGGTTGCCAAGCGCGGGACGCCGCGTGTAGAGAGCCGCCTCCTGTTGGGGAGTAGCTTCCGGCGTTCGTCGTCGGGATCGCGTCAACATACTCGCGCTTCGGCGCGTGGCGCGATCAGCGGAACCACCGCCTAGCGAGACCAGCGTGTCCTGACGCCGCGACCGGCCGGTGCAGGACCGCTGTGACGCGTCCGGTCGAGTGCTGTTTCATGACCCCAGGCGCCATCGCCATTCTCTCGCTCAGCATGTCCACGGACGCTTTTGCGGCCGCCGTCGGACGCGGGGCGTCGCATCGACCTGCCGTAAAGGACGCCGTCAAGGCCGGTCTGGTCTTCGGCGTGATCGAGGCGATCACCCCCCTGATCGGCTGGGGGCTGGGCATCATCGCCGCCGGCCTGGTCGAGAAGGTGGATCACTGGATCGCCTTCACCTTGCTGCTGATCGTCGGAGGCAAGATGATCTGGGAGGGCGTCAAGGCGCACGAGGCGGACAACGAAGCGCCGCGCCGTTCAGGCCCTTGGGCGCTGATCGCGACGGCCATCGGCACCAGCATCGACGCTGCGGCCGTCGGCGTGGGGCTGGCCTTCATCGGGGCCAATATCTGGGTGATCGCCGCCTCGATCGGCTTCACCACCTTCGTGTTGACGACCATCGGCATGCTGATTGGCAAGGCCGTGGGCACCCGCTTCGGCAAGACGGCCGAGATCATCGGCGGAGTGGCCCTGATCGGTCTGGGCACGGCCATCCTGCTCGAACACCTGGGTGTTCTCGGCGGCTGAGCCCGATCAGGCCGACGGCAGCAGGTCCGCTGCAAAGGTCCGGTAACGACCGGCGCGCACGGCGTCGGTCGCGCGGGCGATGTCCGGAGCGAAATAGTGGTCGCTCGTATAGGGGGCGGCGGCTTCGCGGACGATGGCGAAAACCTGTTCCAGCGCCGGCGAGCTGGTGAGCGGTCGATGGAACTCCAGTCCCTGCGCCGCCGCCAGAAGCTCGATGCCGACCACCGTCGCCGTATTCTCGGCCATGTCCAGCAGGCGACGCGCGCCGTGGGTGGCCATGCTGACGTGATCTTCCTGATTGGCGCTGGTCGGCACGGTGTCCACGCTGCACGGATGAGCGACCATGCGGTTCTCGGCGATCAGGGCCGCGGCCGTCACCTGGGCGATCATGAAGCCGGAGTTCAGGCCGCTTTCCTTGACCAGGAAGGCCGGAAGTTCGCTCATCTTGGGATCGACCAGGATCGAGGTGCGGCGTTCGGAGATATTGCCGATCTCGCACAGAGCCATGGCGATCTGATCGGCAGCGAAAGCAACGGGTTCGGCGTGGAAGTTGCCGCCCGATATGACGTCGCCATCCTCGATGAAGACCAACGGATTGTCGGTCACGGCATTGGCCTCGCGCGCCAGCGTGGCGGCGGCGCTGGTCAGGACATCGAGGACTGCGCCCATGACCTGGGGCTGGCAGCGCAGGGAGTAAGGGTCCTGGACCTTGGAGCAGTCGTCGCGGTGACTGTCGCGGATGGCGGAGCCCGCCATCAGCTCGCGCAGGCGGGCGGCGACGGCGATCTGGCCTGGCTGGCCGCGCAGGGCGTGGATGCGATGGTCGAAGGGCGCGTCGGACCCCTTCAGCGCGTCGACCGACAAGGCCCCGGCGGCGATCCCGGCGGCGAACGCCGCCTCGGCCGCGAACAGGCCAGCCAGCGCCAGCGCCGTTGAACATTGAGTGCCGTTCAGGAGGGCCAGGCCTTCCTTCGGGCCGAGCGTGAGCGGCGTCAGGCCGACCTTCGCCAGAGCCGCTTCGGCCTCCAACGTCTCGCCGTTCAGCCGCGCCTCGCCCACGCCGATCAGGACGCAGGACATATGAGCCAGCGGCGCTAGGTCGCCCGAGGCGCCGACCGATCCCTTGGATGGAATGCAGGGCAGGATGTCGGCGTTGACCAGGGCGATCAGGGCCTCCAGCGTTTCGCGCCGAACGCCCGAGGCGCCGCGCGACAGACTGGCGATCTTCAGCACCATCAGAAGACGGGTCACCGCATCCGGCAGCAGCGGCCCGACCCCGCAGGCGTGGCTGAGAACCAGATTACGCTGCAGCGTCTCCAGGTCTTCAGGCGCGATGGAGGTGTTGGCCAGCAGGCCGAAGCCGGTGTTGACGCCATAGACGGTGCGCCCCTCGGCCACGATGGCGGCGATGGTCGCTGCGCCCTTGTCCACATCGGCCCAGGCGTCGGGCGTCAATGAGACGGTCACGGCGCCCTCCAGCACCGCACGAAGCTGCGCCAGGGTGAGCGGCGATTGGCCGAGGGTGATCGCGGTCATGGTTCAGGCTTTCAGACTCGGAAGGTTCAGTTCATGCTCGCGCGCGGCCGAACGGGCGATCTCATAGCCGGCGTCGGCGTGACGCATGACGCCCGTGGCGGGGTCGTTCCACAGCACCCGCTCAAGCCGTTGGGCGGCCTCCGGCGTCCCGTCCGCGACGATGACGACGCCCGAGTGCTGGGAATAGCCCATGCCGACGCCGCCACCGTGGTGCAGCGACACCCAGCTGGCGCCCGAGGCCGTGTTCAGCAGGGCGTTCAGCAGAGGCCAATCGGAAACGGCATCCGATCCGTCCATCATGGCCTCGGTCTCGCGGTTCGGGCTGGCGACCGAGCCGCTGTCCAGATGATCGCGGCCGATGACGATGGGCCCCGACAGTTCGCCCGACCCCACCATGTCGTTGAACATCAGGCCGGCGCGGTGGCGATCACCCAATCCGATCCAGCAGATGCGGGCCGGAAGTCCCTGAAAAGCAATGCGTTCACCCGCCATGTCGAGCCAGCGATGCAGACCCGCGTTGTTGGGGAACAGCCGCTTCATGGCCGCGTCTGTCTTTCTGATATCTTCCGGATCGCCGGTCAGGGCCGCCCAGCGGAACGGACCGATCCCCCGGCAGAACAGCGGGCGGATGTAGGCGGGCACGAAGCCGGGGAACTCGAAGGCGTTCGTGACGCCCGCGTCGAAGGCGACCTGACGGATGTTGTTGCCATAGTCGGTGGTCGGCACGCCCATCGCCTGGAAGTCCAGCATGGCCTTCACATGAGCGACGATGGAGGCGCGCGCAGCGGCGGCGACGCTGTTTGGATCGCTAACGCGCTTGTCTTCCCACTCCGCGACTGTCCAACCCGAGGGGAGATAGCCGTTGATCAGATCGTGCGCGCTGGTCTGGTCGGTGACCAGATCGGGACGTACGCCGCGTCGGACCATTTCAGGCAACAGATCGGCTGCATTCCCCAACAGGCCGATCGACAAGGGTTTTCTGTCCCTGAACGATTGCTCCAGGAGCGCCAGGGCCTCGTCCAGGGTTTCGGCCATGACGTCGACGTAGCGCGTCCGCAGACGGAACTCGATGCGGCTGCGTTGGCATTCGATCGTGATGCAGGACGCGCCCGCCATGGTCGCGGCCAGAGGTTGGGCCCCGCCCATGCCGCCAAGACCTGCGGTCAGGATCCATTTGCCCGACCAGTCGCCGCCATAGTGCTGGCGGCCCGCCTCCATGAAAGTCTCATAGGTGCCTTGGACGATGCCCTGGGTGCCGATGTAGATCCACGAGCCGGCGGTCATCTGGCCATACATGGCCAGGCCCTTGCGATCGAGCTCGTTGAAATGCTCCCAGGTCGCCCATTTCGGCACCAGATTGGAGTTGGCGATCAGCACGCGCGGGGCGTCGGCATGGGTGCGGAAGACGCCCACCGGCTTGCCGGATTGAACCAGCAGGGTCTCGTCGGCCTCAAGCGTCTGCAGGGTCTGGACGATTCTGTCGAAGGCCGCCCAATCTCGCGCCGCCTTGCCGATGCCGCCATAGACGACGAGGTCGTGGGGCCGCTCGGCCACCTCTGGATCGAGGTTGTTCATCAGCATGCGCATGGCCGCCTCGGCGGCCCAGGTCTTGGCGGTCTTTTCCGGTCCGCGCGGGCTGCGGACGATCCGGGCGTTGGGCGTGTTCATCGTTGGCTCTCGGCGAAGGCGATGCAGGCGGTCAGGACGCGGCGCAGATGGGCGCGCATCGGCTCGGCGCGGTCCGGCTGGTAGGGGCTGGGCCAGTTGTCGGGCGACACCGGGCCGGTGGGATCGAGGATATAGCCCCGGTCCGCCAGTTCCATCTGGATGGCGTGAAGACCGGCCTCGGGACGGCCGTAGTGTCGCGTGGTCCAGCCGCCCTTGAAGCGGCCGTTGACGACGACGCTGTCGCCGCTGACCGCACAGGCTTCTTCGACAGCCTGCGTCAGCTCGGCGGCGCAGGTGGCGCCGTCGTTGTCGCCGATGTTGAATTGAGGCAGTTCGCCCTCGAACAGGCGCGGCACGACAGACCGGATCGAATGGGCGTCGTAGAGGACGACCGGACCTTGTCTGCGCAGTCGCTCCAACTGGCCCTGCAGGGCGGCGTGATAGGGATCGAACCAGATCGCGCGGCGCTGCTCCGTTTCGGCCGCGTCGGGCTCCTGACCTGCGCGATACAGCGGCTCCCCGTCGAAGGTTTCGGTCGGGCACAGGCCGGTCGTGGTCATGCCGGGATAGAGCGAGACGCCAGACGGATCGCGATTCACGTCGATGACGCTGCGTGACATGCCCGTTCGCACCAGGGTCGCGCCCATGTCAATCGCGAAGTCGTACAGCCGATCCACCCACCAGTCCGCATCCTTGCGGGCCAGCCAAGGCGAGGTCATCCGCGCCTCGATGGCAGCCGGAATGTCAGTGCCCGTGTGCGGCAGGCCGATCACCAGCGGCGCCGAACCTTCGTGGACGGTCAGCCAGTCCTGCATCCGTTCGGCCTCCCTCGCCAAATCGATCCATCGTGGTATGTCTAGACATATTGATCGCAACGACACGGAACTGTCCAGTGACCCTTCAGCCGCAGCCTGTGGATCGCACCCTCTGGTTCGAAGCGGCCCTCTTGCCGGACGGCTGGGCGCGCGATGTCCGCATCGGCATCGCGGGCGGGCGGATCGTCAGTCTGGAAACCGGCGTGGCGCGTGGCCCGGCAGACGAAGGGGGCGGTGGCGTTGCCTTGCCGGGCGTCGCCAATGTCCACAGCCACGCCTTTCAGCGCGCCATGGCGGGCCTGACAGAGGCGCGGGGGCCTTCGGACGACGACTTCTGGACGTGGCGCGAGCTGATGTATCGCTTCCTTGATCGGGGCGGGCCGGAAGAGATCGAGGCCATCACCGCTCTGGCCTTCATGGAAATGCTGGAGGGCGGCTTCACCCGCGTCGCCGAGTTCCATTATCTGCACAACGACCCATCGGGTGCGGCCTACTCGGATCTGGCCGAGGTCGCGGCGCGGATCGTGGCGGCGGCGCAGGCGACGGGCATCGCCCTGACCCTGCTGCCGGTCTTCTACGCCCATGCCGGGTTCGGCGGTCAGCCGCCGGCGCATGGACAGCGGCGCTTCATCAACGATCTGGACGGTTTCGCCGATCTGGTGTCGCGATGCCGGACCCTGACGGACGATCTGCCCGACGCCGTGGTCGGGGTCGCGCCGCACAGCCTGCGCGCCGTCAGCCCTGATGGACTGACGGCCATACCTGCGCTGGCGGGCGACGGTCCAATCCATATCCATGTCGCCGAACAGACCAAGGAGGTCGCGGACTGCCTGGCGTGGTCAGGCGCGCGGCCGGTCGAATGGCTGCTTGCCAATGCGCCGGTCGATCCGCGCTGGTGCCTGATCCACTCCACCCATGTGACTGAGGCCGAGTGGCGCGGCGTCGTCGCGCGCGGCGCCGTCGTCGGCCTGTGCCCGATCACCGAGGCCAATCTGGGCGACGGCGTCTTCCCGGCGGTCGATTTCACACGCGCCGGCGGGCGGTTCGGCATCGGGACCGATTCCAACGTGCAGATCGGCGTCGCAGAGGAACTGCGAATGCTGGAATACAGTCAGCGGCTGGCGCTGCGCGGTCGCGCGGTCATGGCGGATCCTGAACGCTCGACGGGCCGCGCCTTGTTCGATCGCGCGTTGGCGGGCGGCGTCCAGGCGACGGGCGCGGCGTCGGGTCTAAGCGCCGGTGCGTCGGCGGACATCGTGTCGCTGGATACGAGCGCCATCGCCTGCGCCGGACGGTCGGGCGATGCGGTGCTCGACAGCTGGATCTTCGGCGCGCCGAAGGGCTCGATCCGTTCGGTGTGGCGCGCGGGGCAGGAGGTCGTGAAAAACGGCCGCCATATCGCGCGGGACGCCATAGAGGCGCGCTATCGCAAGGCCTTGTCGGCGGTGTTGGGGTGAGCCTTCATCGCCGCATCTACGCCGATCTGGAGGGGCTTATCCTGTCCGGCGAGCTGTCGCCCGGCGACCGCATTCCGTTCGAGCATGAGCTGACCGAACGCTACGGCTGTTCACGCATGACGGTGTCCAAGGCCATTTCGGAACTGGCGGGGCGGGGGCTGGTGACGCGTCGGCGTCGCGCCGGCACCTTCGTCGCCCAGCCCAAGGCCCACGCCGCCGTCCTGGCTATTCCCGATCTGCGGGCCGAGGTGATCGAGCGCGGGCAGGCTTACGGCTACGTCCTGCTGGAGCGGATCGAACGCGAGCCGGACGGCGAGGACGAAGTCGAACTGGCGTCGGGTGGTCTTCTGCTGGATCTGACCTGTCTGCACAGCGCCGACGGCACACCCCTGGCCTTGGAACACAGACTCATCGCGCTCGGCGCAGCGCCTCAAGCCATAGATGTCGATTTTCATACGGTTCCGCCGGGAAGCTGGCTGCTGGACTCGGCGCCCTGGACCGAGGCTGAGAACCGCATCTCAGCGATCGCGGCGGACGCCCGCGCTGCCCGCCTACTGGAACTCAAGCCCGGCGCCGCCTGCCTATGCGTCGAGCGGCGGACATGGCGGGACGGGCAGGGGGTAACGCGGGTGTGGCAGACCTTCCCCGGCGACCGCTACGATCTGGTGGCGCGCTTCTCGTCAGCCCGTTCACCCGTTTTGGCAAAGGAGCCTCGCCGATGAAGGCCGACCGTCTGCTGATCGACTGCCATGTCGCCACCATGGTCGAGGGACAGGTTCCTTATGGCGCGATACAGGACGCCGCCGTGGTCGTCGCCGATGGCCGCATTGCCTGGGTGGGACCGCGCGCTGACCTGCCGGCCGTAGAGGCAGCTGAAACCCAGCGGCTGGACGGCCACTGGATCACGCCTGGCCTGATAGACTGCCACACCCATCTGGCATTCGGCGGGGACCGTTCGGCCGAGTTCGAACAGCGGCTGGGCGGCGCGACCTATGAGGAGATCGCGCGGGCCGGCGGCGGTATCGTCTCCTCCGTGAAGGCCACGCGCGCCGCGTCGGAGGATGACCTGTTCGCTTCCGCTATGACGCGTCTGGCGGGGCTAAAGGCGACGGGTGTCACCACCGTCGAGATCAAGTCCGGCTATGGTCTGGACCTTGAGACCGAGCTGAAGATGCTGCGTGTCGCGCGTCGGATCGGGCTCGAGGGCGGCGTGCGGGTGCGCACCAGCTATCTGGGGCTGCATGCCGTGCCGCCTGAATATCGCGACGACCGGGCCGCCTATGTCGACCTGGCCATCGACCACATCCTGCCTGTCGCCCATGCCGAAGGCCTGGTCGATGCGGTC
This sequence comes from Brevundimonas vesicularis, assembly GCF_044807075.1. Taxonomy (GTDB): domain Bacteria; phylum Pseudomonadota; class Alphaproteobacteria; order Caulobacterales; family Caulobacteraceae; genus Brevundimonas; species Brevundimonas vesicularis_G. The sequence continues at coordinate 1,988,290 of NZ_CP085234.1, forward strand.
GACGCCTATTGCGAGCCCATCGCCTTCTCGACCGCAGAAGTGTCGCGCCTGTTCGACAAGGCGCGCGCGCTGGGGCTACCGGTCAAACTGCACGCCGATCAATTGTCGAACGGCGGCGGTGCGGCGCTGGCGGCGCGCTATCAGGCTTTGTCCGCCGATCACATCGAACATACGACCGAGGAAGGCGTCGCCGCCATGGCCGCAGCCGGCGTGGTCGCCGTCCTGTTGCCCGGCGCCTATTTGATGCTGCGCGAGACCCAGGCGCCGCCGGTCGATCTGCTGCGCCGCCACGGCGTGCGGATGGCCGTCGCCACCGACTGCAACCCCGGCACATCGCCCGTCGCTTCCATGACCGCCGCGCTCAACCTCGCCTGTGTCCAGTTCCGCCTGACGCCGGAAGAGGCCTTGGCCGGCGCGACGCGAGAGGCGGCGCGGGCGCTTGGGGTGCTGGCCGAGATTGGGACGCTCGAAGCCGGAAAGGCGGCCGACCTTGCGATCTGGGATATCTCGCGACCGGCCGAGCTTTGTTGCTGGCTGGGCAAGCCCTTGCTTGACGCTGCATACAGAGACGGAAAACACGTATAGATTGCGTTCAGGAATCGAACCATAGATTGTCTGCATGGGCGCAGAACAATCAGACGATGTCGAAGGCTTCATCAAACATTGGTCCGCTGCGCCGATCAGCGAACGCGCTCACTATCAGACCTTCATCATCCAGCTCTGCCGCCTGATCGGCGCCCCCGCGCCGGATGACGAGCGTGCGGGCGATCTGGATTATTGCTTCGAGCGGCCGATCCGCTTTCATCACGACAATGGGCAGACGACGGCGGGCTGGATCGATTGCGCCAAACGGGACTGTTTCGTCCTGGAAGCCAAACAGTCGCGCAAACGCCGCGACGGAGGTCCGCTGGACCCCGCCGCGCAACTGGCTTTATTGGGCAAGTCCGCCGGAAAGGCGCATGCGCCGTCGATGGAGGCGCTCGATCGCGTCATGCGGGTCGCCAAGCGGCAGGCTGAAAACTACGCCAAGGCCTTGGCCGAATGGCCGCCGTTTCTGATCACGGTGGATGTCGGACGGTCGATTGAGCTGTGGTCGGACTTTGCGAGGCAAGGCAAGATCTATGCGCCGTTTCCAGATCGGGCGGGCTATCGGATCACGCTAGACCAGCTGCGCTCGCCTGAGGTTAGAGAGCGGCTGCGCCGGGTCTGGACGGATCCGATGTCGCTCGATCCGGCCGCCCGGTCGGCGGCGGTGACGACGGAAATCGCAAAGTCTCTGGCCTGGTTGGTAAAGTCGATCAACGGTCGGCGACAGGTCGGGCTTGGGCCAGTCGATCGCGCCGCGCAGGCGAGCAAGACCGCGCGTTTCGTGATGCAATGCATCTTCGCCATGTTTGCGGACAGCGTCGGACTGATCGAGCGGCGCAGCTTTCTGAGCTTGCTCGAAAGCTATCGCGGGGAGGCGGAGCGCTTCCACCAGGGCGCGCGGTCCTTGTTCGTGGCGATGGATCGGGGCGGCTATTGCGTCGCCACCCGCCAACACATCCGCCGGTTCAACGGAGGCCTCTACAGCACGGTCGAGACGCTGCCCATCGAGGAAGGCGAGTTGGAGGCCCTGATCGCTGCGGCGAAGAGCGACTGGACCGACGTCGAGCCAGCCATCTTCGGAACCCTGCTGGAGCAGGCGCTAGACCCGGCTGAGCGGGCCGAACTGGGCGCGCATTACACGCCTCGCGCCTATGTCGAGCGCCTGATCGCGCCGACGATCATGGAACCGCTGCGCGCGGATTGGGAGGCGGTGGAGGGCGAAGCCGTTGCGGAGTTCATGCAGGGCGACGTCGCCAAGGCGCGTCGCCCTGCACGCGTTTCATGATCAACTGTGCAAGACGCGCGTGCTGGATCCCGCCTGTGGCACGGGCAATTTTCTCTATGTCGCCATGCGGATGATGAAGGAGCTGGAAGAGGAAATCTTCAGCGCGCTGGGAGAGATGGGCGAGCATCAGGGCGTGCTGGCTTTCGACGGGCGGGTGGTCAGCCCCGAGCAATTCTATGGCATAGAAAAGAACGCCAACGCCGCCTGGATCGCCGAGATGGTCATGTGGATCGGCCATCTTCAGTGGCACTTCCGCATATCCGGCGCGCCGATGCCGTCGGAGCCCATCCTCAAGAACTTTCGAACCATCCGACAGGCCGACGCCCTGCTGGAGTTCTCGCGCGTCGAGATGGTCCATGGACGTGATCAGGCCGAGCGAGAGCGAGTTCGCTATATCGACCCGCGCCCCACACCTTGGCCGGACGTTGAATTCATCGTCGGCAATCCGCCGTTCATTGGCGGCAAAGGCCTGAGACGAGAGTTGGGCGACGGCTACGTCGATGCCCTTGCAGCGATCCGGGGCGGTCGATTTCTTTCGGCAGACCTGGTCATGGCCTGGTGGGATCGGGCGGCGGAAATCCTGATCGAGCCAGATACGCGGTTGCGGCGCTTTGGGTTCATCACCACCAATTCGATCACCCAGACCTTCTCGCGACGCGTGATCGAACATCATCTGGCCAAACGGCCGCCGATCAGGATCGTCTTCGCCATCGCGGACCATCCGTGGGCCAGGGGCGTGGGATGCGCTGACGTCAGGATCGCCATGTCGGTCGCCGAGCGGGGCGAGCCGGACGGACAGGGACGATGGCTGAGGGTCAAGGATGCGGATGCCACGACGTTCGAGGAGCGTCACGGCGACATCGGCGCGGACCTGATGCTGGACAGTCGATTGACCCGCGTTCGACAGCTTAAGGCCAACGCCGTGCTGGCCTATCGCGGCGTGCAGCTGATGGGCTCGGGGTTTCAGGTCACGTCAGAGAAGGCCAAACGCCTCCTGTCCGGCTCAGACCCGCAGGCGCCGTCGCCGGTTCGCGACTATCGGAATGGCCGAGATCTGGCGGATCGATCACGCGGGCTGCAGGTCATTGATTTCTTTGGCTGGGACGAAGGCGAGGCGCGTCGTCGGCATCCGCTGCTGTTCCAGCATCTTCTGGAGACGGTGAAGCCGGATCGGGATCGCAACAACCGAGCGGCCTATCGCGACAACTGGTGGATCTTCGGAGAGCCGCGTCGTGATCTGCGCGACGCCCTGGAGGGATTGAGCCGCTTTATCGTCACCATAGAAACCGCCAAACATCGCTGGTTTCGATTCATGGATGCCGCCACCTTGCCGGACAACAAGCTGGTGGCGATCGCCAGCGATGATCCGTTCGTGTTGGGCGTCTTGTCTTCGCGCCAGCATCGCGCATGGTTCGCCGCCAACGCCGGCCGCATCGGCGAATACGAACGCGAGGCCGTCTATGTGAAAGGCGCCTGTTTCGACACCTTTCCATTTCCGGACGCAGGCGCCGCCTTGGCGGCAGAGATCGGCGTCCTGGCCGAAGAACTCGATGCCGTGAGAGCTGACGTCCTGCGCGACAGCGATGCCTTGACGATGACCGGCCTTTACAACGCCAGAGCCAGGATAGGCCTGGGCGATCACGTGTCGGACGCTGAACGTGCGATCTATGACCAAGGGCGCGTCGGCATCATCGACCATCTGCATCAGCGCCTCGATCGGCTGGTCGCCAAGGCCTATGGCTGGCCTGACGACCTGGCGGACAGGCAGATCGTCGAGCGCCTGATCCAGCTGAACCAGGCCAGGGCGGAGCAGGAGGCGCAGGGCGACATCCACTTCCTGCGACCGGACCATCAAACCGGCAAGGTGCGCCAAGGGACTGCAAGACCGGCGCAGCCTCTTCTACCGACATCGGGGCAGAAGGCCCTGTTTCCCGAACAACCGGGCGTCCTGGCGTCCAGCCTGCTCTCAATCCTGCGCCGACAGGGGGTTCCGATGTCGCCGACCGAGTTGATGGACGAGTTCGAGGGCAGTCGGCCGCGTGCGAAGCGGCTGATTACACATACGCTAAAGGTGCTGGCCGTCGCAGGGTCCGTGCAGAATACCGATGACGGATGGTTCGCGCCGCGGCGAATGCCGAGCTAGGCCTCAGGCTTGGTTCACGCCCATGGCCTTCATCAGGGCGTCGCGGATGGCGACTTCTGTGAACGGCTTTTGGATCGTGGGCTGGCCGCGCCATTCGTCGGGCAGACCGCCTTCGCCGTAGCCGGTCGAAAAGACGAACGGCACACCGCGTTCCTTCAGCGCCTCGGCGACGGGGAAGACCTGACGACCGGCGACATTGACGTCCAGCAGGGCGGCGTCGAGATTCTCCGTCTCGCGCGCCAGCTTCTGACCTTCGTCCACATTGGACGCGGGGCCGATCGGCACGCACTCCATGTCCTCCAGGATCGTTTCCAGGAGCATGGCGACGAGTGACTCGTCTTCGACGACAAGCACGCGGCGGCCGGTGAGGGGCTGGGTCATTGTGCGGCGGTCCTGTCCAATGGAACTGTCAGTTCCGCGATCAATCCTTCGGGGGCGTAGACCAGATCGATCTCGCCCGCCAGATCATGGCGAATGTTTCGCTCAATCAAGCGGCTGCCAAAACCCTTCCTGGCCGGAACCGCAACCTTGGGGCCGCCGATTTCGCGCCAGCTCAACTTCAGCTTTCGGTGTCTCTGGTCGGCCAATCCCCAGTCGATGAGAATTCGGCCGTCCGGCGTATGTAACGCGCCATATTTGGCGGCGTTCGTCGCGAGTTCATGGAAAATCATGCCGAGCGACAGGACGATAGCAGGTTCGAGAGAAATCGGCGGGCCGTTGAGGCTGATCCGGGTCGGTCCATAGGCCTCTGTCTCGTGCTCCAGAATGGCGCGCAGATCGGCGCCTTCCCAATGGCTTTGGGTCAGCAGGTTGTGCGTATGCGACAGGGCCATGATCCGGGACTGGAAGGTCTCGGCGAAGCTGGCCGGGTCGGTGTTGGAACGGGCCGTCTGGATGGCGATCGATTGCACCGTGGCCAAGGTGTTCTTCACGCGATGATTCAGTTCGTCGATCATCAACTTCTGGCGCTGGGCGGCCAGGACGTTCTCGGTGATGTCGTGACCCTGCACGAAGATGCCCACCACCGCGCCCGCGTCGTCGCGGATCGGTTGATAGATGAAGTTGAGATAGACGGTTTCGAGCAGCCCATCGGGCTTACGCTGCAGCTGGGCCGCGCTCTCGCGCCCTTCATAGGGTTCGCCTGTGGCGAAGACGCTGTCGAGCAGATCGTAGAAGCCTTGGCCTTCCAGTTCCGGCAGGGCCTGCCTGACCGGCTTGCCGGCGATATCCCGGTGTCCGATGAGCTGGCTGTAGGCGTCGTTGTGCATCTGGAACCGATGGTCCGGTCCGGACATGATCGCGACGAAGCCGGGGGCCTGCATGAACATCTCAACGAGACGATTGCGCTCGGTCTCCAGGCGACGATTGTCCTCCTGAACCGACTGGGCCCGACGAAGCACTGAGCCGCCGATGATGGCGTCCAAAGCGGTCGTCGGCTCGTCCGGGCGGATGACGGGCGCCAGGTCCGTCACATCCATGGTGTGCTGAAGCAGCATGACCACTTCGCCGTCGGCGTTCAGTATGGGCGTATGGGTGGCGCTCCAGAGCCGCTCTTCGAAGCTTTCTCTGCCGTCGGGCTGCGTTCTCAACATCGAAAAGCGCACGACCGCCAGATGATCGCGTTGTCGGGTGTCGCGCGCCTTTTCCAGTGACGCGCGGACTTGGCGGACGTTCTCCGGGGCATCCGAGCCAGGCCCCGAGTCGAATGCGGCGAAGAGAGGTTGGCCCAGCACTTCGCTGCGCCTTGCGCCCGTGACATCCATATAGGCCTGATTGACCTCGGCGATCCGAAGATCCGGCGTAAGCAGCACATAGGGATTGGGCGAGGCCTCGAAAGCCGCACCCAAATTAACGGTCGGATCGCCAGATTTCACCGTTTCGTTCAACGCTTACCCCGCACAGCTTGGCGATAACGCGCGACATCGAGATCGGTTCTCCGGCTTCGATGTCGCCAACTTTGATCGCAAGGTGATTGGCGCGCCGCCGTATTTTGCTAATCAGCGCGCATGACAATCGCCGGCGTTTTCGCCACCCTCTCGCTCATGATGGCGCCCGTAGCCGACCAGCAGCCCACCGTCCGCATTCCGCAGGGCGTCCTGACCGGACGCGCCGATGCCGATGTGGCTGCGTTCAAAAACATTCCTTATGCGGCGCCGCCGACGGCCGAGCGGCGATGGCGGCCGCCCGGGCCCGCGCCGACCTGGCAGGGCCAGCGCGACGCCTCGGCCTATGGTCCGCTGTGCATCCAGGCGCCCCCGAACGGCGACCCCGGCGTCGGTCCCTTGCCGATGAGCGAGGATTGTCTGAATTTGAACGTCTGGCGGCCCGTCAGCGCAGCTCAGCCCGCGCCGGTCATGGTCTGGATTCACGGCGGCGGGCTGGTGAACGGGTCGGGAACCGCGCCGTTGTATGATGGAACGAACCTGGCCAAGCGCGGCATGGTCGTGGTGACGCTGAACTATCGACTGGGGCGGCTGGGCTTCTTCGATCATCCGGCGCTGGCGGCCGAGCGGCCGGCGGGCGAGGCGGCGGGGAATTACGGCCTTATGGACGTGACGGCGGCGCTGAAATGGGTGCGCGCCAATATCGCGGCCTTTGGCGGCGACCCCGAGAACGTGACCATCTTCGGCGAATCGGCGGGCGGGGCGATCGTCACGCGGCTGATGATCTCGCCGCCGGCGCGCGGTCTGTTCGACCGGGCGATCGTTCAGTCCGGCCTGGGCCGGGAGTTGCAGACGCCGCTGGACCGCAAGAGCGCCTATGGCGCGCCTTCAGCGCGGGAGCGGGGCGAGGTGTGGGCCTATGGCGCGGGACTGCGGACGGCGGCGGATTTGCGCGCGGCGCCGGCCGATCTGTTCCTGACGCCTCCGCCGGTCTTCGCCAACGGCGACCTGACGCTGATCGACGGGCGTATCGTGCCGTCCACGGTCGAGGCGGCCTTCAAGGCGGGGCGGCAGGCCCCGGTGCCCTTCATCATCGGCAGCAACAGCGCCGAATTCTGGTGGATGCGGCCCACGGATCGCAACGGCTATGGTCAGATCGACGACGACATGACCTGGCTTGAGCGCGCCGACGCCGTTCAAGTATATGGCGGGCTGGAGGCGTTCGACAAGCTGGCGATCACGGATCTGGTGTTTTCGGAGCCGGCCCGGATGCTGGCGCGGCTGCATGCCAAGGCGGGCCATCCGGCGTGGCTCTATCGGTTCGATATCTCGTCGCCGCAGAACCCAGAGCCGCATGGCGGCGCGACCCATGCGATTGAGCGGCCTTATGTGTTTGGCACGTTGAACACTCTGCCGTATCCGGTCGAGGATCGGGACCGAAAGGCGTCGGAGGCGATGATGGGCTACTGGACCGCCTTCGCGCGCTCGGGCGATCCCAACGGCGTCGGGCGGCCGCGCTGGCCCACGGCGACGCTGAGAGACACCCGGCTGATGAACTTTGGCAATCCGGGACCGACCGTGACGCCCGTGCCGTTCAGCGCCCGGCTGGACCTGCTTGAACGATTCCGCGAGCGGCCCCGGCCCTAGGAGCACGCGTCAGCCGGCGGAGGTCGCGCCCGACTGCTTCTCCTTCAGCGTGACCAACTCTTCCGCCATGGTCGGGTGAACGGCGCAGGTGGCGTCCCACTGCGCCTTGGTCAGGCCGGCCTTCACGGCGATGGCGGCCAGCTGGATCATCTCGGGGCTGTCGGGGCCGACGATGTGAACGCCGACCACGCGCTGGCTGTCGGCATCGACCACCAGTTTCATCAGCACCCGCTCATCCGAGCCGGTGAAGGCGTATTTCATAGGCCGGAAACGGGTGACGTAGACATCGACGCCGTTCGAGCAGGAGCGGCGGGCCTCGGCCTCGCTGAGGCCCACGACCCCGACCGGCGGCTGACTGAAGACGGCGGTGGCCACGGCCTCGTAATCGAAATGCTGGGGATTGTCGCGATAGACGGTCTGATGGAACGCGACGGCCTCGCGAATGGCGACGGGCGTCAGGTTCATCCGGTCGGTGACGTCGCCGATGGCCCAGATGTTGTCGGCGGTCGTCCTGGAATGGGGATCGACCTTGATGGCGCCCGCGTCGTTCAGTTCGACGCCTGCGTTCTTCAGCCCCAAATCCTTGACGTAAGGGATGCGGCCTGTGGCGAACATGACCACGTCCGTCTCCAGCTTCATGCCGTTTTCGAGATGGTTGACCAGGCCGGTCTCGGTCTTTTCGATCTTCTCGTGCTGGCAGCCCAGAATGACCTTGATGCCGCGCTTTTCGATCTCTCCGGCTAAGTGCGCGCGCACATCGTCGTCGAAGCCGCGCAGGATGTTGGGGCCGCGGTAGATCAGGGTCGTCTCGACGCCCAGCCCCGCGAAGATGCCGGCAAACTCCACCGCAATATAGCCGCCGCCTGCGATCAGGATGCGCTTGGGCAGTTCCGGAAGATGGAAGGCTTCTTCGGACGTGATGGCGTGCTCGATCCCCGGCAGTTCGTCCGGCTTCCAGGGGCGGCCGCCTGTCGCGATCAGGATCTTTTCGGCGGTGATGGTGCGGTCCTTGCCCCCAGAAGACTTGGCGATCTCGACCGTATGGGCGTCTTTCAGGACCGCCCGCCCGTGGACCAGTTCGACCCCGGCCTTGCCCAGATTGGCGGCGTAGATGCCGGACAGGCGCGCGATCTCGACGTCCTTGGCTTCAAGGAAGGTGGGCCAGTCGAACCTGGCGTTGTCGAACGACCAGCCGTAGCCCTCGGCGATCTCGAGCGCGTGGCTGACCTCGGAGGCCATGACCATGAACTTCTTGGGCACGCAGCCGCGGATCACGCAGGTGCCGCCGACCCGATATTCCTCGGCGACCGCGACCTTCTTGCCGTCCAGCGCCGTCAGCCGCGCCGCCCGCACCCCGCCCGAACCGGCGCCGATGACGAAGAGGTCGTAGTCGTAATCGGCCATAGGTCGGATTCCGTGCAGCAGAAGGCATCGGCATTTAAGCCGCGCCGCGCAAAATCCAATAGGCTTGCCACGGTCAGTCGTCTTGGCTGAACCCGCCGCACATCACACGCCAACCGCGCTGTGACGGAGGCTGGATCATAATGACGCCGCTATGAGGTCCGACTTAAGGGGCGGGGCCGAGTGGATGGTGATGAGATGGCGAGATTTTTGGCGATCCTGACCGCGTGCCTCGCTGTGAGTTGCGGATCAGGACGCGCAAGCCCGACCACACCAACCCAAGCGTCTGACTATCTGACGCAGATGATTTGCATCGACCGCAACGACAAGCCCTTGCCAGCAGACCCCGTGGCCTGTCCCGCCTCCAGAAGGAAACTTCGCATTGGAGAAGCCTTGCCCTACCACAAGGTGGATTTCACCAGAGGGCAAATCAGCGACTCATATCCAATCTCAGGCGCCGATGGCATCTCTCGCGCCGTCCAGACTTATTTCTATGTCTCGGACCTGACGACCAACCCCTTGTTCCCGGACATGGTCCACTTCAATCCCGAAAACGGCGGCTACAACATCCTGGGTGCGGACGAGGCCAACGTCTATTTTCGTGGCACCTTCGATCAAGGCGGCGGATGGCAACCGTGGTGGACTGCAGATTGTCGCGCGGCAGGCTGGCTGCTTTTCCCAGCAGGCCAGAAAGCTTTCACGCCGGGCGCCAAACCCTCACCAACCCAGAATGCGGCGAACTGTCGTGGGCGGATCGACGCTGTGGCGTCCACCGTGGAGTGGTTTCACGCGCCGCAGCAACGCTACGAGACCGGCAAGGTGCTCGACACGCTGAGAGTCGCGCATTTCGCGCCGGGTTATGCGTCCGCGGAGTTCAACTATTTTACGCGAGAATATGGCGTAACCCGATGGGAGGCATGGCGTCAGGGAACCGGCGAAACGTCCGAGGTCGTGCGTCTTCAGTGCCCCAATGGGCCGCATGATCTTACATTGCACGGTAAGCCATTCTACATGGCTGACTGCCACGACTGGTCTGTGGTTATGCCTCTCGCAAAGCCATGGGATCCAGACGGTCGATCCCCCATCGATCCGCGCGCGCCGATCTGGCCTGTCGACCCCCTCTATACGTCTTCCAACCGCCTGCAGGACGGATATCTGTCATCTCAAGCGGATGGCGCTTGTAATATTTTGGCATGGAGGATGTCGCCGAACCTGCGTTTGCGTTGGCTGGACAAGGCCCCTTGGTCAGGCAATGGCAATTGCACTGCGGTCATCAGCGCGATGTCAGGGGCCGGTTCGGAATCGCTCAGCCAGATCATAACGCCCCGCCCCGATGACATGCGCTTGTCCTACGGCTCTATGCTTTGGACGACGGGCGGCGTTGCTCGTGTGGCGATCAAGCTTACTGAACTGGACCCAGGAGGCCGTGCAATCGCGTCTTCGATCAGCCAGGTCGCTGCAACCGAGCGTCCTCAGATGTTCACTGGTCAGCTGCAGTTGTCGGGCCGAGCCAGCGCTCTGCGCTACGAGATCGTGCCGCTAACCGCGCGCATCGGTGTCGCCGTCACCGGCTCTTACGTCGCTGGCGGATAGGCCCACGATGTTCAAAATCGTATGGCCATTCTGACGTAGGTGGCGACGATGGTGGGTGATCACAGGTTCGAACTGTGGACCCGCTGATTAAGAGTCAGCTGCTCTACCGACTGAGCTAATCACCCACACCGATCGTCGTGTCTTCGGCGGGGCCAACGCCATCGCCGAAGGGCGCTCCTACTACCCAGCGGTTCGGGGGTTGGCAAGCGCTTTCGCAAACTTTCTGCGGCGGAGTATGGTCCGCGTGGAATCAGCCGCAGCAAGCGGCGGGGAGTGAACAGCATGGCCTTCTGGAACCGGCGTCGATCGATCGACGCCATGATGGCGCCGCACGACGGACCGCGGCTGAAGCCGACGTTGAGCTGGCCGCACCTGCTGGCCTTGGGCGTGGGGGCCATCGTCGGCACCGGCATTTTGACACTGATCGGGGTAGGGGCGGGGTTGGCGGGCCCGGCCGTGTTGATCAGCTTCGGCCTTGCGGGACTGGTCTGCGCCTGCGCGGCCTTGGCCTATGCCGAGCTGTCGACCATGATGCCGACGGCGGGCAGCGCCTACACCTATTCCTATGCGGTGCTGGGGGAGATGATCGCCTGGGTCGTGGGGTGGAGCCTGATCTTGGAATATTCGCTGGTCGTAAGCGCCGTGGCGGTGGGCTGGTCCGGCTATGCGGTCGGTTTCTTGAGCGGACTGGGGATCGATCTGCCCACGGCGCTGGTCGCCGGGCCGCATGCGGGGGGCATCATCAACCTGCCGGCCGTGGCCATCATTGGGGTGGTGACGGGCCTGCTGCTCTTGGGCACCAAGGAAAGCGCGACGCTGAACGCGGTGCTGGTCCTGATCAAGATCGCGGCGCTGGTGGTCTTCGTCGCCATCGCCCTGCCTGCGTTCAAGCCCGAGCATTTCACGCCCTTCATGCCCAACGGCTTTGGCGCGCCCTTCGTCCAGACCGGGGTGATGGCCGCGGCGGCGATCATCTTCTTCGCCTTCTATGGTTTCGACGCGATCTCGACGGCGGCGGAGGAAACCAAGAAGCCCGAGCGAGACCTGGCCATCGGCATCGTCGGCTCGATGCTGATCTGCACGGCGCTGTATCTGGTGGTCGCGGCCGCAGCCATCGGCGCGCGGCCGGTCGCGACCTTCGCCAGCAGCCCCGAGCCGCTGGCCCTGATTCTGCGTCAGATGGGGCAGGGGACGGCGGCTCAGTGGATTGCGGCGGCGGCGGTGATCGCGCTTCCGACCGTGCTGCTGGCCTTCCTGTTCGGCCAGAGCCGCATCTTCCTAGGCATGGCGCGCGATGGCCTGTTGCCGCGCCGCCTGGCCAAGGTGTCGAGTCGCGGCGTGCCGGCGGTGGTCACGGTGTTCACCGCCATCGTCGTGGCGATCTTGGCGGGGCTGTTGCCGCTGGACGAGCTGGCGTCGCTGGCCAACGCCGGGACGCTGGCGGCCTTCTGCTCTGTCGGGGTTTGCCTGATCGTGCTGCGCATCCGCGAGCCGGGTCGCAAGCGGGTGTTCAAGGCGCCGCTATGGCCGGTCGTTGGAGCGGTCAGCGTGATCGGCTGCCTGGTCTTCTTCCTGAGCCTGAAGCCGGTGACGCAGATCGGCTTCGTGGTCTGGAACGTGGTCGGCGTGGCGATCTATCTGCTGTGGTCCTCGCGGAATTCCCGCCTTGCCAAGGGCGAGGAGACGGCGGCCTGATGGCGTTGCGCGATCTCACGGGCGCCGTCGATTTCGCCGTGCTGGAAGGCATGACGGGGGGGGACGACGCCATCAACGAGGAAGTCTTGGGCCTGTTCGTCAATCAGGCCGGCCTGTGGTCCGTCATGCTGGATCCCAAGGTCGAGGGCTGGCGCGACGGGGTCCATACGATCCGAGGCGCGGCGGCGGGCATCGGCGCCCGAGACCTGGCGGCGATCTGTGCCGAGGCGGAAGCGGTGGATCAGAAGCTGGCCGCGCCGGCAGTCGAGCGGGTGCGCGATGCGCTGGAGGCGGCCTTGGCCGATGTCGCGGCCTATCGGCACGAAATCATGCTGAGAGGTCTCAAGACCTAGTTGGGCCTGTTGTGTTCAGCTGCGCGTGCGGTCGTAGGTGGCGAACTCGTGGGCGATGCAGCGGTCGATGAGCAGACGCCAGACCGGTTCGGCGATGTCCGGCGACAGGTTGTGCGCTTCCGCTGAGACCAGCACCTTGGCCACCACGTCGTCGATGCGGGCCTGGTCGAAGACGGCGTCGCGGTCGGGCTTTATGCGGGCGGCGGCGTCCATGTAGCGCTGACGTTCGGCCAGCAGGGCGACCAGGGCGCGGTCCAGGGCGTCGACGCCTTGGCGGACCTCGGCCATCGACTGGCATTCGGCGGGATCGACGCGCGCATCGACGGCGACTAGGGCAGGCTTTGACATGGGCGTCGGGTTAGCGGGTCAGGCGGCCCAAGCCAAGGCCGTCAACCAACGAAGGCCCGCTCCAGCACGTAGTCCGCCGGTTCGGCGTTGGAGCCTTCCTTCAGGCCATAGGTCTCCAGCAGTTCGCCGGCTTCCTTGATCATGGCCATGGAGCCGCACAGCATGGCGCGGTCGCGGGCGGGGTCGAAGCCCTCGGGCAGGCCCAGGTCCCGGAAGAAGTCGCCGGACTTGATGCGGTCGGTAATCCGGCCCGGCGTCTCGAACGCTTCGCGGGTGACCGTCGGATAGTAGGTCAGCTGGGCCTTGGCCTCGTCGCCGATCAGAGGATCGTCGTGGATCTCGCGGGTGAAGAAGTCGCGGTAGGCCAGGTCGGCGACGCTGCGGACGGTGTGGATCACATAGACATGGCCGAAGCGGGAATAGGTTTCTGGGTCGCGCGCGACGCTGAGCCAGGGAGCAAGACCCGTGCCGGTGCCGATCAGAAACAGGCGTTCGCCGCCAGTCAGGGCGTCCAGAACCAGGGTGCCGGTCGGCTTCTTGCCCATCAGGACGGTGTCGCCGGGCTGGATCTTCTGCAGGCGCGAGGTCAGGGGGCCGTCGGCGACCTTGATCGAGAAAAACTCCAGCTCTTCGGCCCAGCAAGGGCTGGCGATGGAATAGGCGCGCAGGACAGGCTTTCCGCCGTCTTCGCCCGGCAGGCCGATCATCACGAACTCGCCCGAGCGGAAGCGGAAATCCTCGGGCCGCTTGACGCCGAAGCTGAACAGGCTGTCGGTCCAGTGGCGCACCCACAGAACCTCCAGCTCGTTAAACGGACTGGCTTTCACGGGGGCGGGGGAGAGGGCGGCGTCTGTCATCGTGCCGTCTCTCTAATCTGAGAACCCCTCGCAGGGAAGGACAAGCCTTTCACACGGCGACGACATTTCCTCGTGACGGCTTGCAGAAGCGCGGCTAGCGTCCCGACCCATGCGCACCCTTCTTCTCGCCTCGACCATCCTCCTGTCCGCCAGTTCGGCGCTTGCGCAGGAGACGCCCTCCAACATCCTGACGCCCGAGCGGGTGTTTTCCAGCCCCAGCCTGAACGGGCCGGTGGCCAAGGGGGTCAGCCTGTCGCCTGACGGCCAGTTGGTCGCCTTCCTGCGCTCGCGCGAGGACAATGTGGATGTGCAGGACCTGTGGGCCGCGCCGACGGGGCCGGGCGAGCCCTACAAGCTGATCGACGCACGGGCGCTGGTTCCCGACGCCGGCGAACTGTCGGAGGCCGAGAAAGCCCGGCGCGAGCGGATGCGGATCAGCGCGCGCGGCGTGGTCGAATATTCGTGGGACCAGCAGGGCCGCTACATCCTGGCGCCGCTGGAAGGCGACATCTTCCTGGCGAACCGGGCGGACGGCAAGGTGCGCCGCCTGACCGAGACGCCGGCTGACGAGATCGACGCCAAGGTGTCGCCGAAGGGCAGCTATGTCTCCTATGTCCGCGATCAGAATCTGGTCGTCTATGATTTGGCGAGCGGCAAGGAGACGCCGATCACCGATGACGGCGCGGGCTTGATCACCTGGGCCACGGCCGAGTTCATCGCCCAGGAGGAGATGGATCGTGACACCGGATACTGGTGGAGTTCCGACGAGCGCTACATCGCCATGACGCGTGTGGACGAAAGCCCGGTCGATATCGTGCCGCGCTTCGAGATTACCGGCGGCGGCGCGACGATGGTGGAGCAGCGCTATCCTCGCGCGGGGCGGCCCAATGCGGTGGTCGAACTGTATGTGCGCGACCTGCAGGGCGGGGGACGGGTCAAGGTGGACCTGGGGTCCAACACCGACATCTATCTGGCGCGGGTGAACTGGTCCGGCGACGGCAAGACCCTTTATGTCCAGCGGCAGTCGCGCGACCAGAAGACTTTGGACCTGCTGAGCGTCGATCCGACGACCGGCGCATCACGGGTGATCCTGAGCCAGAAGGCGCAGGCCTGGGTCGATCTGAACGACGATTTCCGCGTCCTGTCGGACGGCCGATTCATCTGGTCCAATGAGGATTCGGGCTGGCGACACCTGTATCTGTACGACCGCAACGGGCGACGGCTGCGGGCCATAACGCGCGGCGACTATCCGGTCAAACATCTGGACGGCGTCAACGAACAGACCGGCGATGTCTACTTCACCGCCTCGATGCGCGACGGCAAGGAGCTGCCGATCGAGCAGCAGATGTTCCGCGCCAATCTGAACCGCACGGTCGATCCGGTCGCGGTGACGCCGGGTGGCGGCTGGTGGACGGTATCGGTGAACGGGCCGGCGACCGCCTATGTTGGCAACTATTCCGATCCGGCGACCCCGACGCAGTCGGCGCTTTATCGCATCGACGGCACGCGCGTGCGCTGGATCGAAGAGAACAAGCTCGACGCCAGCCATCCGTTCGCCCCCTACGTCTCGCGCCTGCGCACGCCCGAGTTCGGCACGATGCAGAGCCACGGCCAGATTTTGGTCTGGCGCATGACCACGCCCCCCGACTTCGATCCGTCCAAGAAGTATCCGGTCGTGATGCAGGTCTATGGCGGCCCCGGCACCGGGGCAGGCGTGCAGAAGAGCTGGCAGCCGCTGACCAACCAACTGCTGACCGAGGCGGGCTACATCGTCTTCCGCGTGGACAATCGCGGCGAAGGCGACCGGTCGCAGGCGTTCGAGACCAGCATCTATCGCCGTCTGGGCATTCCGGCCGTCGAGGATCAGGCCCAGGCCGCGCAATGGCTGAAGACCCTGCCTTACGTCGATGCCGACCATATCGCGGTTATGGGCTGGAGCTTCGGGGGCTTCCTCAGCCTGCTGACCCTTACGGACAAGGACGCCGGCCTGGCCTCGGCCCTGGCGGGCGCGGCGCCGACGGAATGGAGCCTGTACGACACCCACTATACCGAACGGTATATGTCCACGCCCCAGGCCAATCCGGTGGGCTATGCCGCCACCGACGTCCTGCCGCGGCTGGATGACATGACGGGGCGTCTGCTGCTGCTGCACGGCATGGCCGACGACAACGTCATCTTCGGCAATGCGACGCGCGTTATCGACGCCTTGCAGGCCAAGAGCGTGCCGTTCGAGATGATGCTCTATCCCGGCCAGCGGCACGGCGTCCGCGGCGAGCCGAGGCAACTGCAACAATGGCGCACCTATCTCGACTTCCTGGACCGCACGATCGGCAAGCGGGCCGAACCCAAGGCCGACTGAGTCTGGCGGCTGCGGTCGCGCTGGCCCTTGCGGGCTGTGCGACCGGGCAGGGCGCTTATCCAACTGCATCCGCCGTGGTCGCGGCGGGGCGGGCCAATGACAGCGCCCATTCGGTGCTGGTCTGGACCGCGACATCACCCAGCCGGGGCGTGTCGGCGATTTCCGGCATGCCGATCCTGCTGAAGGACAATATCGAGACGGCGGACATGCCGACCACCGCCGGATCGTTGGCGCTGGCGAACAATGCAAAGGGACGGGACGCGCCGCTGGTCGGGCGACTGCGCGCCGCCGGGGCCGTGATCGTCGGCAAGACCAACCTGTCGGAGTGGGCCAATATCCGCTCGTCGGATTCGATCAGCGGCTGGAGCGCCGTCGGCGGCCAGACGCTGAACCCCTATGATCCCGCGCGCACGCCTTGTGGATCGTCGTCCGGCAGCGGGGCGGCGGTGGCGCTGGGGCTGACGCCCGTCGCCATTGGAACGGAGACGGACGGGTCGATCACCTGCCCGGCGTCGGTCAACGGCGTGGTCGGGTTCAAACCGACCGTGGGCCTGGTCTCGCGCACCCACATCGTGCCGATCAGCCATTCGCAGGACACCGCCGGGCCGATGGCGACGACCGTCAGGGATGCGGCCAGGGTGCTGACGGTCATCGCCGGGTCCGATCCGGCCGATCCGGCGACGGTCGAGGCCGATGCGCGCAAGGTCGACTACGCCGCCGGGCTGGGCGTCAATGCGCTGCGCGGCGCGCGGATCGGGGTGATGCGGTTCCTGAAAGGCTATTCGCCCGAAGCCCAGGCGGTGTTCGAGCAGAACCTGAAGGCCTTGCGCGATGCCGGCGCCGTGCTGGTCGATTTGCCTGAGGGACCGGATGGCCGGGTCATAGGCGCGGCCGAGTTCAAGGTGCTGCTCTATGAGCTGAAGCACGATCTGAACACCTATCTGGCCTCGACCGACCCGCAGCAGGTCCGCACCCGCAACCTGGCCGACGTCATCGCCTTCAACGCCGCCGATCCGCGCGAGACGGTGCTGTTCGGTCAAGACATCTTCGAGCGCGCCCAGGCGATGGGCGATTTGACCGACGCCGACTATCTGTAGGCGCGCGCAAACTCGCTCAGACTGGCGGGGCCGGAGGGCATCGATCGACTGATGGGTGAGAATGGCGTCATCGCCCTGATCGCGCCCACCACGTCGCGCGCCTGGACCAACGATCCCAAGGACGACGACGACATGCAGGGATCGGCCAGCCAGCTGGCCGCCGTCGCCGGCTATCCGCACCTGACCGTGCCGATGGGCTTCGATCGGGGAATGCCGGTGGGAATCAGCTTCCTCGGCGGGAAGTGGGACGATGCGCGCATCCTTTCGCTGGGTTACGCCTTCGAACAGGTGACCCAGGCCAGACGGCCGCCGCCTGGCGTCCGACGCTGACATCCTTTGGGGCGGCCGCTGAGAGTTCGGCATGTGCAGATTTAGCCTCAACGTCATGTCGACGATCGCGGCATGAGCGACCTGATCGCCAATATCGTCGGCTCAGCGGCTGCGATCTGCTCGATCACCAGCTTCGCGCCTCAGGCGGTCAAGATCTGGAAGGAGCGCGACGCGTCGTCGGTCAGCTTGAAGACCTACTCCCTGACGGTGACCTGTTTTGTGCTGTGGGTCGTCTATGGCGTCATGACGCAGGCCTGGCCTGTCACGGCCGCCAACGCCTGCGCGCTGGTGATGGCGTCGGGGGTGCTGGTGATGAAATGGCGGTTCCGCGACGGCGATCCGGAGAAGTGATCAGACCTTTCCCCGACGTGATCTTGGCGCCCCCGCCGATGCGGGCTAACCCGTAGTTCACAACGTCCAACAGGGAGACGCCCCCAATGCCCGATCTCGCACAAGTCACCGAACACATCCGCGGCGCCGTCGGCGACAACTCCGGCCTCGGCAAGACCGTCAAGCTCGACCTCGGCGACGAGGGCAAGATCTTCATCGACGGCGCCTCGACGCCGAACACGGTGACGAACGAGGACAAGCCCGCCGACGCCACCGTCTCGATGAAGTGGGATGACTTCATGGCCCTCTCGGAAGGCAAGCTGGACCCGATGATGGCCTTCATGCAGGGCAAGCTGAAGATCGCCGGCGACATGATGATCGCCCAGAAACTGGCTCCGCTGCTGAAGCGCTGATGCCGGTCTAAACGACCAGTATGGCGGCGCGGCTCCTGATCAGGGGCCGCGCCGTTTTCGTATCGAGCGTCCGGCAGAGACGCGAACGGGAAAGAGGAAACGACATGGACTTCAAACATTCCGACCGCGCCCTGGATTGGCACGCCCGCGTCCGTCGCTTCCTGGACGAGCAGGTCATCCCGCGCGAAGCCGAATATTTCGCACAGGTGCGCGAGGATTCGAACCGTCAGCCGCCGGTCATGGAGACGGTGAAGGCGGCCGCGAAGGAAGCCGGACTGTGGAACATGTTCCTACCCGGCGAACACGGGGCGGGTTTGACGAATCTGGAATACGCGCCGCTGGCCGAGATGATGGGGCGGCATCTGTGGTCGGCCGAGGTGTTCAACTGCAACGCCCCCGACACCGGCAATATGGAGGTGCTCCATATGTACGGAAACGCCGAGCAGCAGGCGCGCTGGCTGAAGCCCCTGATGGCCGGCGAAATCCGTTCGGCCTTCCTGATGACCGAGCCTGAGGTCGCCTCGTCCGACGCCACCAACATCCAGACCCGGATCGAGCGGGACGGCGACCACTATGTCATCAATGGGCGCAAATGGTGGTCGACCAATATGGGCCATCCGAATCTGGCCGTGACCATCGTCATGGGCAAGACCGACCCCGACGCCGCATCCCACGCCCAGCAGTCGCAGATCATCGTGCCGGCCGACACGCCGGGATTCCGCGTCGAGCGGATGCTGTCGGTGTTCGGCTATGACGAAAAGCCGATCGGCCACGCCGAGGTCGTGCTGGAGAACGTCCGCGTGCCGGTCGAGAACCTGATCGCGGGCGAGGGCAGGGGCTTCGAGATCGCCCAAGGGCGGCTTGGCCCCGGTCGTATTCACCACTGCATGCGCACCATAGGTGCGGCCGAGCGGGCGCTGGAACTGATGGTGACGCGGCTGCTGAACCGGACGGCGTTCAAGAAGCAGTTGGCGGAGCATTCCGTATGGGAACAGCGCGTCGCGGAGGCGCGCACCAACATCGAGATGTGCCGCCTGCTGGTGCTGAAGGCCGCCTGGATGATGGATCAGGCGGGCGCCAAGAACGCCCGCTCCGAAATCGCCCAGATCAAGGTCGCCGCGCCGAAGATGGCTTTGCAGATCATCGACGACGCCATTCAGGCGTTCGGCGGCGCCGGCGTCTCGGGCGACACGCCCTTGGCGGAGCTTTACGCGGGCGTCCGCACCTTGCGCATCGCCGACGGCCCTGACGAGGTCCATAATCGCACCATCGCGCGGTTGGAATACGCCAAACATGGCGGTCGCCCGATGCGCTAATGTGCGGTTTCGCACGCCAAGTGCTTGGGAACCTTGGCCTTGTTGGCGCGTTTGTTCGGCACTGACAAGGCGCTGGGGCTGGTGTCGGACGGGACAGCTGACATGAATGCGCGCTCCGAGCCCAACCCGCGGGTTGCGTCAGACGTGGCGCGGTTCAAGGCCGTTCGGGCGCGGATGACCGATCTGGCTGAAGGTCTCTCTGCCGAGGATCTGTCGGCTCAGTCGATGGCGGATTGCGGCCCCGGGAAATGGCATCTGGCGCACACCAGCTGGTTTTTCGAGGCGATGATCCTGTCGTCCGATCCCGGATACCAGCCCGTCGATCCGCGTTTTCAGCAGCTGTTCAACTCCTACTATGAGGCTTTGGGCGAGCGGGTCAGGCGGGACCAGCGCGGGCTGATGACCCGGCCGTCCGTCGATGAGGTCCTGGCCTATCGGCGAGAGATCGACCGCCGCATGGTCGCTTGGCTGGCGCAGGGCGAGACCAGCGGCCATCAACGCTATCTGTTCGAGCTGGGGCTGCACCACGACCAGCAGCATCAGGAGCTTTTCCTGATGGATATGCTGAACCTGATGTCGCGCTCTCCGCTCGACCCCGCCGCTTATGAGATTGAACCCAGAATCGAGCCGCTTCAGATCAGACGCGGCGGAACGGTGGCGTTCGACGGCGGTCTGGTGACGATCGGCCACGACCGATCGGGCTTCGCTTTCGACAATGAGGGGCCTGCTCACCGCGTCTGGCTGGAGCCGTTCGCTCTGGCGGCCGATCTTGTAACGAACGGCGACTGGATCGCCTTCATCCAGGATGGCGGCTATTCGCGTTCCGACCTGTGGCTGTCGGACGGCTGGGCGACGGTCAAGGCTGAGGGCTGGACTGCGCCGCTGTACTGGCGTCGGGAGGATGGCGACTGGACCGTGATGGGCCTGACGGGGCGGACCTCTGTCGATCCTGCCGCGCCGGTTCGCCACATCAGCTTTTACGAGGCCGACGCCTACGCCCGGTGGGCCGGCAAGCGGCTGCCGTCCGAGGCGGAATGGGAACATGCCGCCGCCTCCTGCCCTGATGCGTTCACGAACCTGGCTGGCGAAGCGTGGCAGTGGACCTCCAGCTCATATGCGCCCTATCCCGGCTTCCAGCCGACGCCGGGCACCGCCGCCGAATACAACGGCAAGTTCATGGCCAATCAGATGGTGCTGCGGGGCGGGTCGTTCGCCACGCCTCCGGGCCATGACCGCATCACCTATCGCAACTTCTTCTATCCCCAACAGAGGTGGGCCTTCATGGGTTTGAGACTGGCTGAAGACCGGACCGTGGCGCGAGACGCCGCAGCGGACGACGCCCAAACCGCCGCCTTTCGAAAGGATATGATCGAAGGGCTGTCGCGTGCGCAAAAGGCCGTGCCGCCGAAGTGGTTCTATGACGCGGACGGGTCACGTCTGTTCGAAGACATCACCGTGCTGCCTGAATACTATCCGACCCGGCAGGAAATGGCGCTGTTGCGCGATCGGGCGGCGGCGCTGACGGCCGACTTCGGTCCCGACGCCGTGCTGGTCGAGTTCGGATCCGGCGCCAGTGAAAAGACGCGGGTTCTGTTGGACGCCGCCGCCGATCTCGGCGCCTATGTCCCGCTCGATATCAGCGAGAGCGCCTTGACGGACGCCGCCATTCGCGTCCGCGCTGATTATCCGAAGCTGCGCGTGCAGCCTGTGCTGGGCGACTTCGAGCATTTGGCGCCGCTGCCTGGCGACCTTCCGTCGGGGCGACGGATCGGCTTCTTCCCCGGCTCGACCATCGGCAACCTGCAACCGGATGAGGCCGAGCAATTCTTGGCGGCGGCGCGTCGGATGCTGGGCGAGGGTGCGTTGTTCATTCTGGGCGTCGATCTGGTCAAAGACCCTGCGATCCTGGTCGCCGCCTATGACGACAGCCAGGGCGTGACGGCGGCCTTCAATCGCAATGTTCTGATCCGCGCCAATCACGAGTTGGATGCCGATTTCGACTTGGACGCCTTTGTTCACCGCGCCGTTTGGAATCCGGACGCCTCGCGCATGGAAATGCATCTGCAAGCGATTGCGCCGACCACTGCGCACATCGGAGAGCGGACATTCCGCTTCATGACCGGCGAGACGATCCACACCGAAAGCTCGCGCAAGTTCACGCCTAAATCGATCCAAGCCATGGCGGCCGCCTCCGGCTGGACGGTCGTCCGCATCGATACCTCTCCGGCGCCCAGCGTGGCCTTGGCGGTCCTGCGCGCCTGACCCGAATGCGCGGCTGATCGCGGACAAGAAAAAGGGCGGCTCATCGATCGATGCGCCGCCCTTTATGTATCTAGTCTACTAAATTACTGCTCTTTGGCAGCATCGGTATCTTTCTTGGTTCCGTGCGACGCTTCTCCACCCTTGCGGCCGGCCTGTGCGGCGAGGCTGCGATCTTGGGAGAAGCTGCGTTTCTCACTGGGGACGCTGGCGCCCCCTTTGCGCGCGATTTCGCGCTGACGTTCGGGATCCATGGAGGCGAAACCTCGCTTGGAAACGCCGGAGGGTCGGGTGGGTTGGCTGTCCATCGTGTTCCTTTCAGTGCTGCCGTTGCGCTTGCTGAAGTGAACCCAGTGACTCCGTGACGGTTCCGTCGGGAACTCCGTTTTACTGTCGCGATCCTCAAGGGCTCGCGGGTTTGACTTTACGCAGACCCGTAAGGCCGCGAATCACCTTCACCGCCGCCATCCGGTTCCATCGGCGGAACTTCATCGGGGGTGTCTGACGGCTGTATCTCCGGCTGCTGCGCCGGCTCAGGCTGGATCTCGGGTTGCGGCGTGGTGGGGGTGGGTTCGATATAGGTCATGGGCGGCTCCTTGTGCGATCAACCAACGCACCCTGATCGCCCGCGTTCAAAAAGGAACCATGGGTCGCAACGCCGGTTTGTTCAGCGAACCATGGAGATCGACATGACCAACACCCCGATAAGCGCGACATCACCCGACGACATCGTCCTGGAAGACGATGATCTGACCCAACGTCTGGACCGGCAGGCCGACGCAATTCTTGCCCAAGGCGAGGGCCGCAGCTTTGGCAAGACCACGTCGATCCGTCAGGCCGTCAGAGAAGATGCGGGCCTCGTGCGTGAGAAGATTTCCGGGCGAGTGCATCGTGTGCAAGAAGACATTCAGGACAATCCGATGAAGGCCACGCTCTACGCACTGGGCATCGGCGTCATCATCGGCATGATCCTGCGCCGATAAGTCACGCGGTCAGCAGGCTCAGGCAGGCCCCGACGGCTCACGCTGGATCGGGGCCTGTCGCATTGCGGCGTCAGACACGAACGGATTGGTCCGTCGCTCTTCACCAAAGGTGGAGATCGGCCCGTGGCCCGGCACAAAGGTGACGTCGTCGCCCAGCGGCCAGAGCTTTTCGATCACCGAGCGGATCAGTGCGGGCGGATCGCTCATCGGGAAGTCGGTGCGACCGACCGAACCCTTGAACAGAACGTCGCCGACCTGAGCGAATCGCGCCGCGCGATTGAAGAAGATGACGTGCCCGGGCGTATGGCCGGGGCAGTGACGCACCTCCCAGATCGTTTCCCCCAACGATACCGTGTCGCCATCCTCCAGCCAGCGGTCGGGCGTGAAGGGGCGAGAGTCGGGCAGGCCGTACATCCGGCCGCTCTCCACGATTCGGTCGATCCAGAACTGGTCGGCCTTCTGAGGGCCGGTGATCTGGGCGCCGGTCTTTTCCTGCATTTCTGCTGCGCCGCCCGCGTGATCTAGATGGCCGTGGGTGATCCAGATCTGATCCAGCGTCAGGCCGCGCCGCGTGACCTCGCCCAGGACTGCATCGACCGAACCGCCAGGATCGATCACGGCGGCCTTGTTGGTGGCGGTGCACCAGACGGTCGTGCAGTTCTGTTGAAGCGGGGTGACGGGCGTGACGAAGACGCCGATGGGGGAGGCGGGTTGGCTCATTTGGTCAACATAGCCACGCAAAGGCCGCGAAACCACCGGCTCTGACTACGCCCGCGTTGACCTTTCGGGCCCTTCTCGACATAAGGGCGGGCTTCGAGGCGCCGCTCCACACGGGGCGGCCTTCTTGCTTTATCCATTCCGCGCCGGCCGTCTCGATGGCTCATGCGCCCCAGAGCGTCAGAATCCCGACCATGCAAGTCGTCGAAAAGTCGAACGAAGGCCTCAGCCGCGTGATCGCGGTCACCATTCCCGTCGCGGAGCTGAACGAAAAGCTCGAAGCCCGCGTCAAGGAAGTCGCCCCGCAGGTGAAGCTGAAGGGCTTCCGTCCGGGCAAGGTGCCGGTCGCCCACGTCAAGAAGACCTTCGGCCGTGAGTTCATGGGCGAGATCATCAACGCCGAGCTGAACGAAACCAGCCAGAAGGCGCTCGACGAAGCCAAGATCCGCCCGGCCGCGCCGGCCGAGATGAAGCTGACCTCGGACATGGACAAGGTCATCGCCGGTCAGGAAGACCTGGCCTATGAAATGTCGCTGGAAATCATGCCGGACTTCGAGCCGGTCGATCCAAAGACCCTGAAGCTGGAGCGCCCGACCTACGAAGCGTCGGACGCCGACCTGGACGAGGCCCTGACGGAACTGGCCGGTCAGGCCAAGACCTACGAAGACAAGAAGGGCAAGACGGTCAAGGCCGCGGAAGGCGACCAGCTGACGATCGACTTCCTGGGCAAGCTGGACGGCGAACCCTTCGAAGGCGGCGCCGCGGAGGACGCGGACCTGGTGATCGGCTCGGGCCGCTTCATCCCCGGCTTCGAAGAGCAGCTGACGGGCGCCAAGGTCGGCGAGGAGAAGACCATCGAGGTCACCTTCCCCGAGAACTATCAAGCCGCCCATCTGGCCGGCAAGAAGGCCACCTTCGACATCAAGGTGAAGGCCATCAAGGCGGAAGCCGAATCCAAGATCGACGACGATTTCGCCACCCGCATCGGTCTGGAATCGCTGGACAAGCTGAAGGAACTGCTGAAGTCCAACCTGGACCAGCAATACGCCGGCGCGGCCCGATTCAAGCTGAAGCGCGCCCTGCTGGACCAGCTGGACGAGGCCCATGACTTCCCGTTGCCGCCGAAGATGGTGGGCGCCGAGTTCGACGGAATCTGGCAGCAGGTCGAGGCCGACAAGACCGCTGGTCGTCTGCCGGAAGAAGACGCCGCCAAGTCGGACGAAGACCTGAAGGCCGAATACCGCAAGATCGCCGAACGCCGCGTGCGTCTGGGCCTGGTGCTGGCCGAGATCGGCCGCGCCAACAACGTCCAGGTCACCGATCAGGAGCTGAACGCCGCCATCCTGCAGGAAGCCCGCAACTATCCGGGCCAGGAACAGGCCGTCCTGAACTTCTACCGCCAGAACCCCAATGCCGCCGCCCAGATGCGCGCGCCCATCTACGAAGAAAAGGTCGTCGACCTGATCGTGGGCGTCGCCGACGTGACCGACAAGCCGATCACCAAGGAAGAGCTGCTGAAGGAAGACGAGGAAGACTGATCGGACTTGGGATCTTACGTAAGCGTAACTTCCCGAGCTTTTGAAATATGGATAAGAAAAGGGCCTGCATCGCAGGCCCTTTTTGCATTCTATGGTTGCTTGGAGTCTTTGTCGGATGAGTCTTTCTGCAACTCTGATCGCTGCCGCGCTGCTGATGGCCGAGCCTCAGACGGCGGCGCAGCCAGCTCAGCCTGCGCCCACGGAATTAGATGCGATTATCGTTGAAGGGCGCCGTATCGAAGAGGCCGCTCGGGCGTTTATCGAAGAGGTCGGAGAACCGCCGCGCGGAACGCGTCTGGCGCGTTGGAACCAGCCGGTGTGCATCAGCATGAGCAACATGCAGCCCCGGTTCGCTCAGTATGTGATCGACCGTATCGCCGCCAATGCGCTTGAGGCGGGGGCTGATGTGGGGGCGCCGGGATGCAAGCCGAACGTCATCATTCTCGCCACCAATGACGGTGCGGCGCTGGCACGTAAATTGGTCAGGGAAGTGGGGTTCGGCTTCAGGCCTGCGATCAACCACACCAATCTCAGCCGCGACGCACTTTCGGACTTCCAGAATTCCGACGCGCCGGTTCGCTGGTGGAATGTCGTCATGCCCGTGACGACCGACACGGGCGATCTTGCCATTAGCCTGCGTGGCGATGACCCTCGTCAGGTCACGGTGCGTGACGGTTCGCGCATACGTTCGAATGTCCGCTACGACATGGCGTGGACGATCGTCATTGTCGACATGGGTAAGACGGGCGGGGCGCCCTTCGGCGTGCTTGCCGATTATGTTTCGATGGTTTCCTTGGCACAGATCGATCCGGCTGCGGATTTGAGCGGCCAGTCCACCGTGTTGAACCTCTTCCGCTCACCGGCGAATGTCGATGGGCTGACTCTCTGGGACAAGGACTATCTCGCGGCGCTCTACTCGGCGCCGTCTGATCGCGCTGATTCTCATCGACAGGATGCCGCTGTTGCTCGGGCCTTTATCCAGCAACGGCGCGTGCGTGAGGGCTTGGAAGATGCCGCCGTGGACGGAGATCAGCCTGCGCCGCAGTAGGCCATATTGATCCGTGAGGCGGATGGGGTGGAGGTCTGTAATCGATCTGATATCTGCCTCTGCCTTGCGTCGAGGCGCGTCGAACGCGATATGCTAGTCACGAAGGGCGCGGCTGAATCGCGCCCACGGCATCCTGAGAAGGCCCGAATGCGCGATCCGATCGAACTGATGAACATGAACCTGGTGCCGATGGTGGTGGAGCAATCCAGCCGCGGTGAGCGCTCCTTCGACATCTTCTCGCGCCTTCTGCGCGAGCGGATCATCTTCCTGACGGGACCGTTCGAGGACGGTATGGCGTCGCTGATCTGCGCTCAGCTGCTATTCCTTGAATCGGAGAACCCGAAGAAGGAAATCAGCATGTATATCAACAGCCCCGGTGGTCAGGTGACCTCGGCGCTCGCGATCTACGATACGATGCAATACATCAAGAGCCCGGTTTCGACCGTAGTCATGGGCATGGCGGCTTCGGCCGGCTCGCTGATCCTGACGGCCGGCGCCGCAGGCCAGCGGATCGCCCTGCCGAATGCGCGGGTCATGGTGCACCAGCCGTCGGGCGGTTTCCGGGGGCAGGCGTCGGACATCGAACTGCACGCCGCTGACATTCGCTACACCAAGCGTCGTCTGAACGAGATCTATGTTCACCACACGGGCCGCACCTATGAGGAAGTCGAAAAGACTCTGGACCGCGACCACTTCATGTCGGCCGAGGAAGCCAAGGCCTGGGGTATCGTTGACCACGTTTACGATCGCCGCGAACAGGCCGACGCCGATGGCGTGAAGACGCCCGGCAACTAAGACAGCCTTCGAATGACGAAAGGGCGCGCCCGTCGCGGCGCGCCCCCTTCATTTTGTGCTATCGGAACCGCTATGCAGTTCACGCGAGATCAAAGCGGCACGGTCGAAGTCGATGGCGAAAGCTACGTCTGGGAGCTTCGTCGCCAACCTCAGCCCAAGGGCGGCAATGTCTGGGAGGGCATGGCTGTCTCTCTTCGGCACGTCGACTTCAAACGCGAAGCGATCGTGCAGTTCCCACCGCCGCTTCGACCGAATGGCCGGCCGGATGTGGAAAAGCAGCGCGTCAATGTCGACGCCGTCCGCACGGCGGTCGCCTCGGCGATCGAGGCCGGCTGGGATCCGACCTCGCGCGGCAAGGCGATGGTGTTCGACTTGGACGTCGACGGGAACTGAGCCTTAGGGTTTCTGGCGAAAGACCCTGAATCCCTGCTGCTGCGCCATCGCCAGCATCTCGGTGTCGCCCGAGGTGTCGCCGTAGGCGGCGGTCAGCGTCATGTCGTCGCCATACGCAGCTTTCAGCCGCCGCACCTTCTCCTCGCCCCGACAGTTGGGGCCGACGAAGTCCCCGGTGATTCGGTCATCCACGTCGAAGACGAACTCGGTGCCCAGCAGGGCCTCTGCCCCCAGCTTGCGGGCGAAGGGCGCGACGGTCGTGGTGGGTGATGCCGTCACGATGACCCGGTGTGCGCCGCGTTCGCCCCAGGCGTTCCAGACTTTAAGTGCATCGGGACGCATGAAGCGCGGCCAGATGTCTTCCGCAAACTCTGCGGCTTCCGCTTCCAGCGTCTGACGGTCGACGCCGTGCAAGAACTCCCGCACGGACGCCGCCTTGATCCGGCCCCTGTCGCGATCCTTGGCATAGGCGGCCAGCGCGGGGGCCAGCTTGACCAGCCCGAGCGCCCAGGCGCCCGGACCGACCCGCCAACGAAGAAAGTCGGTGAAGCTGTCCCGAATCGTCAGTGTGCCGTCGAAATCGAAGGCGACGATGGCACGTCCATTCACCGCGGACTGGCGTAAATCCTGCATGATACCCATGTCAGACATTCGCCTTGATCCCCGTCGACACTGATCCATTCACGCACTGCAACAATCCCGTGTCGCCTTCGGGGTTGTCGCGGAACGTGTGATGGGTGATTGTCATTTTTTGAAGACCTTTGCGTCCAGAGTGCTGGAATCAACGTGAGGGAAGCGCGTTGCGGGCCATTTCGGTCCGCGCCGCGGGAGTGAGATAAGGGTCTATGACCAAAGCAGCCGGCACCGACGCCAAAAGCACCCTGTACTGCTCGTTCTGCGGAAAGAGCCAGCACGAGGTCCGCAAACTGATCGCGGGCCCTACCGTGTTCATCTGCGACGAGTGCGTCGAACTGTGCATGGACATCATCCGCGAAGAGCACAAGATCGGCTTCAAGAAGACGACCGACGGCGTACCCACGCCCAAGGAAATCCGCGATGTCCTGAACGACTATGTCATCGGGCAGGCGCACGCCAAAAAGGTGCTCTCGGTCGCCGTCCACAACCACTACAAGCGTCTGAACCACGCGACGAAGAACAACGACGTCGAACTGGCCAAGTCCAACATCATGCTGATCGGGCCGACCGGCTCGGGCAAGACGCTGCTGGCGCAAACGCTGGCGCGTATCATCGATGTGCCCTTCACCATGGCTGACGCCACGACCCTGACTGAAGCCGGTTATGTGGGCGAGGATGTCGAGAACATCATCCTGAAGCTGCTGCAGGCGTCGGATTATAACGTCGAGCGCGCCCAGCGCGGCATCGTCTACATCGACGAAATCGATAAGATCAGCCGCAAGTCGGACAATCCGTCGATCACTCGCGACGTGTCGGGCGAAGGCGTGCAGCAGGCCCTGCTGAAGATCATGGAAGGCACCGTCGCCTCCGTGCCGCCTCAGGGCGGCCGCAAGCATCCGCAGCAGGAGTTCCTGCAGGTCGACACCGCCAACATCCTGTTCATCGTCGGCGGCGCCTTCGCCGGCCTGGAGAAGGTGATCTCGGCGCGTGGAGCTGGCGCCTCGATCGGCTTCGGCGCCAAGGTCAAGGAAATCGACGAGCGCCGCACGGGCGACATCCTGAAGGGCGTCGAGCCGGACGACCTGATGCGTTTCGGCCTGATCCCCGAGTTCATCGGCCGTCTGCCGGTCCTGGCGACGTTGGAGGACCTGGACGAGGCCGCCTTGGTCACCATCCTGACCGAGCCGAAGAACGCTCTGGTCAAGCAATACAAGCGTCTGTTCGAGATGGAGAATGTCGAACTGACCTTCACCGACGACGCCCTGACCGCGGTGGCCAAGAAGGCCATCACGCGCAAAACCGGCGCGCGTGGCCTGCGTTCGATCCTGGAGGGCATCCTGCTGGAAACCATGTTCGAGCTGCCGACCTTCGAAGGCGTCGAGGAAGTGGTGGTCAACGCCGAGGTCATCGACGGCAAGGCCCAGCCCCTGCTGATCTACTCGGAAGCCTCCAAGAAAAAGGCGGACGGCGCCGCCTAATAGCGCGGTCCACCTGGAATGAT
The DNA here is from genome assembly GCF_044807075.1 of Brevundimonas vesicularis. Classification (GTDB taxonomy): domain Bacteria; phylum Pseudomonadota; class Alphaproteobacteria; order Caulobacterales; family Caulobacteraceae; genus Brevundimonas; species Brevundimonas vesicularis_G. Next base: position 2,017,798 of record NZ_CP085234.1, read on the forward strand.
GGAGGCCGGAGCGAGATCGCTCCGGCCTTTTTCGTGTGAACGCTGCAGGGCAGTCGAAGCGGCTATTTGACAGGTGCGTCGATCAGCACGGCCGGGGTGACGGGTTGGCCCGTAGCCTGGGCGATGAGTTCAGCGGTGCGCGCCTCGATCGCGCCTTCCAAACGGGCCAGGAACTCGTCCTTGGGCAGGCCGACGGGGATGGGGGCGAGGAACTCCAGCGTCGCCGTGCCGGGGTGTTTTTCGTATTTCTCCTCGGGCCAGAAGAGGCCGAGGTTGGTGGCGAGCGGCACGACCGGCACGTCGAAATCGCGGTACATGTGCCAGACGCCGGAGCGGTATTTGAACTTCTTGCCGACAGGCGCGAGGTGCCCCTCGGGATAGATCAGGATCTTGCGGTTTTCCGCGCGGGCCTCGGCGGCGCGCATGGCCAGGGCCTTGCGGGCCTCGTGGCCGCCGCAGGAGTTGACGACGATGGCGCCCAGTTTCTTCAGCACGCCGCCCAGAAGAGGAAACTTTTCCAGGTGATCGCCGGTGACGAAGGCGATGTCGTCGAACTGGTCATAGGTCGCAAAGCCGTCGCCCCAGCTTTGATGTTTTGAGGCGATGATAAAGGCGCCCTCGGGCAGTCGGTCCTTGCCGCGAACGTCTAGTTTGATGCCGGCGAAGATCGCCATGGCCTGGACCATGCGCTTCACATAGCGGCGGATGACCCAACTGGCTGGGCCACGACCGGGCGCAAGCGCCGCAAAAGCGGCGGTCAGCCCGTAGCCGATTGACAGGATCCAGTAGACGACATTGAAGGCGAAGCTGCGCATCGGGCGACTATGGCAGAAAGCTTGGCCAAGTCAGGCTCTAAGCCGCCTTTTCGAGGATGGCGGCTTGCGTGATGCAATTTCGACCCGCGCGCTTGGAATCGTACAGGGCGGCGTCGGCCCGTTCGAGCAGACTGGCGGCGGTTTCGCCCTTTTGGCGCTGGGCGAAGCCGGCCGAAACCGTCACCGAGCCGAGGTCATCATTGGTCGAGCGGCGGCGCAGTGCGCGTGACGCCACGTCGTTGCGGATACTCTCCAACGCTGCCATGACGACGCCGGCGCCTTCGCCGCGGAAGATGATGGCGAATTCCTCGCCGCCGAACCGAGCGGCGAAACGGGTCTTGCCGCAGATGTTGGACAGGACGGTGGAGACATAGCGCAGCACCTGGTCGCCGGTCTGGTGGCCCCAGGTGTCGTTGAACCGTTTGAAATGGTCGATATCGAGGATGGCCAGGCTGAGGGGCGTGCCGTCGTCTTCGGCGCAGGCGGCCTGAAGCCGCTCATCGAAAGCCTTGCGGTTCGCCAGATTGGTCAGGGCGTCGGTCATGGCGTCGCGGCGCACCTGTTCCAAGTTTTCGCGCAGACGGATGACTTCCTTGTTGGACTTTTCCAGACGCTTTTCGAGAATCGCCGTTTCACGGCGCACGCGGTTCGTCGCGGTCGAAAGGCCGCCCACCAGATCCTTCAGCGAGGACGGATCATCGACGGTTTCCATGCACTGTGAGGCGTCGGCGAGGGTTTCGCCGTAGTCGTGCTGGGTCTTGTGCGCCATGGCGATGGCGGTCGCGACGCTGGCCAGCTCGCGGTCCAGCACGGCACCGACGTCGCGAATTTGATCCGGCAAGCGCCCGCGCGGCAGGAATTCGGCGGCGAGCATTTCAGACGTCTTGTCCGTGATGACGGCGGACTGCGCCAGAAGACGGCGGATTTCCTGGGCCAGTGGGCCGTCCGGTTCGCTGATGTAGTGCAGCCAAAGTTCGAAGTTCAGAGGGGTCGGCCAGACGCCGGCTTTTTCCATTTCGCCGATCACGTCGCGCGCCAAAGCATAGGCTTGAGGAGCTCTCAGCGCCGTCTCGACCTTTTTCGACATTCTTGTTCCCCTGAGGCTCTCTTCTGGAGCCGTGTCGGGGCGCACACTAGGGGATGTTCCGTAATGCAGAGTAAACAGCGCAGCCTTCGCTGCGCCGTTATGTACGATTTCAGGCGCGGATGACGACCGGTCGACGCAGGAAGGCGGGGATATCGTCGCCGAACCCACGCACACCCTGACGTTGAGCGTCGATCTTGTCGGCCTTGCGATCGCCGCGACGGTCCGATTGCAACAGGTGCGGTTCACGATCGGCGCGCTCGGGGCGCGGAGCGCGAGCCGTCTCGTCGGGTTCGACGGTCGCCTCGGGCTCGATAGAGGCTCTGGCTGCGGCTGCGGGAGCTACGACTTCGACCGGCGCTTCAGGGCGGGCCTTCCGACGACTGCGGCTGCGCGGCGGTTCGGCCTCTTGAGACGAAGGCGCAGCGGTGACGGGAGCGATGTCGACAGGCTCTGCGGACGGGGTGGCCGCACTGGTTGTGCGCGACCGGCTGCGACCGCGCTCGCCCGAGCGCTTGTCATCCCGGCGAGGGCCGTCCTTGATCGTGGCGAAGTCGATGCCGTCCAGAACCAGCTCTTCCGGATCCTTCTTGATCAGCTTGAGCACCTTATCCAGCGACTTGTCGTCGGCCGGCGTCACGATCATGAAGGCCTGACCCAGCTTGCCGGCGCGGCCGGTGCGGCCGATGCGGTGGACGTAGTCGTCGGCGTGGTGCGAGACATCGTAATTGAAGACGTGGCTAACGTCCGGGATATCCAGGCCGCGCGCGGCGACATCGGACGCCACCAGGATTTTAAGCGCGCCCGAGCGGAAGTCCGCCAGGGTCTTCATCCGGTGCGACTGATCCAGGTCGCCGTGGATCGGCGCGGCGTCGAAGCCGTGGGTCTTCAGCGACTTGGCGACGATATCGACTTCGGACTTGCGATTGCAGAAGACGATGCCGTTGCGCACGTCCTCACGGCCGACCAGGGCGCGCAGAGCGGTCCGCTTGGCCTTGGGGTCCGAGGTCGGGATGCGGACGATGTATTGGGTGATGGTGTCGGCGGTCATCGCCGGACGCGAGGCCTCGATCCGGGTCGGATCCTTGAGGAAGGCGGTCGTCAGGCGCGTGATCTCCGGCGGCATGGTCGCCGAGAAGAACAGGGTCTGACGGCGCGGCGGCGTCAGTTTGAAGATGCGCTCGATGTCGGGGATGAAGCCCATGTCCAGCATGCGGTCGGCCTCGTCGACGACCATGATCTCGACGCCGGTCAGCAGCATCTTGCCGCGTTCGAACAGATCCAGCAGGCGGCCGGGCGTGGCGATCAGGACGTCGACGCCCTTGTTCAGCGCCGCGACTTGGTCGCCCATGGAAACGCCGCCGATCAACAGGACCCAGCTCAGCTTAGTGCCCTTGGCGTATTTGGCGAAGCTTTCGGCGACCTGGTCAGCCAGTTCGCGGGTCGGCGCCAGGACGATAGCGCGCGGCATGCGGGCCCGGGCGCGGCCGGTGGACAGGCGATCGACCAGGGGCAGGGTGAAGGCGGCGGTCTTGCCGGTGCCGGTCTGGGCGATGCCAAGCACATCACGGCCGGCGAGGGCGACGGGGATCGCCTGTTCCTGAATGGGCGTGGCGGTCGTGTAGCCGGTGTCGGCGACGGCCTGAAGGGTCGTGGGCGAAAGGCCCAGTTGGGAAAATTCGGTCATGAATCCTTGGGAGAGAAAGCGTCTGCGTGCATAGCAGCGACGGAACCGCCCCTCTTTGGGCGAGCGGGCGGCGCGGATCGCAGACCTGTCCCGAGGCTGGGGGCGATATAGAAGTCCCTGCGTCAAAGTCAAGTATTCTCGGTATTCCGCCGCCAGGGGGGCGGAATAAATTCCCATGGCCAAGGTTGCTTGCGCTTGACTCCGACGGCGGTGTGAGCGGCATATAAGAGAACAAAAGGAGAACTATTGTGCGGTCCGACCGCGGTATCGAGGCTTTGCGTCAGCGCCTGAAGGCGATTGAAACGGACGGTCATCCGACCGACGCCGACCGCTTTGACTTGGGTCACGCAGAAGCGGACCGGCACATCGGCGGGCTTTCGAGCTATGGTCTGCACGAAATCTATGCGGAGAAGACGGCGGATGCGACGGCCGCCTTGGGGTTTGCCATAGGTCTGATTCAGCGGGCCTTGAAGGATCGACCATTGCTGTGGGGCATCCAGGCCATGGCCGGGCTGGAGACCGGTCAGATCTACGGACCCGGATTGCGCGAGCTGGGTCTGGATCCCGGCCGAGTAATCCTGGTGAGCGTCAAGGAAGCCAAGGACCTGCTGGCGGCGGGTGAGGAGGCTCTGTCATGCGGCGCAGCGGGTGCGGTGCTGCTTACGACCTGGGGTGAAAGCCGGGTCTTAAGTCTGACGGCGACACGACGTCTGTCCATGGCGGCGGGGCAGGGACGGGCGACGGCGATCCTGACCCGACTGGCGGCTCAACCCCAGCCCAGCGCAGCCGAGACTCGCTGGCGCGTTCGCGCAGCCTTGTCCCAAGCCTTGGAGGCGGATGCTCCCGGCCGTCCAAACTATGGGGTCGAGTTGTTGCGGCATCGGTCGGGCGCGCCGCCGAAGGCCTGGACCATGGAATGGGATCGTGAGCGCGGAGTTTTCGAACAGGGTGGGCGCAATGCCGGACATCAACACGCGCAACGACCGGCGCTACCTGTCGGTCTGGTTTCCTCTGTTGTCGACAGATCGGCTGCGGCGCGAGGAGGGACGATCCGACGCTTCGGCTGAGCCGGCGACCGTGCTGGTCGAGAAGGTGAAGGGCGCGCTGCGGCTGGCAGCCGCAAATCGGCAGGCGTTGGAGATGGGACTGTCTGCTGGAATGACGCTGGCGGACGCGCGGGCCAGAGCGCCGGATCTTCGCGTGGTCGTGCATCGTCCGGAAGCGGATGCGACGCTGTTGAAGCGCGTTCTGCTGGATTTCGGCCGGTTCACGCCGATGGCGGCGACGGACGGTCTGGATGGCCTGGCGCTTGATGTGACCGGTTGCGCCCACTTGTTTGGAGGCGAGATGGGAATGATGCAGGCCGTCGAGGCGCGGGCGCGTCGCGTCGGTCTGGCGGTGCGGCTGGCCATGGCCGGCACGCCGGAAGCGGCGCGGGCCTTGGCACGGTTTGGAAAGGGCGGGATTTACGAGGGTGCGAACCAGCGTCAGGCCCTGCGTCGTCTTCCCGTCGCGGCCTTGGAGCTTTCGGACAAGGAGACGCAGGCCCTGTCGCGCGCCGGGCTGAAGACCCTGGCGCATCTGGACGATCGCCCCACGGCCCCCATCGCCGCCCGCTTTGGCGCAGTGGCGGCGACCCGGCTGAACCGTGTCCTGGGGCGTGAGGATACGCGGATAAGACCCGAACGGCCGGTCATGATGATCGCTGTGAGCCGGATCCTGGTCGAGCCGATCACGGAAACGATCGATGTCGAAGCCGTCATCGGCGATCTGCTCCTTGAGGTGATGGATCAATTGGATTTGCGCGGTCAGGGCGGGCGCGCCTTTCGGGCCAGCTTCTTTCGTGTGGATGGGGAGGTGCGCCATATCACCGTCCGAACGGGGCGGCCGAGTCGAGACGCTTTCGGTGTTCTGCGCCTGTTTCGGGAACGATTGGCGGCGCTGGCGAAGCCGCTGGATCCAGGGTTCGGGTTTGATCAGCTGCGCCTGTCGGCGCCTGTCACCGATCGACTGGCGTCGCGTCAGGGCGGTTTCGAGCGCACCCCGCCGGGCGCCGAGGATCTGGGACGTCTCGTGGATCGCTTGACGGCGCGCCTGGGGCCAGAGTCTGTCAGACGGTTCGAACTTGTGGAGTCTCACTGGCCTGAGCGCGCGGTTCGACTGACTCCTGCGGCCCTGCCATCCGGCGAACAGGTCAACTGGCCAGAACCTGATCCTGTGGACCCGCCGCTGCGCCCCTTGCAGATGTTCGACCCGCCCCAACCGATCCTCGCCACGGCGGAGGTGCCCGACCATCCGCCCAACCGCTTCATCTGGCGTCGCGTGGACCACCGCCTCGTTCGGGTCGAGGGGCCCGAACGGATCGCGGCCGAATGGTGGCTCAGGTTGCGAGGGCCGCTGGAGGCCACACGCGACTATTACAGGGTCGAGGACCAGGAAGGGCGGCGCTTCTGGCTGTTCCGTTCGGGCTTCTACGGTGAGGAGCCGGCGCCACGCTGGTTCCTGCATGGCGTTTTCGCATGATCGCCTATGCCGAGTTGGCGACGCGCAGCAACTTCTCCTTCCTGGAAGGGGCGTCGCATCCGAAGCATCTGGTGCTGAGCGCGATCCTGCGTGGACATACAGGCATGGGGCTGGCCGACCGCAATACCTTAGCCGGGGTGGTGCGGGCATGGAGTGCGTTGAAGATCCTGCGCCAAGACGGCTGGTCGCCGCCGGACAAGGTGCGACAGGGCGGCGGTCCCGGCGAGACGATCCTCGTGGAGGACAAGTTCCCGGTCGATCTCGACCCAGAGACAATCAAGGCGCGGGCTGAGGCCTTCAAGCTCATCCTGGGCGCGCGACTGCGCTTCAACGACGGGACGCCGGACATTTTGGCCTATCCCGAAGATCGGCAGGGTTGGGGCCGTCTGTGTCGCCTGCTGACTCTTGGCAACCGCCGGGCAAGGAAGGGGCAGTGCCAGTTGGGTGTAGGCGATCTGTTGCGAGCGCCTGAAGGCTTACTGCTGATCGTCATGCCGCCGCGTCGGACGCAGGGATTGGAATCCTTGCTCCGTCAGGTGAACGAGGCCGCTCCAGGTGCGGTCTGGCTGGGCGCCACGATGCACCGAAGGGGCGACGACCGCAGAAGGCTGGCGAGGCTGAAGGCGCTTGGCGCACAGACCGGCACGCCGCTGCTGGCGGTCAATGATGTTCTCTATCACGACGTGAAACAGCGAGACCTGCAGGATGTCGTGAGCTGTATCCGCGAGGGCGTGACGCTGGAAGCGGCAGGTCGCCGTCTGGATCAGAACGCAGAACGCCACCTGAAACCGCCCGCGGAAATGAGCCGCCTGTTCGCCGACGCGCCCGAGGCGATAGCCGAGACACAGGACTTCCTGGCGCGGGTGGGCTTCGATCTTGACCAACTCACCTACAACTATCCGCAAGAGCCTGTACCGCCCGGCATGACGGCGCAGGATCGTCTGGCTTCGTTGGTGGCGACCTATGAAATCCTGAAATATCCCGATGGCGCGCCGGTCAAGGTACGAGACCTCCTGAAAAAGGAGCTGGCCTTCATCGCGAAGGAACAGCTGGCCCATTATTTCCTGACAATCCACGACATCGTCAGATTTGCGGATGACCGGCGCATCCTGTGTCAGGGACGGGGTTCGGCGGCGAACTCGGCCGTCTGTTACGTTCTTGGGATCACCTCGGTCGATCCCAGCGTGCACAATGTGTTGTTCGAACGCTTCCTGTCGTCAGATCGCAATGAGCCGCCCGACATCGACGTCGATTTCGAACATGAACGGCGTGAGGAGGTCATCCAGCACATCTATTCGCGATATGGTCGCCACCGCGCCGGTATCGCCGCAACCGTAATCCGCTATCGCCCGCGCAGCGCCATTCGCGAAGTCGGAAAGGTGATGGGGCTGACCGAAGACGTCACGGCGCGTCTGGCGGGAAGCCAGTGGGGCAGTTTCGGATCGGATATCCCGGACCGTCATGTGGAGCAGGCCGGGCTTGAAATCGGCAATCCGACCTTAACGCGCGCTATCGACATGACCCGGCGGCTGCTGGAGTTTCCTCGGCATCTGTCCCAGCACGTCGGCGGCTTTGTCCTGACCCAGGATCGACTGGATGAACTGGTTCCCATCGGCAATGCGGCCATGCCGGATCGGACCTTTATCGAATGGGACAAGGACGACATCGACGCGCTGCGCTTGATGAAGGTCGATGTCCTGGCGCTGGGAATGCTGACCTGTATCCGCAAGGCGTTCGATCTGCTGCTTGAACACAACAGGCAGGAGTTGAAGCTGAACACGGTCCCCGACGCCGACGAGCCGACCTACAAGATGTTGCAGGAGGGGCGGTCCATCGGCGTCTTTCAGGTGGAGAGCCGGGCTCAGATCAACATGCTGCCAAGGCTGAAGCCGGAGCGGTTCTATGACCTTGCCATTCAGGTGGCGATCGTTCGGCCGGGGCCGATCCAGGGCAATATGGTCCACCCCTATTTGCGACGACGACAAGGGCTGGAAACCGTCGACTATCCATCGCCTGGCGCAGGACATGGCCATCCCGACGAGTTGAAAGACGTGCTGAAGGAGACGTTGGGCGTGCCGCTTTTCCAGGAGCAGGCGATGAAGGTCGCCATGGTCGCGGCCGGCTTTAACGACAAACAGGCCAACGGCATGCGCAAGGCCATGGGGACCTTCAGGGGCGACGGAAACCTGAATTACTACGGCAAACTCATGGTCAAGGGCATGGTGGCGCGGGGCTATGATCCGGCCTTCGCCGAGCGATGCTATGAACAGATCAAGGGGTTCGGCTCCTACGGCTTTCCCGAGAGCCACGCCATTTCGTTCGCCCGGCTGGTCTACATCTCGTCCTGGATCAAATGCCACCATCCAGCGGTGTTCGCCTGCGCGCTGCTGAACAGCCAGCCGATGGGATTCTATGCGCCGGCGCAATTGGTGAGGGATGCACAGGAGAGTCCGCAGAAGGTCGAGGTGCGGCCGATCGATGTAAATCACAGCGTCTGGGACAATACGCTCGAGCCGGGCGAGCGGGGCTTGGCTCTGCGCTTGGGCATGCGACAGATCGATGGGTTCAAACAGGCCTGGGCGAACGGGATCGTCACGGCGCGGGATACGCCCTTCGTTGATGTGGAGGAGATGGCGCGACGGACGGGTGTAGAATCCGCAGCGATGCGCAAGCTGGCGGATGCGGACGCGTTTCGGTCGATGGGACTGGATCGACGCGAGGGACTGTGGGCGGTCAGGCGATTGCCCGACGATGAGCCGCTGCCGCTGTTTCAGGCCGCGCGAGCGAGAGAACTGGGAGAAGAGGCGGAGGCGAACCTGCCGATGATGCCGCTTAGGGAGCATATCGCCACCGACTATCAGACGACGCGTTTGTCGCTGAAGGGGCATCCAATGCAGATCCTGCGTCCGATGTTCCGCGCCGAGCGCGTGCTCAGCGCCGCCGAAGTCATGGCCCAAAAGCATGGTCGTCTGGTGCGTGCGGCAGGGGTCGTGCTGGTTCGTCAAAGACCGGGCACGGGCAACGCCATCTTCGTGACGATGGAGGATGAAACGGGGGTCGTAAATGCGCTGATCTGGGCGCGACTGTTCGAGACCTTCCGGCGCGAGGTGATGGCCGCGCGGCTGATGGAGGTAGAGGGCACGATCGAAAAAAGCATCGAGGGCGTGCTGCACATCATGGTGCGAAAAGTCGTGGACCGCTCGGCCGAACTGAGCCGGCTCTCCGAGGATTATGATCTGCAGGTCGAACTGTCGCGGGCGGATGCTGTGAAATACCCGCAAGCGCCGCGCAGCCCGACCGGTCGACATCCGCGCGATGTCCGTATCCTGCCGGGATCGCGCGACTTTCACTGAGACGATCACAACGAGAAACGCCGGACGGGAGAGCCGTCCGGCGATCTATTGGATCAGAGAGGAAGTGTGATCAGCGCTTGCCGAAGATCATGTCTCCCAGCTTGGCGAAGAAGCCCTTTTCCTCGGGCTTGGCGGCGGGCGCCGGCTTGGGTGCTTCGACCGGCTTGGGAGCGGGAGCCGGCGTCGGCGCGGACGCCGCAGCGGCGGGGGCAGGGGTGGCGGCAGGCTTGGGCGCGGCGACGGGTTCCGCAGGCTTGGGCGCCGCTGCGGCCGGCTTGGCGACAGGCGCGGCCTTCGGCGCGGCGGCGGCTTTCGGCGCAGGAGCTTTGGTCGCTGCGGGCTTTGCCGCCGTCGCCTTCGGTGCGGCCGCTTTCGGAGCTGTAGGCTTCACTGCCGTCTTAGCGGCGGCGGGCTTGGCGGCGGCTTTGGACGCGGCTTTCGGAGCAGCCTTGGCGGCAGGAGCGGTTTTCGGCTTGGCTGCGGCCTTGGCGGGGACCGGCTTAGCGGCGGCCTTGGGAGCGGCGGTTTTGGGCGCCGCAGCCTTGGGCGCGACAGTCTTGGCGGCAGCGGGCTTCGGCGCAGCCGGCGCCGGCTTTGCCGCGGCCTTGGGCGCAGCGGTTTTCTCGGCGGCGGTCTTCACGGCGCTCGACTTCGGCGCGGCTTTAGGCTTGGAAGCGGCGGTCGCCGGCTTTGGCGACGCTGGTTTAGACGTAGACGGTGACTTGGCCATGTATTCCCCGACCCCTCGGTTTGATAAAAACGCGGCGGCGACGGGCGTTCAGCACCGGATCGCTACGATTCGCCATATTACCGGTGTTTGAAAAATGTCCGAGTCCGCACTTCAGATAATCGCCCGTGGCCCTCGCGCCGCCGCGGAGGCCGCCGCAGAGGCCGTCGACGCTGATCCGCGACTGGAAGGCGCGACCTATTCGATCTTGGAAGAGGACGAGGATAACGACGTCTGGCGCATCGACGCCTTCCCTACGACCGATGACGAGGTCGAGGGGCTGAAGGCGGTGCTGGCGGGCTATCCGGTGACGGTGCTGGTTGAGAAGCTGGCGGACGCTGACTGGCTGGCCATGTCGCTGTCGGGCCTGCCGCCGGTCGAGGCCGGACGGTTCTTCGTCTATGGCGCGCACGATCAGGGCAAGGTGCCCGAGGGCCGCGTCACGCTGAAGATCGACGCCGGCGCCGCCTTCGGCACGGGCCACCATGGCACGACGGTCGGCTGCCTGGAGGCGTTCGACAAGCTGCTGGAGACCGAAAGCTTTGAGAAGGTGCTGGACGTGGGTTGCGGCACGGGCGTGCTGGCGATCGCGGCGGCCAAGACGGGCACGCCCATCGCCGTCGGCACCGACATCGACGAGCCCTCGGCCCGGATCGCCAATGAGAACGCCGAGATCAACGAGGCCAAGTGCGACTTCTATTTCGCCGATGGTCTCAGCGATCCGCGCATCGCCCAGCATCAGCCGTATGATCTGGTGTTTGCCAACATCCTGGCCGCGCCGCTGGTGCATCTGGCGCCCGAGATCGGGGCGGCGCTTAAGAGCGGCGGGGTTGCGATCCTGTCGGGTCTGCTGCGCACGCAAGAGGAGCGGGTGCTGGAGGCCTATCTGCCGCTGGGCTTCACGGTCGAGCAGACCATCCATCACGACGCCTGGAGCGCCCTGCAACTGCGCAAGGGCTGAGGATCGATCATGCGCCAGACTTTCGACGAGACGACCGACCCGTCCTTCGGGGCCAAACACCTGCCGCTCCTGCGCGCCGAAATGGCCAAGCAGGGGCTGGACGGGTTCCTGATCCCGCATGAGGACGAGCATCAGAACGAGTATTTGCCGGACGCCAATGAGCGGCTGGCCTGGGCGACCGGCTTCACTGGCTCGGCCGGGGCGGCGGTGGTGTTTCAGGATCGCGCCAGCATGTTCACCGACGGTCGCTACACCGTTCAGGTCAAGGCCCAGACCGATCCGGCGCTTTTCGAGCGGCGCGACCTCAATGACGTGGCGGCCTATCTCGAGACGGCGGCGAAGGGGGCGGTGATCGGTTATGATCCACGTCTGCACAGCCCGGATGCTCTCGTCGGCCTGAAGGCGGCGGCGCAGAAGGCGGGGGCCACGCTGAAGCCCGTGGACGCCAATCCGCTGGATCTGGCGTGGGGCGCCGATCGTGCGGCCCAGCCGACGGCGCCGGTCGTGCCGCATGAGGACGTCCATTCCGGCGAGAGTCATGCGTCCAAGCGGGCGCGGATCGGCAAGGCCGTGGCGGACGCCGGCGCAGACGCGGTGGTGCTGACGGCGCCGATGTCTATCGCCTGGCTGTTCAATGTGCGCGGCGGGGACGTGATCCGGTCGCCTCTGCCGATCGGCCAGGCCATTCTGGCGGCGGACGGCAAGGCGCGGCTGTTCTTGGACCCGGCCAAGGTCACGAATGCGTTGCCGGGCTGGCTGGGCGACGATGTTCGCATCGAGGCGACCGAGCAACTGCCGGCTGCGCTGGACGGGCTGTCGGGCCAAAAGGTCATGATCGATCCGTCGCTGTCCTCGGCCTGGTATTTCGACAGGCTGGAAGCGGCGGGCGCGACGGTGGTGCGGGCGATGGACCCCTGCGCCATTCCCCGGGCGGCCAAGAATGCGGTGGAGATCGAGGGCAGCCGCCAGGCGCATATCCGCGACGGGGCGGCGCTGAGCCGGTTCCTGCACTGGGTCGATACGGTGGTGCAGGAGACGTTGCCGGACGAGCGCGAGGTGGTCGAGGCGCTGGAGCGATTCCGCGAGGAGACCGGGGCGCTGAAGGACCTGAGTTTCGACACCATCGCCGGGGCCGGGCCGAACGGGGCCTTGCCGCATTACAAGCCTGTGGGCGCCAGCATTCGCAAGGTCGAGAAGGGCTCGCTGCTGCTGGTGGACGGCGGCGGCCAGTATCTGGACGGCACGACCGATGTGACCCGCACCATGGCGGTGGGCGAGCCGAGCGAGGATCAGCGCCACAAGTTCACCCTAGTGCTGAAGGCGCATATCGCCATGGCGACGATCCGCTTCCCAGCCGGGACCAGCGGCATGGCGCTGGACGCCATCGCCAGGGCGCCGATGTGGGCGGCGGGGCTGGATTACGATCACGGCACCGGCCACGGCGTCGGCAGCTATCTGGGGGTCCACGAGGGGCCGCAGCGGATCGCGAAATGGGGCACGTCCCAGCCGCTGCTGGAAGGGATGATCCTGTCCAACGAGCCCGGCTATTACCGCGAAGGCCACTGGGGCATCCGCATCGAGACCCTGCAGGTGGTGACGCCGGCGGTGGTCCCCGAGGGCGGCGAGCGACCCATGCACGGGTTCGAACAGCTGACGTTCGCGCCGATCGACCGCAAGCTGATCGCGGTCGAGATGCTGACGCCGGACGAGCGGGCCTATGTCGACGCCTATCACGCCGAAACGCTGGCCAAGGTCGGGCCGTTGATGGATGGCGAGGCGCTGGACTGGCTGAAGCGGGCCTGCGCGCCGCTGTGACCTAATGGACCGGAACCCGTCGCCTCAGGTGGGTGACGGGGACCGTCAGTTCGGCCAGCGCGGCCTTCATCGCCTCATAGCCTGTGGCGACGGGGCCGTGGTAGGTCTTCCAGTCGCGAATGTCGCTGCCGGCGACCTGGGGCAGGACCAGAATGTCGGCGTCGGCGCGCGACTGCGTCATCTCGACGTCGGTGGTGATGGTGGCCGAGCGCATCAGGATCGAGACGATGGGCGGGCCGGCCTTCCAGGCGCCGGACAGGACCCATTTCCACCAGGACGGCGGATTCTCCAGCGCCTGGGGATCGACGCCGCGCGTCTGGGACATGTCCACGCCGATGATGGGGCCGCTGTTCAGCTGGCGCATCACGCTGGTGGGGAAGTTCTTCAGCACGGCGCCGTCCACCAGCACCTGACCGTCCATGACGACCGGCGGCAGGACGCCGGGAATGGCGATGGAGGCGCGCATGGCCCGACGCATCAGGCCGGTGCGGTGCGCCTCGATCCGGCCCGAGGTCAGGTTCGACGAGACGGCGAAGAAGGGCAGGGCCAGGTCCGCCAGGTCGATGTCGCCGTAGGCCTGTTCCAGCAGACGGGCGACCTTGCGGGCGCGGGACATGGCGATGATCGGCACGGCGAGGTCCGACAGCGGGTCGGACTCGACGAAGGCGCGCCGAATCTCGAAATCCAGCCGCTCGTAGGACCAGCCCAGGGCCGGGCCGGCGGCGACGACCGCGCCCATGGAGGCGCCGCCTGCGAAGTCGATGGGCACCTTGGCCTCTTCCAGGGCCCTGATCGCGCCGATGTGGCAATAGGCCCGCGCGCCGCCGCCGGACAGGACCAGGCCGACGGCCGTGCCGGTGACGATACGGGCGATGCGCTCCGCGTCCGAGGCCACGCCCTCGACGCAGTGGAACCAGCGATCGGGCTGCAGCGCATCCAGCCAGACGCGGGTGTTGGCCGGATGATGCATGCGCGGATCGCGCAGCAGGATCAGGTCGGTCAGGCGGCGGCCGTCGCCGAAGCCCTGGCGGCGCGGCACGGCGGACGGCGGCGCCAGAAGGCCGCTGCCGACGATGAACATCCGGTCCACCTGACGCGCGCACAGGCTGGCCCAGGCGGGCTGGTCCTGTTCGGCGACATAGAGGACGTAGTCGTGGTCGCCCTCCACCCGGCTGAACCATTCGGAGGCGGAAGCGAGCGCCGACTGGTCGATCACCTGACAGCTGAAGCCCATGGCCTGGATGGCGGCGGCGATGCGTTCGACGAAGGCGCGGATGGGCCGGGGACGGGCCGAGACGAAGCCGAAGACGCTGGGCTCGGATGCGCCGGCGGTGCGTTCGCGGGCGCGGTGGATCATCAGCCGCGACAGTTCGACCATCAGGTCCGGCTCGGTGCGGGCGGCCTCGAAGAAGGCTTCGCGCGGCAGGGCCAGGATTTCGCTGTCGCGCAAGGCGACGACGGTGGCGGTGTGCGGCGTGCCGGCCAGCATGGCCATCTCGCCCACCGGCTCGCCCGCCTTGACCACGCCCAGCATGTGCGGCGGTTGATCCGCCTCCATCCGAAACACGCCCAGACGGCCCGAGCGGACCAGATACAGGGTGTCGGCCGGATCGCCCTGGGTGAACAGCGGCTCGCCGCCGGTCAGGGCGAACCAGCTGGCCCGGTCGACCATGCGACCTTCGAAGATTCGCGCGAGCGAGGTCGCCAGCGTGTCGGGGCGAAGCGTGGCCATGATCCGTTTGTAGGCGCGATTCTGGGGCGGGTGAATGGGATGTTTGGACGTGCGACGGCGCCCTCGCGCGGTCGCAGCGAAGTCTGGAGGGCTGGGCGGAGCGCCGGGCCTTCGCCCGGAGTGTGAGTTTGTATGTACCGTTTCGACGAAGGGTATGACGCTCCGCGCGGGTGGTTGGCCTGCAAGCTCGGGGCGCCGAGCGGTGGCGGTCTTATCGCCTAACCCCATAAGCCTGCGACGGGCGGGTCGGAGCAGCGATCCCCGATCCCCGGTGCGGCCGAGTATCCCCCTCGACCCTGCGACGCGACTGCGGACGCCGGGGCGATTCCCCGACCGATCAGCCCCGGCGCCGCGATGGGATCTCACCATCGCCCCCGTTCCCTCCGCTCTCGCCGCCGCAAGGTCGCAGGCCAGGCGAGCCCTCCATGCGACGAGACGGATGCATTATGGGGCCGTTTGACCCCTGGGATGGGAGACGAGGGACATAAATCGGCAAGTGGTTGAAATCGCTGCGGATGGACCAGCGGCATTGCGATGGCTGAGCGACGCCACCTTCCCATGTCATGGGGAGGTGGCTCGAAGCGCAGCGGAGAGACAGAGGGGCTCTTCGCGCATCGCGGGCGTCTGTGGGACTGAAAGAGCCCCTCCACCGCTTCGCGGTCCCCCTCCCCATTGCATGGGGAGGAGACATTAAGCTTCTCGCGTTGCCCGATTCCGCGTGGGCGGGTAGAGCGTTCGGCTTCTCCCGCCCAGCCGAAGTTTCAGACCATGCACGACATCAGAGCCATTCGCGAGAACCCCCAGGTTTACGTGGCGGGCTGGTCGTCGCGCGGGGTGGATGATGCACAGAAGGTGGTGGACGATATCCGAGAGCTGGATGCCAAACTGCGTCACGCCCAGACGACGGGGCAGGACGCCCTGGCCAAGCGCAATGCGGCCTCCAAGCTGATCGGCGCCGCCATGGGGCGCAAGGACATGGCCGAGGCCGACCGGCTGAAGGCCGAGGTCGAGGCGCTGAAGGGCGATATCGCGGCGGCCGCCGAGGTCGAGGCGCGCGTCGGCAAGGAGCTGCCCGACCTGCTGGCGGCACAGAAGAACCTGGCGGCCGAGGACGTGCCGGACGGCGAGGACGAGGCGGGCAATGTCGAGGTCTCGACCTGGGGCGAGCCGCGTCGCACCGGTCCGGCCAAGGATCACGCCGAGCTGGGCGAGGCCCTGGGGATGCTGGACTTCGAGGCGGCGGCGAAGATGTCGGGCGCCCGGTTCGCGGTGCTGAAGGGGCAGTTGGCGCGGCTGGAACGGGCCGTGGGCCAGTTCATGCTGGATATGCAGACGGACCAGCACGGGTATATGGAGGTGAACCCGCCGCTGCTGGTGCGGGACGAGGCGATGTTCGGCACGGGGCAGTTGCCGAAGTTTGAGGAGGATCTGTTCAAGACGTCCGTGGATGATCTTGATGCCTTTTTCGAAGCTTTCTTTGCGGATCAGCATGCAAGATTGGCGGAGGCCCAAGAGGATAAGCAAGCTAGCCTCACTTCTGATGAAATCAGCCAAATCCAGCGAAAGTTGGAGGTTGAGTATCTCGCGAAACATCGGAGCGGGAGCTTTGGGAGGACACTCTACCTCATCCCCACCGCCGAAGTCTCCCTGACCAATCTCGTGCGTGAGGCCATCTTGTCCGAGGACGAGGTGGCGACGCCGATGCGGATGACGGCGTTGACGCCGTGCTTCCGGGCCGAGGCGGGGTCGGCGGGGCGCGATACGCGCGGGCTGATCCGCCAGCACCAGTTCTCCAAGGTCGAGATGGTGTCCATCGCGCGGCCGGAGGACTCAGACGCCGAACACGAGCGGATGACGGCCTGTGCGGAGGCGGTGCTGAAGGCGCTGGAGCTGCCGTTCCGGCGGATGTTGCTGTGCAAGGGCGACATGGGCTTTTCGGCGCAGAAAACTTTCGACCTGGAGGTCTGGCTGCCCAGCCAGGGAACCTATCGCGAGATCAGCAGCTGCTCGAACTGCGGGGACTTCCAGGCGCGGCGCATGGATGCGCGGTTCAAGCGCGCCGGCGAGAAAAAGACCGAGTTCGTCCATACGCTGAACGGTTCGGGCCTGGCGGTCGGCCGGACGCTGGTGGCGATCATGGAAAACTATCAGCAGGACGACGGGCGGATCGCCGTGCCGAAGGTGTTGCAGCCCTATATGGGCGGTCTGCAGTTCGTGGGTGGTCAATGAATTTTCCGCTCATCCCCGCGAAGGCGGGGACCCAGTGCTTTGGGCGCCCATCGGAAGATGGTTGCGCGCCCTTGATCCGACGCACTGCCGAGCGACAGAACTGGGTCCCCGCCTTCGCGGGGATGAGCGGAGTTTAGAGTGCGTATTCTCCTGACCAACGACGACGGGATCGAGGCCGAAGGGCTGGAATGCCTCGAGCGGATCGCGCGCACGCTGAGCGACGACGGGTGGGTGTGCGCGCCCGCCGTCGAGCAGTCGGGCAAGGGGCGGGGAATCACCCTGACCGAGCCGCTGCGGGTGCTGAACCTGGGCGAAAAGCGGTTCGCGGTGACGGGCACGCCGACCGACTGCGTCGTGCTGGCGGTCAACGATCTGATGCCGGAGAAGCCTGATCTGGTGCTGTCGGGCGTCAATCGCGGGCACAACATCGGCGAGGACGTCAGCTATTCCGGCACGGTCGCGGGCGCCTTGCAGGGGATGGCGTTCGGCATCCGCTCCATCGCCCTGAGCCAGAGCCTGGAGCGGTTTCACGACGAGGTGGTGGCGCACTGGGAGACGGCGGAAGCCTTTGCGCCTGCGATCATCAGCCGCCTGCTGGACCAGAAGTGGGCGAACGGGGTGGTGATGAACCTGAACTTCCCCAACCGGCCGCCCGAAGCCGTCGATCAGGTCGAGGTGACGACCCAGGGCTTCCGCAATGTCGGCGAGATGCATGCGGTGCGGCGCACGGACCTGCGCGGGCGGGACTATTACTGGATGAGCTTCCGGGGTCAAAAGCAGGAGCATGCCGAGGGCACGGACCTGCGGGCCATCGAGGAGGGGCGGATCTCGGTCACGCCGCTGCATATCGACCTGACGCACATGACCAGCGTGCATGACCTGAAAAAGGTGCTGGGCGGGGCGCCGCCGAAAAAGACGGATCGGGCCGCATGATCCTCCACCGCGCAGCGGGGGAGGGGGACCGCGAAGCGGTGGAGGGGGCGACCCCGCACACCGGCCTTTGGTCCGCCCCCTCCACCATCCTACGGATGGTCCCCCTCCCCCGTAAACGGGGGAGGATCTCTTGAACCTGCACGACGACCGGGCCGGGCGGCTGATCCTGTCGCTGCGGCAGCAGGGGGTCACGGATCCGCGCGTGCTGAAGGCGATGGAGAGCATCGACCGGGCGGTCTTCGTGCACGAGAAGTTCCTGGATCAGGCGTGGGAGGATCAGGCCCTGCCGATCGACTGCGCCCAGACGATCAGCCAGCCCTATATCGTCGGCCTGATGACCCAGGCGCTGGAGGTGCAGGCGCGGCACCGGGTGCTGGAGATCGGCACCGGCAGCGGATACCAGTGCGCGGTGTTGAGCCGGCTGGCGCGCTATGTCTATTCGGTGGAGCGATATCGCAGCCTTCTGGTCGAGGCCGAAGCGCGACTGCGGGTGCTGAAGATCGAGAACGTCATCACCAAGCACGGCGACGGCGGCCTGGGCTGGGCCGAACAGGCGCCGTTCGACCGGATCATGGTCACGGCCGCGTCGCCGACCGAGCCGACCGAACTGCTGAAACAGCTGAAGCCGAACGGGGTGCTGGTCGCGCCTGTGGGACGCACGTCGGTGCAGATGCTGCATCGCTACGTCGGGCAGGGCGACGGGTCGTTCCACCGCGAAAGCCTGACGGAAGTGCGTTTCGTGCCCCTGGTCGAGGGGACGGCGAAGGAAGGGTGACGGGTGAGTCGTGAATAGTGAGTGGTGACCAGGTAGCCAGAGGGCGACTGCTCACGAATCACCACTCACTCTTCACGCCTTGCTCTGCCCGTTAACCTTCGCGCCCCAATTCCGTGCGGTTTGCGGGGTTGGCTTATGGGGCGCGAGCGGGCACACCGGGCGGGCGAGTTTAACCACGAATGGGAGCAGCCGGTGGCGATGATTTCGGGCTGGATGAGAGCGATTCTGGTCGCGGGGGCGGCGTTGAGCACGGCGGCCTGCATCAGCTATCCTTCGGAGCCGCGCTATTCGACGCATGCGAACCCGGCGCCGGCCTATGGTCCGGGGCAGGGCGCCTATCCGCATCAGCCAGCCTATCCGAACGCCGGTCAGAATGCGAACCAGCCCTATCGGCCGGCCCCCGATGAATCGCCGCCCCCCGCGACCGCGCCGATCGGCCAGGTGGACGGCGGAGCCTTGCCGCCGACGGTCAATGTCGGTCCGAGCCAACCGACCTATCAGCCTCCGGCGTCGCAGCCGCCCGCCTATACGCCGCCGTCCTATCCGTCGTCGTCTGCCCCGGTGCGCCCGGGCGCGGCCTATGTGATCCAGCCGGGCGACACGATCTCGGGCGTGGGGCGCAGGTTCCAGACGCCGGTGCAGACGCTGATCGATCTGAACGGACTGGGGCCGCGCGGAGCGATCACGACGGGCCAGCGGATCATCCTGCCTGAAGCGGCGGTGGATACCGGCCGCGATCCGTACGCGACCGGCGCCTCGCCCGTCGGCGTGCTCGTGCCCAACAACGGCGCCGTGCCGCCGCCCCCGCCGCCGCCCTCAGGCAATGCGGCCCTGCCGGTCCAGACGCGCCCTGTCGAACAGGCCAACGCCGCCGGCACCGCTGCCGGTCAGCCGAACCTGCTGTGGCCCGTGCGCGGCGACATCGTGCGGCGTTTCGGCCTGGTCGGCATGGGCGAGCGGAACAACGGCATCAACATCGGGGCCTCGGCCGGCGCGACGGTCAGCGCCTCTGCGGCCGGGCGCGTGGCCTATGTCGGCAGCGATCTGGTGGGGCAAGGGCTGACGGTGCTGATCGTGCACGCCAACGGCTGGCGCACGGTCTATGGCCATCTCGGTTCGGCGACGGTCAAGGATGGTGACGACGTGCGCGCGGGCCAGCAGATCGGCACCGTGGGTCTGACGGCCGGCGACGGACGCCCCTCGATCCACTTCGAGACCCGTCAGATGCGCGGCGACGATCCGGTCGCCGTCGATCCTTTGACAGTGTTGCCCAGGTAGCGCTTTCGCCGCGTTGCAATCTGCGAGGCGCGGCCCTAGGTTCCGCGCCTCGTTTTAATGGGGGGCCGACGAGGGCTACCCTTCTATGTTCGGAGACGACCCATGGGCGCTGAAGGCGGCTTGACGGCGCAGTTGATCGGGTTTGCGCCCATCATCGGTATTTTCATCCTGTTTTACTTCCTGCTGATCCGTCCGCAGCAGAAGCGCGCCAAGGAGCACGCGACCGCCATCGCCGCCGTCAAGCGTGGCGACACGGTCGTCCTGGGCAGCGGCATGATCGGCAAGGTCACCCGCGTCGAAGAGGCCGAGGTCAACGTAGAGATCGCGCCCAGCGTTAACGTGCGCGTGGTCAAGGCCATGATCGCCGAGGTGCGCAACCGCACCGCCATCGCCGCCAACGATTCCAAGGCCTGATACGCTCGCGTATCCGCCGATACCTGGACCGCCCTCATGATTCAGCTGTCGCGCTGGAAAGTCATTCTCGTCGTCGTCTCGGCCGTTCTCGGCTGTCTGCTGGCGTTCCCTAACCTGTTGTCGGATCAGCAACGCGAGGCGCTGCCCGGCTTCATGCCCAAAAACAAGCTGAACCTGGGGCTGGACCTTCAGGGCGGTTCGTATCTGCTGCTGGAAGTCGATGTGCCGGCGATGCGCGAAAAGCGTGTCACCAACCTGATCGAGGACGTTCGGGTCACGCTGAACGGCGCGGGCGTCGCCACCAACGGCTTCCAGCGTGAAGCCGGCGGCGTGGTCGTCACCCTGGCCAATCCGGCCCAGAGCGATGTCGCGTTCAAGGCGCTGCAACAACTGGGCGGTCAGGTCGGACCGGGTGGGCAGGCCGAGCGCACCGCGACGCGCCTGGGCGATAACCGCATCCGCTTCGCCTATACCGACGCTGCGCTGAACGGTATGGGCGCGACGGCCGTGGACCAGTCGATCGAGGTGGTGCGCCGCCGGATCGACAGCCTGGGCACGCGAGAACCCTCCATCACCCGCCAGGGCGCCGACCGGATCGTGGTCCAGGCGCCGGGCGAGAGCGATCCGAGCAAGCTGGAAGAAGTGATCGGCCAGACGGCGCAGCTGACGTTCCAGATGGTCGATGTCGAAAACTCGGTCCAAGACGCAATGGCCGGCCGTGTGCCGCCCGATTCCGAACTGCTGCAAGGCGAGGACGGCACGCCTTATCTGGTCAAGAAGCGCGTGCTGGTGTCGGGCGAGAACCTGACCCGCGCCGGCGTCGGTTCAGACCAGAGCGGCCGCCCGGCCATCGACTTCCGCTTCGACGGCGCCGGCGCGCGTCGCTTCGGCGAAGCCACCGCCGCCAACCTTCAGAAGCCCTTCGCCATTATCCTGGACGGCAAGGTCATCTCGGCCCCGACAATCCAGAGCGCGATCACCTCGGGCTCGGGTCAGATCACGGGCAACTTCTCGATCCAGGAAGCGGCGACGTTGGTGAACCTGCTGAACGGCGGCGCCCTGCCGGCGCCGCTGAACGTCGAGGAGCGCCGCACCGTCACGGCTGAACTGGGTGCGGACGCGGTCGCCGCCGGCGCTCTGTCGACCGCCGTCGGCTTCGCCATCATCGTGCTGTTCATGATCCTGGCCTACGGCCTGCTGTTCGGTGGCGTGTCGGTGGTCGGCCTGGTGCTGAACGGCGTGCTGATCGTGGCGGCCATGTCGCTGACCCAGGCGACGCTGACCTTGCCCGGCATCGCCGGTCTGATCCTGACCTTCGCCGTCGCGGTGGACGCCAATGTGCTGATCTATGAGCGGATGCGTGACGAGGCCCGAGCGGGCCGCAGCGTGATCGCCTCGATGGACGCCGGCTTCAACAAGGCCATGGGCACCATCATCGACGCCAACCTGACGACCCTGGTCGCGGCGGGCATCATGTTCGTGTTCGGCGAAGGCCCGGTTCGCGGGTTCGCCTGGACCCTGACCATCGGTGTGTTCACCTCGGTCTTCTCGTCGGTCCTGGTCGCCCAGGTCCTGCTTGGCTACTGGCTCAAGACGGCCAAGCCCAAAAAACTGCCGATCGCGGAGTGATGGCGATGCGTGGATGGCCCCTCATCAAACTGCTGCCGCAGAAGACGAACTTCCACTTCGTCAAATATGCGCGGTTCGCCGGCGTCCTGTCGGTGATCCTGTGCGTCGCCTCGATCATCGCCTGCTTCTATCCCGGCCTGAACATGGGCATCGACTTCCGGGGCGGCGCCTCGATGGAAGTGTCCAAGCCCGCGGGTCAGACGATCGAGCTGGATCGGGTCCGCGAGGCCGTGAACGGCCTGAACCTCGGCGATGTTCAGGTCCAGGGCATTGCGCGTCGCGACACCAATGTCGATGACGGCTCCACCGCCATTCTTCGCTTCCAGGTGCCGGAAGGCCGCGATCAGACCCAGGTCGTCAACCAAGTCGAGGGCGCCATCAGCGGCGCGGTCGGTCAGGTCAACTATTCGGGCGTCAGCGTCGTCGGCTCCAAGGTGTCGGGCGAGCTGTTCACCTCGGGCCTGCTGGCTCTGGGCGTCGCGATCGGCCTGATGTTCCTCTACATCTGGTTCCGGTTCGAACCGCAGTTCGGGTTCGGAGCCGTGGTCGGCCTGCTGCACGACGTGATCCTGACGTTCGGGCTGATCGTGCTGTTCAAGCTGGAGTTCAGCCTGAACATGGTCGCCGCCGTCCTGACCGTCATCGGCTATTCGATGAACGACACCGTCGTCGTTTTCGACCGCCTTCGCGAGAACCTGCGCAAGTACAAGACCATGCCGCTGCGCGACGTGATCGACCTGTCGCTGAACGAGACCCTGTCGCGGACAATCATCACCGGCGTGACCGCCGTCATGGTGCTGGCGGCCCTGGCCATCTTCGGCGGCGAGGCCTTGTTCGGCTTCTCGATCGCCCTGATGTTCGGCATCATCGTCGGCACCTATTCGTCGATCTATGTCGGTGCGCCGATCATCCTGTTGTGGGGCGTCAAGCGCGGCGCCCTGGCTGACGACGCCAAGCCGGTGAAGCTGGGCATGGCCAGCCGGCCCTAGGTCGAGCGCCATCTTTGAAAGTTGGGCCGTCCCGGCATCGCCGGGGCGGCCTTTTTCTTGGACGGCGTCCGTGCAAGGCTGAGCCTATGAAAGAGCTCGTCCATACCGCCGCCGCCCTTGCCCTGACCGGCGCCCTGACCGGCGGACTGTCCGCCTGCACCGACAGCAAGCGGGCGCGCAATGACGCCACCTGGGGTGACAAGCCGGCGGACATCACCTGCTGGACCTATGGGGTGGAGAACTTCAAGGGACGTTCGACCGGCAAGGTCGAGTACGACGACGGCGGCCGGATCTCGTTCGTCGACGCGTCGAACAACCGCTACACCACGATCGATGGCGACTGCCGGGTCGTCTATATGCAGCCCAGCAAATAGGGCCGGATGGCGGGCGGAGGCCTGAACCTCCGCCCTGTGTCCATCAGCGCAGCGAGGCGGTGAAGCGCTGGATGCGGGTGCAGGCTTCTTCCAGCACGGCGTCCGAGGTGGCGTAGCTGATGCGGAAATAGGGGCTGAGGCCGAAGGCCTCGCCCTGGACGACGGCGACGCCCTCGGCGTTCAGCAGTTCCGCGGCAAAGGTGGAATCGCCGTCGATGACCACGCCCGTCTCCGTCGTCTTGCCGATCAGTCCGGCGATGGACGGATACACGTAGAAGGCGCCCTCGGGCGTGGCGCATGTTATGCCAGCCGCCTGGTTGAGCATCGACACGACCAGGTCGCGGCGCTTTTCGAAAGCAGCCTTGCGCTCAGGGATGAAGTCCTGCGGGCCGTTCAGCGCCTCGACGGCCGCCCACTGGCTGATGCTGGATGGGTTCGACGTGGTCTGGCTGGCCACCTTGCGCATCAGGTCGATCAGCGGCTGAGGGCCGCCGGCGTAGCCGATGCGCCAGCCGGTCATGGCATAGGCCTTGGACACGCCGTTGACCGTCAGGGTGCGGTCAATCAGATCCGGCGCCACCTGGGCGATGGTGGTGTATTCGAAGTCGCCATAGACGAGGTGCTCGTACATGTCGTCGGTCAGCACCCACACGTGGGCGTGACGACGCAGGACCTCGGCCAAGGCTGCAAGCTCGGCGCGGGTGTAGGCGGCGCCGGTGGGGTTGGACGGGCTGTTCAGGATCAGCCATTTGGTGCGGGGCGTGATCGCGGCCTCCAGCACGGCGGGCAGCAACTTGAAGCCGTCCTTCTCCTCGCCGATCACGGTGACAGGCTCGCCGCCGGCCAGCAGCACCATATCAGGATAGCTGACCCAATAGGGGGCGGGCACGATGACTTCGTCGCCGGGGTTCAGCGTGGCGACCAGGGCGTTGAAGATGACGGGCTTGCCGCCCGGCGCGACGTGGATGTTGGCCGCCGTATAGTCGAGATCGTTCTCGCGCTTGAACTTGGCGACGATGGCCGCCTTCAGCTCGGGCATGCCGTCGGCGTCGGTGTATTTGGTCTCGCCGCGGTTGATCGCGTCGATGGCGGACTGTTTGATGTTTTCGGGCGTATCAAAGTCCGGCTCGCCGGCGCCCAGGCCGATCACGTCGCGGCCTTCGGCTTTCAGCTTCCGAGCCTGCGCGGTGACGGCGATGGTAGCCGAAGGCTTGACGCGGGCGAGGGCGGAAGATTGCAGGCTGGACATGAACTATCCCGTGGTTTTGGAAGTTTTTGCCGGGGAGGCCAGGTTCCTTACGCGGCGTCGCCCTTCGGGACAATGCGCTGATGCTCGCTAATGCAGAGATGGGATGATAAGCGGCGGCTCTGATGCGCTGGATCATCGATTTTCTGTCGAACATGGAGGCGCGTCGCTGGCGCGCCGTGCTGGCGACGGCCCTGCTGCTCGGCGCGATGATCGCCCTGTTCGCGGTCGGCAAGAGCCAGTTGGGGCTGGAGGCCGAAGGGCGGCTGGAAGACTGGCTGGGCGGGTTCCGTCAGGGGCCATGGGGGCTGGTGGCCGCCATCGTGGTGTTCACGGGCTCGGCCTTCTTCGGCGCGCCGCAGTTCATCCTGATCGCCGCCTGCGTCGTGGCGTTCGGACCGTGGTTCGGCTTCCTCTACAGCTGGATCGCGACGGTCGTATCGGCGGGCGTGACCTACTGGCTGGGACGCGGACCCACGGCGCGGCTGCTGGCGCGGCACGGCGGTAGGACGGTGGGGCGGCTGACGCGTTTCGTCGGCAAGAACGCCTTTTACGCCAGCTTCATGATCCGCAACGTGCCGTCGGCGCCGTTCATCGTCGTGAACATGGCATTCGGGGCGGCGAGGGCGTCGTTCCCGGGCTTTCTGGCGGGGTGCGCGCTGGGGGTGCTGCCCAAGACGGCGCTGGTCGCCTTCTTCGGCGGATCCTTCATGACGGCGGTCAGCGGCGACGGCATCTGGACCTCGGCCATATTGGCTGGCGTGGCGCTGGCCTGGCTGGGACTGATGCTGGTGGTGCGCGAACTGGTGAAGCGGCGCGAGAGCGTCCGGGGCGATTGATCGGGGCATCGTCCGTATCCAGACGATCATGCGGCTCAAGCGAAGCGGGTCCTCGGTCTCATCCACAGGCGCGCCGCGCGACTGTGGCGTTGTCAATATGACGAGACCGTCATCGGGGCTTGTAATCCCGGTTTCATACGGGCAAACCCGCCGCTAGTAGGCGTGGCGAAGACGATCAGGAACTGTCCGGCGTGGGGATGTCAGGGCAGTTGGGGCGTCGCCAGGTCGACTGAGACATCTAGACGCCCTACCAGCTAACAACGGTATCGATTCCCATGAGCTTCTCCCTTTTCGGCGCGATCTCCAACGACATCGCGATGGACCTGGGCACCGCCAACACCCTGATCTACATGAAGGGCAAGGGCATCGTCCTGAACGAGCCGTCGGTCGTGGCGCTGAGAAATGTCGGGGGGCGCAAGGTCGTCCACGCCGTGGGCATCGAGGCCAAGCAGATGCTGGGCCGCACGCCGGGCCACATGGAGGCGATCCGCCCCATGCGCGACGGCGTCATCGCCGACTTCGAAGTCGCCGAAGAGATGATCAAGCACTTCATCCGCAAGGTGCATAACCGCAAGGGCTTCGTGAACCCCAAGATCATCGTGTGCGTGCCGTCGGGCGCCACGGCCGTCGAGCGTCGTGCGATCAACGACAGCTGCCTGAACGCCTCGGCCCGCCGCGTGGGCCTGATCGACGAGCCCATGGCGGCTGCGATCGGCGCCGGCCTGCCGATCCACGAGCCGACCGGCTCGATGGTCGTCGACATCGGCGGCGGTACGACCGAAGTCGCCGTCCTGTCGCTGTCGGGCATCGTCTATTCGCGTTCGGTCCGCGTCGGCGGCGACAAGATGGACGACAGCATCATCAGCTACATGCGCCGCAACCATAATCTGCTGATCGGCGAAACGACCGCCGAGCGCATCAAGAAGGACATCGGCACGGCCCGTATCCCGGCCGACGGCGAAGGCCTGTCGATCGAGGTCAAGGGCCGCGACCTGATGCAGGGCGTGCCGCGCGAGGTGCGTATCTCGGAGCGCCAGGCCGCGGAGGCCCTGGCCGAGCCGGTCACCCAGATCATCGAGGCCGTGAAGGTCGCGCTGGAAGCCACTCCGCCAGAACTGGCCGCCGACATCGCCGACAAGGGCATCATGCTGACGGGCGGCGGCGCGCTGCTGCGCGGCCTGGACGTCGAAATCCGCGATCACACCGGCCTGCCGGTTTCGGTCGCCGATGATCCGCTGTCCTGCGTGGCCATCGGTTGCGGTCGCGTGCTGGAACATCCGCGCTGGATGAAGGGCATCCTCGACTCCGCGCTCTGATCCGTCCGTTGCGGCCGGGTGAAAGCTTGGCTGCAAATCCTTGTCAGGCCTGCGTGATCACGGTTCCATTCCGGCCTTGATTTTGCGATAGGCAAGCCGAGCGGCAGGGGGCGTCCTGCCGATTCCAACCCCTTTGAGTGGAAGGTCGCCCGTGGCGTTTCGCGACGGCCCTTTTGAAAACATCAAGGTGCCGCTGGCGTGGACCGCCGCGGTCGTCGTCGTCGTGGCTGTCATCGGCGCGGTCGTCCTGTTGCTGGGCGATCGGACCACGTCCGAGGGCGGCTCGACCATGGGCGCGGCGCGCGGCGGTTTCGAATCGGCGGCCGGGCCGGTCGGCGGGGTCTTCGCCGCGCCAGTGCGTTGGGCCGGGACCGCGCGCGACTACGTCGGCGGCTATTTCTTCGCCATCGGCGAGAACCGCCGCCTGAAGGCCGAGATCGCCGACCTGCGCGGCTGGCGCGACGAAGCGATCGCCCAAAAGAACATAAACGGCCGCTATGAGGCCCTGCTGGGTCTGCGCACCGAACCGCCGGTGCCCATGGCCACGGGGCGGGCCATTTCGGAAACACGCGGTCCCTTCTCCAACGCCAAGCTGATCGACGTTGGTTCGGCCAAAGGCGTGCGGATCGGCAATCCGGTCGTGACGGAACATGGACTGGTCGGTCGGGTGACGGGCGTGACGGGCGGCGTCAGCCGTGTCGTGTTGCTGACGGATGTGGCGTCGCGCACGCCTGTGATGATCGAGCGCACCGATGCGCGCGCCATGCTGACCGGCGACGGCGGCGACAGCCCGCGTCTGGAGTTCATTCGCGGATCGGGTTCCATCAAGGCGGGTGACCGTATTCTGAGTTCGGGAGACGGCGGCGGGCTGCCGCGCGGTCTGCCGATCGGGGTGGCCGCCAAGGGCGTGGACGGCGCCTGGCGGGTCAAGCTGTTCAGCGACCATGGGGCGATCGACTATGTTCGCGTGCTGCTGTTCCAGAGCTTCGGCCAGCTGGTCAGCCCGAACGCGCTGAATGCGCCGCCGCTCGCCGGCCTGACGACGGCGCCGGAGCCGAGCGCCGCCGAGGTCGGAGCGATCCGTGACGCCGCCGCCCGCCGCGCGGCGGCGCAGCAGGCCCAAGCCGAACGGGCGCGTGCCGCGGCCGCGACGCCAGCCCCGACGCCTGCGCCCGCCCCTGCGTCGACGGCGGCCCGTCCCGCTGCGACGTCTCCGAGGCCGGCGGCTTCGACCCCGTCGCCTGCGCCGATTGCGGCCAGCCCTGCGCCGACGCCCGCTCCGGGAGGCGCGGCGTGAGACGGCCCGTCGCGGTTCGCGTTGTCGGACCTCTTCAGTGGATCGTCTATCCGGCCCTGCTCGTCCTCGCCGCGACGGTTGTTCTGGGCACGCCGCTCCAGCTGTTCGGTTTGCATCTGCCCGAGCCGGTCATTCCGATGATCCTGGCCTTCGCCTGGCCGTTAATCCGGCCGTCGATGCTGGCGCCGGCGATCTTGTTTCTGATCGGCCTGTTCCTGGATCTGTTCTGGAATACGCCGCTGGGTCTGTGGGCGCTGTGTCTGATGGGCGTCTATGGAACGGTGCTGCTGTCGCGTAATCTGCTGGCGGGGCATGAGGGGATGATCCGCTTCGGAGCCTATGCCGCCTGTACGCTGGGCGCCTTTTTTCTGGCCTATCTGGTGGTGACCATGCGGGCGACGAACGCGCCGGCGATCCTGCCGCTGGTCGGGCAGGTCGTGCCGACGCTGCTGCTGTTTCCGATCGTCAACTGGATGCTTGAGCGATTCGACGACGGAGATATTCGGTTCCGATGAGCGGCGAGCCCTCCATCTTCTTCGCCGATGTGAATGAGCGTCAGGGGTCCTTCCTGCGGCGCACCTTCGTGCTGGGCGGGGCGACGGCGCTGGGGATTACCGCGCTGATCGGACGGCTGGGTCAGCTGCAGGTCGTGCAGGCTCAGGAATATGCGACCCTGTCGTCGCAGAACCAGTTCAACTTTCGCATGGTCCCGCCGCCGCGCGGCCTGATCAAGGACCGCAACGGCGTCGTCATCGCCGGCAATCGCCCCAGTTTCCGGGTGCTGGTGGTGCGCGACGAAACCAAGGATCTGGACCAGACGCTGGACCTTCTGGGACGGCTGTTGCCCGACACGCTTGAGCGCCGGCGCGCCATCATCCGCGACGTCAATGCGGCGTCCAAGTTCAATCCGGTGCCGGTCAAGAGCGACCTGACCTGGGAGGAGTTCGCCAAGGTCAATCAGTACGCCAACGAACTGCCCGGCGTCATGGTCGATATGAACGAGGCGCGCTACTACCCGTTCGGCGGAGCGTTCGCCCACGTCATCGGCTATGTGGCCAAGGTTTCGGATCGGGACGTCAAGGCGATCCGCGACAAGGGCGAGCAGCCGCCGGCCCTGCTGTTCAATCCCAGCTTCCGCATCGGCCGT
The DNA here is from genome assembly GCF_044807075.1 of Brevundimonas vesicularis. Lineage (GTDB taxonomy): Bacteria > Pseudomonadota > Alphaproteobacteria > Caulobacterales > Caulobacteraceae > Brevundimonas > Brevundimonas vesicularis_G. The sequence continues at coordinate 2,046,961 of NZ_CP085234.1, forward strand.
CAGGGCGTCGAAAAGGCGCTGGACGCGTCGCTGCGCGGCGAGCCGGGCGGCAATCGGGTCGAGGTGGATGCGCGCGGTCGCGTGGTCGCCGAGGACATCGGCGGATCGCGGCCCGCCGTGCCCGGCAAGGAAGTCATCCTGACGCTGGACGCCGACGTTCAGAACCGGGCGCTGGAGGTGTTTGGCGACGAGTCGGGCGCCTGTGTGGTCATGGATGTGCGCAACGGCGACATCCTGTGCATGATGTCTGCGCCGTCGTTCGATCCAAACCTGTTCGTCGGCGGCGTGCCGAGCAAGACCTATCGCGCACTGGCCGATTATGAGCGCAAACCGCTGCTGGACAAGACGCTGAACGGCACCTTCCCGCCGGGCTCGACCTTCAAGCCGACGACGGCCCTGGCCTTGCTGGAGGCGGGTGTCGATCCGAATCAGACGGTCTTCTGCAGCGGCGCATATCGCACCGGCAACCGGGTGCAGCGATGCTGGGGGCGGCATGGCACCCAGAACATGCACGACGCGATCAAGAACTCCTGCGACGTCTATTTCTACGCCATGTGCAACCGCGCGGGCGTGGACAATATCCGCAAGGCCGGGCTGGCGCTGGGCTTCGAGCACGAGTTCGACATTGGTGTCGGCAACCAGCGCAAAGGCCTGTTGCCGTCCACGGAATGGAAGGCGCGAACCTTCCCGCGCGATCCGGTCTGGCATCCGGGGGAGACGACCTCCGTCGCCATCGGGCAGGGGGCGATCACAGTGAACGCCCTGCAGCTGGCGGTCATGACCTCTAGGTTGGCCAACGGGAAGAAGCAGCTGCAGCCGCGCCTGATCAAGTCCATCGGCGGCGTCGAACAACCTAGCGGGGCCGAGGCCCCAGACCTGCCGTTCGATCCCGCCCACGTCGAATATGTGCGCCAGGGCATGATCGCCGTGGCCAACGACCGATCCGGCACCGCCTATCGCCAGAGCCAGTTGGGCCTGGGCGACATACAGATGGCCGGCAAGACCGGCACGGCCCAGGTCCGAAACTACGGCTCCGGCTCGCGCAAGAGCAATATCTGGGCGCTGAAGGATCACAACCTGTTCGTGGCCTTCGCGCCGGTGGATGCGCCGCGATATGCGGTCGCCGTTATCGTCGAACACGGGGGCAAGGGCGGGGCGACCGCCGGCGCGCCGCGTGCGCGCGAGGTGATGCGCACCGTGCTGCTCAAGGATCCGGATATGCGAGCCCGCATCGAACGGCCGCTGCCGCCCGAACCGACCGGCGACGCTATCGTAGAGGACGGCGTGGTCGGCGCCGCGCCCGAGCCCGATGTCGTGGCCCCGCCGCAGCCGAGCCGCCCCGCGCCGTCTGCGACCAGCGGCCCGCGTCCCTATCTGTCCGAGCCCGGCCGTTGACCGCCTCGGCCCTGTCACGTCCCGGCGAGCGCGAACGCGTCTCGACCAAGCTCGGCCAGATCGACTGGCGTCTGACGGCCCTGCTGTGCGTGGTGTCCGGCACCGGCGCCCTGATGCTGTATTCGGTGGCGGGCGGATCCTGGTCGCCGTGGGCGATGAAGCACCTGATCCGGTTCGGCATGTGTCTGGCGCTGATGCTGATGCTGTCGTTGATCAGCATCCGCTACTGGTTCGCCCTGGCCTATCCCATCTACGGGATGGCGCTGTTCATGCTGGCGCTGGTGGAGACGCCGCTGGGCTATACGGCGCTGGGGGCCACGCGATGGCTGGACCTGGGCTTCACCCGCATCCAGCCGTCCGAGATCATGAAGATCGGCGTCGTGCTGGCCCTGGCGCGCTGGTATCACGGCGCCTCGGCCAAGGAGGCGAGTTTCCACTGGAAGCTGATCTTCCCGGTCGGGATCATCGGCCTGCCGTTCCTGCTGGTCGCGCACCAGCCGGACCTAGGATCGGCCATGCTGATCGGTTTGACGGGCGCGGCGATCATGTTCGTCGCTGGGCTGAGCTGGCGGATCATCCTGCCGCTGATCATCGCCGCCGCCGTGCTGGTGCCGCCCTATGTGATGTTCGGCATGCACGACTATCAGCGTCATCGGGTGCTGACCTTCCTGAACCCCGAGGCCGACATGTCGGACAAGGGCTATCAGATCGTGCAGTCCAAGATCGCCATGGGGTCGGGCGGGCCGCTGGGACGCGGGTTCGGCCTGGGCAGCCAGAGCCAGCTGGAGTTCCTGCCAGAACGCCAGACCGACTTCATCTTCGCCGCCTTCGCCGAGGAGTTCGGCTTTGTGGGCACCTTCACGCTTCTGGCCTCCTATGCCGCCATCATCCTGATCTCCCTGAGGATCGCCTCGCTGTCGCACAGTCACTTCGGGCGATTGGCGGCGTCGGGGGTGACGGCGACATTCGCGCTCTATGTGCTGATCAACGGGGCGATGGTGATGGGGCTGGCGCCGGTCGTGGGCGTGCCGATGCCGCTGCTATCCTACGGCGGCACGGTGATGCTGACCGTCATGATCGGCTTCGGTCTGGTGATGGCGACGCGGGTTCACCGCTATGCCGAACTGCCCAAGGGCCACGGCCTGATCTGACGGCCTGATCTGACGTTACGTCAGCTAAGTGATCGGCATTCAGGTTTCGCTTTCTAAGGCGGGGATTTCCTGGATAAGGTCATTCCCAACGATGTCTCGCATCGGTTTCGGCCGGTCAGCGACGCACGCCATGGGAGACGAGGAATGACCGATCTGGAGCAATTCCGCGCCGAGACGCGCGCCTGGCTGGAGGCGAACTGCCCGGCCGAATGTCGCGGGCCGATGGCCGACGACGAAATGATCTGGGGCGGGCGAAACCCCACCTTCAAGACCCCGGCGCACAAGCTGTGGCTGGAGCGGATGGGCGCGCGGGGCTGGACAGCGCCGGAATGGCCCCAGGAATACGGCGGGGGCGGCCTCAGCCGCGAGGAGGCCAAGGTGCTGGCCTCCGAACTGCGCCGCATCAAGGCCCAACCGGCCCTGGCCAGTTTCGGCGTCTGGATGCTGGGCCCGGCGCTGCTGGCCTTTGGGACCGAAGAGCAGAAGAAACGCTTCCTGCCGGAGATCGTGCGCGGCGAGGTTCGTTGGTGCCAAGGCTATTCCGAGCCGGGTGCGGGGTCGGATCTGGCGTCCATCCAGACGCGGGCCGAGGATCGAGGCGACCACTGGATCGTCAACGGCCAGAAGATCTGGACCTCCTACGCCGACAAGGCCGACTGGATCTTCTGCCTGGTGCGCACGGACCCCGAGGCGCCCAAACATCTGGGCATCAGCTTCGTGCTGTTCGACATGAAGACGCCGGGCGTGACGACGCGGCCGATCACCCTGATTTCAGGCAAGTCGCCCTTCTGCGAGACCTTCTTCGACGACGTGCGGGTGGAAAAGGAAAACCTGGTCGGCATGCTGAACCGGGGCTGGGACGTGGCCAAATACCTGCTGGCGCATGAGCGGACCATGATCGGCGCGATGGGCGAAGTCGGCGGCGGGCGGCCGGTGGGGCAGGTGGCTCTGGACGCCATCGGCGCCGACGAAGCCGGGCGTCTGGACGAGCCGATGCTGCGCGCCCGGATCGCGGACCTGGAGATCGACGCCGCCGCCTTCCGCCTGGCGATGGAGCGGGTCGGCGATCAGGTGAAGGCCAAACAGGCGCACCCGGCCATCGCCTCCATGCTGAAATACTATGGCTCCGAGCTGAACAAGCGGCGCCATGAGCTGCTGATGGCGGCGGGCGGGGCCGATGCGCTGGAATGGGAGGGCGAGCGGTCGAACGACGGCAAGACCGCGCGCGACTGGCTGCGGACAAAGGCCAACTCCATCGAGGGCGGCACAAGCGAGGTTCAGCTGAACATCATCGCCAAACACCTGCTGCAACTGCCGGGAGCGTGAGACGATGCCGCTGATCCTGACTGAAGAACAGACGATGTTGCAGGACGCCGCCGACGGCTTCCTGAACGAACAGGCGCCGATCGACCATCTGAGAAAGCTGCGGGACGAGCGTGACGCCAACGGGGTGTCGCGCGACCTATGGCGGGCCTTTGGCGAGATGGGGTTCGCCGGCGTCATCATCCCCGAGGCGCTGGGCGGCATGGGGCTGGGCGCCGTTGAGGCCGGGGTGATCGCCGAGAGCCTGGGCCGCACCCTGACGCCGTCGCCGTATCTCGGCTCGTCGATCCTGTCCGCCAAGGTGCTGATCGACGGCGGATCGCAGGCGCAGCAGGCCTGGCTGCCCAGGATCGCGGCGGGCGAGGCGATCCTGTCGCTGGCAGTGGACGAGGGTGCGAAACACGCGCCGTCGCGGATCACCACCGGGGCCGAGCGCGCGGGCAACGGCTTCAAGCTGAACGGGGCCAAGGCCTTCGTGCTGGACGGCCATGTGGCGGACGCCCTGATCGTCGTCGCGACGGCTGAAGAGGGCACGACGCTGTTCCTAGTCGATCCGGCGACGGCGGGCGTCGAGATCGAGCGCACGGTGATGGTGGACGCGCACAATGCGGCGCGGATCACGCTGAGCGATGTCGCGGTCGACGCCGATGCAGTGATCGGCGCGGTTGGGGGCGGGGAGGCGCTGCTGGACGGCGCGCTGAACCTGGGGCGTGCCTGCGCGGCCTCCAGCCTGACCGGCGCCGGGGATCAGGCGTTCAAGACGACGATGGATTATCTGCGGACCCGCAAACAGTTCGGCAAGCTGATCGGCGAGTTCCAGGCGCTGCAACACAGGGCCGCGCATCTGTTCTCGGAGCTGGAGCTGGCGCGCGCGGCGACGATCGGCGCGCAGATCGCGATCGACGAGGGGCGCGAGGACGCGCCGCTGGCGGCCTCCATCGCTAAGGCCAAGGCCGGGCGGGTCGCCGAACTGGCGGTGCAGGAGGCGGTCCAGATGCACGGCGGCGTCGGCATGACCGACGAGTTCGACGTCGGATTGTTCATGAAGCGGGTGCGGGTGCTGAACGAACTGCTGGGCGACGCCGGTTTCCACGCCGAACGGGTGGCGCGGGCGCAAGGGTTCTAGGGTCGGGATTCTAGACCGCCTTTTCGCTCCACAGGTCCAGATCCGCCTCGCGCCCGATCAGGGCCAGGCCGGCGGCGATGGATTCGAACTCGCCGCCCGTCTCGATCCGCTCGGCGCCGAAGCGGTGTTGGAAAAGCGCCCGCACGGCCGGCACGAAGGAGGTGCCGCCGGTCAGGAAGACGCGGTCAATGGCGTCGGGCGCCAGGCCGCTGCGCGCCATCGCCTGATCCACCGCCCCCTCGATGGCGGCCAGTTCCGGCGCAATCCAGCGTTCGAAATCGGCGCGGGCGACCGGCTTTTCGATATGGACGCCACCGGCCTGGAACAGGAAGGTCGCCTGGTCTTCGGCCGACAGGGCCATCTTCAGCGTGGAGATGGCGCGGTACAGGTCATGGCCGTGGTTGTCGTCCAGCACCTCGATCAGGCGCTCGATCTTCTCCGGCTCCAGTGCGGTGCGAGCCAGCGTGCGGATGTCGCGCATGTCGCGTGATGCGCGCAGCAGGGCCAGCTGATCCCAGCGGGCGAAGGCGGAATAATACCGCTGGGGAATAGGCAACTGTTTGCCGACCGAACTGTACAGCCCGCCCTTGCCGAGTTCGGGCGACACCAGTTGGTCGATGATCCGGTAGTCGAAGGCGTCCCCCGCCACGCCCACGCCCGAGCGCGCCAACGGCGTCGATCGCAGGCCGTCGGGCGTATGTTCGAACCGGATGATGGAGAAGTCGCTGGTGCCGCCGCCGAAGTCGGCGACCAGGACCGTGGCGTCCGCCTTCAGCTGGCGTGCGAAATAGAAGGCAGCGCCGACCGGCTCGTGCGCATAGCGGATGTCGGTGAAGCCCAGCCGCTGGAACGCCCTCTGATAGCGCGACAGGGCCAGGGTCTCGTCCGGATTGCCGCCCGCAAAGGTGACGGGACGGCCGACGATGACGGCGGGCGGCGCAGCAGCCAGTGCGTCGCCGGCGTGGTGGCGCAGGTGCAAGAGGAAGGCGGCCAGCAGATCCTCGAAGGCGTAGCGCTTGTTGTCGATCCGGGTCTCGGTGAAGGCGGCGCTGGCGGCGAAGGTCTTGAACGACTGGATGAAGCGGGTCTCCAGCGGATCCTCGACATAGGCGGCGATGGCCCAGGGCCCGGCCTCGACCACGCGCTCGGGCGGCTGGCCGTCCACGCCCGGATGGGTCTGGAAGCTGAGCGCCGAGCGGAAGGTGGTCGTCTGGCCCTCGACCGCGTCGAAGGTCACTGACGTGACCCCCGTTTCTCATCCAGCCATAACGAGAGTCCTTGGTTGATCTGAACTGGGGTTGGCGGGGTTGGCAATAGGCCGGTCTGAGCAGCCATCAACCAGCGCAGCAGACCGGCCGCTCTGTCCGGTGAGCGCCTGTGCGTAGGCCTTCGGCGTCAACCATCCCAGCTTCGAGTGAGGCCGGGTTTCGTTGTAGTCGCGCCGCCAGGTTTCGAGGACAGCCCGGGCGTGCGGCAGCGATCGGAACAGCGTCTCATTCAGCAGCTCGTCGCGCAGCCGACCATTGAAGCTCTCGTTGAAGCCGTTCTGCTGAGGCTTGCCCGGCGCGATGTAATGCCAGCTCACGCCGGCGTCGTCGGCCCAGGCCAGGATGGCGTTGGACGTATATTCCGTGCCGTTGTCGCTGATGATCGTATCCGGGCGTCCCCGCCGCAGGATGATGGCGTCCAACTCGCGCGCCACCCGTCGCCCTGACAGCGAGGTGTCGGCGACGAGCCCGAGGCACTCGCGCGTGCAGTTGTCGATCACCGTCAGGATGCGGAAGCGCCGCCCGTCCGTCATCTGGTCGGAGACGAAGTCCAGCGACCAGCGCTGGTTCGCGACCAGGGGAATCTCCAGCGGACGCCGCGTGCCTATGGCGCGTTTGCGCCCGCCGCGCCGGCGCACCGTCAGCTTCTCCTCGCGATAGATCCGCTGGACGCGCTTCTTGTTGACCGCATGCCCCTCGCGCCGAAGCATCACGTGCAGGCGGCGATAGCCGAACCGCCGTCGCTCCTGGGCCAGGGCCTTCAGCCGATCCCGCAGGACGCCGTCGTCCGGTCGCGTCGCCTGATAGCGCACGCTCGTCCGATCCACGCCCAACACCCGGCAGGCCCGCCGTTCGCTCATCGCGTAGGCCGACTGCAGGTGCGCCGCCGCCTCTCGATGCGCAGCGGGCGTCACCACTTTTTTCCCAGCAGATCCTTCAGCGCGACGCTGTCCAGCATCGAGTCCACCAGCATCCGCTTCAGCTTGGCGTTCTCCTCTTCCAGCGCCTTCAGACGCCGGGCCTCTGACACGTCCATGCCGCCATACTTGGCCTTCCACTTGTAGAAGGTCGGTGAGCTCAGCCCGTGCTTCCTGCACAGGTCCGCCACCGGAACGCCGGCCTCCTGCTCGCGCAGGATCCCGATGATCTGCTCTTCCGTGAACCGTGATCGCTTCATTCTGTCCGTCCTTTCGAGGGGCGGACTCTAGCTATTCCTGGAGGAGTTTAAGGGGGTCACGTCACGCCCCATGATCATGGCGATCCCGACGCTGTGGCGCGCTATCCTATTGCTGCGGGGAGTGCCTCCAACCGCCTATAAATCAAGTCTGCCACTCTCGATCTATTCTCGTAGAGCGGCTTGTTCACACCAGACGAACGTCGGGAACACCCTGGGCCGTGCGACCAAAGGAGAGCGTTGTCTGGACTCTTCAACGCAACTTGGGGACGATGGTGGGTGGGCGCTAAGGTTGGGGATGTCGCATGTTCAGAGCTAGAACCGTTTTCGTGATCGGTGCGGGAGCCAGCTATGAGGTGGGGTTGCCGATCGGTGATGATCTGCTGAAAGCGATCGTCGAAATGACCCACTTTCAGTTTGATCACTTTTCAAAGCAAACACATGGGGATGTATTTATAGTCGAAGCCCTCAGGACTATCCTGAATGAGGGGCGTTCAGTAGAGCGATTGAACGATCACCTTCGGGCGGGCCGCCAACTTGGGCTTTCGGCCAAGCAGGCTCTTTCGATCGACAACGTGATTGATGCATTGGAGAACAAGGAGATCGAGCTCCTTGGCAAACTTGGGATCGCACGTGGCATCTTAAAAGCAGAAGCGCATAGCACATACTTCCGACCAGCCCAGGACACTCGGAAGGTGGACATGAGTATGTTTCAAAATACTTGGTATAGCAGCTTCACCAAGCTACTTACGGAACAAGTAAAGCTGAGCCAAATCGACAATCTTTTCGACAATGTCGAAATTGTAAATTTCAATTATGATAGGTGCTTGGAGCATTATCTGCCGCTATCACTCAGTGATTACTACGGCATCGCGCCCGAGCAGATTCAGGCATTGATGAAGGACTGGCTGATCCATCGGCCCTATGGACTGACCGGCCGGCTGCCATGGCGATCAGGGGAGGAGCCTGCTGTCCAGTTTGGGCATTGCGGGGCAGCTCAACTGGTGGAGGTGGTTGACCAGATTCGGACATTCACCGAGCAGATCGAAGAGGGGGAAGCGCTTGATGCAATGAGAGCGGCGATCGCGTCAGCGGATCGCATCGTGTTCCTCGGTTTTGCTTTTCATCGGCAGAATGTCCGTTTGATCGCGACAGATATTCAAGATCACACGGAAATTCTTGCGACCGCCCAAGGCATATCGAAGAGCGACAGGGGTGTCATAGAAGACGAACTCGCGGATGCTTTTGGTTTTGGCCACGAGATAGGGAGAATGGGCCGGATAGATTTGGCCGCTGACACCAAATGCAACGAACTCTTTCGAAATTACTGGCGCACGTTGACTGCCGCCCCGCCCGAGTAGGTAGTATCCGGGCATGGTGGGTTCGACGGAGTGTGAACAACCCGCCTCCGGGAAGAAACATCACGCTAGCCTAAATCAATGGCGGAAGCGGTGGGATTCGAACCCACGGACGGCTCTCACCGTCGCTGGTTTTCAAGACCAGTGCCTTAAACCACTCGGCCACACTTCCTTGCCGCCGCAGCGGAGGCGGACGCCATAGCAGGCGAACGGGTCATTAACCAAAGCGGAAATGTCTTCGGTCATCCTGTTTTCGTATTTTTTGCGAGGCGGGTCGATGACGTTTGGACAGGGAGTGCGCGGCGCGCTGATCCTGGGGCTGTTTTCGCTGCTGGCCGCCTGTTCCACCGTCGGCGGAGCAGGCGTGCGCGGGACGGTCGCCGGGCGCGGCGAGGACCATCCGCCCGTCGTCAAGGATCCGGCGCCAATCGTGTCGGGGACGATGCGGCCCTATCAGGTGCGCGGGCGCTGGTACACGCCCAAGGAACAGCCGGATTACGAAGAGGTCGGGATGGCGTCCTGGTACGGCGACGCCTTCAACGGGCGACCGACCTCGACCGGCGAGCGGTTCGACATGCATGCCCTGACGGCGGCCCACAAGACCCTGCCTCTGCCCGGTCTGGTCGAGGTGACGAACCTGGAGAACGGGCGGCGACTGGTGGTGCGGATCAACGATCGCGGGCCGTTCGTGGACAGCCGGATCATCGACCTGTCGCGCGAGGCGGCGAGCGAACTGGGAATGCTGTCGCAGGGCGTGGGGCGGGTGCGGGTGCGCTACCTCGGCCGGGCGCCGCAGCAGGGCGGGGGCACGCTGTTGCGGGCTTCGGCGCCCGCCCCGAGAGGCGCGGTCCCGGCCAGCCCGCCCGTCAGCGCGCCCGTCATCGCTGCCACGCCGGTCGCGGTTGCGGAGGTGACGACCTTCTGGGTCCAGGCGGGCAGTTTCTCGGATCAGGTCGAGGCCGGGCGAATCGCCGACAGCCTGAGCGGCTGGGTGCGCGCCGATCGGGGCGCGGGGCGGTTCAACGTCGTGGTGGGGCCGTGGGATAGCGCCAATGCGGCCGAGGCGGCGCGTCAGTCGGTCGTGGCGCGGGGTTATGCGGGCGCCCTGTTGATATCCGGCAGCTGATCGCGCGGGCGGGCTTGCGCCGGGCGGCGTCGGCACGCCATGAAGGCGCGTGACCCGTGGACAATTCATAAGCTTCGAAGGCGGCGAGGGCGCCGGCAAATCGACCCAGGTCGGGCGGCTGGTCGCGCGGCTGCAGACGGTGCTGGGCGAGCGCAAGGTCGTGCGCACGCGTGAGCCGGGGGGCTCAAAGGGCGCGGAGGTGATCCGCAATCTGGTGGTGGCCACCGATGCCGAGCCGTGGTCGGCCATGACCGAAACCCTGCTGATGTACGCCTCGCGCTCGGACCATCTGGAGCGGACCATCCGCCCGGCGCTGGCGGCCGGCGACTGGGTGGTGTGCGATCGGTTCGCCGATTCCAGCCGGGCCTATCAGGGCGCAGGCGGCGGCGTGGCGCAAAGCTTTATCGAACAGATCGACGCGGGCGTGGTCGGGGACGACCAGCCGGACCTGACCCTGGTGTTCGACCTGCCGGTCGAGGTCGGGCTGGAGCGGGCGTTCGGGCGCGGCCTGTTCGAGACGCGGTTCGAATCCAAGGGTCTGGAATTCCATCAGCGGCTGCGCGAGGGCTTTCTGAGGATCGTCGAAACCAATCCTCAGCGTTGCGTTCTGATCGACGCGGTCGGATCGCTGGACGAGGTCGAGGCCCGTGTCTGGCAGGCGGTGCAGGACCGGCTGCTGTGAGCGATCATCCGCGTGACCGGTTCGACCTGATCCCTGATGCCGCGGCGGAGACGGCGTTTCTGGATGCCTGGGAGCGGGGGCGGTTGCACCACGCCTGGCTGTTGTGCGGGGTCGAGGGGACGGGCAAGGCGACCTTCGCCTATCGCGCGGCGCGACGACTGCTGGGTGCGGCGGCCGATCCGGGCTCCGGACCGCTGGGCGCGCGGCGCGATGATCCGGTCAGCCGGCTGATCTCGGCCCAATCGCATCCCGATCTGCTGGTGCTGGAACGCCTGGTCGAAGGGGGCAAGACCAAGAAGTCGATCTCGGTCGATCAGTCGCGCGAACTGCCGGAGTTCTTTTCCAAGAGCCCGTCGCAAGCCCAGTTTCGGGTGGCGATCATCGATGCGGCAGATGATCTGAATCTCAACGCCGCCAATGCCTTGCTGAAGGTTCTTGAGGAGCCGCCGGAGCGTGGCGTGCTGTTTCTGGTGACCCATGCGCCGGGGCGGTTGCTGGCGACGATCCGGTCGCGGTGTCGGCGGTTGAGCTTTCCGATCTGGACGCCGGACCGGCTGGAGACCCTGGTGCGCAACCGGACAGGCGCGGAACGTGAGGACGCCGAACATGCGGCGATCATGGCGGGCGGATCGCCGGGCGCGGCCCTGGCCCTGGCGTCCGGCGCGACGTTCGAGATGGATCAGCTGGCGCGGCGATGGGTCGAGGGCGGTGTGGACCGGGCTGAAGCCCTGGCCATCGCCGACCGGTTCCGCGGCGCCGAGGGGCAGGAGCGGTTCGAGACCCTGATGGACCGGCTGATCGCGGCGGTGCGGATGCGCGCCTTGCAGAGCGCGCCCGGCGCCGGCAATCGATGGGCCGAACTGTGGGAGCGGCTGCAGCCGTTGCCGGAACGGGCGGCGGGGCTGAACCTGGACAAGGCCGATGTGCTGGCTGGCGCGCTGGCGGACCTGAAGCGGGTTCAGGCCCAGCACGAGCGGATGGGCTGATGCTGATCGACAGTCATGTGAACCTGCACGCGTCTCAGTTCGACGAGGACCGGGACGCCGTGATCGCGCGCGCGAGAGAGGCGGGCGTCGGGCTGATGGTCGAGATCTCCGACAAGCTGACGACCTTCGAGGCGACGCATGGCATCGCCATGGCCCATGACGACATCTGGTGCACGGTCGGGGTCCATCCGCACGAGGCCAAGGATGCGGCGGACCTGACGACGGCGACCCTGATCGAACTGGCCCAGCGGCGCAAGGTGGTCGGGATCGGCGAATGCGGTCTGGATTTCCACTACGACCTCAGCCCGCGCGAGGTGCAGGCGGCGGTGTTCCGGCAGCATGTGGCGGCGGCGCGCGAAACCGGTCTGCCGCTGGTGATCCATACGCGTGAGGCGGACGATGTGATGGCGTCGATCCTGCGCGAGGAGTATGCCGTGGGGCCGTTCAAGATGTTGATGCACTGCTATACGAGTGGCGCGGAACTGGCGAAAATCGCTGCTGAAATGGGCGCCTGGTTTTCGGTTTCCGGTATCGCCACCTTCAAGGCGGCCGAGGACGTGCGGGCGGTGATCCGCGACATGCCGGGCGACCGGATCATCGTTGAGACCGACTGCCCCTATCTGGCGCCCATTCCGCATCGGGGCCGGCGCAACGAGCCGGCCTACATCGGTCATGTGCTGGACAAGCTGGCTCAGATCCGTGGCTGGGGCGCCGAGGAGGCGGACCGCATCACGACCGAGGCCTTCTTCGGCCTCTTTGACCGGATACCCAGACCCGCATGAGTTTCGAAGTCGTCATTCTGGGCAGCGGATCGTCGGGCGGGGTGCCGCGCGGGGACGGCGACTGGGGCGCCTGCGACCCGGCCGAGCCCAAAAACCGGCGAACGCGCTGTTCCATGCTGGCCAGAAAGACCGGCGCAGAGGGTGTGACCAACGTGCTGATCGACACATCGCCGGACCTGCGCGAACAGATGCTGGCCAGCGGTGCGAAGCATGTAGATGCGGTTCTCTATACCCACGACCACGCCGACCAGACCCACGGGATCGACGACCTGCGCACCTTCGCCGCGCGGGCCAGGAAGCGGATACCGGCGTGGATGGATGAGCCGACCCACAGCTCGCTGACGCATCGGTTCGACTACATTTTCGAGAGCAAGTTCGGTTATCCGCCGCTGCTGGACGCTCGGATCATTCCGCCGCACGGCGTAGCCTGGTCCGTCGAGGGCGCGGGCGGTTCGATCGCGGTCACGACGTTCGATCAGGCGCACGGGCCGATCCGCTCGGTCGGTTATCGGTTAGGCGACGTGGCCTATTCCAGCGATGTGTCCGATCTGGACGAGGCGGCCCTGGCGGCGGTGGCCGGCTGCAAGCTCTGGATCGTCGATGCGCTGCGTTACGCGCCCCATCCGACACATGCTCATCTGGACCAGGCTCTGGCGTGGATCGCCGCCGCAGACGTGGAGCGTGCGGTGCTGACGAATCTGCACATCGACATGGATTACAATACGTTGTCGGCCCTTGTTCCCGAAAACGTCGAGGTCGGGTTCGATGGCTGGAGCCGAGTGATCGGCTAGCTTGCGCCGGCCTTGTGGTTCTTCCAGTCGAACAGCTCTTCCAGCACCTGCACGGCCTGGCCGCGTTCCGAGGTCAGATCCGGATCGCGGTTCATGATCAGCCGCGCATCGTCGGCGGCGGCCAGCATCAGGCTGCGGTGACGGATCGGGTCGGCGAAACGATAGGCGGGAAAACCGCTCTGTTTCAGGCCCAAGGGATCGCCGCCGCCGCGCAGGCGGAAGTCTTCTTCGGCGATCTCGAATCCGTCCTCGCTGCGACGCAGGGTTTCGAGCCGCTCCTTGGCCGTCTCGCCGAGGGCGCCGTCCTGACCGCCGTACAGCAGGATGCAGGAACTGGCCTTTGATCCGCGACCGACGCGGCCCCGAAGTTGGTGCAACTGGGCCAGACCGAAACGGTCGGCGTGTTCGATCACCATGATCGAGGCGTTGGGCACGTCCACGCCGACTTCGACCACCGTGGTGGCGACGAGGACCGGCAGGCGGCCGTCGGCGAAGTCGGCCATGACCGACTCGCGCTCGGCGCCCGGCATCTGACCATGGGCCAGGCCGACCTCCGCGCCCAGCAGGCGCCGCAGATCGTCGGCGCGATCGACGGCGGCCGCCAGGTCGATGGCCTCGGATTCCTCAACCAGAGGGCAGATCCAATAGGCCTGGGCGCCGCTTTCGACGGCGGTCTTCAGGCGGGCGGCGACCTCGCCGATGCGGGCCAAGGGCAGGACGGCGGTCGTGACGGGGGTGCGGCCGGGTGGCTTCTCCATCAGGCGACTGACCTCCAGCTCGCCGTACTGCGTTAGTTCGAGCGTGCGGGGAATGGGGGTGGCCGACATGGTCAGCAGATGCACGGCGCCCAGGCGCGGGTCGCCCTTGGCCTGCAATCGCTGGCGCTCGTTCACGCCGAACCGGTGCTGTTCGTCGATGACGGCCAGGGCCAGGCGGTCGAAGCGAACGGCGTCCTGGAACAGAGCATGGGTCCCGATGGCGACTTGGACGTGACCCGAGGCCAGTGCAGCCAGTTTCTGGCGCCGTTGAGCCGGGGTGTCGCGGCCGGTGAGCAGGACCGCAGCGACGCCGGCCGCGTCCAGCATGGGGCCGAGCTTCTCGTAATGCTGGCGCGCCAGGATTTCGGTCGGGGCCATGAGCGCGGACTGGAAGCCGCTTGAAGCGGCGTCGGCCAGAGCGACGGCGGCGACGGCGGTCTTGCCTGAGCCGACATCGCCTTGCAGCAATCGGCCCATCTGCTGGCCCGACGCCAGATCACGACCGATTTCGGCGACGGCCTGGGCCTGGGCGTTGGTCAGCTGGAAGGGCAGGGCCTGGAGCAGGTGTTCGGACGCTGCGCCGGGGACGATGACGGGGGCGGGCCTGATCTCGCGAGCGCGGCGACGACGGGCCAGAGCCAACTGATGGGCCAGGAACTCATCATAGGCCAGACGTTGGCGGGCGGGGGCGTCGGGCGACAGGTCCATCTCGGCTGTAGGGGCATGCAGGGCGTCCAGAGCGGCGCGCCAACCTAGCCAGTTCTGCTTCTTTAGCCAGGCGGGATCCTGCCACTCCGGCAGGTCGGGCGCGGCGGGCAGGGCGCCCTGAACCAGTTTACGCAACTGGCGAGAACTGAGCCCCTGCGTCGCCGGATAGACGGGTTCAGACGCCGGAATGTCGGCGGCCTTTTCGAGCGTCACGATGTCCGGATGGACGATCTGAACCTCGCCATTGAACCTTTCGACCTTGCCCGCGACCAACCGCGTCTCGCCGCGCGGCAACAGTCGGTCGATGTGCTGGGGCGAACCGCCGAACCAGACGAGATGCACGAAGCCGGTCGGATCGCTGGCCCGGACCTTCAGCGGCGCGCCGGGGCGGCTGGGCGTGAAGAGGCGATCGATGGTCACGGTGAAGACGCCGACCTCGCCATCGATGGCGCTGGCGGCCTCAGCAGGGCGGCGCACGATGACGCCGGACGGGCTGAGGAACAGCAGATCGCGAACCAGCGGGCCCGCCACCTTTTGCACCAGAGGCAGGACGCGAGGGCCCACGCCCTTAAGGGTCGAGACCTCGGCGAACAGGGGGAAGAGAATCTGCGGACGCATCGCCGTGAACATAGCGTGACCATGACGGGTGGCGAAGTGCGTTCAGGAACGCTATCTGCGCTTCTCACATTCCTGATGCGCTATCGCTCTCCGCGCGGCGGATCGCTGCATGAGCGCATCGGCATTTTTAACGGGCAAGGATTCTTGTGGCCGAAATCAACGCGCGTCCCGACAGCGAAATGACCCCTGAGCAGATGACGCCTGAGCGCAGGCAGCGGCTGGGCCGCATCCAGTTCCGCGCCTGGCGGCGGGGCTTTCGCGAGGCCGATATGGTGCTGGGTCCGTTTTCCGATCAGGTCGCGCCGACTCTGACCGATGCGGAACTGGACCAATTCGAACGGCTGATCGACGAGGAGGATCAGTGGCTCTACGGCTGGATCATCGAACGCGATCCGACGCCGCCCGAGTTCGAGACGCCGGTTATGGCCAAACTGCGCGCCTTCATGCGCGCCCACGTCGCGGCCGAAGTCGGCAAGGGAATCGGCTGATGGACGCCAAAGTCGAACATCGGACCGACGCCGACCTGGGCGGCGCGCCCGAGGGGCTGGACGCGCTGATCGTCGCCGAGCGGATCAAGGCCGGCGGCGGCGTCGGCCTGTTCGTCGCACGCGACTTTCAGAGGTCGGGCAGCTTCGTTCAGGCATTTCAGTTCTTCTCGAAAGATATTGAAGTTCTGGATTATCCGGCATGGGACTGTCTGCCCTATGACCGTCTGAGCCCCACGGCGGGAATCGCGGCGCAGCGCATGGCGACGCTGACCCGACTGGCGATGCGCAAGCCCGGCGATGCGCCGGTTCTGGTCGTGACGACGGTGTCGGCGGCCATGCAGCGCACGCCGCCCAAGTCGATCACGACACAGGCCGGGTTCGAAACCAAGGTCGGCCGCGATCTCGATATCCAGGCGCTGGAGCGGTATTTCGCCGCCAACGGCTATGTCCGGGCCTCGACCGTGTCGGAGCGCGGCGAGTTCGCGGTGCGCGGCGGGGTCGTCGATGTCTATCCGCCAGGCTTCGAGGAGCCGGTCCGGCTGGACATGTTCGGTTCCGAGCTGGAATCGATCCGCACCTTCGATCCCGAAACGCAGCGGTCGACCGGCCAGATGACGTCCGTGTCCCTCGCGCCGGTGTCGGAGGCGCTGTTGGATGCAGCGGCGATCTCGCGATTCCGCACCGGCTATCTGAACCTGTTCGGCGCGCCGGGCGACGATCCGCTGTATGCGACGATCAGCGAGGGCTCGCGGCGTCAGGGCATGGAGCAGTGGCTGCCGCTATTCTATGAGACCTTGGACAGCCTGTTCGATTATCTGCCGGACGACGCGGCGATCTTCCTGGATAATCAGGCCGAGACGGCCCGCGCCGAGCGATGGGATCTGGTCGCGGACGCCTATGATGCGCGCGCCGAGGCGGCCAAGGCCAAGGGTCAGGCCAGCGCCAATCGCGCCTTGCCGCCAAAGCGGCTCTATCTGGACGCCGGCGACTGGAATCAGGCGCTGGCGGGTCGCACCGTGCGGCGCTTCACGCCCTTTTCCACGGGCGGCGAGGATGCCGGCGGACGTTTGGGCCGGACCTTCGGGGCCGAGCGGGCGCAGGACAGCGTCAATCTTTTTGAGGCGGTGGCGGCCCATGCGGCGGCGCTCAAGGCCGAGGGCAAGCGGGTGCTGTTCGCCTCCTGGACCGAAGGGTCGTCGGAGCGGCTGGCGACCATGCTGGCCGACCATGGGCTGGATCACATCGTCGCCGTGCGCGACTGGTCTGATGTTCATGCTGCGCCGAAAGACCTCTATCTACGCGGCGTCCTGCCGGTCGAGCATGGCTTTGTCACCGACGAGGTGGCGGTCATTTCCGAGACCGACATCCTGGGCGATCGTCTGGCGCGACCCCGCAAGAAACGCCGCGCCTCGAACTTCCTGGCGGAGGCGTCGGCCCTGACGACGGGCGATCTGGTGGTCCACCTGGATCACGGGATCGGCCGCTATGAAGGGCTGAAGACGCTGGAGATCCAGCAAGCCCCGCACGATTGCCTGGAGCTGTTCTACGCCGGTGAGAGCAAACTCTATTTGCCGGTTGAAAATATTGACCTTCTGACCCGATACGGGTCGGACTCCGAGGGCGTCCAACTGGACAAGTTGGGCGGCGCAGGCTGGCAGGCGAGAAAGGCCAAGGCCAAGGAACGGCTGCGCGCCATGGCCGAGGGGCTGATCGCCCTGGCCGCCAAACGGGCGCTGCGCGAGACCGAGGCGGTCACGCCGCCGTCAGGCCTGTTCTTCGAGTTCTGCGCCCGCTTCCCGTATGAGGAGACGGACGACCAACTGAACGCCATCGGCGACGTGCTGGAAGACCTGGGCAAGGGCACGCCGATGGATCGCCTGATCTGCGGCGATGTCGGATTCGGCAAGACCGAGGTGGCGTTGAGGGCCGCCTTCGTCGTCGCCATGACGGGGCAGCAGGTGGCGATCGTTGCACCGACGACCCTGCTGGCGCGCCAGCACTTCAAGACCTTCAGCGAACGCTTTGCGGGCTGGCCCGTGAAGGTGCGTCAGCTGTCGCGGATGGTGGGCGCCAAGGAGGCGTCGGAGACGCGCGCGGGGCTGAAGGATGGCTCGGTCGAGATCGTCGTCGGCACCCATGCGGTGCTGAGCGAACAGGTCGGCTTCCGCGATCTTGGCCTGGTGATCGTGGATGAGGAGCAGCACTTCGGCGTCAAGCACAAGGAGAAGCTGAAGACGCTGCGCGCCGACGTGCATCTGTTGACCCTGACCGCCACGCCGATCCCGCGTACGCTGCAAATGGCGCTGTCGGGCATCCGCGAGATGTCGATCATCGCCACCCCGCCGGTCGATCGCCTGGCGGTGCGGACCTATGTCACGCCTTGGGACCCGGTCCTGGTGCGCGAGGCCCTGCTGCGCGAGAAATATCGCGGGGGTCAGGCCTACTACGTCGCGCCGCGCCTGAAGGATCTGCCCGCCATCGAGAAGTTCCTGCGCGAACAGGTCCCCGAGGTGAAGTTCGTCGTGGGCCACGGCCAGATGAGCGCGACCCAGCTGGAGGAGGTCATGAGCGCCTTCTACGACGGGGAATATGACGTCCTGGTCTCTACCACGATCGTCGAGAGCGGGCTGGACATTCCGACGGCGAATACGCTGATCGTGCACCGCGCCGACATGTTCGGCCTGGCGCAGCTATACCAAATCCGGGGCCGGGTCGGCCGGTCCAAGGCGCGCGCCTTCGCCTATCTGACCACCGATGCGGTCAAGCCGATGACGCTGTCGGCCGAGCGGCGTTTGCAGGTTCTGCAGTCGCTGGACAATCTGGGCGCCGGCTTCCAGCTGGCCAGTCACGATCTGGACCAGCGCGGCGGCGGCAATCTGCTGGGTGACGAGCAGTCGGGCCACATCCGCGAGGTCGGCGTCGAACTGTACCAGCAGATGCTGGAAGACGCCGTTGCTGAGTTGCGCGAGAAGGGCGAGGGACAGGCGGTGGATCGCGGTTGGTCGCCGTCGATCAATGTCGGCGCTTCTGTCCTTATTCCAGAAGACTACGTGCCGGACCTGAACGTGCGTCTGAGCCTCTATCGTCGTCTTTCCGACGCCGAACAGGCCGAGGATCGCGAAGCCTTGGCCGCCGAACTGATCGATCGTTTCGGCCCGTTGCCGGATGAAGCGCAGCAGTTGCTGAAGATCGTCGGCATCAAGTCGAACTGCCGCAAGGCCTGCATCGAGAAGATCGACATCGGGCCGCGCGGCGCGGTGCTGACGTTGCGCGACAACAGCTTCCCCAATCCGGCGGGACTGGTCGGGCTGATCCAAAAGAACCACGCCTTCTGGAAGATTCGGCCGGACCAGAAGATCGTTGTGTCGGGCGACTGGCCGACGGCGGAGGAGCGCCTGAAGGTGGCCGAGCGGATCACCGCCGATCTGGCGCGGGTGGCGGGGGCGTAAAGCTCCTCAGCGCGTCTTTTCGAACAGGTCGGCCGAGGCGCGTTCCAAAAGGGCGGCGGCGCTTTCGTCGGGGCGCATCTCGGCGGCGCCGACGTCGAACTCGGCGACGAACGGCGAACGGTCCGGACCGGCGTCGAAGGCGGTGCAGCCGATCACGGCGGCGATCCGCTCTGCGGCCAGACGCGCCGGTTCAGCATGGGTCGCGGGCAGGGCCAGGGCGAAGACCTCCTTGGCCAGGCGGGCAGGGGTGTCCTCGACGCGGACCAGGCGCGAAACCATGGCGCCGATCTGCGGCATGGCGCGATCCAGCCAACCGCCCTGACGCGCCCAGGTGACGGATTCGGTTTCGCGCACCCTCAGGACGCAGACGGAAAGCGGGCGCTTGCGCGCGCGTGAGGCCTCCGCGACCCGGCCCAGATGGCTGGCGAACAGTTCGGGTGTGAACAGGCCCGTTTCCGGATCCATCACGTCCAGGCTACGCACCGAGTCCAGCGTCTTGCGTATACCGAGGTGGATGCGGTGCGCGCCGGCCAGGGCCAAGATCCGCTCGGCGGTTTCGCCCTCGGGCGTGTCGGCGGAGGCGACGTCTGCGAAGCCGCGATTGAACAGCTCAGCCAGGCTGATCTCGTTCCTGCCGCGCAGATAAAGCATCAGCGGGAT
The DNA here is from genome assembly GCF_044807075.1 of Brevundimonas vesicularis. GTDB lineage: Bacteria > Pseudomonadota > Alphaproteobacteria > Caulobacterales > Caulobacteraceae > Brevundimonas > Brevundimonas vesicularis_G. The sequence continues at coordinate 2,066,804 of NZ_CP085234.1, forward strand.
GTGATAGAGGCGCGTGTTGCGCTTCATGCCCGCCGCGATCGATAGGGCCGGCGCATGGTCTTCGGCGCCCCACAGAACGGCGGCGTCGAAGGGACTTTCGTGAAGGTAGTCGAAGGCGGTGTAGGGCGTCGGCGCCGCGACCACCTCGACCCCGGCGGCGGTCAGGGCGTTCGACAGGGCGAGAAAGCGCCGGTCGGCGACGCCGGCGGCCAGAACGCGCAAGGGACCCTCGTCGTCTGGCCGCTTGTCCAAGCCGACCCCGCGCGTGGCGAAGGTGGTGACGCGCAGCCGATATTCCTCCTCGGCGATGGCGGCCCGGCCCAACTGCTCCAGACGCAAGGCGGCTTGGGCCGGATGCGGAGGCGTGGACATGGTCAGATCCGCACCCTTCACCGAATCAGGGCGGGCGCCGATGACCACGATGGGCAGGCGGCGCGGCTCGGCGGCGGCGCGAAGGCGTGACGCCACGTCGGCGTCGAAGGTGTTGATATCGATGACGGCGGCTTCGAGCGGAAAGTCCTGAAGCGTCATCTCAGCGGAGACGACGTCGCGGGCGGTCACCGTCGTCCAGCCCAGCGCGTCCAGACCCGCAGCGAGCGGCCCGATCCGGCCATCGTCAGCCGCCAGGATCAATACGCGCGCGTCGAAAGCCAAGCCGATCGTCTCCAAAAGTCGCCGCGCCAATAGCCGGCCGGAAACGCGCGGACCATAGCGACGAGGGTGTTAAGGATGCAATGTCGTCCGGCCAAAGCGATGCGGCCGGATCGCGAATGATTGTCCTCACGCGGATGAGACTTTCGCCGCAGGCGAATTCCGCTAGGTTCCGCCGCTTGTGCAACGGTTGTGGGGACCGATTTGAGTGAGCAACTGACACGGTCGGTGCTGAAAGCGCCCGGGTTCTGGGGCGGGCTGGCCGTGCGAGCGTTCACCCGCAGCTGGGGCCGCGACGTCATGCTCTACACGGGCGGCGTGTCCTTCTTCGCCCTGCTGGCCGTGTTTCCGGCGATCGCCATCCTGATCGGCTTTTACAAGCTGGGTCTGTCGATCAGCGAAGTCAGCGCCCAGGCGACCGCCTTGTCGGACCTGTTGCCCAAGGCGGCGCAGACCATTTTCCAGGGCGAGATCACGCGTTTGAGCAATGCATCGGCGCGGACGGTTTCCGCTCAGAGCGCCTTCGCCCTGTTTGTCGGCGCCTATGCTGCGCATCGAGGTTTCAAGGCCTTGTTGGCGGGTTTGAACCTGATCCATGACGAGACCGAGCCGCACGGCTTCTTCAAGTTCAATCTGCTGGCCTTCTTCGTGGCCATCTTCGCCTTTGCGCTGTTCACTGTCGTGTCGGGTGCGGTCGTGACCGTGCGGATCATGGCGCATGCGTCGTCGTCGGCCGCCGGCCTGCCCGGGCGCAGCGGCATGGCGCCGCTGGACGCCTTCCTGCCCGCGATCGGCTTGGTCATCGGGCTGACGCTGCTTTACCGCTACGCCATGAGCCACAGGGCGCCGGTCGCCTGGCTGCCGGCGACGGCGGGCGGTCTGGTGGCGACCTTGATGTCGGTCGTGTCGTCGTGGCTGTGCGCCATCTATGTCGAGCAGATCGCGCCGCTGGGGGCCACCTATGGATCGGTCGGCGCCGTGGTGGTGCTGCTGATCTGGCTGTCGTGGAACGTCAACGCCATCTTCTACGGCGGCGCCTTCGCCACCGAAATGGAGCTGGCGGCAAAGGCGCGCGCGGTCGCCGACACGCCGCCGGCCGATGTCGTCAATCTGTCGGAGCGTCGGGCCGGGCGTCGGTCTCGATCGTAAAGCGAAGAAGGCCGTCGGCGTCCTCGATCTCGAGCAGGCGCCCGCCTTTCTGAGACATCAGAAACGGCACATCGATCCGGGCCATCGCATCGGTGGCCAGCAGCACGATCCGCGCGCCGGGCGGAGCGGTTTCCATCGCCTTCATCAGCTTCAGGCTTGGAACGGGGCAGCGGTGACCCCTGGCGTCGATGACGATGGGGTCGCTCACGCAAGCCGATCCGCCAGCATTTCCAACGCCATGCGAACGCTGGCTTGGCGGATCCCATCGCGGCCGAGGTCGCCGAACCGCTCGACACGGTGAACGACGCCTTGTGGGCCTGACGCCGCGAAGTGGACCAGACCCACGGGTTTATCGACCGATCCGCCGCCCGGTCCGGCCACGCCTGTTACGGACACAGAGACGGAGGCGCGCGAGTGCGCCACGGCGCCCTCAGCCATCGCCACTGCGACGGCTTGAGACACGGCGCCGTGGGCGGACAGGCTTTCCAGCGATACGCCCAGCATCTCGGCCTTGGCCTCGTTGCTGTAGGTGACGAAGCCGCGATCCAGGACCGCTGACGAACCGGGAATGGCCGTGATCGCAGCGGACACCAAACCGCCCGTGCAGCTTTCGGCCGTCGCCAGCACCAGGCCGCGTTCGCTGGCCGTTGCGACAATCTGTTGCGCCAGGTGCGCGATATCTTGGGAAAACATGGTCTTTTCATAGGCCGCGAACCCCGCTCTAACCAGAGGCATGACCGAGGCTGTCGATCCGTTACGCCCCGCCACCCCGACATCGGATCGCATCGCGCCGATCCTGTTCGCCGTCGCCATCTTCACATCGGCCTGTCTGGTCTTCGTCGTTCAGCCGATGGCGGCCAAGCTGCTGTTGCCGACGCTGGGCGGATCGCCTTCGGTGTGGAACGCGTCGATGGTGTTCTTCCAGACCGCGCTGCTGGCCGGATATGGCTATGCGCACCTGCTGCAACGTCTGGCGACGATGCGGGCGCAGGTCGCGGTGCACCTGGGCCTGTTGATTGTGGCTGCGTTTTTCTTGCCTTTGCAGATCAGCGGCCTGTTAGGCGATCCCGATCCGTCCCAACCGGCGATGTGGCTGCTGGCGACGCTCGCCGTGTCTATCGGCGCGCCGTTTGCGGTGCTGTCGGCGACCGCGCCGCTGCTTCAGGCCTGGTATGCGCGCGTGCGGGCCGGGCACGCAGACGGCCAGAACCCCTATGTTCTCTATGCCGCCTCGAACCTGGGCAGCTTCTTGGCCCTGCTGGCCTATCCCGTCGTGATCGAGCCGCTGGCCAGCCTGTCGGATCAGCGTCTGGGCTGGAGCATCGGCTATGGGCTGTTCGTGGTGATGGTCGTGGGGCTGGGAGTTCAGGTCTGGCGACGACGCGAGATTGGAACGGCGGAGCCCGCGCCGCTTCAGGCCAGCCCGCCGATCGCCTGGCGCGAAAAGGGGATGCTGGTCCTGCTGGCCGCAGCACCGTCCAGTCTGATGCTGGGGGTGACGGCGCATCTGACCACGGATGTGGCCTCGGCGCCCTTTCTGTGGGTCATACCGCTCGCGCTCTATCTGCTGACGTTCGTCATCGCGTTCCAGACTCGGCCGGCTGTTTCGCCAGCGATCGGCCTTGGTCTGCAGGCTGCGGCGGCAGCTGCCTGCGCGGCCCTGATCGCGTTCCGGACAGGCGAATGGCTGCTGGTGTTCACCGTCAATCTGGCGGCCTTCTTCTTTACCGCGCTGATGTGTCACCAGAGGCTGGCGGCGCGGCGGCCGGCGCCGGATCGGCTGACCGAATTCTATCTGTTGCTGTCGCTAGGCGGCGTGGTCGGCGGACTGTTCAATGGCCTGATCGCGCCGGCCGTTTTCGACATGGTGTGGGAGTATCCGCTGGTGCTGGTGGCGGTCGGACTACTGCGGCCGTGGAGCCGTCGCGAGATCAGGCCGTGGGAGATCATCTGCTGCGTCGCCGGCGTGGTCATCGCTCTTCTGGGGCCGCTGTCGATGGAGGCGGTCCGGTATGCGCCGGACATCCGCGCGGCCATCCCCGACGCCGAACTGGTGCGGATCGCGCAAGCCATCCTGGGGATCGCGACCCTGTTCGCCTTCCTGGTCCGTGATCGGGCGGTGATGTTCACGATCGTTTTGGCCGCCATCGTCTGGTCAGGCTATCATCTGGCGCGCGGTTATGACTGGGCCCTGTCGGAACGCAGCTTCTTTGGCGTGATGCGGGTGGCCAAGATCGACGATCCGCTGATGGGCGGGCCGGTTCATGTGCTGATGCACGGCACGACCCTGCATGGCGCCCAGGCCCAGGCGCCGTCGAACCGCTGTCAGCCGACGCTCTATTATGCGACCTCGACGCCGCTGGGGCAGGCGATGCTGCAGATGCAGACGAGGCGGCTGGACGGCGCGCGCGTCGGCGTGGTGGGGCAGGGCTCGGGCGCCATGGCCGCCTACAAGCGCGCGCAGGACCAGCTGACCTTCTTCGAGATCGATCCGATGGTGGATCGGCTGTCGCGCGACCCCCAATGGTTCAGCTTCATCAACGGCTGCGCCGATGGGCTGGTGCGGACGGTTCTGGGTGATGCGCGCCTGACGATGGATCGCGAGCCGGCAGGATCCTACGACCTGCTGGTCATCGACGCCTTCTCGTCCGACGCCGTGCCGACGCATCTGCTGACGGTGGAGGCGATCCGCGGCTATCTGCGGCTGCTTGCGCCCGACGGCGTCGTGGTGCTGCATCTGTCGAACCGGAACCTGGAGATCACCCTGCCGGCCGAGGCGGCGGCGCAGGCGCTGAAGGTCCCGCACCTGCACCAGGTCTATATCGAGCATTCGGGCCAGGGCGATATGGCCGAGGCCTCGACCGAGGCCCTGCTGATCGGCAAGAGCCCGGCGGCGCTGGAAGGGTTCAGAGACGATGCGCGTTGGCGCAAGCTGTCGCCGACGGCGGTGCGCCCGTGGACGGACGACTACGTCAATCTGTTCGGATCGCTGGTGCGTCAGATGAAGATGGCGGCGCGCTAGGCGAGCGGCGTTTCCACTGTCGCCACGGCCTGGGCGGCCAGACCCTCGCCGCGGCCGGTGAAGCCAAGCCCTTCGGTCGTGGTCGCCTTGACGCTGACGGCGTCCAGCGGAAGGTTCAGAAGTCCGGCGATCCGGTCGCGCATGGCCTGGCGGTGCGGCTTCACCTTGGGGCGTTCGCAGATCAGGGTGACGTCGACATTGACGATGCGGCCGCCGCGCGCCGCGACCAGTTCGGCGGCATGGATCAGGAAGTGGTCCGAGGAGGCGCCTTTCCATTTCGGATCCGTCGGCGGGAAATGGTCGCCGATGTCGCCCGCCGCGATGGCGCCCAGGATGGCGTCGGTCAGGGCGTGGAGACCGGCGTCCGCGTCGGAGTGGCCGATCAGCGTCTGATCGTGCGGCACCTCGATCCCGCACAGCCAGACGGACCCGCCCGGCCCCCAGCGATGAACATCATAGCCGGAGCCGATGCGGGTCTGATAACGCTGCGCTTGGGGCAGCAGAGCTTCGGCCATGGCGAAATCCTCGGGATAGGTCAGTTTCATCAGACGCGCATCGCCCTGAACCAAGGCCACCGCGCCGCCGTTTCGCTGGACGACGACGGCTTCGTCGGTCGGGACCTCGGCGTCCGACCAGGCGGCATAGGCGGTCTCGATCACGCCCCGGCGGAAGGCTTGAGGCGTCTGGGCGCGCCAGAGACCGTCGCGCTCGACCACGTCGGTCATGATGTCCGCCTCGCCGCGTCGAAGGCTGTCTGCGACCGGCAGGACAGGAAGGGCGCCGTCCGAACTTGCAACGGCCGACAGCAGACGTTTGATGACGGCGGCGTACAGCAGCGGACGGGCGGCGTCATGGATCAGCACCGGCTGATCCGTTCCACAGGTCAGGGCTGCAAGTCCGGCGCGGACCGAATCGGCGCGGGCGGCTCCACCGACGACGGCTTTCCAACGCGGCAGGCCGGACAGCGCGTCCGTTGCTCGCTCAACGGCGTCGGGGGCGATCACGACGATCAGTTCGTCGGCGCCGGCGTTCAGCAAGGCCTCGGCCGACCAGCGCAGCACGGGCTTTCCACCCAGGTCCCGCCACTGTTTGTCGCCGCCGGCGCGCGAGCCGGAACCGGCTGCGACGATGATGCCCGAGAATGTCATGGCGGCCTTGATAGTGCGCGTGGCGACGGGGCGATACCATCAAAGCGCCGCGGTCGTGCTTGACGAGGGCGGCTGCGATGCGGCGAAAGACGGAAATGCCAAAGACCTTGCAAATCGGCGATGTGACCGTGCCCGGCCAGGTGCTGATGGCGCCGATGACCGGCGTGACCGACCTGCCGTTCCGCGTGCTGGCCTCCAGACTGGGCGCCGCCTATGTCGCGACAGAGATGGTGGCCGCCAAGGAACTGGCGCGGGCGCGGCCGGACGTCGTGCGCCGCGCCGCCGTGGGGGCAGGTCTGCCGCTGACCGTCATCCAGCTGGTCGGGCGTGATCCCGAACAGATGGGCGAGGGGGCGCGCATGGCGGAGAAGGCCGGGGCGGACATCGTCGATCTGAACTTCGGCTGTCCGGCCAAGGAGGTCACGGGCTCGGCTGCCGGTTCGGCCCTGATGCGGACGCCCGATCTGGCGTGTCGGATCATGGAGGCGGCGGTCAAGGCGACCGATCGACCGGTCACGGTCAAGATGCGGCTGGGCTGGGACGACGAGAGCCGGAACGCCGCCGAACTGGCCCACCGCGCGGAAGCGATCGGCGTCAAGGCCGTCACGGTGCATGGCCGCACGCGAAAGCAGTTCTACACCGGGCAAGCGGATTGGGACGCGGTCGGGACGGTGAAGGCGGCGGTCGGCATCCCCGTCATCGTCAATGGCGACATCATCACCGCAGATGAAGCGCGCCAGGCCCTGGCGCAGTCCGGCGCGGACGGATTGATGTTGGGACGCGGCGTCTATGGCCGGCCGTGGCTGGCGGCGCACCTTGAGCGGGCGCTGATCGATGGCGTGGCGCTGGAGGAGCCCGGACCTGATGCGCGGCTGGCGATCGTGATCGAGCACTTGCGGGCGTCGGCCGACTTCTACGGCCTGCCGCTGGGTCTGAAGATGTTCCGCAAACATCTGGGCTGGTACATCGAACAGGCGCCTTGGCCGGCCGATCCGCAACACCGTCGTGAGGCCAAGGCAAGAATTTGCCGTCTGGATGATCCGACGGCCGTCGAGGCCGCCATGAACGAACTGTGGCGGCCGGATTTGCCTCGGGCTGGCAAGTCTGCTGTTGAAAATGGGCCACAGGTGTTGGAGACTGCTGTGGCATGACGGATACGCCTTCAGCACGCACCGCTTCGCCCGACCTTGCGTCGGACGACGGGTCGTTCTGGGGGTGGGTGGATAGCGAACGGGCGCGGACTGGCTTCGGACTGGCGTTCTTTCTGGCTGTCGCGATCACGGCGGCGGCCATCTGGCTGGTGGCGGTCGCGCCGGGCGCCACATCGGGGCCGGCGCGCGGATCGAGCAGCCAGATTGCGCTGATCGTGCTGGCCGCCAATCTGCTCCTGATTTCCGGCTTGGCCATCATTGTCGGCCGACGCGTGCTGACCCTCGTGCGCAGCACCGATGAAGCCGGATCGCGCCTTCATCTGAGATTTGTGGCCCTGTTCTCGATGGTGGCGCTGGTGCCGTCAGTGCTGATCGCCCTGGTGTTCGGCGTTCTGGTCAATCGGGGCGTGGACCAGTGGTTCAGCGCCAATGTGAGCACCTCGGTCGACAACGGCGCCTCGATCGGCAAAGCCTATATCGCCGACGTCAGTTCCGACATGACACGCGACCTGCGCACCATGAGCACAGAGTTGGGCGGGGCCCGACAAGTCTTCGACGATCGCATTCAGTTCACCGGCGCATTGACGCAGATCGCCGAGTTTTTCGGCTATCCGGCCGTCTATGTTCTGAACGGCAAGGGTGAGGTTCTGGCGACCGGGGAACTTCCCGGCGCACCGCCTTATCTCGCGCCTCCTGTATCCGAACTGGAAATCGCCTCCGAGGGCCAGGATATTCCCGTCAAGGTCACTAAAAATCCCGATACCGTTCGCGCCCTCTATCCGCTGCCGGGATATGGTGACGCCTACCTCTATGTCGTGCGTCCGCTGGCGCCAGGACTCGTCGCACAGATGCGTTCGGCCGTTCAATCAATCCAAGCCTATCGCGAGGCGGAAGAAAGCCGGGCACGCATCCAATCGGCCTTCATCCTCAGCTATCTGGAGACGGCGTTGCTGGTGCTGGTGGGGGCGGTGTGGATGGGGATGTCGGCGGCCAGCAGCATCTCCGCGCCGATCGGTCGGTTGGTGAAGGCGGCAGGACAGGTCGCGGGCGGCGACTTCACCGCACGGGTCGACAGCGACGGCGCCCCGGCCGAGATCGCCACGCTGTCGGACGCCTTCAACCGCATGACCGGCGATCTGCAGGCCCAGCAGGCGGCGCTGAAGGCCGCGAGCGACGATGCGCATGATCGTAGCCGCTTCATCGAGACCGTTCTGTCGGGCGTCAGTGCCGGGGTCATCGGCCTGGACAAGCGCGGGCGAGTGTCGGCCATCAACGACAGCGCCCTGCAACTGCTTCATATCGAAGACACCGAGGTTCTGGGCCATGAACTCGCGGCCCTGTCGCCAGAGCTGAGCGATCTGGTGCGGCGCGCCGAGGCTCATATAGAGGAAGACATCGACGTCAGCCGCGGCGGGGACACGCGACGGCTACGCGTTCGGATCGAGGGTGGCTTCGGTGGCGAGATGGTCCTGACCTTCGACGACATCACCCGCCTGGTGACGGCCCAGCGGAACGCGGCCTGGCGCGACGTGGCGCGTCGCATCGCCCATGAGATCAAGAACCCGCTGACGCCAATCCAGCTGTCGGCGGAGCGGCTGAAACGAAAATATCGCGCGCGGATCGGGGAGGATGTCGAGATCTTCGACCGGTGCACCGACACCATCATCCGCCAGGTCGGAGACATCGGCCGCATGGTTGATGAGTTCTCGTCCTTCGCGCGCATGCCGGCGCCGCGGTTCGCGCCTGAGAACCCTGCCGAAATGCTGCGCGAGGCGGTGTTCGCTCAGCGGGTCGCCGCGCCGGACATCGTGGTCGACATCACCGAGCCCCTGCCCAAGGCGACGATGCAGGCCGACGGCCGTATGGTGGGGCAGGCGCTGATCAACATCCTCAAGAACGCGGGCGAGTCGGTTGCGGCGCAACGGCTTGCGGCAGGCGAGGCGGCCGCGTCGGACCGCGCGGGCGTGATGGCGTCGCTGACGATCGAGGACGGCGTCGCGACCTTCGTGATCGAGGACGACGGCGTGGGTCTGCCGACGCGCGACCGCGATCGCCTGACCGAACCCTATGTGACCACGCGCGAGAAGGGCACGGGCCTGGGCCTGGCCATCGTCAAACGCATTTGCGAGGACCACGGCGGCGAGCTGAAGCTGGCCGACGCCCAGACCCTGCGCGGCGCACGCGTGTGCATGATCTTCCCCCTGAAACCCCACGGTAAAGGCGGCGAGGCTACGGAGCGCAAGCTTCAGACCCTGGCCGCCGAATAGCGAGGCAAGATGCGACCAACTGGTTCCGACATTCTCGTTGTCGACGACGAGGCCGACATCCGCGACCTGGTGTCCGGCCTGCTGGAGGACGAAGGCCATGCCGTGCGCGTCGCCGCCAACTCCGACGAGGCCCTGGCCGCGATCCGCGCCCGAAAGCCGTCGCTGGCGATCCTGGACATCTGGATGCAGGGCGGCGGGCTGGACGGGCTGGAGCTGTTGGAGGTCGTCAAGGAGCTGGACCCTGACCTGCCGGTGGTGATGATTTCCGGTCACGGCAACATCGAGACGGCGGTGACGGCGCTGAAGCGCGGCGCATATGACTTCATCGAAAAGCCGTTCAAGTCGGATCGGCTGGTCGTCGTGGTCGAACGCGCCATTGAGGCGGCGACGCTGAAGCGCGAGAACCGCCGCCTGCGCGCGGCGACCATGACGCCGTCGGGTCTGATCGGCCGATCACAGGCCGCGCAGGCCTTGCGCAGCACCATCGCCAAGGTGGCCCAGGCCAACAGTCGTGTCCTGATCGCGGGGCCGGCAGGCTCCGGCAAGGAGCTGGTGGCGCGCCAGATCCACGAAGCCAGCCCGCGCGCCCGTGCCGAGTTCGTCGCGATTTCGGCCGCCGGCATGACGCCGGAACGTCTTGATGTCGAACTGTTCGGCGAGGAGGGCCAGGATGGCCGCCCGCGCAAGATCGGCGTATTCGAACGCGCCCACAATGGCACGCTGTATCTGGATGAAATCAGCGACATGCCGCGCGAGAGCCAGAGCCGCATCCTGCGCGTTCTGGTGGACCAGCGATTCCGGCGTGTGGGCGGCGAGCAGGACGTTCAGGTCGATGTGCGCGTCGTGACCTCGACCTCGCGCGACCTGAAGGCCGAGATCGCAGAGGGACGTTTCCGCGAAGACCTGTTCCACCGTCTGAACGTTGTGCCGATCCGTGTCCCGCCGCTGTCGGAACGGCGCGAGGACATCGCCGAACTGGTCGAATATTTCGTCGACACGATCAGCGCCTCGCAAGGTCTGCCCAAACGCATCGTCGGGGACGATGCGGTGGCGGTGCTGCAGGTTCACCCGTGGCCTGGAAACATCCGCCAGCTGCGCAACAATATCGAGCGTCTGCTGATCCTGGCGACCGGCGATCCGGCCGAAACGATCACCGCCGATATGCTGCCGCAAGAGGTGGCGACCTCGAACGGCGGGGCGTCGAATCTGGGTGGCGAGCGCACCATCGCTTTGCCGCTGCGGGAGGCGCGCGAGGTCTTCGAGCGGGAATATCTGGCGGCTCAGATCATGCGGTTCGGCGGCAACATCTCGCGCACCGCCGCCTTCATTGGCATGGAGCGATCGGCCCTGCACAGGAAGCTGAAGTCGCTGGGCGTCTCGCCTTCGCGCGGCGGCGATGAGGACGAGCCGGCCTGATGTCACGCGTCGCCTATGTGAACGGCGCATACAGCGCGCATGGCGAGGCCGTGGTCCATATCGAGGATCGCGGTTTCCAGTTCGCAGATGGCGTCTATGAGGTCTGGTCCGTCTTCGACGGGCGGCTGGCCGATTTCGAAGGTCATATGAGCCGCCTGCACCGCAGTCTGAGCGAACTGAAGATCGATATCCCAATGAGCGCCGGCGCCTTGGGCGTCGTTCTGCGAGAGACCGTGCGGCGCAATCGCGTGCGCAACGGCATGGTCTATCTGCAGGTCACGCGCGGCACGGCGCCGCGCGATCATGGCTTTCCAATGGATGTCGCGCCCAGCGTCGTCGTGACCGCCAAGTCGATCGATCCGGCGCGAAACCAGCGTCTGGCGCAAAACGGCGTGGCCGGCGTCACCCAACCGGATATTCGTTGGGGGCGTTGCGACATCAAGACGGTCGGCCTGTTGCCGAATGTGCTGGCCAAACAGGCGGCGCGCGAGCGTGGGGCCTATGAGTGCCTGATGTACGATGACATGGGTCTGATCACCGAAGGCGCATCGACCAATGCGTGGATCGTGGATGAGGACGGCAGGCTGAGAACGCGGGACATCCAGGCCAATATCCTGCGGGGCGTCACGCGAGCGGCGGTCCTCGATCTCGCAGCCGCCGAGGGTGTCGAACTGGAAGAACGCGCCTTCTCGGTCGATGAAGCGAAACGGGCGCGCGAGGTGTTCGTCACTGCCGCCAGCGCCTTCGTCATGCCGCTGGTTTCGCTGGACGGCGTGAAGATCGGCGACGGCCAGCCCGGCCCGGTCGCGACCCGCCTGCGAGAACTCTATCTTGAACAGGCGCGTCGAGGGGCCATTTAGGGCGTTGCCCGAGCGGCCGGGCGGCGGTTAAGGTCGCGGTCGGCTGCATCGGCCCCGCCGCTCCCACGGCGATAAACAACGAAGAACAGGAAAAACCTGCCATGTCGCAAGACAAACGCCAGAACCTTCAGGACACCTTCCTCAACTCGGTCCGCAAGACCAAGACGCCGCTGACCATCTTCTTGGTCAATGGGGTCAAGTTGCAGGGCATCGTGACCTGGTTCGACAACTTCTGTGTCCTGCTGCGCCGCGATGGCCAGTCCCAGCTGGTGTACAAGCACGCCATCTCCACCATCATGCCGTCCGCGCCCGTGCAGCTGTACGAGCCCGACGCCGAAGAAGACTGATTGACCCAAAAACTGATCGACCACACCGTCCCGCTGATCCGGGCGGTCGTCATTCACCCCGACCGACGCTCGGACAGTCCCCGGCTGGCGAGCGAACGGCTTGAGGAGGCGGCGGGCCTTGCTCGCGCGCTTGACCTCGACGTGCGCGCCGAAGAAATCGTGCGGCTGCGCAGCACCACGCCTGCGACCCTGTTCGGCACGGGCAAGGTCGAGGAACTGGCCGCGCTCGTGCGCGCCGCAAACGCCGAAGCCGTCATCATCGACGACGCCCTGACGCCGGTGCAGCAACGCAACCTGGAAAAGGCGTGGGAGGTGAAGGTCATCGACCGCACCGGCCTGATCCTGGAAATCTTCGGCCGTCGCGCGCGGACCAAGGAAGGTCGACTTCAGGTCGAACTGGCGCGGCTGGATTATGAGCGGTCGCGTCTGGTGCGGACCTGGACCCACCTCGAGCGGCAAAGGGGCGGAACTGGTTCGACCGGTGGGCCCGGCGAAACCCAGATCGAGCTGGACCGGCGTCTGATCGCCGACAGGATCGTCAGGCTGAAGTCTGAGTTGGAAGAGGTACGACGCACGCGCGGCCTGCACCGCAAGCAGCGTCAGAAAGCGCCGTTCCCGACGATCGCCCTGGTCGGCTACACCAACGCCGGCAAGTCGACGCTGTTCAACCGACTGACGGGATCGGAGGTCTTCGCCAAGGACCTGCTGTTCGCCACCCTCGACACGACCCAGCGAACCATCCGGCTGCCGCAAGGGCGACCGGCCATCGTGGCGGACACGGTCGGCTTCATCTCCGACCTGCCGCATGAACTGGTCGAGAGTTTCCGCGCCACGCTGGAGGAGGTCGGCGAGGCCGATCTAATCCTGCACGTTCGCGACATCGCCTCTCCCGACAGCGCCGCCCAGGCCAAGGACGTCGAGGCCGTGCTGAAACAGATCGAGACGCCAGAGGGCAAAACGCGCCGGGTGCTGGAGGTCTGGAACAAGATCGACCTGCTGGACGACGAGGCGCGCGAGACTGTGCTGGGTCAGGCCGAACGGTTGGCGAAGGACGGTGAGGCGGTGGCCGTCTCAGCCTGGACGGGCGAGGGGATCGAGCCTCTGCGCCAGATCATCGCCGGCCTGATCGACGACGATCCCGAGACTCAGCTGACGCTCGAACCGCATCAGGGCGAGGCCCTGGCGTGGCTTTACGAACATGGGCGGGTCACGGCGCGCGATGCGGACGAGCTTGGCCGTACTCACGTCACGGTGCGGCTGCATCCTGCGGCGCTCGGGCGATTCGAGCGCCTGTATCCCGACCTGACCGACTGAGTTTTCATGCATCTGATCGAAACCGTCCTGCTTCTGCTGTTGGCCGTGGTGGTGTCGGGTTCGATCGCGCGGATCACGCGCATCGCCTTGCCCTTGGTTCAGATCGGGCTGGGCGCCGCCATCGTGCTGATCACGGGCAAGACGGTCGATCTTGAGCCGGACATCTTCTTTCTGCTGTTCCTGCCGCCGCTGCTGTTTCTGGACGGCTGGCGAATTCCCAAGGAAGACCTGTTTCGCGATCGGGCGGTGGTCCTTGAGCTCGCGCTGGGGCTGGTGCTGTTCACCGTCGTCGGTCTGGGTTTCCTGATCTGGTGGATGATACCGGAGATGCCGCTGCCGGTGGCTTTCGCCCTTGCCGCCATCCTGTCGCCGACCGATCCCATCGCGGTTCAGGCGATCGCGGCGCGAGCGCCGATCCCGAAGCGCCTGATGCACATTCTGGAAGGTGAGTCGCTGTTGAACGATGCGACAGGGCTGACCTGTATGCGGATCGCGGTCGCCGCCGCAACGACGGGAGCGTTTGCGATCGGCCATGCGGTCGGGACGTTCGCCTGGCTGGCTCTGGTCGGGATCGCCGTCGGCGTTCTGGTCACCATGGCTATCAGCTACGCCAAAAGCTTTGTCAGCCGACGCTGGGGCGAGGACGTGGGCGCGCAGATTCTGGTCAGCCTGCTGATCCCGTTTGCGGCCTATCTGGTGGCGGAAGAACTGCACGCGTCCGGTATTCTGGCGGCGGTGGCGGCCGGGGTGACGATGAGTTTCACCGAACGCGGCGGCATCGCCGGCCAGTCGATGGCGATGACGCGGATCCGGCGCAGCGTCGTGTGGGACACGGTTCAGTTCGTGGCCAACGGCATCATCTTCGTCATCCTGGGCGAACAGATGCCTTCGATCATGTCGCGCGCGGCCGAGGTGGTGGCCGGCACCAGTCGGCCCGAGGTCTGGTGGTTGGCGGTCTATGTGATCGGCATCGTCGCCACCCTGGCGGCGCTGCGGTTCGTCTGGGTGTGGACCTCGCTGAAGCTGACCCTGTTTCGCCGTCGCCATCGCGGGCCGCCGGCCAAGGTCGGTCTGCGGCTGACGATGGTGATGTCGCTGGCAGGTGTCCGGGGCGCAATCACTCTGGCGGGTATCCTGACCCTGCCGTTCGTTCTGGGGGACGGGTCGCCGATGCCGTCGCGAAATCTGGCGATCTTTCTGGCGGCGGGCGTAATCGTGGTTTCGCTGGTGCTGGCGACCTTCGCCTTGCCCAGACTCCTGAAGAACGTCGAACTGCCGCCGGAGCCGTCGCACGAGCAGGAAGAGGATCGCGGTCGCGTCGCCGCCGCCTCGGCCGCCATCCGCGCCATCGAGGACGCCTCGCACGCCATGGCGGAGGGCAAGTCCAACCCCGACCTCTATTCCGACATCGCGGGCCGGATCATGGAGACCTATCGCCAGCGGATCGAGACCCATACCCGCACAGACGAGGAAGACGCCGCCCTGACGCGCAAGATGGACGACATTGAGCGGCGTCTGTGGCTTGCAGGGCTGGTCGCCGAGCGAGAAGAGTTACGTCGATTGCTGAGGGCGCGTCAGCTGGACGAGGTAACGGCCAAGAAGCTGTTCCGTGACGTCGATCTACAGGAACTGCGCTACCTCTGACGCTCAGCGATCCATGAAGGCGGAGACGGCCGCATAGCTGTCGGCGATAAAGTGGGCGCCGCGCGCCGTCAGGCGTTCGGCATGGCCGTCGCGAACATGCCCGCCCGCCGTCAGCCCCACGACCGTCATACCGGCCGCGATGCCCGCGGTAACGCCCGCCTCGCTGTCTTCGATCACCAGGACGCGCGACGGATCGACGCCCATGGCGTCGGCGGCGTGCAGGAAGATGTCCGGGTGAGGCTTGCCGCGCTCGACCACCAGACCGGTGAAGACCGCGCCGTCGAAATGGTCCGTCAAGCCGAACAGGTTGAGGCCGATGCCGATCCAGTCGGGTCCGCTGGATGAGGCGATGCAGCGGGGCTCGGGTCGGGCGGCGACGAAGTCCAGCAGACCGGGCACGGGTTCAAGCTGCTGCGGCGCGCGCTGGCGACAGGTCGCAAACCATGTGATGTGGAAATCGTCGGGGCAGGCACGACCCAGAGCCGCCTCGACGACCGGCCGATTGTCGCGCCAGCGCTTGCCCGTATAGGCGGCCAGCACGTCGTCGAGCGAGGTCGGCAGGCCGATGGCGGTCAGCTGCTCGGCCATCACGGTGCTGTTCAGCACCTCGCTGTCGGCGACCACGCCGTCGTAGTCGAAGATGATCAGGTCGTAGGTCACGCGCGGTCGCTCAGGCTTCAGGCTCGGCCTTTTCGGCGACCTTTGCGGCGTCCCAGAGGTGGTCCATCTCGGCTAGGTCCGATTGGTCGGGCGTGCGGCCGTTCTTCGCCAGCGCCGCCTCGATGAAGCCGAAGCGACGCACGAATTTGGCGTTGGCGGCGCGCAGGGCGTCTTCGGGCTCGACGTCCAGCTTGCGCGCCAGGTTGGCGACGACGAACAGAAGATCGCCCAGCTCTTCGCGCGCCTTGGCCTTGTCGCCGGCGGCGATCTCGACGCGCAGTTCGTCGACTTCTTCGGCCAGCTTGTCGAACACCTCGTCGGTGGAGGGCCAGTCGAAGCCGACACGACCGGCGCGCTTGGTCAGCTTGGCGGCGCGGGTCAGGGCGGGCAGGCCGACCGGCACATCGTCCAGGACGCCGGGCTTTTTGCGGTCCTTGCGTTCGGCGGCCTTGATGGCCTCCCAGGCCACGGTCTGTTCCTTTGGAGATCGCTGAGCTTCGTCGCCGAAGACATGGGGGTGGCGGCGCTCCAACTTGTCGGCGATGGCCGTGACCACGTCGTCGAAGGCGAACAGCCCTTGTTCCTCGGCCATGCGGGCGTGGAAGACCACCTGAAACAGCAGGTCGCCCAGTTCGCCCTTAAGCTCGACCAGATCGTTGCGCTCGATGGCGTCGGCGACCTCATAGGCCTCCTCGATCGTGTAGGGGGCGATGGTGGCGAAGGTCTGCTCCACGTCCCAGGGGCAGCCGCCGTCAGGATCGCGCAACCGTTCCATGACGCCGAGCAGGTGGTCGATAGGTCTCAACGGCGGGCTCCGTCGCGGGCTTCCAGGGCGAGGCGGATTTCATCGTGCCGCTTAGGGGTCAGGGGATAGCCCTTCAGCACCCAGGCGGCGGCGGCCAGCAACAGGCCGGGGACCAGAATGAACAGGATCTGGAGCGTCAGCAGCGAAAAGTCGCTGTTGCCCGTCGGCCCCGGCACCGCCTTGAAGCCCACGCCTTGCAGGATCAGATAGGGAATCAGCGCAACCACGTGGCCGATCTTGGTCGTCGCGGACAGGATGGAGAACATCAGTCCGGTGCGATCCACGCCGGTCTGCAGCCGCACCTCGTCGCCAGCGTCCGCCATCATGGCGCGCAACAGGAACAGGCCGGCCGCATAGGGCAGGCCGGCGATGAACATGGCCCCTGCCGTCAACATGAAGTTGCCGCCAGGAACCAGGGTGGCGGCGATGTAGAGGGCCGCGAAGATCAGGCTGGCGACGGCCAGGGCCTTATCCTTGCCGATCCGCGTGGCCAGCCAGGCCCAGATGGGCGCGCCGCACAGACCGGCGATGAAATAGAACAACATGAACAGGCCGGCCTGGCTGTGGTCGTAACCCTTGATCTGTCCGAAGAAGAAGAACAGCAGCGAACCCGTGATGCCCGGCGCGACGCCCAGCAGCAGGTCGGCGATCAAGAGCTTCCGGACCGTGGGCGTCTTCAGCAAAGCCAGATAGGCGCCGGCGCCGCCATGCGGCTGGTCGCCCGCGTTGACGGGTTCGGGTACGGCAACCATGGCGAGACCGATGGTGACGGGCAGGGCGATCAGGATGGCCCAGCCCATGATCCGCACGCCGTCGGCATAGTTCCCGATGCCGGTCTGAACCACCACGGTCGGTAGCACCAGGATCAGGATCACGCCGATGATGTTGAACACCTGCCACCAGCCATAGACGCGGCTGCGCTGGTCATACTGCGGTGCAAGCACGGCGGCCCAGCCGAGTTGGCCCAGGGTGCCGATTGAGAAGCCGAGATAGAGGACCAGCAGCCAGCCAAACAGGTAGGCCGGTCCGGCGCCAGGCTGGACAATGACGAACATCATGAAGGCCGACAGCATCAGGATCGGGGTCGAAATCGCCATCCACGGGCGATAGCGACCGAAGCGCGTCTTGGTCTTGTCCATGCCCCAGCCGATGAAGGGGTCGAAGACGATGTCGATCAGGCGCACAGCCATGAAGACGGCCGCCACGACTCCCAGTTCCAGGCCCACATGGGTGGCGTAGAACTCCGGCAGGGTGACGGGCAGGGCGACGCCGAAGGCCGCCAGCGGCAGGCACGGGCCGGAAAAGGCCGCGAGCACGGCGTTGGAACGGCGGAGCGCGGTCGTCGCGGCGGTGGACATGCGTCGGTCCGAAAGGCGCGGCGCGAGTCGGCCGCGCGCCACCATGCCAGCGATCGGTGACGCATGCACTTGTGAGATCGACCGGCTTGGGGCTTCCTGTGGGACATGTGGCGAAGCCTTTTTGCGTTCCTGTCCGTTTGCTTCGTTCTGACGTTTGCCGGCGGCGCCCGTGCGGCCGGGCCCTGCCATACCAACGCCGACGGTTGGCAGGCGCAGGGACTGGCGAACACGGAGTCGGTCTACGGCATGGAATGGGCGCCGTTCGGGGCGGCGGAGTGGGGGTGGCAGGCCTATCTGCCGCTGATCCAGCGCGAACTGCACACGGCCTGCGGACCCGGCACGCCGATCTTCGCGTCGCAATTGGCGGGGTTTCAGCAGACGCACGGCCTGGCGCCGACTGGCCTGTTCGATGCGGCGACATTCCAGGTGTTTCGCGGCCTTTGGCAGGAGCGACGGCCGTTCGTCATGGCGCGCGTCGGCGGAGCCTGTCCCGAGCCGCCGCCGATCAATCAGCTGGGCTATCTGGTCGAGTCCGAGGAACATGCCGACCGTCTGACACGCCTGCTGCGCCGCGACGTGCTGGACGCCTATCGTCGGCTGGTCGCGGCCGCGCGGGCGGAGGTTCCGGAGGCGGGGGTCGATCCAGAACTGCTGCAGATCTTCTCCGGCTTCCGCGATCCCGAGGCGGACGCGGCGCGTTGTGCGCAGCAGGGCAACTGCGACGGCCTGCGTCGTGCCGTCTGTTCGCCTCATCGGACGGGCACGGCGGTCGATCTTTACGTCGGCCAGGCGCCGGGTCTGGGCGTCGATTCCACCACCCCGGCCAGCCGTGAATATATGGCGCGGTCGGAGACCTATCGCTGGCTGGTGGCGAACGCTGGGCGTTTCGGCTTTACGCCCTATGTCTATGAACCGTGGCACTGGGAGTATGTGAAGCCTTGGGATCCTTCGTTCGCGCCCTGACCGATGCCGAAAAGGGCCTGGCGCGAGAGGCGTTCGGGGCCGCAATCGACCTCGCACCTGTCCGTTTGATCGGTTGGCCGTTCCGCCGCGCCTTCGTGGCTGGACGCTGGTTCGGGCGAGACTGGATCGTGTGGCCGCAAGCGCAGTTCGTTGCAGACTTCACGTCCGCACCTGTGCGAATGCAGGGCGTCCTGATCCATGAGCTGACGCACGTCTGGCAGGCCCAGCAGGGTGTCAATCTGCTGTTCGCAAAGCTGAAGGCTGGGGACACCTCCGCCTCCTACGCCTATCGCGTGGAACCGACCTGCCGGTGGGACGCGTTGAACATCGAGCAGCAGGCGATGGTGATGGAGCACCGTTTCCATTGTCGCCGCGGTCGCCCCACGCCTGGCGACAGGACCTTTTACGACACCGTCTGTCCCTTCGAGACGTGATTTGACGTGTGGGACTTGCGGAACGGCTGGCAGCGCGCCAAGTTAGCAACGGTCGTTGTTGCGAATGACGACCCTTGTCATTCAATGGAGCCTCCCCGATGCCGAAAGTCCTCGTCCTTTATCATTCGACCTATGGTCACCTGGAAACCATGGCCGAAGCGGTCGCCGAAGGCGCGCGCGAGGTCGAAGGCGCCGTCGTGGACATCAAGCGCGTGCCGGAAACCGTGCCGGAAGAGCTGGCCAAGGCCTCGCACTACAAGCTGGATCAAAAGACGCCGATCGCCAAGATCGACGATCTGAAGGACTACGACGCCATCATCATCGGCGCCGGAACCCGCTTCGGTTCGGCCGCGTCGCAGATGCGCGCCTTCCTGGATCAGGCTGGCGGCCTGTGGTTCTCGGGCGCCCTGATCGGCAAGGTGGGCGGGGCCTTTACCGCCACGGCGACACAGCACGGCGGTCAGGAGACGACCTTCCAGGGCCTGCACAACTTCTTCATGCACCACGGCATGCCGGTCGTGGGTCTGCCCTATTCCTTCCAGGGGCAGATGACGCTGGACGCCATCCACGGCGGTTCGCCCTATGGCGCATCGACGATCACGGGCGGCGACGGCTCGCGTCAGCCCAGCGACGTCGAGCTGGACGGCGCCCGGTTCCAGGGCAAGCATATCGCCGAGCTGGCCAAGAAGCTGCACGGTTGATCTGATGCGTCAGCCCGCCGTTTTCTTCGGCCACGGTTCGCCCATGAACGCGCTCGGCGGTCCCTATGGGGCCGCTTGGCGGGCGCTGGGCGAGGCGATCGGCAAGCCCAAGGGCGTGGTGATGATCTCCGCCCACTGGGAGACGCGCGGGCTGGGCGTGACCGCGCAGGAGAAGCCCGAAACCATTCATGACTTCGGCAACTTCCCGCGCGAACTTCATGAGATGCAGTATCCGGCGCCTGGGTCGCCGGCCTTGGCGGCGCGGGTGTCGGCGCTGACCGGGGCCGTCCAGACGCGAGCGTGGGGCCTGGATCACGGGACCTGGTCGGTGCTTTGCCATGTGTGGCCAGAGGCGGACGTGCCTGTGGTTCAGTTGTCGCTGAACCGCGAGCTGACGGCGCGCCAGCATTACGACCTGGCCAAGGCGTTGAAACCGCTGCGCGACGAGGGGATCGTCATCGCCGGCTCGGGCGATTTCGTCCACAATCTGCGGACCTGGAAGCGCGAGGACGGCGCAGAGCCCTACGCCTGGGCGACCGGCTTCAACGAGGCGGTGAAGACGGCGTTCGAACGGAGCGACCATGAGGCGCTGATCGACTGGGTGGGTCTGGCCGAGGACGCGCAACTGAGCGTGCCGACCGACGAACATTTCCTGCCGGTGCTTTATATCGCCGCCCAGCAAGAACCGGGCGAGGCGGTTAGCTTCTTCAACGACCGCATCGACGGCGGCTCGATCTCGATGACCGGCGTCCGGATCGGCTGATCAGGCCGCCTTCTCGGCCTCGACCATCTTTTGGATCGACACGTAATCGGTCTTGCCGGTGCCCAGGACGGGGACCTCGGCGACCTTGACGATCTTTTTCGGCACGATCAATTCGGGCGCACCGTTGGTCCGCGCCCATTCAGCCAGGGGCGCGACTTCAGCGTCTGCGTGGTCAGTGACGAGCACCAGCTTCTCGCCCTTGCGGCTGTCCGGAATCGACACGACGGCGTGGCGCTGATCCGGCCAGACGGCGCCGGCGATCCCTTCGACGGCGGTCAGCGAGACCATCTCGCCGCCGATCTTGGCGAAACGCTTGGCGCGGCCGCGGATGGTGACATAGCCGTCGTCCGTCACATCGACGATGTCGCCGGTGTCCAGCCAGTCATCGCCGATCGGATCCCACTGCAACGGCTCGGCCGAGGTGACATAGCCGCTCATGACATTGGGCCCGCGCAGCATCAGGCGACCGCCTGCGTCGATGCCTTCGACCGGCTCAAGCTTCCAGTCGATGCCAGGCAGCACCTGACCGACCGTGCCGGGCGTGTTGCGGTCAGGATGGTTGACGGCGATCACGGGCGAGGCCTCGGTCGCACCGTAGCCTTCGAGCAGTTCCACTCCGCCGAACTTGGTGTTGAACAGGGTGCGGGTTTCCTCGCGCACCTTCTCGGCGCCGGCGACGACGAACTTCAGCGTCGAGAAGTCGTTCGGTTCGGCGACGCGGCCGTACTGGTTCAGGAAGGTGTCGGTCGCGAACAGGATCGAGGCGTTCACCTGGGGCAGCAGGTCGGTGATCTGTTTGGCGTGCAACGGCGACGGATACTGGAAGGCCTTCAACCCTTGCAGCAGCGGCAGGATGACCCCGCCGGTCAGGCCGAAACAGTGGAAGGTCGGCAGGGGATTGAACATCACCCATTCGGGCAGCAGGTCGATGTGGGCCGCCACCTGACGCGCGTTGGCGACGAGGTTCTTCTGGCTCAGCACCACGCCCTTGGGCGTGCCGAAGCTGCCGGAAGTGAACAGGACGACGCCCGGCGCGTCCGGATCTGTCTTCACGCGGAACCGCTTGGGCGCCGCGCCGGCGGCGAGGCCGTAGAGCTTGTCGGCCAGGCCGATGGTCTTGCGGACATCGTCCAGCCAGACGACCTCGGCCACCGTCTTCAGTTCGACGATCAGGTCGTCCAGCTTGGCCTGGTCGATGAAGCGTTTGGCGGTCAGCACTTTCTTGACGCCCGAGGCCTTGATCGCGGCCTTCAGATTGGCTTCGCCGGCGGTGAAGTTCAGCATCACCGGCACTCGACCGTGGGCGTGCAGACCGAAGAAGGTGACGACGACGCCCATGGACGACGGCAGCAGGATCGCGACCCGCTCGCCCTTGTCGGTCATATCAGCAATCTTGCGGCCTAGCACGAAGGCGGCGCGGATCAGGCCGGTGTAGGTCAGCGGATGCCGGTCCTGATCCTCCAGGATTTCCTTGTCGCCGAACCGCGACCGCGCATCGATCAGGGCGTCGATCAGGGTCGAGTCGTAAAGCGAGGGATCCAGGGCCTGGCGCAAGCGCGTCTCCTACGGAGGACGCGGGCGGCCCTCTCTGTTGTTCGGGCGACTGTCATTAATGACGCCGCGTCATCTTGAAAAGATGCGTAACGTCGCGTGAGTTACGATGCGCGATCACGCCTGCGGCAAGTCTGTTACCCGGTGTGCCTTGCCTAAACGGCCTCAAAGTCCGAAATACCGGCCATGGTCACCCTGATCGACACCCTTCAGCGCAAGCCGTCCGAGCTGCGTCACCCCGAAAAGCAGAACCGGCCTGAGTCGGTCGTTCTGAAAAAGCCCGACTGGCTGCGGGTCAAGGCGCCGGGCTCTGGTCAATACAACGCCACCAAGGAGATCGTTCGCTCCAAGGGGTTGGTGACGGTCTGTGAAGAGGCGGCCTGCCCGAACATCGGCGAGTGCTGGAGCCAGAAACACGCCACCCTGATGATTATGGGCGACACCTGCACGCGGGCCTGCGCCTTCTGCAACGTAAAGACGGGCTTGCCTCAGCCGCTGGATCCGGAAGAGCCGGGCAAGGTGGGCCTGGCCGTCCAGCAGATGGGCCTGAACCACGTTGTCATCACGTCCGTCGATCGCGACGATGTGGCCGACGGCGGCGCAGCCCACTTCGCCGAGGTGGTGCGCCAGATCCGCCTTCAGGCGCCGGACACCACGATCGAGATTCTGACGCCCGACTTCCTGCGCAAGGACGGGGCGGCCGCCGTGATGATCGACGCCAAGCCCGACGTCTTCAATCACAACCTGGAGACCGTGCCGCGCCTGTATCTGAAGATCCGGCCGGGCGCGCGCTACTTCCACAGCCTGCGCCTGTTGCAGATGGTCAAGGAGCGGGACCCGAACCAGTTCACCAAGTCCGGCATCATGGTCGGCCTGGGCGAGACCAAGGAAGAGGTCATGCAGGTGATGGACGACATGCGGTCCGCCGGCGTCGACTTCATCACCATCGGCCAGTACCTGCAGCCGACGCGCAAACACGCCGCCATCGATCGGTTCGTGACGCCGGAAGAGTTCAAGGCCTATGAGGCGATCGCCCGGGCCAAGGGCTTCCTGATGGTGTCGTCCAGCCCGCTGACGCGTTCGTCGCACCACGCCGGCGACGACTTCGCCCGGCTGAGGGCGGCGCGCGAGGCGCAGCTGCGCCGCTAAGTCCCGCATGGCCGTCCACCGCGTCACGCGCATTCTTCCCTATGCGCCCGAACAGCTTGCCGATCTGGTCGCCGACGTGCGCGCCTATCCCGACTTCGTGCCGTGGGTGACGTCGATGCGCGTCTGGAACGCGCGCGAGGAAGGCGAGGGCGTCGGCGTGCAGGACGCGGAGGCCAGCGTCGGGTTTTCCTTCCTGAAGGAGCGATTCTCCACCTGGGTCCGGCATGATCGCAGTGCGCCCAAGGTCGAGGTCGGCTTGCTGCGCGGACCCTTCAAGCACTTGAAGAACCGTTGGGAGTTCTTTCCCCATCCGGACGGCACGCGGCTGGAGTTCATGATCGACTTCGCCTTCAAGTCCCGGATGCTGGACATGATGCTGTCGGCGAACTTCGACCGCGCGGTGGAAAAGCTGATCGGCTGTTTCGAGGCCGAGGCGAAACGGAGAT
This sequence comes from Brevundimonas vesicularis, assembly GCF_044807075.1. Lineage (GTDB taxonomy): Bacteria > Pseudomonadota > Alphaproteobacteria > Caulobacterales > Caulobacteraceae > Brevundimonas > Brevundimonas vesicularis_G. Next base: position 2,090,603 of record NZ_CP085234.1, read on the forward strand.
ACGGTGCCCGATGAGTTTTGATTTCGACGCGACCGTCGTGGGCGCCGGGGCTGTGGGCCTGGCCTGCGGACGGGCGCTGTCGAAACGGGGCCTGACGGTGCTGGTGTTGGAGAAGGAAGCCCACATCGGCCAGGGCGTCTCCTCGCGTAACTCGGAGGTCATTCACGGCGGACTTTATTATCCGACCGGTTCACTGAAGGCCCGCTTCTGCGTCGAGGGACGCCGTGCGCTCTACGACTTCCTGGCCAGCCGCAAGATCGATCACTGGAAATGCGGCAAGCTGGTCGTGGCGACGCAAGAGGCCGAGGTCGAGCGGATCGAGGCCATCTTCGAACAGGCGACGGCGAACGGCGTCGAGGGGCTGGCGCATCTGACCGGCGCCCAGGCGCGGGCGCTGGAGCCGGAGCTGAACGCCCACGCCGCCATCCTGTCGCCCGAGAGCGGCCTGTTCGACAGCCACGGCTATATGCTCGCCCTGCAAGGCGAGATCGAGGATGCGGGCGGGTCGGTCGTGGTCTCGGCGCCGTTCGAGGGCGCAGAGCCGCTGGCGGGCGGCGGGTTCACGATCCGTGTCGGCGGGGAGGGGGCGATGCAGGTCACGAGCCGCCTTCTGGTCACCGCGCCCGGACTGTCGGCCCAGGCTGTGGCGGCGTCGATCGAAGGCTATCCGCCCGGAGACATTCCCGCCGGACATTTCGGCAAGGGCGTCTACTTCCGTCTGACGGGTAAGGCGCCGTTCGATCGGCTGATCTATCCGCCGCCCATCCCCGGCGCGCTGGGCACCCACTATCGCAAGGATCTGGGTGGTCAGGCCGTGTTCGGGCCCGACCTGGCCTATGTCGAAACCGAGGATTACTCGGTCGATCCCGCCAAGGCGGAGGAGTTCGCCACCTACATTCGTCGTTTCTGGCCGGGTCTGCCCGATGGCGCCCTGACGCCGGACTACGCCGGCATTCGGCCCAAACTGCATGGGCCGGGCGAGCCGCAACCGGACTTCCAGCTTCATGGCCGCGAACATCACGGCATCGATGGCCTGATGGCCCTGTTCGGCATCGAAAGCCCGGGCCTGACCAGTTCGCTGGCCATCGGCGAAGCGGTGGCCTCCGCTCTGACCGAGGACGCATGACCGAGCGCGAAAAGATGCTGGCGGGCTTGCCTTACGATCCGGGCGATCCCGATCTGCGCGATGGCCGGGCCCGCGCCGTGGCCCTGACCGTCGCCATCAACGCCGAGCCGGATCGCGACCGGCGCGGCGCCCTGGTCAACGAACTGGTCAATGCGGCCGACGGCAAGGCGATCATCATGCCGGGCTTCTTCTGCGACTACGGCATCAACATCCATCTGGGCGCGCGGGCCTTTGCGAACGCCAACTGCGTGTTCCTGGACTGCGCCGAGATCCGTATCGGCGACAACTTCCAGGCCGGGCCGGGCGTACAGCTGCTGACGCCGGAACATCCGTTGGATGCGGTCGCCCGCCGGGGCGAGGAGACGGCGCGGCCGATCGTCATCGGGGACGACGTCTGGATTGGCGGCGGCGCTATCGTTCTGGCGGGCGTCACCATCGGCGATCGTTCGGTGATCGGCGCGGGATCGGTCGTGACGAAGGACGTGCCGTCCGACGTGGTGGTGGTCGGCAATCCTGCGAAGATCGTCCGGCGTCTGACGCCTGCTTAAACGCCTTGAAATCGTCGCGCGGTTCATGCATAAGCCGCGCCTCGCGTGGCGGTCCTGAGGGCCGCCGCTATTGTTTTCGCGCTAGACGGAGCTCGGCTCTGGGCGGCGCCCGACTTAGAAGATTGAGACGGACATGGCCGTTCCGAAGCGCAAAGTATCTCCCTCGCGTCGCAACATGCGCCGCGCCCACGACGCCCTGACCTCGAACGTCTACGTCGAGGACAAGGACACCGGCGAGCTGAAGCGCCCGCACCACATCGACCTGAAGACCGGCACCTATCGCGGACGTCAGGTCATCACGCCGAAGGAAGACTAGTCTTTCAGGCGACCCCGACTTCGGTCGGATGACGATTTCGACGGCGCGCGGTGACCCGCGCGCCGTTTTCGTGCGTTCAATGCGGTGAAGCTTCATTTGGAGAATGCTGCATGATGATTCGTCTCACCGCCGTCAGCGCCGTCGCGCTTCTGACCCTTGCCGCCTGCGGCCGCGACGCGGGGCCGACCGCTGAAGCGCCCCAGGAGGCGGCGCCGGTTGCGATGACGCCGGCGGCGCCAACGTCGTCTGTCACGCCCGCCGCCGATCCCAATATCCTTACAGCCGAAGGGCTGGGCCCCGCGCGGATCGGCATGTCGCGGGCCGATCTGGCGAAGGTTTGGGGTGAGGACTCTCAGCCGAACGCTGTTGGCGGCCCAGAGCCGGAGGTCTGCGATCAGTTCCATCCGACCAAAGCGCCAGCGGACGTGCTCGTGATGATCCAAAGAGGGGTCCTGACGCGAATCACCCTGTCTCGTGGCGCGACAATCGAGACCGATCGCGGGTTTAAGGTTGGCGACACGGCCTTGGCGATCAAACAGGCGTACGGCGGATCGATATTCGCGCAACCCCACAAATATCAGGATGCGCCTGCCGAAGACCTGTATGCTTGGTCAAAAGGCGGTTCCAGCGCCTATGTCACCGACCCGGCGGCCCGTGGGGTCCGCTATGAAGTCGGCGCGGACGGCAAGGTCATCGCCATTCACGCCGGCGATCCTTCGATCCAGCTGGTCGAAGGCTGTTCCTGACGCCCGGCGACGATGTCGGCATTGGCGTTTGGCGGGGAGGCGGCTAAACCGTCTGACCTCCCTTGCCCCTTGAGCCAAAGAGCCGAGCCATGACCGACATCGCCGACATCGTCGCCCGCCAGATCCTCGACAGCCGGGGCAATCCGACGGTCGAGGTCGATGTCACGCTGGAAGACGGTTCGTTCGGCCGCGCCGCCGTTCCGTCCGGCGCGTCCACGGGCGCCCACGAAGCGGTCGAACTGCGCGACGGCGACAAGGACATGTGGGGCGGCAAGGGCGTCCAGAAGGCGGTCGACGCCGTCAACGGCGAGATCTTCGACGCCCTGTCCGGCATGGACGCCGAGCAGCAGCGCCGGATCGACGAGGCGATGATCGAGCTGGACGGCACGCCCAACAAGGGCCGTCTGGGCGCCAATGCGATCCTGGGCGTGTCTCTGGCGGTCGCCAAGGCCAGCGCCCTGTCGGCCAATCAGGAACTGTATCGCTATCTGGGCGGGGTCTCGGCCCGCGTCCTGCCGACCCCGATGATGAACATCATCAACGGCGGCGCCCACGCCGACAATCCGATCGACATCCAGGAGTTCATGATCCTGCCCACCGGCGCCGAGACCTTTTCGGACGCCGTGCGCATGGGCGCCGAAATCTTCCACGCCCTGAAGAAGCAACTGAAGGACGCCGGGCACAACACCAACGTCGGCGACGAGGGCGGCTTTGCGCCCAATCTGGCCTCGGCCGATGAGGCGCTGAGCTTCATCACCAAGGCGGGCCAGGCGGCGGGCTACCTCGCGGGCGAGGATTTCCACCTGGGTCTCGACGTCGCCTCGACCGAGTTCTTCAAGGACGGCAAATATGTCATGGCGGGCGAGGGCAAGACCGTCGATTCCGACGGCATGGCCGCCTATCTGGTCGATCTGTGCGAACGCTTCCCGATCGTGTCGATCGAGGACGGCATGGCCGAGGATGACTTCGACGGCTGGCGCCTGCTGACCGAGCGCCTGGGCGACCGGGTCCAGCTGGTCGGCGACGACCTGTTCGTGACCAATCCGGCGCGTCTGGCCGCCGGCATCGGCGAAGGTCTGGCGAACTCGATCCTGATCAAGGTCAACCAGATCGGCACCCTGTCCGAGACGCTTGACGCCGTCGATATGGCCCACCGCGCGGGCTATACCGCCGTGATGAGCCACCGGTCGGGCGAGACCGAGGACTACACCATCGCCGACCTGGCCGTGGCGACCAACTGCGGGCAGATCAAGACCGGCTCGCTGGCCCGCTCCGACCGGGTGGCAAAGTACAACCAGTTGCTCCGCATCGAAGAAATGCTGGGCGATCAGGGCGTCTATTTCGGCGACGGCATGCTGCTCAAGTAAGCGGCGGAATTGTCGGCGGAGAATCAGCGTTTTCCGTCGACAATCTTACGGTCAAGCTACATTTCGTTAGGCATTTTCGGGCACCGTTTCTGAACTGTGTTTTCGCGCTCAGAAGGAGCGTTTCAAGTGCCCGAACGGATGAAACCTTACCGCCTGTCCCTCGTCCTGTTGCTGCTGCTGGCCTATCTTGGGGTGCAGGCGCTGACGGGCGAGCGCGGACTGTTGAGCGGCTCGTCTCGCGACGCCTTGCTGGGGCAGCGCGAGGACCAGCTGGCGCATCTTACCGAGCAGCGCCGCGACCTTGAGACACGCGTGCGCTATCTGCGCACCGACAGTCTGTCTCGCGATCTTCTGGAAGAGCGCGCGCGCGCTGTGCTCGGCTTCTCCGATCCGCGTGACTATGTGATCCGCGTCTCGCCCCCTGCTGCCCAAGGATAAGCGAAGTTCACCACTTGAACTATTGTTACAGGGCGACCCGCACCCCTTTGCGTTACCGGAAGGAAGGCTGCTAAAGCCCCTTTCCGTAACGATAAGAAGGTGTCGGTCCTCGGCGCCTAGCCGGGAGATACCGGATGGCGAAAGCCCCAGCCAAATCCGCTCAGACGACCACGCCTGACAAACTGCCCAACACGCCGACGGCGTCGAAGGAAGACCTGCTTCGCTTCTATCGCGAGATGGTTCTGATCCGCCGCTTCGAGGAGCGTGCGGGCCAGCTCTACGGCATGGGGCTGATCGGCGGCTTCTGCCACCTGTACATCGGCCAGGAAGCCGTGGCGGTCGGCGTTCAGGAGAGCGTTAAACAAGGCCACGACAAGATCATCACTGGCTACCGCGACCACGGCCACATGCTGGCCGCCGGCATGGATCCCAAGGAAGTCATGGCCGAGCTGACCGGCCGCAGCGGCGGTTCGTCCAAGGGCAAGGGCGGATCGATGCACATGTTCGACGTGCCGACCGGCTTCTACGGCGGTCACGGCATCGTCGGCGCCCAGGTGGCGTTGGGCACCGGCCTGGCCTTCGCCGGCAAGTATCGCGGCGACGATTCGGTGGCCTTCGTCTATTTCGGCGACGGCGCCTCGAACCAGGGGCAGGTTTACGAAAGCTTCAACATGGCGCAGCTGTGGAAGCTGCCCGCCATCTACATCATCGAGAACAACCAGTACGCCATGGGCACGAGCATCGAGCGCTCGTCGTCCACAACCGAACTGTATCAGCGCGGCGCCAGCTTCGGCATTCCGGGCGAGCAGGTCGACGGCATGGACGTGCTGGCCGTGCGCGACGCCACGGCCCGCGCGGTGAAGCGCGCCCGCGAGGGCGGCGGTCCCTTCATCCTGGAAGTGAAGACCTATCGCTATCGCGGTCACTCGATGTCCGACCCGGCCAAGTACCGGACAAAGGAAGAGGTTGACGAGGTCAAGAAGACCCGCGACCCGATCGATCACCTGAAGACGCTGCTGTCGGCCGCCAATGCGACCGAGGACGAGCTCAAGGCCATCGACAACGAGATCAAGGCGATTGTCGCCGAAGCTGTTCAATTCGCCCAAGAGAGCCCGGAACCCGATCCGTCCGAGCTCTATACTGACGTCTACGTGGAGGCCTGATCCGTGACCGACATTCTGATGCCGGCGCTGTCCCCCACGATGGAAGAGGGCACGCTGACCAAATGGCACATCAAGGCAGGCGACACCGTGTCGGCTGGCCAGGTGATCGCCGAGATTGAAACCGACAAGGCGACGATGGAAGTCGAGGCCGTGGACGAAGGCGAAGTGCTGGAAATCCTGGTCGCCGAAGGCTCCGAGAACGTGAAGGTCAACACGCCGATCGCGCGTCTGGCCGGCGAAGACGGCGCAGCGGCGCCTGCGCCCAAGGCTGATTCCGCAAAGAGCGAGGCTGAGGCGCCCAAGGCTGCGGCCGAAGGCAAGACTGGCGATCCCGAAAAGGCCCCGGCCCAGACCGCGACGCCCAAGGTCGAACTGCGCGACCCGGAAATCCCTGCGGACGCCAAACTGGTCAAGACGACCGTGCGCGACGCCCTGCGCGACGCCATGGCCGAAGAAATGCGTCGCGACGATCGCGTCTTCCTGATCGGCGAGGAAGTGGCCCAGTATCAGGGCGCCTACAAGGTCAGCCGCGACCTGCTCCAGGAGTTCGGCGATCAGCGCGTCGTGGACACCCCGATCACTGAGCACGGCTTTGCCGGCCTGGGCGTCGGCGCGGCCATGTCGGGCCTGAAGCCGATCGTCGAGTTCATGACGTTCAACTTCGCCATGCAGGCGATCGACCACATCATCAACTCGGCCGCCAAGACGCTCTATATGTCTGGCGGTCAGATCCGCGCGCCTATCGTCTTCCGTGGCCCGAACGGCGCTGCTTCGCGCGTCGGGGCCCAGCACAGCCAGGACTACTCGGCCTGGTACGCTCAGGTGCCCGGTCTGAAGGTCATCGCGCCCTATGACGCGGCCGACGCCAAGGGCCTGCTGAAGGCCGCCATCCGTGACCCGAACCCGGTCGTCTTCCTCGAACACGAGATGATGTACGGCCTGGAGTTCGATGTGCCGGAAGTCGAGGATTATGTCCTGCCGATCGGCAAGGCCAAGGTCCGCCGCGAAGGCAAGGATGTCACCATCACCGCCCACAGCCGCATGGTCGGCTTCGCCCTGCAGGCCGCCGAGAAGCTGGCCGAGGAGGGTGTCGAGGCCGAGGTGATCGACCTGCGCACTCTGCGCCCCCTGGATCACGAGACCATCGTCGAGAGCGTCAAGAAGACCAACCGCCTGGTCTCGGCCGAAGAGGGCTGGGGTCCGATGGGCGTCGGCGCCGAGGTCGTGGCCCGCGTCATCGAACACGCCTTCGACTATCTGGATGCTCCGCCGCTGCGCGTGCATCAGGAAGACGTGCCGCTGCCCTATGCCGCCAACCTGGAAGTGCTGTCGCTGCCAGGCGTGGACAAGATCATTGCGGCCGTGAAGCAGGTGATGGCATGACCGACATCCTGATGCCGGCCCTGTCTCCGACGATGGAGGAGGGCGTTCTGGCCAAGTGGCACGTCAAGGTCGGAGACGTCGTGTCCGCCGGAGACGTGATCGCCGAGATCGAAACCGACAAGGCCACGATGGAAGTCGAGGCCGTAGACGAGGGCGAAGTCACCGACATCCTGGTCGCTGAAGGCACGGAAGGCGTGAAGGTCAATACGCCCATCGCCCGCCTGAAGGACGAGGGCGGTGCGGCCGCACCCAAGCCGGCCGAAAAACCCGCCGCCAAGACGGAAGAAGCGCCCAAGGCCGAGGCCGCTCCGGCTACTGCCGAGGCGCCCAAGACGACTACGCCTGCCGCTCCGGCGCCTGCCGCGCCGAAGTCGGACAGCGGAGATCGCATCTTCTCGTCACCGCTCGCTCGCCGCATCGCCGCCCAGAGCGGCGTCGATCTGAAGTCGATCAAAGGGACCGGTCCGCACGGTCGCATCGTCAAACGCGACGTCGAGGCCGCCGGCAAGGGGTCGGCCCAACCGGCAACCGCATCGTCGGCACCGCCCGCCGCGACCGCAGCAGAGCCGCGCAAGGCGCAGTCGCTGGCGCAGATGGGCATTCCGGACGGCAGCTACGACCTGATCCCGCTGGACGGCATGAAGAAGGCCGTGGCGCGCCGCATGGTCGACAGCGTCCAGAACGTGCCGCACTTCCCGCTGTTCATCGACTGCGAGATCGACCAACTGATGGCCGTGCGCGCCAAGGTCAATAAGATGCTGGAGCCGCAAGGCATCAAGGTGTCGGTCAACGACTTCGTCATCAAGGCCGCCGCCCTGGCCCTGAAGATGGTGCCGGAGGCCAACGCTTCGTACACCCCTGAAGGCATCGCCATGCATCACAACGCCGATGTCTCCATGGCGGTGGCGATCGACGGCGGCCTGATCACTCCAATCATCAAGAAGGCCGAAACCAAGGGTCTGGCGCAGATCGCGACCGAGTCCAAGGATCTGGCCAAGCGCGCCCGCGACCGCAAGCTGAAGCCCGAAGAGTTCCAGGGCGGCACCTTCTCGGTGTCCAACCTGGGCATGTTCGGCATCAAGCAGTTCACCTCGATCATCAATGAGCCGCAGGGCTGCATCATGAGCGTGGGCGCCGGCGAACAGCGCGCGGTCGTCAAGAACGGTCAGGTTGTGCCGGCCACAGTGATGACCGTGACCCTGACTTGCGATCACCGCGTGGTCGATGGTGCGACCGGCGCCCGCTTCCTGCAGGCGTTCAAGCCGCTGATCGAAGATCCCGTCGCGATGCTGGCCTAAGGGGAGGGTGAGGTCATGACCTCGGTCTATGACTTCTCCGCCCGCGCCATCGACGGCACGGACGTTTCGCTCGATCGCTTTCGCGGTCAGGCGTTGCTGATCGTCAATACGGCGTCCAAGTGTGGCTTCACTGGCCAATACGATGGTCTGGAAAAGCTGCACCGGACGTTCGCCAATCAGCCGTTCGAGGTGTTGGGCTTTCCGTGCAACCAGTTCGGCGAGCAGGAGCCGGGCCGGGCGGCGGAGATCGCCGCCTTCTGCGCTGCGAGTTTCGACGTGACCTTTCCCCTGTTCGACAAGGTGGAGGTCAACGGACCGAACCGGCACCCGCTTTACGCCTGGCTGACAGAGCAGAAGCGCGGCTTCCTGGGCTCCAAAGCCATCAAGTGGAACTTCACCAAGTTCCTGACCGACCGCGAGGGCAGGGTGGTCGCCCGCTATGCCCCGCAGACTGAACCCGAGGCCATCAAGGCCGACATCGAGAAGTTGATCTAATGGCTGCTGAATTCGATCTCGTCGTCATCGGCTCGGGCCCCGGCGGTTATGTCGCGGCAATTCGCGCCAGCCAGTTGGGCCTGAAGGTCGCCATCGTCGAGCGCGAGAACCTGGGCGGCATCTGCCTGAACTGGGGGTGCATTCCGACCAAGGCCCTGCTGAAGTCGGGCGAAAAGTTCGAGAGCCTGAGCCATCTGAAGGAGTACGGCCTGTCGGCGTCGGGCGCGTCGTTCGATTTCGACGCCATCATCCAGCGCTCGCGTGGCGTGGCCAAACAGCTGAATCAGGGCGTCGGCTTCCTGATGAAGAAAAACAAGATCGAGGTGATCGAGGGGTCAGCCAAGCTGGAGAAGGGCGCCGCCGCGCCCAAGGTCGTCGTCGCCCTTAAAGCGGGCGGTTCGCGCGCTCTGGAGGCCAAGTCCGTCATGCTGGCCGTCGGCGCCCGCGCCCGCGCCCTGCCGCAGATCGGACTGGAAGCCGATGGTGATCGCATCTGGGCCTATCGCGAGGCCATGGCGCCGAAGTTCATGCCCAAGTCGATCGTCGTGATCGGTTCGGGCGCCATCGGCATCGAGTTCGGCAGCTTCTATCGCGCCCTGGGCTGTGATGTGACCGTGGTCGAAGCGGTGGATCGCATCATGCCGGTCGAGGACGAAGAGGTCTCCAAGGCCGCTCAGAAGTCGTTCGAAAAGCGCGGCATGAAGTTCAAGCTGGGCGCCAAGGTCACCAAGGTGAGCAAGGACGCCAAGGGCGTGAAGGTCGCCGTGGAGATCGGCGGCAAGGCCGAGACCCTGGAGGCCGAGGTCTGCATCTCGGCGGTCGGAATCACCGCCAACACCGACGGCATCGGCCTGGAAGAACTGGGTCTGGAAATGGACCGCGGCCACGTCAAGATCGACAGCCACTGCCAGACCAACGTCAAGGGGTTGTACGCCATCGGCGACTGCGCCGGCGCGCCCTGGCTGGCGCATAAGGCGTCGCACGAAGGCATCCACGCGGCCGAACATATCGCCGGCTTCAAGACACCCAACGTCCATTCACCTATCGCCGGCTGCACCTATGCCCAGCCGCAGGTCGCCTCGGTCGGCGTCACCGAACAGGCCGCGCGCGCTGAGAAGCGAGACGTCAAGATCGGCCGCTTCCCGTTCCGTGTGAACGGAAAGGCGATCGCCTCGGGCGATACCGACGGCTTCGTCAAGGTGATCTTCGACGCCAAGACCGGCGCCCTGATCGGCGCCCACATGATCGGCCACGAGGTCACTGAGATGATCCAGGGCTATGTCACCGCCATCACGATGGAGGCGACGGAAGAAGACATCCACGGGATCGTCTATCCGCACCCGACCATGTCGGAGGCCATGCACGAGGCGGCGCTGGACGCCTATGGGCGCGTGATCCACATCTAAGCCAGAGACCGAAACGGCCCCGGAGTGCTCCGGGGCCGTTTCTCGTTTCAGGCAGGCGGCGTCAGCGCTTCTTGCCCAATTCCGCCGCGATATCCTTGGTCATGCGCCCAACCTTGCGGTGGGCGCCGGTGATCTGGTCCTTGGTCACGCCCCAGCGTTTCATCCAGTATTCGACCGACTGACGTTCCGACAGATCAATGCGATCCTTGTCGATGAAGCCGCGCTTGTCCTTCAGGCCCGCCATCTTTGGCTCCATTCATTGCGTTAGAGCGCCGGGTTAAGCCTTCTCGACAAAGCTGTCGATCACGCGCTTCTCCCCGGCCTTTTCGAACTCGACCAGCAGCTTGTTGCCTTCGATCACGCGGACGTTTCCGTAGCCGAACTTCTGGTGGAAGACGCGTTCGCCCTTTTTCCAGCCTGAACTGGATTTGGGGTCGGCGGTGGCGATCAGTCGGCCGTCGCCCTCGATGACGGCTTTGCGCGCCGAGATCTTGGCCGGGGTTTGAGCGGCGGTGAAGGATTGGGCGCGTTTCCAGCCGGGGGAGGAATATCCGCTGCCGAACGATGGCGCGTCGTCCCAGCGGCTCTTGGCCTCCTTCATGCCGGTCGAAGCGCCGTAATAGCCGGTATCGGATTGGGGATCGACGTGGGCGATGGGCAGTTCGTCGACGAAGCGGCTGGGCAGTTGCGAGGTCCAGCGGCCATAGACCAACCGGTTGGCGGCGAAGGAGATGCGAGCGTCCTGCTTGGCGCGGGTGACGCCCACGTAAGCCAGGCGGCGTTCCTCCTCGAGGCCCTTCTCGCCCTTCTCATCGATGCTGCGCTGGCTGGGGAAGACGCCTTCTTCCCAGCCGGGCAGGAAGACCAGCGGAAACTCCAGTCCCTTGGCGCCGTGCAGGGTCATGATCTGAACCGCCCCGTCGCCGTTGGGGTCGTCGCTGGTCGCGCGCTCCAGATCCATAACCAGGTAGACGTGCTCCAGATAGGCCTGCAGCGTTTCGAACTGCTGCATCGACTGGGTCAGTTCCTTCAGGTTCTCCAGGCGGGTCTGGCCGCTGGTGCGGTCGGCCTTCTGCATGTCGGTATAGCCGCTCTCCTCCAGCACCGTCTCCATGACCTGCCAGTGGGGCGTGGTCTCGGACAGTTGGCGCCAGCGGTCGATGTCGCGCACGAAATTGGACAGGGCGGTGCGGGTGCGGGCCTGAAGTTCGTCGGTATTGATCAGGCCCCTGACGGCGGTCAGGGCCGACAGGTCGTGCTGGCGGGCCAGTTGCAGGATCTTCTGCACGCTGGTGTCGCCGATGCCGCGTTTGGGCACGTTGACGATCCGCTCGAAGGCGAGGTCGTCGTCTTCCGACAGGATCAGGCGCAGATAGGCGTGGGCGTCGCGAATCTCGGCGCGCTCGAAGAAGCGCGGCCCGCCGATGACGTTGTAGGGAATGGCCAGCATGACCAGGCGTTCTTCAAAGGCCCGCATCTGGAACGAGGCGCGGACCAGAATGGCCATGTCCTTGTATTTCAGGCCGGGTTCGCCGGCGTGGGGACGCCGCGCGGTCTCGATCTCGTCGGCGATCAGTCGGGCCTCGGCCTCGCCGTCCCAGACGCCGCGCACGCGCACCTTGTCGCCGCTGTCGTCCTCGGTCCACAGGGTCTTGCCCAGCCGGTCGCGGTTGGCGGCGATAAGGCCGGACGCCGCGCCCAGGATATGACTGGTCGAGCGATAGTTCCGCTCCAGCTTGACGATCTTGGCGCCAGGGAAGTCGCGCTCGAAGCGCAGGATGTTGTCCACCTCGGCCCCGCGCCAGCCGTAGATCGACTGATCATCGTCGCCTACGCAGCAGACGTTGCCGGTCGAGGCCGTCAGCAGCCGCAGCCACAGATACTGGGCGACGTTGGTGTCTTGGTATTCGTCCACCAGGATGTAGCGGAACCGACGGCGATATTCCTCAGCCAGGTCCGCATGCTGCGACAGGATTGTGATGTTGTGCAGCAGCAGATCGCCGAAGTCGCAGGCGTTCAGGCTACGCAAGCGCGCCTGATAGGCGGCGTACAGACCCTGACCCTTGCCGTTGGCGAAGTCCTCGCCGGACGGCAGCTTGTCCGGCGTCCAGCCGCGGTTCTTCCAGTGATCGATCAGGCCGGACAGCGACTTGGGCGTCCAGCGTTTGGTGTCGATGTTGGCCGCTTCGAGCAGCTGCTTCAGCACCCGTTCCTGGTCGTCGGTGTCGAGGATGGTGAAGCTGGATTTCAGCCCGACCAGTTCGGCGTGGCGACGCAAGATCTGGGCGGCGATGGAGTGGAAGGTGCCCAGCCAGCGCAACCCTTCGGCGGAGGGGCCGATCAGATGGGTGATCCGTTCGCGCATCTCGCGCGCGGCCTTGTTGGTGAAGGTGACGGCCAGCAGCTCCCACGGCTTGGCCCGGCCTGTCGCCAAGATGTGAGCCAGCCGTGTCGTCAGGACGCGAGTCTTGCCCGTGCCCGCGCCCGCCAGAACCAGAACCGGCCCCTCGGTCGTCTCGACCGCCTCGCGCTGTTCCGGGTTCAGCCCTTTTAGATAATCACGCGGCGCCTCGCCCTCGGGCGCACGGGCGCGCGCGAGGTCGGAAATGCGGGGGGCGGGAAGATCAGTCACAGGCGCAAAACTATCCGTCAGTCAGAATCGAAGCCGGAACATAAGGTGACCGCGCGGCAAAGTCAGGGCCGTCGCCACAATGAAACCTTGGAACCGCGCAGCGGAGGGTCGGTTCCTAGTTGCGATGCAGCACGATGCTCACAACCACAGGCCATCAGGCCGTAAGCCGCGGAGCGGGAAGGCGGGATGGATCTCCTTCACCCTGGGCATGGCTGTGATGTTCGTCGTCATGGCGATCTGGGTTGCGCTCGTCGAAACGGGTGAGGATCCGTCAGATGAGGTGCAGTTCATCGCCCGCTCGGATGCGACTGAACAAAAGTCCGACGCGGGCGCCCGTCGTCGAGCCGATTAGGTCTACATATCTGGAACGCGAGGTCTCAGGTCTGGCGTCCATGATCCGCCACCCAGTCCAGCGCCAGCAGGCGACAGGCGGACGCCAGGGGCCGTCTCCCGCGGTTGGCGTCGATCTCGGCCAGCAGTTGGGCCTTGCTGAGGCTGCGCGCAGCGGCGATCCGGTCCAGCACGGCCCAGAACTCCGGCTCCAGCGCCACCGACGTGGCATGGCCGGCGAGGGCGACCGAACGTTTGCTGAGACTGCTCAACGCGCGGACTTCAGCACGATCTCGGCCGAGGCCGGCGCGCCTTTCGTCAGGATCGCGTGGTGGGTGTCTGTGAGGAAGACTAGTGCGCCAGCCGCGTCGCGTATCTCGGCGCGCGCGGCATAGGTGTGGCGTGGATCGATCTGAGACGTAGGAAAGCCAAGGGTGACGAGATAGGGCGGGGCGCCGCTCAGCGGCTCTTGCGTCTCGGCGAGAACCTTGGCGGGAGCGTCGGCCAGACTGACATCCTCAACCCTGACGGTCAGGATATGGCCGGGCGGAAGCATGATCCGTTCGCGATAGGCAGCGGTCACGTTCACCACCGTCGTTCCGGTCGTCACGTCCGGCGTAGCGGCGCAGGCAGCCAGGACCAGGGCTGCGGGCAGGATCAGGGGGGCGTTTCGCATGGCGATCTCCTTCGAGACGCCTAGTGTGTCACACTCAGGCGCAAGACGTGAGGGCGCGTGGCGTCACGGCGTGTTATGCGAGCTGTCCACCGCCGGAGGTCAACTCTTGAGCCGCCCTTTCGCGATCGTCGCGATCGCCATCTGCGCCCTGATCTGGGGCACGACCTGGTATGCGATCACCCTGCAGCTGGGGCCGGTTGATTCCATCGTCTCCATCGTCTGGCGGTTTGGTCTGGCGTCGGCGGTGCTGTTCGCCTTCTGCGCCGTGACGCGACGGCCGCTGCGTCTGACCCGCAGCCAGCATCTGGCCGCCATCGGACAGGGCGCCTTCGTCTTCGCGGTCAGCTATGGCTTCGTCTATGCCGCAGAAGGGCAGGTGGCTTCGGCTGTGGTCGCGGTGATCTTCGCCGCCCTGGCCTTTGTGAACCTGATCCTGTTTCGGCTGCTGGGTGGACAGAAGGCGGCGCCGGCGGCGTGGATCGGCGCAGTACTGGGCGTCATGGGCGTCGGGGTCTTGTCCTACGGCCAGATCACGGCGGCCGGCGCTGGGCTCAATCCGGGGCTGGGCGTCCTCTTCGCGCTAACCGCTGTACTGGCTTCGGCGCTCGGCAACTGGTTCGCCTGGAAGGGACAGCAGGCGGGCGCGCCCGTTATGGCCGCCACGTCCTGGGCGATGGCTTATGGCACAGCCATGTTGGCGCTGTACGGCATGGCGACCGGCGTGACGTGGCGGATCGAGCCGACGCCGGACTATGTCCTGTCGCTGCTTTACCTCTCGCTGTTCGGTTCGGTGATCGCGTTCGGCTTGTACTTCACCATCGCGCGCCAACGCGGCTATGCCCTGGCCAGCTACATCTCGGCTCTGACGCCGCCCATCGCCATGCTGGTGTCGGTGCTGTTCGAGGGCGCGCGTTTCGGCTGGAGCGCCCTGATCGGCCTGGCGCTTGTGTTGGCGGGGCAGGTGATGCTGATCCGCGCGCCCAAGGCCTGAGCCGTCAGCCGTCGGATTTCGGCTTCAGCTTCTGACCGTCCAACTGCATATCGGCACGATGACGCTCAAGAGCGGACAGGGTCTTCTCGGCCTTGGAGCGTCCATGGGCCAAGCGGTTGGCGGCGGCCAACGCCTTGTCTTCGGCCTTGGCGCGGGTCTTTCGCGCCCGGTTCAGATTGATGATCTCGCCCATGACTACGCCTTGGGCTTTTCGGCGGGGGGCGCATCGGCCGGCGGGTTGGCCGAGGGCTCGGGTGCCAGCACAGCCGGCACCTGAGACTCCGAAATCGTCGTCTGGGGGATGAAGGGCTGGTCCGCCGGGCGCTCGCCCAGCCGGGTCCAGGCATCGGCGCCGCGTCCGCGCTGACGACCCAATTCGAACATGGCCGTCATGGTCTCCTGATCGAACTTCAGGCTAGAGGCGGCGACGTTGTCTGGAATGGCCGACAGCGCCATGTCCAGCCCATTGCGCCGCGCGAACGCCGCCGTCACTGCCAAATGGATGCGCAGCGACGACTTGCTCATGCTGTCATAGGTCCGCGCCAGGATTCCCGACAGGCGGCCGGGCGTAACGCCGTCGTTGCGGCCGACCTGACCATTGACGACGACATAGAGGGCGCCGACACGCCCTTCGTCCTTTGGACGGGTCCACAGCATCAGGTCTTCAGGAATGGCCAAGAACGGCGTGTTGACGCCGCCATCGACGTGCATTTCCAGAACCACCTTGTCGTCGTCCTGAAGCCCGGCGATCAGAACCGGAGGAAAGACGCCGGGAATGCTGGCCGAGGCGACCAGCACCTCCTTGAACAGTTCGCGGGCGTTCTCGTCGCCCTGAGTCGCCAAAAGACCCATGTCCCAGATGATGGTTTCCTCGCTGTCCAGATCGGTCGTCGCCACCAGCAACCGTCTGCCCTTGGCGTGCTCGCGCGCGACGGCCTGCATCAGTTCAGGGGTGACATTCTCGTCCACCAGATTGCGCAGGACCTGTGACGAGAACAGGCTCGGGTTCAGGAAGGCGGCGAAACTGCGCCAGCTCAGCAAATTGCTGGCGGCGCCGCTGGTGTAGGCGTGCTGAAGTTCGTCGTCCCAATCCGATCCAAGAAAGGCGAACGGAGCGGCAAGGGCCCCGGTGCTGACGCCGGTGACCACGTCGAACGCGGGGCGATCGCCCTGTTCGGTCCAACCGACCAGCAGCCCGGCGCCGTAGGCTCCGTTAGCGCCGCCGCCAGACAGCGCCAGGATCGAGGTGGGCTTGTCAGGCCGAAGTCGCTGACCGATCTCCTGGGTGAAGGCCTGCAGGCGCGCGCTGTCGCTGGCGCGGATGCGAGGGTCTTCCGCCTTGACGAGCGTGCCGTCTGCAATCCGAAGAGGGCCAGTCGGGCGATCCAGCGTTCCACACGCCGACAAGGCCAGGGCCATGAGGACGCCGAATAGGCCCGATCCAATCCGCCGCATATCTCGAGTTCCGGTTCCGTGTGAACGCCGGCTTCTACCACGTCCTGGCCAAGCCTGTCATCATGGCGATGAACAAGCGTCGCCGTTTGAAACCGTCGAAGGCCGGGTGTGTTCTCATCGGCAGGACAAACCAAACTGCCGGAGATACACATGGTTGACGTTTCGCTCATCAAAGAACACCTCGAAGTCGTAGGCTCGGACGGCGGTCACGTGGGCCGGGTCGATCACGTCCTGGGCGATCAGATCGAACTCGCGAAGCTGGATTTCGCCGGCGGCTTCAAGCACCACATGATCCCGGTCAGCTGGGTCGAACGGGTTGACGACAAGCACGTCCATCTGAGCCTGACGCAAGACGACGCCAAGGCGCGCTGGACCGAGAAGCCGCACTAAGGCCGATCTGAAGCCGATTTAATAAAGGCCCCGCTGCACAAGCGGGGCCTTTTGCTTATCTGAGATGTGTCGCATTGGGCGACATTGGAGCCTGTCTTGATGCGCCTGATCCTGAATGTCCTCTGGCTCATCTTCGGCGGCTGGATTTCCGGCCTGCTGTGGCTGCTCGGCGGCGCGATCCTGGCGCTGACCGTCGTCGGCCTGCCGTGGACGTTCGCGGCGTGGCGCATCGCCAGCTATTCGTTCTGGCCTTTCGGCCGCGAGATCGTGTGGCAGGACACGCATCCCGTCGCTGGCTGCGTCGGCGTCGTGTTGAACGTGGTCTGGTTCGTCGTGGCCGGCTGGTACATCGCCCTGACGCATTTGATCATTGCCGTGGCGGAGTTCGTCTCCATCATCGGCATTCCGTTCGCGCTGAAGGATCTCGAACTGGCCAAGCTGGCGCTGGCGCCGGTCGGACGCACCATCCGCGACAAGGCCTGACCCAAACGAAAACGCCGACGTCAGACGACGTCGGCGTTTCAAAAATCTCGATCTTGAGGAGATCAGCCCGGCGAGATCATCTTTTCCGGCCGCACGGCTTCATCGAACTCCGCGTCCGTCAGATAGCCGCCACCGACAGCCTCTTCGCGCAACGTGGTGCCGTTCTTGTGCGCGGTCTTGGCGATCTTGGCGCACAGGTCATAACCCAGCTTTCCGTTCAAAGCGGTGACGAGCATCAGCGAGTTGTTCAGGCCGCGCGCGATATTGTCCTCGCGCGCCTCGATGCCGACGACGCAGTTGTCGGTGAAGCTGATGGCCGCGTCGGCGACCAGGCGCACCGACTGCAGGAAGTTATAGGCCATCACGGGATTGTAGACGTTCAACTCGAAATGGCCTTGCGAGCCGGCGAAGGTCAGGGCGGCGTTGTTGCCGAACACCTGGACGCAGACCTGGGTCAGGGCCTCGCATTGGGTCGGATTGACCTTGCCCGGCATGATCGACGAGCCCGGCTCGTTTTCCGGCAACGCCAGTTCGCCCAGACCCGAACGCGGGCCGGAGCCCAGGAAGCGGATGTCGTTGGCGATTTTGAACAGGCTGGCGGCGACCGTGTTGATGGCGCCGTGGCTGAAGACCATCGCGTCGTGGGCGGCCAAGGCCTCGAACTTGTTCGGGGCCGTGGTGAAGGGCAGGCCGGTGATCTCGGCGATCTGGGCCGCAACCTTCTCGGCGAAGCCGATGGGCGCGTTCAGGCCGGTGCCGACGGCGGTGCCGCCCTGCGCCAATTCCATCAGTGCCGGCAGGGTCTGCTCGATGCGCTTGATGCCGTTCTCGACCTGTTGCGCATAGCCGCCGAACTCCTGTCCCAGCGTCAGAGGCGTGGCGTCCTGGGTATGGGTGCGGCCGATCTTGATGATGTGGCCCCAGGCCTTGGCCTTGGCGTCCAGGGCGGCGTGCAGATGCTTCAGCGCCGGGATCAGGTCTTTGACAACCTGTTCGGCGCAGGCGACGTGCATGGCCGTGGGATAGGTGTCGTTGGACGACTGGCTCATATTGACGTGGTCGTTGGGGTGAACCGGCTTTTTGGAGCCCATCTCGCCGCCCAAAATCTCGATCGCGCGGTTCGAGATCACCTCATTGGCGTTCATGTTCGACTGGGTGCCCGAACCCGTCTGCCAGACCACCAGCGGGAAATGGTCGTTCAGCTTGCCTTCGATGACCTCATTGGCGGCCTTGATGATGGCGTCGGCCAGCGCCGGATCCAGCTTGCCCAGGTCGCGGTTGGTCTCGGCGGCCGCACGCTTGACGATGCCCAGGGCGCGCACGACAGGCAGGGGCTGCTTCTCCCAGCCGATCTTGAAGTTGCCCAACGATCGCTGCGCCTGAGCACCCCAGTAGCGGTCGGCGGCGACTTCGATCGGGCCGAAGGTGTCGGTCTCTGTGCGGACGTTGCTCATGCGCGTAAATCTCGTCTCTCAGGCGTGGCGATGGGTTGCGCGGCGGTGTAGCACGAGAGCCATGCAGGGCAAGAAGAGCGCGGATATCCTCACACCGGCAATCGTCGCATGACAGCCGGCTGGATCGGGACCGGCAAGGTCAGGGCGCGCGAGGATGGCGATGCGGTCGAGATCGTTATCGACGGCCTGACGACCCAAGCCAAATACTACAAGCCGCTGGTCTATGAGTTCATGCGCAAGGAATGGCGCGGAGCCAGACCGTCATGGGGCGACCATGTCGTAGAAATCCGCATGGAGCATGTCGGCGAACCGCCCTGGATGGACCTCGACAATCTGGCCAAAGCCTTGCTCGACTCCATCAAGGGCTATCTGTTCCACGACGACGCCCAGGTCGCGCGGCTGCTGGTCGAAAGACGCGAAGGCGAAAGAGAGCGAATCCTGATCCGCTCCTATCCGCGCAAGGACTGACGGCGGCTATTTCTTGCGGAACTGGTCCAGCGAAACGACCTTGGGGCCGTCCGAAATCGGCGGCATGTCCTGGGGCGGGGTCGGCTCGTCTTCGACCTCGTCCAGAAGCTGCGGGTCTTCGAACTGCAGCAGAAATTGGACGCTGGGATCGTAGAAGCGCGTGATCGCGGAATAGGGTATGACCAGGCTCTTGGGCATGCCGCCGAAGCGCAGCTTGACCGAGAAACGCTCAGGCTCGACGCGCAGGTCGTCGTACTGGTGCTGCAGAACGACCGTCATCTCTTCCGGATATTTCGCCAGAATGTCAGGGGCCACACTGACGCCGACGGCGCGCGTCTTGAAGGTGATGTAGAAATGGTGGGCGCCGGGCAGGCCCTCAGCCAGTACGCGTTCCAGCGCGGCGCGCATGACGCCGCGCAGGGCTTCCTGCGCCAGCTGTTCGTACCGCATCTCATCGACCGGAGGGGCCTGGTCGCTCATCGTCACCTCACATCAGAGCGCGACTGATAGCGGCGCGGGGCCGCAGGCGAAAGGTGTCATGAAGGTAAAGCGCCGGGATTCTGGCGCCGGGCCTCCGATCATCTTTAGGAAAGTGCCGGGGGTTCTGTTGCCAGGCCCCCCGACGGGCCCCGCCCAGGGATCTGAACCCCTAGGACTTAAGATTCGAAATCACTCGAACCGCATTACGCGGCGAGAGCGACTTCTCCAGCGAAGTTATCGTTCGCAGTTAGAAAATGGCCCGATACGGTGGGCCAGGACGAGCGAAAGCAATCCTCTTTACACGTCCGTCGATGCTAGTCGGCCCCATGCTGCCTCCGCCGATAACGCGGGGAGAAAGTTGGTGGAGCCGCCGGGAATCGCACCCGGGTCCGGTCCGCTTATTACAAGCGCGTTTATCGCCATAGTCCGACCGAAACCGGACTATGGCGATATAGCGAAACTGTGCCGATGTTCCAATAGGAACGTCGATTTCATCCGCCGCCTTTTTGTTCACCAACTGCGGGATTGTACTGTCTGTCTAAACTGTCTCGGAACTGACTGCTTTCGTCACGCAGGCGCTGGCGCTGTGCGGCCGTCATGCAGACACGCTGACGTCGGTTGGAGCCGAGCACCGGCTCAGATCGACAAATGAGGCGATCGCCTTCTCGAACCTCTTCTGGGAGACTGCCTGGTGCAGCAGCGGACGGAGGCGAACCAGGTGCAATTTCTACCGTTTGCGGCGAGCGCATCGGCTGGGCTTGCAACAGCATTACGGCGAACAACAAAGCGTCTATCATTTCAACTCCATCCAAGATTACGACTACCTCACCTTGTATGGGCATTTGTCAAGGCGCGACCAAGTCGGTGTTGCCTGTGCATCGACACCACCCAGAGTTTTGATTTCTAAACCATGTCAGCTGCCGTTTGGCGTAGTTCCGAGTCGCCTGCTTCAGGGCGGCAACCGCATCATCACGAGCCAGCCCGCCTGTGAGATGTGCGGCCATTTCACGAACGCCTACCGCCTTCATGGCGGGTAGGGCAGCATTTAAGCCGCGAGCCAGAAGCACCTCGACTTCGTCCATGGCGCCCTGAGCCATCATCAGGTCCACGCGCAGATCGCACATTTTGTAGAGCACCTGCCGGTTGGGTTCGATGACTAGCCCCTTCCATGAGCCGGTTGGCAAAAGCGGCTGAGTGTCGGCCTTCCAACCAGTGACCGAGCGCCCGCTAGCAACGAAGACGCTCATAGCTCGAACCAGCCGCTGCCTATCTCCTTGTTGGATGGTGCTGGCTGCGTCAGGATCGACCTGGGCAAGGCGAGATCGGAAGACCATCTCCCCTTGTGTCAGATAGTCGTCGTTCACCTCGTCCCTTACGGCGCTTGGCACCGCAGGAATGTCCGCCAGACCTCGCGTCAGGCTGGTGAAATAGAGACCGGTGCCGCCAACTACGATGGCTGGCCGGCCGTGTTCACGGAGGTCGTCGAGCAACGCCATGACGGCGCGACTCCAGCGCCCCACCGACCAGGCGTCGGCCGCGTCTGCGACGCCATACAGTTGATGATCGGCCTGGGCTTCATCCTCAGCGGAGGGGCGGGCCGTCAGGATGCGCAGGTCGGCGTACAGCTGTTGGCTGTCGGCGTTGATGATCATTGCGCCCGTTTCGCGCGCCATCTTCAGCGCCAGCGCCGACTTGCCCGAGGCGGTGGGGCCAGCGATCAGGGTGATTGAGGACGGCTGGGACAAATCGTGGCTCGCGGGACGGGTTCGAGGGCGATAGAACGCGCGCATCATCGCCTGCAAGTCCCTTGGAGATCGCCTTGGTCGAACGCACCGCCGTCATCGCCGCCCTGGACGCCATCATCGATCCGGTTTCCGGCCAGGGGCTGGTCACCGCCGGTCTGGTTCAGGGTCTGGTCGTGGCCGAGGATCGGGCGGGGTTTGCTCTGGAAGTCGATCACACTCAAGCGGCCGCCTACGCACCGGTTCGTGACGCGGCGGAGGCTGCGTTAAAGGCTATTCCCGGCATGGCGCGGGTCTCGGTCATCCTGACGGCCGAGACCAAACCTGCTGCTGCGCCGCGCACGGCCGGCCTGTCAAAGGCGGCGGTCGATCAGGGGCGCGCCAAGGCCCCGGTCCCATCCGATCGTCCCGCGCATGTCCGTCGCGTCCTTGCCGTCGCCAGCGGAAAGGGCGGGGTCGGCAAGTCCACCGTCGCGGTGAATTTGGCTGCTGCACTTTCGGCGCGCGGGCTTTCGGTCGGCATTCTCGACGCCGATGTGTATGGGCCGTCGCTGCCGACCATGCTGGGCATCAGTGGTCAGCCCGCTTATGAGGACGGCGCCATCGTGCCGCACGTCGCCCACGGGCTGAAGGCCATGTCGGTCGGTCTGCTGACCAAGATGGACGACGCCATGATCTGGCGCGGACCGATGGCGTCGCAGGCGATCACCCAGATGCTGACCCAGACGCGTTGGGGGACGGCGGATGCGCCGCTGGACGTGCTGGTGGTTGATCTGCCGCCGGGCACGGGCGACGTGCAACTGACCTTGATCCAGAAGACGCCGCTGGATGGGGTGGTGATCGTTTCGACGCCGCAGGAAGTGGCTCTGGCCGATGCGCGACGCGCCCACACCCTGTTTCAGCGCGTCAATGTGCCAACTCTGGGTCTGATCGAAAACATGAGCGGGCCAGTCTTCGGTGAAGGCGGGGCGGAAGCCGAGGCCGAGCGCCTGTCCACTCCGTTTTTGGGCGATTTGCCCTTGGACGCCGCATTGCGGGAAGGCGGCGACGCCGGACGACCGCTGTTCGCAACCGACCCGCAGCGCGATATCGCCGGCCGCTTCGACGAGATCGCTGGCCGTGTCTCGGCGGCGCTCGGTCTTTAGAAAAGCAGAGGTAGGGGTTTTCAAACGCAACTCTGTTCGCCACCTTGGGAGCTGCAGATAGCCAAGGAAATCCGATGAGCCTCGATGCCCTGTTCCGCCCCTTCACGATCAAGGGGCTGACCCTGCCTAACCGCATCGTCATGGCGCCCATGACGCGGTCCTTCTCGCCGAACGGCATCCCGACCTCCGACGTCGCCGGCTACTATCGTCGGCGGGCCGAAGGCGGGGTGGGCCTGATCGTCACCGAGGGCACGGTCGTCGAGCGGCCGGCGGCGCGCAACGACGCCAATGTTCCGGTTTTCCACGGCGACGCATTGCCGGAATGGAAATCGGTCGTGGATGAGGTTCACGCCGCCGGCGGGCTGATCGCGCCGCAAATCTGGCATGTCGGTTCGGCGCGGGGACAGGGGGCGGATTGGACGCCGCTGGGCAAGGTGGACAGCCCCTCGGGCCTGACGTCGCCGGGCAAGCCCAAATACGAGCCCATGACCCAGGAGGATGTCGCCGACACCATCGCCGCCTTCGGTCGGTCGGCGCGAGCCGCTCGCGACCTGGGTTTCGACGCCGTCGAGATTCACGGCGCCCACGGCTATCTGATCGACCAGTTCTTCTGGGGCGGGGTCAATCTGCGTGAGGATCGCTGGGGCGGGCCGACAATCGCCGACCGCGCCCGTTTCGGCGCCGAGGTCGTCAAGGCGGTGCGTGAGGGCGTCGGCGACGACATTCCGGTCATCCTGCGCCTGTCGCAATGGAAGCAGCAGGATTTCACAGCCCGAATCGCCGAGACGCCGGATCAAATGGTCGAATGGCTGACGCCGCTGTCGGACGCCGGCGTCGATGTGTTCCACTGCTCGCAGCGCCGCTTCTGGGAGCCGGAGTTCGAAGGTTCGGACCTGAACTTCGCCGGCTGGACCAAGAAGCTGATGGGCAAGCCCACGATCACCGTCGGGTCCGTGGGTCTGGACGGCGAGTTCATCGCGGCCTTCGGCGGCGAAGGCTCAAAGCCCGCGTCGCTGGACGGTCTTCTGCGCCGTCTGGAGAACGAGGAGTTCGACCTGGTCGCCGTCGGCCGTGCGCTGCTGGCCGATCCTCAGTGGGTCGCCAAGATCCGCGACGGCCGCGAAGACGAGCTGCGCAACTTCGAGCGTTCGGACCTGATGACCCTGTCCTGATCGGGAAACGTCGAGCCGGTTATGCCGGCTCGACGATCACGCCCGTGCCGTAAGCCAAGACCTCAGTGACGCCCGGCATGATCTCCGTCGCGTCATAGCGGACGGCCAGAATGGCGTTGGCGCCGTGGGCCTGGGCGTGTTTGACCAGTTCGTCATAGGCTTCCTGACGCCCGGCCTCGGCCAGCTTCACATAGGCGCCGACGCGGCCGCCTAGCATGGACTGCACCCCGCCGATGGCGTCGGAGATGGCGTTGCGCGAGCGGACCGTGACACCGCGCACCAGGCCGATGTGGCGAGTGACGCGAAAGCCGGGCAGGTCGTTGGTCGTGGTGACGTACATCTGTTTCTCCTAGCGGCGTTCCAGCACGCGGAAGGTGAAGGCGTGATCGTCCTTCTCGCCAGCCGGATGCGATTCCGACGATACCTCGATCCAGGCCGTTTCGTCGAATGAAGGAAAGACGGCGTCGCCTTCCGGCGAAGCCTCCACCTCGGTGATGTAGAGGCGTTTCGCGCGGGGCAGGGCGGCCTCGAACAGGGCTGTACCGCCGATGACGCAGATTTCGTCCACCCCGTCGTCCTCAGCCGTTTCGCGTCCGATCTCGATGGCCTCGTCCAGAGTGGCGCAGACCAGGCCGCCCTTGGCCATGCCGTCCGCCTCGTAGGACTGGTCCCGCGTCAGGATCAGATTGAGCCGGCCAGGCAGGGGTTTCAGCGGCAAGCTTTCCCAGGTCTTGCGCCCCATCAGGCAGGGCTTGCCCACGGTGATGGCCTTGAAGCGCTGCAGATCGCTGCGCAGCCGCCAGGGCAAGTCGCCGTCACGGCCGATGACGCCGTTGCGTCCACGCGCGACGACCAATGCGATCTGGGGAACGGTCATGCTTTGGGCTCCAGCCACTTCAGCCATTTGCGCTGCATGGCCTGATCAAGATCGACGCCCGCTCGCGCGCAGTAGATCAGCAGCATCCCCAGCACATCTGCCGCCTCGTCACCCAGCGCCTGGCTGTCAGGCGCGCCCCGTGCGCGGCCGGTCAGGCGCAGATGCTCGGCGGTCAGTTCGCCCAGCTCTTCCTGCAGCTTCAGCAAGGCCCAATCGCGGTCACGGTCGATGTCGTGCTCGGCGGCGTAGATGTCGGAGATGCGAAGCACCGACGCGGTCAGATCGCGCAAATCCATCCGTTCAGCGACGCTCGACGCTGACGCCATCCGCCGCAAAGGCCTGCAGGCGCGACCGGGCGTCGGCGTCGTTCAGCGCGTAGGCATCGAGAAAATCCTCCGTCGCCCGGATGATCTGATCAAACTGCTCGCCTTGCGCCGTCCCCGGCAGCTGGTGGTCTGCGCCCGTGAAGATCACGAGGGTTTTGTCGCCGGCCGGACTGTTGTCGAACGGCGCGCGATGATCGCGCCAATCGCTGACGAAGCCGGGCACCAGATCCTGATCGCCGGTGATCACCAACAGCGGACGGTCAAGCGTGCGGTAGCTGTCGGAGGTGACGAGGCCGGGGATGGAGCCGGCCGAGGAAAAGGCGATCACGCCCTTTACCGCCGGATCGCCTGCGGGTCCCGCCGCCGTGACGGCGCCGCCCTCGATTACGGACATCAGAGAGCCGAACGAATGCCCCGCCACGATCAGCGGTTTGCCCGAATGCGCATGGGCGGCGATGCCGCGTGCGACGCCCAGGTCGACCAGTCTGGTCGAGAAGGCGGCGCGATCATCGTATTTCTCATGTTCGGGATGGCGCAGAGAGTCGACGTGCAGCGGTGCGATGACCGTGAAACCATGCGCCGCCCAGGCCGACAGAATGCGAGCATAGGCCGTCGGCGAACCGTTATAGCCGTGGCTGAACACCACTACGCCGCGTTCGACCGGGGCGGTCCAGATGCTGATCGGTATGGAGCGACCGTCCGGCGCCGGGATACGGGTTTGGGTCGGCGTGATCTCTGCGGCTTCGACGGCGGATGAGATCGGCTGGGCGACCGCCGACGCGGCGGGCGCCGCGAGCAGAATGAGACCGAGGGAGAAAGCGCGGATCATCGTGAACGACCTTAAACGGCGACGGCGGCCTTGATGTGCGGCCAGGCTTCGTAGCCTTCGAGGACGAAGTCTGACAGGTCGAAGGCGAACAGGTCGGTCTTGGGCGCGATCTGCATGACAGGCAGGGGCAGAGGCTCGCGGGTCAGCTGAAGCTCGGCCTGTTCGAGGTGGTTCAGATAAAGGTGGGCGTCGCCGAAGGTGTGGACGAAGTCGCCCGGCTCCAGCCCTACGACCTGGGCCAGCATCATCGTCAGCAGGGCGTAGGAGGCGATGTTGAAGGGCACGCCCAGGAAGACGTCGGCGCTGCGCTGATACAGCTGGCAGCTCAGTTTTCCATCCGCGACGAAAAACTGGAACAGGCAATGACAGGGCGGTAGGGCCATGTCGTCGACATCGGCCGGGTTCCAGGCGGTGACGATGTGGCGGCGGCTGTTCGGATTGGTCTTCAGTCCGTGAACCAGTTTCTCGATCTGGTCGATGACGCGGCCGTCCGGCGCGGTCCAGGACCGCCATTGCTTGCCATAGACCGGACCCAGTTCGCCCTCGGCATCGGCCCATTCGTCCCAGATGCGGACGCCGTTGTCCTTCAGATAGGCGATATTGGTCTCGCCGCGCAGGAACCACAGCAGTTCGACGATGATCGAGCGCAGATGCAGCTTCTTGGTCGTCAGGACCGGAAAGCCCCTGGACAGATCGAACCGCATCTGGCGGCCGAAGACGCCCAAGGTGCCGGTGCCGGTGCGATCGTCGCGGCGGACGCCATTGTCGAGGATGTCGCGCAGCAGGTTCAGATACTGCCGCTCGGGATGATCGGCGGGCGCCGCGGCGATGCGAGCGTGGACGTCGGCCCGAAGCGTGGCGTTGATCATCTGAACGGTCATGAAATGAGGGTGCCTCAGAATTGCGATTCGCGATGGTGACAAATCGGCGTCGTCCACAGAATTGATTCGGTCAGGCATGGCAAAGCGCCTTCGCGGCGTTCGGCCTGCGGAGTTGGTGGAGGGCTGGGCGGAGCGCCGGGCCTTCGCCCGGAGTTCTGTGATGTGAAGTACCGTTTCGACGAAGGGTGTGACGCTCCGCGCGGTGGGTTGGCCTGCAAGCTCGGGGCGCCGAGCGGTGGCGGTCTTATCGCCTAACCCCATAAGCCTGCGACGGGCGGGTCGGAGCAGCGATCCCCGATCCCCGGTGCGGCCGAGTATCCCCCTCGACCCTGCGACGCGACTGCGGACGCCGGGGCGATTCCCCGACCGATCAGCCCCGGCGCCGCGATGGGATTTCACCATCGCCCCCGTTCCCTCCGCTCTCGCCGCCGCAAGGTCGCAGGCCAGGCGAGCCCTCCATGCGACGAGACGGATGTATTATGGGGCCGTTTGACCCCGTGGATGGGAGACGGGGGACATATTTCGGCAAGCGGTTGGAATTGTTGGAAATGGACCAGCGGCATTGCGATGGCTGGCGTGTCCATCGCGTACGGTTTCAGCCGCCAAAACCACCTTCGTCGAGAAAGGCCTGTTCTTCAGGCGTCGTCTGGCGGCCCAGCGCGGCGTTGCGGTGCGGGAAGCGGCCAAAGCGGACGATGATGTCGCGGTGCAGCTTGCCCCATTTCTCCAGCTCTTCATCGCCGGCGACCAAGGTCATGTAGCGGTCCTGATCCTCGATCCGTTCGGAATGTTCGAAGGGCAGCAGCAGGAAGTTCTTCAGCGCCGGCTCGACCGCCAGATGCAGATCGCGGGCTACGGCTTGGTTGGCGAACATCAGGGCCAGCGGGTCGGTGGCGAACTGATGAGCCGTGCCGCGAAAACTGTTTCGGGGATACTGGTCCAGCAGGATCAACAGCGCCAAGGCCCCATCGGCCGTGTCCATCCAAACGTCCAGTTCGCGGCGCGCGGCGGCCCAATGCAGGGCGCGGCCTCGGTCGCGGAAGTCGGCGTCGAACGCCTCGTCCTTGGCGAACCACTTTTCGGGTCCAGCCTCTTTCCAGAGGGCGACGACGTCGGATGGGGTTATGAAGGCGGTCATGACCCAGACCCTACCCAATCCGCTGCCTGTCTTCCACGACCGCGACTGCGACCTTTCGATCATTCGCCGCAAGCGCGTGGCCATGATCGGTTATGGTAGCCAAGGCCGGACCCATGCGCTGAACATGCGCGATTCCGGCGTGACTGACATCGTTGTGGGTTTGAAGTCTGGCTCCAAGACGCGAGACCTGGCCCGCGCCGACGGGTTCGCGGTGATGACGGCCGGACAGGCCGCGTCGGGCGCCGACGTGGTCGCCGTCATGACTTCGGACGAGGCGCACCGCGATCTGTGGCGCGACGAACTGGAGCCGAACGTGCGGCCGGGCGCGGCCCTGGTCTTCGCCCACGGCCTGTCGGTGCGGTTCGGTCTGGTCGAACCGCGCGCGGATCTGGACGTCATCCTGGCCTCGCCCAAGGGGATCGGGCCGCGTATCCGCGATCTGTACGAAGCCGGAGAGGGGGTCTTCTGCCTGTTCGGCGTGCAGCAGGACGCGACGGGCGGCGCGCATGCGCTGGGCCTGTCCTATGCGGCGGCGCTGGGGTGCGGGCGCAAGGGCATTCTGGAAACGACGATGCGCGACGAGTGCGAGAGCGACCTGTTCGGAGAACAGGTGGTTCTGTGCGGCGGCATCGCCGAACTGATCGACACGGCCTTCATGAAACTGGTCGACGCCGGCTATCCGCCCGAGGTGGCGTGGTTCGAATGTTTTTACGAGACCAAGCTGGTGACCGACCTGATGTACGAACGCGGCATTGCGGGCGCCTTCGCCAAGATTTCGAACACGGCGGAATACGGCGCCTATCTGACCGGACCGCGCGTCATCGGAGCCGAATCTCGCCAAGCGATGGATCAGGTGTTGGCGGAGGTTCAAGACGGGACGTTCGTGCGGCGGCTGATGGCCGATTACGACGCGGGCTCGCCCGACCTGACCGCGCGCCGAAAGGCGCTGGGCTCAAGGACCATCGAGTCGGTTGGAGCGCATCTGAATGCGGTGGCGCGCCAGGCGATGGAGAGCGCGGCGAACGACGACTGACGCGGCTCTGGCAGCGGGCGAAGACCCGCTGTCGCATCGTCGATTATTCTGAGGAGAAGATGGTCGGAGTGAGAGGATTCGAACCTCCGACCCCTGCGTCCCGAACGCAGTGCTCTACCAGGCTGAGCCACACTCCGACCGTAGGGGCTGGCCTGGCGGCGTCGCCCCGAAGTGAGGACGCGGCTTATAGCCATGGGTTCGATAGGCCGCAAGCGCCCATTTCGACCCCTCTTCCGGGTAAGCGAAAATAGTCCTGAAAGAGGGTGTTGCATCCCAAATCGGCTTGGCGTATCTGACCGCCTCCGCCGCACAGAGTGCTTCGGAAACGCCGGTCCTGCTGGGGAATGGTGTAATGGTAACACTACGGTTTTTGGTACCGTCATTCTAGGTTCGAGTCCTAGTTCCCCAGCCATCCGCCGACAAAGGTCGGCGCCGCCGAACCACTTCACAGCTTCAGCATTATCATCTGCGCCAGGGCTTCCGTCCGGATGCCCGGCTACCTAGCTTGACCGCAGACTGCTGCTGAGGAGAACGATGATGGCCACCGCCAAAGAAAAGCGCCTGGCGCCCCTGAAGACGCCGACGAGCCTGTCGGAGGAGGCGACCCAGAGCATTTCCGCCGCTCTGACCGGCCTGCTGGCCGATACGTTCGCTCTCTACATCAAGACGAAGAACTTCCACTGGCACGTCTCGGGTCCGCATTTCCGGGACTATCATCTGATGCTGGACGAGCAGTCGGCGGAAATCCTGGCCATGACCGATCCCATGGCCGAGCGGGCGCGCAAGATCGGCGGGACCACGCTTCGCTCCATTGGCCAGATCGCCAAGGAATCACGCATCGCCGACAATGACGCCGACTATGTCGACCCGCTGGATATGCTGGCCGAGCTTCGCGACGACAACGGTGAACTGATCGGCCGGATGCGCGAGGTGCATGACCTGTGCGACGAGCATAACGACGTCGCGACCGCCAGCTTGCTGGAGAACTGGATCGACGAGAGCGAGAAACGCGTCTGGTTTCTGTTCGAATCGGGTCGTCGCGGCAACGGCTGAGGAACCGCAGCGCTTGCGCCGTCTTATGTATCGTCGATAGTCGATGACAGATGGCGCAGGAGAGGCGTGTGAAGCAGGTTTCGGTGATCTGCGGTTTGGTGATCGTGGGGGTGCTGGCGGCGTCGCCCGCCTCAGCCGATATGTCCAAGGCGTTCGGCAACACGATCGTGTCCCATTATCCGAATGGACAGTGGGTCCGGCATTATTTCGAGCCGGATGGACGCTACACCTCGCAGTTTTCGGATGGGCGACGTGTGGCGGCCCGCTGGTCGGCCGAGGGTGACAAGATCTGTCTGTCCGGCTTCAGCCCGCGCCAGATCCTGCCACGCTTCTGCAGCCGGATGGTTGAGGCCGATGTCGGCGACAGCTGGCGCGCCCGCGATCCCTTGGGACGCTCCATCCGCAATGAACTGGTCGCCGGGCGTCGCTGAGGCCTTGCCCTGAGCGGCGTCACCCTCTAGACGCGACCGCCTACCCGATGCGGATGTGGCGGAACTGGTAGACGCACTGGATTTAGGTTCCAGCGCCGAGAGGCGTGGAGGTTCGAGTCCTCTCATCCGCACCAAGACAAAAAAGGCCCCGGAGCGATCCGGGGCCTTTCTTTATTCCTGGCCTATCGCCCTTGCGGGCTATTTGAGGCCGATCGATAGGCCTGCCGCGATTGGTGCGACAGGCCCCGCATTTTGT
This sequence comes from Brevundimonas vesicularis, assembly GCF_044807075.1. GTDB lineage: Bacteria > Pseudomonadota > Alphaproteobacteria > Caulobacterales > Caulobacteraceae > Brevundimonas > Brevundimonas vesicularis_G. Next base: position 2,121,131 of record NZ_CP085234.1, read on the forward strand.
CTTAGCGGATCGGCGGCACAGGCGGCGGCGGAACGTCGCCGTCGGTCTCGTGAACCTCGACCACGCCGTGACCCAGGTGGCTCTTGCGGTAGCCGTAGGCGAAGTAGATCAGCAGGCCGATGCCGCCCCAGATCGGCAGCACCATCTTGGCGTCGTGCGGCAGGTTCCAGAACAGGAAGGCGCAGCCGAACGCCGACAGGGGCGCGAACACCCAGATCAGCGGCGTACGGAACGGACGGCGACGGTTCGGATCCTTGACCCGCAGCACCAGCACCGCGATCGACACCATGAAGAAGGCGAACAGGGTGCCCGAGTTCGAGATGTCGGCCAACTGACCGACCGGGAACAGGGCCCCGGCGATGGCGACCGCGATGCCGGTGGCGGCGGTCACGATGTAGGGCGTCTTCCACTTGGGGTGGATCTTGGTCAGGCCTTCCGGCAGCAGGCCGTCGCGCGCCATCACGAAGAAGATGCGGGTCTGACCGAAGATCATCATCAGGATGACCGACGGCAGGGCCAAGAGGGCGGCGGTGCCGAGGGCGTTGCCGATCTGGGGGTGACCGACGACACGCAGAACGTGGGCCAGGGCCTCGTTGGAGCAGACCAGCATTTCTGCGTTGGCGGGCAGGGCGCAGGCGGCCACGAAGGCGGGCGAGCCCGGCTGTACCGCTTCACCGGCGGCGCCTAGAACCGGCTGGGCGCCGATAGCGCCTGCGGCGCCGAGCGCGACCAGAAGATAGAAGATCGTGCAGATGGCCAGCGAGCCGATCAGGCCGATGGGCACGTTACGCTGCGGATTCTTGGTTTCCTCGGCCGCCGTCGAAACGGCGTCGAAGCCGACATAGGCGAAGAAGATCGAGGCCGCGGCGCCGACGATGCCCATCCCCGAATATTGGCCGAACAGGCCATTGGGGGCGAACGGCGACAGGTTGGCCGACTTGATGACAGGCAGGGTGATGACGATGAAGACCGTCAGGGCGATGACCTTGATCGCGACCAGGATCGCGTTGACGCGGGCCGACTCCGTCGTGCCGACCATCAGCAGAGCCGTCACCAGCAGGGCCACGACGATGGCGGGGATGTTGACGATCCCGGCCGTGAAGTCAGGCGTGGGGATGAAGCCGTTCATCGACCAGGTCGGCCCGGCGGATAGAAGATCAGGGAAGTCGAATCCGAGCCCCTGTTCTATCAGCCCGAGCACATAGCCCGACCAACCGACCGACACGGCCGAGGCCGCCACGGCGTATTCCAGGATCAGCGCCCAGCCGACCGTCCAGGCCAGCAGTTCGCCCATCACGGCGTAGGTGTAGGTGTAGGCCGAGCCCGAAACCGGCGCCATCGACGCCAGTTCGGAGTAGCAGAGCGCCGCGACCGCGCAGACCGCGCCGGCGATGACGAAGCTGATCATCATGCCCGGTCCGGCCTTTTGGGCGGCCGAAGCAGTCAGGACGAAGATCCCGGTGCCGATGATGGCCCCGATCCCCAGAAGCGTCAGTTGAATAGGACCAAGCGACCGGTGAAGCGACTTCTTCTCGGCCGTGGCAAGGATCGCGTCGAGCGACTTAACGCGCCACATAAAATACCCCCACGTTTTGATGCAGCCCCTCGGCTGCTTGGGGCGGACGCTAGCGACGGATGAGGCGGCGCGCAACGCGCATGACGGGGTGGTTAAGGCGCGACGACGCTTTCGTGATCGCCCATCGGCAGGCTAGAGGCGACGTATGCTGCCCATCCACGCCGTTCTGGAACCGCTGCGAGCCGCGTTGAGCGCGGGCAATACGGCCGTGCTGGCGGCGCCACCGGGGGCGGGCAAGACGACGGTCGTGCCGCTGGCCCTGCTGGATCAGCCATGGCTGGACGGCAAGGTGCTGGTGCTGGAACCGCGACGCCTGGCCGCACGGGCGGCGGCCGACCGGATGGCGGCGACCCTGGGTGAGCAGCCCGGCGGGACGGTGGGCTATCGCACCCGGCTGCAGAGCCGCATCGGGCCGAACACGCGCATCGAGGTGATCACAGAAGGCGTCTTCACGCGCATGATTCTGGACGATCCGGGTCTGGAGGGCGTGAGCGCGGTCTTGTTCGACGAGTTCCACGAACGCAGCCTGGACGCCGATCTCGGGCTGGCGCTGGCGAGAGAGACGCAGGGGCTGCTGCGTGAGGATTTGCGGCTGCTGGTCATGTCGGCGACGCTGGATGTGGTCGGAGTTTCGCGCCTGCTCGACGGCGCGCCGGTGATCGAGGCCGACGGACGGGCCTGGCCGGTCGAGACCCGGTATCTGGGCCGCAATCCGTCCGAACGGTTCGAAGAGGCTGTGGCCAGAGCCTGTCTGACCGCGTTGGGCGAAGAAGCCGGGTCGATGTTGGTCTTTCTGCCAGGGCAGGGTGAAATCCATAGAGTCGCGCGGCTGGTGAACACGCGGCTGCGGCTGCCGAACGTCGATGTCGTGCCCCTGTACGGCGGGCTGGACCGGGCCGAACAGGACCGGGCCATCGAACCTGCGGCTGTGGGGCGGCGCAAGCTGGTTCTGGCGACCTCGGTTGCGGAAACCAGCCTGACCATGGAGGGCGTGCGCGTGGTGATCGACGGCGGCCTGTCGCGCGTGCCGCGGTTCGAACCGTCCAGCGGACTGACCCGGCTGGCGACGGTCAAGGTCAGCCGATCTTCGGCGGAACAGAGGCGCGGCCGGGCCGGGCGCACTGAGCCGGGCGTCTGCTACCGCCTGTGGGACGAGGAACAGACGCGCGGGCTGGTCCCGCATCAGCGGCCGGAAATCCAGGAGGCGGACCTGACGGGACTGGCCCTGGACCTCGCGCGATGGGGCGCCCGTTCGGTCGAGGGTCTGGCCCTTCTGGACCCGCCGCCGGCCGGGGCCATGGCCGAGGCGCGCAAGGTGCTGACGCGTTTGGGGGCGCTGGACGCCGATGGCGGCCTGTCGAAACACGGGCTGCGCCTGACGAAGATCCCGCTGTCGCCTCGGCTGGCGCATATGGTCGCCGTGGCGTCCGACGCCGGCGACGCGATGACGGGCGCAAGGATCGCGGCGGTGTTGAGCGAGCCGGGTCTGGGCGGATCGGGCGTCGATCTGGCGGATCGCTTGGTTGGGCTGGAACGAGATCGGTCGCAAAGAGCGCGTGACGCGATGAAGCTGGCGCAGCGCTGGGCGCGCGCGGCCGGCGGTGGGTCGGGTCGCATGATCGATCCGGGACTGCTGCTGGCCGAGGCCTTTCCCGAGCGGATCGCAAAGGCGCGGGGCAAGGCGGGTGAATATCTTCTCGCCAGCGGAAGAGGGGCCGTGCTGGAGGCGACCGACCATCTGGCGCGTGAGCCTTGGTTGGCGATCGCCGAACTCGGGGGCGGCGACACGCGCGACCGGGTGCGACTGGCGGCGGCGCTGGAGGCGGACCGGATCGACAGCGATCTGGCGCGCCTGATCTCGACGGAAGACCGGCTGGCGCGGGAGCCGTCGGGGCGGTCGGTGATCCGGCGCTCGCGACGCATCGGGGCCATCGTGCTGGACGAAAAGATCGTCGGCGCGCCGGATGCGAAGACCCTAACCGCCGCTTTGTGCGCCGAGATCGAGGCGGATGGGCTGGGCGCGCTGAAATGGGGCGAGCAGGCGTCGGGACTGCGCGCACGTCTGGCCTTCCTGCACACGCGCGACCCGGCCTGGCCCGATGTGTCGGACAACGCCCTGCTGGCCGCGCGTGAGGACTGGCTGTGGCCCCTGCTGGACGGGGAGAGGTCGCTGGATGGGATCGCCGACGGTCGTTTGGCTGAAGCCCTGCGCAGCCTGATCCCCTGGGATATGCAACGCCGGCTGGACGAGGTGGCGCCCCCGCGTCTGGTCACGCCGCTGGGCTCGGCGGCCATCGACTACGCCGCCGAGGGCGGGCCGCGCGTAGATATTCGCGTGCAGGAACTATTCGGCGTGACGACGCATCCGACCGTCGGCGGGGCGCCGTTGACCCTGGCCCTGCTATCGCCGGCGCGACGGCCGGTGCAGGTCACCAACGACCTGCCGCGCTTCTGGTCGGGCTCGTGGGCGGCGGTGCGCGCGGAGATGCGCGGCCGCTATCCCCGTCATCCGTGGCCGGAAAACCCGGCCGAGGCGCAAGCGACAAACCGGGTCAAGCCGCGCGGGACCTGATCGCCTTGACGCGGCGGCAGGGAAACGGGCATCGCTGGCTCAACGGGGAGAAGAAGATGTCCGACGTCCTGCCGAAGAACTCCACCGGCCGCGTGCTGTTCGCCAGCCTGATCGGCACGACGATCGAGTTCTTCGACTTCTATATCTACGCCACGGCGGCCGTCCTGGTGTTCCCGACGCTCTTCTTCCCCGGCGAGGATCCGGGGACGGCGCTGCTGTCGTCGTTCGCGACCTTCTCCATCGCCTTCTTCGCGCGGCCCATCGGCGCCCTGGCGTTCGGGCATTTCGGGGATCGGGTGGGGCGCAAGGCGACGCTGGTCGCGGCGCTGATGACGATGGGCCTGTCGACGGTGGCGATCGGCCTGTTGCCGACGCACCAGCAGGTCGGCCTGCTCGCGCCCTTGCTGCTGGCCCTGTGCCGGTTCGGTCAGGGGCTGGGTCTGGGCGGGGAATGGGGCGGGGCGGTGTTGCTGGCGACAGAGAATGCGCCGCCAGGAAAGAAGGCCTGGTTCGGCATGTTCCCCCAACTGGGCGCGCCCATCGGCTTCATTCTGTCCACCACATCTTTCATCGTTCTGACGTCGACGATGAGCGAGACCGCGTTCGAGGGCTGGGGCTGGCGCATTCCGTTCCTGGCCAGCGCCGTGCTGGTGTTCGTCGGCCTGTGGGTGCGGCTGAAGATCACCGAAACGCCCGAGTTTCAGAAGGCGGTGGATCGCGACGAGCGCGTGAAGGCGCCGGCCGTGACCCTGTTCGCCCATCACAAGGCGGCGCTGGTTCTGGGCACCTTCAGCGGCGTGACGACCTTCACCCTGTTCTATTTGATGACCGTCTTCGCCCTGGGCTGGGCGACGACGGGAATGGGGCTGGCGCGGGCCGATGTGCTGCCGATCCAGTTGATCGGCGTGCTGTTCTTCGCCGCCTTCATCCCCGTCACAGCCTTGCTGGCGGATCGATACGGGCAGGTCAGGGTGCTGATCGCCTCGTCCGTGGGAATCGGCCTATTCGGCTTTTTGTTCGCGCCGCTGTTCGGGGGCGGTCTCAGCGGCCTGCTGATCTTCTTTGCGCTGGGGTTCGCCCTGATGGGCTGCACCTATGGCCCCATCGGCGCGGCCATGGCGCGGCCGTTTCCGACCGCGGTTCGCTATACCGGCGCGTCGATGGCCTTCAATCTGGCGGGCATCCTTGGCGCATCGCTTGCGCCCTATGTCGCGCTGAAGCTGGCCGAGCGGTTCGGGCCGGGAGCCGTCGGCGGCTATCTGGCGATTTCGGCCCTGATCACCATCGTGGCCCTGTGGGGCATGGGCCGGGTGGCGCCGGAGGAGAAGCGCTAGGCGTCGTCCGTCGCGGCATAAACCATGATGCCGGTGGCGATAGCCAAATTCAGGCTGTCAGCCCGGCCGCGCATTGGAATCTTGACGTTGACGTCGCAGGCGGCGGCCAAATCGTCGGTCAGGCCGGCCTGCTCATTGCCCATCAGGATCAGCGACGGCCGTTGCATGACGGCCGAGCGGTGGCTGACCTTGGCGTCCAGTCGGGTGCCTACGACGCTGCCGGGCCAGCTCTTTCGCCAAGCGAGGAAGGCGTCAGGCGTCGTTCTGGTGATCGAAACGGCGAAGACCGAGCCCATGGTGGCGCGCACGGCCTCGACCGAATAGGGATCGACGCAGTCGCCGATCAGGATGACTCCTCCGCAACCGGCTGCGTCCGCCGTGCGGATGATGGTGCCCAGATTGCCGGGATCGCGCACCTGCTCCAGCGCGACCCAGCAGGGAGCCGAGGCGGGGTTCAGGCTGTCGAGAGGCGCATAGGCCTGTTCGAACACGCCGAGAACGGTCTGCGGATTGTCTCGGCGGCTGATCTTTTCGAGGATGGCGTGGGTGACGACGATGATGTCGCCGCCGGCCTTGAGAGTCGCAGCCTTGGCGCGGTCGAGCAACGGATGAGGGCGGGCGTCCTCGCCGACCAGCAGCATCCGGGGCGAGCGCCCTTGGTCCAGCGCCTCGCCGATGAACTTCAGACCCTCGGCCAGGAAGGTCCCGGTCAGGTCGCGTTCCTTGCGCATGTGCAGGGCGCGGACGCCCTTGACCGTGTCGTTGGTCAGGGATGTGATGACGCGTTCCGTCATTGGCTCCACCGCGCGAAGAACGACAGGCCGATGGCGCGGGCGTCAGGGCCGTCTTCGGACAGGGCCAGTTCGCCCCAGTCGATCCGGCCGCCGCGATCCTGCGTTGCCTCCGCCATAAGATGCGCGAGGGACAGGCCGGACACGCGGGCGGCATAGGCGTTCAGCAGCAGGAAATCGGCATTGTCCGCCAGCAGGGCGGCGCAGTCCTTAAGCAGGCCCGGCATGTCCTCGAACAGGCGCCAGACTTCGCCCGTCGGGCCGCGGCCGTATTTGGGCGGATCCAGAATGACGCCATCGTATTTCGAGCCGCGACGAACTTCGCGCGCGACATATTTGCGGGCGTCCTCGACGATCCACCGGATCGGATGCTGGGCCAGGCCCGATTGTTCGGCGTTTTCGCGCGCGTAGGCGACCGACTTCTTGGAGGCGTCGACGTGGGTGACCTCTGCGCCTGCGGCGGCCGCAGCCAGGCTGGCGACGCCGGTATAGCCGAACAGGTTCAGGATCTTCGGCGCACGGCCGTTCGAGCGCGTGAACGCGAGCACCCGCCCGTCCAGCCACTCCCAATTCGCCGCCTGTTCAGGGAAGAAGGCCAGGTGGCGGAAGGGGGTGAAACGGCCGGTGAACTTCACATCGCGCCATTTCAAAGGGAACGCGTCGATGGGGCCGTGCTTGTCGAACCGCCAGCGACCGCTGTCTTCCTCTTCCTGCTGCGGATCGAACGTTGCTGTGGCGTTTTCGAACGTTTTCGGATCGCGCGGCGACCAGAAACACTGCGGCTCGGGTCGGACGACGGTGTAGCGGCCATAGCGTTCAAGCTTCTTGCCGTCGCCGCTGTCCAGCAGGGCATAGTCGGACCAGCCGGAGGTCACGAGGGTTTCGGGAGTTTTGGAAAGGACGGGCGCCATCGTCGGGCTGATAGGCGCTCAGGCCGCCTCGCGTCCAGCGTCCGGCGCCACGACGGTCAATTCCGGCGTCTGATCGTCGCGATCGTGCGGGGTCTTGTCCCAGACGTGCGGTTCGACCGCCAGCCGCCAGGCTGCATGGACGAAGGCCAAGCTGAGTAGCGCCCAATAGACCGGCGCAGTCAGCACATCGCCCAGCCTGTAATCAAGCCCGGCGCGTCGTGCTCCGGCCGCACAGCTCATCCAGGCGGCGATGACGCCCAGGGCCAGCACGCCCAGCGAGCCTCCGGGCAGGGGCGGCAGGACGCCGGACATGGCCCAGACAGCGACGGCTAGAACGAGCCAGGCCAGCGTCGGGGCATGGGCGGCCGCCGACAGGATGGCCGCGCCCAAGGTCATGATCAGCGACAAGCTTCCGCGCCGTCCCAGGGCGTTCGGACGCCGCGTATGCACGCCCCAGGTCTGCATATAACCCTTCAGCCAACGGGTGCGCTGGGGCAGCCAGCGGTCCATCGCACCCGGCGGCGTCTCCCAGGTCGGACTGTCGATGACGCCGAGCTTCCAGCCGAGCGACCACAGGCGAAAACCCAGGTCGGCGTCCTCGGTGACATTGTGCGCATCCCAGCCGCCTGCGCCACGCAGAGCCGTCATGCGGATATGGTTGCTGGTACCGCCCAGCGGGAAGGGCAGGCCCAGCCGCGCCATGCCCGGCAAGGTCACTTCGAACAGGGCCGCGTATTCAAAGGCGAACTGTCGATCCAGAAACCAGGAGCCAGCCTTGCCGGATGCTCGGATGCGAAGCGGCGCCTGAAGACAACCCAGCCGTGGCTGGGCCACGAACCGCGCCGCCGCCTGGCGGAGCTGTTGCGGATGCGGTCGGTCCTCTGCGTCATAGATGGTGACGAGATCGCCCCGCGCTTGACCCAGGGCGTAGTTCAAGGCGCGCGGCTTGGTCTGGGGGCTGCCCGGCGGCGCAATCAGGATTTTTAACCACTGCGGTTTGGGCGTCGCCTGGGCTGCCGCCAGTGTGGCCTCATCATGCGATTCCAGCACAATGAAGGCCTCCAGCCTGTGGGCCGGATAGTCGATCCGGCTGAGGTTGGCGATCAGTTGCGGCGTCACGGCCGCCTCGTCGTAAAGCGCCGCCAGAATGGTGTAGCGCGGCCATTCGATCAGGCGAGGAACGGGCGCAGGGCGGCGCAGGCTGGCGATGCCGATGACGGCCTTCCACAAAGCGCACACCACGAAGGCGGCTTGGAACAGACCCAAGCCGACGGCGATCGCGGCGTCGGGCCAGCGGACCAGCGACACTGCGGATGTCAGGATCAGCAGGATCAAGGTCGTGATCTGAAAACCGCTCGGCGTGCGTCGAGACGCGCCGTTTCGACGGGGCCTGATCCCCGGATGCGCCCAATCCTTCACCGCACCCGCCCCCAGAGCGCCACAACCCCCAATTGCTATTTGAAACAACTGCGTTCGGCAAGTCGGTTGGCGTCCGGGACGGATTGTCGCTATTCAGGGCGCCTCACCCGGAGCAGCGGCTTGTCTGAACTTTCGAACGCCTCGCGCACGACCCGAAAGCCCAAAGGCGAAGGCCATTCGCGGCGGGGCGAAATCCTGGCGGCGGCCGAGCGCATCTTCGTCGAGCACGGCTATGAAGGCGCGACGATTCGCAAGATTGCGGACGAGGTCGGGCTGTCGTCGACGGCGCTCTATATGCATTTCCCGGACAAGGGCGCGATCCTGCAGGAAATCTGCCGTGACGCCTTCGCCCGGTTGATCGCGTCGAACGCCGCCGTCGCAGATGAGGCCGCGCCGCCCGAGCAGCGCCTGCGGCGGATGATCGAGGGCTATATCGACTTCGGTTTCGCCCATCCCAACGCCTATCGCCTGATTTACCTGACCCGGCCGGTCGAGGCGCGAGAGGGCGCTCAGGACGCGGCGCGCGAGCTTGGCTCCAGCCTGTTCACGACATTGGAAGCGACCGTCGGGGACGCCGTGACGGCCGGACGCATGAAGGGCGATCCCGCAACGATCGCCCAGGCGATCTGGGCTGCGGCGCACGGGATCGTGTCTCTGATGATCACAAAGCCTTATTTCCCGTGGTCCGATCGGCAGGCGCTGGTTCGCACGACCCTGGATGCCCTGTTCGCCGGTTTGATCGAAGGATGAAACGTATCTGCGTCGCCTTGGCGGCTCTGGGGTTCAGCAGCAGCACGGCTCAGGCCAGGCCCTTGCGGATCATGGCGCTGGACCAGTGCGCCGACCAATATGTGCTGGCTCTAGCGCCGGATGCAGACATCGCACTGTCGCCGCGCGCCGACGATCCTGACGCCTGGCTGCGTCAGCAGGCGGTCGGTCACAGGCGTTTGCGTCCGACGCTCGAGTCCGCCGTGGGTTTTCAGCCTGATGTCGTGGTGCGCTACTGGGGCGGCGAGCCGCGCCTGCTGACGGCGCTGGCGCAGCGCGGAGTCAAGGTGGTCACGATCGAGGACGCGGTGGACCTAAATGGGGTGCGCCGGAATATCCAAACCGTGGCGCGGGATCTGGGACAGGCTGAGCGCGGACGGGCGTTAGAGCGACGGATGGACGAGAAGTTGGCCAAAGCGGCGCCGGTGAAGCGCGCGGCTGAGGCGCCGGGGGCCGTCTATCTGACATCAGGGGGCTTCACGGCGGGGCCTGGCACGCTGATGGATGTGTTGATGCGGGCGGCCGGATTTCGCAATATCACGGCCGCTCCCGGTTTTGGCGCACTCAGCGTCGAGCGGATCGCGATGAATCCTCCGGTGCGATTTGTGCTCGGCTTCTTCGATCAGCTGCGCGCCGACCTGCGCGGACCGGGGCGGCATCCGGTTGTCGCGCGAGCGGCCGAGAGTCGAACGGCGGCGCGCCTGCCCGCTGCGACCTTGACGTGCCCGGCCTGGTTCGCCGCCGATGCGGTTGAGATGATGGCCAAGGGGCGGCCGTGAACAGTACGGTTCGGCTATGCCTGATCCTGACCGGTTTCATCGTCGCGGCGCTGGCTCTGGCGGTGCTGGCAGGCGAGACGGTGTTTAGCGTCGATCAGTATGCGGCTGCCTTCAGCGATCCGACATCCGGTCCGGCCGAGGTGCTGTGGCAGGTGAGGGCGCCACGCGCGGTCTGCGCCCTGGTCGTCGGCGCGGCTCTGGGGTTGGCAGGCGCGGTGATGCAGGGGCTGTTGCGCAATCCGCTAGCCGATCCCGGCGTACTGGGCGTGTCGGCGACGGCAGCCTTGGGCGCGGCGCTGGCGATCGTCCTTGGCGCTGCGGCTGTGCCGGGAATGGTCGAGCTTTCGGCATTGGCGGGCGCGGCGTTTGCGGGCGGACTGTTGATCGCGGCGTCCAGAGCCATGCGGGCCCCGGAGGCCCTGATCCTGTTCGGAGTGGCGGTGTCGAGTTTCGCCGGCGCGGCGACAGCCTTGATCTTCAACCTGTCGCCATCGCCGATCGCCTCGGCCGAGGTCATGTCCTGGCTGCTGGGATCGGTGCAGAATCGAAGCTGGGTCGATGTGGCCTGGGTGACGCCGGCCGTCATCGTCGCGGGCGTCTTCGCTGCCTTGTCGGGCTCAGGTCTGCGGATGCTGACCCTCGGCGACGAGGGGGCGGCGGCGTCAGGGTTGCATATGGGACGGTTGAGAGCCTTCGCCCTGATCGCGGCGGCCCTGGCAACAGGGGCGGCGGTGGCGGTGGCGGGCGTGATCGGGTTCGTGGGCCTGGCCGCGCCGCATCTGGTGCGAGCGGCGGTGCGGGGTGATGCGAAGCGAATCTTGGCGCCCTCGGCGCTGGCGGGCGGGCTGATGCTGATCGTGGCGGACCTGTTGGCGCGACTGACGCCGACGGATCAGGAACTGAAGCTGGGCGTGTTCACCGCCCTGATCGGCGCGCCCCTGTTCGCCCTGATCGCTTGGCGCGCGGCGCGGGAGTGGCGGCTGTGAGCCTGTTGGCGCTGGAGAACATTCAGGCGCGACTGGGCAAGGCCGTCGTACTGGATGGGGTGAGCCTGTCGGTCGCGGCGGGCGAGGTCGTGGCACTGTGCGGACCAAACGGAGCGGGCAAGAGCAGCGCCATCCGCGCCGCTGCGGGCCTCTTGGCCACGACCGGCGGACAAATCAGGTTGGGCGGCGCGGACATCGTCGATCTGTCCCATCGCCAGCGGGCGGAACGCGTCGCCTATCTGCCGCAGGAACGGCGCATCGCCTGGAATCTGCCGGCGGTGGAAGTGGCGGCGCTCGGTGCGCCGTTTCTGTCAGGCGCGGATGCGCTGGCGCGCGCGCGAGCCGCTCTGGACGAGGTCGGCGTTGGCCATCTGGCGCACCGCGGCGTGGCCGAAATGTCAGGTGGCGAACGTGCCCGGGTTCTGCTGGCGCGCGCCCTTGTCGTCGATGCGCCGTTGCTGCTGGCCGACGAGCCGACCGCGGGGCTGGACCCAGATGCGCAGCGTCTTGTGCTGGAGCGCTTGAGGGCGCGTGCTGACGACGGGGCAGGGGTGCTGGTCAGCCTTCACGACCTGACCCTGGCTGCGACTGTGGCGGATCGCATCGTCGTGCTGGACCGGGGGCGAGTCGTCGCCGACGCCCCGCCGATCCAGGCCCTGTCGCCCGCCGTCCTGCGCGAGGTGTTCGGGCTGGACGGCGCGTGGATCGAGGGGCCGAACGGGCCGCTTTTGGCGGCCCGCCGGGCTCAATAGGCGACGTAGGGCCGCGCGCCCGCCGCCGATCCGCGCGAGATGTCGGCCGACGGCGTCAGCGGCGCCGTGCCGCCGTTCAGGCGCGCCTTGTAGACGGCCATGTTCTCCATCACCCGCATCATGTAGTTGCGCGTCTCGGTGAAGGGCGCGCACTCGATGAAGTCGATGGTCTTGATGGCATCGCCGCGCGGGTCGCCGCAACGGGCGATCCACTGGCTGGGGCGCGCCGGGCCGGCGTTGTAGCCGACGGTCGCCAGCAGCATGGAGCCGTTGTTTGCGGCCATCAGTTCGCCCAGGTGATAGCTGCCCAGGGTCATGTTGTAGTCGGGATCCCACAACTGCTCGGCCGAATAGCTCATGCCCAGACGGCGGGCGACGCCGGAAGCGGTGGACGGCAGGAACTGCATCATGCCGCGCGCATCGGCGCCGGAGCGGGCGCGGGGATCGAAGCTGGATTCCTGGCGTGTGATCGCCTGGGTGAATTCCAGCGGCGCGGCGCCGGCGACCTGGGGCGGAATGCGGACCGGATACATGCGCTCGGGCATGACAAAGCCCCGCTGGCTAGCGGCGCGGCCCACCATCATGGCGGTGAAACCCTCGCCATAGCCGCGCGACAGGTCCATCAGCAGGGCCAGGTCGTTGATGGTCGGCAGGTCATTGTCGAGCTGATAGGCGAAGACCCGCAGCAGGCTCATTTCGCCCGTCTCGCCCAAGATGCGCGTGGCGCGGACGATCTCATTGCCTTCGAAACGGGCGATGTCCGCTCGGGAAGGCACAGGCTCGCCCGGCAGCTGAAGCGTGGTCATGCCCGCCTTCTCGGCCGCTAGCTGACCGTAGAAGGTCTGCCAATGCTGGGCGCCGTTGCGATAGTAGGCGAGGGCGGCGTCGCGTTCGCCGCGCGCCTCGGCGGCGCGACCCAGCCAATAGAAGGCGCGGCCCTGAGTGATCGGCGTGGACGAGGCGGTGCGCAGAGCCTCGAAATGGCGGGCGGCGACCTCGGGCTGGTTCAACTTGGTCAGGGCGACCCAGCCGGCGAAGAACTCGGCGTCCACCATCCGGTCGCCCGAGGTGAAGCCGTGACCGTTCATGGCGTCATAGGCTGCGCGCCAGTTGCCCTGTTGCAGGGCGTCGAGGAAGTAGTTGCGGCGCTCGCTCCACAGAGTGTTGTCGCCGGTCGTGTGGCCTGGCGCCGGCGGAAGATTGGCCAGCAGCGCAAAGCCTTCGGGCTGCCGGTTCTGCGATCGCAGCAGGCGAACCCGCTCCAGCACGACCGCCGGATCGGCCGCCTGGGCCGGCGTCAGATTGGCGATGACGGCGTTGGGGCTGTAGGCCGAGCGAAGGGTCATCACCGTGTTGGCGATAGCGGCGCGATCGGGCGAGACCAGATTGATCATGCTGCGCGTCGCCGGCCCGTGCGGACCGAGCAGCAGCATATTCAGCCGGGCCTCGTGATCGGCGGGCGTCAACCAGGAGCCCCATTGGCCGAGAATACGCGACTGCGGCGCGTCATCGAACGACCGGGTGCGCCACCAGTCGCGGACCAGGGCGCGCGCCTCATCCTGGCGACCGCGCTGTTGCAGCGCAGAGGCGTAGGCGATGGCTCCCTCGACCGTCGTCGGCTTGCCGTCGGACATCAGGGCCAGGGCGGCGTCCGCGCCCATGCCGGAGCGGTCCAGCACCTTTTCGGCGGCGGCGCGTCTTGATTCGCCGCGCGGCCATCCCGCCAGATCGGACTGACCGCGCGCGAGGTCCGAGTATGAGAGTTGCTCGCCCGAGGTGTCGATCAGCGCCCATTCGACCAGCTTGCGCGCCGAGGCGTCCCTGATTTGCGACATGGCGGACTGGGCGCCGAACACATCGCGCGCACGGGCCGCCGCCAGCCCCTGACGAAACAGCGCCGTGTCCTGATCATTCAGCACGCGACCCTGATAGGTTGCCGAATAACCGGGCACGGACGAAGACGCCGAGGCATAGGGCACAGGCTGGGTGGGCAGGGCGTCCTGCGGGTTCGGCGCAAGGACGGCGAGGGCCGCCGCCAGACTGGTCGCGATCATGATCTGTCCTGTTCCCATTCAATCCCGGTTGCGGCGGAGCCGCTGGCGACCTAACGTCCGGCGCTCATTGCAAAGGCGATGAACATCCGTCCATCGTCACTCCCCACGCAGGCCAGCTTAGTCTCATGAACGCCCCCTTGTTCAAGGGCGTGATCACCGCCCTGATCACACCACTTCGTGACGGAAACGTGGACGAAGCCGCATTCGCCAAACTGCTCGAGCGTCAGATCGCCGCAGGGGTCCACGGCGTCGTCCCGATGGGCACGACGGGCGAGGGCGCCAGCATGGATCTGGATGAGCACAAACACGTCATCGAACTGTGCGTGCGTCTGACGGCGGGACGTGTCGCCGTCATCGCCGGCACCGGATCGCCCTATACCAAGGAAGCCATCGACCTGACCCGCCACGCCAAGACGGTGGGCGCGGACGGGGCTTTGATCGTGACGCCCTATTATATTCGCCCGTCCCAGGCGGGCATGGCGGCGCATTTCGAGGCGGTGGCCGACGCCGTGCAGTTGCCGATCCTGCTGTACAATGTGCCGGGCCGGACGGGATCCGATCTGTCCAATGAGACGGTGGCGCGGCTCGCGGCCCACCCCAACATCGTCGGCATCAAGGACGCGACGGGCGACATGAGCCGCGTCAGCTGGATGCGCGCGAACATCGACGGCCAGTTCGACCTGATCTCGGGCGACGACCCCAGCTATCTCGGCTACCACGCCCATGGCGGCGTCGGGCTGATCTCGGTGGCGTCCAATGTTGCGCCCGAGGCCATGGTCGCCTTGCACAATGCGATGACTGCGGGCGATTACTCGACGGCGCGCGACTGGCAGGATCGACTGATCAGTCTCTGCAAGGCGCTGTTCCTGGACAACTCGCCCGCGCCGACGAAATACGCCCTGGCCAAGCTCGGCTTGTGCAACGAGGAGGCGCGTCTGCCGCTGTCGCCGACCTCCGATGCGGTCAAACCTTTCATCGACCGCGCCATGGCGGCGGCGGGCGTCATCTGATGGCGCCCAAGCCGCAATCGAAATCCAAGGTCATCGCCGAAAACCGCCGCGCGCGGTTCGACTATTTCCTGGAAGACAACATCGAGGCCGGGATCCAGCTGCTGGGCACCGAGATCAAGGCGCTGCGTGACGGCCGGGCCAATATCGCCGAAAGCTATGCGGCGGTGGAGGGGCGGGAGATCGTGCTGATCAACGCCGATATCCCGCCGTACAAACAGGCGAACCGCTTCAACCACGAGCCGCGCCGGCCGCGCAAGCTGTTGCTGCACAGAAAGCAGATCGACAAGCTGATGGGCGCGGTCCAGCGCGACGGTCAGACCATCATCCCGCTGAAGCTCTATCTGAACGATGCGGGCAAGGCGAAGCTGGAGATCGCGCTGGCCAAGGGCAAGAAGCTGCACGACAAGCGCGAGGCCTCGGCCGAACGCGACTGGCAGCGCGATAAGGCCCGGCTGATGCGGGACAAGGGCTGAGGCTCAGGCCTCGATCAGGGTTCGGGCGCGCGCGAAGATTTCCTCGAACATCTGCGGCGTCAGGCGACCGGTGTTCGTGTTCAACCGGGAGCAGTGATAGCTGTTCAGAATGACGTATCCGCCGGCTTCGCCCTGCGCCCCGTGACCCGCGGGCATCGCTGACGCAGGCCGTCCGAACGCTTTCAGGATGTTGCGGCGCGAGACGTCGCCCAGCGTCACGATCACCTTCAGATTGGGCAGCAGTTTGAGCCGGTCGATCAGGAAGGGACGGCAGGTCGTCTCCTCGATCGGCAGAGGCTTGTTCCCGGGCGGGGCGCACCGGACCGCATTGGTGATCATGCAGTCCGTCAGCGTCAGATCATCGTCGCCGTTGGGATCGTAATACCCATTCGCAAAGCCGGCCTTCTTCAGCGTATCGTACAGCAGCCAGCCGGCGTGATCGCCGGTGAAGGGACGTCCCGTCCGGTTCGCGCCGGTGCGGCCGGGCGCGAGGCCGGCGATCAGCAGGCGCGCGTTCGGGTCGCCGAAGGAGGCGGCCGGTCCGTTCCACCAGTCTGGATTCTGACGCGCATTCTCCTGACGATAGGCGACCAGGCGAGGGCACAGGGGGCAGTCGCGGGGCGGTTCGGGCGTCAGGGTCATTGGGCGGCCTTCGGGCGGCCGAAGTCGGCCATCAGATCGTTCAGGTCCAGGAAGGCGTCGGCCTGACGACGCAGTTCGTCGGCGATATGCGGCGGCTGAGTCTTCTGGGTCGAGATGACAGTGACCCGCACGCCCTTGGCCTGGATCGCCTGAACCACCCGCCGGAAGTCGCCGTCGCCGGAGAACAGCACCGCATGGTCGATGTGCGGCGCCAGTTCCAGCATGTCCACCGCGATCTCGATGTCCATATTGCCTTTGATCCGGCTGTGGCCGCTATTGTCCGTGAACCGCTTCACCGGCTTGGTGACGACCGAAAAGCCGTTGTAGTCCAGCCAGTCCACCAGCGGCTTCACCGGCGAGAATTCCTCGCCCTCGACCACGGCCGTATAGTAGTATGCGCGGGTCAGAATGGACCTCTCGCGGAACCAGTCCAGCATCCGCCGGAAGTCCATGTCGTGCTGCAGGGCGCGGGCGGCGGAGTAGAGGTTCGAGCCGTCGATGAAGATCGCCAGCCGGTCGGTGGGATGAAACATGGTCGAAGCCGTCGAAAGAGATGAAAAATCGGATCGCGCGGTCGCCGTCGCAATCGATGACGGGTTCGACCTGAATGATGCAGTCATCGTGGCCCTGGGCTGCAATGACAAGGGGGCATGGTCGTCCTGCACCGAAGCGCTGGAGGCGGCGCTCGCGCGTTTTCGCAGCGAAGGAACTGATGTCGTTGCACGCTCGTCGTGGTGGTCGTCGATGGCCTGGCCTGATCCGCACGATCCAGCCTTTCTGAATGGCGTGGTCATCGTCCGCACAGAACACGATCCGCATGCTCTGATGGCGGCGCTCGGCCGGATCGAGGATGCCTTCGGCCGCGAGCGGTCGGTTCGCAATGCGCCGCGGACGCTGGATCTAGACCTGATCGCCTACGGACGATTGAGCGGTGATCTGGAAGGGCTAATCCTGCCCCATCCCCGCGCGGCCGAGCGGCGGTTTGTCATGGGGCCCATCGCCGAGATCGCGCCGAGTTGGGTGCATCCGCATGGCGGGGCGGCGAGCGACCTGGCCGCTTTGGCTACCGTCGGCGCCGACGCCCGCCCGACCTGACGCCCAACTTCCGCCCCTGTGGCGTTGCAAAAGCCCGTCCTCATCTGTATTTGACGCGGTTCTCCCCCGCGTTCGAGGAATTCCATGGCCCGCGTCACCGTCGAAGACTGCATCGAGAAGGTTCCGAACCGCTTTGGTCTGGTGCTGATGGCCGGCCACCGCGCCCGCAGCATCGCCAACGGCGCCGCCCTGACGATCGACCGCGACAACGACAAGAACCCTGTCGTCGCCCTGCGCGAAATCGCCGACGATACCGTCGTGCCGGACGAACTGCGCGAAACCATCATTACCACGCTGCAACGCGTCGATGAGCGGACGGAAGCCGAGGATGAGGCCGAAACGGTCGCCCTGCTGGCCTCGCCGCAGCACATGAACATGGCCGAAGCCGAACTGATCCGCGCCCTGCAAAGCGACCGCGACGGCGGTCAGGAGGAGCGGTACTGACGCCCGAGGGAGCCCCTGGCGTCACTATCCTGCCGGCGCGGACCGAAACGGTTCCGCCGGCGCCCCAAGCTGCAAACAAAAACGACCCTCAGACGGCGCTCGTAGATCCGGCGCCGCAGGCCAAGCGCGCGCCGATCCTGCGTCAGTTCGAGCTGATCGAGGCCGTCAAGGCCTATGACCCTACCGCCGACGAAGCGCTTCTGAACCGCGCCTACGTCTATGCGATGAAGATGCACGGCTCGCAGTTGCGAGCCTCGGGCGATCCCTATTTCGCCCACCCGATCCAGGTCGCGGGCATACTGACCGACTACAAGCTCGACACCGCCACCATCGTCACCGCCCTGTTGCATGACGTGGTCGAGGACACGACCGCGACGCGCGACGACATCGCCGGCATGTTCGGTGAAGAGGTCGCGGTCCTGGTCGAGGGCGTGACCAAGCTGTCGCGGCTGGAGCTTCAGGCCGAACACACGCGCCAGGCCGAGAACCTGCGCAAATTCATCCTGGCCATCAGCCGGGACGTGCGGGTGCTGCTGGTCAAGCTGGCCGACCGTCTGCACAATATGCGCACGCTCCAGTTCGTGAAGCCGGAGAAGCGCGAGCGGATCAGCCGCGAGACGCTGGAAGTCTATGCGCCCCTGGGTCGGTCGATCGGTATCCACTCGATCGCGTCCGAGCTGGAAGAACTGGCCTTCACACATCTGAACCCAACGGCCAAGACCGCTATCGAGCGACGGCTGGAGGCGTTGAAGCTGGAGCACGGTCGCGCCATCGACGGCGTGGCGAGCGAGGTCGAGCGCGTCCTGTCCGAGGCGGGTCTGAAGGCCAAGGTCTATGGCCGGCAGAAGACGCCCTATTCGATCTGGCGCAAACTTCAGCGTAAGTCGGTCGGCTTTTCGTCCCTGTCGGACATCTACGGCTTCCGCGTGATCGTCGAGGCGGAGGACGACTGCTATCGTGCCCTAGGTGTAATCCACCGCGAATGGCCGATGGTGCCCGAGCGGTTCAAGGACTTCATCTCGACGCCCAAGTCGAACAACTATCGCTCGCTCCACACGACCGTCGTCGGCCCTCGGGGCCTGCGGATCGAGATGCAGATCCGCACCGAGGACATGGATCGGATCGCCGAGGACGGGGTCGCCGCCCACTGGCGCTACAAGAACCATTCCTATGGCTTCGACCGCGAGGCGATGGAACAGGGCGGCGGGCGTGACCCGCTTCAGAACCTGCGTCACCTGGTTCAGGTGATCGAGCACGGCGAGGGCGGCGAGGACTGGGTCGAGCACGCCAAGCTCGAAATGTATCTGGACCAGGTTTTCGTCTTCACGCCGAAGGGCCAACTGGTCACCCTGCCACGCGGGGGAATGCCTCTGGATTTCGCCTATTCCGTCCACACCGAGGTTGGGGACACCGCCGTAGGGGTCAAGGTCAATGGCGAGTTGAAGCCCATGCGGACGCCGCTCCAGAACGGCGACGTGGTCGAGATCATTCGGGGCTCCAAGCGCGAAGTGCCTGCGGACTGGCGGAGCCTGACGGTCACAGGCCGCGCGCGCTCCGCCATTCGCCGCCATATCCGCACCTCCGAGCGCGAAGAGTTCATCAAGCTGGGCCGCGTCGCGTTGGATCAGACCCTGGGCCGGGTCGACAAGACTCTGACCGACGTGTCGCTGAAGCCGGTTCTGGAGTTGCTGGCGGTCGCGAGCGACGACGATCTGTTCGAAGGCCTGGGTCGCGGGCGGTTGTCGCCGACGACGGCGGCCGAAATCCTGTTCCCAGCGCTGAAGGGGCGGCTGAAGGCCGGGCCCGAGAAGCAGCGCATCCAGGGCGAAAAAGCGCGGCTGTTCGTGCGCGGCGGGGGGCTGACGCCGGGCGTGTCGGTTCATTTCGGACAATGCTGCACGCCCGTTCCGGGCGACCGGATCGTCGGCATTCTTGAGCCGGAATCCGGCCTGACCGTCCACACTATCGATTGCCAGACCCTGGCCGCCTTCGCCGATGACGATTCGGTCTGGCATGACCTGCAATGGACGCCTCAGGCCGAAACGGACGCGGTCGCCGCCGCCCGCATTCGCGCGACGATCCGCAATGCGCCGGGCGTGCTGGGTCAGGTCACGACCCTGATCGGCGAGGCCGGCGGCAACATCATCAACCTGTCGATGGCGCATCGTCAGCAGGACTTCTTCGACGTGGACGTGGATGTCGAGGTCGAAGACGCCAAGCATGCGACCATGATCATGGCGGCGCTGAGGGCTAATCCGTCGGTCGATTCCGTCGAGCGCGCGCGGGGCGAATGAGCGACCCGGTAAAGCCGAACGCAGCGCAGATGGCCTCGCCGTCCTATCGCATGGCGGCGATGGATCAGAACTTCCTGCTGGGCGATTCGATGCGTGGCGTGCGGTTCCTGATGGAATACGCCAAGCCCGAGGAGGCGTTGAGGGCCTGGGGCGTACGCTCGACCATCGTCGTCTTCGGCAGCGCGCGCATCCACGAGGGACATCGTTGGTATGACGAGGCTCGCGCCTTTGGTCGACTGGCGTCCGAGCGAGGCGGAGCCTTGCGCGGGCGTGTCGGCGAACCGCGCGACAATGTCATCGCCACCGGCGGCGGGCCAGGTATCATGGAAGCCGCCAATCGCGGGGCCGTGGACGCGGGCGCGCCTTCGGTCGGCTTCAACATCACCCTGCCGCATGAGCAGGAGCCGAACGCCTATTCGACCCCGGAGCTGACGTTCCGCTTCCACTATTTCGCGATGCGGAAGATGCATCTGGCGATGCGCGCCAATGCCCTTGTGGTGTTTCCCGGCGGATTCGGCACCTCCGACGAGATGTTCGAGATGCTGACGTTGCGCCAGACGAAGAAGGCGCCGCCGGTTCCGGTCGTTCTGGTGGACAAGGCCTACTGGACCTCGGTGATCGGTTTCGACGCCATGGTCGAACATGGAATGATCGCCGCGTCTGACCTGGACTTGATCGGTTTCGCCGAGGACGCGGAGGGCGTCTGGGCTGAACTGCTCTCGCGCGGGCTTCGGCCGAACGAAAACATCGAATGAAGCGTCGCCGCAGGGTTCATCCGCGCGCGATCCGGGTCTAGAACCCTGTCATGAACACTGAAGACGTCCTCAATGAGTTTCGCGACGCCGGCGCCCTGCGCGAAGGCCATTTCGTCCTGTCGTCGGGTTTGCACAGCCCGGTCTTCCTGCAGAAAAATCTGGTCTTCATGGACGGCGCGCGATGCGAGCGCCTGTGCAAGGCGCTGGCCGAAAAGATCGTCGCCACGGTCGGCCCGGTCGATGTCGCCATCTCGCCAGCCGTGGGCGGCATCATCCCCGGGTATGAGACAGCCAAACATCTGAACGTCCGTTCGATGTATGTCGAGCGCGAAAGCGGTGCGTTCAAACTGCGTCGCGGCTTCTCGGTCGAGCCCGGCGAGAAGGTCGTGATGGTCGAGGATATCGTCACGACCGGCCTGTCGTCGCGCGAATGCATCGCCGCCATCCAGGCGGCCGGGGGCGAGGTGATCGCCGCCGCCTGTATCGTCGACCGGTCGGGCGGCAAGGCGGATGTGGGCGTGCCGCTGATCGCCCTGGCGTCGATGGACGTGCCCGCTTACCCAGCCGACGCTCTCCCGCCTGAATTGGCCGCGCTTCCGGTGGAAGATCCCGGCAGCCGCAGATTGTCGAAGTAGAGCCATGCGTGAACGGGTCCGGCTGGGCGTCAACATCGACCACGTCGCCACGGTGCGAAATGCGCGAGGAGGGACGCATCCCGATCCTGCGCGCGCGGCCGAGGCGGCGCTGGCGGCCGGGGCCGATGGCATCACCGCTCACCTGCGCGAAGATCGCCGCCACATCACCGACGCCGATATCGACGTGCTCAGCGCCCTGTGCGCCCGCGCCGGAAAGCCGCTGAACCTGGAAATGGCGGTGACCGAAGAGATGCTGGCCATCGCTCTGCGCCACCGGCCGCACGCCGCCTGTCTGGTGCCCGAGCGGCGCGAGGAGGTCACGACTGAAGGCGGTCTGGCGGTCGCCGGTCACGAAGGACGGATCGCGGCTGTGGTCACGGCGCTGGCGGACGCTGGCATCCGGGTGTCGCTCTTCATCGAACCGTCCGAAGCGCAGGTCGAGGCCGCCGTCGCCGTTGGCGCCCAGGTGGTCGAATTCCACACCGGTCGCTACTGCCATCTGACCGATCCGGCAGAGCGGGAGGTCGAGTTCGAACGCCTCGCCGCCGCCGCCGCCCAGGCCGACATCCTGGGGCTGGAAGTCCACGCGGGCCACGGTTTGGATTACGACACGGCTCCGCGCGTGCTGGCGATTCCGGAAATCCGTGAGCTGAACATCGGCCATTTCCTGATCGGCGACTCGATCTTCATCGGTCTGGACGGGGCGATCCGCCGGATGCGAGCGGCGATGGATGCGGCGAAATGATCATCGGCGTCGGCGCAGATCTGTCGGACATCCGACGCATCCAGGCGTCGCTGGATCGGTTTGGCGATCGCTTCAAGACCCGCTGCTTCACCGATCTGGAACGCACCCGCTCGGACCGGAAGCCGGACCCGGCCTGGAGTTACGCCAAACGGTTCGCCGCCAAGGAGGCCTGCGCCAAGGCCCTGGGCACCGGGATGCGCGCCGATGTCTATTGGCGCGACATGGGGGTGGTGAACCTGCGTTCGGGTCAGCCGACGATGGCTTTGACCGGCCATGCGGCCGAGCATCTGGCGCGTCTGACGCCAGCCGGACACGAGGCGAAAATCCACCTGACGCTGAGCGACGAACATCCCTATGCGCTCGCCTTCGTGGTGATCGAAGCCTTGCCGCAGTCGTAATCAGGTTATAGGCGTGCGCGATGACCGCGCGGACGCGGCGAGGATGCCTGATCGCATGAGCGAAGACCAAAAGCCCGACGACGCCAATCGCGACGCCACCCCCGAAGAACGATTTGCGGCCTCGGAGGCGGACGCTCCGGTCAAGTCGGTGCAGGAGCCCACGACAGCGAACCAGAAGGTCTATGCCAAAACGCCCAAGGCCGGCGACAAGGCGACCTCGGCCGCCAGCGAAACCGGCGAAATCTTCAAGACCATCGTCTTCGCCCTGCTGATCGCGATGGTGCTGCGGATCTTCCTGTTCCAGCCCTTCACCATCCCTTCGGCCTCGATGGAGCCGAACCTGTACGAAGGCGACTATATCGTCGTCTCCAAGTGGTCGTACGGCTTCTCCAAACACTCGATCCCGTTCAGCCCGCCGCTGTTCGACGGCCGGATCATGGGTTCGGCGCCCAAGCGCGGCGACATCGTCGTGTTCAAACTGCCGCGCGACAACAAGACCGACTTCATCAAGCGCGTGATCGGCCTGCCCGGCGACCGCATCCAGATGATCGCCAACAAGCTGTATATCAACGACAAGCCGGTTCGGGACGTCGTGGTCAGCGAGCAGGAGATCAACGACATCTTCGGCCCGCGTCCAGTGACGGAGGTCCGCGAGACCCTGCCGGAGGGCAAGAGCTTCATGACCCAGGATTTCGGTCCCGGAAACGACCTGGACGACACCCCGGTCTATGAGGTCCCGGCTGGCCATTACTTCATGATGGGCGACAACCGCGACAACTCGATCGACAGCCGTGTCGAACAGTCCAGCGGCGTGGGCATGGTCCCGGCCGAGAACCTGGTCGGCAAGGCGCAAATCATCCTGTTCTCGTGGAAGCCCGGTTCGTCGCTGTGGAACCCCGTCAGCTGGTTCAACGTGCGACTCGACCGGTTCTTCAACGTCCTGCACTGATGGCCAATCTGAGAGCCGAAGCGGTCGCGGCGCTGGAAACGCGCCTGGGACACAGGTTCAAGGACAAGGCCCTGCTGGAGCGCGCCCTGACACACGCCAGCGTGGGCGAGGGGGCGCCGGTCGGCGCCCACGGTCCGCGCGACAATGAGCGGCTGGAGTTCCTGGGCGACCGGGTGCTGGGTTTGCTGGTCGCCGAACGCCTGTCGGTCCAGTTCCCGACGGCGGATGAAGGCCAGCTGTCGTCGAGCCTGCACGCCTTGGTCGACAAGGGGGCCTGCGCCCGCGTGGGCGAAGCGCTGGGCGTGGGGGCTGCGCTGCGGCTCTCGCCCGGCGAGACCAAGACCGGCGGGCGCCGCAAGGCCGGCGTCATCGCCGATGCGGTCGAGGCCATATTGGCGGCCGTCTATCTGGACGGCGGACTGGATGCCGCCAGGGCCGTATTCGAACGGGCCTGGTCCGACGAACTGTCGGCGCCGCCGTCCCGCACCGTGACCAATCCGAAATCGGCGCTTCAAGAGTGGGCGCAGGGGCAGGGCCGGCCGCTGCCGACCTATCGCGTCGCCGATCGGACGGGTTCGGATCATGCGCCCACATTCACCGTCGAAGTGTGCGTGCAGGACGTGCAGCCCTTGACCGCGCAAGGGCGTTCGCGTCAGGAGGCGGAGAAGGCGGCCGCAACGGCTCTCCTCAAACGTGAAGGCGTCATTTGACCGATATCGAAAACCAGCGCGCAGGCTTTGCCGCCATCATCGGCGCACCCAACGCCGGCAAGTCCACGCTGGTGAACCGGCTGACCGGGTCCAAGGTCTCGATCGTTACGCAAAAGGTGCAGACGACGCGCTTCCCCGTGCGCGGCATCGCCATGGAAGGCGACGCCCAGATCGTGCTGGTGGACACGCCCGGCATCTTCACACCACGTCGTCGCCTGGACCGGGCCATGGTCGCCTCAGCCTGGGGCGGCGCGGAAGATGCGGACATCGTCGTTCACCTGATCGATGCCCAGTCCCACATCAACGCCGAAGGCCGCGAGGGCACGGCGGCCGATCGCCGCTCGGCCGAGGACACCGAGACCATCATCGCCAACCTGCAGGCCACCGGCACCAAGGTTGTTCTGGCGCTGAACAAGATCGACGGCATGCGCCGCGACACCCTGCTGGCCCTGTCGCAGAAGCTGTTCGAGAGCGGCGTCTATTCCGAGGTCTATATGATCTCGGCGGCGAACGGAGACGGCGTCGAGGACCTGAAGCAGCGTCTGGCCCTGTCCATGCCCAAGGGGCCGTGGCTGTATCCCGAGGATCAGGCGGCCGACGTGCCGGTGCGGGTTCTGGCGGCGGAGATCACGCGCGAGAAGGTCTATCTACGCGTCCATGAGGAACTGCCCTATTCGGCGGCGGTGGAGACGACCAGTTTCGAGGATCGCGCCGACGGCTCCGCCCGGATCGAACAGACCATCTATGTCGAGCGCGAGAGCCAGCGGCCCATCGTGCTGGGCAAGGGCGGCCAGACGCTGAAATGGATCGGCCAGAAGGCGCGCGAGGAGCTGAACGAAATCCTGGGCCGCCAGGTCCACCTGTTCCTGACCGTCAAGGTGGATCCGAAGTGGCAGGACAGCCGCGCCCTCTATGCCCAGTTCGGTCTGGATTTCGACGTCTGAGTTCCTGTGTTTGATGTGCCGCGTACCGCCGGGGGTCATCCCCGGCTCGTTCTAGGCGTCCTCGGGGCGCTGATCCTCGGCGGCGCGGTCTGGGGCGGCATCGTCACGGCGGTGGCCCCTAAGACCGATGCGGAACTTGCGACCGAGCGCGCCGATGCGCCGCCGCGCCCCCCAGTGGTCGTGGTTCAGGACCTGCCGCAACTGGCGGCGCGGCTGGATCGCGAGGCCGCTTCAGGCCGCTTCATGGGTGCGGTTCTGGTGGCCAAGGGCGACAAGGTCCTGTTCCGCCAGGTCTATGGCAAGGCCAACTACGAGCGGGACCAACCCCTGGCGCTGGGCTCGCGCTTCCGCTTGGCCTCGATCTCCAAACAGTTCACGGCGACGGCGATCCTGAAGCTTCAGGACGAGGGCAAGCTGAACGTCTCCGATCCGGTCTGCAAATGGATCCAGCCCTGTCCGCAGGCCTGGGCGCCGATCCGCATCAGCCATCTGCTGTCGCACACCTCGGGCATTCCCGATCTGATGGCGCGGCCAGGCTGGGGCATGCGCCGCACGACGCCGGCGACGCTGGACGAACTGACCGAAGATTCAAAGCGCTTCGGCCTTCAGTTCGAACCGGGGACCAAGGTCCAATACGACAACGCCGGTTTCAATCTGGCGGCCGCCATCGTCGAAAAGGCCAGCGGCAAGTCCTTCGAGACCTATATGCGCGAGACCTTCTTCAAGCCTCTGGGCATGACGGATAGCGGGCTTGATCTCGATGGCGGCGATCACGGCGTCATCATGGGCTACGCCAACTTCCCCGGCGGTCTGGCGGCCCAGCCGAACGCCAACACCTCCATCGTGGCGGGCGCCGGCGCGGTCTATTCGACGCTGGACGATCTGCTGGTTTGGCAAAGGGCGCTGCACCGGGGCGGCCTGCTGACCCCCGCCAGCTATCAGCAGATGCTGGCCGACCACGCGCCGGCCGACATGAAACCGAACGAACGCAGTCATCCGCGTCGGGATTGGGGTTTCGGCATCTTCGCCAATCGCTTGGGCGACCAGGTGCGGCCCAGCTTCCAGGACCGCCAAATCTATCATACCGGCAGTTGGGGCGGATTCCGCAACCTCATGCTCTATCAGCCGGAAGCCGACGTGACGGTGATCGTCCTTTCCAACAACTATCACCTGCGTGACCAGGTCTTCCTGATCAGTCAGCAGGCGATGGCCGAGGCCTTGGGCCACGAGTTTCCGACGACACTGGCGCGCTGAGGCGCCCGACTGTTTCCTTGGCGAGGAGAACAGGAGTAGAACGGGACCATGATCGCTCTTCTTGCCGCTCTCGTTCTTTCCGCTTCGCCGACGCAGGCAATGGGCGATCCCGTCGTCGAGGCCGGCGCCGTTCTCGACCGAATGCACACGGCGGCCTCGCGTGCGGACGGCGACGCCTATTTTGGTCTGTTCACGCCCGACGCCCGGTTCATCGGCACGGATGCGACCGAGCGCTGGTCGCTGGCTGAGTTTCGCGCCTACGCCACGCCCTATTTCTCGCAAGGGAAAGGATGGACCTATCGCCCGCATGACCGGGTGGCGACCCTGGCGCCGGGCGATTGCCGCTGCATCGTCTGGTTTGACGAGTTGCTGGACAACGACGCCTACGGACTGACGCGAGGCTCAGGCGTGCTGCGCCTGACCCACGACGGCTGGAAGATCGAGCAATATGTGCTCAGTTTCACCGTGCCGAACGACAAGGCCAAGAGCGTGGTCGGGCTGATCGCTCAGGATCCGGCGGACTGATGGACTTCCACGAAGAGGCGTTCGTCCTGTCGGCGCGCAGCCACGGCGACACGGGCGCTGTGGTCGATCTGCTGACCGAGAACCACGGCCGGCGCTCTGCCTATGTGGCGGGCGGCGCGTCACGCAAGATGAAGCCGTTCCTGCAGGCGGGCGCGCGGGTCGTGGCCGATTACCGCGCCCGCACCTCGGATCACCTCGGCGCGGTGCGGCTGGAGCCGATAGGCGAGGGACCCAGCGCCCTGTTCGACGACGCCCTGGCGCTCACCGGACTGGCGGCGGCGGCAGGCGTGACCCAAGGAGCGCTGCCGGAGCGTGAGCCGCATCCCGGCGTCTTTCTCGCGTTCGAGGCGCTAATGGCGGCGTTCGAGATGCCGGCGGTCTGGCCTGCGATCTTCGTGCGGTTCGAGGCAGGCCTCTTGGAAGACCTGGGCTTCGGGCTCGACCTGTCGAAATGCGCCGCAACCGGCACGGCCGACGACTTGATCTACGTCAGCCCGCGCACTGGCCGAGCGGTCAGCCGTGACGCCGGCGCACCCTATGCTGACAAGATGCTGACCCTGCCGCCCTTCATGCTGGGCGCCCAGTCCGGTCTGATTGAGGGCGACGTCCGGGCCGGGTTCGACCTGACGGGGCATTTCCTGGAGCAGTTCGTCTTCCATCCGCATAACAAGCCCCTGCCGCCTGCGCGCGTGTGGATGCTGGACAAGCTGGGCGACGCCGGTCGGCTCTAGCCGAAAGTGAAGGCGAAGACCTGAGCGCCGGGATCCAGGAACTCGATCTCGAACGTCCGTTCGCGCACCGCGCCCGTCTGACGCACAAGTTGATACAGCCGCTCGCCCTCGACCCGGCCGAGGCCCTGGGCGTCGATGTCGCTGCCGGTGTTTGCGCCCGGCGCCGCGCCATCGATCCGGACGCGGAAGCGGACGGATGCGCCCGGCTTGCTGGGGCCCATGACCAGATGGAGATCACGCGCCTTGAACCGGAAGGCGATACGGCCGCCGGCCGCCTTCAGGTCGGCATGCTCATGCGTCACGCGCCAGCGGCCCGAAAGGCTCCAATCGTTCAGTTTCAGCGGCGCGGCGACATAGTCCTTGATCACGTCGTTGGCCAGGCCGCCGGGCGAGCGGAAGTTCTCGGCGCGGCCATAGCCGACGTAGGTCTCTGGCGATTCGACCTGGGCCATGTCGGCGGCGGCCTCTGCGCCCTCAGCCTGGACTGTGACGACGTTGGTGGCGACGTCCGCGGCGCCCGCTTCCTTCAGAAGTTGCTGGATCACGCGTTCGGAGCCCGCATAGTCCCCTTCGCCGAAGTGGTGATGACGAATCTGTCCTTTGGCGTCGATGAAGTAGTGGGCGGGCCAGTACTGGTTCTTGAAGGCCCGCCAGATGGCGAACTCATTGTCCATAGCGACCGGATAGGTGATGCCCAGCCGCTGGATGTTCTGGCGGACGTTGGCCTCGGATTTCTCGAAGGCGAACTCGGGCGTGTGCACGCCGATCACCACCAGACCCTGGTCCTTGTATTTCTCGGCCCAGGCGCGGACGTAGGGGATGGAGCGGATGCAGTTGATGCAGGAGTAGGTCCAGAAATCGACGACAACCACCTTGCCCCTCAGTTGTTCGGTCGTGAGCGGCGGGGTGTTGATCCAGGTCGTCGCCCCGGTCAGCGGCGGCATCACCCCTTCGACCGGCAGATTGGCCAGATCGGCCGGGGCCTGGTTCGTCGGCATGCCGCGCCCGATCCCACCCAGCAGCGCCTGTTCGATCCGGCCCGTGCTGGCGGCCGAAATCCGGGTCAACAGTCCCGTGTCCGCACCCAGGCCGATCACGACCACGCCGATCAGCACCAGAACGCCCAGGCCGCGCCGCACCCATTCGCCGACGCCCAGCGCGCCCTTCATGGCCTTGAACACGCGACCGCCGACCAACAGGGCCAGACCCAGCGATGTCGCCGCGCCTGCTGCATAGGCCAGCAGCAGAACCGTCGTCCCGACGCCGGCGCCCTGTAGCGCTGCACCCGTCAGGATCACGCCCAGAATGGGTCCGGCGCATGGCGCCCAGAGCAGTCCCGTCGCGACGCCGAGCAGCAGGGAGGAGCGCACGTCGCCCTGATCGCCACCCTGCCGCTCGGCGCGATCCGTCAGCCAGGACCCCGCCGCCACGAACGGCCGCATCAGGCGATCGCCCACGGCCGGAAACAGCAGGCTGACGCCCAGCACCGCCATGACGGCCAGGGCGATCCAGCGCCCGACCTCATTGGCCCGCACCGCCCAGCCGCCGCCCAGCGCCGCCAGCGTCGCTACGCCCGCGAAGGTCACGGCCATCCCGACCAACAACGGCAGACCATTGCGGATGAACGGCCGATCAGCCCGCGCAAAGACGAAGGGCAGAACTGGTAGGATGCAGGGACTGACGATGGTCAGAACGCCGGCGAGATAGGAGAGTAGGAACAGGATCATGGCGCGGCCTGACGAGGGTGTGTCTCTCACATACGCACGGCGGAGCGGTTTGGTGACTCCCCAGCGCGCTTATCCCCCAATCTGGCGTCTTACGGGCTAGACTTCCCGCTTCCGATCCCCGATTCGCAGAGCCATGACGATCCACGCCCCGCCGCCGGAAGGCGGCCGCATCATCGACGAGCCGATGGAGACGGCGCTCAGCCGCCGCTATCTGGCCTACGCCCTGTCGACCATCACCAATCGCGCGCTGCCGGACGTGCGTGACGGGTTCAAACCCGTGCACCGACGCATCCTCTACGCCATGCATCAGATGCGGCTGAACCCGCAGGCGGCGGCGCGCAAATGCGCCAAGGTCGTCGGCGAGGTCATGGGCGGATACCACCCCCACGGCGACGCCTCGATCTATGAGGCCCTTGTGCGCCTGGCCCAGGATTTCGCCCAGCGTTATCCACTGGTCGACGGTCAAGGGAACTTCGGCAATATCGACGGCGATAGCGCCGCGGCCATGCGCTACACCGAGTGCAAGCTGACGCCGGCCGCCGTTCTACTGTTGGATGGCATTGATCAAGACGCCGTCGATTTCCGGCCTACATACGACGACCAGGACGAGGAGCCGATCGTCCTGCCGGCCGGCTTCCCGAATCTGCTGGCCAATGGCTCGTCCGGCATCGCGGTCGGCATGGCCACTTCGATCCCGCCACACAATGTCGGCGAACTGATCGACGCCTGCCAGCTGCTGCTGGAGCGGCCGGACGCGACGACCGAAGACTTGGTCCAGCATGTGCCGGGTCCCGACTTCCCGACAGGGGGCGTTGCGGTTGAAGGCCACGCCTCCATCTTGGACGCCTATGAGACGGGTCGGGGCGGGGTGCGCCTGCGCGCGCGCTGGGAGACCGAAGATCTGGGGCGCGGCGTGTGGCGGATCATCGTCACCGAAATGCCCTATCAGGTGCAGAAGTCGCGACTGATTGAGGCGCTGGCGGACCTGATCGAGCACAAGAAGGCGCCTCTGCTGGGCGATGTGCGCGACGAGTCGGCCGAGGACATCCGCCTGATCCTAGAGCCCAAGAACCGCACCATCGAGCCTGAAATGCTGATGGAAAGCTTGTTCAAATTGTCCGATCTGGAGGTCCGCTTCCCGATCAACATGAACGTGCTGGACGCCAGCGGCACGCCGCGCGTCATGGGCCTGAAAGACTGCCTGCGCGCCTTCCTGGATCACCGGCGCGAGGTGCTGAACCGCCGTTCGCAATGGCGAATCGAGCGGGTCGAGAAACGTCTGCACCTGCTGGAAGGCCTGCGCATCGTCTTCCTCAACTTGGATGAAGTGATCCGCATCGTGCGTGAGGAAGAGCAGCCCAAGGCCGTCCTGATCGCGCGCTTCGGCCTGACGGAGGTGCAAGCCGACTTCATCCTCGACACCCGACTGCGTCAGTTGGCGCGTCTGGAAGAGATGACGATCGAGAAGGAATTCAACGCCCTGTCCGAAGAACTTGCCAACCTGAAGGCGCTGACGTCGTCTGAAGGCAAGCAGTGGAAGGCGATCTCCAAAGAACTGGAGGCCGTGCGCAAGGCGCTGATCTCTCCGCGCCGGACCACGATCGCCGAGGCGGTGGATACGTCCGCCTTCGTCGCGCCCGAGGCCTTCATCCCGCGCGAGGCGATCACCGTCATCTTGTCGGAACGTGGCTGGATCCGCGCCGCCAAGGGCAAGATCGAGGATCCGTCGGAGTTGAAGTTCAAGGAAGGCGACCAACTCGCCTACCTCGTCCCGGCTTTTACGACCGACAAGCTGCTGGTGGCGGCGTCGGACGGACGCATCTTCACCATCGGCGCGGACAAGCTGGCGTCCGGACGCGGCCACGGCGAGCCGCTGCGCCTGATGATCGATCTGGACGAGAAGGCCGAGATCATCAACGTCCTGGCGCATCAGCCGGGCGGCAAGCTTCTGATCGCGTCCAAGGCCGGCTACGGCTTCATTGCGCCTGAGGATGACACCCTGGCGCAGAAGCGCGGCGGCAAGCAGGTGCTGAATGGCGAAATGCTGGCGGTGCTGCGAGTGCCCAATAGTCCGGCTGGCGATCACGTCGCGACCATCGGCGAGAACATCAAGACTCTGATCTTCCCTCTTGCTGAACTGCCCGAGATGGGACGCGGCAAGGGCGTGAAGCTGCAAAGCTTCAAACAGGGTGGCCTCGCCGACATCACCGTCTTCAACGCCGAGAACGGGCCGGAATGGGTCGACGGCGGAGGACGTCGTCGCAACTGGCCCGACTGGAAAGACTGGCTGGGCAAACGCGCCGGCGCCGGTCGCCAAGGACCAAGAGGCCTGCGCAAGTTCAGATAGGCGGCTGGGAGCCGCCTATTCCGCTCGCCGTGACCAGCCCAGCTTGCCGAGAACTTCCATCGGGCGGAAGTCGGCCTTGTAATCCATCTTGGCCGAGCCCTGGACCCAATAGCCGAGATAGACAAAAGGCAGACCGACGATGGCGGCCTGGCGCACGTGATCCAGGATGGCGAACCGGCCCAGGCTGCGTCGCTCCATCGTCGGATCATAGAAGCTGTAAACCATCGACAGACCGTCTTTCAGCAGGTCAGTCAGGGTCACGGCGACCAGATCGCCCGGTCCGCCATCGGTGGAGGGCAGACGGTATTCGATCAGATGGGTTCGCACGGCGGTATCCTCGACCATGGCGACATAATCCAGCCAACCCATGTCGCTCATGCCGCCGGTCGGATGGCGCGTGGTCAGATAGCGGCGCAGAAGCTGAAACTGTTCGGTCGTCGCCTCCGCTTCGACCAGGTCGCGCGACAGGTCGGCGTTGCGGGCCAGCACCTTGCGCTGCGAACGGCTGAACGTGAACTCCGGCACCGGCAGTCGCACCGAAACGCAGGCGTCGCAGGCCTCACAGGCCGGGCGATAGGCGATGTTCTGGCTGCGGCGAAAACCGGCCAGAGTCAGTTCGTCATTGACGTGCGCGCCGTCCGAGAAGGGGAGGTTGGCGAAGACCTTCCGCTCCGTCTTGCCCGGCAGATAGGGGCAGGGCGCGACCGAGGTCATGAAGAAGCGAAGCTGTCGGGTCGGTACGTGCTGGGTCACGGCCTCAGGTCCGCATCCGATCTTGCCAATATTGCGACGACGCAACGCTCATCGCGCGATTTGGCGTCATCCGTGCTCCGGCTGCAAGCCTGTTCGCGTTGCAGCCGAGCCGCGTCACAGCGAGGTGTCCGACGGCAGGACCGGCGCCTCGCGCAAGAGGACGATGGCGATGCGACGGTTGCCGGCCAGGGTCGGATCGTCCGGATAGAGCGGGTCGGACCCCGCCTTGCCCGCCACAGAATAGACCCGGTCGGGATCGACGCCCGAACCTTGCAGCACCAGACGCGAGCCATTGGCGCGCTCAGACGACAGGCTCCAGTCGGCAGGGGCGCTGGCGCGGCTGGAGCCGGGCGCGGCGCTGGTGTGTCCGGTGATGGAGATTCGGTTCGGCAACTGGTTGATCACCTTGGCCACGGCGCGCAGCAGCACCTGGGCGCGGGCATTGGGTCGGGCCGAGTTGTTGTCGAACATCGACCGGCCTTCCTGATCGACCAGCTGGATGCGCAGTCCCTCGGGCGTCTGGTCCACGATCAGCTGTTTCGACAGTTCGGCCAACTCCGGCATCGACTGCATGGCCTGACGCAGCGATTCGGCGGCGCTGGCGAACTCGGC
This sequence comes from Brevundimonas vesicularis, assembly GCF_044807075.1. Classification (GTDB taxonomy): domain Bacteria; phylum Pseudomonadota; class Alphaproteobacteria; order Caulobacterales; family Caulobacteraceae; genus Brevundimonas; species Brevundimonas vesicularis_G. The sequence goes on from NZ_CP085234.1 coordinate 2,154,116, forward strand.
GGCCTCGCGCTTCTGGATCTCGGCCTGAAGGGCGGCGTCGCTGGCGGACGATAGGCTGGAGCCCGTCTGATCGGTCGCGGGCGCCTCGGGCGCCAGTTCTTCCAGCACGGACTGCGAGCCGGCGCTCTTGACGCCATCGTCGCCCAGCGATGTGCCGCCCAGAATGCCGCCGGAACCCGACGTCGTCTCGGACACGCTGGCGGGCGCGAAATATTCGGCGATGCCGCGCTTCTGCTCCGGGTCGGTGGTGTTGATCAGCCACATCAGCAGGAAGAAGGCCATCATGGCGGTCACGAAGTCCGCATAGGCCACCTTCCAAGCACCGCCGTGGTGGCCTCCGCCGGAGACCTTCTTGACCTTCTTGATGAGGATCGGACGATCGCTCACGGACATGGACGCGCACCCCGACGAATGGTGTCCCATTGTGGGCTGGCCAAGGTTAACCGGGCGTTGACCTTGAACCCCGGCGCGGCGCGGCCTAGTCCGACGGCAGGATCAAGGAGCCTGTCATGAAGATCGCATTCGCCGGCCTGGGCGTCATGGGCGCCCCGATGGCCCGTCATCTGGTCGAGGCGGGCCACGACGTGACCGGATTCAATCGCACTGTCTCAAAAGCCGAGGCCTGGGCGGCGGCGACGGGCGGCAAGGCGGCGGCGACGGTGGCTGAGGCGGCGCGGGGCGTCGACCTGTTCATCCTGTGCGTAGGCAATGACGACGACGTGCGGGCCGTCGTGACCGAGGCCTTGCCGCATCTGTCGGAGGCCGCCGTGATCGTCGATCACACCACGACCTCGGCCAAGGTGGCGCGCGAAATGGCTGAACTGGCGAACGGGCAGGGGCGGTCGTTCATCGACGCGCCGGTGTCGGGCGGTCAGGCGGGCGCCGAGAACGGACAACTCAGCGTCATGGCCGGCGGGGATGCCGCCGCCCTGGCGAAGGTCGAGCCCGTGCTGAAGGCCTATTCCAAGGCCATCAAGCATATGGGACCGGCCGGCTCGGGCCAGCTGACCAAGATGGTCAACCAGATCGCCATCGCCGGCGTCGTCCAGGGTCTGGCCGAGGCGGTCCACTTCGCCCAGGTCGCGGGACTGGACACCGACGCCGCCTATGAGGCCGTGTCCAAGGGCGCCGCGCAAAGCTGGCAGATGGACAATCGCTGGAAGACGGCGGCCAAGGGCGAGTTCGACTTCGGCTTCGCCGTAGACTGGATGCGCAAGGACCTGGGGCTGGTGCTGGACGAGGCGCGCTCGAACGGCGCGCGCCTGTCCCTGACGGCCCTGGTCGATCAGTTCTACGCCGAGGTTCAGGCCATGGGCGGAAACCGCTGGGACACCTCCAGCCTGGCGGCGCGACTGCAACCCCGTGACTGAAGCCTAAAGCCGGCGGTGCATGGTGTGCAGGCCGACCGGGCCGTGCGTCGGGTGATTGAACGCCTCGGGAACCGTGCCCACGATCTCGAAGCCCAGCTTCTTCCACAGCGCCACGGCGATGGTGTTGGTCTCGACCACGGCGTTGAACTGCATGGACCGGAAGCCCGCATCCCGCGCAAAAGCCAGCGCGGCTTCGCCCAAACTGCGGGCCACGCCGCGCCCGCGCGCCTCGGGCGCGACCATGAAGCTGCCGTTGGCGACGTGGGCGCCGTTGCCCTGCTGGTTCGGGATGATCTTGGCGGCGCCCAGCACCTGACCGTCCTCGACCGCGACTAGGGTTCCGCCCGGCAAGGGCGGCGTCCACAGCACGCGCGCCTGCGCCTCGTCCATGTCCATCGGATAGGTATAGGTCTCGCCCGCGCGGGTGACGGTCTCGATGATCGGCCACAGGCCCGGCCAGTCGGCCGCCATGATCGGCCGGATTTCCACGCCCATCAGCCCAACAGCCGTGCGGCCTGCGGTGCGAAATAGGTCAGCACGCCCACGCAACCCGCCCGCTTGAACCCGTGCAGAGTCTCAAGGATCGCACGGTCCTGATCCAGCCAGCGATTGGCGATGGACGCCTGCATCATCGAATATTCGCCCGACACCTGATAGGCGAAAGTCGGCACGCGGAAGGTCTCGGACACGCGGCGAACGATATCCAGATAGGGCATGCCCGGCTTGACCATCACCGCATCGGCGCCTTCCGACAGGTCCATCGCCACCTCCTTCAGAGCCTCGTCGGAGTTGGCGTAATCCATCTGATAGGTCTTCTTGTCGCCCTTCAGCATCGCCGAGGAGCCCACCGCGTCGCGATAGGGGCCATAAAAGGCCGAGGCGAACTTGGCGGCGTAGGACAGGATCAGCGTGTCCTGAAATCCGTTGGCCTCCAGCGCCTCACGCACCGCCTGGATGCGGCCATCCATCATGTCCGACGGGGCCACGACATCGGCGCCGGCGTGGGCGTGGATGAAGGCCTGTTCGGCCAGACGGTCCAGCGAGGCGTCGTTGGCGATCCGGTCGCCCTCCATCACCCCGTCGTGGCCGTGGTCGGTGTAGCAGTCCAGGGCGACGTCGGTCATGACGCCGATCTCGGGCGCGGCGTCCTTGATCGCCTTGATGCAGTCGGGGATCAGGCCGTCGGCGTCGGTCGCGCCGGTGCCGACCGCATCCTTGATCGCGCCGTCGACATTGGGGAACAGGGCCACCATCGGAATGCCGAGGTCGCGCGCCTCGACAGCCGCCGCCGCCGCCGCCTTTGGGGAAAGCCGAAACACGCCGGGCATGGAGGCGACCGGGACGCGATCCTCAGCGCCGTCATGGACGATCAACGGCCAGATCAGATCGGCCGGCGTCAGGGTCGTTTCCGCCACCAACCGCCGCACCCACGGGCTGGACCGCAGGCGGCGCGGACGGGCGAGCGGGAAGGGGGCGGGCTGATAGGGAAGCATGGCGAGACCTTGGAAAATCCAGCGTCGGACTAGCGCCGCAACGACCGTGGCGCAAATCGCGTGATGCGTCGGATCGTTTCGTGCGTGATGACGGCTTGCGCGGATCGGCGAAATGCGAGCCTATCGCGACAATTCGATGGAGACGATGATGATCGAGAAATTGGCGGCGGGTGCAACGGCCCTGGTTCTGGCGGCAGGTCTGTCCGGCTGCATCATCATCGACTCTGACGGCGGAGAGCGGACCGTCGTCAGCCCGGCTTCGGATTATGCATTGATGGTCGATCAAGCAGCGGCCGACGCGCAGCCGGCGGGCTATTCCAGTCTCTATGCCGATGCTGTCGCCGATCCCAAGCGTCCGGCCGAAGAGGTCGCGCGTGATCCGCTGCGCCATCCGGCCGAGATTCTCGCCTTCGCCCAACTCGAGCCGGGCGACAAGGTCGCCGACATTCGCCCCGGCGCCGGCTATTTCACGCGCTTGTTTTCCGACGTGGTCGGCCCGACCGGCCGGGTCTACGCCTTCGTGCCCGAGCGAACGATGGCGCGCGAGAACGCCGGGGCCGATGCGCTTGTCGCGGCCTATTCGAACGTGACGCGCGTCAATGGCCTGCTGGACTCCATGGCCTTCGCCGAGCCGTTGGACATGATCTTCATGAGCCAGGAATACCACGACTTCCACATCCCCGGCTTCAACACCGACGTGGCCAAGATGAACGCGGCGGTGTTCGCGGCGCTGAAGCCCGGCGGCCGCTACATCCTGATCGACCATGAGGCGGCGCCCGGCACGGGCATCTCGGCGGTCCAGACCCTGCACCGCATCGAAGGCGACTATCTGAAGCGCGAGGTCGAGGCGGCCGGCTTCGTCTTCGAGGGTGAGAGCCAGGCCGTCGCCAATCCCGCAGACGACCACAGCCTGAACGTCTTCGACGAGAAGATCCGCGGCAAGACGGACCAGTTCGTCTATCGCTTCCGAAAGCCGGGCTGATCGATCTCGATACTGAGAACCGTTATCAATTAAGGGTTTGGGGCGTTTTGTCCATGCGGCGGACATGGACAAGGCCGCTTCGGGAGAGCAAACAACGCAAAGACATCGCCATAAGCGAAAGAACGCGTAGTTTGTTCGACTATAAGGCCGCCTTTAATAGCTCCGTGGAGCAGGTTCGCAGCGAAGGACGCTATCGCGTCTTCGCCGATCTGAAGCGCGTGCGCGGCCAGTTTCCGCAGGCTGTGCGTCGCCGCGAGGATGGCTCCGAGCAGGACGTCGTCATCTGGTGCTCGAACGACTATCTCGGCATGGGCCAGCACCCGGTCGTGCTGGACGCCATGCATAACGAGATCGATGCGGTAGGCGCCGGCGCCGGCGGCACGCGCAACATCTCGGGCACCACGCGGTCGGCCGTCGATCTCGAAGCGGAGCTGGCCCACTGGCACCAGAAGGAAGCGGCGCTGCTGTTCACCTCGGGCTATGTCGGCAACGAGGCGACGCTGTCGACCCTGCAAAAGATCCTGCCGGGCCTGATCACCTTCTCCGATTCGCTGAACCATGCCTCGATGATCGCCGGCATCCGCCATGGCGGCGGCGAGCGTCACGTCTTCATGCACAACGATCTGGCGCATCTGGAGGCCCTGCTGGCGGCGGCGCCGGCCGATGCGCCCAAGCTGATCGCGTTCGAGAGCGTCTACTCGATGGACGGCGACATCGCCGATCTGGCCGGCACGATCGCCCTGGCGAAAAAATACGGCGCCCTGACCTATCTGGACGAGGTCCATGCGGTAGGCCTGTATGGCGAAACCGGCGCGGGCGTCGCCGAGCGCGACGGCGTGCTGGACCAGATCGATATCATCGAATGCACCTTGGGCAAGGCGATTGGCGTGATGGGCGGCTATATCGCCGCCGACGCCATGATCATCGATGCGGTGCGCAGCTGGGCCTCGGGCTTCATCTTCACCACTTCGCTGCCGCCGGCCCTGACCGCCGGCGCCTTGGCTTCCGTTCGTCACCTGAAGGCCCACCCCGAACTGCGCGTCCAGCATCAGGAACGCGCCGCGACGCTCAAGGCCCGCTTCGCCGCCGCCGGCATCCCGGTGATGGAAAGCGAGAGCCATATCGTCCCGGTGCACGTCGGTGATCCGGTCCACTGCAAGATGATCTCGGACATGCTGTTGGACGAGTACGGCGTCTATGTTCAGCCGATCAACTATCCGACCGTGCCCAAGGGGACCGAGCGCCTGCGCTTCACGCCGTCGCCGAACCACACCGACGCCATGATGGATCATCTGGTCCAGGCGATGGACAAGCTGTTCGCCCACTGCAACGTGGCGCGCCGACCCGTCGCCGCATGACGACGGACGACGACCTCGGAGAGGTCATCGTCGAATTCACCCGAAACGGCCCCTACCTCAAATGCTCGGCCATCCACGTTGCGACGGGCCGAGAGGTCAGCGCCATGGGGCCGGTCAGTGAACCCAAGTCCGTCGAGCGGGTGGCGATCGCCAAGCTGAGGCGGGCGTTGGGTAAAGGCTGACCACAAGATGTTGTGGTCGCGCGCGGCTGGGGATAGATAGGCCAGCTTCTGATTTCCGGGGATTCCAGCGTGACGGCCTTCACCCACGACGCCTATTTCACCAAGACGCTCGCTGACGCCGACACGGATGTCTTCAAGGGCATTCAGGGCGAGCTGGGCCGTCAACGCGAGCAGATCGAGCTGATCGCGTCCGAGAATATCGTGTCTCAGGCGGTGCTCGACGCGCAGGGTTCGGTCCTGACCAACAAATACGCGGAAGGCTATCCCGGTCGTCGCTATTACGGGGGCTGCGAGTTCGTCGACGTGACCGAGGATCTGGCGCGCGAGCGGGCAAAGCAACTGTTCGGCGCGGCCTTCGCCAACGTCCAGCCGCACTCGGGCGCCCAGGCGAACCAGGCGGTCTTCTTCACCCTGTTGCAACCCGGCGACACCTTCCTGGGCATGGATCTCGCCTGCGGCGGACACCTGACGCACGGTTCGCCGGCGAACCAGTCGGGCAAGTGGTTCCGCCCTGTGACTTACAAGGTCCGCGAAGACACCCATCTGATCGACTACGACCACGTCGCCGAAATGGCCGAGCGTGAGAAGCCCAAGCTGATCCTGGCCGGCGCCTCGGCCTATAGCCGCCATATCGACTTCAAGCGTTTCCGCGAGATCGCAGACAGCGTCGGCGCCTATCTGATGGTGGATATGGCCCACTACGCCGGCCTGATCGCCGGCGGCGCCTATCCTGATCCGGTCCCGCACGCCCACGTCGTGACCACGACGACGCACAAGACGCTGCGCGGTCCGCGCGGCGGCATGATCCTGTCCAACGACGTCGATCTGGGCAAGAAGATCAACTCGGCGGTCTTCCCGGGTCTGCAAGGCGGCCCGCTGGAACACGTCATCGCGGCCAAGGCCGTGGCCTTCGGCGAGGCGCTGAAGCCCGAATTCAAGGGCTATGCCCAACAGGTGGTCAAGAACGCCCAGGCCCTGTCCGGCGTTCTGATCGAGCGCGGCCTGGCCATCGTCTCGGGCGGCACCGACAGCCACCTGGCGCTGGTCGACCTGCGGCCCAAGGGTGTGACCGGCAAGGCGACCGAGCACGAACTCGAAAAGGCGCTGATGACCTGCAACAAGAACGGCGTGCCGTTCGACACCGCCCCGTTCACCGTCACCTCGGGCGTCCGCCTGGGCACGCCGGCCGGCACCACGCGCGGCTTCGGCGAGGAAGAGTTCAAGCAGATCGGTCACTGGATCGCCGACGTCGTCTCGTCGATGAATGGCGGCGACGAAGCTGATCCGGCCGTGGTCGCGGGCGTCGCGGCCCAGGTGCGAGAGTTGACGCACCGCTTCCCGATCTACGGATAAGCGCCTGATGAAGTGCCCTTTTTGCGGTCATCAGGACACTCAGGTGAAAGACAGCCGGCCGTCGGACGACGGCTCGGCCATTCGTCGTCGCCGGTCCTGCCCGAACTGCAACGGGCGCTTCACGACGTTCGAACGCGTGCAACTGCGTGAGCTGGTCATCCTGAAACGCAATGGACGGCGCACGCCCTTCGATCGCGACAAGCTGGAACGCTCGCTGGGCGTGGCCCTGCGTAAACGCCCGGTCCAGGCCGATCAGGTCGAGCAGATGGTCAACCGGATCGTCCGCCAGCTGGAAAGCCTGGGCGAGACCGAAATCCCGTCCAGCACGGTCGGCGACTTCATCATGAAAGCGCTGAAGGGCGTGGATGAGGTGGCCTATGTCCGCTACGCCTCGGTGTACAAGGATTTCCGCCACACCGGCGACTTCGCCAAATTCCTGGGCGACGAAGGGTTCGACGAACCGTCCGGCAAGGCCTGATGCGGGTCACGCTGAAACTGGCGACCTCCCTGGACGGGCGGATCGCCACGGCCTCAGGTGAAAGCCAGTGGATCACCGGCGAGGCGGCGCGGCTGGAGGGTCACCGCCTGCGCGCGGGGCATGACGCCATCCTGGTCGGTGTCGAGACGGTTCTGCACGACGATCCCGAACTGACCGCCCGCCTGCCGGGCCGCAGCGTGGATCAGCCGCTTCGTGTCGTGCTGGACAGCCGGCTACGCACGCCGCAGGCGGCGAAGGTCGCCGGCGAAAACACCCTGATCCTGACCGCCGCAGAGCCGAGCAATATCGGCGGCGCCAAGGTGGTGCAGGTCGCCGCCGAGGATGGTCGTCCGACCATCCCGGCCGTGCTTAAAGCCCTGGAAGCCGCCGGCGCAACATCGCTTCTGATCGAAGGCGGGGGCCAGGTCGCGGCCTCTTTCCTGCGCGCTAACGCCGTCGATGCGCTGGAATGGTTTCGCGCCCCGATCCTGCTGGGCGGGGAGGGGCGGCCCTGCATCGCCGCTCTGGCTCTTGCAAAGCTGGCCGACGCTCCCAAGTTCCGTCGCCTGGGCGTCGCGCCCCTCGGAGACGATCTGTGGGAACGCTACGTCCGTCTCTGACGCCGTCGCGATTAGACGATTAGACGAATTAGACGGTATTTTTCTCCCAAGGGGGTCCAGAGTCCAAATGTTCACCGGCATCGTCACCGACATCGGCCGCGTCCGCGAGGTCCGCGAGACCGATCGCGACCGCCGTTACGAGATCGAGACTGCCTGGAACACCGACGGCATCGACCTGGGCGCCTCCATCAGCCACGCGGGCTGCTGCCTGACGGTGACCGAAAAGGGCCACGATGCACGGGGGGGCTGGTTCGCCGTCGAGGTATCGAACGAGACCCTGTCCAAGACAACCCTGGGCGGCTGGAAGACCGGCGACGGCGTCAATCTGGAGCGGGCCGCCAAGCTGGGCGACGAGATGGGCGGCCATGTCGTGTCCGGCCACGTCGACGGTCTTGGCCGGGTGGTTTCGATAACGCCCGAAGGCGGATCGCACCGGATCGAGGTCGAGGCTCCCGCGCCTCTGCATCGCTATATCGCCGCCAAGGGGTCGATCACCGTGGACGGCGTGTCTTTGACCGTAAACGCCGTTCAGGGTCAGGTCTTCTCGCTGAACATCATCCCGCACACCTGGGACGTGACGACCCTGGGCCGCTTGAAAGTGGGCGATCTGGTCAATCTCGAGATCGACATGCTGGCGCGATACCTCGCGCGGTGGCAGGAGACCGCTTGATGCAAGCCCAGGCCGCCAACATGAACGACAGCCCCATCAGTCCCATCGAGGACATTCTGGAAGACGCCCGCAACGGCCGTCCCTACATCCTGGTGGACGCCGAGGATCGCGAGAACGAAGGGGACATCATCATCCCCGCCCAGTTTGCGACGCCGGACCAGATCAACTTCATGATCCGCCAGGCGCGCGGGCTGGTGTGCCTGGCCCTGACCGCCGAGCGCGCCCAGCAACTGCGCCTGCCGCCCATGGCCGCCGACAACCGCGAGAGCATGAAGACCGCCTTCACCGTCTCGATCGAGGCCAAGGACGGCGTCACGACCGGCATCTCGGCCGCCGACCGCTCGCGCACGATCCACGTGGCGACCGACGCGTCCAAGGGCATGGACGACATTGTCTCGCCGGGACACATCTTCCCGCTAGTCGCGCGCGACGGCGGCGTTCTGGTCCGCGCCGGCCACACCGAGGCGGCGGTGGACATCAGCCGCATGGCCGGCCTGACGCCCGCCGGTGTGATCTGCGAGATCATCAAGGACGACGGCGAGATGGCGCGGATGCCCGATCTGGTCGCCTTCGCCCAGCTTCACGGGCTGAAGATCGGCACCATCGCCGACCTGATCGCCTATCGCCGCCGCACCGAACGCTTCGTCGAGCGGATCATGGACACGCCGTTCGAGAGCGTCCACGGCGGCCCGTTCCGCCTGATGCTGTACAAGAACACCATTGAGGGCGCCGAGCATGTGGCCCTGGTCAAGGGGCGCATCGATCCGGCCAAGCCGACGCTGGTGCGGATGCACCAGGTGGACTTCGCTTGCGACCTGCTGGGGCACGTCGAAGCACGCCAGGACTATGTGCCCAGCGCCCTGAAACAGATCACCGACCATGACGGACCCGGCGTCGTCGTCTTCCTGCGCGACCCGTCGCTGAACTCGCTGGCCGAACGGCTGGCGGGCGCGGACAAGCCGGCGGCGATGGATCGATCGCTGCGCGCCTATGGCGTGGGGGCCCAGATCCTGCTGGACCTGGGTGTCAGGGATATGATCGTGATGAGTTCGACGCGACCCGAACCGACGGCGCTGGAAGGCTACGGCCTGCGCATCGTCGGCTGGCGTGACATGGATGGAGAAACAAAGGCGTGACCGAAGCCCCCCGTATTCTGATCGTCGAGGCGCGCTTCTACGACGACCTGGCCGACGCCCTGCTGGAAGGGGCCAAAGAGACGCTGAAGGCGCGCGGCGCCGACTTCGACGTCATCACCGTGCCGGGCGCGCTGGAGGTGCCGCCGGCCATCGCCTTGGCCGAGGAGGCCGGCCGCTTCCCGACCGCGCCCCGCTATGACGGCTATGTCGCTCTGGGCACGGTCATCCGTGGCGAAACCTATCATTTCGAGATCGTCTCCGATCAGTCGGCGGCCGGCATCATGGCGCTGGGCGTCAAGGGCGTCATCATCGGCAACGGCATCCTGACGACCGAGGACGAAGACCAGGCCTGGTATCGGGCCCGTCTTTCGGAAGGGGATAAGGGCGGCGGCGCGGCCAAGGCGTGCCTGGACCTCATTGCATTGAAGAAGCGGTTGCGTCATGGCGTCGGCGCATGACTGAACCGAACAGCGTCAAAGCCGTCCTCGAACAACTCGCCGAAGCCGAAAAGCAGCGCGCCGAGCCCAATCTGAGCTCCAAACAGCGTCGCGCCCGCACCGTGTCGCGTCTCGCCGCCGTCCAGGCCCTGTATCAGATGGAACTGGCGGGCGAGGGCGTGGAGACGGTGATCACCGAATTCTCCAACTTCCGTTTCGACACGGACATCGAGGGCGAGGCCCTGGCTGAGGCCGACGAGGCCTATTTCGCCGACATCGTGCGCGGCGTGATCGAAAGCCAGCGCGACATCGACACGGCCATCAAGGCCCGCCTGGCCTCCAACTGGAAGCTGGAGCGGATCGACGCCACGCTACGCGCCTTGCTGCGTTCGGGCGCCTGGGAGCTGATCAAGCATCCCGAGACGCCGCGCGAGGTCGTTATCGACGAATATGTCGAACTGGCCAAGGCCTTCTTCGACGACGCCGAGGCGCGCTTCGTCAACGCGGCGCTGGACGGCGTGGCCAAAGACACCCGCAAATAATGCCGGCGCTCGACGTCGCGGGCGAGTTCGAGACGATCGAGCGGCTGTTCAAGCCCCTGGCCCATCACGAGTGGGGAAGAGGGCTGGCCGACGATGTGGCGGCGCTGCCCTCACGCCCCGGATATGACCTCGTCCTGACCAAGGACGTGATCGTCGAGGGCGTGCATTTTCTGCCTGACGATCCGCTGGACACGGTCGCCAGGAAGCTGCTGCGTGTGAACCTGTCGGACCTTGCCGCCAAGGGCGCTGAGCCGTTCGGCTATCTGCTGGCGTGCTTCTGGTCGGAACGCTGCGGCTGGCCCGAGCGCGAGGCCTTTGCGGCCGGGCTGGCCGAAGATCAGGCTCGGTTCGGCGTTCATCTGCTCGGCGGGGACACGGTCAAGACTCCTGGCCCGCTGTCCTTCTCTCTGACGGCCTTGGGGTGGGCGCCGACGGGCAAAGCCATTTCTCGCGCCGGCGCGCAGGTCGGCGACCTCGTCTTCGTCACTGGCGTCATCGGGGACGGGCTTCTGGGGCTCAAGGCGGCACAAGGACATCTGGCTCTGGCGCCCGAGCGGATGGAGGCCTTGGTCAGCCACTACCGGATGCCGACGCCACGCAGCGACTTCGCCGACATCGTGCGCGAGTTCGCTACAGCATCCGTCGATGTGTCGGACGGCCTGGCTGCCGACCTGGCCCATATCGCGCAGGCCAGCAGGATCGGCGTATCGCTCAATCTGAACGTCCTTCCGCTGTCCGCGCCGGCCCAGGCCTGGTTCGACGACCGGGTCGATCCGCAGTTGTCGCTGGAAGATCTGGCCAGCGGCGGCGACGACTATGAGATCGCCTTCACCGCCCATCCGCGCCACGAAGAGGCCCTGCGGCGCGAGGCCGAGCGCCGTCTGGTTCGCCTGACCCGCGTCGGCGAAGTCACCGCCGGTCAGGGCCTGACGGTCCTTTACGACGGTCAGCCCGTGCCGATGGCCAGAAACGGCTGGACTCACGGCTGACGCGGCAAGGGAATCCTAACGCCCGTCCGGCAGGATGTCGTCATGGACCGTAGAACCCTGATCGCCGCCGGAACCGCCGCCCTGACTGGCGCCGCCGCCAGTCGCGCCGCCGCCTCCGGCAACGACACGGAGTCTGCGCCTGCGGCCCTGAGCATCGCGGGCCTCGGCTTGCCCGTCATCGAGGGCGGGCGTTTGCGGAACTACGTGTTCGTCGCCCTCAGGCTCGAACTGGGCGCCGGCAAGACCGTCGAGCAGATGAAGGCCAAGGAGGCCTTCTTCCGCGACGCCGTCGTCCGCGCGGCCCACAAGACCCCTTTCACCGTGCCGGGCGACTGGACGCGGCTGGACGAGCGGGCCCTGTCCGCGTCGCTGGTGGCGGCGTCTGCGGCGATCTCGGGTCGCGGCTCCGTCCGGCGTGTCGTCGTCGTCAGCCAGTCGCCGCGTCGCCGAACGGGCATGCAGGCCGCGCGCTGAACGGGCTGACCGACCGCTGTTGCGTGACTCCGCCTGCCATGACAGGCTCCCTTGGCAAATCCCAAAGAACGCACTGACGCGTTCGCCGCGTGCGGGGGGACCGGAAGGCGGACAGAGGCGATAACGCCCGACCGCGCCAAGGCCTGCGCGCCTGTTTGCAAGGGCATGGAAACGCCAATGACGAACTCACTTACGCTGGTCTTCGCGGCCGGTGTGCTGGCGGTGCTGTATGGCGCCGCGCAGACCGCCGTGCTGATGAAGGCGAGCACTGGCAACGACAAGATGCGAGAGATCGCCGCCGCGATCCAGGAAGGCGCCTCCGCCTATTTGAAGCGGCAATATCTGACCATCGGCATCGTCGGGATCGTGATCCTGATCGCCGCCTACTTCCTGATCGGAGTCTATGCCGCCGTCGGCTTCCTGATCGGCGCCGTGCTGTCCGGCGCGGCCGGTTATGCCGGGATGCTGATCTCGGTGCGAGCCAATGTGCGCACGGCGCAGGCGGCGTCCGAAAGCCTGTCCAAGGGCTTGAACCTGGCGTTCCGCTCGGGCGCCATCACCGGCATGTTCGTGGCGGGCGGCGCCCTGATCGGGGTGTCAGGCTACTACATCGTGCTGACCCAGCATCTGGGCTTGCCCTCGACAGGCCGCGAAGTGATCGACGGGCTGGTGGCGCTGGGGTTCGGCGCCTCGCTGATCTCGATCTTCGCGCGACTGGGCGGCGGCATCTTCACCAAGGGCGCCGACGTCGGCGGCGACATGGTGGGCAAGGTCGAAGCGGGTATTCCCGAGGACGATCCTCGCAACGCCGCGACCATCGCCGACAATGTGGGCGACAACGTCGGCGACTGCGCCGGCATGGCGGCCGACCTGTTCGAGACCTATGCCGTGACGACTGTTGCGACCATGGTGCTGGCCGCGATCTTCTTCAGGGGCCAGCCCTATGTGGATTTGATGATGGTGCTGCCGCTGGCGATTTGCGCGGTGTGCATTGTGACCTCCATCATCGGCAGCTTCTTCGTGCGGTTGGGCAGATCCAACAACATCATGGGCGCCCTCTATCAGGGGCTTATCGTCACCGGCGTCCTGTCCATCGGCGCGGTCTGGTGGGTGATCGACCAGATGGTGACGGGGCCGATCGTGACGGCCAGCGGTCTCGAAATCCAGCCGATGGCGCTGTTCTGGTCCGGCATGGTTGGTCTGGCGGTAACGGCGGCGATCGTGGTCGTGACCGAATATTATACCGGATCGGGCTTCCGTCCGGTGCGATCGGTGGCCAACGCGTCGGTGTCCGGGCACGGCACCAATGTCATTCAAGGCCTGGCGCTCTCGCTGGAGGCGACGGCGCTGCCGGCGCTGACGATCATCGTCGGCATCGTGGCCAGCTTCCAACTGGCCGGCCTGTTCGGCATAGCCATCGCCACCACGACCATGCTGGGCGTGGCGGGAATGATCGTGGCGCTGGACGCGTTTGGCCCCGTGACCGACAACGCCGGCGGCATCGCCGAGATGGCGGGTCTGCCCAGCGACGTGCGGCATTCGACGGATGCTCTGGACGCCGTGGGCAACACGACCAAGGCTGTGACCAAGGGCTATGCCATTGGTTCGGCGGGCCTCGGCGCGCTGGTGCTGTTCGCCGCTTATACGTCAGATCTGCAGTATTTCTCGGCTAACCCGACGGACTACCCCTTCTTTGCGGGTATGGGAGAGATCGCCTTTGATCTGACCAATCCCTACGTCGTCGTCGGCCTGCTGTTCGGGGGGCTGCTGCCCTTCGTCTTCGGTGGGATGTCGATGATGGCGGTGGGACGGGCGGCCGAATCGGTCGTGGCGGAAGTGCGGCGCCAGTTCCGCGAGAACCCCGGCATCATGACCTATGAGGTGAAGCCGGAATACGGCCGGGCGGTTGACATCCTGACCAAGGCGGCGATCCGCGAGATGATTGTGCCGTCCCTGTTGCCGGTGCTGTCGCCGATCGTCCTCTTCATCGCGGTGCTGGGCATTTCGGACAAGGCGAATGCCTTTGCCGCGCTCGGCGCCATGCTGATGGGGGTGATCGTCACCGGCCTGTTCGTCGCCATTTCGATGACTTCAGGCGGCGGCGCCTGGGACAACGCCAAGAAGGTCATCGAGGAAGGCTTCACCGACAAAAACGGCGTCGTCCACGGCAAGGGCTCGGAAGCCCACAAGGCGGCTGTGACCGGCGACACGGTCGGCGATCCCTACAAGGACACGTCCGGTCCGGCAGTGAACCCGATGATCAAGATCACCAACATCGTCGCACTGCTGCTGCTGGCGGTCCTGGCGAGCGGGACCATCGGCTAGGCTGAAACACGCAGCCATTACGAAAACGCCCCGGAGATCGCTCTCCGGGGCGCCTTGATTTTGGGGGAAGAGCCGCCTTAGTCGGGGCGGCGCTGGCCGGGCGTGTCATCTTCGGTGCGGGGCAGCTGGCCACGACCGACGTTGCCCAGGAGTTGTTCCAGAACGGTCAGCTCACGACCGCGCGTCGGCGTCTCGTTGCGGTTCATGGCGATCTGCTCGCCGTCCGTCAGGCCGAGAGTCCGCACCGACGCCACCTGATCGCCTTGCGGGACGAAGGTGATCTCGGTCACCGTGCGCGTCGACACCTTGGGCAGGTTGTAGGTGTATTTCTCGGTCGTCTGGCTGATGTAGTACCAGACCTGATCCGGCTCGAACGTCGAGGTGGTCGAAGGCGAGCCCAGTTTGGCGAGAACGGTTTCCTTGGTGTCCGTGCCGGCGACCACGTCCTGCGGCTTGGCGTCGATGGCCTGGAAGCCGTTAGAGCCGATGGTCGGGGCGCAGGCGGCGGACAGGCCGGCCAGCGAAACAGCGACGAAAAGCGGGACGAAACGGGACATGGTCGGGCGCCTGCGAGAGAACAAGGTCTTTGACCTAGACGGACCTGCGTCCTAGTTCAACGGCGCGGCGGAAAAGGGGCCGTTGGAACCCATGCTGAAAAACCTGTTCAAACCCCGACCCGGCGCCCGTATCGGCGACGAACTGTACGCCAAGGCGGTCAGCCAAGCCCGCAATCCGGCCTTTTACACGCGCTTGGGTGTCGCCGACCGCATCGACGCGCGATTCGAGCTCTACACCCTGCATGTGCTGTTGCTGGTGCTGCGGCTGCGCGATGAGAACACGGCTCAGGGCCAGGATGCGGCTCAGGCGGTCTTCGACGTCTATGTCTCGGCGCTGGATCACGTCCTGCGCGAAGAAGGCGTGGGAGACGTCGCCGTCGGCAAGAAGATGCGCAAGCTGGGCGAGGCCCTCTACGGCCGGATGAACGCCTATGAGCGGCCGTTGCGCGCTGGCGATGCGGCGGCTCTGGCCGAGGCGATGGCGAAGAATGTCTATGCGGATCCGCAAGCGCCCCATGCGGACACATTAGCGCGCTATGCGCTGACGACACGCGCGGCCTTGGCGGCGCAGGATTTCAACAAGGTGCTGGCGACGCCGGCCTGGGCGGAAGTTTGAAAGAGATGAGCGCGACGCTCCCCTACAGCGAAACAGTGCGGGTCAATCAGATCGGCGCGGGCCTGAGCCGCCGGCTGGAACCAGATGCCGAGACCCGCAAGCGAATCGCCCGCAGCCTGGATCTTCAGGGGCTGGACGATTTCGCCGTCGATCTGGAGATCAAGCCGACGCCGTCGACCAGCGAATGGACGATGAAGGGCAGGGTGACCGCACATGCGGTGCAGACATGCGGCCTGACGCTGGAACCCCTGCCGGTCGATGTGGATCGGCGTTTTTCCATTCAGCTTGTCGAAGCCAAGCCCGAGGAAACCGACGAGATCGAGGTCACGCTGGATGAAGAAGACGCCGACGTGATCGAGGACGGCAAGATCGACCTGGGCCAGTATGCTGTCGAGCAGTTGGTGCTGTCGCTTGATCCGTTCCCGCGCAAGCCGGGCGCGGAGTTCGTGCAACCTGAGGAGCCGACGGAGATTTCACCGTTCGCGGCTCTAAAGGCGCTCAAGGCCAAAGACGACCAAGGCTGAGGTTGACGTAGGGGCCGGGTGGTTGCATCCCCCGGCTTCGGCGCTATCGTCCAGCGCATCCTGCCAAGCGTCGCGCGACAAGACGACGCGGCTACGAGAGGTCCATTTGCCAGCCCCAGTTACGATCTCGCTTGACGCCATGGGCGGCGATCACGGGCCCTCCGTCGTCGTTCCAGGCATCCGCAGCTATGTCCGCACCCACGACGGCGAGGGGGTTCGCTTCCTGCTGCATGGCGACGAGGCCAAGATCGCGCCGGAACTGGCGCGTTGCGGGCTGGCGGCGGACATCTGCGAAATTCGTCACACCGACAAGGTCGTGGCCATGGACGAAAAGCCGGCCCAGGCCATGCGGCGCGGCAAGGGCTCCAGCCTGTGGAACGCCATCGAGGCGGTGAAGACGGGTCAGGCGGGCGGCGTCGTCTCGGCCGGCAACACCGGCGCCCTGATGGCGATCTCAAAACTGATTCTGCGCATGTCTGCGCCCGGGCTTGAGCGTCCGGCCATCGTCGCCAGCTGGCCCACCTTCAAGGGCCATACGGCGGTTCTGGACGTCGGCGCCAACATCGGCAGCGATGCGGAGCAGCTGGTCGAGTTCGCCATCATGGGCGAAGCCTTCCAGTCGGCCGTGCGCGGCATCGCCCGCCCAACCATCGGCCTGTTGAACGTCGGTTCGGAAGACATGAAGGGCAACGAACAGGTCAAGGAGGCGCACGCCATCCTGCGCGACGGGCCGTTCGACCTGAACTATCACGGCTTCGTTGAGGGCGACGATATCGCCAGGGGCACGGTGGACGTGGTCGTCACCGACGGATTCACCGGGAACATCGCGCTGAAGACCGCCGAAGGCACGGCGCGCTATATTTCGGCCCTGTTGAAAGAGGCCCTGACCTCGAACCTGCAATCCAAGCTGGGCGCCGTCATCGCCATGCCGGCGTTGAAGAAAATGCGCCAGAAGATCGATCCCAGCGCCATCAATGGTGGACCCCTGCTGGGTCTGAACGGCATCGTGGTGAAGAGCCATGGCGGCGCCGACGCCAAGGGGTTCGGCAATGCGATCCGCATCGCTGTCGATCTGGCCCGCAGCGACTATATGAGCAAGGTGGGGGACAACCTAGGCAAGCTGGACGCGGTGTTCGACCATGCCGCCAAGCCCGCCGCAGCCGTGGGAGAACCCCTCCAATGACCGTCACCCGCAGCGCCGTGACCGGCGTTGGCTCCTATCTGCCGGACGAGGTCGTCACCAACGCCGACCTGGCCAAGTTCGTCGACACCTCCGACGAATGGATCCAGGAGCGCACCGGCATCAAGCAGCGTCACAAGGCGCGCGACGACCAGCCGACCAGCGATCTGGCGGTCGAAGCTGCCAGGAAGGCGCTCGCCGACGCGGGCAAGGCGGCGTCAGACGTCGATCTGATTATCGTGGCCACCACCACGCCCGACATGACCTTCCCGGCGGTCGCGTCGATCGTCCAGGCCAAGCTGGGCGCGGGCGTCGGCATCGCTTTCGATGTACAAGCCGTCTGCTCCGGTTTCGTCTATGCGCTGAGCGTCGCCGACGGCTTCGTGGCGCGCGGTCTGTCGAAATGCGCTCTGGTGATCGGGGCCGAGGAGATGACGCGGCTGATGGACTGGACCGACCGGACCACCTGCGTCCTGTTCGGCGACGGGGCCGGCGCCGTGGTGCTGGAACCGCGCGAAGGGCAGGGGACGTCTGACGACCAGGGCATGCTGGG
This sequence comes from Brevundimonas vesicularis, assembly GCF_044807075.1. Classification (GTDB taxonomy): domain Bacteria; phylum Pseudomonadota; class Alphaproteobacteria; order Caulobacterales; family Caulobacteraceae; genus Brevundimonas; species Brevundimonas vesicularis_G. The sequence goes on from NZ_CP085234.1 coordinate 2,171,955, forward strand.
CTTCGCCTTGCGGGCCGACGGATCCAAGACCGATCTGCTCTATGTCGATGGCGGCCCGGCGACGACCGGCACCGTTGGCCATCTTCGCATGGCCGGAAACCAGGTCTTCCGCCATGCCGTCGTGAACATCGCAGAAGGCATCACCGCCGCCTGCGCCGCCGCCGACATCCAGATCGCGGATGTCGACTGGTTCGTGCCGCATCAGGCCAATCAGCGAATCATCAAAGGCGTCGGCGACCGGTTGGGTCTGGACGAGAACAAGGTGATCTCGACCGTGGCGATGCACGCCAACACCTCGGCGGCCTCGATCCCGCTGGCGCTGGATGCTGCGATCCAAGATGGGCGGATCAAGAAGGGCGATATGGTGCTGCTTGAAGCCATGGGCGGCGGCCTCACCTGGGGCGCGTGCGCGCTTCGGCTCTAATCGACATCGAGGCATTGATTTTTCGGGGGCTTTGCGCCCCTATGGATGCGAGCGGATCGCAGGACAGCGGGGATACAATGGCAGGCCAACAGACCGTGACGCGCGCCGACTTGTGCGAAGCCGTGCATGAAGAGGTCGGCCTGTCGCGTCATGAATGCTCCAGCTTGGTCGAGCGCACCCTGGAACTGATTGTCGAATCGCTGGAACGCGGCGAGACGGTGAAACTGTCCGGCTTCGGCGTTTTCCAGGTGCGTGAGAAGCGCGCGCGGATGGGCCGCAATCCCAAGACGGGCGAACCGGCGGCGATCAATCCGCGCCGGGTCATCAGCTTCCGCGCTTCGCAAATCATGAAAAGCCGGGTCCACGACGCCGTCGTCGAGGCCTGATCGCGGTGGCCAAGAGCGCCGACGCCTTCCGAACCATTTCCGAAGCGGCCGAAGAGGTCGGCGCGCCCCAGCATGTCCTGCGGTTCTGGGAAACGAAGTTCGATTTCGTCACGCCTGTGAAACGGGCCGGCGGTCGGCGGTTCTACCGGCCTCAGGACATCGCGGTGCTGAAGGCGGTCAAACGTCTGCTGCACGATGACGGGCTGACGATTCGCGGCGTCCAGCGCCTGCACAAGGAACAGGGGCTGAAAAAGCTGATCGGCGCGGAGGCCGCCGCGCTGATCGACGACGGCGATGTCACGATCTCTGCGGCGACTTCCGATGTCACGCAGGCCGAAACCTCGAAATTGCATCGGGTTCTGGCTGATCTCGAGCAGGCCAAAGCGCGTCTGGACGCCGTTCTTTCACGGTAGGTGGAAAAGTCGTTTTAGCGTTTGCGGACAGCGGTCCCCCCGTCTATAGGGAGCGCCTTCGGAGCGTGGCGCAGCCTGGTAGCGCACTTGACTGGGGGTCAAGGGGTCGCAGGTTCGAATCCTGTCGCTCCGACCATTTCCTGTAAGGAAATTGGTCAGTTGAAGGGGTCGTCTTCGGACGGCCCCTTTGCAATTTGGCACTGTTGTCACACTTGTTGTCACAGCTTGGCATCGTCGAGCCGGGCCTGTTCATCGGCGATGATAGGCACGCGCATCGTAGTCATGAGCCTTTAAACTGCAGACGCAGCCGTGAGGCTGATGACAGAACTCGACGTAGGCTACGATAGATCTTCATCTGGGCTTACCGCTGCGTCTCGACGTTGGTGCACTCAGCTGCCTTCCCGGGGGAGATGAGCCCCCGACGCGATGAATGAGTGGGTCGAGGATACTGCAAAGGTCTCCTAGTCTATGGATACTCCGCCAACCCTACCCCGGCAGGGAGCCACAGGGCAGTCAAGTAGCTTCTGGGGATGACCGAATGCGCCGCGATACTGACTGGCGCGATCGCCGCTCACTTCATCGTTTTCGCGCCCATGACTTTCAACAGTGCCGCGGTAGAGGGCGCTCCTGACTCCAAGGCGAACTAAGGGATGTCAGCTTCTAGCCAATTAACTTTCAACGGCGTCCGCTCGATAACGAGGATAGGGCTGGACCTTTGGCCGATTTCGCAACGCCAGTTGCTGGACGTAACGGCCGCGCTTGAGTTAGTTGGTCGTTCGTGAAGGCGGGGTGAAACGATGCGTGCAGCTTGGATCGGCTGGGTTGCTGTGGGCATTTTGGCCGGATCAGCGCCGAACGCCCTTGCGGCGGTCTCCCAAGTTCAGGCCGCACCCCAAGAGGCGGCCCAAGGCGACGCTACAGTCGCTCTGACCTATGCGGCCGCTCAGCAACGTATTCGCTCCAACTCCAGTCTCGGTCGCGCTGCGGGCTATGGGATGCAGGCCGCCAAGGCCCAGGCGGATGTGGCTGCCGGGCTGAATCGGCCGACCGTAGCGCTCGATGCTCAGTTGATCCGTTATCGCAAGACATTCGATCTCTCGCTGGGCGACACGCTGGACCGCGCACAGGCCGAGCTCGGCGCCGCCATTCCTGGGCTCATCGCGGATTTGCCCGGTGTGCCGGGTGACGTGTTGCAGAGTGTCGGCCAGCGGCTGGAAGCGGCGCTTCCCGAAATTTTCGCCGCCTTGCCGCAAGACGTCCGATTGCAGGTCGACGACACGACCTTTCGCCCCACGGTGACCGCGCTTCAACCGATCTACACCGGCGGCGCGATTCCAGCTCTCCGGCGAGCGGCGGCGGCCAATGTGGAGCTGGCGCAGGCGAAGCAGCAGGAAGCGGTCAGTCTGGAGGACGTCAATCTGGCGCGGGCGTACTTTGGCCAGGTGCTGGCCGCCGAAGCGCTGAAGATCGCACGCGAGACCCGTGACGGCTTCGATCTGCATTTGCGCAACGCTCGACTGTTGGAATCGCAAGGCGTGCTCAGCCACGCCCAGACGCTTCAGGTCGAAGTCGCCCGCGATGCGGCTCAGCGGCAGGTCAACAGGGCCGAACTGGAGCACGACAACGCCGTGGCGTCCCTCGCCAGGATTGTTGACACCAATGGCACCGTCGTTCCGACCACGCCCCTGTTCGTAAACCGTGACCCAATCGGTCCAGCCGGCGTGTTTCTTGACCAGGCAAGCCAGGCGAACGCTCGCCTTGCGCAGGCTCAAGCCGGGCGCGATCTGGCCGAGGCGGGCGCCGATCTCGCGGCGTCACGAATGAAGCCGTCCGTCTATGCATTCGGAACCTACAACCTGAACCCAGACGACGCTCTGCCGACCGAGCCGGATTGGGCGGTTGGGATCGGCGCCCGTTACACTCTGATTTCGACGGTGGATCGACGACGCATGCTGGGCGCAGCGCGCGCTCAGGCCTCGGCTGCTGCGGAGGTGGAACGACAGGCCCGAGACGACGCCCGATTGCTGGTCACGCGAGCGTATAATCAGGGGGAGTTGGCGCGTCGTCAGTTTCTGAGCATGGACAGCAGCCTAGAGGCCGCCAGCGAGAATCTTAGAGTTCAGGAGGTTGGGTTCCGTGAAGGCGAGGCCACAGCCGCCTCGGTCGTGGACGCCCGCAATCTTCTGGGGGCCGCGCGTTTGCAACGCGCAGCAGCAGCTTACGAATATGATCTCAGCCTGGCCGCCTTGCTGGCGGCGTCGGGAAGCGATCTGACCTTGAACGACTATCTGCAACGCGAAGACCGGATAAGCGCGCCATGAGCGAGACGCCTCCCTTTGCCGATGCCCCGACAAACGGTGCGCCGACGATCGCGGCCAGTCGTACGTCTGCACGGCGACGTATTCTGCCTGTGATCGTGGGCGTCGGCCTCGTACTGCTGATCGGTTTCATCGTCGTGGGCCTCTTCCTGGCGGCCCGTCCTGCCAAGGATCAGGTTCAGGGCATGGTTGAGGCGGAGACCTTTACCGTTGCGACCAAGGTGCCCAGCCGCGTGGAGCGCTTCCTGGCGTCAGAGGGCGATCAAGTGAAGGCAGGTCAAGAGCTGGCTCTGATGAGCAGCCCGGAGGTTGCAGCAAAGGAGGCTCAGGCCCGGGCCTTGCTTCAGTCGAGTGAGGCCATTCAGTCGATGAGCCGCGAAGGCGCTCGCCGCGAGGATGTGCAGTCGGTCGAGTCCGTCTGGCGCGCCGCCCAGGCGACGGCTCGTTTGGCGGACCAGACTGCGCGGCGGGCGGAGAACCTGTTCGCCGAAGGCGTGATTTCCGCTCAACGCCGTGACGAAGCCGTGGCCGCTCGCGCTGCTACAGCCTCGCAGTCTGAAGCCGCTCGTCAGCAGTATCTGAAGGCGTTGGCAGGGACACGGCCGCAGGAAAAATCCGTTGCCGACGCCAATGTGCAAGGCGCGCAGGCCGCCGTCGCCGAGGTCCAAAGCCTCCAGGGTGAGACACGACTGCTTGCGCCAAACGATGGCGAGGTTGCGGAGCGTTTTGCCAATGTCGGCGAGCTCGTGCTCACGGGCGTGCCAGTCTTCACAATCGTGGACATCGGCGACCCGTGGGTTACCTTCAGTGTGCGCGAGGATCAGTTTCGCGATCTGAAAATCGGCGCGATCGTGCGTGGCGACGTGCCCGCACTCGGCCTCGCTGACGTCGCCTTCCGGATCACCGGCATCAATCCTCAGGGCGAGTTCGCCACCTGGCGCTCAACCCGGCAGTCCAGCGGCTATGACGTGCGAAGCTTTCAGGTCAAGGCCAAGCCTGTTCGACCTGTCAGCGGCCTGAGGCCTGGTATGAGCGTGCTGTTCGATTGGTCCGCACGGTGAGACGCCTCGCGGCCGTCTTCGTATCGGCCGTTCGGGACGAGGCGCGCGTCCTGGTGACCCGACGGTGGGACGCGTTCGTTGCTTTTGGCCTGCCGCTGATCCTGCTGATGGTCATCGCGGCGATGCTGGCCCCTGGAGTGATCCGTCAGGCCCCGGTCGCCGTGGTCGATCAAGACAATTCCGCCTTCAGCCGCGCCGCAATTCGCAACATGGAGGCGAGCGCCGGTGTTCGCGTGACCCATGCTCCGGCGACGATGACGGAGGCCATGGCCTTGATGCGACGGGGCGAGATTTACAGCGTCGCTCATTTTCCAGCAGATTTTTCTGACGGGGCGTTTCGTCGGCCGGAACAGGTGACCGTGTCGTTCAATGGCGCCTTCCAGACGGTCGGCGCCTTGTCGGCCTTGGGGCAGAGCGCGGCCATCGCATCAGCGGCCGGCCAGCAGTTGCAAGAACGCGCGCGCCAGAGAGGATTGCCCGAAACCGCATTGCAACTCCCCGCTGTCCAGGTGTCGATCGTCGGCAATCCGCAGCTCAGCTTCGAGCTTTTTCTCGGCGGACTTCTGGCGCCGGGGGTCCTTCATCTGCTGGCGGCTTGTTCCGCGGTGTTGGCGGTTGGTCGGCAAATGCAGGGTGGCTCTTTCAAGCACTTCGAGGCCGAGACGAGCGGCTTCACGACAACAGCTCTGATCGGGCGACTCATTCCGCACTTCGTGGTCTTCAGCCTGTGGGGGTTGGCCTGGATCGCCTGGCTCAGCGGCGTCCGGGGCTGGGGTGTAGCAGGCTCTCTTCCTTTGCTGATCCTTGGCATGCTCGCCTTGATGGCGGTGAGCGTTGTCTTGTCGGCTTTTCTGGTCGCCGCGCTTGGCGAGGTGGATATGGCGTTCTCGGCCACCGCCATCTATTCGGGTGCGGCCATCGCCTTTTCCAACGGCACTCTCCCGCTGGACCATGGGCCGCGCTTCGCTCGGATCTGGAGCGATATTCTTCCCTATACGCACTATCTACGGCTGCAGACGGGCCAGCTGGTCGCGGGTGCGACTTCCGCATCGGCATGGCGAGACTTGATGATTCTGAGCGGCGTCACCGTGCTCGGTCTGATCGTTTCGGCGCTTTTCATCCGGGTACGAGCGCGTCTTGTCCCCAAGCCGGAGAATTTGAACTTTCCGCTCCCGCAACAGGGCGTTATCGCCGCCTTCGCCGCGACGTTCCGGAACCTGCCGCGTGCGCGGCCGGTCAGCAGTCTGCTGATCCTGGCCGTCGTCCTTTACGCCTTTTACTATCCGGCCGCCTATGCCGGACAGGCCGCGACGGGACTGCCCATCGCCATAGCGACACCGACGCAGACAGCGCTGACGCGCACTCTTGTCGAAGACCTGAATGCGTCGCGCGAGATCGAGGTCGCCGCCGTGATTTCATCCCCTGCTGAGGGCTTTGAACTGATGCGGCGCGGCGTGGTCGACGGGGTCGTCGTCCTGCCTCAGCGTTTTGAGGCCGATCTGCTCAGGGGGGCGCCGACGGGCGTGGCCATCTGGCTGAACGGCGGCTATCTGGTTCGTGTCACGGCTGTCGGCAGAGCCGTCGCCGCCGCAACAGCGCAGGTCGCCGAGGCGCAGTTGAAAGGGCTGCCTGATATCGCCCGCGCCGTCAGATTGGCGCCGACTCTGAAGCAGGTTTCCCTCTTCAACCCGACGGAGGGCTACGGCGGTTACGCCGTGCCGGCGGTTAGTTTGATCATCTTGCAGCAGACGCTATTGCTGGGAGCCGGCGTGATCACAGCCGTGCGTCGAGAAACCGGCGCACCTAGGCTGAAACGCAGCGCGCGCCTGGGTCTGTGGCTGGCGCTTACGGCGATTGGGACAGCATCCAGCCTCTTCTATTTCGGTTTCGTGTTCTGGTTTCAGGACTATCCCCGCGCCGGCAACCTGATCGGCGTTCTACTGCTGGCGCCCATTTTTTCAGCGGCGGTCGCCGCTGTGGGTCTGCTTCTAGGCGCGCTTTTCGATCGCCATGAGCGGGTCTTGCAGGTTCTGGTCGGCACTTCCGCACCTTTGTTCTTCCTGTCCGGCGCTGCGTGGCCGCATTTCATGATGCCTGAAGGCCTCGTCTGGCTCGCGCATCTTTCACCGTCCACCGCTGCCGTTCAGGCCTTTGTTCGCCTGAACGCCATGGGCGCCAGCCTTTCAGAAGTCTCAGGTTTGGCAGCCATTTTGACAGGCCTCGCTGTTATCTATGGCGGGGTCTGGGTCGTGTGTGGAACATTCCGTTCTGACCTGCGTCGATGACGTCAGGCGCCAACAAATCCGTTAGCTCGGGAGGAACAAAAAACTCTATCTCGACATTGAAATGGATGGCGACACTGCGGATGTCGGATCGTATGGCGTTTTGGCTGACATTCGCACTATCCATCGAAGGTGAACTGTTCAAACATCGGCGACGGGCCTAGATCAGAACTCAATGAACAATCAGTAACCAGGCCCACGCCGAGCTTCTATGTCGCGTTCTTGTAAAGCCGCCAATGTCCGCTTCTGGCGCCTTGCCGACACGAGAGGACAGGGCGCTTCGCACCAAAGCGGCATTAAGATGTGGAAAGAGCGCGACGCCTTTTCGGGAAGACTCAAAACCTATTCGCTCACGGTCTCCTGGTTCATCCTCTAGGTGGCTATGGCTTCCTGACCCAAGCCTGGCCCTGTGGCTGTGTCGAACAGTTTCGCCCTGATCATGGCGGCAGGGGTTCTGATTATGAAATGGCGGTCTCGAGACGGCGATCCGGACCAGCCTTAGGCCGCGCAGGCCGACTACCGAAAGTCCCGCGCCTTCGGCTTGATCGTGTCGAGATGAAGATCGGGAATGTAGATGTCCCGAACCTTGATCGCGCGAGGGGGCGCGTCTCGCGCATCGGGCGTGACGTGACCCCCTGAAACTCCTCCAGGAATAGCTAGAGTCCGCCCAACGAAGGACGGACAGAATGAAGCGATCGAGGTTCACGGAAGAGCAGATCATCGGGATCCTGCGGGAGCAGGAGGCCGGTGTAGCGACGGCGGAGGTGTGCCGACGCCACGGGGTCAGCTCGGCGACCTTTTACAAATGGAAGGCCAAGTTTGGCGGGCTCGACGTGTCGGAGGCTCGGCGGCTCAAGGCGCTCGAGGATGAGAACGCCCGGCTGAAGCGGATGCTGGCGGACGCGATGCTGGACAACGTGGCCCTGAAGGACCTGCTGGGAAAAAAGTGGTGACGCCCGCCGGCTATCGCGAGGCGGCTGGCCATCTGCAGGCCGCCTACGAGATGAGCGAAAGGCGGGCGTGCCGTGTTCTGGGCGTCGATCGGACGAGCGTGCGCTATCAGGCGACGCGCCCGGACGACGGCGCTCTGCGCGACCGGCTGAAGGCCCTGGCCCAGGAACGTCGACGGTTCGGCTATCGTCGCCTGCACGTGCTGCTGCGGCGCGAGGGCCATGCGGTCAACAGGAAACGGGTCCAGCGGATCTATCGCGACGAGCAACTGACGGTGCGCCGGCGCGGCGGCCGGAAGCGAGCGATGGGCACGCGGCGACCGCTGGACCTGCCGCTGGCGCCCAACCAGCGCTGGTCGCTGGACTTCGTCGCAGACCAGCTGACGGACGGGCGGCGCTTCCGCATCCTGACGGTGATCGATAACTGTACGCGCGAGTGCCTGGCGCTGGTGGCCGACACCTCGCTGTCGGGCGCGCGGGTCGTGCGGGAGTTGGACGCCGTCATCCGGCAGCGAGGGCGGCCCGACACCATCGTCAGCGACAACGGCACGGAGTACACCTCGAACGCGGTCCTGGCCTGGGCCGACGACACCGGCGTCGGCTGGCACTACATCGCGCCGGGCAAGCCCCAGCAGAACGGCTTCAACGAAAGCTTCAACGGGCGGCTGCGTGACGAGCTGCTGAACGAGACGCTGTTCCGCTCGCTGCCGCACGCTCGCGCCGTGCTGGAGGCGTGGCGACGCGATTACAACGAGCAGCGTCCGCACTCGAAGCTCGGGTGGCTGACGCCGCAGGCTTATGCAGAAGCGCTCACCGGACACATCGGCCGGCCTGCTGCGCTGGTTGATGGCTGCGCAGACCGGCCTCTTGCCAACCCAGCCGATCACAGCTCAGATCAACCTAGGACTCTCGTTATGGCTGGATGAGAAACGGGGGTCACGTCAGGGTCACGTCAGGCGACCCGCCGCGATGGAATTCGTCGCCGCGCCCGTGGCGCAGGGGGAAGGCCTCGCCCCGATCCCCGACCGCGGCGAGCAGGGCGGACCCGTCGTGAAGTTGGGTCGCGACGATGTGGACGACGTCGCCCTCACGCTGAACCTTGCCGTCGACGACGAGCATGGAGGCCGACAGCACGATGCGGCGCTGCCGTTCGTAGAGGCTCGGCCAGATCACCAGATTGGCCACGCCGGTCTCGTCCTCGATGGTGATGAACATGACCCCCTTGGCGCTGCCGGGCTTCTGACGGACCAGCACGAGGCCTGCCACGCGCGTCAGCCGGCCGTCGCGCATGGCGGTCCCGTCGGCGCAGGTCATGACGTGGCGTGACTGCAGATCGCCGCGCAGGAAGCTCAGCGGATGGTCGCGCAGGGTCAGGCCGATGTGGCTGTAGTCCTCGACCACTTCCCGTCCGGGCGTCATCGGCTTCAGGCCCGGATCGGGTTCCGAGATTTCGGGTTGCGGGTCGCGGGCGTCGGCGGCGGCGAAGAGGGGCAGAGGCTCGTCGCGCAGACCCTTGATGGCCCACAGCGCGTCGCGGCGGTCGAGGTCGAGCGCCGGGCGGAAGGCGTCCGCCTCCGCCAGGCGGACAAGGCTGGCGACTTGGGCGCCGGCGCGTCGCCACAGGTCATCGACCGAGCGGAAGGTGCCGTCCGTCCGCGCCGCCAGGAGGCGGGCGGCGTCGCCGTTCACCAGGCCGCGGACCATGCGAAGGCCCAGGCGGACGGCCAAGCGACTATCGTCGCCCGCCGGCTCCAGGGTGCAGTCCCAGCGGCTGGCGTTGACGCAGACAGGCCGTATCTCGACGCCGTGCTGTTGGGCGTCACGGACGATCTGCGCCGGGGCATAGAAGCCCATGGGCTGGGCGTTCAGCAGCGCGGCGCAGAAGACATCCGGGTGATGGCATTTGAGCCAGGAGGATGCATAGGCGATCAGGGCGAAGGAGGCCGCGTGGCTTTCCGGAAAGCCGTAGGAGCCGAAGCCCTCAAGCTGGCTGAAGGTCTTCTCGGCGAAGGAGGCGTCGTAGCCACGCTCAACCATGCCGCTGATCAGCTTTTCCTTGAAATGGCTGACCCCGCCGGTGAACTTGAAGGTCGCCATGGCCCGGCGAAGCTGATCAGCTTCCGAAGCGGTGAAGCCGGCGCATTCGATCGCGACCCGCATCGCCTGTTCCTGGAACAGGGGCACGCCCAGGGTCTTGCCCAGCACCTTCTCCAGCTCGGGCTTGGGATAGACGACGTCCTCCTTGCCCTCTCTGCGGCGCAGATAGGGATGGACCATGTCGCCCTGGATCGGCCCGGGACGGACGATGGCGACCTCGATGACCAGGTCGTAGAAGGTGCGGGGCTTGATGCGCGGGAGCATGGCCATCTGGGCCCGGCTCTCGATCTGGAAGACCCCGAGCGTGTCGGCCTTGCGGATCATCGCATAGGTCTTGGGGTCTTCGGCCGGAATGGTGGCGAGGTCCAGCGCGATTCCCTTGTGCTCGGCCAGGAGGTCGAAGCCACGCTTCATGCAGCTGAGCATGCCGAGCGCCAGCACATCGACCTTCATGAACTTCAGGACGTCGATGTCGTCCTTGTCCCATTCAATGACCTGGCGGTCTTTCATCGCCGCCGGCTCGATCGGGACCAGGTCGTCCAGGCGGTCGTGGGTCAGGACAAAGCCGCCGGGGTGCTGGCTGAGGTGGCGCGGGGCGCCGATCAGCTGGCGCGACAGCTCCAGCGCCAGGCGAAGCCGCCGATCCTCCAGATTGAGGTTCAGGTCCGCGACATGTTTGTCCTCGACGCCCTCGCTGGAATAGCTCCAGACCTGGGACGACAGGGTCTTGATCAGGTCCTCGCTGAGGCCCAGCGCCTTACCGACATCGCGCAGGGCGCCGCGCGAACGATAGCGAGTGACGACCGAACACAGGGCCGCATGGTTGCGGCCGTAGGTCTCGAAGATCCACTGCATGACGATCTCGCGCCGCTCGTGCTCGAAATCGACATCGATGTCCGGCGGCTCGCGGCGCTCCTGGCTGACGAAGCGCTCGAACAGCAGATCATTGCGGCCCGGGTCGATCGAAGTGATGCCCAAGACGTAACAGACGGCGGAGTTGGCGGCCGAGCCGCGTCCCTGGCACAGGATGTCCTGGCTGCGGGCGAACCGGACGATCGAATGGACCGTCAGGAAATAGGGGGCGTAGTCGAGCTGGCCGATCAGATCGAGTTCGTGCCGAAGGGTCTTGCGCACTTTGTCCGGCAGCCCTTCCGGATAGCGGTCGGCGGCTCCGGCCCAGGTCAGCTGTTCCAGCGTCTGCTGCGGGGTCATGCCCGGCGTCGAGACCTCGTCGGGGTATTGATAGGCCAGCTCGTCCAGCGAGAACCGACAGCGGTCGGCGATCTCGCCCGAGCGGGCAAGCGCCTCGGGATAGGCCTTGAACAGGCGGTGCATCTCGTGGGGCGGCTTCAGATAGCGATCCGCATGGCGTTCGCGCCGGAAACCCAGTTCGTCGATCGTACAGGCGTGCCGGACGCAGGTGACCACATCCTGCAGCAGGCGTTGGTCCGGGTGGTGGAAGAGGACGTCATTGGTCACGACGGCCGGCACGCCCGCCTGGACGGCGAGGCTCGACAGGTCGTGCAGCCGCAGCGCATCGCCGGGGCGTCGTCGCAGCGTCAGGGCGAGATAGGCGCCCGCGGGAAAGGTCGCCTTCAGCCGTCGCAGATTGGCGGCGCAGGCTTCGTCCGCCTCGTCAGGAACCAGGATGGCGATCAGGCCCTCCGACCAGTCCTTCAGGTCCGACCAGTCGAGATGGCATCTGGCCTTGCCGGCGCGGCGCTTGCCCAGAGAGAGCAGGCGCGTCAGTCGGGAATAGGCCGGCCGGTCGGTCGGATAGACGAGCACCCCCGTCCCATCGATCAGATCAAGCCGGCAGCCGACGATCAACCGCACGCCGGAGGCCTTGGCCGCCTCATGGGCGCGCACGATCCCGGCCAGGGAGTTGCGATCGACGATGGCCAGGGCCTTGAGCCCGAACAGCCGCGCCTGTTCGAACAGCCGCTCGCAACTGCTGGCGCCGCGCAGGAAGGAGAAGTGCGAAGTGGCTTGAAGCTCGACGTAGGACATCAGGATTGAGCAGGGGTTTGGTCTTCCGGACAGCACCCGGGCGAACCCGTTGGCAAGCGTCGCCTTGGACAAATGTTTTCTTTTTGTTCTGGTCTTGATATGCACGGCGCATGTCTGGCGTCGCCACCCGCAAGATCGTCCATGTGGACATGGACGCCTTCTTCGCCTCCGTCGAACAGAGGGACGATCCGGCCCTGCGCGGACGGCCGGTGGCGGTGGGGCACGCGGCGGCGCGCGGCGTGGTCGCCGCCGCCAGCTATGAGGCGCGGCGGTTCGGGGTGCGCTCGGCCATGCCCTCCACAACCGCCCTGCGCAAATGCCCGGACCTCGTCTTCGCCCCGCCGCGCTTCGAGGTCTATCGCGCGGTCTCGGCGCAGATCCATGCGATCTTCGCCGACTACACCGACCTGATCGAACCCTTGTCGCTGGACGAGGCTTATCTCGATGTGACTTCAGATCGGCGCGGCCTGGGGACCGCCTCGGCGACGGCGGAGGCGATTCGGCGGCGGATTCTCGAAGAGACCGGCCTGACGGCCTCGGCCGGGATTTCGTACAACAAGTTTCTGGCCAAGCTGGCGTCGGACCAGAACAAGCCGAACGGCCAGTTCGTTGTGGCGCCAGGGCGCGGCGAGGCCTTCGTCGAGGATTTGCCGGTCAGGCGCTTCCATGGCGTCGGCCCGGTGACGGCCGCCAAGATGGAGCGACTGGAAATCCGTACCGGCGCGGATCTGCGCCGTCAGTCCCTGGCCTTTCTCCAGCATCATTTCGGCAAGTCCGGGCCTTGGTACTACGCCATTGCCCGTGGCGAGGACGATCGGCCGGTCAATCCGCACCGGACCCGCAAATCGAGCGGCTCGGAAACCACCTTCGCCTCCGACCTCACCGAGCCCGAGGCGATCGAGGCCGGGGTGGCGGCCATGGCCGACGAGGTCTGGGTCTGGTGCGAGACGGCGGGCAGTCGCGGACGGACCGTCACCGTCAAGGTCAAATGGGCCGACTTCCAGCAGTCGACCCGCAGCCGGTCCCTGTCCGAGCCCGTGGCCTCCCGCGAGGCCTTGCGCGACGTCAGTCGGCTGCTAGTCCGCTCCCTCTATCCGCCGACTCGGGGTGTGCGGCTGGTCGGGGTCAGCCTGTCCAATCTGGAGACGACGGGTGCGGCCGCGAACCAACTGGCCCTGTCGTGATTAGACCCGCGCAGATCGACCTGTTCGGAGTGGCGCCTTCCCTTGAGCCGGTCGTGGCGGGGTTCGACTATTGGGTCGACGTCCTGTCGGCGCCCGAACAGGCCGCGCTGGTCGCTGCGCTCCAGACCCTCGCGTTCAAGCCCTATGAGCATCTGGGCTACCTTGGCCATCGCCGGATCGCGGCCTTTGATCGAGCAGCCGACGGCGCGGGATGGCCGGAGTTCCTCTCGCACTTGCTGGCGCGCTTGGCGGGCCGGCTCGATCTTGACGGCGCGGCCTTTGTCCAGGTTCTGGTCAATGAATATGCGTCGGGCGCCGGCATCGGCTGGCATCGCGACCGCCCCGTCTACGGCGAGATCCTGGGCCTTTCCCTGCTGGCGCCCTGCGTGATGCGGCTGCGCCGTCGCGAGGGCGCAGGCTTTCTGCGTCGAAATGCGCCGCTGGCGTGCGGCTCGGCCTATCGGTTGTCGGGGGAGGCGCGCGCGGACTGGGAGCATTCGATCACGCCGATGACGGCCTTGCGCTATTCCATCACCTTCCGGACCCTGGCCGCCTGACGATCGATGGCGCGGCCGGCTGGCATGGAAGGGTCCGGATCGGCTTAGTCAGCGAGGTCGATCCAGACCGGGGCATGGTCGCTGGCGCCCTCGACGCCGCGGACCGCGCGATCGACCCCGGCGTCGGTCAGGCGTTCGGCTGCAAGTCCGTTGAGCAGCAGGTGGTCGATCCGCAGACCCGCGTCGCGGGACCAGGCCTCCCGGAAATAGGACCAGAAGGTCCAGGGCGGCGGATCGTGCGGGAAGCGCTCGCGCAGGGCGTCGGTCCAGCCTTGGTCGAGCAGGGTCTGGAAGGCGGCTCGGCTCTCGGGTTGGAGCAGGGCGTCGGTTTTCCATGAGCGGGTATTATAGATGTCGGCGTCGGTCGGGACGACATTGTAGTCGCCGCAGAGAATGACCGGCGCCTCGGTCGAATATAGCGACGCCGCGTGAGCGGTGAGCCGTCGGGCCCAGGCGAGCTTGTAGTCGAACTTGGGCCCGGGCCTGGGATTGCCGTTAGGCAGATAGAGGCAGCCGATCAACACGCCATTGACCGCCGCTTCGATATAACGGGCCTGGCGGTCGTCGGCGTCGCCGGGCAACCGGCGTCGGGTGACGACCGGCTCGCCGATGCGGCTCAGGATGGCGACGCCGTTCCAGCGCTGTTCGCCAACCCAGGCCGCCGCGTAGCCGGCCGCCTTGATCTCGGCATTCGGAAATTGGCTGTCGGTCGCCTTCAGCTCCTGAAGGCAGACCACGTCCGGCTGGGCCTGTTCAAGCCAGGCGAGCAGATTGGGCAGGCGACGATTGACGCCATTGATGTTGAAGGTGGCCAGCCGCATCCGGTCACCGTGTCCGCAAGGCCGCCAAGGCGGCGCGCACAGGGGGTGCGAGGGCGTCAGTCATCTTTCCCACGCCGGCGGCGTTGGGATGGATTCGGTCCGGCAGGACATAGGCCGGGTGCAACGCAACACCGTCCATCAGGAACGGCATCAGGGGCACGTTCGCCGTGCGAGCGACCTCGGGATAGACGGCGTCGAACGCCCAGGCGTAGGCGCCGAACCAGAGCGGCGCCCGCATGCCGCACAGCAAAACGGGGATGTTGCGCTGCTGGAGTTTGTCGATGATCGACAGCAGATTATCCCTGACATGAGCGGCAGGGACCAGTTGCATCATGTCGTTGGCGCCCAGGGCGACGACGCAAAGATCCGTTTGGGCCGGTACGTCCCGATCGACCCGTCTCAGGCCGTCCGTTGTCGTGTCGCCGGACACGCCAGCGCCGATGACGCGAACCGGTGGCGTTTCGGTCGCTAGTTGCGCCGCGAGTTGTCGCGGCAAGCTTTCGGCCGGCTTAAGGCCGTAGCCGGCGGTTAGAGAGTCGCCGAGAAGCGTTACGACCTGCTCAGCATTGCCCACAGACGGCGCTCCCGTCAGCGTCTGATGTGGCCGGCGGGCTGAAACCGGATCTGAGGCGTTCGGCGAGCAGCGAGTTATGCGTCATGGCTTACCCAAAGGCTCGCCGAACCTGTCCTGTTCCTGCCAGACATCCTGAAAACAACCACGGGCTCCGACCGTGGTGCGCTCAGGCGTCTGGCTGCCCGTTGTCTCCACGGCATTGGGTCTCAAACGAAGGCCGTTGATCAGCCGTGCGGCTTCAGCACAACCTTCGTCCATTCGTTCGGATTATCATGGAAGTTCTTGTAGGCCTCTGGCGCCTGCTCAAGCGGGAGACGGTGGCTGATCAGATCCGTCGTGTCGATCTTGCCGTCCATGACCAACTCAAGGAGCTGCGGCAGATATTTCTGCACATGGGTCTGGCCGGTCTTGATCGTCAGACCCTTCTGCATGAGGGCGCCGATCGGCAGCTTGTCGCCGATCCCGCCATACACGCCGGGAATCGAAACGCGGCCGCCCTTGCGACACGCCATAATCGTCTCGCGCAGGACATGTTGGCGATCCGTGCCCAGCTTGGTTTCCTGCTTCACCGCATCGATGATGTTGTCCGGAGAGAATCCATGCGCCTCCATACCGACCGCGTCGATGCAGGCGTCCGGCCCGATGCCGGCGGTCATCTCCATCAGGGCTTCTCGAACCTTGACCTCATGATAGTTGAGGACTTCCGCGCCGTTCGCCTTGGCGAGCTCCAGTCGGCGTGGATGATGGTCGATGGCGATGATGCGGCCGGCGCCCATCAATCTGGCGCTCTTGATCGCGAACAGGCCGACGGGGCCACAGCCCCAGATCGCCACCGTGTCGCCGGGCTCGATCTCCGCGTTCTCAGCCGCCATCCAACCTGTGGGGAAGATGTCGGACAGGAACAGGACCCGCTCATCCTCGATCCCGTCCGGCACCACGATCGGGCCGACGTCGGAATAGGGGACGCGGACATATTCCGCCTGGCCGCCCGCATAGCCGCCGGTCAGGTGTGAATAGCCGAACAGCCCGGCGGCCGGGTAACCGTAGGCGATCTCGGATGCGTCGGACTTGTCGGCGGGATTGGAGTTGTCACAGGCCGAGAACTGCTGCTTGCCGCAATGGAAACACGAGCCGCAGGCGATCACGAAGGGGACGACGACCTTCTGGCCAACCTGAAGGCTCGTGTTGCCCCGGCCGATCTCGACGACCTCGCCCATGAACTCATGGCCGAGGATGTCGCCATTGGACATGCCGGGGATCACGCTGTCGTAGAGGTGCAGGTCTGATCCGCAGATGGCGGTCGCCGTAATCTTGATGATCGCATCGCGGGGATTGACGATCTGAGGATCGGGGACCGTGTCCACCTGAACATTGTGTTTGCCGTGCCAAGTCAGGGCGCGCATGGGAATTCCTTCCTGGATCAGAAATGACGGTCGGCGCGCGGCGCCGCGTCGGGAGCCTTAGACGTCGAGATTTCGCCCGTCTCCATCAGCTGTTTGAAACGTCGCAGCTCGCGCCGGGCCTGGACCCGGGGCTCGCGCTGCATCACCTTGGCGACCAGTTTACCGACGGCGCCCGCCGGCGGGTCGTAGCTGATCAGGACACGGACCTCGGTGCCTCGGCCGAAGGCGTTGTCGCGAAACTCGATCCAGCCCTCGTGATCGACGTCGCTGTCTTCGGTGGAGCGCCAAGCGATGTATTCACCGGGACGATCTTCGGTGATCTCGCTGACGAGTTCGATTTCCGCACCGGCGGGGCCTGCGACGGTCCAGCTGGACCGAACGTCATCGAGAAGATCGACAGACTTCAAGTTCTCCATGAAGCGAGGCAGGTTTCTGAAATCGCGCCAGTAGTCATACAGCGCCTGACGCGGCCGATTGATCATGACGGCGCGGATGCTGGTGGCGTCGTAGGCGCCCTCTACATCATCCTTGTCGTTGAAGGCCGGCGATTGCACATCGGCGTCGGTTGAGAGGGGGGCGGACATCGTCGATGCTTCCTTGATGTTGGACGGTCGGGATCAGGCGGCTCGAGACTGGGCCGCGCCAGCGTAGCGTTCGAACTCTTCGGCGTAACGCGAGGCCAGACGGACCTGGTGGTCGCCTTTCGCCTTCAGCGTCAGGAACCAATCGCTTTCTTCCTCGAACATATGGGTGAGAACGGAGCCTTCGATGTGGGCCCATTTTTCCAGCCAGGCGGGCTTCGAGGGCGCAATGTTTTCAAGCTCAGCCATCTGAGCCTTCGTGGTCGTCTGCTCGAGATAGGCGTGGGCCGCGTGCATCTTTTCGCCAGCCTGGCCGAGGGCGGGATAGAGGACCAGCTCCTCGGCCAGCGCATGGCCGTTCAGCACGACGGCGAGCGCATCGCGAGCCGTGCTTTTTTCGACGGTGGTCTTGGCCGTTCGGCCGCTGGCGAAGGCGGCGCGGATAGCGTCGTGATGATCGAGCACCAGCGAAAGCCAGTCTCCTTCCTGGGAGGCGGCGCGGGCATTTTCCGTCGCCGCCTTGCGCGTCTCGTCGTCAGGCTGTGGGGTGACGGCTGCGAGCGCCTTGTCGATGAGGGACATCAAACCTCCTGTGAAAGAAGGTTCAAGAGCCGCTCGGAGTTGTCCGTTCCTAGTGTCCAATAACGGGCACAACCGACGTCCGTGCTCGGCAGTAAAACGATTCAAGGTCCGAAAACCGACCTTCGAAAGAGCACTCGGAATGGCCCGGTTAGCGCGACTTCAACCCAAGGAGCCAGCCATGTTCATGCACAACAAGCGCCTGATGTATACGGTCAGGCAATCCGAACCGAACCCGAGTCTCGCCACCCTGATGCTTGAGCGATTCGGAAGGCCGCAGGGCGCGGTCGCCGCCGCCATGCGCTACTTCACACAGGCTTTGGCGGATGAAGATCCGGGCCGCAAAGACTTGCTGCTAGACATCACCTCGGAAGAGTTGAGCCACCTCGAGGTCATCGGCTCGATCGTGTCCATGCTGAACCGGGGCGTGAAAGGCCAAATGGCTGAAGCCGCGATGCAAGAGGCGGATGTGTACGCCTCGCTGAACAGCGGCGGTGAAAGCCACACGACGTCCATTCTCTATGGCGGCGCGCCTGCCCTCATCAACTCCGCCGGTGTCCCGTGGACCGCCGCCTACATCGACTCGATCGGCGATCCCGCCTGCGATCTACGCTCAAACATCGCCGCCGATTCGGGGGCCAAAATCGACTATGAACGCCTGACGATCCCGGCGTGAAGGACGCCTTGAACTTCCTGATGACGCGCGAAGTGGCGCATCAGAAGTCCTTCGAGAAGGCCCTCTACGCCATGGAGCCGAACTTCCCGGCGGGCAAATTGGTCGGGCTGCCCGCCTTCGCTGACAAATACTACAACATGTCCCAAGGAGAGGGCGATGTCCGCGGACCTTGGAATGAGGGGGAGCAATGGGAATTCATCGACGACCGTGAACAGCAGGGCGCTGTGGACGGCGGCGACGGCTCCACCAGCGTTTCACTGGGCGAACTGCACACCGCCGCGGTCCAGGCCTTCGCGGCCCGAACAGTCTTTGACCCCGACAACAATCCTGTGACCGGCGCTGATCTAGGGGCAGGACCTGGCGCAGGGACAACGACCGAGCTGATCGAAGACGGGGTGTCAGTTAACTCATGTAAGTGCGCAACGCGCGGAAAGTGTGGCAGAATGGGTCATGCTCGATCCAGCGACACCGTCCGGCGAGACCTCGCCATGTCTAGAGCTGCGCGAGGAAATCCTTTCGTTGTGGCGGGCGTTCGATACGCTTTCCTTCGACAGTCGCAGTCGCGCGCTGCGCCTTGGAGAGATCACTGCCGTTACGTCGGGCGCACCCTATTGTCCGGAAGGCGAGATCGCTGTCGTTCTCGAAGGCTGTCTTCTTCTCGATGACGGGAAGCGGGGGACCCATTGCGGCGTCGCTGCAGCGGGCGATCTGATCGACATCGCAGGGGGAAGCCCGGGGCTTTGGCTGTCGAACGGCTTGGTCTACCGGGCGCCCGTGGCGGCCTTCTGCCGGGAAGCGGGTGACGAAGGCGTTCGATTTCTTCTTGCTGGCGGCGTCAAGCGACTGAAGTTGATGGAGGCGCGTTTGAATTGCGCCATGTCGCATGGGTCAATCTCTCGCGTCGCCAGCTTTCTTCTGGATATTCATCGCGCTACCAGTGGCTTCGAGATCGCTCTGTCACAATCGAATATTGGAGCTTTGCTGAGCCTGCGCCGATCCAGCATCAATCAGGCGTGTCAGAGCCTTCGCGCCGCCGGCGCCCTACGCACCGTGAGGGGACGAATCCTTTTGAAGGATGAGGCCGTTCTCGCGAGCATGGCCTGCTGTCACTATCGCCCGCGGTCTCCAACGTTCGCAGAAGCGATCGCGGCCGAGGCGGCCTAGGCTCCGTACTCAATCAGCTTGCATTGGACTGCGAAGGCTGATTCCAAGATTCCGGAGGTGCTCCGGATGGCGAAGTCGAAGTCCGTTTACTGGTTGTCGGATGTGGAGTGGGCGGCGATCGAGCCGCATCTGCCGAGAGGCCGTAGCGGCGCGCGGCGTGTAGATGATCGCCGGGTGATCAGCGGGATCGTCCACATGCTGCGGTCGGGCGCCCGATGGCGGGACTGTCCGACCGAGTACGGGCCGTACACGACGGTATACAACCGCTTCAATCGCTGGAGCCGACAGGGCGTTTGGAGCGAGATCTTCTACGCCCTGACCGGCAAGAGCGACGTGTTCACTGGCGCGATAGACGCCACCTACGTGAAAGCCCACCGCTCGGCGGCGGGCGCAAAACGGGGGCCTTCGACAACGCCATCGGAGCCTCCGGTGGCGGTCGGACGACGAAGATTCACGCCCTGACCGACGACCTGGGCCGGCCCCGAGCCTGGTTCTGACGGCTGGGAACACCCATGACCTCGTCGGAGCTGCGGCGTTGCTCAGGATTGTGCCGACGCCTCGCAAGCTCCTGGCCGACCGCGCCTACGACGCCCGCAAGTTGTGCGACTGGCTCGCCGAACGAGGCTGCGCACCCGTCATCCCGCCCAACCCGACGCGCAAACATCCCCACATCTACGACCCCGTTGCCTATCGGCACCGCAACGCCGTCGAACGGATGTTCTGCCGCATCAAGGACTTCCGGCGCATCGCAACCCGATACGACAAACGGGCCGACAACTTCCTGTCCGCCGTGCTTATCGCCGCCGCCGTCACTTGGTGGATGCCGATTGAGTCCGGAACCTAGATCAGCCCGTCACCGGTCTCGGACCGGTGCGCCGAATACATAGATGCCAGCATGGATGAGCTTTGTGATCAAGTCTAACGAGAGGAACGACGGGGCTGAATCGACGTCGGCGATCCACCGACCATCGCACCACAGGGCGACAGCCTGACCCAGCGCTTTTGCGCGCTGAGACGCCTGGTCATGGCGTAAGCCATGTCGTTTGAGATCACGGTCTCAGGCTCTCCGCCATCACGGTAGCGGATCTGATAGCGTAAAACGGGAGGATGGACGGTCATGCAACCCAAGCCTCCAGCACCTCTCTGCATTCGGCAATTTCGATCTGCAGACTGAAGCGGTCGCTGTAGAGCGCCAGAAGGTGACCGTGAGGCTGATCAGCCGAACTGCAAGGCCCCGTCGCTGACCACCACTATGCGATAGCCCAGATCGATGGCTCCGAGCACGGTCGAGAGAACGCAGACGTTAGTCCCCCCGTCGAAGGGGACGCGCTCGGTCAGCACCGTCTAGTCGTGGATCGACACCTGACCATTCCGCCATCGTACCAAGCCCGTATCAAGAAGGGCCTTGAGCGAGCGGTTCACATGGACCCTCGACATGCCCAGCATGTCCGCCAGCTCCGATTGGGTCAGAGGGCATCGGAAGGCGTGGTCTTCGGCCAGGGCGACGGCTTCCAGACGGAGGTAGAGTTCACAGATCAACTGAGCGAGCGGTGTTACCGCGTCCTTGCGCCCCAATGCCACAGCCACCGTCGGTGGATGGCCGCGCCAATCAGCGTTTCAAGGCAAAGCGCTCGCGTAAGACGACGAGCGCATTCCGTCACACGCTTCAGGTCGGTGTGCTGGACGACCGCGACGGTGACGTCAGACAAAGCCACAAGGCTGTGATCCATCATCTTCAGAAGAAAGTCATGCAGGTCGTCGGGGTCGCCGGGCAGGTTATCGCTCCAAGGCTGACCGCTCCGCAGCGCTCGCGCGATTGCATCGGATCATTCCGAACAAATCCGCTTGGTTCTGCTGGCTCCAAAGGCCAAACGTCTCCCATCTGCTTGAGATCATTATCGCACACAGGAACGAATAGCCGCGGCGTAGCTTTTACCTTCAGGCTTTACGCCATGGACCGATCCTAGGGGGATCGGGTTGTCTATCACGGCGGTACGGATGCGCATCGGCGTCATTGCACATCTCAAATATCCGATCGCAGAGCCTTTCGCCGGCGGGTTGGAGATGCACACCCATCTGCTCTGTCGCCAGCTACGGCTGAACGGCCATGACGTCACCCTCTTCGCAGCCACCCGGTCGGACCCGGCGCTTGGCCTCGAGGCGATCTGCGATCAGACGGAGATGGCCAAGGTCGGGATCGCCGAAGCGGGCGACGTCGCCTTCTTTCGGGAGCACCACGCCTATCTGTCCTTGATGGGCCGTCTTCGCCGCAGCCAATTCGACCTGATCCACAACAACAGCCTGCACTATCTGCCGGTCTCGATGGCGGAGACCTTGCCGATGCCGATGGTCACCACGCTCCACACGCCGCCATTTTGCTGGTTGGAAAGCGGTATCCGCGAAGCGAGCGCGCCCTTCGCGCGGTTTGTCGGCGTTTCCGAGGCGATGCGGGAACAATGGAGCACAGTGCGGCCGATCGATCAGGTCATTCTGAACGGGATCGACCTGGAGCGCTTTCCGTGGCGTGCGCGTCACGACGACCCTGGGCATTTGATCTGGTATGGGCGGATCGTGCCCGAGAAGGGTCTGCATCTGGCGCTGGACGCGGCGGCATTGGCGGGTGTCGCCCTGCGGTTCGCAGGCCCGATCCTGGATCAAGCCTATTTCGATGTCGAGATCGCTCCGAGGTTGACGCGCGAAACCACCTATCTCGGCCACCTCGATCACGAAAGGCTTTCGCAGGAGATCGGACAGGCGGCCGCCTTCGTCTGCACGCCGCGCTGGGACGAACCCTATGGGTTGGTGGTGGCCGAAGCGCTGGCGTGCGGAACGCCCGTCGCCGCCTTCGCGCGGGGCGCCATTCCCGAGATTCTGACATCCGAGTGCGGCGCCCTGGCGCGCCCGGACGATGTGCAGGATCTGGCGCGCGCAATCGTCCGGGCGGTCGGCCTGTCTCGGTCGGCCTGCCGCGCGCGCGCCGAGGCGGCCTGCGATGTGCGCCGGATGATCACGGCCTATGAAGGGCTCTATGGCGAGATGATCCAGGCGGCCGCGGCAGGGCAGATGCAGGCCAATGACGCGCTGGAAGATCGGCTGATCGCATGACGGGCGAACCTGCCTTCTGCGTTTGCGTGCCCGTGCGGAATGAGGAACGGCGTCTTCCCGTGCTTCTGGCCGCCCTGGCCGCGCAGGATCTTCCGGGCCGGATTTCGGTCGCGCTCTGCATCAATAACTCCACGGACGGTTCACTCCCTCAGGCGCAGGCAGCGGCCGATCGGTGGAAGGATCGACTGGACATCGTCGTCGATCTGCAGACCTTCCCTGAGCATCGCGCCCATGCCGGCGCGGCGCGGCGCGCGGCCATGTCCGTCGGTCTCAAGCATCTCGGAGATCGATCCAATGGCGTTCTGATCTCGACGGACGCCGACACGCGACCGCCGCCGAACTGGCTTGCCGCCAATCTCGCATGCATCGCGTCAGGAGCGGATCTGGTGGGCGGGCGGCTGGTGCTGGATGAAGCGGAACCGATCTCTGCGGATGTCGCGGCTCTGCGTCGACTATGGGACGCCTACTGGCGTGAAGTTCGCGCGATCGAGGACGAGATCGACCCTTCGCCGCATGATCCGGCGCCTCGGCATGGCGATCACACCGGGGCCAGCCTCGCCATCACGGCGGCGGCCTATCAGTCAGCCGGCGGCGTGCCGGAACAGCCGACGGGCGAGGATCGGGCGCTTGTGATCGCCGCTCAAGCGCAGGGGGCCAGGCTTGTGCATCCCTTGGCGGTGTGGACCCGAGTGTCGGCACGCACGGCGGGCCGCGCCGCCGGGGGGATGGCGGAGGCTATGACCCGCTTGTTCGATCAGGCGCGGAACGGCGGTCCGATCATGGCGCCGGACTTTTCGCATTGGCGGCAGCGGGCGAGGTGGCGCCGGGATCAGCGTCACGACGCGGCGAGCGCCAGGCGGCTGCCGGCATTGGAAGCCCAGCTGCCCGCCATGCCGCTCGATATGGATTTACGAGGTTGGGCCGACGGCCTTGAGAGAGCCGCAGCGTGAGGGCTCCGATCGGATATTACGTCCATCACCAGGGCGACGGCCACCGCCAGCGCGCACTGGAAATCGCCGCCGCTGCGCCCGGACGATTTGTCCTGCTTGGAACGGGACTGAAGGGGCGAACAGGAGACATCACCTGCGTGGATTTGGACGATGACAGACCCCATAAGGGAGACCGCTTCTCCGGCCAGGATGAAGCGCCTGTCCGGCCTCAGGCGCTGCATTACGCCCCCTATCATCACGCGGGCGTCCGCGCGCGAACCGCCCGGTTCGCTCAGTGGATCAGCGACGCCAAGCCGGCTCTGGTTGTTATCGATGTGTCGGTCGAAATGGCGATGCTGGCCCGGCTGTGTGCGACGCCTGTGGTCTATGTCCGCCTCGCGGGGGATCGATCGGACCCGGCGCATCTAGACGCCTTCCGCGGCGCAGAAGCCTTGCTTGCGCCCTTCCATGAGCAGCTGGATGGGATGGGGGCCAGCGAGGTGCGGGACAAGACGCACTACTTCGCCCCCCAACGCTATTCGGGACCGAAGCGTGGATCAGGCGTCCTGGTCGTTCATGGGCGAGGTGGCGATCCGCTGGATGGCGCCAAGCTGGCGGCGGCTGCGGAGGCGACGCCCGAGAAGATGTGGACCGGCGTTGGGCCGATCGAGCCTCCGCCGGTCATACCGCCGAACCTGAAGCTGGCGGGCTGGATCGACGCCATCGGCGACGAGATCGACAAGGCGGAGGTCATCGTCGGAGGCGCGGGAGACGGCCTGCTGAATGCGGTGATTTCGGCCGATAAACCCTTTGTCTGTCTTCCCGAGCCTCGCGCCTATAATGAGCAGGTCGCGAAGGCCGAGCGGTTGGCGACACTTGGCGCTTCGATCGTCCTGGCGCAGTGGCCGCAGGCGCAGCAATGGCCGGGCATCCTTCAGTCAGCACTCGCACTGTCGCCCGCTGATCGGCAGCAGATCAGCGGGCAGGGACTCGGCGCCGCCGGACCCTGGCTTGTCGACCTCGCATCAGAGCTCGAGGCACGCCGATGACAGCCCTGGAAACAACGCCGACCGCGTCATCGCCTCTAGACCTTGAGGTTAGATTGGCGGCGCTCGGTGCGCGCTACGACGCTGCGCCGAGATATCCCGCCGACAGTCTGACGCTGCTCGCCTCGGAGGGTTGGGGTCGGCGGTTCGCTCCGGTTCAAAGCGGCGGAACGGCCTATGACGATCCAGTCCAAAAGGCCTTGGCCTTGATGGGCGCTTTACGAAGCGTGGGGCGGTCGGATCTCAGCGTCGGCCGATTGTTCGAAGGACACGTCAACGCCTTGGCGCTGTTCGACTGGTACGCGGACCCGGCCCAGAAGGCTTGGCTCGGCAAGATCCTTGCGCAGGGGGGCTGGTTCGGCGTCTGGGCGACGGAGCCGCCGCCCGGCGTTCGTCTGGTCGGCGACCGGCTGCAGGGCGACAAGATGTTCGCGACCGGCGCAGGCGGCCTGGAATATGCGATCATTACCGCAAAGCCGGAACAGGGCGAACGCCAGCTGATCGTCGTGCCGGCGAACGACCCGAAGAGGGCTGATCTGAGCGGGTGGCGCGTCCGCGGCATGCGCGCGACGACCAGCGGGCGCTATGAGGTGACCGAGTTGACGGTCGATGCCGATCAGCGGCTCGGACGTCCCGGAGACTATGATCGCGAACCGCGTTTCACGGCCGGGGCCTGGCGGTTCACGGCGGTGCAGTTGGGCGGCGTCGAAGGCCTGGTCATGGCGATGCGCGACGCGCTGTCCGACGCCGCCCGCGCCGATCCCATCCAGCGCGCGCGCTTCGCCGACGCGGTCGTTGCGACGCGGACGGCCTGGCTCTGGGTCCGCGAAGCCGCGATCCGCGCGGCGTCCGAAGCGCCGGACGCCGGGGATTTCGCCCGCGCCACGCGCGGCGTCGTCGAACGCAGCGCCCTGGATGTCATGGAGTTGGCGGCGCGGTCGGTCGGGACACGCAGCGCCTTCGACGGCGAGCGCATCGACAAGATCACCCGTGATCTCAGCCTCTATCTTCGGCAGGCCGGACCCGACTATGCGAAGGACCAAGCGGCCAAGACCTGGCTGGATCGCGATCTCTGGGGCGAGGGCGACGCCCTATGGTGAGCGAGAAAACCGGCCGGCTGGCGACCCTGGCGCTGGAGCGTTCGCCCTGGCGATCCGCGCGGTGGCTGGTCATCGCCCCGCATGCCGACGACGAGACGCTGGGCGCCGGCGCCTTGATCCATCAGGCGGCCGAGGCTGGGCGGTTGGCGGGCGTCGTGATCCTCACCGACGGTGCGGGTTCGCACGATCATTCGGATGCGGCCTCCCGTGCGAGGCTTATCCGGACCCGACGCCTGGAGGCAGGGCGCGCCGTTCGACGGTTGGCGGGGGATGCGGCGGCGCCGCCCGTGTTTCTGGATTGGCCCGACGCCCAGCCCGCTTCTGCCGGCAGCATGATGTTCGAAGCGAGCGCGCGTCGTCTCGCGGCTTTGTGCCGCGAGCGGCGCGTCGATGCGATCGCCGTGACGGGTCCTGACGATCCCCATTGCGATCACCAGGCGGCGGCCCAGCTGGCGCGCCGCGCGGCCCGAATAGCCTGCCGGCCGGTCGCCGTGTTCGATTATGTCGTGTGGGGGGCGGCTCCGCCCGGGTCGAAACTGCGGATCACGACGCGACCTCTAAGGGCCGGCCTCAGATCGTACGCCTTATCGAGCCATCAAAGTCAGTTGACGCCGATGTTCGGCCAAGGGTTCCGGCTTGAGAAGGAGAGGGGGCTGCGCGCCGCCTCGGACACCCTTTATCGGTGCGACGCCTATGGCTGAACGCTCGCTTCCCGCCGCCTATTTCGAAGGCATCTTCGCCGGGGACGCCGATCCATGGAGTCTGGCCTCCAGTCCCTATGAGGCGGCCAAGTTCGATCGCACCATCGCCGCTCTGTCGGTACGGCGAGCGGCTTTTGCGCTCGAGGTCGGTTGTGCGGGCGGCGTCCTGACCGAGCGGCTGAGCGCCGTCTGCGATCATCTGTTGGCGATCGACGTCAGCCCGACCGCCCTGGAGCGAGCGCGCCAGCGTCTGTCGGGGCGGCCGAACGTCCGGTTCGAGGCCGAGGCCTTCCCCCGGGACTGTCCGGCTCTGGACGGGCTGGATCTCGTCGTCCTGTCCGAAGTGGCTTATTACTGGAGCCACGCCGATCTGGACCTTGCGACGCAACGCATCGCCGATGGCCTGGTCGAGGGCGGACGCGTCCTTCTGGTGCACTGGACGGGCGAGACCGACTATCCCCAGACCGCCGACGACGCCGTGGAACGCCTCTGGCTTGGATTGTCGGCTGTCATGAAAGTGGATCTCGCCGAGCGGCATCCGAACTATCGGCTGGATTTGTGGAGCCGCCGATGACCACCCTGTCCGCGCTCACGCTGGTTCGCAACCGGCAGGCCCATCTGGACCGATTGGTCGAGGGGTTGTCCCTCAGCGCCACGCCGCCCGACGAACTGGTCGTCATAGACATGAGCGATGCACCGGTGACGCTGCCGCCACTGAGCTTTCCCGTTCGCATCGAACGTCTGGCGGGCGACGCCTTGCCTCTGGCCGCCGCCCGAAACCTGGCGGCCGCCTTGGCCTCAGGCGATAACCTGCTGTTTCTCGACGTGGACTGCATCGTGTCGTCGTCAGTTTGCGGCCGTATGCAGGCCCTGCTCGCCGAGCATGACGCCGTCGTCTGTCCAGAGGTGCTCTATCTACCCGCCGGAGCTGTCCCGCCGGGCCCCCTGTCGGAAACCGATCTGAGAGCGGCCGGCCGGCCCCATCCCGTGCGCCCCTTTCCGCAGGAAGGCGAAAGCCTGGAGCGCAATCCCGGCCTGTTCTGGTCCCTGGCTTTCGCGCTCCGTCGCTCTACCTTCCATAGCATCGGCGGGTTCGACGAGACCTATGTCGGCTACGGCGCCGAAGACACGGACCTGGGGTTTCGCATCGCGCGAGAGGGCTTGCCGCTCCTCTTCGCCGGCGGCGCGCCAGTCTTCCACCAACATCATGACGGCTATGATCCGCCCCTGCAGCATTTTCGCGCCCTGATCGCCAACGCCAAGCGCTTCCACGCCGCCTGGTCGGTCTGGCCGATGGACGGTTGGCTAAGGGCGATGGCGGATATCGGACTGGTCCACTGGTCGTCCGACGGATTGACCATCCGCCGCGATCCCACGCTGGCCGAAATCGCCGCTGCGCGAAAAGCCCCTGCAGATCCCTTTTAGGACTACCGTCTTTTAAAGCGCAGGCTCGCCGTACTTATGAAACTCAAAGAGCCGACGCATGTAAGTGCCCGACTCCTCTAGAGGGGAAGCGATCTTGATCGAGCGGTGCCCACGCAGTGGAGCCGTTATTGCGAAGGTGGCTAAGTCGTTGAATTCGTGGCTTTGACAGAAACGTGCGCTTCAACGCCATTAGTCTTGCCGCTTAGACCCGGTACCTCATCGAGTTGGCGAAGGCTGGTGAACCGACCTCTTTCCTCCCGATAGCGAACGATCTCGAACCCATGGCCGCGCAACATCTCAATCCCGTCTAACGCGTCGGCGCTGGCGGTGTTCAGGTCGATCATCTCTCGTTTTCCGTAGCTGTGCCCGCCGGCCGGTGTCCGAGGGCGAAGTCGATGGCTTCGATATCGACCTTCAACTTCACCAGATCACGGACGCGCTCGTGGTCGCCGGACGTCGCGGCGGCCACGGCGGTCGACCACACTTCGGTTGTCAGCTGCTCGCGGATGGCCAGAAGCTGGGCGGCCACGGCATCGTTGTCTCGGGTCATCGACACTATTTCAGGTCGGCGATCGCCTCGCCGGCCTCTTCTTCCTCGAGCAGAGCGGCGTTGTCGGCGTTTGCCGACAGGCGCACCCGATTGCCTTCAACCTCGGCGACCAGACCGCCCGAGAGGTAGTGGTGGTGATCACTATGCGATCCGCTGTCGGCCTTGGTGAGCTTGATGCGATCGCCTTCAACCTTATCGACGGTGCCGAGATGGACGCCGTCGGCGCCGATCACTTCCATATGTTCTTTGATGTTCGAGAGGTCGGTCATGGTGGGTCTCCGTTTGCCTACGCCATCAACGAGGCGCGACACGCGGCGTTCCAGAGACGAAAGCGTCGTAGTGGGTAATGCGGCTGCGATAAGGGCGTCTGCGCTGGGCGTTGGGCGCTGGCGACAGGCTCACCGGTAAGACCGGCGGCTCGCCCGCACCATTTCCTCCACCCAGTTGATCAACAGGGTGGCGTAAAGGCGCTGGTGGGCGGGATCGCGCATCGCATGGGTCGCCTCGGCGATGATCCTGTGGCTGAACGAGTTCGCGTCCTTGAAGGCGGTCTGATAGGAGGCGATGACTTCTGGCGGAATGCGATCGTCCTTGCCCGACTGCACGATGAGGACGTCGCCCTCGAACGCGGCGCAGGCCGAGAGCGCCTTGTCTTCCTGCGGCGTTCGCAGTTGTCGTCGATAGGCGCGCACCGCGTCTTTATCGAGCTTGGCCTTGGGCACGTCCCAGTGGGCGTCCGGATAAAGCGCCGGGACACGTAGCGCCAACCAGCGCACGTCTCGTATGCTCGTCAGCAGAGCCGACAAATAGCCTCCGTAGCTCGTGCCGATCACGCCGATCGCACCGGGATCGATCAGCGGCTGGGACGCCAAATAGTCATAGGCTGCGGTGACGTCGTCCAGGCCGTTCTGCCGGGTGACCTCGTCTCGGCTCGCATCGCTTTCGGCATGGCCTCGAAGGTCGAAGGTGAAACAGATGCAGCCCAGTCGTGCGAGATCCTCGGCCAGGCCCAGATCCTCTTCCTGATCGCCGCCCCAGCCGTGAACAAACAGAAAGCCCGGCACAGGGGCTTCGGGCGTCAGAAGCGTGCCGGTCAGCTTCTGTCCGTCGACAGACAGTCGGACCCGCCCTTCCTCGACGTCGTCAGGTTCAATCACGCTGTCCTCGTCACATATTTCGTCATCGGCCCGACCTTGGGGTCCTCACCCCGGAAATAGACGACATCCTCCGGTCCGACATCGGCGAGGCCGTACACCTCGACCGTGGCGGTTTCGACGGAAGTCAGCGCCGGCGACGCCGCGAAGGCCTCGAGGGCGGTGATTTCCGCGCCCGTCGCGCCGCCGACCCGCCACGACTGCTCCAGAACGCCCACTCGCCTTTGCCCTCGCGCATCTTTGCCGGCGAGGACATCGTAGTTCCGGCGGGTCAGAACCAAGTCCGGATAGGCGCGCTGGGCGGCGTCGTCGAACACGGCGGCGCAACGCACCGCTTCCACCGCCTCGGGGGTCAGGCCGAGGTGGGTCAGTCGATCGAGATCGCCCCTGACGCACCTCAGTCGTGAACCGCCGTATACCTCGCGTCCCCTGTGGTCCGTCGTTTCCCGTTGATCGCCAACGTAGCTGATGCGCAGTCCGCCGACCGACAGGGCTCCAACGCTGTAGGTTTCGACGCCGAGCAGGTTTTCTTCAAGGACGACGCCGAAGGCGGCGATCTGCGCCTCGTCTTGATCGGCGATGACGGCGACGAGCGCCTCAGGCGTCTCGACGACCGTCTGGCCCAGCCCTGCCTTGGCCAGTACATCCTTGACGCGGACGGGCCCGGTCTTGAGGAGGCGTCGACCGGCTTCGATCGCGTCGGCGACGGTGAAGGCGGTGTAGCCTTCTAGAGCCGCATCCCCCAGACGTTCGGCCATGGTGTTGGACCAGCCGGCCGGGCAGGTCGCGGACCGATCGATCAGGCCGTGGGTGATCGCCTTGGTGGCGATGAAGCGGTGGGGGACGCGGCCGCCTAATAGATTGCCCGCGGTGAAGACCGTGCGCGAGGTCATGTCTTCACCGATCAGGGTGTCGCGAGGCACCAGCAAGACGTCGGGTCCGACGTCCTCCGCATCTTCGACGACATCAACGACCGGGAGGCGCAGAAGGCGCGCCAGGCGGGAGACAAGCATCTCTCTGGACGCCTGATCGTGCAGATTGCCCGGATTGTGTCCATCTGGATCGAAAAGCGCGATGCCGGCGAGGGCGGCCGCATTGGTGAACGAGGGCATCGGGGCGACGCCCAATGGATCGACGATGGTCATGACGGTCAGTGCTCCC
This sequence comes from Brevundimonas vesicularis, assembly GCF_044807075.1. Taxonomy (GTDB): domain Bacteria; phylum Pseudomonadota; class Alphaproteobacteria; order Caulobacterales; family Caulobacteraceae; genus Brevundimonas; species Brevundimonas vesicularis_G. Next base: position 2,202,606 of record NZ_CP085234.1, read on the forward strand.
TGCAAAGGGTCAACCCCAAGAGCGATCAACGGTTCAGCCGGCTCGCCCATTCTTTTCACAGGACCCGGAAGGGTCATCGTTGGGAGGCCAGGCTGATGCCACGACAGGGCGGAAATCAGCTTTCCTGACGCCTGGTGCGGGCACCGACGTGATCATCTAGAGGTGCGTTTTCGCACACAGGAACGGTGGCCCAGCGGGCGCCGTTGCCCATCCATGAGCGACTTGACAGCCAATATCGTGGGTACAGCGGCGGCGGTCTGCTCGATCACGAGCTTTGCGCCCCAAGCCCTCAAGATCTGGAAAGAGCGCGACGCGTCTTCGGTCAGCCTCAAGACCTATTCGCTCACCGTCACCTGTTTCATCCTCTGGGTGGTCTATGGCGTCATGACGCGAGCCTGGCCGGTGACTGTGTCGAACAGTTTTGCCCTGGGCATGGCGGCCTGCGTCCTGATCATGAAGTGGCGGTTTCGCGATGGCGATCCTGACGAGCATTAGGTTGCATCTACCGGCTACCGCGTATCCTTCGCCTTGCCCGTGCCTGTCAGACGTGGCCCGGTACAACCGGTATTGCTGGGGAGAGCCATGCAGACATGCTAGTTGTCCGATCAACAAGCGGCAGCCAAGGCCGACGGTTAGCAATTCCGAGACAGCGCGGACCACTCGAGATTGACATTGACCCCGGTCGAAAGGCGTCAGCCGAAGAGCCCGTGGAGCCACCAGCTGAGATCGCCGGTCTGAGGCTGTTCGCCATCGCCGCGTCGAAAGACCCAGAAGCGCGCGCCAGCTTCGTCCTCCAGCTGGAAATAGTCGCGCACCGCATCGCGTTCGCCGTCGCGTCGCCACCATTCGCCGAAGATCCGCTCAGGACCGTCAGCGCGCCTGACACGGTGGCGGACGCCGCGCCAACTGAAGGCGACCGGCGGCTGGTCGGGCAGGAGCGCGACGACCTCTATGGCTTCGGGCTTAGCGAGCAGGCGGGAGGGGCGCGGCCAACGGCGGGTCCAGGTCTCCGATACCGGCGGAGCAGTCGGCGACAGTTTGCGGATTGAGCGTTCGGGCACGTCGCTCTGCGCCGGGGCCAGTCGGTATAGGTTCCGAGGGCCGAGGCGATTGGCGAGCAGATCGACAAGATCGCCGATGTCCGGCGTCGCCAGGCCGCCTAGATCGCCTACGCTGGGCGACCAGTCCAGCGGCAGGACGACCGGTGCGGCAAGAACCATGGCCTCCACACCGAGGCCAGGATCGACGGTTTCGATCTTGTCGCAGAGCAGGCGTGTGAGCCGCGCGACATCGCGGACGGGGCGCGCCAGACCGACGCGAATGGCCTCGGTCCGGTTGTCGATCCGTTCAAACCGCAGGTCGAGTCGCGACGCGCCAAGCCCTTGAGCTTCGAGCGCCTCGCTCAGGGCTTCGACCAGTTTCAGCGTGTAGCGGGCCAGGGTCTCGGGCGCGCCGATCGGCTCGGCGAAGACCCGCCGGACCTGGATCAGTTCCGGAGCGTCGATCGGGGTGATTGGCTCCTGTGCGCGACCGTGGGCCTGATCCAGTCGACGGATCAGTTCCGGCCCGAAGCGCAGGGCCAGAGGCGCGCGGGGCTTGGCCTCCAGTTCGCCTATGGCGTCGATCCCCAGACGTCCCAAGCCATCGACCATGTCGGCGGGCAGGCGCAAGGCGCGCAAGGGCAGGCGACGGATGGCAGGCCCCCCGTGCGCGACGACGATGGTCGGTTCGGCGAGGTTGCGGGCCAAGGCATGGGCGGCGCCCCACGTGTCGGCGAGGGCGGCGTGGGCGCCCAGGCCGACAGCGGCGGTCTGGGCGATCAGATCCTCGAGCAGGCCCTCATCGCCGCCATAGCGGTGACCGGCCCCGGTGACGTCGAGCACCAGGCCGTCCGGCGGGTCGGCGGCCGCGATCGGCGCATAGCGGCGCAGCGCCCAGAGGGCGAGTTGGTCCAGGGCGGCCGCGTCGCCTGCCGGATCGAAGGGATGGACGACAAGATCGGCGACCAGGGCCCGGGCCTGGGTCGCGGCCATGCCGGGATGCAGGCGATGGGCGCGGGCGGCGGGGTCGGCGGCCAACACCACGCGTTTGCGGCCTTGGCGCCCCACCAGGACCATCGGCGTATCACGCGACGGCGCGTCGGGTCCAAGCCGGCGTCGCAGCCGATCGGTCGGCCAGGTGGGGAGGTAGAGCGAGACGACCCGTCTCATCGCAGGCTTCCAGTTCGAAATCCGCGCAGGCTCCGGCGCGGCAGCGGATCAGTTCGACAAACCAGCGCGGGCGGCCGACGCCGGGCACGGGCAGGGGGGCGGAGGGCAGGGCGGTGACCCGCCAGCGGGTGGCGGCGGCGGTCGGCTGGCCGAAGTCCGCCGCTTCGGCCTGACGACGCCATCGTCGGACCGCCAGTCCGAGCGAGCCCGTGTCCTCGGCGACCAGCTGCAGCCGCCTCGACGCCGTCATGGACAGACGGGCGACTTCGCCCACGACCGCGCCGAAGCCGCCGTGACGCAGGCCGTCCTCGAAGGCGGCCAGCAATCCGGCCTCGTCACCGGCCTCTACATAGATGACCCGGTTGGAGGACAGCCCCGCCTGCTCCAGCGCCGGCGCGAACAGATCCGGGCGGGTCACGCACCAGAGGACCGGCCCTTGGGTGCGCGCCGCGACGCCGGCCGCAAACAGAGCCGCGACGGCGCCGTCAATGGCCCCGTCGCCGCCGCCAGCCACTTCATGCAGCGCACCGAGCGCCAGGCCGCCGGCGGGCAGCCGGCGATCGAGCGCGGCCAGGCCGAACGGCAGCACTCCGCCGGGCGGACGTCGACCCGCCTCGATGCGCGCGATCTCCGTGCGGAGCGCCTGAAAGGATGAAGATGCGGCGGACATGATCTCCTGAAACCGATCGCGGTCTGAATGTTCCGCATTTGTTCTTATTCGAGCGTGCGAGAGTCAAGGCGGATCGCTACGGCGTTGTGGATGGCCCTGTGGGCGGCGCCCATCCGGCCCGCTGTGCGTTAGCTCGACGATGACTCGGTCTCCCCGATACCCCACGACTCCAGATGGCCGCTATTTCGTGGTGCGAGGCCGGCTGTGGCGGTGCTCCAATCCTGCTCTGTCGGCGGAGGCGAGGGACGATCTGGTGCATGATCTGATGTCGGCGCGCCGGGCGGTGCGGACGGCCCTGGCGGCTGGGGATACGGACGTTTTGGCCGCAGCGCGGCGCAGCGTCGACAAGGCCAAGGTTGGATTGGGGGAGCGGGGCCCGGTGTGGTGGACCGACGGCTCGCCGGATCTCAATCGGCACATGGCGCGAAACACCCCCTATGCAGACTGGTTCGCCAGTCTGGGCGAGACGGGCAAGTGACGACAGCTCTCGACCGTTTTGTCCTAGCTCAAGACCCCGTGTTCGAAACGGCGATGGCCGAGCTCGCGACGGGTCGCAAGACAAGCCACTGGATATGGTTCGTCTTCCCCCAAGGCCCGGTCGTTGGGACGGTCTTCGACGGCTGCCTTCTATGGCATCGGATCGTTCGCGGAGGCGCAAGCCTATCTGCTGCATCCCGTTCTAGGGGCGCGTCTCATCCGCGCTGCCCAGAGCGCGACCACGGCGCCGGCGACCTCATCGCATCAGCTGTTCGGATCGCCCGACGATCTCAAATTCCGATCATCGATGACGCTATTCGCCGCCGTGGCGCCCGATCCGAGTGTGTTCGACGCGGCGCTCGCACGCTGGGGCCTTTCGCCTGATCCGTTGACCGCAGACCTTGTGTCGATCGCCAGAACGGGACCGGATCGTCTTTAGGCTCAGGACCCATTGATGTGAGGCGAACGATCTGATTCAGGCTCCTGAGGAGTCTGGATATGAGCGATCTGTATTGGCTGACGGACGAGCAGATGGCTCGGCTGGAGCCCTTCTTCCCCAAGAGCCACGGCAAGCCGCGGGTGGATGACCGCCGGGTGCTGAGCGGGATCATCTTCGTCAACCGCAACGGCCTGCGCTGGCGAGATGCGCCGGCGGCCTACGGGCCGCACAAGACCCTCTACAACCGCTGGAAGCGATGGAGTGAGGCTGGCGTCTTCATCCGGATGATGGAGGGCCTGTCCGGGGCTCAGACCGAACGCCGCACGGTCATGATCGACGCGACCTATCTGAAGGCGCACCGCACGGCTTCGAGCCTGCGGGTAAAAAAGGGGTCTCGGGCGACTGATCGGACGCACGAAAGGCGGCATGAACACCAAGCTTCACGCCGTGACCGATGCGAACGGAAGGCCCATCAGCCTCTTCATGACAGCGGGTCAGGTCAGCGACTACATCGGCGCTGCCGCTCTCCTGGACAGCCTGCCCCGCGCCCAGTGGCTTCTGGGAGACCGAGGCTACGACGCCGACTGGTTCCGGGACGCCTTGCAGGCCAAGGGGATCACGCCGTGCATCCCAGGCCGCAAAACCCGCACCGAACCCATCCGCTTCGACAAGCGACGCTACAAAGCGGCGAAACCGGATCGAAATCATGTTTGGACGCCTGAAAGACTGGCGCCGGGTCGCCACCCGATACGATCGCTGTCCGACCGTCTTCCTGTCCGCCATAGCCCTCGCCGCTACCGTGCTGTTCTGGCTATGAGTCCTGAGCCTAGGGTCAGGCCGTTGTCTCGCAAGAAGCGCTTCATACTGACACCCTCTGTACCGCGCCCAGTCCGAGGCGCTATTGTCGCTCCGATCTCGACACGCCCAATAGGCGGACCATCCTCGCCATCATCAAATCCGTCAACATCTCAGCCGCGCGGGCGGTGATTGGCGAGCCCGCCTGACCGAAATAGCGGATCGATGCATCAAGGCGATCATCGCTCACGCCGTCGATGGCCGCCTTGATATCCGTCCATTTGGATTGCCCAGGCGAAGGCTCTTCCACATCCAGGTGGCGAGCGAGCAGGAGAATCGCAGCAGTGTCTTGAGCCGACATCGACCTGTTCGATTAGTCTCGCAGACTGGCCGGAACCTGGCCGCCATTCTCCGCAAGCTTTCGCCAGACCGCTTTGGACAGGGCGATGTTCTGTTCCGCCGAGCCATGAGCGCCAGCGTGCACGCCCAACTCCTCGGCGAGGTCCTTGCGGGCGTCGAGGCTGGAATCCAGGTCGAGTAGCTTGAGCAGATCGACGATCGATGTCCGCCAGTTTCCACCGCCGCCCTTCATTTCGGCCATTTGGGAGAGGATCTGGTCCACATCGACCGGTTGAGGCGTGAAGGGAGTGGTGGGCGCCGCAGGAACGGGCTGTGCCGAGACTGGGGTGCTCGTGGGTGCTTGGGCCTGGGGCGTCGTCGGACGCGCCTTATGGCCGGTGATCTTTTCCCAAATTCTTCCGAAAAAGCTCATGACGTCTCCTCTGAAGGTGGATGGCCCGGGCGCTAGCCCCGGCCTGTGCGGTTAGCGGCGGACGACGACCAGTTCCGTGCGGCGGTTTTCAGCCAGTCCTCCGGCGGTGGCGTTGCTGTCGACGGGGTTGGTTTCCCCGCCTGAAAGCGCCTCGATACGGCGGGCATCCACGCCGGCTGCCGTCAGGGCGGAACGGACGATGTCGGCCCGGGCCTGGGCGAGGGTTCGGTTCGCGGCGTCGGAGCCGCGCGCGTCCGCATAGCCGTACAGGCGGATCTTGGCATTCGGGTAGCGGCTCAGAACAGCGGCGACGGCCGCGATCTCGGGACGATCTTGGGGCCGAATGGCGCTGCTGCCGGTGTCGAAGTTGACGCGCTCGAACGCGAAAGTGCGCGGGGCGGCGTCCGAGCCAGCGAGGTAGGCGTCCAGCCCCGAAACCCCAACGGAAGCATTTGTGGCGGGCATGACCGGCGTCTCGGTCGTCGGAGCTACGGCGGCGTCGTCAGTCGCTGCGGGATCCATGGCGGCGCGGTCGTCGCCACAGCGGGTCAGCATGAGTAGCAGCAGCAGGAGCACGACGGCTCCGGTGATCCAGGGGAGGTATTTGCGCCAGGCCGGGGCCACTGGGGTCAGGCGAGGGTCGCGATCGCGGTTATCGGTCATGTCGAACTCGTCGTTAAATGGGGAAAAGAATGCGGCCGGCGATCTCGTCGATCGTCGGCCGCGGGTCTCACTGGGGCGGGGTCTTCGTGACCTTGTCGGCCCACGTCTGGGCCACCTTGCTGGCGGCGTCGCGCCCGCCGAGCCCGAAGGCTAGCGCTGCCGCCACCGCAGCCGCCCCCAGGATCAGGCCGAAGGCGAGAAGGACGATATCGTCGGCGATGCCCATGAAGCGAAGGCCCATGGCCGTCGCCAATGCGATCGTGGCCCAACGCACCAGGGTGGAGGCGAAGCCATCGGCGCCGCCCGTACCCTTGTTGATCAGGTTGGCGAAGACACCGCCGATCAGCACGCCGACGGTGATAATGATCCCGCCGACGATGACGTGTCCGGCCAGGGCCAGGATTTCCTGCAGCGTCACGGCGATCGTGCCGAACTGCAGAAGCTTGGCGGCCTCGACCGCCGTGAAGGCGACGATCGCCGCCATTGCGATCTTGCCCACGATGCTGGACGGCGTCATCGGCTTGGGCACATCACTACCCAGAGCCCTTGCGGTAGCCGGTGTCACGTCACCGGCATAGGGAGCCGCGGTCGGCTTCGGCGCGGCCGGCGCCTGAGTCGTGGCGGTCAGAGCCGTCAGGCTCGAGATGCTGCGATCGAACCCAGTCGCCGGCAGGATGCGTTCGATCAGCTGGGCGACCCAGCGACCGATGAACCAACCCACCGCCAAAACGATGGCAGCGGCGAGAACATTCGGGATCGCAGCCAAGACAGTCGACAGCACGGCAACCGCCGGAACCGTCAAAGACTCGATGCCCAGCTGCTCCAGCGCCGCGATCGTGATTGGGATCAGAATCAAGACGAACACCAAGGTGCCGATCGCGGTGCTGACGCCAGTCGAGCCCGTCGCCTTGGTTAGGCCGGCCTTCTCAAGCCAGCGATCCGCGTTGGCGGCCTGCAGTGCAGCCTCGACGACTCGCTTGGCCAAAGTCGCGACTACAAACCCAATGAAGAAGATCAGGACCGCGCCGAGGACGCTCGGAACGAAGGACGCGACCTGCGTGAGCAGTGAGTTCAGGGGCGTGACGACCTGGCCCAGGTTCAGGACGCCGAGGGCGGCGACGACACCGAACAAGAGGATTAGCCAAAAGGCGACATCTCCCAGGCTGGCGCCGATCGAGTGCTTCGGGTTGTCACTGGTGCTCGCCTTGGCAGCGCCAGGAATACGATTGATCCCCTTCGCCAGGGCCCATTTCACGGCCTTGCCGATAAACCAAGCCGCGATGAGGATCAGCACAGCGCCGATCACCTTGGGCGCCCACTCATAGAGCAGCGCGTCCCATCCGATGAACTCGTAGTTTGTCGTTTGCATACATCCCTCAGGTCTGACGCTGATCGCGCGGGTTTCCAGTGGGCCTAACAAGATCGAGCTGTTCTTGTTCCGGCGCTAACGAGAGGATTCGCCGGAACGGATAGTTGGCTCATCGCTAACGGGGCCGAAGCGGCTTTCCGAACGTCCGCACGACATCCAATCAACTCATCCAGCAGGAACATCCATGTCGACGCCAGAAGATCTGAAAGGCCTCTACACCGACGAGCTGAAAGACCTGTGGTCCGCCAACGACCAGATGCAGCGCGCTGAAGGAGATCGCCCCGAAAACCTCTGATCCTTCGCTTAAGGAAATGCTCGGCAAATCGGTTGAAGGCATTTTAAAGCATACCGAGCTGCTGAAGGAGCTGCTCGCCGGGCAGGACGAAAAAGTTTCCAAAGAACACTGCAGAGGCATGGAAGGCCTCGTCGCCGAAGCCACGAAGCATGTCCTCGAAGAGGGTCCGGAGAAAGTTCCCGTGTTGGACGCCATCATCATCGCGCAATATCAGCGGATGTCCCACTATGGCATCGCGGGCTTCGGGACAGCAGCGGCCTTCGCGGCGGGCTCGGGTCTCAAGATCGACGACAAAAAGCTGAAGGCCGCGACCAAGGACATCTACGAGAGCGATCAGTCCATAACCGAGCTGGCGGAGCTGACGGTCAACCTAAAGGCCAAGGACGCTTGAAAAAGATTGGGCGGGCTTCACCGGTCCGCCCTCACGTCCGGCTGAGGCTTGCGTCTGGCGCGCTCTAGGCTCAGGACCCATTGATGTGAGGCGAACGATCTGATTCAGGCTCCTGAGGAGTCTGGATATGAGCGATCTGTATTGGCTGACGGACGAGCAGATGGCTCGGCTGGAGCCCTTCTTCCCCAAGAGCCACGGCAAGCCGCGGGTGGATGACCGCCGGGTGCTGAGCGGGATCATCTTCGTCAACCGCAACGGCCTGCGCTGGCGAGATGCGCCGGCGGCCTACGGGCCGCACAAGACCCTCTACAACCGCTGGAAGCGATGGAGTGAGGCTGGCGTCTTCATCCGGATGATGGAGGGCCTGTCCGGGGCTCAGACCGAACGCCGCACGGTCATGATCGACGCGACCTATCTGAAGGCGCACCGCACGGCTTCGAGCCTGCGGGTAAAAAAGGGGTCTCGGGCGACTGATCGGACGCACGAAAGGCGGCATGAACACCAAGCTTCACGCCGTGACCGATGCGAACGGAAGGCCCATCAGCCTCTTCATGACAGCGGGTCAGGTCAGCGACTACATCGGCGCTGCCGCTCTCCTGGACAGCCTGCCCCGCGCCCAGTGGCTTCTGGGAGACCGAGGCTACGACGCCGACTGGTTCCGGGACGCCTTGCAGGCCAAGGGGATCACGCCGTGCATCCCAGGCCGCAAAACCCGCACCGAACCCATCCGCTTCGACAAGCGACGCTACAAAGCGGCGAAACCGGATCGAAATCATGTTTGGACGCCTGAAAGACTGGCACCAGGTCGCCACCCGCTACGATCGCTGTCCGACCGTCTTCCTGTCCGCCATAGCCCTCGCCGCTACCGTGCTGTTCTGGCTATGAGTCCTGAGCCTAATCAAATATCGGCCGATTTACGTGGCCTAGGCTTCGATAACTGACAAAGCGCCGTCGGGCAGCGGGCGCTGAAGCGCCTTGGCCGTTTCCCACGGCGCTGTCATCCACGCCTCGATCTCGTCGGACTGCGTCAGGATCACCGGCATGGCCTTAGGGTGAACCGCGCCGACCTCGGCGTTAGGCTCGGTCGTCAGAAAGGCGAAGACATCGATCGTCTCCATGCCGGTCTTGATCTTGCGGACGCTCGTGTGGGCCTGGAGGTGAATTCCGGCGAAAAAGGCTAGGGACTCGGGCTGGTCTCCCGCGAGCTTAAACCAGACGGGTCGGTATTTCCCGGCCGCGTCCCGGCCCGGTTCGCTGAAGGCCGTGAAGGGGACCAGGCAGCGCGACGCCGGCGACAGATGTGGGCGCCAATGGCTGGAGCGGGTGTTGCGGACGTTGGTCGTGCCGCTGTCGGGTTCGAACTCCAAGATCTTCTGGAAGTCCACCTCGCCGCCCTTGGCGCGCAACTTGTCGGCGCGCTTCGTCGCATTGTCGAAGATCATTTTTTTGGACGACGGCATGCCCCAGCGCGCCAAAGCGAGTATGCGCTCTGCGCCCTCCCAGCGCACGATCGGCGCGGGATAGTCGGGATAGGCATCACCCGGCGCGAGGTTGCCGACGGTCGACTGCATGGCGTTCGCCGCGTCCAGTATGGCTTGGGGGCCGGAGCGCTGGCGGTAGAGGTTGCACATCAGGCTTTGGCCTTTTTCAGATCGGCAGCCAAGGATTTGCGGTCCGTTTCATAGGTCGCCTCCGCCTCCTGGCGCGCCTGGCTTAGCGCGGCCTGTTGTTCTTCGAAATCCGCCATCACCGCCTGATGGCGTTCATCCAGATCAGCCAGCGCCGCCTGAAGCTTTTCGATTTTGGCGGCCTTGGCCTTGGACGGTCCCCGAGATTTGGCGGGTTTGGCCTTGCCGATCTTGCCGACATCGATCGCGAGCCCGCGCTCGATCACTTCGCCGGGAGAGACCAGGGCGGCCTCGTAATCCGGTCCGCCGGAAAGCTGGCTGGCTAAGCCGGTTGCGAACAGATCCTGCTTTGAGCCCCAGGCCTCCAACGCCTTGGGTCGCGAGGTGGTGGCGACGGTGAAGGCATGGAAGCCGTCGGACCAGTTGAAGACCTTCAGCTTGGCCGCCACTTCAGTCGATCAGTCCGCGCCGCTGCATGTCCATGATGATGGGATCGGTGAGCGAAGCGATGACCTCCATGTCAAAGGCGTCCTCCGCTTCCGTCTCATCGGCAAATGAGCGTGGTTGGTTCTGGCGCAAGCTTGAAAGCCGCCAGGACGATTGGACCACCTGCTGCCGGGCGAGATCCTCGATGCGGTGAAGACGAACGCCGGCGCGCGATTTAATAAGTGTTTTGCGTGTCGCCATCAGTCAGTCCTCCCGGCCGAACTTTGACACGGGGACCGACCGATGTGGAGTCGCGACCGAGGAACGCAGCCTGGGAGTAAGCTGAACGAACTCTAAATTTACGCAGACAACTTAGAGCGCCCTAACAGATCAACTGGTTGGCCGTCGCAGATGGCTGCCTCTGACCCAGAGCGGAACTCCGCGATGTCCGCTTCGTATGCGGCGATCACAGTGTCTCATCACTAGGCCGATATTTCGGTAAGCCGCATTCGGCGCCTGGCAACGAGCGAGACGGGCCCGCGTTTTCGCCAATCGGTTCCAAGCCTTCCTTCCGCTGGCGGCCCGCCGCGTCGAAAGGCGGCCGGTCCCGGCACGGCGCCAGCCGATTCAGGCCCGACCAGCAGGTGTCCGCCCTCGAACGGGCAGATCGAGCCGCCGCCCGCCGCGACGGTGTGGACGCCCAGCATCGGCGCCCGCAGCCGCTCCCCGGCGACCACGGCGTCCGACGTGCGTTCGTATTCGCCGGCGAAGTGGGACACGTCCGTCGAGGTGCCGCCCATGTCGAAGCCGATAGCGCGATCGAACCTGGCCGCCTGCGCTGTCTCGATCATGGCGAGCACGCCGCCCGCCGGCCCCGACAGGATGGCTTCCTTGCCCCGAAAGGCGTCGGCCGCCGTCAGCCCACCCGACGACTGCATGAACTGAAGCGGCGTCGCCGCGCCCAGATTGGCCCCGATACGCTCCGCATAAACGCGCAGGATCGGCGACAGATAGGAGTCGGCCACCGTCGTGTCGCCAAGCCCGATCAGCTTGATCAGCGCCCCGACCTTATGACTGACCGAGACTGTTCGAACCCGACGTCTGGCGCTATCCCGGCCAGCCGCGTCTCGTGGTCGGTGAGCCGCCAGCCGTGGACCGGGACGATGGCCACCGCGCGCAGACCCGCCGCATGGGCGGCCGCCAGGTCGGCGCGCGCCTTGTCCTCGTCCAGCGGCCGGTCTATCGCGCCGTCCGCCATCACACGCTCGTCGATTTCGATGCAGTCATACAGTTGGTCGTTCAGGACGATCTAGCGCACAAAAAGTTCGGGGCGCGCCTGCCATCCGATCTGAAGGGCGTCGCCGAAGCCGGAGGTGATGGCCAAGTGCGTTGGCTCGCCTTGCGCTCCTGGAGCGCAGTGGTCGCCACCGTCGGCCCATCCGCACGTCCCCGACCAGACCGAGCGGCAACGGGCCGCGCGGGACGCGGCCGGATGCCCTCCACGGCCGCATCGGCATAGTGCTTGGGATTGACCGGCAGAAGCTCGCGCGTTTGCAGCCCGCCGTCAGGTGCGCGGGCCACGACATCGGTGGACGTGCCACCCCGGTCGATCCAGAAGTCCCAGAGCGCGATCGATTTTATAATGGTCCGAAGTTTAAGTCGGTGCTGTCAGCTAAACCAGCCCAGCCCGTGGCGCGTCCGATTTGCGCGTATCTTCATGCTTGCCCTCGTCCTGACAGTATCCAGGGCAGCGTTACTGCTCCAGAAGTGAAGAGCGTGGTCAGATGCTGCCGCACATCGAACGTCGTACTCAGAAAAAAACCAATGTTGAAACCGTCCGGTTGACTGCGGCCGATACACGCTCTGGTCCAACGTTAACCAGCTGACCGCCTTCTGGAACGATGTCACCTGTAGTCAGTAGCTCGCCTTGCAGAAGGGCTTCTCAGCATGGCGACAGGGCAGTGCCTGCGCTCAGAGCCCGCAAGAGGCCAGCTCGGGAGCCAGGGAGTCGAGGACTACCTTAGATAGGTGGAGGCACCAAGGAGCTCACACGTCCCTGCTTGTTCAACGAACTTGGAGAAAATGACCCCCCCCTTTAATTCGATCCCCTGTTTAATTCGGCAAGGCGCCGGTTCGCGGCCACGCTTTCTCGAAGTTTTCTCCCCCCACCACCGACGCTGGGTGCCTACGTGAGCTGTCAAACGCTCCAGCCGCAAGCGGGCAGCTGAAGGATTGTCCCCGTGCGACCGCAGGGGGGCGTCTACTCGCCCAACTTCGGACGGACACCGGTCAAACTGTGCCAGTGCAACGAGATGCGAGGGAGTCGTCGACTCCCCTAACTTCGAGCGGACAGCGGTCAAACTGCGCGACGCAACAAGATGCGAGGGAGTCATCGACTCCCCCAACTTCAAGCGGATAGCAGTCTAGCTATGCCGGTGCGACATGCGAGCAAGCAATCGTCGAGGCCCTCAAATCCAGTATCGAGGGGAATAATCCACACCTCGGAATGGGTGACGAAGAAGCTCAGAAGTCTCGAACTGAAAACCGTCATACTCGAGCATCTCGAGGAGCAGAGACACGTGCTATCTCGTTTGGACCACCATACAATCCACCAAACGCCTTCGTCGGTTCGCGCGGTTAGCGGGCAGTTGAGTGGGCTTCCCTAACTTAGTCAGCTCATTGGAGAGACCCTTTGCGGGACACAGGACGACCGTCCCAACGGCCCGAGAGCCGGCGGGGCGGTCCCTGTCCAGGCGATGTTGACCAGCTCAATGGAGCCGACCCCCCGCATGGGACAGCTAAGCGCGACGCGCGCCTTCGCTCGGGAGCTACTTACGACGATGCGTCTCGCCGGCGGCCGCGCTTCTCCCTTTGGACTGCGCTGGGGCTATGGCCGCGTCCCACGGTGACCCTCTCGATCCACGCCCCGCCGTTACTCATCCCGACGACGTGAATCACATAAAGTCTCAACGTCCCCTAGTTCTCCCAAGGAAGAGATATGGCGGCATCGGCATCAACGCTCAGGACCGAGAGGGCGTGCGCCTCAGCGCGACGGTCGGCGATCCAAAGGCGGACCTCCTGAAGGCTCCATGCCTTCCGAGCAGCTCCAATCTTGCAGGGCCGCGGGAAACTCCCTGCTTTCACAAGTCTATGGAGCTGAGTTCTGACGTGACCCCCGTTTCTCATCCAGCCATAACGAGAGTCCTTGGTTGATCTGAACTGGGGTTGGCGGGGTTGGCAATAGGCCGGTCTGAGCAGCCATCAACCAGCGCAGCAGACCGGCCGCTCTGTCCGGTGAGCGCCTGTGCGTAGGCCTTCGGCGTCAACCATCCCAGCTTCGAGTGAGGCCGGGTTTCGTTGTAGTCGCGCCGCCAGGTTTCGAGGACAGCCCGGGCGTGCGGCAGCGATCGGAACAGCGTCTCATTCAGCAGCTCGTCGCGCAGCCGACCATTGAAGCTCTCGTTGAAGCCGTTCTGCTGAGGCTTGCCCGGCGCGATGTAATGCCAGCTCACGCCGGCGTCGTCGGCCCAGGCCAGGATGGCGTTGGACGTATATTCCGTGCCGTTGTCGCTGATGATCGTATCCGGGCGTCCCCGCCGCAGGATGATGGCGTCCAACTCGCGCGCCACCCGTCGCCCTGACAGCGAGGTGTCGGCGACGAGCCCGAGGCACTCGCGCGTGCAGTTGTCGATCACCGTCAGGATGCGGAAGCGCCGCCCGTCCGTCATCTGGTCGGAGACGAAGTCCAGCGACCAGCGCTGGTTCGCGACCAGGGGAATCTCCAGCGGACGCCGCGTGCCTATGGCGCGTTTGCGCCCGCCGCGCCGGCGCACCGTCAGCTTCTCCTCGCGATAGATCCGCTGGACGCGCTTCTTGTTGACCGCATGCCCCTCGCGCCGAAGCATCACGTGCAGGCGGCGATAGCCGAACCGCCGTCGCTCCTGGGCCAGGGCCTTCAGCCGATCCCGCAGGACGCCGTCGTCCGGTCGCGTCGCCTGATAGCGCACGCTCGTCCGATCCACGCCCAACACCCGGCAGGCCCGCCGTTCGCTCATCGCGTAGGCCGACTGCAGGTGCGCCGCCGCCTCTCGATGCGCAGCGGGCGTCACCACTTTTTTCCCAGCAGATCCTTCAGCGCGACGCTGTCCAGCATCGAGTCCACCAGCATCCGCTTCAGCTTGGCGTTCTCCTCTTCCAGCGCCTTCAGACGCCGGGCCTCTGACACGTCCATGCCGCCATACTTGGCCTTCCACTTGTAGAAGGTCGGTGAGCTCAGCCCGTGCTTCCTGCACAGGTCCGCCACCGGAACGCCGGCCTCCTGCTCGCGCAGGATCCCGATGATCTGCTCTTCCGTGAACCGTGATCGCTTCATTCTGTCCGTCCTTTCGAGGGGCGGACTCTAGCTATTCCTGGAGGAGTTTAAGGGGGTCACGTCAGTTCTCGAAACGCTCGTGAGCCTGATTACCTCTTTCACTTGGATCAGGCGGTCGTCGTAATTCGGTAACGTCTGGGATCCGGGGTTCATGTGCGGTCTCCTTTTGAAGAAGCCATCGCGGCCTTGGAGTCCCATGAAACCTCTATGCACCCTTGGAGTCCGCGCAGATCAATTGCTCGCCGTTTGATCTGCGCTTCCGTTCAGCTCGCACGCGGTCGCGCAGTTGGGTCTTGATGCTCTTGAGCTCAACCTCGGGGCGAGCCAAGCGCACCGCCCATCCGTTGATGACATCGGCCTGCTTCTCGGTACCCATATCGATCTGCCGGATGATGTCGGCGACCGCGTCGTTGTACTCTGCCCCGATCTCGGATGGGCCGGATTTACGGCCTGGCGGCGCAGCGCGAGGCAGGTTGTCCAGCATCTGGCGTGCCTGTCCCGCCAAACCAGCGATCTGCGAAAGGATCAGCAGCGCCGCCCAATGATCATTGACGTTCAGTGCGTCCCATAGCTGTTCTAGTAGGGGAATTACCTGGTCACGAAAAGTGGATGCACGAGGGATGAGCCGAGCAGCAGCCATGACGTATGTACTGTCGCCAACAGCGCCCATCGTTCGTTCTCGAATCCCGGCGGGAAGATTGACCTCCGCGAAGTCGAGGATCTCCACCCCGCGCGCTGTCAGGTCTCGCTCGGGATCCATCAGCCACTCAGGAAGGGCGTGGCGAGGCCCGCAGCGTTCAAGCCAAGCCTGGCGCTTAGGTGGAAGTGTCTTAGTCCACCGGCGCGCCTCACTCCCGAGTAATGCTTCAAGCTGCTGGTTGAGCGGTGCGGATCTGTCGATGCTCATGCCACCCCTGCAGGACTGATCGCTACGACATTGGCACCAGTGAGGCGTTCGAGCTTTGCCGCCCATACGTTTAACGCTTCGGCAGCCTCGGCGTCGAACCGATAGCGCGCGTAGATAGCGGTGACGCTGCTGTCGCCCTCGGCATGGTTTAGCACTCGGCTGATCACCCTACGGTCGACGCCCAGCATCTCCATGTGCGTGGCGCAGGTTCGGCGCAGATCATGGACGTGCCAGTCGGGTAGGGCATGAACCTTCCGATCGAAGGGCTCGTGAAGCGCCTTGGCGATTGCTCGGCCGACCTCATCGTCCAGTCGGCGCTTGAACTTTGACCAAGCCGAGGGCGGCTGATCGCCTCCGACTCCGCTGGCGAAAATGTGCTCGAGCAGACGGCCTTCCACCTGCAGTTTCGGAGCGCCGCCGATCAGACGTCTGGCAAGCGGTGAAAGCGGGACGGAATGGGCCCGGAGGCGCTTAGTCCGCTCGGCCGGGATCAACCATGCCTCAAGCTCTCGCGTCTCGCCAGTGCGGCCGTCGCGGTGCTCGAGCTTACCGATCTCGCATCGGCGAAGGCCCGCCACCTCGCCACGCCGCTGACCGGTCACCAGGGCCAGGCGCACGAGCCGGCCATAGGGATCGCCGACACGGCCGCAACCATCCCAGATCAGCCGGATCTCCTCGTCGCTCAAGTAGCGGTCACGGGAGACCTCGTCGGACGGCTTCTCGATGTCGGCGGCGGGGTTGGCCGAGATGATGTGCCGACGTTTCGCCCATCGCATTAGCTTCTTGATGAAGCTGACCAGGCGGTTCGCTGCGATCGGCGACGTCTGCGCTTTCTTGTAAATCAGGTCGGAGATCTCGCGGGCAGTTATTGAACTGATGGGCCGCTCGAGCCAGTCAGCGAGATCCTTCTCGACCTTCCGCTGCATCTCCGTCTTAGTTCGCAGCTTGGCGCCGCCTCCCCGTAGGGTGTCTTCGAAGTAGGCATCGCTCACGGCCTTGAACATCTCGGCACCGCCAGCGGCCGCTTTCGCCTTTTTCTCGGCGTCGCCGGGGGCGATGCCGTTTTGAGCGTCCTCAATGATGCGACGCGCAGCCTCGCGGGCGGCGCCGAGCTCGGTGTTGCGGGTGGTGCCCAGACTCCGGCGGATCTGGCCGGGGCGGCCCTTCACGCGAGTGACGACGAGATAGCTGCTGGCGGTCTTCCCAACCCTGAGCATGAAGCCGGGCAGGAGGTCATCGTTCAAGATGATGGGCCGCCCGTCAGGAGAGGGTGCGCGGTTTATGCTGCCTCTGTCGCCGCCCGTCAGCCGAACCCGCATTACCGCCTCCGTTATCACAGCGTTGTCACAGCCTCGGCCGGATCATACCGGCACGGGCTGGAACAAGGTGTTCGCTCTAAGAAGCGGTGTATGCAAGGAAAGCGCCAGAAAATCGGAACTTCATGGTCGGTCCGGAACCGGCTGAAACGGGCCCCGCTACGCCTGGGGGTCAAGGGGTCGCAGGTTCGAATCCTGTCGCTCCGACCATTCTTGAAAAAGAATGATGATGGTGGGGTCGTCCTTGCGGGCGGCCCCATCGCCGTATCTGGGGGCAGGTTCGGCGCTCAGCCGCGCTCGGCCCATCGCAGCAATGGGATGAGAGGCAGGCCCCAGGCCGTCCCGCCGATGCCGAAGAACAGGAAGTCGATCCACTGCGACGGCGGCAGCATTCCGCGCAGGGCGATCAGGCCCCAGACCCAGAAAACGAGAAAGAGCAGCACGCCGATCGCGGCGACGAAGCGACGCAGACGCGGCGGCATCAGCGCTTGTTCCGGAACAGGAAGAAGGCGACCAGACAGATGCCCGATCCCACGAGCGCCCACGGCACCCAGATCCAGCTGTCCATCGTGCTGACCGCGAAGACCCGCACCGCCAGAAACCATCCGCAGGCTAGGCCGATCCCGGACACCAGACTTGTGCCGCCGAAGCCGCGCCGGCCCGTCAGAAGGTCCGCGATCCAGGCCAGCAGCAGGCCGCCTGCGACGGCGGCGGCGATATCGGCGTATTGCAACCCTGATCTCCTGCGGCGACAGCGCCGTTAAATCAATCCGACTCGATCTTGTCGCTAGGGGCGGGCATACCGCACCGGTCGCGTCTGGTCTTCGTTCGACGCAACACCATATCCGGGTCAGTGTCAGGCGTCGAATGAACCGTTTCGGAAATCCAGATCGTAACCGCGCCGTCGCCGTATGGCTGTTCGCCACGGCCGCCGTCGTCTTTCTGATGGTCGTGATTGGCGGCATCACGCGGCTGACGGGCTCTGGCCTGTCGATCACGGAGTGGAAGCCCATCATGGGCGCCATTCCGCCTCTGAACGACGCGCAGTGGGCCGAGGCCTTCGAGAAGTACAAGCAGATCCCGCAGTACGCGCAGGTCAACGCCGGCATGAGCCTGGGCGAGTTCCAGGGCATCTTTTGGTGGGAATGGCTGCACCGGCTGATCGGGCGTCTGGTGGGTATGGTGTTCGCCCTGCCGCTGATCGTCTTCCTGCTGTGCCGACTGGCGCCGGCCCGCTCGGTACTCCACCAATGGGCGATGCCCAATCGCCTGATCTGGCGCTGTGTCCTGCTACTGGCTTTGGGCGGTCTTCAGGGCCTGATTGGATGGTGGATGGTGTCCAGCGGCCTGTCTGAGCGTGTCAGCGTGGCGCCGGAGCGTCTGGCCACACATCTGGGTCTGGCGTTCGTGCTGTTCGCCGCCCTGATCTGGACGGGGTTGGAGGCCTGGAACGGTGAAGATCACGGCCGCCCGCCGTCGGGTTGGGCGAGGGGCGCCGGCCTGCTGCTGGGCGCGGTCTTCCTGCAATGTCTGCTGGGCGCCCTGGTTGCGGGCGGTCATGCGGGGCTGGTCTATACCGACTGGCCGCTGATGAACGGCGCCGTTTTGCCGCCGGCCGACTGGAGCCTGGGCGCGGTCGCCTTTCTGCATGATCAGGCGCTGACGCAGTTCAATCACCGACTGGTCGCCTATGGCCTGCTGATCGCCGTCAGCATCTATGCCTTCCAGGCCTGGCGCTGGCGCGTGGCGGAGGGAATGGGCTTCGGCGCCTTTGCGCTTGCGGGTGTGATCTGGTTCCAGGCGCTGCTGGGGATCGTGACCCTGGTGCACGCCGTTCCGGTGTGGCTGGGCGTGCTGCACCAGGCAGGCGCCGCGATTGTGCTGGCGACGGCCACCGTGAACCTATGGTTGGTGCTGCGGGCTCAGCCGCGCATCTTCATGTCCGGACCGAGGACCATGGGCCTCTGATCGCCAGAGTCATGCCGGGGTACATGATGTTGACGAACAGCACCTCGCCATCCGGCGAGAAGCAGGCGCCGGCGAACTCGGAGTTGCCGGTGAAGACATTGCGGCCGATCGTATAGACCTTGCCCTCTGGCGTGACGCCTTTCAGGTGGTTGCGGACGTCCGAGGAATAGTTGTCCTCGCACAGGATCAGGTGCCCCCAGGGCGCGACGGTGATGTTGTCGGCCATGTTCATTGTCTTTGGATCCGTGCTCTCGACGAACAGCTGAAGGCGATCTGCCGCGCCGTTCAGGCCGGGCGCCAGACGCAGCACCTGACCGCGTCGGATTGGTCCGCCCGAGGTCGCTGTGAAATACAGCTCGTCATCGCCCCACCAGACGCCTTCGCCCCGCGCAACCCAGGCGGCGCCGGCCGCGTGGCCGCGCTCGGCCAGGTCGCCATTGGGAGATTCGACGTCGTCCAGATCGATCCATTCGATCTCCCTCCAGTCGCCGACAGCCCAGGTGCGACCGTCCTGATTGCGGGTGTCGGCCGAGGGCGCGCCTTTCCAGGCCATGGCCTGAAGCCGGCCGCCCTCGATCAGCTTGCCGGGCGCATTGGGAATGAAGCGATAGAAGAGGCCGGCGTTGTCGTCTTCGGTCAGATAGACGACGCCAGTGCGGGGATCGACGCAGACGGCCTCGTGATCGAACCGGCCCATCGCCTTGAGAGGCACGGGATCGACCAGGCCGGTCGCGGTCGCCGGCACTTCGAAGACCCACCCGTGGCTCTTGGTCACATCGGCGTCGGCCGGCGTCTCCAGCGTCTCCTCGCAGGTCAGCCAACTGCCCCAAGGCGTCGGGCCGCCGCAGCAATTGGTCGAGGTGCCGGCCAGCGTCAGATGCCGGCTGACCATCTGGCGGGTCGCCAGATCATAGGTGATGGTGGAGCAGCCGCCGGGCAAGGGGCGGCCATTCTTGTAGGTGTCGTAGCCCCGGCTGGCGTCCAACAGGTCAAGCCGTTCCTCCCGCAGGCCGCCGGGGCCGAGGTTGCGATGCAGGCCGCTGGAGCCCTTCAGCTCGTGATTGACGACCAGGGCCACGCGAGACCCTTCCAGCGGGAAACAGGCCATGCCGTCAGGTTGCCCCGGAGCGAACAGGCCGTCGTCCATCGTGTCGCCGCTCTGGGCCACGACCTGATAGGAAAAGCCTTCGGGCAGATCGAGCAGTCGATTGGGATCGCGCAGCAGCGGGCCGTAGCCATGGACCTCGTTGACGTAGCTCTCTTCACCCGCCGTCTGAGCGGCGGCGTGACGCGCCAGTCCCGAGAAGGCGGCGGCTGCGCCCGTGGCGATCAGACCGCGACGATGAAGGATCATGAAGGGACTCCAAAGCTGTCGTCTTTGCGATGCCCGCCTATAATCATCCTTTGATGACGTTTTATGTTACGCCTTAACGCTACTTGGCCTCTTCGCGTCGGGTATTTTAATACCGTATTTGAAAAACTTCGTTGAAACAATGCGTTGTGGCGAATGCGATGTTGTCTAGTGCGTTGACGCGACCAATCGTCTCCTGTATCAGCGCGCCTTCATTCGGTTCCCTCGGGGGCCGGACCCGATTTTCGTCTCCAGGAACCCCCTCATGCTGAAGAGCACTACGGCTTCGTTGAAGCCGGCCGAGGTCGAGAAGAAGTGGATCCACATCGACGCCGAAGGCGTCGTGGTTGGCCGCCTTGCGACCTTCATCGCCAACCGTCTGCGCGGCAAGCACCGCGGCGACTACACCCCGCACGTCGATTGCGGCGACTATGTCGTCGTCACCAACGTCGACAAGGTGGTGTTCACCGGCAAGAAGAATACCGACAAGATCTACTATCGCCACACCGGTCACCCGGGCGGCGTCAAGTCGACCACGCCTGAGAAGGTTCTGGGCGGCCGCTTCCCCGAGCGCGTGCTTGAAAAGGCCGTCGAGCGCATGCTGCCCAAGGAAAGCCCCTTGGCCCGCAAGCAAATGACGCACCTGCGCCTGTTCGCCGGCGCCGCGCACGACCACGAAGCCCAGCAACCGGAAACGATCGACTTCAAGTCGGCGTCGCCCAAGAACACCCGGAGCGTCTGAGCATGACCGACGTGACCAACACCGAAACCGCCACCGGCTTCGACGCCCTGAAGGGCCTGAGCTCTTCGGTCGAGAACGACGCGCCCGTCTATGTCCAGAAGCTGGACGCCCAGGGCCGCGCCTATTCGACCGGCAAGCGCAAGAACGCCATCGCTCGCGTCTGGGTGAAGCCCGGCACCGGCAAGATCACCATCAACGGCAAGGACCAGGAGCAGTATTTCGCTCGTCCCGTGCTGCGCATGATGATCGCTCAGCCGCTGACCGTCTCGGACCGCGCCACGCAATATGACGTGATCTGCACCGTCGAAGGTTCGGGTCTGTCGGGCCAAGCCGGCGCCATCCGCCACGGCCTGTCGCACGCCCTGACGCATTTCGAACCGGAACTGCGCAAGGTCCTGAAGCCGCACGGCTTCCTGACCCGCGACAGCCGCGTCGTCGAGCGCAAGAAGTACGGCCGCGCCAAGGCTCGCCGCAGCTTCCAGTTCTCGAAGCGCTAATCGCGTTTACGCGGTTCGGATTTGGGGCGCTTCGGGGAGACCCGGAGCGCCCTTTTTCTTGCGCCTTTGCTCCTTAAGCGGAGAAGGGACGGGAGAGACAAATGACCCACACCATCTTCATCGACGGCGAGGCCGGCACCACAGGGCTGGAAATCCGCGAGCGGCTGGAAGCGCGCCCGGATTTGGAACTGCTGTTGCTAGGCGAGCGTCGTCGGGATGCGGATGCGCGGCGTGAGGCCCTGAACGGCGCCGACGCGGTGATCCTGTGTCTGCCCGACGATGCGGCGCGGCAAGCCGTGTCCATGATCGAAAACCCGTCGGTCAAGGTGATCGACGCCTCGACCGCCTATCGGGTCGCGCCAGGCTGGGCCTATGGCTTTCCTGAAATGGATGCCGGGCAGCGTGCGCTGATCGCGCGCTCTCAGTTCGTGTCGAACCCCGGCTGCTATCCCACGGGCTTCATCGCTTTGGTGAGGCCGCTGGTGAAGGCGGGGCTGGTTCCAGCCAACTATCCCGTCACGGTCAATGCGGTCTCGGGCTATTCCGGCGGCGGCAAGGCCATGATCGCCGAGTTTGAGACGGCCCCAAAAGACAGCGGGGGCGCCACGACCGCCTATCGGGCCTATGGTCTGACGCTGAGGCATAAGCATGTGCCTGAAATGACCAAACACACAGGTCTGAGCCGAGACGTGCTGTTCACGCCGGCGGTTGGCAACTACCGCCAGGGCATGCTGGTCGAGGTTCCGCTGCATCTGACGGCTCTGCCGGAAACCCCCTCGGTCGAGCGGCTGCACGGCGCGCTGGTTGAGGCCTATGACGGCCAGCGGTTCGTCGAGGTCGCCGACCTGGAGGAGACCGAGGCCATGACAGGCATCGAGCCCGAAGGCTTGAACGGCACCAACCACCTGCGTTTGCACGTCTTCGGCGACCGCAATGGCGAGCAGGCGCGGCTGGTCGCCTTGCTCGACAATCTGGGCAAGGGCGCTTCGGGCGCGGCCGTGCAGAACCTGAACATCATGCTAGGCCTGGATGAGGCGACCGGCCTGATCTGAGGTCTGAAACCATTCGGCGGCATCCGTCGTATCAGGGACATGACTCAGTCCCTGATCCTGCATCGCCGGGGCCTTTTGTTGGGCGCCGGCGCGCTCGCCCTGTCCGCCTGTTCGCCAGAGACGTCCGAAGCCGGGGAGGGGCAGTACGCAGCCTCGCCCTATCGTCGGGTGTCCGATGCGGATTGGCGACGACGGTTGGGCGACGCTTCCTGGCGCGTGATGCGGCACGAGGGGACGGAGCGTCCCTATTCCAGCCCGTTAAACGACCAGCACGCACGCGGGACGTTCGTCTGCAAGGGCTGCGATCTGCCGCTGTTCCGATCGCAGTGGAAATTCGATTCCCACACCGGCTGGCCCAGCTTCTATGACGTCATCGCCGCCAATATCGGCAAGAAGCGTGACCTGGCCATCGGCATTCCACGCACCGAATACCATTGCGCCCGCTGCCTGGGACACCAGGGGCATGTGTTCGATGATGGTCCGCGTCCGACGGGGCTGCGCTACTGCAACAACGGCGTGGCGCTGAAGTTCGTCTCGGCCTAGGCGCGACGGGCGCGCACGGCTGAATCGACGGTCAGGCCGAAGATGACCGAGGCGATGATCACTAGCAGCCCATAGTCGTGACCGGCGAAAAAAACGGGCGCGCAGGCCATGGCGATGACGATCAATGGGAACAGCCCGGCCCAGACCGCCGTACCCGGCGTGCTGATGTGGATCAGCGGCTGAGCGACCGGTCGTTTCATCGCGCGCGCCATCCGTTCGTTGAGCAGGACGAAGGCGGCCGCGCAGATGACGGCTGAGATCACATATTTGACCGTGTTGCCCGGTTCTCCGAACAGGCTGGCTGTCATGATCAGCAGGATCAAGGCGACGCCTGTGCTGACGGCGAGCAGGGCGTTGGGTTCGAGACGGTTCAAGACTTCACTTTCACATAGCTGCCCGGCGCCGGCTCGATGGGCTTGAGCGGGCCCTTGGCGGGGTTGCGGGCGGGGATTTGAGCGCCGGAACGCGCGCCGAGCCAGGCCGACCAATGCTCCCACCAGCTGCCGGGATGTTCGACGGCGTCAGCTTGCCATTCGGCCAAGGTCGCGGGCAGGGCAGGGTTGGTCCAATGCTGATACTTCTTTGCGGCGGGGGCGTTGATGACGCCGGCGATGTGACCTGACCCGGCCAGGGTGAAGGTCACATCCTTGCCGCCGAACAGTTTGGCGGATCGATAGACCGAGTTCATCGGCGCGATGTGATCCTCTCGGCTGGCCTGAAAATAGAGCGGGATCTCGACCTTCGACAGGTCCGCCGTCAGGCCGCCGATCTCGAACTGCCCCTTGGCCAGGGCGTTGGCCCCATACATCTGACGCAGATAGTCCAGATGCAGCGCCTTGGGCATGCGGGTCTGATCGGCGTTCCAGAACAACAGGTCGAAGGCGGGCGGATCCTTCCCCAGCAGATAGTTGCTAATGAAAAAGGACCAGATCAGGTCATTGGACCGCAGGGCGTTGAACGTTTCCGCCATGGCCGCGCCCGGCAGGACGCCGCCCGCCGCATCCATCTGACGCTCGATCTCGGCGATCCAGTGTTCGTCGGTGAACAGAAGCAGGTCGCCGGCCTCGGCGAAGTCATGTTGAGCGGCGAAGAAGGTAGCGGCGGCGATGCGCTTGTCGCCCTTGGCCGCCATGTGCGCCAGGCCAGCGCCAAGCAGGGTGCCGCCGATGCAATAGCCCACGGCGTTCAGTTGCTTGGTTCCCGCCTGCTCCAGCGTTTTCTCGACCGCGCGATAGATGCCCTTTTCCAGATAGTCGTCGAAGCCGAAGCCAGCCTTGTCCCTGTCCGGATTGACCCAGGAACAGACGAAGACCGTGAAGCCCTGAGCCGACAGCCAGCGGATCAGCGAGTTCGCCGGCTGCAGGTCCATGATGTAGAATTTGTTGATCCAGGGCGGGAAGATCAGCAGCGGGATGTCGTGCTGACTCTCAGTCGAGGGTGCGTACTGGATCAGTTCGAACAGCTCGTCGCGCCAGACGACCTGGCCCGGCGCGGTGGCGACGTTCTCACCGACGACGAACTTGCCGTAGTCGGCCTGGCTGATACGCAGCGATCCGCCGCCACGTTCCAGATCGGCGGCGAAGTTCTGCATACCCTTCACCAGCGATTCGCCGCTGGTCTCCGCCAAGGCCTTCAGCGCGACGGGATTTGAAGCCAAGAAGTTGGACGGCGAGAAGGCATCGGTAAGCAGGCGGGTGAAGAACTGGGCGCGACGTTTCAGCGTCGGATCGACGTCCTCGACCCCGGCGATCAGGCCGTTCATCCAGTCCGATGTCAGCAAATAGGATCGCCGCATCATGTCGAACATGGGATTTTCGGACCATGCCGGGTCCTTAAACCGCTTGTCGGCCGGAGCGGGATCGGGCGCCTCGCCGGCCGCCTGACGCGCCGTCGATGACCAGAGCTGCATATAGCGGCTAAACAGGTCGGCTTGGGCCTGAATCATCTTTTCGGGCTGGGCGGCCAAGCTGGTCATGACTGACGTCATGGCTGGCGCGACGTTGAAGGGATCGGCGGAAAGGGCGGCCGGCCGATCAGCCTGGGTCAGCGCCGCCTCGGCGATCGCGCTCTGGGCCATCATGGCCGCCTTGGCCAGATTTATCGACAGGGTTTCGATCAACTCGGCTTGGTTGGGCGTCGCTGCGGTCGGTTCAGGAGTCGGTTTCGAATGGGCTTCGGCGGCAGCTTCCCGTGTTTCGGCAGGTTTCGATTTGGGCTGACGAGGGGGCCGGGGCTTGGCGGACGTCGGACGTCCGGCCTTGCGTACGGGGCGGTCTGGGGCGTCTGTCGGCGTCCTGGGAGTCTTGGCCATGATCGTCCTTCGCGCAGCCTGCGCCAGAGGGCGGTTCATCCGCCCTTCCGCGCATCGCGATGATGGCATAAGACCATCAAGGAAATGAACGCGTCGCACTCGAAAAAGATGATCCTGATCGCCGCAGCCGCGATCGCGACGCCATTGAGCGGCTGTGTCGGCGCATCCGCCTCCAAGACGGAGGCTGTCTCGCCGCTTGCGCCACGTATCCAGGAACTGGTCGACGCCAATCGGCGCTATCCGCGCTGGGAGGACTTTCCGGCCGCGCCGACCGATCTGCCGCCGGTCACTCAGGTCGCGTCGAATGTGCAGCGCCTCCAGGGCGATAGCGCGACGCTGACCAGCGAGATCGCACGCATCGACTGGACGCTCGGCGACGCCGAGGCGCTCGCCGCCGAAACACGCGCGGCCGTGAACGCCGTTCCGGTGTCGCCTGACGCCGTCCGAACCCAGGCGGATATCGAGGCCTTCGCTCAAAGCCTGCGTGACAGGGCCAAGGCTCCGCCGCCGCTCGACCGCCGCCCGACGCGATGAGCGGTCGCGCGGGATGCAGAATCCCGCGATAACGCGCTTATGGCAGACGACGGCGGCGCAAAGACACTGAACGCATTTCTCGGCGTGTCTCGGTCCCTGTCCGGGCGCGCCTGGCGTCAACGTCCGGCCGACGCCGCCACGACGCGCGCGCACATGCAGACCCTGAACCTGGAAGAACCGCTGGCCCGGGCATTGGCCTCGCGGGGCGTTCGCGCAGACCAAGGCCAAGATTTCCTTACCCCGACCCTGCGCGCCCTGTTTCCCGACCCGTCCAGCTTCATGGATATGGACGCAGCGGCCGATGCGATCCTGAACGCGTTACAGGCCAAGGCGAACATTCATGTGTTCGCCGACTACGACGTCGATGGCGCCTCAAGCGCGGCGCTGCTGGTGCGTTGGTTCCGGGCGATGGGCCACGAACTGTCGATCTATGTCCCCGACCGCCTGACCGAAGGTTACGGCCCAAGCGCCAAGGCCTTCGACACGTTGAAGGCGTCGGGCGCCGATCTGGTCATTACCGTGGATTGCGGCGCGGCGGCGAACGAAGCCCTGGCCCATGCGGCCGCCATCGCCCTTAACGTCGTCGTTATCGATCACCACCTGATGCGCAGCGAGCCGCCGACGGCGTTGGCGGTCGTCAACCCAAACCGGCCGGGCTGCAACTCGGGTCAAGGAAATCTGGCGGCGGCGGGCGTCGTGTTCGTGCTTCTGGCGGCGCTGAACCGGGAGGGGCGGCGGCGGGGCCTGTTCGCCGAGAGGGCCGAGCCGGACATTCGTCAGTGGCTGGATCTGGCGGCCCTGGGCGCCATCTGCGACGTGACCGGCCTGACCGGCTTCAATCGCGCGCTGACCGGCCTTGGTCTGAAGGTCATGAGCGACTGGCGCAATCCGGGTCTGCGCGCGCTGTTGGCGGCGGCCGGCGCCGAACCGGGACCGGCCAAGAGCAATCACGCCGGTTTCATCCTGGGACCGCGCATCAATGCGGGAGGGCGAATCGGTCGCTCCGACCTCGGCGCACGGCTGCTGTCGACGGACGACCCGGCCGAGGCGGAGGCCCTGGCGATCGAACTCGATGCTCTGAACCTGTCGCGGCGCGATGTGGAGCGGGCCGTCACCGAGGCCGCCGTTCGTCGGGTCGAGGCGACCGGCGGCCATGCCGACGAAAGCGCCGTCGTCGTGGTCGCGGGCGAGGACTGGCATCCGGGCGTCGTCGGGATCGTCGCCGGCCGTTTGCGCGAACGCTGGCGCAAGCCCGTGATCGTCATTGGCGTTGATCCCGTGACTGGTCTTGGAAAGGGCTCGGGCCGGTCACAGCCAGGCATGAACCTGGGACGCGCAATCCAGACGGCCTGGGAGAGCGGGATCCTGCTCGCTGGGGGCGGTCATGCCATGGCGGCAGGCCTGACGATGGACGGCGCGCGCGTGTCCGAGTTGACCGCCTTCCTGAACGCTAAACTTGCCACCGAAAGGGTCGAAGCTGTCGCACAGGATGTGCTGGAGATCGACGCGCTGATCGACCCGTCAGCGGCGACGCGTGATCTGTTCGAATCGTTCGAGCGTCTGGCCCCATTCGGCCCCGCCAATCCCGAACCCAGCTTCGCCCTGAGCGGCGTTCAAGCCCGGGAACCCGTCGCCATGAATGGCGGTCACGTGCGGTGTCGGCTGGTCGGTCCGGATGGTGCGTCGGTCAAGGCCATCGCTTGGCGCTGCGCCGATCTGCCGACGGGCCAGGCCTTGCTGTCGGGGCAGGGCGGGCTGAGCATCGTGGGCCGGTTGAAGGCTGACGACTGGAATGGGCGCAAGGGCGTGCAGTTCGAGATCGAGGATGTCGCCGATCCTCGAATGATCTAACGGCGGCTCCAAAAAACTGAAAATCCACGCTTGCACCGCTCCGAGGGCGCGGCTATATCGCCGGCTCTCCCGCGCAGCGGTCCCTTCGTCTATCGGTTAGGACGTCAGGTTTTCAACCTGAAAAGAGGGGTTCGACTCCCCTAGGGACTGCCACGCGGGCAGGGTCATGGTTGAGCTTTCAGGGCTCCCAAAATTTAATGAAATCCAGATCACGGTTGCTGCAGGCGAGCATTAGCCACGCAGAGAATGTGCGTCTCTACCCCCGAGACGCAAGCTTATGCGTATGCACGCATTTTCCGCTTTTCAAAATTTCGCGGAACGGTGTTAAATATAAAACGAGTCCGCTGGAGGCGCGGGCGGGGGTTTTTTAAAGTGTCTGACTTTAGAGAGACGGAAACGGCGCAGACCGTTCGCGTCACTGGGCGCGTGAAGTGGTTCGACGCCGTCAAGGGCTACGGTTTCATCGTCCCTGACGATCCGACCCTGACTGAAACGAGAGACGTCCTGCTGCATATCAGCAGCCTGCGCGATCTCGGCCGTGACGCGGCCGATGAAGGCGCGACCATCACCTGCGACTGCGTCAAGCGCGCCAAGGGTTGGCAGACGATTGAGATCCATGACCTGGGCGAGGGCGAAGTGACGCCGGCCGTGCGTCGACCTGTGACTGCGCCGCCGCCGCGCCCGGTTGCCGAAAGTGACGAACAGCTGGAGACCGCTCTGGTCAAATGGTTCAATCGCACCAAGGGCTACGGATTCGTCGTGCATGATCGTGAGCCGGGCGATATCTTCGTCCACATCGAAACCCTGCGTCGCTGCGGCCTGGATGATCTGATTCCTGGCGATGCGGTGCGGGTGCGATTCGCCAACGGGCCCAAGGGTCTGGTGGTTGCAGACATCAGAACGGGCGACTGATCGAGCGCCCAGGAGAGGCGTATGATCAAGGCGACGAGACGTTTTGCAATGGCGGGCCTTGTTATGCTCGCGCTCGCCGGATGCGCGGCCAAGGCGCCTGTCGGCCCCAATGGCGAGCCGCTGCAGAAGCTGGCCGTCGTGACCACGTCGGGCGAGCATCAGTTCTGGGTCGAAATCGCCGACGAAGAGCCCGAACGCCAACGGGGGCTGATGTTCCGTCCGCCGCTCGAGGCCGACCGTGGGATGTTGTTCCAATGGCCGGGCGAAGCACCGCGCGAGCAGAGCTTCTGGATGCGCAACACGCCGAGTTCGCTGGACATCCTTTACATCGACCCGCAAGGCCGGATCGTCTCCATTGCCTCGCACGCCACGCCGTTCTCCGAGGCGCCGATCCCTTCCAATGGCGCCGCCAACGGCGTCCTGGAACTGCGGGCAGGGCGGGCGGCCGAAATTAACGCCAAGCCCGGCGACAAAGTTTTACATCCTTATTTCAAGCCTTGATTGCGGATCGCGTCGCGAAGTGCCAATAGAGCGCTCCGTTCGGTCCGGGGTGTAGCGCAGCCTGGTAGCGCATCTGGTTTGGGACCAGAGGGTCGGAGGTTCGAATCCTCTCGCCCCGACCAACGGAAGGCCGCTGGATCATATGTCCAGCGCGCGTTATGGCAGGATTACAGACCCCGCCGTCACTGAGGATTTCGCCATGTTGGCTCGCATCTACCGCCCGGCCAAAACTGCGATGCAGTCGGGCAAGGCCAAGAGCCGCGACTGGCGGCTGGAATTCGAACCGGCGTCGGCGCGCACCATCGATCCGCTAATGGGCTGGACCAGCTCCAACGACATGAACGGCCAGGTTCGTCTGAGCTTCGAATCGAAGGAAGAGGCGATCGAATATGCCGAGCGTCACGGCATCGCCTTCCGCTTGCACGAGCCGAACGATCCGCCGGTGATCATCAAGGCCTATGCCGACAATTTCGCCACCAACCGCAAGCAGTCCTGGACGCACTGACGCCTGACGTCTTGCCAGAGCGCCCATAGCTCAACCGGATAGAGCACCCGCCTTCTAAGCGGGTTGTTGCAGGTTCGAGTCCTGCTGGGCGCGCCACCTCCGGCGCCTTCGAGGGGCTGATCCATGACCGACCATCAGACCTCGTCCGATCAACCCGTCCGTGTCGCCGCACTCTACCGGTTCGCGCCGGTGGCCGATCCCGAAGCCATACGCCAGACGCTTCAGACGGTCTGCGACGCTGGGCAGGTGAGGGGGACCCTGCTCGTCGCGCCGGAGGGTCTGAACGGCACCATCGCAGGATCGGAGACGGCCATCGCAGCGGTGCTGTCCACGATCCACGCCATGCCAGGCTTCGAGACGCTCGAACTCAAATACGCCTGGACCGACGCCCTGCCGTTTCACCGGATGAAGGTGCGCGTCAAACGCGAGATCGTCACCATGGGACAGCCGGATCTGGACCCTGCGACTCAGGCGGGCGTCTACGTTGCGGCCACGGACTGGAACGCGCTGATCGCCGATCCCGAGACCTTGGTGATCGATACGCGCAACGACTACGAGGGCGAGATCGGCGCGTTCGAACGGGCCGTCCAGCCGAATACTCGCAGCTTTCGCGATTTCCCAGACTGGTTTCGCAGCGAAGGTCGTGCGCTGATTGAGCAGACCGGCGCCAAGCGCGTGGCCATGTACTGCACCGGCGGCATTCGCTGCGAAAAATCGACCGCTTTCCTGAAGGCTGAGGGTGTGGAGAACGTCCATCATCTGGAAGGCGGCATCCTTCGCTATCTTGAGACGGTGGATGAGGAGCAGAGCCTATGGCGTGGAGCGTGTTTCGTCTTTGACGAACGCGTCTCGGTCGGGCACGGCTTGAGCCAAGGTTCCCACTCCTTGTGCCGGGGATGTCGTCTGCCAGTGGACGAAGCCGGTCGGGCTTCGCCGCATTATGTCGAAGGCGTGTGCTGCGAACGCTGTCACGACACCCGCGACGCGGTCCAGCGGCAGCGATATGCCGAGCGGCACAGGCAGATGGAGATGGCCCGCGAACGCGGCGAAACGCATCTGGGAAAAGCCAAGACGGACTGAGATGGCCTCAACGACGGGGCGGGCGAGGGAAGAACGCGCTGGTGCGGGCGGCGTAGGCCTCGAACGCCTTTGGTCTTGATTGTCGCATATGCTCTTCCAGCAAGGGCACGCCGGACACTTGGGTCAGAAGCCAGTACATATAGGCTGGGCCGGTCAGCGCCAGCCAACCCCAAGGCCATTCACCGCTCAGATTGATCGCGAACACAGGCCAGGCGCACCAACTCACCCATTCGAAGAAATAGTTTGGGTGGCGTGACCAAGCCCACAGACCGACATCGCAGATTCCACCCTTGTTGGCCGGGTTGCGTTTGAAGGCCGCCAGCTGGCGATCCGAAATGGCTTCTCCAACCAGGGCTCCGACAAAGATCAATGTCGCTACGGCATCCTGAAGCGTCAGGCCGGGCGCCGGGTTGCGCGCCGCCGCCATCACGCTGAGCGCCAGGAAGGCGGCGGCTCCGGCTTGCAGCATCAGAAAGCCGAACATCTTAACCTGAAAACCGGCGCCCCAGTCCTCTCGCAGACGCGCGTAACGAGCGTCTTCGCGTTCTTCATGGGCGGCGCGAACAGCGATGTGGGACCCCAGCCGCAACCCCCAAAGGCCGATCAGAAGCGCTGCAAGATACTGGCGCAACGACGGAACGGCGCCGTCGATCGGGAAGAGTGCGACGCCGACGCCAGCCGCTCCCAGTCCAAGCGACCAGAAGGCGTCCGCCCAACCGCCTTGGCCCGTTCGTTTCTGAACCAGCCAGGCCGTAGACATAACGCCAACGAGAAACAGGGCGGCGACACCCCAAGTGGTCGCAAGAGCGGTCACAGGCGAACGAAGGGTTGGATCAGCTTGCCGACCCATCCATCCAATTGGATCTGACCGTCAAGCGCGACGACGCACAGACACGGCTCGTCCGACACGACACGGGGTTGGTGCAGCACCTCCGGATCCGCCTCTTCGAAATCGCCGACGTCGAAACGCTCGGTTTCGGTCGCATAGGCGCCTGAGATGACGCAGGTCAGCTCGACGCCGCCATGGGTGTGTTTTGGCGTCTCACGACCCGATTCAATCTTCAGAAGAATGACGCGGCAATCCCCATCCCGCGGCGCATGGACATCGCGCACGCGCATGCCGGGCCCGACCCAGCGCCATGGACCCAGCGCATAGCGCCGCAGCGGCTCGGGCAGCTCGGGCATGTCGTTCAGGGGCGCGCTGTGCCTGGCCTTGCCGGCATCCGTCTCGATCCGCGCCATCGCCAAGGCGAGCGCATCATTGGACAAGGGGGAGGGGGAGGTCTCGTCCAGAAACTCCCCACCGACCGACTGCAGGTCGCGCACCCAGGCGTCATTGGCCGGTCGCATCGCCAGATGCGCCGCCATCACCACAGCCTCGGGCGGGCTGAGCGTGCCGGCCGCATAGGCCAGTAAACGTTCTTCGGAGGGATTGCGCTGAGGTTTCATCGCGCTGCCTCTTCAGACGGCGCGAGGATCAAACGAAGCTTGGTCATGGCGTTACGAATACGGGATTTGACGGTGCCGAGCGGCAGGCCGAGATGTTTGGCGATCTCGGAATGAGAGTTGTCCATGAAAAAGGCCAGACGCAGGACCTCGACGTGGTCAGCGCTGAGCCGGGCCAGAGCGTCGCGCACGCGATCCGCGTCTTGCGACATCGACAGCAGTTCATCCGGCCGGCGGACGTCGTCACCCGCCAACTCGATTTCAGGCGTCGGCAAGGGGCGCGCGTCACGCCGCAGCATGTCCAGCCGACGGTTCCGAGCGATGGTGAAAATCCACGTGGCGGCGCGCGCCTTGGACGAATCAAACAGATCGGCCTTGCGCCACACGGTGAGCATGGCGTCCTGCGCAAAGTCCTCGGCCGCGCCTGGCGTCGCGCCTGACTTGATCAGCCAGGCCTTCAGCCGCGGTGCGAAATAGGCGAAGAGCGCAGCGAACGCGTCACGATCGCGCCTCAGGGCGATCTGCTCGATCAGCCGATCGTGCAGCAGCGGATCAGGCGAGCTGTCGAGCGCCTTCACGCGGTGGGACCGACATGGCGTTGATGCGAAGGATAACGGCTCGGCATGCATGAACACTAATACGCTCAGCGGAAATGTCTGGATCAATCGCGATCCGAACATGACGGCGACCCGTAATCCGTTCATGCCCTGGCGATCGCGCTGCGGCGCATCTCTCGGAGTTTTCATGCCCCTGTCGTCCGCGACGCCCTCTGCCGAACGTCAAAAGATCGCTGTGGTCGGATCTGGCGTCGCCGCGCTGTCTTCGGCCTGGCTTCTGTCGAAACGCCACGACGTGACGCTTTACGAAAAGGGCGATCGCCTGGGCGGGCATTCCAATACGGTGATGGCCAGCGTGCCTTCCGGCGATATAGCGGTCGACACCGGCTTCATCTGCTTTAATGACGCGACCTACCCCAATCTGATCGCCCTGTTCGAGCATCTGGGGATCGCGACACGCGCCACGGATATGTCGTTCGCTGTCTCGCTGGATGACGGACAGTTCGAATATGCCGCGCCAGGTTTGTTTGCTCAGCGTCGCAATGCCCTGCGCCCTCGCTTTTGGTCGATGCTGAGCGAAATCCTGCGCTTCTATCGCGACGCGCCAAAGGATTTGGCTGCGATGTCTGATTCCTCGCTGACGCTTGGCGACTATCTGAAGCGGGAAGGATTCAGCGAGGCGTTCCGCGACGATCACCTGCTGCCCATGGCGGCCGCGATCTGGTCATCGCCGGCGCACACGCTGATGGACTATCCGGCCGAGTCCTTCATCCGCTTCTGCGGCAATCACGGCCTGCTGAAACTGGTGGGGCGCCCACTGTGGCGCACCGTCGAGGGCGGCAGCCGCATCTATGTCGAACATCTCGCACGCGCCATCCAGGACATTCGGTTGGACCATGGCGTCACTGCTGTGCGGCGCAGCGATCAGGGCGTCTTCGTTCACGACAGCCAAGGCGGCGTCGAGCGCTACGACCAGGTCGTGATCGGCTCCCATGCCGACCAGGCTCTGGCGATGCTGGCCGAACCGACGACGCAGGAGAAGGCGCTGCTCGGCGCTTTCCGGTATAGCCGAAATCTGACCGTACTGCATACCGACGCCGGCCTGATGCCGCATCGTCGTCGCGCCTGGGCCAGTTGGAACTATATTGGCGCGGACGACGGCCTCTGCGTCACCTATTGGATGAACCGCCTGCAAGGCCTGCCGGGCGACGACCTGTTCGTGACGCTCAACCCGCCACGTCCGCCGCGGGCCGACACGATTTTACGCAGCGAACTGTACGAGCACCCCATCTTCGATCCCGCGGCCATACAGGCGCAAAAGCAGTTGTGGAGCCTGCAAGGGCAGGGGGGCGTCTGGTTCTGCGGGGCCCACTTCGGTGCCGGCTTCCACGAGGACGGCTTGCAATCCGGCCTCGCCGTCGCCGAACAACTCGGCGGCGTACGTCGCCCTTGGTCTGTCGCCAACGAAAGCGGTCGCATTCATTTGACGACGCCGATGGGGGCGCAGCTGGAACGTGCCGCGTGACACTCAGCTCGGCCCTTTATCGCGGCCGGGTCATGCACCGACGCCTTCGCCCCAAGATCCATAAGCTGAACTATCGCGTCTTCTGGCTCCTGCTCGACCTGTCGGAAATCAATGATTTGGACGCGCGCCTGCGCATGTTCTCGCGCAATCGGTTCAATCTCTTGTCTTTCCACGACAAGGATTACGGAGACGGTTCTGGCGCGCTGCGTCCTCAGGTGGATGCGTGGATGGCTCAAGCCGGCATCGATCTTGAGGGCGGAACCGTCCGCCTGTTAACCATGCCGCGCGTCCTCGGATACGTCTTCAACCCGATCAGCATTTACTATTGCCATCGGCCCGACGGACGGCTGGCCGCCATGGTGTACGAGGTGACCAGCACCTTCGGCATCCGCCACGCCTATGTCATTCCGATCCCGATCAAAGATCAGGCTGCGGGCGTCATTCGCCAGGGCGCAGCCAAGGCGCTCTATGTGTCGCCATTCATGGGCATGGAGATGGATTACCAGTTCCGTGGTCATACTCCAGGCGATCGCCTCGACATGACTATTGATGGGCTGGATGCCGAGGGCGTTTTGATCACGGCCGCTATGGTGGCGAAGCGGGAACGGTTGGAGGATCGCAACATCGCCGCCGCGACAGCCGCCATTCCCTTGATGACATTCAAGGTGGTCGTGGCGATCCACTGGGAAGCCCTCAAGCTATGGCTCAAAGGGGTTTGTCTGACACGACAGCCCGCACCGGCTGAAGAGCCAGTGACCATTCAAAGCCAAGCTCAAGAAAGCCGTCTGCGCCGCTGAAGAACAAGTCGCATTATCGCCTAAGATATATTATACGAAATCTTGTGACCTGAGCTGCAGCCCTGGCTTGTCCTCAGCTTGGTTTCACAAGGACGCCGTCCGTGGGTTGAAGCACGCCGTTAGCGGCTTGTGTCTCGCGTCCGGTCAAGCGGGCAACGGCTCCATCTGGCGCGGTGACCAGGATTTTGTCTCCATCGCGGCTGAAAGTCAGCAGTGTGTCTGCCATCGTGCGCATCTCAATGCCATCGTCGCCGCCGCGCTCAATCGCTGCAAGAATATCCGCGCGCGTGAGTGCGCCAGGCACAATGTGGGCGCGCAAAAGCGCCGCGCTTTGAGCTTTTTGCGCGTCACCAGTCAGGGAGCCACTCAATCCATTGAGTGACGCGTTCGCGGGCGCAAAGACGGTGTATGGGCCTTTGCTCGCGAGCACCTCTGAGAGACCCGCAGCCTTGACCACGCCATGCAGTGTGTTCAGGTCGCCATTATCACCGATTTCCGCGTCCAACGTCTTGGTTGAGGGCGCAGCTGCAGGCGCGGCCCCAGACTTCGCGGTCGCCGAACCCTCGTGGTCACCGCAAGCGGCCAGTGCGAACGCCATTAGCGGCGCCAACGCCCACACATTGGTGTTACGCATTAGGCCCTCGCTCACGTCAGCAGTTGAATGACGGCCTGCACCACCTGAGTGGTGGGGCCGACCTGATACACATAGCCGTCATTGTACCGATACAGGCTCTGTGGGCTGTCCACGTACCGATCGCGATAGGCGTAGGGCACATTGTAGACGTCGTAACCCGCTGGCATGCGCTGGCCGACGTTGAACTGCTGCCCCGTTAAAAGCGCCGCGATCTGGCTAATCCCTTGGGTCTGTGGATCCACACCGTAGAGCACGCCATCGGCATAGCGGTACTGGTACCGGTCATTCAGCCCGAAATATTCAGAGAAGTACTGAGGGGCCGGCTGATATTCGTATCGCGTCGGCCAAACATTGCCCTGTGAAAGAACGCCGCCGAGAATTGGCAGGTAACCGAGCAGGCCGCCTTGGGTGTTGTAGCGATACATGTATCCGTCGCGGTACATGTAGTTCGCTTCATCGGCGCGAGTGCGCCACAAATAGTTGTAGCGTGCATAATCCTCTCTCTCGTCGACAATCTTGCGCGCTTGGCCGGGCGGGAGACAGCCGTTGTTCTTTCTGGCGAGCCCGGGAGGGCAGCCGTCCGTCAGGGCCCGATCAAAACCCCGTCGATAAACCAGCCGATCACGCTCGCTGTCTATGCGGCCCTCGATCTCGCGCCGGATGTCGCGGTCGGACATCCGGTTCTTACCGTTGGCGCGCTCACCCACAAATGGCGGCTGACGAACATCGATGTGCGTTGCCGGCCCGCCCCTTCCATCGGGCCCATGATGACGACCTTCACGCGCCTCCTGACCGCCGCGCCCAGGCCCATTACGGCCAGGTCCGCCTTCGCGATCGTCGCCCCTCCCCTTCCCGTTTCCGTGCCCGCCGCCCGGTCCGGGCTGAGCTAAGGCGATGCTGGATGAGCCAAGAACAAGAGCTAAGGCGGCGGCAAGTGGGATGGATCGCTTCATCGTGAACTCCTCGTCGGCAGCCAAAACGTGTGCAGCGTACCGATGTTCCATCGCCGGTATGCTCTCCGCTCAGCCCACCGGTCAGGGCCTAGCTACTTTCCACTGTGTCTTGGCCCTGCTGGGCAGCCGCTTCGCAGATGGTCGTGTTAGTCCAGCGCCGAATTCCGCATCTTTGATAAAACCTTGGGCAAACAGTCGGGCAGGTCATCCGAAGTCAGTCCGGGGCCGAACGTGTGCGCCGCATCCGAATGAAGCCAGACGGCGGCGCAGGCCGCGTCGAAGCTGTCCATCCGCTGGGCCGCCAATCCGCCGATCATGCCTGCGAGCACATCCCCGGTTCCCGCTGTCGCCAGCCACGGCGAGCCGTTTTCGTTTCGGCGGACGCGGCCATCAGGCGATGCGATCAGCGTCTGGGCGCCCTTCAAGACGATCGTCACCTGGGCCGCTCGCGCAGCCTCTTGAACGGCCGTTTCGCGACCTTCCGCAAGCAGGCCTGGGAACAGGCGTTCGAACTCGCCCTCATGCGGCGTCAGGATATCGTCGCGATCCAACACGGCGAACAGTTCGGCCGTTCGACCTTTGAAGACCGTCAGGCCGTCGGCGTCGATCACCAGAACGGCGCCGGTCGAGCCCAGCGCCTGAATGTTCGCGATCGTCGCATCGTCCAGCCCTGCGGCCGGCCCGATCACCACGGCGTCGCTGCCGGAGGCTTCTCGGCCTAAGTTCTCGGGTGAAGAAAAGGGCGTCAACATCACCGCCCGCACAGCCGGTGCGATCACTGACGCCGCATCTGGCGGACAAAGGATTCGCACGACCCCAGCGCCCATCCTGAGACCCGCATGGGCTGCAAGCCGCGCAGCGCCGGTATGATGCGCCTTTCCTGAAACGACGGCCAAACGTCCACGCGTATGCTTGTGCGTTTCCGCGCTCGGCCAAGGCAGAAAATTGCGCCAGATCGCAGGGTCGTTGGTTTCTATCATCCGCGTTCCGATTATCCTGCGCCAGCTTGCGAAAATCGCTTGCTTTGAGCGGCCCTGCTGTGTCCCATTCGCGCCCGAGCGCCGCTGCATTCCGTGCGCCGCTCCGGGGTCGCCATGAAGAAAATTGAAGCCATCATCAAGCCCTTCAAGCTGGATGACGTCAAAGAGGCGCTCCAGGACGTGGGCGTGCAAGGCATGACTGTGCTGGAGGCCAAGGGATATGGTCGCCAGAAGGGTCATTCCGAACTGTATCGCGGCGCAGAATACGTCATCGACTTCCTGCCCAAGATCAAGATCGAGGTTGTCGTCGCCGACGACCTTGCGCCCGCGGTTGTCGAGGCCATTCAGTCCTCGGCTCGCACAGGCAAGATCGGCGACGGCAAGATCTTCGTGTCCGACGTCGCCGAGGTGATCCGCATCCGCACCGGCGAAACCGGAGCCCAAGCCGTCTGACCTGACTACCCTCCCCGGCCCTCGGCCCTCGGGTCGCTGTCCGGTCTCCTCCCCAAACGACAAGAACAGGACTTTCCGAGAATGAGCGCCAGCAAGATCCTCAAAGAGATCAAGGACGAAGAGGTCCAATATGTGGACGTCCGCTTCACCGACACGCGTGGCAAGCTTCAGCACGTCACCTTCGACGTCGATCTGGTCGACGAGGACTTCCTGAACGAAGGCACGATGTTCGACGGCTCGTCGATCGCCGGCTGGAAGGCCATCAACGAGTCCGACATGCTGCTGAAGCCGGACCTGACCACGGCCTATATCGATCCCTTTTATCAGCAGAAGACGATGTTCCTGTTCTGCGACGTGCTGAACCCGGACACCGGCGAGCCCTACAACCGCGACAGCCGCTCGATGGCTAAGAAGGCGCTGTCCTACGTCCAGTCGTCGGGCGTGGGCGATCAGGTCTTCTTCGGACCGGAAGCCGAGTTCTTCATCTTCGACGACGTGCGCTGGTCCACCCAGCCGCACGACACCGGCTACAGCTACGATTCGACCGAGCTGCCGGCCAACACCGGCGCTGAATATTCCGAAGGCAATATGGGCCATCGCCCTGGACCCAAGGGCGGCTATTTCCCCGTCAATCCGGTCGATTCCGGCCAGGACCTGCGCGGCGAAATGCTCGGCGTCATGCGCGATCTGGGCCTTCAGCCCGAGAAGCACCACCACGAGGTGGCCCCGGCCCAGCACGAACTGGGACTGAAGTTCTCCGACCTGCTGACCATGGCCGACCGCCTGCAGCTCTATAAGTACGTGATCCACAATGTGGCCCACGCCTACGGCAAGTCGGCGACCTTCATGGCCAAGCCGATGTTTGCGGACAACGGTTCGGGCATGCACGTCCATATGTCGATCTGGAAGGACGGCAAGCCTCAGTTCGCCGGCGACCAGTACGCCGGCCTGTCGCAGGAATGTCTGTGGTACATCGGCGGCATCATCAAGCACGCCAAGGCCATCAACGCCTTCGCCAACTCGACTACCAACAGCTACAAGCGTCTGGTTCCCGGCTATGAAGCGCCGGTGAAGCTGGCCTACTCGGCCCGCAACCGTTCGGCCTCGATCCGTATCCCGCACGTCTCGTCGCCGAAGGCCAAGCGTCTGGAAGCCCGGTTCCCCGACCCGATGGGCAACCCCTATCTGACCTTCGTCGCCCTGCTGATGGCCGGCCTGGACGGGATCGAGAACCGGATCGATCCGGGCGCGCCCGCCGACAAGAACCTCTACGATCTGCCGCCGGAAGAGCGCGGCTCGATCCCCGAGGTCTGCGGCTCGCTGCGTGAAGCGCTGGAGAACCTGGATAAGGACCGCGCCTTCCTCAAGAAGGGCGGCGTCATGGATGACGACTTCATCGACAGCTACATCGAGCTGAAGATGGAAGAGGTGATGCGTCTGCAACTGCACCCGCACCCGGTCGAGTTCGACATGTACTACAGCTGCTGATCACCTGATCGCAGTCAAGACAACGGGCCGGGGATTGCTCCCCGGCCCTTTTTGCATGGCCTGGCGGCTTCGAGCAGCGATCGAGACGCGGACGTGCGCCTAAGCGATCTCGGCTTCCAGATCGTCGGCCTTCTTGCGACGTAGCTCGATCAGTCGCACGCACCAGATTGAAATCTCGTAGAGGATGACCAAAGGCACGGCCAACATCAGTTGGCTGATCGGATCGGGGGGCGTGACCACGGCTGCGACCACGACGACAGCGACGATGGCGTAGCGCCGACCGACCGCCATGACCTTGGAACTGATCAGACCGGCGAGGCCCAGAAGGGTCGTCACCACGGGCAGCTGGAAGCAAAGACCGAAGGCGAGCAGCAACGAGGTCACCAGGCTGAGGTAGTCGGAAATCTTCGTCGTCTGCGCCACGGATATGCCGTCGGTGGCGACCTGCTGGCTCAGCGAGAACAGCATCACGAACGGCAGCATGACGTAATAGACCAACGCACCGCCCAGGCAGAACATCACAGGCGCGGCGATAAGGAACGGCAGAAACGCGCCGCGCTCGTTGCGATAGAGACCCGGCGCCACGAACCGATACATCTGCCACGCCATGACCGGGAAGGTGAGGACCGCCGCGCCGAAGGCCGCGATCTTCATCTTGGTGAAGAGCTGTTCAAGCGGCGCCGTGGCAATCAGTTGAACAACGGCGGCGCTGCCTGGCGGATAGGGTTTGATCCCCGTCATCACCGCGATCAGTTCGATGGGATTGGCGTGACCGCCGGTCGCCAAAGCTGCGGCATGGATCGCCACGGCGGCCTGATACGGCTTGATCAGCGCAATCTGGATCTGGTTGGCGAAGGCGAAGCAGAAGATGAAGGCCAGGAAGAAAGCCACCACACAGATGAGCAGCCGGCCGCGCAGCTCGATCAAGTGATCCATCAGTGGCGCGCGCGACGCCTCGATCTCGGCCTCGTCACGATCGGAAGGCGTCACAGGTCAACGGCTTTCTTGCGCGAGGTCTTGGGCTTGTCGGCTGCTGGCGTGGTCTTGGCCGGCGGCGCGGCGATCTTCGGTTTGGCGGCTGAGCGAGGTTTAGCCGTCGCCGATCCGGAAACACCCGTCCCCGCCTTGGCCCTTGGGGGCGTTCGCTTCGGTTTCGTCGTCGTGACCGGCTCAACCGCCGCCGGCGTATCCGGCCATTCGTCGACCGCAGGCGTCATGATCGGCGCCTCCGGCTCGGGCGCAGGCAGAAAAGCCGCGGCAGTCGGCCCGGTCAATCCGGCGTTGATGTCCTTGAACGCGGCGTCCGCCTCGGCGCCCAGGGGATACATGGCCCCCTGCCCCGTCCGGAGCGCCTCGACCTCCTTGCGCAGGTCGTCCAGTTCGGACTGACGCGCCATCTCGTCGAAACTGGATCGGAACTCATTGGCCATGGCGCGCGCCTTGGCCACCATCTGACCGACGCGACGCATCAGGACAGGCAGGTCCTTTGGCCCCACCACAAGCAGGGCCACCAGACCGATCACCACTAATTCGAAACCCCCGATACCGGGGCCGAGCCCGCCCATGCGTCAGCCCTTACAGACGACGACTAGCGCTTCAGCTCTTCCTTTTCCGCCTCGGTGCGCGGCAGCGAGCTGACGCCCTCGTGCGGGCCGTCCTTCTTGTCTTCGTCCTTCAGGCCGTCCTTGAAGGCGCGGATGCCCTTGGCGGCGTCGCCCATGATGCCAGACAGCTTGCCCCGGCCGCCGAACAGCAGCGCGATGACGACGATGACGATGGCCCAGTGCCAGATGCTCATGGAGCCCATGGCTAATCTCCTCGCGGGGATCGGTCATCCGATCCCATCCACTCTTATTCGACCCGCATATAGGCGCAGTGATGGCCCCGCGCCAAGGGAGGCTGTAGGTCTGCGCGACCATGAGTCCCTCCGATCACGTCATCATCCACACCGACGGTGCCTGCAAGGGCAATCCGGGCCCCGGAGGCTGGGGCGCCGTGCTTCAGGCCGGCGGCGGTCACGAAAAGGAATTATGGGGTGGCGAGGCCAACACGACCAACAACCGCATGGAGCTGATGGCCGCCATTATGGCGCTGGAAGCCCTGAAACGGCCCTGCAAGGTCGAACTGCATACCGACAGCAAGTACGTGATGCAGGGAATCACCGAATGGATGCGCGGCTGGAAGGCGCGTGGTTGGCTGACAGCCGATAAGAAGCCTGTGAAAAACGCAGACCTTTGGCAGCGGCTGGACGCAGCGCGCCTGCGTCACGACGTGAAATGGCGATGGGTGAAGGGGCATGCCGGGCATGAACTGAACGAGCGCGCCGACCAACTGGCGAATCGCGGTGTCGCGGAACTGCCCCGGCGCTGAGACGCGACATTTGGCTAAAGGCGCCGCGACAACCGCTGCGGCTCAGACCGGCGACTGGACCGTCAACAAAGAGCCGTTCACCCGCATCACGACCACGTCCTGCCCCTCAAGCGGCGCCTCGCCCACGATCTCGGCCGGCCATTCGGCGCCAGAGATGAAGACGCGACCGCGGCCCGCGACGAACGTCTCGACCACCCGCGCACGCTGGCCGACCAGACGGCTGTCGCGGTCATTGATGTCGGGACCGTCGGGATTGGCTTTGGAGATCAGACGTCGGGACAGCAGGGTGGCGATGACCGTCAGAACCGCGAAGACCGCGACCTCTCCCGGCAGCCCCAACCGCACGCCCGCCGCCGTCATGACCGCGACGACGCCGGCCGAAACAGCGGGCCACAACAGCCATTCGGTCGAGAACATCGCCTCGACCGCCAGCAGCAGAACCCCGATCGCCAACCAGATCCAGAACGGTTGGGCGACGTAGAGATCAGCAAGCGACATCATCGGTCAGCCTCCTTGGATTAGGCCGAGGGTGGAACGGAGCCCCCGGCCGGGCGGGGGGGCGGCGCAGGCCGCACGGGCGGCGTCGCGGCCGAGTTCTGATCCTTGGCCAGGCTGACCATTTCGCCGATTCCGGCGATGGTGCCGACCAGGGCGCCCATTTCGGCGGGCACGATGACAGTGCGCTGCTGCGGGCTGCGGGCCAGTTCGGCGAAGGCCTCGACGTATTTCTGCGCCACGAAATAGTTGATGGCGTTGACGTCCCCGCGGGCGATGGCTTCCGACACCATGGCCGTGGCGCGAGCCTCGGCCTCAGCCTCACGCTCACGCGCCTCAGCGTCGCGGAAGGCGGCTTCCTTACGACCCTCGGCCTGAAGGATGGCGGCCTGTTTGGCGCCCTCGGCGCGGGCGATGGCGGCGGATTTTTCGCCGTCAGCCTCGGTGATGACGGCGCGACGTTCACGCTCGGCCTTCATCTGGCGGGCCATGGCGTTGGTGATATCGGTCGGCGGGGTCAGATCCTTGATCTCGATCCGGTTGACCTTGACGCCCCACGGTTCGGTTGCTGCATCGATGACATGCAGCAGTCGCGTGTTGATGCTGTCGCGCTGGCTCAGCACCTCATCCAGTTCCATTGAACCAACCACGGTCCGCAGATTGGTCATGCACAGCTGCGAAATCGCATAGGGCAGATCGTCGACGCGATAGGCGGCGCGGGCGGAATCCATCACCTGGATGAAGACGATGCCGTCGACCTTCACCATGGCGTTGTCCTTGGTGATGACCTCCTGGGTCGGAACGTCCAGCACCTGTTCCATCATGTTCATGCGGCGGCCGACGCGTTCTACGAACGGCGTCAGGAAGCCGATGCCGGGGCTCAGCGTCTTCGTGTATTTGCCGAAGCGTTCGACCGTAAATTCACGGCCTTGCGGCACGATCTTGATCACGCTGATCAACAGCACGATGGCCAGCAGCAGCACGACGCCGGCGAAGATGGTGGTCACGTCCATTCAGATCCCTCCCTGACGCGGCAAGCCTACCCGCTGTGCGCGAGCGGCGCCAGACAAACCGAGAGGACGGCCGCCTTAAAGGCCGTGCTTGGCCCGCCAGGCCGCGAGACGCACACTGACGTCACGCTCGATGTCGCCGTAGAAAAGATTGTAGGGGACGATCTTGCGCCGATCCGCCCAACTGCCGCCAGCAGTCAAGAAATCGGCGTCCGGCGCGCTATGCCACAACAGCCCGCCACGGCATTCGGTAGAGATCAGCCGGCCAGTCAGAGCCGGTCGAGCGCCCCATTCCAAGCCGGTCGCATTGGTCGCGCCGCTGTGCTGACGGGCCGGGGCGCGCGGCTGGCTCGCAGCACCCGTCACCGGATTCACGCAGACGGGGTCAGTGGACAGGTTCACCAGATCGCCGCGATCGTCCCATTCCAGCGCGCGCCTCAGCTTGCGCCGCGCAGCTGGTTCGTCGCCGTCCTGTACCGAAGCCCAGGCCACGACACATCCTGTTTCATCTGCGGCGTCGCAGGGCGAAATCGCCTGGCGGAACGTCTCGCGCCCGACCAGAGTCTCGATCAGATAGGCGGCGACCAGCCTATCCTTCAGCGCCGGATCGGCGCGCAGCTGGTCGCGAATCAGGCGCGCCGTCAGTTCTCCGCCCTGTTCGACGCCGGCGATGACGATGGGGCCGGCGAGATGCTGTTGCAGCCACATTTCGAAGGCGGTCTTCACGTCCTCATAGGCGAAAGCGCGCGCTTCGCGCGCGTCGTCGCGCAAGGTCAGTCGCGTATAAAGGCTGGCTTGGCGATAAAGCGGCGCGCTGACCCTGCCTTCTCGTGCGAAGGGCGACGCATAGTTGGGCAGTACGACGCGCCGCATATAGGCGTTGGCTCGCGCATCGTCGATCGGTCCATTCCACTCGGCCCCCCCATCGAAGGTGGTCGGCATGACGAAGAAGACCGCAGCCTGGTTGGGCGCGCCCTGATCGATCAGCGCCCAGGAAGATGTCTTTCGATAGTCGGGCGCGGGCGGCGGCTTGTAAGTCTGGAACGGCACCTGCGGGTCCAGCCCTGCCCTCAGAATGTCGCCGCTCCACACCGCGACGGCCGCCGTCAGCACGAAGACGGCGGCGAAGCCTGCATATCCGACCCATTGCCTGAAGGTCAGCCGACGCATCAGCGGTACGGATCAGCCGTGGCGAGGAAGTCCTGCACGTAGCGCCTCACACCCTCTTCCAACGGCGTGGACTGCC
This sequence comes from Brevundimonas vesicularis, assembly GCF_044807075.1. Classification (GTDB taxonomy): domain Bacteria; phylum Pseudomonadota; class Alphaproteobacteria; order Caulobacterales; family Caulobacteraceae; genus Brevundimonas; species Brevundimonas vesicularis_G. Next base: position 2,247,137 of record NZ_CP085234.1, read on the forward strand.
CACCGAATCCTGCGGCGCGAATGCGATCCATGCGGGCTTCGGTGAAATATTGATAGCGGTCGCGGATCGACAGGGGCGTATCGATATAGTCGATGGACGGCGTCTTGCCGGCGGCGTCGAAGGTGGCGCGTGCAAGATCGGCGAATGATCGCGCCTGGCCCGATCCGGCATTGAAGATGCCCGAGACCTGCGGCGACTGAAGCAGAAACTCGATGATATCGACCACATCGTCGACATAGACGAAGTCGCGCATCTGCCCGCCGTCGGCATAGTCCGGATTGTGTGAGCGAAACAGAGTCACGGTCTCTCCTGCCGCAACCTTGGGCCAGATTTGTGCCACGACCGACTTCATTCCGCCCTTGTGACCTTCGTTCGGGCCATAGACGTTGAAGAACTTCAGCCCCGCCCACTGGCGCGGCGCTTGACCCCGATCCGCCTGCCGGACCGCATACTGATCGAACAGCATTTTCGAGTAACCGTAGGCATTTAGCGGACGAAGCTGAGATAATGACTCTGCATCATCATCGTCATTGAAGCCCGTCTCGCCGTCGCCATAGGTCGCAGCGGAAGATGCGTAGATCATCCGCGAGCCTCGAATTGCGCACCAGTCCCATAGGTCGCGCGACAGGGTGAAGTTGGTCCGCAGGATCAGGTCGGCATCGGGCTCAGTCGTCGAAGAGATCGCGCCCATATGCGCCACGGCCTCAATCCGCTCGGCATGGCGCTCCAGCTGCTCGAACAACTCCTCGGGCGACCAGAAGTCAGCGATCGCGTGCTTGGCCAGGTTCTTCCACTTGGCCAAATCGGCCGTCGCCAGTCGATCGCAGACAACCACATCATAGGCGGTCTCGGCCGTCAGCCGCGCAACGATGTTTGAACCGATGAAACCGGCGCCGCCGGTCACGACGATCATTCTCGGCGTCACTGCGCGCTCCCTGTCATCTTCTCGATCGTTCGTGTGGTCGAATAGCCGTCCTTGAAATCGGCCAGCTTGACCTCGCCGCCCCAGCTTTCGACCAGATCGCCGCCCACGACGCCCTCTCGCGTATAGTCCGAGCCCTTGATCAGAACATCAGGACGCAGCCGTTCGATCAGGGCGATCGGCGTCGGATCATCAAAGCTGGTGACGCGGTCGACGCTGGCCAGCCCGCCGATGACGACGGCGCGACTATCCAGATCATTCACCGGACGCCCCTCGCCCTTCAATCGCTTGACCGATGCGTCGGTATTCAGCGCCACGACCAGACGATCGCACCAGCTACGGGCCTGCGCCAGATAGGCCACATGGCCGCGGTGCAGGATGTCGAAACAGCCGTTGGTGAAACCGACCTTCAGGCCCTGACGTCGCCACCCTTCGACCTCGGTCGCCAGCTCGTCGAGCGGCGTGACCTTGGATACCGCAGCGATGGCGTGCTGGCTCAGTTCGTCTTCGATCAGCTCGGCTGGTGTAACGACGGCCGTGCCGGCCTTCCCGACAACCACGCCAGAGGCCAGGATGGCGAACTCGACCGCCATCTCCAGCGACGCGCCAGCGCCGAGCGCCAACCCGATCGCGGCCAGGCCTGTATCGCCTGCGCCAGACACGTCGAAGACCTCGCGCGCCCGGCCGGGGAAGTGCTTCACCGGTTCGCCACGCCGCGCCAGGCTCATCCCCTTGCCCGCACGGGTGACGATGATCGCCTTGGCGGTCGTGGCGGCCAGCAAGGCGGCCAGCGCCGTCTCGACCTCGGCGTCCGTCGCGACCGGCAGGCCGGTAGCGCCGGCGAGTTCCGAAGCATTGGGCTTGATGACATCGACGGCGCCGTAGCGAGCGAAGTCCCTTCCCTTTGGATCGACGACAACCGGCGCACCGGATGTCTGCGCCGCGTTCAGCGCCGAAGCCAGAAGCGCATCGCTGACGACGCCCTTGGCGTAATCTGAGAGCAAATAGACCGACGTGTCTGCAAACGCGTTCGAATCTTGGATCGCGGTCGGCGCAGCCTCGTCATCCAAACGCAGCAGCTGTTGCCCTCCCGAAACGAAGCGCGTCTTCACGATGGTGGACGCGCCTGCCGGCCTCGCCATGACGTCCTCGATGTGCGGCTCGGCGGCGATCAGACCGGTTAGTTCCGCCCCAGCCGCGTCGTCGCCGATCACGGCGCCCAGCCGCGCCACACCACCCAAGGCCGCGATATTGCGCGCGACGTTGCCGACGCCGCCCGGCATGGCGACGGTGCGGCTGGTGCGAAGCACAGGGATCGGCGCCTCGGGCGAGATGCGGCTGACCTCGCCATAGACGTAGCGATCCAGCATCAGGTCGCCGACGCAGGCGATCTTCAGGCCGCGCACGCGCTCCAGCAGGGTTTGCAGGGCGCCCAGGTCCAAGGTGTCAGACATGGGTCCGACCTAGAGGATTCAGGCGGCCTGCGCCACCGGCGCCTTGGCCCCGATCTTGATGGCCAGGTCGTCGAAGGCGATCAGTTCGGCGGCCAGGGCCTCGAACTGGCTCAGCGGCACCATGTTCGGGCCATCCGACGGCGCATTATCCGGGTCCTGGTGCGTTTCCATGAAGACTGCATCGACGCCCACAGCCACCGCCGCGCGCCCCAGCACCGGCACAAACTCGCGCTGACCGCCCGACGACGCGCCCTGCCCGCCCGGCTGCTGAACGCTGTGGGTCGCATCGAACACGACGGGGCAGCCGATCTCGCGCAGCACCGGAAGCGCTCGCATGTCGCTGACCAGAGTGTTGTAGCCGAAGCTGGCGCCGCGTTCACAAGCCATGACGTTGGGATTGCCGGCGCCGACCACCTTGGCAATGACGTTCTTCATGTCCCAAGGCGCCAGGAACTGACCCTTCTTGATGTTGATCGCCTTGCCGGTGGCGGCGGCCGCCAGCAGCAGGTCGGTCTGACGGCTGAGGAAGGCCGGGATCTGCAGCACGTCGACGACCTCGCCGACCGGACCACACTGAACCTCGGAGTGAACATCTGTCAGGGTCGGCAGACCTGTGACCTCGCGAATCTCGGCGAAGATCGGCATGGCGTCTTTCAGACCGATACCGCGCGCGGCGCTGGCGCTGGTCCGGTTCGCCTTGTCGAAACTGGTCTTGTAGATGATGCCGACGTTCAAACGCTCGCCGATTTCCTTCAGCGCATGGGCTGTCTCCAGCGCGTGCTGACGGCTCTCCATCTGGCAAGGACCGGCGATGAAAGCGATTCTTGCGCCGCCGCCAATGACGACAGGCGTCCGAAGACCTTCGGACAACGTAATGACAGCGTTGGGTCGGCTCACGAGGCGGCTCTTTCGACGTTCGGTGTTGTGGAGGCGGCTTTTGCCGCAGCTATTGGGCCATCAGGTGGCGCTCTGAAGGGATGAGCGCAAGTTATCACGGAGTTCGCCCGCGTGGCCACCAAACCTGTCATCCTGTGGTTTCGCCGCGATCTGCGGCTGCATGACAATCCTGCCCTGAACCACGCGGCGGAGACGGGGCGACCAATCCTGCCCGTCTATATTCTGGACGAGCATGGCGAACGACCGATGGGCGCCGCGTCGCGCTGGTGGCTCGACAAGTCTTTAAGGGCGCTGGATGCGGCGCTTCAAGATCGCGGTTCGCGCCTGATTCTGCGCAAGGGCAATGCTCTGAACCAGCTTCAGGCGCTGATCGGCGAAACCGATGCCGACACCGTTTTCATGAACCGCCTGTTCGAACCCGAGGCGTTTGAGTACGACGCTGAAATCGCCCATACGCTCAAGGCGGACGGCGTCGAATGCCGGGGCTTCAACGGCGCCCTGCTCTGCCGTCCTGGCGAGGTGCTGAACGGTTCGGGTCAGCCCTATAAGGTTTTCACCCCGTTCTTGAGAGCCCTGCTGGCCACGGCCGAGGCGCCGGCTCACACAACGGGACCCCGCCAGATACAGACGTCCAAAACGGTTCAATCCGACGACCTCGACGGCTGGAAGCTGCACCCCCATCGTCCGGACTGGTCCAAGGGCTTCGACTGGACGCCGGGAGAAAATGGTGCCTCGCAGGCCTTGTCCAGGTTCATACCATCCGGACTGAAGACCTATGCCAAGGATCGCGACTTTCCCGACCGGCGGGGCGCCAACAGCCGCCTGTCGCCGCATCTTCATTGGGGCGAAATCAGCCCCTGGCGGGCGATAGATCGCGCCCGACAGGCGGCCAAAGACGGCAAGGTGTCATCGTCAGAGGCCGACAAATTTGTTGCTGAGATCGGCTGGCGCGAGTTCTCCGCCCACCTGCTGCACCATTTTCCCTACATCGCCGAGCGCGCGTTCCGTCCCGAGTATGACGCCATGCCCTGGCGTAAAGACGACGCGAACCTCGAGGCGTGGCGACAGGGGCGGACCGGATACCCGTTGGTGGACGCCGGTATGCGTCAGCTCTGGACGACGGGGTGGATGCACAATCGGGTGCGAATGGTCGTCGCCTCCTTCCTGATCAAACATCTGCTGATCGACTGGCGCGAAGGCGAAGCCTGGTTTTGGGACACGCTGGTGGACGCCGACCGCGCCAGCAATGTGCAGAACTGGCAGTGGGTCGCAGGCTCTGGCGCAGACGCCTCCCCCTTCTTCCGCATTTTCAATCCCATCACGCAGGGCGAAAAGTTCGATCCCGATGGCGACTATGTGCGCCGGTGGGTGCCGGAACTTCGCCGCCTGCCGGACCGCTGGCTGCAGTCGCCCTGGATCGCACCCGCTGAAGTGCTGCGTGACGCCGGAATCGTTCTAGGGCGCGATTACCCCAAGCCCATCGTCGAACACGAGAAGGGCCGCGCCCGGGCGCTCGCTGCCCTGAAGACCGTTTCGGGTCGCGGCGACGACCACAGCGACCGTGATTGACCCCCTTTGTATTCCGCGTTGAAAGTCAAAAGATGAGCGTCGCACACGCCGATATTGAAGCCGTCGCCAGCCGAACACCGCGTGTGTTCGCCATGTTGCTGCGGCTTCTGGCCGCCAACTGGACCTTCGGTCGCTTGACGGTGCAACTGCCCAATGGCGAGACCCATGTGCTTCAAGGCAAACAGCCTGGCCCCAGCGGTATGATGACCGTGCGCGACTATCGGTTCGCACGTCGCGTTCTCGCGGCCGGCGATATCGGATTCGCCGAAGGGTATATCGCGGGAGAGTGGGACAGCCCGCACCTGGCCGGTCTGCTCGAGACCCTGGTGGACAACTACGATCACATCCGGCGTCTGTTCGACGGCAATCTGATCATGTGGGTGGTCAACTGGCTGAGCCATCGCACCAATCGCAACAGCAAGACCGGGTCGAAGAAGAACATCCACGCCCACTACGATCTGGGCAACGCCTTCTATTCCCAGTGGCTGGACGGGACGATGACCTATTCATCGGCCCGTTTCAGCCGCGATGGCGAGGCGCTGGAGACAGCGCAGCGTGAGAAATACGCCGCCTTGGCTCGAATGATGGATCTGCGGCCGGGCATGTCAGTGCTGGAAATCGGCTGCGGCTGGGGCGGCTTCGCCGAGTTCGCAGCGCGCGAGATCGGCGCCAAGGTCACCGGGATCACGATCTCCAAAGAGCAGCACGATTTCGCTCGCCAGCGCATGTTCAACGCGGGTCTGAGCGACCGCGCCGATATTCAGCTGGTCGACTACCGCGATGTGCAGGGTCGATTTGATCGGGTGGCGTCCATCGAGATGTTCGAGGCTGTGGGCATGGAGTACTGGCCCGCTTACTTCGGCAAGGTCCACGACGTCCTTCAACCTGGCGGCAAGGCCGGACTGCAGATCATCACGATCAGGGGCGACCTGTTCGACGAATACAATGCCCGGACGGATTTCATCCAGAAGTACGTCTTCCCCGGCGGCATGCTCCCCTCTGAAGACCGGCTGGCGCCGGTCGTGTCGAAAGCCGGACTGTCATGGCAGTCGGTGGAACGGTTCGGCCTCGACTACGCTGCGACGCTCAAGCTTTGGGATGAGCGTTTCCAGGCATCCTGGGGCGAGATCAGCAAGCTTTCCGGCTTTGACGAACGATTCCGGCGGCTCTGGCGCTTCTATCTGGCCTATTGCGAGGCCGGATTCCGCTCTCGCCGCACCGACGTCATCCAACTGAGCCTGTCTCGCCCATGACCCCGCTGATTTCGACGACAGACCTCGCCGCGCGATTGGGCGCGCCGGACTTGCGGATCGTCGACGGCAGTTGGCATCTGGACGGCCGCGACGCGCGCGCCGATTTCGAACAGGCCCATATCCCTGGCGCAGTCTTCTTCGATCTGGATGCGATATCGGATCGCGGCAGCGCTTTGCCCCACATGATGCCGACGCCAGAGGCCTTCGGGGCGGCGGTCGGGACGCTGGGCCTCTCCGTCGATGACCAGATCGTCGTGTATGACACGGCCGGATTGTTTTCGGCGGCGCGCGTCTGGTGGATGCTGAAGACGATGGGCGCGGCAAGGGTCCAAGTGCTCGACGGCGGCCTGCCGCGCTGGCGTGACGACGGCCTGGCAACCGTCTCCGGGCCTTCAGTCGCAGATGCAAAAGACTTCCATGCCAAGATGGCGCCCGATGCTGTCGCCTCGTTGGATGATGTGCGCGTGGTGTTGGCCCAGGATGCCCAAATCGTGGATGCGCGCGGCGCACCGCGTTTCAAAGGTGCGGCGCCCGAACCTCGCGCCGGTGTTCGCAGCGGCCATATGCCCGGCGCGCGCAATCTCCCCTATGGTCGCTTGCTAAACGACAATGGCACGATGAAGCGTGGCGCGGCCTTGGCCCAGGCCTTTGCGGATGCTGGCGTGGATATCAGCCGACCCGTGATCACAACCTGCGGATCCGGAGTGACAGCCGCAATACTGACGCTGGGCCTGACCCAACTCGGTCGTCCGTCGCGGCTTTATGACGGTTCCTGGGCTGAATGGGGCGCCCAAACGGACACCCCCGTCGAAACCGGTTGAGATCAGGCCGGCGGCACCACGGGGACGACATCGTCGGCGTCGATCGGTTCGTCTTCCTCGCCGCGCGAAACGACAGTCGCCAGAACCAAGTCGCCCGTGACGTTCAGCGTCGTGCGGCACATGTCCAGGAAGCGGTCGACGCCCAGGATCAGTCCGATGCCCTCCGGCGGCACCTTCACCATCACCAGGATCATCGCCACGACCGGCAGCGAACCGGCGGGCACGCCCGCTGTGCCGATGCCGCCCAAAATGCAGACCAGCATGACCACGACTTGCTGCGTGATCGTCAGGTCGATGCCGAAGAACTGGGCGAGGAACAGCACGGTGACGCCCTCGAACAGGGCCGTGCCGTTCTGGTTGGCGGTGGCGCCGACCGTCAGCACGAAACGCGCTATCTTGCGCGGCAGGTGCAACTGCTCCTCAGCCGCTTTGAGCGACACCGGCAGAGACGCGTTGGACGAGGCGGTCGAGAAGGCCACCACCATCGGCTCGCGCACACCCTTGAAGAAGGCGATGGGCGAGCGGCCGGCCGCCAGCCAGATCACGAGCGGATAAACCACGAACATATGGATCGCCATCGCGCCGACCGCGACGCCGACGAAGGCCGCCAGGCGCACCAACAGGTCCCAACCAAACAGGGCCGCCAGGTTGAACATCAGACAGGCGATGGCCAGCGGCGCCAGTTTGATGAACAGGTTGATCAGGGTCATCGAGACCTCGAAGATCCCCTGGATCACTTCCTGCAGACGGTCCGTCGCCGGGCTCTTGGCCATGACCAGACCGATACCGAAGAACAGGGCGAAGATCATCAGCGGAAGGATTGCATTCTCCGCCGCTGCGGTGACGGCGTTCGATGGCACCAGATCCAGGAAGAAATCGCCCAGCTGGATCGAGCTGTCGCGCCCGGTCTGAACGATGCTGGCGGCGCCGTCCTTGCCCTGCTCCAACAGCTGCTGAGCCACCGCCGGATCGACGCCTCGCCCGGGCTGGAAGACATTGACCATCACCAGACCGATGACCACCGCGATGCTGGACACCACGACCGTCAAAAGCAGCGTCTTGATTCCCGCCCGTCCCAGCGAGCTGAGATCGCCCATCTCCGCTACCCCGACCACCAGGGCCGAGAACAGCAGCGGGATCACCATCATGAACAGAAGGCGCAGGAAAATCTGACCGATCGGTCCGGTCACATTGTCCGTCAGCCAGACCACCCAGGCCGCATCGGCCCCGACGGCCAGATTGACCAGCAATCCCCCGACCAGCCCAACCGCGAAACCGATCAACATCAGCCAGTGCAGCGCAAGGCCGCCGCGTTTCGTCTCGGTCATCTGTCCCCCAGGAAGCGATGCAAGCGTCGGCGCTTATCGGATCGGCAGGCCATAGATCAAGCCGGCAGGCCGCGCGTTCCATTGTGCGTTCAAACCGCGCGCCAGGTCGAGCGCCGATTGCGATCCCAGATTTCGCTCAAAAATCTCGCCATAGTTTCCGACGGCTTCGATCGCGTCCTTGGCCCAATCGTCGGACAGCCCCAGCATGGGACCGAACTCGCCCTCCGCGCCCACAAGACGTCGCACGCGCGGATCCGTCGTGGTCTTGAATTGATCTTCGGCATTGGCCTTGGTGACCCCGAGTTCTTCGGCCAGCATCAGGGCGTTCAGGGTCCAGCGAACGGTCGAGGCCCAGCGTTCGTCGCCTGCCTTGACCACCGGGCCCAGCGGCTCCTTGGACGCCACGTCGGACAGGATCACATGTTCGTTGGGATTGGTCAGCACAGTCCGCGCGGCCGCTAGCGCCGAGATGTCGGCGCTGAACGCGTCGCAATCTTCACGGCCATAGGCGTCGCGCGCCGCTTCCTCCGTCTCGAACACGACCGGCCGATATTCGATGCCGCGAGACCGGAAGTAGTCAGCGGCGTTGGCCTGGGATGTCGAACCCGACTGAACGCAGACCCGCGCGCCCGTCAGTTCTGTCGCACTGTTCAGGTTCAGCGAACGCCGGACCAGAAAGCCCTGGCCGTCGTAATAGTTGACGCCGGCGAAGACGAACCCCTCGCCCGCGTCGCGGCTCATGGTCCAGGACGAGTTGCGCCAAAGCACATCGATGCGGCCGTCGTTCAGCGCCGTGAAACGATCCGACGCCGACAGAGGCACGAACCGCACCGCATCGGCATCGCCCAGCACCGCCGCCGCCGTCGCGCGACAGAAGTCCACGTCGAAGCCGCGCCACTGGCCGCGATTGTCGGTGTAGGCAAAGCCGACCAACCCCTGATGCACACCGCAATTCAGGCGACCGCGGCGTTTGATGGCGGCCAGCGTCGGGCTTTTCGCGACCGCAGTCGAAGACGCTTGCGCGGGCGTGGCAGGGTTGGTTCCCGGCGCTGGGCTGGCGTCCTTGCGCCCGCAAGCCGTCGTCATCAGCACAACGGCCATCGCTCCGATCGTCCAGCACCGCATCGCGTTCCTATCCCTCGCCGCTTGCGCCCCGGTGGCTTTAGAGGCCTTTAGGGACCGATCCGCAACCCATCGGAGGGGCCATGTCGCTGCTTTCGGACCGCACCCGCCTGATCGCCGCCGCCACGCGACGCGGCCGAGGTCGGCGCGGCGTCAATCCGCCGATCGAACGCGCTTCGACGATGTTGAGTGATAGCGCGGCCGTCATGCGCGACGAGACCGACGGGCCGACCTATGGCCTCAGCGGCGGCAGCGCTGCCCGCGATCTTCGCCGCGCCCTGGCCGATCTGGAAGGGGCAAAGGACGCCTTTCTGGTTCCGTCGGGTCTTGCCGCCGTCACGGTTCCGCTACTGGCGCTTTTGAGGCCTGGCGACGAGGTGATCACAACTGACGCCGTCTATGGTCCGACGCGCCGGTTCCTGAGCCGATATCAATCGGCCCGCGGCGTCACGACCCGCTTTTTGCCCGCAGACGCAGATGCGCAGACTGTTCTGGCCGCCATTGGCGAGCGCACGCGGCTGGTGCTGATGGAGTCGCCGGCCTCTCTCACATTCGAAATGGTCGATGTCGCTGTCGTGGCCCAGGCCTGCCGCGCACGAGGCGTCCTGACGGTGGTCGATAATACCTGGGCCGCCGGCCTGGCCTATCGTCCGCTCGCCCATGGCGTGGATGTCAGCGTTCAGGCCGTGACCAAATATATCGGCGGTCATTCGGACGTGCTGATGGGCAGTATTGCTTCAAACAATCCCGCCTGCCGGCGCGCCATCGGCGACACCATCGAGGATCTCGGCTGGCATGTGTCGCCCGACGACGCCTGGCTGGCGCTACGTGGCCTGCGGACTTTGCCGCTGCGCTATGCCGAACAGGCGCGGTCAGCCTTGATCGTCGCACAGTGGCTCCACGCTCGGCCAGAGGTGTCCCGCGTCCTCTACCCGCCTCTGCCCGGCTCGATCGGTCATGATCTGTGGCGGCGAGATTTCACCGGCGCGGCGTCTCTGATGGGCGTGGTCATGAAGGGCGGAGACAAGGCGGCGGGCGAGGCCTTGCTGAACGCCCTGACCCTGTTCGGCCTAGGCTATTCCTGGGGCGGGTTCGAAAGCCTGATCACTCATGAGACCCATCAGATGGCCTACCGCCACCATCCGCCTGTGCTTGAGGGCGAATTGATCCGACTTCATGTCGGTCTTGAAGATCCTGCGGACCTTGTCGCCGATCTCGAACAGGGCCTCGCCGCCTTCACCGCCGCGCTCACGGTTCCTTAAGCGCCGCAAAGGACTGTGCGCCCGTGCGCGAACCGCCTGTCCAGACTCCGGATGATTCTCCGCCGCTGTGGGAACAGTGGGCGGCCGGCTTCGTCATCTTCATGTTGACCGGCGCCCTGATCGCGCCCGTGATCGCGCCGACCCAGGTCGAAACGCCGATCCTGCGGTTCATCTGGTTGCCGGTCTATGCCGTCATCGCCGGCCTGATCGTCTTTCGCTTCGACAAGGTCATCCGCGCCTGGCCCGCTTGGCTGATGATGTTCGCCCTGGTCGCCCAGTGTTTCGTCTCGAAATACTGGTCCATCGACCCCGAGGTCACTGAGCGCCGCGTCATCGCCATGGCGATTAACAGCGCTTTCGCTATCTATCTGGGCGCCCGGTTCCGTGACGACGCCCTGCCGCGCGTCCTGATGTACACCTGTCTGGTGATGGCGATCGGCAGCCTGATCATGGTGTTCGGCTATCCGAAGGTCGGGGTGCACCAGTTCGACAACGCCGGCTTGTGGCGCGGCCTCTGGTACGAGAAGAACCAGATGGGGCTGGTCATGGTGGTGGGCGCCGTCTCCGCCGCAGCGACCCTGGCCGCCGATCATATCGCGGGACGCAGCCATCGGTTCTGGATCTGCCTACTGACATTGGGCCTCACCACGCTCTTGGTGCTCGCCACCCAGTCCAAGACGTCGCTTCTGTGCTGGGGCCTGGGCCTGAGCATGATCGGCGGGTGGTGGGCGTTGAAACAGGGCGGCGCTGTCATCACCGTCATCGGCATCTGGCTTGCCGTCATCATTGCGGCGGGCGCGACCTGGCTGTGGAACTCCGACTCCGCCGCAATCCTCGAGGCGCTGGGCAAGGACCCGTCGCTGACGGGCCGCACCCTGATCTGGGAAGCCCTTATGCGGAAGGTCGCCGAGCGCCCTTGGACGGGATACGGCTTCAGCGCCTTCTGGGGCGTGGACTCGATCCCCGCGCGCGAAATCCGCATCGAGACCCAATGGCCCGTCCCCTCCGCTCACAACGGCTGGGTCGATCTGCTCGTGCAACTGGGCTGGCCCGGTGCGGTGGCTGTGGGGGCCATCATGGCGCTCTCTGCGATCTTCGTCATCGCGCGCACGAACGGGCTCGGTGCGCGCGAAGGCTATTGGAGCATCGCCTATCTGTCGGTCTTCACCGCTTTGAGCCTTTCGGAGAGCGTTCTGCTGACCCACGCCAACCTGCCGTGGATTCTGATGCTGGCGATTATGGCCCGCGCCGTGACCTTTGATCCGGCGCCAGTTCGTGCGCCGCTTGCTCGACCGGCGTCACGGGCCTACCAGACCCGGTCCCGAATCGCCTCAGACTATGTGAATGGCCGCCGACCTCTTCGCTTTTGACGACGACGAACCCGAAGCTCGCAAACCCGAGCCGCCCAAGCCTGTTGCCGTGACCCCGCCTCCGGCTGCGCCCGCTATCGTCCCAACGCCCGCGCCGCCTCCTGTTCAGGCCACGGCCACGACGGCGGCCGCCACCGGCTATTCCGCCTCCTCTATTGAGGTGCTGGAAGGGCTGGAACCCGTTCGCAAACGCCCCGGCATGTATATCGGCGGCACCGACGAGCGCGCCCTGCACCACCTGTTCGCCGAAGTCCTGGACAACGCCATGGACGAGGCGGTGGCGAAGCACGCCAAGCTGATCACCGTCGATCTGGACGCCGACGGCTATTTGTCGGTGCGCGACGACGGACGCGGCATCCCGGTCGATCCGCATCCGAAACATCCAGGCAAGTCGGCGTTGGAAGTCGTCATGACGGTCTTGCACTCAGGCGGCAAGTTTTCCGGCAAAGCCTATGAAACGTCTGGCGGTTTGCACGGCGTCGGCGTCTCTGTCGTCAACGCCCTGAGCGAAAGCGTCGAGGTGACCGTCTGGCGCGACGGCTTCGAATGGAAGCAGGCCTTCAGCCGCGGCCACGTCCTGGCCCCGATCCAGCAGATCGGTCCGTCCAAAAAGCGCGGCACGCTGATCCGCTTCAAGCCTGACGACGAAATCTTCGGCATGGGCGCGGCCTTCAAGCCGGCGCGCCTATTCCGCATGGCGCGGTCAAAAGCCTATCTGTTCCGCGGCGTTGAGATTCGCTGGACCTGCGCGCCGGAGCGGATCACCGACTCTACGCCCGCCCAGGCCAGTCTGCACTTCCCGGGCGGCCTGGCCGACGCCCTGGCCGACCGCATCGGTCAACTGGAAACCGTCACACCCACCTTCGCCGGCCGCGCCGAACGTCAAGGCGAAGCGGGCGCCTTTGAATGGGCTGTCACCTGGTCGCCTGCCGGTTTCGGCGAAGCGGACGGCTTCATCCAGTCCTACTGCAACACCGTCTCCACCCCCGACGGCGGCACGCACGAAGCCGGATTCCGCGCCGCCCTGGTCAAGGGGCTCAAGGCCTATGGCGAACTGACCAACGAGAAACGCGCCTCGGTCATCACGGCCGAGGACGTCATCGCCAACGCCGGCGCCCTGATCAGCGTCTTCATCCGCAATCCCGAGTTCCAGGGCCAGACCAAGGATCGCCTGTCGTCGCCCGAGGGGGCGCGGATCGTGGAGCAGTTGCTCCGCGACCCTCTGGACCACTGGCTGACCGAGAGCCCGAAACAGGCCAACGCCCTGCTCGGCTTTGTCATCGACCGGGCCGAGGAGCGGCTGCGCCGCCGCAAAGACAAGGAGGTCCAGCGCGCCGCCGCCACCCGCAAGCTGCGCCTGCCCGGGAAACTGTCCGACTGCTCCCGTCAGGCCGCCGAGGGCACCGAACTCTTCATCGTCGAAGGCGATTCGGCCGGCGGCTCGGCCAAGCAGGCGCGCGACCGCACGACACAGGCGATCCTGCCCCTGCGCGGCAAGATCCTGAACGTCGCGTCCGCCACCGCCGACAAGCTGCGCGCCAACGTCGAACTGTCCGACCTGGCCCTGGCCCTGGGCGTCCAGCCCGGCAACCGGTTCAACATCGATGACCTGCGCTACGAGCGGATCGTCATCATGACCGACGCCGACGTGGACGGCGCCCACATCGCGGCCCTGCTGATCACCTTCTTCTACCGCGTCATGCCCGAGACGATCCGTCAGGGTCGGGTCTTTATGGCCTTGCCGCCGCTCTACCGCATCAGCGCCGGGCCTCTGAGCGAATACGCCCGCGACGACGCCCACCGCGACGAACTGCTGGCGACCGTGTTCAAGGGCAAGAAAACCGAAATCGGCCGGTTCAAGGGCCTGGGTGAAATGATGGCCTCCCAGCTGAAGGAGACCACCATGGATCCCAAGAAACGCACCCTGGCCCGCATTACGGTGCCCGACGCCGAGGCCAGCATCGAGGACCTGGTCGAACGCCTTATGGGCAAGCGCGCCGACGCGCGCTTCCAGTTCATTCAGGAAAACGCCCAGTTCGTGAAAGAAGAACTCGACGTCTAACGGCCTCGCGGCCCTTCCAACGCACGACGACGCCTGACAAAAGGGGGGCATGCAGACGCCCGCTCCCTCCACCGCCGTGCTTGATGAGTTGAAGGCCGCACTGGGTCCGGGCGGCTGGACCCAGGACCCCGACGTCATCGCGCCGCATCTGACCGAATGGCGCAATCGCTGGACGGGCGACACGCCGATCCTGCTGACCCCCCGTTCGACGGAAGAGGTCGCGCGCGCCGTGACGATCTGCGCACGCGAGGGCGTCGCGATCACGCCCCAAGGCGGCGGCACGGGACTGGTCGGCGGCCAGGTGCCCTTCGGCGAAGTCCTTCTGTCGCTGAAGAAGATGCGGGCCGTTCGCGACGTCACGCCCTTGGACGACGCCATGACGGTCGAGGCGGGCCTGACCTTGCTCGAGGCGCAGCAGACGGCGACGGCGGCCGGCCGCTACTTCCCGCTCAGCCTGGCGGCCGAAGGCTCGGCCACCATCGGCGGCGTCATCTCCACCAACGCCGGCGGCACCCAGGTGCTGCGCTACGGCATGATGCGCGACCTGGTGCTGGGGCTTGAGGCGGTCATGCCCAACGGCGAGATCTTCCGGAGCCTGAAGCGGCTGCGTAAGGACAACACCGGCTACGACTTGAAACAGCTGCTGATCGGCGCCGAGGGCACACTGGGCGTCGTGACTGCCGCAACCCTGAAGCTGTTCCCCATCATGCGGTCGCGCGCCGTCGCGGTGGTCGGACTGGAGACCGCCGCCGCCTCGGTCGAACTGCTGGCCCGCGCCAAGGCGGAGACGGGCGGCGGGGTCGAGGCGTTCGAGCTGATGAAACGTCTGGGCATGGAACTGGTGCTGAAGAACATCCCCGACACCCGCGAGCCGCTGGACACGACGCCCGATTGGTACGTTCTGATCGAGATCGCCTCCGGAACGCCCGGCGGCGCCGAGGCCCAGATGCAGGCCCTGCTGGAGGTCGCCTTCGAGGAAGGCCTGATCACCGACGCCGCCATCGCCCAGAACGACGCCCAGCGCGCCGCCTTCTGGCGTCTGCGCGAAGAACATTCGGCGGCGCTCAAGCCCGAGGGCGGCGGCTGGAAACACGACGTTTCCGTCCCCATCAGCCGCATCGCCGAATTCATCGACGAAGCCTCGGCCGCCGTCGAACGCTTCCACCCCGGCGCCCGCATCTCGGTCTTCGGCCACGTCGGCGACGGCAATCTGCACTACGATATCCTGCCGGGTGTCGGTCAGGACATTCCCGCCTTCATCGGCCTTTGGAAGCAAGGCTCGCAAGTGGTTCACGACGTCGTCGGAACCTACGACGGCTCCATCTCCGCCGAACACGGGCTGGGCCGGCTGAAGACCGAAGAGGTCAAGCGCTACAAGTCCCAACTCGAGATTGAAACCATGGCCGCCGTCCGCCGCGCCATCGATCCTCAGCGGATCATGAACCCGGCCGTTCTGTTCTAGCGGTCCCCGGCGCCGCAGCGTCGCTGCCGGTTCAAATCGTCATCGAAGCATCCTATGTGGGCGGCGACATTACGGAGCCGCGTCTTGCTGATTGTTCTTTCCCCGGCCAAGCGCCTCGATTTCACCGAAGCCGATGCGGCCATTCCGGGTACGGACCGGCGGTTTCTCGAAGACACCGCCAGCCTGTCCAAGACCGCCAAGCGCCAGACCAAGGCGGATCTGCGTCGGCTGATGGGGATTTCGGACGATCTGGCGACCCTGAACGCCGCGCGCTTCAAGGCATTCGATCCAGAATCCACAGAGGGCGTTCAGGCAGCCTTCGCCTTTGCCGGCGATGTGTATGAGGGTTTGAAAGCGCGCGAACTGGACGCCGACGCCTTGGCTTTCGCCCAGGACCATTTGCGCATTCTGTCCGGCTTTT
This sequence comes from Brevundimonas vesicularis, assembly GCF_044807075.1. GTDB lineage: Bacteria > Pseudomonadota > Alphaproteobacteria > Caulobacterales > Caulobacteraceae > Brevundimonas > Brevundimonas vesicularis_G. Next base: position 2,263,080 of record NZ_CP085234.1, read on the forward strand.
ATGGCCTGCTGCGTCCGTTGGACCGGATTCAACCCTATCGGCTGGAGATGGGCACGCGGCTGAAGACGCGTCGCGGGGCCAGTCTGTACGACTTCTGGGGCGACCGGATTTCCAAACAACTGAACGAAGACTCCGAGGGCCAGTCGGATCCGACGCTCGTGAACCTGGCCAGCCAGGAATATTTCGGCGCCGTCGATGCAAAGGCTCTGAAGCTGCCTGTCGTCACGCCCCAGTTCCGGGAAGAGAAGAACGGCGAGAGCCGCATCATCTCCTTCTTCGCGAAGAAGGCGCGCGGGGCCATGGCGCGGTTCGCGATCGACGAGCGCGTGGAACGGGTCGCGGACCTGAAGGCGTTCGACCGGGACGGTTATGCGTTCGACAAGGCCGCCTCGACCGACGCCGAGTGGATATTCATCAGATCGGGAAATTCTTGATCCCGACATCGACCTACCGCTAAACTCGCCAAAACAAACGAAGGGGCGGATTCATGTCGCAAGAGCCTAAGGACTCCACGGGCGTTGACAGTCGGGCAGCACGCGGTATCGGCGACCTGAAAGGGCAGGTCGCGGTCATTACGGGCTCGACCTCCGGCATAGGACTGGCTCTGGCGCGGGCCGTGGCGGCGGGCGGCGGCGACGTCGTGCTGAATGGCCTGGGCGACCCTGGGGAGATCGAGCGCAACCGCGCCGATCTGGAGACCTCGTCGGGCGTTCGCGTCCTCTATCATCCGGCCGACATGACGCGTGGCGAAGAGATCGCGGACATGATCGCCTTCGCTGAACGCGAACTGGGACGCCTGGACATTCTGGTCAACAACGCCGGCATCCAGCACGTTGAATCCGTCGAGAACTTCCCTACCGACCAGTGGGAGAAGATCATCGCCATCAACCTGTCGTCGGCCTTCTACGCCACGCGGGCGGCGATCCCGATCATGAAGGCGCAGGGACGCGGCCGGATCATCAACATGGCCTCGGCGCATGGTCTGGTGGCCAGTCCGTTCAAGTCCGCCTATGTCGCGGCAAAGCACGGCGTCATCGGCTTCACCAAGACCGCAGCGCTGGAACTGGCGCGCGACAACATCACCTGCAACGCCATCTGCCCCGGCTTCGTCGAAACGCCGATCGTGACCAAACAGATCGCGGATCAGGCGCGGACGCGAAACATGAGCGAGGAGCAGGTGCTGACAGACGTGATCCTGGCGGCCCAGCCGACAAAGCGGTTCGTCACGACGGAGGAGTTGACCGGCATCTTCCTCTACCTGGTCAGCGACCTCGGCGCCTCGGCCAACGGGGCCAGCTTCTCCATCGACGGCGGCTGGACCGCGCAATAGCAAAGGAAGACGGCGGTCATGGCGATTTTCAAGCGCAAGACCGCCGAGGCGGCGGAGGTCGTTCCCGCCGCTCCCGCCCGACGGTCCATCTGCCTTGCGCTTCAAGGCGGCGGCGCGCACGGCGCCTTCCAATGGGGCGTGCTGGATCGTCTGTTGGAAGACGATCGGCTTGATATTCGCGCGGTGTCCGGCGTCTCAGCGGGAGCGATGAACGGCACAGCCTTGGTGTCGGGCCTCGCGTCAGGGGATGGCTGCGCCGCGTTGGACAAGCTCTGGCGAGAGGTGAACCAGTCCGGCGGTCGCAACGTCTTCGGCGACAGCGCGATCTGGAATGCAGCGCGGACGCCCGACTGGATCAAGGATAGCCCATTCTGGCGCGCGGGCGAGACGCTGGCGATGTCGATGAGTCCGTATGAATTCAATCCGCTGAACCATAATCCTCTGAAACGGGTTTTGCAGGCCTCGGTCGACTTCGGCGCTGTTCAGGCTTCGGACATCCGGCTTTTCGTAGCCGCCACCGCTGTGCGCCAGGCGAAAGCGCGCATCTTCCAGACGAATGAGATCAACGCCGATGTCCTGATGGCATCGGCCTGCCTGCCCCATCTGTTTCAAGCCGTGGAGATCGACGGGGAGCCCTATTGGGACGGCGGCTATCTGACCAATCCGCCGCTGTGGCCGTTGACCGGAGATGACACGCCGGACGACGTGCTGTTGATCACACTCAATCCGATGGTGCGCGACGAGACGCCTAAAAGCGCAGGCGACATCGTCGATCGGCTGAACGAGATCGTCTTCAACGCGCCGCTGGTCGCAGAACTGCGCGCCATCGCCTTGGCGGGTGAACTGATCGAACATGGACAGTTGAAAGGCGGCGGCGCTGGTCCTTACCGGCATGTCCGTTTGCACGCGATCGAGGCGGACGGCTGGCTCTCGGACCTGTCGCTGCGATCCAAATTCAATACCGAATGGAGTTTCCTCAACGACCTCAAGGCGCGGGGACGTGCGGCCGCCGACGATTGGTTGAACGCGTGCCTGGGCAGCGTCGGACGCCAATCCAGCGTCGATCTTCAGGCCCGCTTCGGCTAGCCGACGAAGCCTGCGGCGCGGCGCAGACGGTCGTTGATGGCTTCACCCAGTCCCGTCGCCGGGATCGGCGACACGGCGATACCTGTCGGCCGTGTGCGGTCGGCCTCACGGAGCAGTCGGAACAGATTGGCGGCGGCTTCGCGCAGATCGCCTGACGGGCTCAAGCTCCAGCGCTCCTCGCCGGCTTCGGGGCCAAAGCCAAGCAGGATTTCGCCGTCATGCGCTGCGTCCGCCTCGATGCGAACCGGCGCATCCGGCGCATAGTGCAGGGTCAGTCGCCCGGGCGAACGATGCCCCTCCCCGCTCTCATGGAGGGGACCGACTACCGCCTCGATCTCGGACCGGGTGACGGCACCGGGACGAAGTAAGGCGACCCGCCCCCCGAGCACCGACACGACCGTGCTTTCCAGACCGACCTGGCAAGGCCCGCCATCGACAGCCGCCGAGACGGCAAAGCCTGTCTCCTCGACGGCATCGGGGAAGGTTGTCGGGCTGGGTCGCCCGGAACGATTGGCCGAGGGAGCTACGACAGGGCCGCCGAACGCCGCCAACACTTCCCTGGCCGCCGAATGCGCCGGAACGCGGATCGCGACGCTGTCCAGTCCGGCGCGCGCCAGATCGCAGACCCTGCGCGTGTCAAGGATTGGCGTGATCAGGGTGAAGGGTCCGGGCCAGAAGGCGTCCGCCAAGGCCCGTCCGAGCGGACCCAACTCCCCAATCTTGGCCGCCGCATCGACATCCACGACATGCGAAATCAGCGGATTGAACTTCGGCCGTCCTTTTGCGGCGAAGATGGCGGCGACCGCCTGGGCATTGCTGGCGTCGGCGCCCAGTCCGTAAACGGTCTCGGTCGGCAGCAGGATCAGATCGCCGTTCGCCAGCGCCTGTGCGGCTTGCAGCGGCGTTCGGCTCACGGTCGGCGCGGGATGATCGGGATCATCCGGTGCAGCACATTGTCCCGATCAATGAACTGGTGCTTCAGCGCCGCGATCACATGCAGGACGATCAAGACATAGAGGCCCTTCACCGCCAGCTCATGCAGCCCCATCAGGCTGCGCGCCGCTTCACGCCCGCCGCCGACGGGCAAGAGGGGCCAAGAGAAGAGGCCGAACCACTCGATCGCGCGCCCGCCGGCCGACGATGCGAGCCAACCTGTCATCGGAATGACGATCAGGGCCAGATAGAAGAGGACATGCGTCGCGCGCGCCGCCACCTTCTGCCAGCGCGGCAAGGCCGAGGGCAACGGAATCGCCGGGTTCGCCAGGCGCCATCCGATCCGCGCAAGGGTCAGCACCAGGATCGTCAGACCCAGCGACTTGTGCAGCATGACGAACTGGCCCGAGATCGGCCCTTCCGTATTCTCATGTGCGGTGATCAGCAGCACCTGCGCCAGGACGGCGGCGGCGATGCCCCAGTGCATCAGCAGGGAAACGGTCGAATATCGATTGCGGGGCTCGCCCATGTCTTCCCTTCCGCGACGGCACGGCGTCACCATGCGTTCAGCCACTTTGCACTGAGACGGGGCGCGTCGCCAAGACGCTTGCAGCGACAGGCCCCGACGCGGCACTTAGGCCGCAAAGACGATTGAGGAAACCCATGACCTATCGCGCGCCCGTTCGAGACCTGGCCTTCACTCTGGAATCCGTCGCCGGCATGGCCGACGTGGCCGCAACCGGCGCCTTTCCCGATTACGACGCCGACGTCGCCGGCGCCGTTCTGGAGGCGGCGGGACAATTCTCCGAAGAGGTGCTGGCGCCGCTGAACAGGATTGGGGATCAGAAGGGCTCGACCTACGCCAACGGCGCCGTCACCGCCGCGCCTGGATTCGCCGACGCCTATCGCCAGTTCGCGGCCGGCGGCTGGACCGGGTTGTCGGCCTCGACCGAAGCGGGCGGACAGGCCCTGCCCAAGGCCCTGGAACTGGCGGCCTACGAGACCGTCCATGCCGCCAACATGGCGTTCGGCCTGTGCCCCATGCTGTCGCTGGCCTCGATCGAGGCGCTGGAGCAGGTCGGGACGGAAGAGCAGAAGGCCAAATATCTGACCAAGCTGGTCAGCGGCGAATGGACCGGCGCCATGGTGTTGACTGAGCCGGGCGCCGGATCAGACCTGGGTTCGCTGATCACTACGGCGACGCCGAACGGCGACGGGACCTATGCGCTGAACGGGCAGAAGATCTACATCACCTGGGGCGACCACGACGCGACCGACAACATCGTCCATCTGGTGCTGGCTCGCCTGCCGGACGCGCCCAAGGGGCCCAAAGGCATCAGCCTGTTCCTGGCGTCGAAGTTTGCGGTGAAGGAAGACGGCACGCTCGGCGACCGCAACGCCTTCCGCCCGGTCGGCGTCGAGCACAAGTTGGGCATCCACGCCTCGCCGACCTGCGTCATGAGCTATGAAGGCGCGACCGCGGAATTGGTCGGTCAGCCGAACCAGGGCCTAGCCCATATGTTCGTGATGATGAACGCGGCGCGTCTGGCGGTCGGCGTCGAGGGCGTCGGTATCGCCGAACGCGCCTACCAGCACGCACTCGCCTATGCCTTGGACCGTCGTCAGGGTCGCTCGGTTTGGACCGGCGAGGCCAACGCTCCGATCTTTGACCATCCCGACGTGCGCCGCATGCTCAGCGTCATGAAGGCCAAGATTTCGGCGGCGCGCGCCGTTTGCCTGTCGACCGGCGTGGCCGCCGATCTGGCCCGCCACGCCGGGACCGGAGAGGAACGCCGCCATTGGAAGGGGCGCGAGGACCTGTTCACCCCGATCGCCAAGGCCTGGTCCACCGATATCGGCTGCGAGGTCGCCTCGATGGGCGTCCAGATCCACGGCGGCATGGGCTTCATCGAGGAGACCGGCGCGGCGCAATACTATCGCGACGCCCGCATCGCCCCTATCTACGAAGGCACCAACGGCATTCAGGCCATGGATCTGGTGGGTCGCAAACTGTCGATGGACGGCGGCGATTCGGCCAAGGCGCTGATCGCGGACATGAAGGCGACGCTGGTCGATCTCGGAAAGCTCTATAGCGGCAAGCCCGTCGACCGGTTAGCCACCGCCATCGAGGCGGTCGAGGATGCGACCCTGTGGCTGCTGGATCAGAAGGCCGATCCGAATGCAGCGGCCGACGTGCTGGCGGCCGCCGACGCCTATCTGAAACTGCTGGGCGATGTGGCCGGCGGATGGATGCTGGCCAAGGGCGCGCTTGCCGCAAAGGCGAAGCTGGACGCCAATGACGGTGATCCGATTTGGCTGCAGGGCAAGCTGGACCTCTACGAAGTCTATGCCGCCAATGTCTTGGGCCACGTTTCCAGCCGTCTCGCTGCCGTGGGTCAGGCCGGCGACCTGCTGCGGCGGATGACGGTGGACGCGCTGGCCGGATGATCGGCTCGGCGTTTCTCCGTTTGACGTAGAGGGGGCCGGACCTTCAAGGTCCGCCCTTCAAACAAGCAGGGAGCGTCCGATGAATCGTCGGCAACTGATCATGTCCACGGCGGCGACCGCCCTCGCCGTTTCGGCTTCCCCCGCGCTCGCCCGTCAGTCCACCGGATCCCCCATGCCTCAACCGCCCGTCGCCAAGAAAATCCCCGTCGTCATCGAACAACTGGGCCGCACCCGGACCGACGACTATCAGTGGATGAAGGACGACAATTGGCAGGCGGTCCTGCGCGATCCGACCCTGATCAAGGCCGAGGTCAAGGAGCACCTGACCGCCGAGAACGCCTACCGCGAGGCCATGATGGCCTCCACCCTGCCCTTGCAGGAGACGATGTTCGCCGAGATGCGCGGCCGCATCAAGGAAGACGACAGCTCGGTTCCGGCGCCGGATGGCGGCTGGAACTACTACGTCGAATACCAGACCGGAGATCAGCACCCCCGCTACATGCGCGTCGAGCGTCAGGGCACGTGGATGGTCGAGGGTCAGCCGGTGACGAAAAACTTTGTCATGGCCCCGACGCCCCAGCTGCTGCTGGACGCCAACGAGCTAGCCAAAGGCAAGGCCTATTCGGAAGTGTCCGCCGCAAGCCACAGCCCGGATCACACGCTGTTCGCCTATGCCGAGGACGCCCAGGGTTCCGAGGTGCACAAGATCTACGTCAAGGATCTGGCGACCGGCGAGGTGCTGCCCGAGGTGATCGACAGCGCCACCGGCGACTTCGTCTTCTCGCCGGACAGCCAGTGGATCTTCTGGACCAACCGCGACGACAACGGCCGTCCGGACAAGATCTTCCGTCGCCCGGCGCGCGGCGGCGCGACTACCCTGGTTTATGAGGAAGCCGACGACGGCATGTTCATCGGCGTGGGCCGCACCGCCGACGACCAGTTCATCATGATCGGCATTCAGAACCAGGAAACGTCGGAGGCGCGCTACATTCCCGCCGCCACGCCGACGACCGAACCCGTCGTGCTGGAGCCGCGCGTGGTCGCGACCCGCTACGACGTCGATCACTGGGGCGACCGCTGGGTGATCCGCACCAATGCGGACGACGCCATCGATTTCAAGATCGTCCAAGCCCCGACCGCGACGCCGGCCAAGGCGAACTGGACCGATCTGGTGCCGCACACGCCGGGCCGCTTCATCGAAGGCCTGGACCTGACCAACGCCCATCTGGCGCGTCAGGAACGCGCCGATGCCAACACCCGCATCATCATCCGCGACCGCGAAGGCGCCGAGCATGAGATCGCGGTGGACGAACCGGCTTTCGCCCTGTCGCTGGCCGGCGCCTCCGAATACGAGACGACGACCACCCGCTATACCTACAACTCGCCGTCCACGCCGACGCAGACGTTCGATTACGACATGGCGTCGCGGGAGCGGACCCTGCGCAAGACGCAGCAGATTCCGTCCGGTCACAATATCGAAGACTATGTGGTCGAGCGGCTGAACGCGCCTGCCTCGGACGGCCAGCTGGTGCCGGTGACAGTGTTGCGTCGCAAATCGACGCCCGTCGACGGTTCGGCGCCCCTGCTGCTCTACGGATACGGCTCCTACGGCATACCCATGCCGGCCAGCTTCTCGACCAACCGGCTGTCGCTGGTCGATCGCGGCTGGATCTACGCCATCGCCCATATTCGCGGCGGTTCAGACAAGGGCTGGGGCTGGTTCCTCGACGCCCGGAAGATGACGAAGAAGAACACCTTCACCGACTTCATCGCCTCCGCCGAACACCTGATCGACAAGAAATACGCCACGGCCGGGAATATTGTGGCCCAAGGCGGATCCGCCGGTGGGCTCTTGATGGGCGCGGTCAACAATATGCGGCCCGACCTGTGGGCCGGGATCATCGGTCAGGTGCCTTTCGTCGACGTGATCAACACCATGAGCGACACCTCCCTGCCGCTGACGCCGCCCGAATGGCCCGAGTGGGGCAATCCGATCGAGGAGCCGGCCGCCTACGACTATATGATGAGCTACAGCCCCTACGATCAGGTCGAGCCGAAAGCCTATCCGGCGGTCTTGGCGACGGGCGGTCTGTCCGATCCGCGCGTCACCTACTGGGAGCCGGAGAAGTGGGTGGCCAAGCTTCGACCCGCCACCACCTCGGGCAAGCCTGTGTTGCTGAAGATCAATATGGAGGCCGGTCACGGGGGCGCGGCCGGGCGGTTCGACTATCTGAAGGAGGTCGCCCACGACTACGCCTTCGCCGTCTGGGCCATCGACAAGGGCTGGGAGCACGGGTGAGCGCACTAACGGTTCGCGACGCCCGTCCCGACGACATCGCCGCGATCACGGCCATTTATGCCGAGAGCGTCGCCAACGGGCGCGGCACTTTCGAGCTGGAGGCGCCCGACGAGGTCGAAATGGCCTCGCGGTTCGCCGCCGTCGAGGCGCTCGGCCTGCCGCGTCTCGTGGTCGAGATCGACGGCGCGGTCGCCGGATATGCCTATGCCGGGCCGTTTCGCACGCGTCAGGCCTATCGCTACATGGTCGAGGACTCCATCTATGTTGCGCCCTCGGCGAGAGGGCGCGGCGTCGCCGGGGCCCTGCTCGATGCGCTGATTGCCCGGTGCGAAGCGATGGGTCTTCGTCAGATGGTCGCGGTCATCGGCGATTCGGAGAACATCGGCTCAATCGCCCTGCACCGCACGCGCGGCTTCACTGACGCCGGCGTGTTCAAGGCGGCCGGCTGGAAGCACGACGACTGGCGCGACGTGGTGTTCATGCAGCGCGCGCTGAGCGACGGCGGCGCCACAGCGCCCGACGCGCCGGGTCTGCCGCTTGTAGACAAAAAGCCGCTGCGCTGACGCATTGCGGCGTCATCACCCGACGCCTATCCTGACGCTGTGAAGATGGTTCAATCCCTTTTGCTGCTGATCGGCGCCCTGTCGGTGCTGGCCCTCGGCGCGGTGGGCGCCTCGGCGTCGCAGGCAAACGCTGCGCCGTGCCATGAGACTGGCCAATCTTCGCCAGAGCAGACTCCCAGCCATGCGCCCAAAGCCATGAAGGCGATGGTCTGCTGCGTCGCCTGTGTGGCGGCGCCCACGTTAAACCCTGCGCCGATCTCCGCCTTGACCCTGTCGCCGTCGCGTATCGTCGCGGTTCCGGCCGCTCTGCCGGCCGGTCGGCAGTTGTCGCCGGAGCCCGGTCCACCCCGCCTCCTGATCGTCTGACACCGCGCGCGCCTTCTGAAGGCGCAAATCGTTCCGATCATCAGAGGAGGCCTTGAATGGCTATCCGTACTCTCGTCGGCGCCTGCGCCGGCGTTTCCCTGCTCGCCCTGGCTCACGCCGCGGCGGCGCAGGATCACTCGCACCACGCGTCGACCAAGCCCACTGCCGATCCGCATGCAGGCCACGACATGACTATGTCATCGGCCGAACCGACGACGGATCACGCCAGCATGGGTCACACGATGACCAGCCCGTATGGGCCCTGGTCCATGAGCCGCGACGCCTCCGGCACCGGCTGGCAACCCGACGCGGGCGAACACGGCGGCATCCACACCGTCCGTGGCGCCTGGATGGTGATGACCCACGCCATGCTGAACCTGGTCTATGACACCCAGTCTGGGCCACGCGGCGGCGACAAGACCTTCGTCGCCGGCATGCTGATGACCTCGGCGCGGCGTGACTTCGACGACGGTTCAAAGCTGAACCTGCGCGCCATGCTCAGCCCCGACCCGCTGATGGGCAAGTCCGGCTATCCGCTGCTGCTGGCGGCGGGCGAGACGGCGGACGGGGTCAATCCGCTGGTCGATCGCCAGCACCCGCACGACTTCTTCATGGAGCTATCGGCCAGCTATTCGAAGCGTCTGTCCGACAAGGACAGCGTCTATGGCTACATTGGCCTACCTGGCGAGCCCGCCTTCGGACCGCCCGCCTTCATGCACCGCATGAGCGCGATGGACAGTCCCGAGGCGCCAATCACCCACCACTGGCTCGACTCGACCCACATCGTCTTCGGCGTGACGACCCTGGGCTGGGCGCGCGATCGCTTCAAGATCGAGGCTTCGGCCTTCAAGGGACGCGAGCCGGACGAGGAACGCTGGGGCATCGATTCGCCACGGCTCGACAGTTGGTCGGTCCGGACCGCGTGGAATCCGAACGACGAATGGTCGTTGCAAGCCTCCTACGCCGATGTTTCCGCTCCGGAACAGCTGGAACCCGACGAGGACGAGACGAAATGGTCGGCCAGCGCCATCCACACCCGCCGTCTTGGCGATGACGGATGGTGGTCCTCGACCCTGGCCTGGGGTCGCAAGACTAACGACCACGGCGAATCGAAGGACGGCTGGTTGCTGGAATCGGCGGTTCATCCGAACGACCGCTGGACCGTCTTCGCCCGCGCCGAGCGGATCGAGACGGATGAACTGGTTCCCGGCGTCGGCGGCGGCCACGGACCGCTCTACACCGTCGGCAAGGCGTCGGTCGGCGTGGTCCGCGACTGGCGGATCGCCGAACACGTTAGGTTCGGCCTCGGCGGTCTCTATGCCATGAATCGCGTGCCGACGGCGTTGGAGCCTCTGTATGGCGGCGATGCCGACGGGGCGATGCTCTTCGTGCGGCTGAAGATCGACTGATCTAGCTCAAGGCCTGTCCGGCTTCGGCCGGGCGGGCCGGCGGCTGGTCCAGAAGCCGCAGCGCTTCATAGCCGACCAGGACCACGCCGAGCACGAGCATCAGCGCTCCGGCGATCAGCACCAGGCGCACGTGCCGGTGCAGGTGATAAAGCAACTCGCCGATCATCGACGGTCCTGCCGCATTCGGATCGTGCCAATTCGATCCGTCCCGGACAGTCTACTGCAAAACGCGGACCCGATGGAGTCTGCAAGAACCGCGTTCCGTCAGACGAGCCGGCTCTGCACCACCGCCGCGCCGATGAAGCTGGCGAACAGAGGGTGCGGCGCGAACGGACGGCTCTTCAGCTCGGGGTGATACTGAACGCCGATGAACCAGGGGTGATCCGGGCGTTCAACCGTCTCGGGCAGGACGCCGTCAGGCGAGAGACCGGCGAAGACCAGCCCGCCCTTCTGCTCGATTGCCTCGCGATAGTTGATGTTGACCTCGTAGCGGTGTCGGTGACGCTCGCTGATCGCGGTCGAGCCGTAGATCTCAGCGATCTTGGACCCGGCTGTCAGAGTCGAATCATAGGCGCCGAGACGCATGGTGCCGCCCAGGTCGCCGCCCTGCTGACGCAGCACGCGTTGATTGCCTTGGGTCCATTCGGTCATCAGACCGACGACCGGCTCGGCGGTCGGGCCGAACTCGGTGGACGAGGCCTTGGGATAGCCGGCTAGGTTCCGCGCCGCCTCAATCACCGCCATCTGCATGCCGAAGCAGATGCCGAAGTAAGGGATGTTGCGCTCACGGGCGAAGCGGGCCGCCTCGATCTTGCCTTCCGAGCCGCGCTCGCCGAAGCCGCCGGGCACCAGGACGGCGTGCGCACCCTGAAGACGCTCCTCGCAGGCTTCGGGATCGCCTTCGAAGGTGTCGGCCTCGACCCAGTCGATGTTGACCTTGACGTTGTTCGCCACGCCCCCGTGATGCAGGGCCTCGATCAGCGACTTATAGGCATCCTTCAGGACGGTGTATTTGCCGACCACGGCGATGGTCACCTCGCCGTCGGGCTGCAGGCGGCGACGCGCGATCTCTTGCCAGCCGGTCAGATCCGGCTCGGGCGCGTCGTTGATGCCGAAGTGCGCCAGGACTTCGCGGTCCAGACCCTCGCGGTGATAGTCCAGCGGCACGGCATAGATGTCGGCGGAGTCCATTGCTTGAATGACGCCGCTTTCGCGCACGTTGCAGAACTGGCCGATCTTGCGCTTCTCTTCAGCCGGGATCGGCTGCTCGCAGCGGCACAGCAGGATGTCCGGCTGGATGCCGATGGAGCGCAGTTCCTTGACCGAGTGCTGAGTCGGCTTGGTCTTCATCTCGCCGGCCGTCTTGATGAACGGCAGCAGCGTCAGATGGACGAAACAGCTCTGGCCGCGCGGCAGGTCCTGCCCCAGCTGGCGGATCGCCTCGAAGAAGGGCAGGCCCTCAATGTCGCCGACCGTGCCGCCGATCTCGACCAGAACGAAATCGACGTCTTCGCCCGCGTCCGTCAGGGCAGGCGTCAGGCAAAAGGATTTGATCTGGTCGGTGACGTGCGGAATGACCTGCACCGTGGCGCCCAGATAGTCGCCGCGACGTTCTTTCTCCAGAATGGTCGAATAGATCCGGCCGGTCGTGATGTTGTCGGACTTGGCCGCCGACACGCCGGTGAACCGCTCGTAGTGGCCCAGGTCTAGGTCGGTCTCGGCGCCGTCGTCGGTCACGAAAACCTCGCCGTGCTGATACGGGCTCATCGTGCCCGGATCGACGTTCAGATAGGGGTCGAGCTTGCGCAGGCGGACCTTGTAGCCGCGCGCCTGCAGAAGAGCGCCGAGAGCGGCGGAGGCGAGGCCTTTTCCTAGCGAGGAAACCACGCCGCCGGTGATGAACACATAGCGAGCCATGGGGGGACACCTTACTCCATGATTCGCGGCTCGGTCATGCCGCCGTCGAATCGAACTGTTGATCAAAAGAAGAAAGCGCGCCCTGCGGCGCGCTTTCTGAAACTCGGGTCTCTGTCTGAGCCTTACTGAGCGGGCTGCTGGGCCGGCGCCGGAGCGGTGGAGGCCGACGGCAGGCTGGCTTCCAGATCATCCAGCGAAGGCGTCGCCGGTTTGGCCGGCGCAGCGGGCTGCTGCTGGGCGGGTTGCTGCGTCTGGGTCTGCGGCGTCGTGGCCAGCGAACCCACAGCGTCGGCGTCGATGCCGGACACCGAGGCCCGATCCATATTACCGACGACGGTCAGAATAATCGTCAGGGCGAACAGCGCAGCCGCCAGCCACCAGGTGGTGACGGTCAGTAGATTGCCAGCGCCACGTGCGGTCATGAAGCCCGACGGACCGCCGCCCATGCCCAGGGCGCCGCCCTCCGACTTCTGAAGCAGGACGATGCCCGTCAGCGCGATGGCGACGATGATGATGGCGACGAGCAGGATGGTCTGGAGCATGGCGTCATTCATGTGGGCGCGGATCTGCGCCGATCAAGCGGCGGCCTCTATCATCGAAGCGCGCCAGGGGCAAACGTCACGCGGCGGCGTTGACGATCGGCATGAAGTCCTCGGCCTTCAAGGACGCGCCGCCGACCAGGGCGCCGCCGACTTCCGGCGTGGCCAGAATGTCGCGCGCATTCTCGGGTTTGACCGAACCGCCATACAGAATGGGCGCGGTAAGAGCGCCTTCTCCCAGCTTTGCGACGATGGCGGCGCGTACGGCGGTGTGGACCTCGGCGATCTGATCCAGAGAGGGGGTCAGCCCCGTCCCGATGGCCCACACGGGTTCGTAGGCCACCGCGAAGTCGCGCTCGGCCAGGCTGGACGGCAGCGAGCCCGCGACCTGGCCCGACACCACGGCGATGGCGTCGCCCGCTTCCCGCTGCTGGAGGGTTTCACCAACGCACACGATGGGCTCCAGCCCGGCGGCGATGGCGGCCTCGACCTTGGCGGCGACATCCGCGTCGGTCTCGCCGAAAGCCGAGCGGCGTTCGGAATGTCCGAGAATCACTATGGTCGCGCCGGCGTCGACCAGCATTTCGGCCGAGACAGAGCCGGTAAAGGGGCCGGCGGGCTTCTCATGGCAGTCCTGACCGCCCACGCCCACGCCGCTGCCCGCCAGGGCGGACTGCATACGCTCGATCAGCGTCGCCGGCGGGCACAGCACCACACGGCATCCTTGCCCCGTCGTTCCGACGGCGTCCCTGATCGCCTCAGCCTGCGCCAGGGCGGCCGAGACGCCGTTCATCTTCCAATTGCCGACGATCATCTTCACGGATTGTTTCATGGTCGCCTGTCTAGAAGGCGAAAACCGCCAAGCCAAGAGGCGCCGCCGCAATCCGGACACGAAGCCATCCTTGCAGCGGCGGCCCCGCCCCGACTATACGCGACGATTGACGCCAATATCGGCCAGTCCCGGGTTTTCGAATGCTCACCGCCTTCCGCGCCTTCTCTCGATCCAAATGGGCGGCCGCCCTGCTTGTCCTGATAGCGATCAGCTTCGTGATCGTCGGCGCGCGGATGGATGTCTTCTCCAACCTGGGACCGAAGCACGTCATCGATGCGGGCGATCGTTCGATGAACGAAGCCGAGTTCCGCACCGCCTTCGATCAGGTGCGTGAACGGCTGCAGCAGCAGGTCGGCCGCCCCCTGACGAACCAGGAGCTGGTTGCGGAAAACATCCACGTCCGCTTCCTGACCGAGCAGACGCAGCAACTGGGCTTCCTGAACTGGGCCTACAAGGCGGGCATCCGCCCGGGCAAGGAACTGATCGTCAAGCAGATCCGCCAGATCCCGGCCTTCTTTAACTCGGTCACCGGACAGTTCGACCAGCAGGCCTATGAAGCGGCTTTGGCGCAGCAGAATTTGACCCCCGCCATGCTGGAGCAGGACCTGCGCGACCAATACGCGACGGAGCATTTCGGCGCCGCCGTCTTCGCCGGCGCCCGCGTGCCGCGCATCTATGGCGCGCTGCTGGCGGGTTCCGCCTTCGAAAGCCGCGACGGTCGTTGGTTCGAGGTGATACCCGCGATGGCTGGTCAAATCCCGGCCCCGTCCGACGCCCAGTTGAACGCCTTCATCCAGGAGAACGCCGACCGCCTGCGCGCGCCCGAGTTCCGCATGGTGTCGGTGGTTCTGTTCACGCCTGAGGCTTCGGCCAATGCGCCGATCTCGGAAGACCGCATCCGCGAGCGCTTCGAGTTCAAGAAGGACACTCTGAGCAAGCCCGAGACGCGCTCGTTCGTCACTCTGACCGCGCCGAACCGCGAGACGGCCCAGAAGATCGCCGCCGCTCTGCGCGCGGGCCAATCGCCCGCCGACGTCGGTCGCGCCAACAACATCACGCCGGCCGCCTTCAACGAGACCCCCCGCTCGGCCATCGGCGACGCCGCGACCGCAGCCGCCGTCTTCGGCCTGCAAGCCAACCAAGTGTCCAATCCGGTCCAGGCCGGTGTCGGCTTCGCCGTCGCCAAGGTCACGGCCGTCCAACCTGCCGCGCCCGCCACGCTGGACAGCGCTCGCGAGGAACTGATCCAGGAACTCCGCGCCGAGGACGTGAAGACGCAGACCTACGCCAAGGTCGAGAAGTACGAAGCCGCCCGCACGGCCGGAAAGAACCTGGCTGACGCCGCGCGTGAGGCCGGCGGTCGCATCGTCGATCTGCCGCCCTTCACTAAGGACGGCAAGCTGCCGAACGGTCAGGCGCTGAACGCGCCGCCGCAAATCTTCGAGACGGCCTGGAGCCTGACCAAGGGCGGCGAGAGCGACGTCATCGACGCCGGTCAGGGCCAGTATTTCGCCGTGCGCGTCAACGACATCCGCCCGTCGGCCCTGCCGACCTTGGCAGAGGTGCGCGAGCCCCTGGCCGCTCAATGGATCCAGCGGGAGACCATGCGTCGCCTGTCGTCCAAGGCTGAAGAACTGACGACCCGCGTACGCAATGGCGAGGACATCGCCGCGGTCGCCCGCTCGGTCAATGCGCCGCTGACCGTGCGCACCGGCGTCATCCGCAACCAGCAGACCCAGGAAGCCCTGGGTCAGGGCGTGCTTCAGGGTCTGTTCGGCCAGTCCAAGGGCCAGGCCTTCTCGCAGCCGGCGTCGCAGACCGCCTATGTGGTCGGCCGCGTCGACAACGTCCGCGCCGCCAATCCGGCCGTAGCCGGTCCGCTGGCCGAGCAGGTCCGCCCGCGCCTGACCCAGGAGTTGGTGCAGGCCATGGTCGAAGCGTCGGTCTCGGCGGGCGCCCAACGCTCCAAGGCCAAGAACGACCCGGCTCAGGCGCTGTCGGCCCTGGGTCTGTCGGGTGGCGCAACGCCCGCCGCACCGGCGCAATGACCGACGACGCTTCGCGCGACCTCACGTTCGACGCCTTCGCCGCCGGCCTTTCGGCCGGTCGGCCGCAGGTCCTGGTTCGGCGGGTCATCGACGACCTGGAAACCCCGGTCTCGGCCTATCTGAAGCTGGGGCGCGATCGGCCGTACGCCTGTCTGCTGGAATCCGTCGAGGGGGGCGCGGTCAAGGGACGCTACTCCATCCTGACGCTGGATCCCGATGTTGTCTGGCGTTGTCGATCCAACGCGGCGGAACTGTCGCGCGGCTCAGCCATAATCGAGGGTCGCTTTACGGCCGAACCGCTGCCGGCGCTGCAATCCCTGCGCGCGCTGATCGCGGCGTCGAAGTTCGATCTGCCGGAGGGATTGCCCCCGATGGCCGCCGGCCTGTTCGGCGTCTTCGGTTACGACATGGTGCGCCTGCTGGAACCGCTGGGCGCGCCAAACCCCGATCCGCTCGATCTGCCCGACGCCGTGCTGACGCGGCCGTCGCTGGTGGCCATCTTCGATTCGGTCCGTCACGAGATCGTTCTGGTGTCGGCCGCCTATCCCGACGCCGGCATCGCCGCGCAAGAGGCGTTCGACGCCGCGACGGCGCGGCTGGACGCGTTCGAGACGGCCTTGCGCGAACCGTTGCCCGTCCGCGCCGCCCCGCAGGAGACGCCGGCTCCCGTCTTCACCTCGCCGGTGGACGAGCCGGCCTTCGGCGAGATGGTCGCCAGGGCCAAGGACTACATCGGCGCCGGCGACATCTTCCAGGTCGTTCTCAGCCAC
The DNA here is from genome assembly GCF_044807075.1 of Brevundimonas vesicularis. Taxonomy (GTDB): domain Bacteria; phylum Pseudomonadota; class Alphaproteobacteria; order Caulobacterales; family Caulobacteraceae; genus Brevundimonas; species Brevundimonas vesicularis_G. The sequence continues at coordinate 2,279,620 of NZ_CP085234.1, forward strand.
CGATTCTCCGCGGCTTGGACTGACGATCCGTTCGCCTTCTATCGCTCGCTGCGTCGCCAGAACCCGTCGCCCTATCTGTTCTATCTGAACTTCGAAGGCTTCCAGCTCGCCGGCTCCAGCCCCGAGATCCTGGTTCGGCTCAAGAACGGCGAAGTGACGATCCGGCCGCTGGCCGGCACCCGCATGCGCGGCGCGACGCCTGAGGCGGACAAGGCGCTGGAAGCCGAACTGCTGGCCGATCCGAAAGAGCTGGCCGAGCACCTGATGCTGCTGGACCTTGGCCGCAACGATGTGGGGCGCGTCGCGGCGCCAGGCACGGTCGAGGTCACCGAGAGCTTCGTCGTTGAACGCTACAGCCAGGTCATGCACATCGTCTCCAACGTGCGCGGCAAGGCTGATCCCAGGCTGGATGCGGTGGACACGCTGTTGGCCGCCCTTCCCGCCGGCACCCTGTCGGGTGCGCCCAAGGTCCGCGCGATGGAGATCATCGACGAACTGGAAAGCGAAAAGCGCGGCGTCGGTTATGGCGGCGGCGTCGGCTATATTTCGGCCGGCGGCGAAGCGGACATCTGCATCACCCTGCGCACCGCCCTGTTCGCTGACGATCGCATCTTCGTTCAGGCCGGGGCCGGCGTCGTCGCCGACAGCGATCCTGCGGCCGAATATGCCGAGACCCAGCACAAGGCGCGCGCGCCGATGCGGGCGGCGGAAGACGCCTGGCGCTTTAGGACCGGCAATCGCTAGCGCGAAATCGTCATCGTCGGGTCGTTGAAATGCACGCCCGGCCCGATGATGACGACGCCCGCCATCAGAACCGCCGCAGTCGCCGCGAGCGCAGCTGCGCCAAGCGCGGCGACGGGATTTGGCCGGGTTTCGACCACGACCAGCTTCGCCTTGGCGGCGGCGATCTTGGCGGCGATGTCTTTTTCAGCGGCGAGTTTCACCCGCCCAGTCCTAGCCCCGTCGAGTTAAAATGCGCTTTAAGGCCGCGCCCGCTTGGCGCGGACGCGCGTCACGCCTAGAAGCCAAGCCATGATCCTCGTCGTCGATAACTACGACAGCTTCACCTACAACCTCGTCCACTACCTCGCGGAGTTGGGCGCGCCGACGCATGTGGTGCGCAACGACGACCTATCGGTGGACGAGGCGTGGGCGCTGAATCCCGCCGCCGTTCTGCTGTCGCCCGGCCCGTGCGCGCCCGATCAGGCGGGCATCTGCCTGCCGTTGATCACGACCGCGCCAGAATCGATGCCGATCCTGGGCGTGTGCCTGGGTCATCAGGCCATCGGCCAGGCCCTCGGCGGCGACGTCATTCGCGCCAAGACCCTGATGCACGGCAAGACCTCGCCGATCCTGCACGAGGGAAAGAGCGTCTTCGCCGGCCTGCCCTCGCCCTTCACCGCCACACGCTATCACTCGCTGGCGGTCAAGCGCGAAACCCTGCCCGACGACCTGGAGGTCACCGCCTGGACCGCCGACGGCGAGATCATGGGTTTGCAGCATCGCACCCGGCCGATCCACGGCGTGCAGTTCCACCCGGAATCCATCGCCACCGAACACGGCCACGACATGCTGGCCAACTTCCTTCAGATCGCCGGCGTGAAGCGCCTCGCGGCCGCCTGATCGTGGCCGATTGACGATGGCAGACGGGTTCAAGCCGATCCTCGCGCGACTGGTTGAGGGCCATCCGCTGACGTCGCAACAGGCGCACGACTTCTTCGCCGCCTGCCTGCGCGGCGAGCCGACCCCCTCGCAAGTCGCCGCCGCCGTCACCGCGATGCGAATGCGCGGCGAGACCGTGGCCGAGATCGCCGCCTTCGCGGGCGCCATGCGCGAGGCCGCCCTGACGCTGGATCATCCCTATGAGGTGATCGACACCTGCGGCACCGGGGGCGACGGTCAGCACACCTACAATATCTCGACTGCCGCAGCCCTGGTTCTGGCCGGCGCCGGTCTGAAGGTCGCCAAGCATGGCAACCGCGCAATGTCATCGAAATCAGGCTCTTCCGACGTTCTGTCGATCCTGGGCGTGAACCTGATGGCGTCGCAAGCGCAGCAGAAGAAGGCGCTGGACGAAGCCGGGATCTGCTTCCTGTTTGCGCCGGCCTATCACGGGGCGATGCGTCATGTCGGACCAGTGCGGGCCGAGATCGGTTTTCGCACTGTCTTCAACCTGTTGGGACCGCTTTCGAACCCGGCGTCTGCAAGACGACAGGTCATGGGCGTCTATGATCCGCGCCTGCTGGAGCCGCTGGCCGAGGTGCTGGGCCGACTCGGCGCCACACGCGCCTGGACCGTTCACGGCCAAGGCCTGGACGAACTGGCGACTTCCGGACCCACGGACGTCGCCGAATGGAAGGACGGCGCGGTTCGCCGCTTCCAGATCACGCCCGAGGACGCCGGCCTGCCGCGCGCCTCTATCGCAGAGATTCGCGGCGGCGACGCCGAGGAGAACGCCCTGGCCCTGCGCGCGCTTCTGGCAGGCGCGGCTGGCCCCTACCGCGACATCGTGCTGCTGAACGCCGCCGCCGCCCTCGTGGTGTCAGACCGCGCGGCCGATCTGGCCGAGGGCGCCGCGTTCGCCGCTGCCGCCATTGACGACGGTCGAGCCGCCGAGGCGCTGGATCGCTTGGCCCGCATCACCTCCACGCCGCTGGAAAGCGAAGAGCCCGCATGACCGACGTTCTGGACCGTATCGCCGCCTACAAGCGCGAGGACGTCGCCGCCCGCAAGACTGCGACCTCACAGGACGCGATTGAAGCCCTGGCCCGCGCCGCATCGACCCCGCGCGGCTTTCGCGCTGCGTTGGAGCGGGTCGGAGAGGAAACCGGTCGTCCCGCCCTGATCGCCGAGATCAAGAAAGCCAGTCCATCCAAGGGCCTGATCCGGCCCGATTTCGATCCGCCGGCTCTGGCCCGCGCCTATGAGGCCGGCGGCGCGGCCTGTCTGTCGGTTCTGACCGATGGCCCCAGCTTCCAAGGCGACGACGCCTATCTGGGCCAGGCCCGCGATGCTGTCGCCCTGCCCTGTCTGCGCAAGGATTTCCTGGTTGATCCTTGGCAGGTCGCCGAGAGCCGCGCCCTGGGCGCCGACTGCATCCTGATCATCTTGGCCATGGTCGATGACCGGTTGGCCGCCGAGCTGCTGTCGGAAGCCGAACAGTTCGGCATGGATGCGCTCATAGAGACCCACGACGAGGAAGAAATGGCGCGCGCCTGTGCGCTCGGCGGCGATCTGGTTGGGGTCAACAATCGCTCGCTGCGCACGTTCGAGGTCGATCTGGAAACCACGGAGCGTCTGTCGATGCTCAGCCCCGTGCGCGCTCTGCTGGTCGCCGAAAGCGGCATCTCCACGCCCGATGACGTAGCGCGCGTCTCGGCGGCTCACGCCCAGGCGATCCTGGTCGGCGAGAGTCTGATGCGACAGGCCGATGTCGAGGCGGCGACCCGTCAGTTGCTGGCGGTCTAGGTCTGCGCGCGGCGGCAAGCCGCGCCGTTAAGTTGACATTAGCAAGGAACACTTACAGAACATCGACAAATGTTCACGGCCCGTTCCGATTCGTCGGCGGGCGCATGAGGGCCTGGCGATGCTCACGCGCAAACAGCACGAACTGCTGATGTTCATCCACGAACGCATTCAGGAGACCGGCGTCTCCCCTTCGTTCGACGAGATGAAGGAGGCGCTCGATCTGGCCTCCAAGTCCGGCATTCACCGGCTGATCACGGCGCTGGAGGAACGCGGCTTCATCCGCCGTCTCGCTCACCGCGCTCGCGCTTTGGAAGTCACGAAACTGCCCGAACAGGCGACGGCCGGCGCGCCGCGCGGTCGCGCCGGGTTCAAGCCCGACGTCATCGAGGGCGGCGGCGGTGTCCGACCTGCGGCGCCGATGGCGGCGAACGACTCCCGCGAACTGCCGCTGATGGGCAAGATCGCCGCCGGCACGCCGATCGACGCGATCGAGCATGAAACCGCCCGGTATCCGGTTCCGGAGTCCATGCTGGGCTCTGGCGAGCACTATCTGCTGGAGATCGAAGGCGACTCCATGATCGAGGCCGGCATCCTGAACGGCGACATGGTGGTGATAAAATCGACCGATAACGCCGCCTCCGGCGAGATCGTGGTGGCTCTGGTCGAGGGCGAGCAAGCGACGCTGAAACGCCTTCGCAAGAAGGGCGCGTCGATCGCGCTGGAACCCGCCAACCGCAACTACGAGACCAAGATCTATGGTTCCGATCAAGTCGCCGTTCAGGGCAAGCTGGTCGGCCTTATGCGCCGGTATCACTGACGTCCGGATCAGACTGACGCGTCCAGGGGCGGTCGCCGCGAACGTCGGCCGTCCACACCGCGCGCCATCGATTCGGCTCGCTCGAACGGACGCGCCACAACTCCACCGCCCCGCCCCGCGCAAAGTCCACGCTGTCCAAGACAAGGCGATCCTGACAGGCGCTTGGGATCGACGAGACGACGGCGCGGACGCTGACGACGGGCGCTGCGCGGCATAACGTCTCCATCTGATCGGAGCTCGGCGACTTTCGCCCCCACCAGATCGCCACGGGATCCGCCTCATTGGTGTCCGGTCGACAGGAGAAGCGGTCGCAGACCCAGCCCGTCTCCGACCGATCCATCATGGTCAGCCCTCGTCGCCGCGACCAGAGATCCACCGCAAACTCGCGCACGCCAGGCCGGACCACGACGGCCGCCTGATCACGGTGAAAGGCGGCGTTCGTCCCGCCATCGCCAATCCAAAGGTCCGGCGTCGGTTCACGCGGCCAGATCAGGACGGCGGCTGCAAAGGGCAGTCCCAACCAGCGCAGGCGGCCCTGCCACAGACAGACGAGCAACACGCCCAGAAAGGCGATGGGCAGCACATAGTTCGGCGCGCTGGCGACGGTTCTGACCGCGCCGGGCAATCCCGCCGTCCAGGCCCCGATCGCCAGCATCAGATCCACGCCCCATCCTGCGACCGCCAGGAACGGTCCCCCCAGCCCCAAGGGCTCAAGCGCTGCGCCCAAGGCCAGCGCGGGCATCAGGATGAAGTCCGCCACGGGCGACGTGCCGAGATTGGCGAGCAGTCCATACATGGCCGTGCGGTTGAAATGCTGCATGGCGAACGGTCCCGTCGCCAATCCGGCGACGACGCTAGCCGCCACAGCAGCCGTCAACCAACCGCCCAGCCTTTGGACTGCCAGGATCGGCCAGGGCGCGGATATTTCGCGCGGGCGCTTCGGCCAGGCCTCGACCAGGGCGACCAAGGCCGCCGTCGCCGCGAACGACATCTGGAAGCCCGGCGTGACGATGGCTTCGGGCTGTATCGCCAGGACGATGAACGCCGCGACGGCCAGGCCATGCATCGTCACCGCCTGTCGATCCAGCAGGATGGCAAGAAAGGCGATGGAGGCGGTGATCGCGGCCCGCTCGGCCGGCGGCGGCGCGCCCGACACCACCAGATAGACACCGACCGCCGTCAGGCCCGCCAGGGCCGCGACCTTCTTGCCGTGAACCCGCAGGGCCAGCCAGGGCCAGGCCGCCACGCCCAGACGTACCGCGAAGAAGACGAAACCCCCGACGATGGCCATATGCAGCCCTGACACCGACAGGATGTGCGCCAGGCCGGAATCGCGCATCACATCCATGTCCTCCTGACTAATCCAGGTCTCATGACTGGTGGTCATGGCGGCGGCGATCCCGCCGGTCCGTTCGCCGAGCCGCGCGACGATCCTCTCGGCCAGTGCGAAGCGGGCGCCGTTGACCGCCATTTCAAGTCGAAGTCGCCACGGCGGCGGGGCAAGCTCGGCCCCACGCGTTTCACCCAAGGCGAACGCCACGCCGCCCATACCTTGGAAGAAGGCGTTGCGCCCGAAATCGTAGGCGCCGGGGCTGGCCGGCGCAGGCGGCGGATTCAGAATGCCAAACAAGCGGATCGCTTCGCCGGGCCGCGGCGGCTCGCCCCGCACCGTCGCCCGCAAGCGCACCGGCGTCTGTTCGGGCGCCAGTCCGCGAATCCAGACCGGCGCGATCACGACCCGCGCGCCTCGCTGCCCAGGGCTGTCGACATCGACGACCCAGGCTTCGATCACGGTCGGTTCGCTGAGGGCGGGCGCGATCGGCGCGGCGACGGCTTCGGTGCGCACCTTGGCCGCCGTCAGCCCGCCTGAAACGCAGGCCAGCATCAAGAGCAGCCAGGTCAGGCGCCGCGACCCGCCGCGACGGCGCGCCGTGACCCACAGCCCAAAAGCCAAGGCGGCGCCCATCAACAAGGGCCACAAGACCGGCTCGGCTTGCAGCGCGAAATAGACGCCGCCGCCCGCGCCGAATGCGACCGGCGCCCATAGCCGCCATCTCAGGGTCTGGGCGGCGACCTCGGCGAGCAGCCAGGCGCGCAATCGCGCAGCGGGGGTAGGTTTTGCCGCATCAGGGCGTATAAGGGCCTCGCTTACGGACCCCTCCCCCATGACCTCACCTTCCTCGACTGTCGTCACCCGCTTCGCCCCCTCGCCGACAGGCTATCTGCATATCGGCGGGGCGAGAACCGCATTGTTCAACTGGCTGTACGCCAAGAGACACGCTGGACGTTTCCTGATCCGGGTCGAGGACACCGACCGCGAACGCTCGACCGATGAGGCGGTGAAGGCCATTTTCGACGGCCTGAGCTGGCTGGAGCTGTTCGCCGACGATGAGCCGGTGTTCCAGTTCAGCCGGGCCGACCGCCACCGCGAGGTGGTCGATCAACTGCTCGAAACCGGCCACGCCTACCGCGACTTCACATCGGCCGAGGAAACCGGTCGTCTGCGTGACGAGGCCAAGGCGGAAAAGCGCACTTTCGAATCGCCCTGGCGCGACCGCGAGCCGACCGTCGACGATCTGGCCCTGCCGCACGTCGTGCGCTTCCGGCGGCCAAAGGCGACCACAGTCACGGTGGCCGATGAGGTCCAGGGCGAAGTGAACTGGTCGACCGACGACTTGGACGATCTGGTGCTGCTGCGTTCGGACGGCGCGCCGACCTATAATCTCGCCGTCGTCGTGGACGACCACGACATGGGCGTGACCCACGTCATTCGCGGCGACGACCATCTGAACAACGCCGCACGCCAGAGCCTGATCTACGATGCACTGGGCTGGACGCGTCCGACCTTCGCCCACATTCCCCTGATCCACGGACCAGACGGCGCCAAGCTGTCGAAGCGTCACGGCGCCCAGGCAGTGCATGAATACGCCGAGATGGGCTACTTGCCCGAGGCCATGCGCAACTATCTGGCTCGCCTGGGGTGGGCGCACGGCGACGACGAATTGTTCAGCGACGCCCAAGCCATCGAATGGTTCGATCTCTCCGGCATCGGCAAGGCGCCCGCCCGCTTGGACTTCGAAAAGCTGGCCCACGTCAATTCGCACTGGCTGCGTCTCGCCGACGACGAGCGGCTCGCCAAGCTGACGCTGGATGCGCATCTGCAGAAGGGCCACGCCCTGGCGGAGGCGGACGAAGCCCGGCTTCAGCGCGCCATGCCTTTCGTCAAGGATCGCGCCAAGACGATCCTCGATCTGGCCGACCAGACCGCCTTCGTCCTGAAATCGCGCCCGCTGACCCTGGACGATAAGGCGAAGGCGCTGCTGTCCGGTGAGACGCTGGATCGCCTCGCCCGTCTGCGCGAGCGGCTGTCCCTGTTTCAATCCTGGGATGTCTTCGCGCTGGAAGCCGAGCTCAAGGCCTTTGCGGAATCCGAGGGCGTCGGGTTCGGAAAAATCGGCCCGCCGATGCGCGCGGCGCTTACCGCAGGGTCAACATCACCTGATATTGCACGAACTTTGTCGGCTCTTGGGCGCGACGAAAGTCTCGGGCGCTTGGATGATGCGCTGCAACAGACTAAGTGATCACCCACAAACCAAAAAGCGGCCGACGCCTCCCCGCGCCTGGACGTGTGATGCAAAGGGGCATTCATGACTGAACAAGCCAAACCCGCCGGCTCGGCGACCCTGTCCTTCGAGGACAAGACGATCGAGTTGCCGGTCCTTTCGGGCTCCACCGGCCCGGACGTCATCGACATCCGCAAACTGTATGCGGGAACGGGCGCCTTCACCTTCGATCCCGGCTTCACCTCGACGGCGGCCTGTGAATCGGCTCTGACCTATATCGACGGCGACGCCGGCGTGCTGCTGCACCGCGGCTATCCGATCGACCAACTGGCGTCGAAGTCGAACTTCCTGGAAGTCTGCCACCTGCTGCTGCACGGCGAACTGCCGACCGCCGCCCAGTTCGAGAAGTTCGAAAACAGCATCACCACGCATACGATGCTGCACGCCCAGTTCGACCGCTTCTTCGAGGGTTTCCGCCGTGACGCCCACCCGATGTCGATCATGGTCGGCACCGTCGGCGCCTTGTCGGCCTTCTATCACGACAGCCTGGACATCCATGATCCGGTGCAACGCGACATTTCCGCCATCCGCCTGATCGCCAAGATGCCGACCATCGCGGCCCGCGCTTACAAATACCACGTCGGCCAGCCCTTCATCTCGCCGCGCAACGACCTTTCGTACGCTGAAAACTTCCTGCGCATGTGCTTCGCCGTGCCGGCCGAAGACTATCATGTCGATCCGGCACTGGTTCGCGCCATGGACCGCATCTTCACCCTGCACGCCGACCATGAACAAAACGCCTCGACCTCGACCGTGCGTCTGGCCGGTTCGTCGGGCGCCAATCCGTTCGCCTGTATCGCCGCCGGCATCGCCTGCCTGTGGGGCCCGTCGCACGGCGGCGCCAACGAAGAGGCGCTGAACATGCTCAAGGAAATCGGCACGCCCGACAAGATTCCGGAGTTCATTCAGGGCGTGAAGGACCGCAAGTACAAGCTGATGGGCTTCGGTCACCGCGTGTACAAGAACTACGATCCGCGCGCCAAGGTCATGCAGCAGTCTGCCTATGAAGTGCTGGCCGCCACCGGCCGCGAGAACGATCCGCTGTTCCTGGTCGCCAAGGAGCTGGAGAAGGTCGCTCTGTCGGACGAATACTTCACCTCGCGTAAGCTTTTCCCGAACGTCGATTTCTATTCGGGCATCACCCTGTCGGCGATGGGCTTCCCGACCACCATGTTCACCGTCCTGTTCGCCCTGGCCCGCACCGTGGGCTGGATCGCTCAGTGGCAGGAAATGATGGCCGATCCGTCGCAGAAGATCGGTCGCCCGCGTCAGCTGTACACCGGCCCGACCCAGCGCGATTACGTGCCGATCGAACAACGCGGCTGATACGTCGGCTAAAATGTAAAACGCCGGGGAGACATCCCCGGCGTTTTTCTTTGTCGTCAGACCAGCTTCAGATCCGCGAACCGGGCAGCCAGGTCATCCAGATCGCGGTGCATATGCGCCACGCCGATCGCGGCGGCGCCCAGAGCCACATCGTCGCCCTCGACAGCCATGGACAGAGCCAGGCTTTGGTCGATCGCGCCCATGGGCTGGGCGGCCTGGCCCCGAGACAGGGCCTTGAGTTGCTCCACCGCGCGCTCCGCATCCTGCGACCAGGGATCCAGCCGGGCGCCCGCACCCTCGGCCTGGAAACCGCGCCCCAGGATCACGATGTCGCTGCGCACGCGCCAGAACGCGCGCACGAGCGCGGCCCGGTCGGCGGTCTCACGTTGCGGGCCGGGCAGATCAATGACGTTCTTGGCGGCCTGACCCAGCGCATCCAGCCGCCGCTTCAGATCGGCATGACGGCGCGAAATCTCGGAGGCGTCCTCAGGGGCGGCCTTTGACACCAAAGCCAACAGCCCCGCCGCCTCGCCCGCCGCCTCACGCGCCTGAATCTTGAAGGACTGCCTGGCATGGCGCGGAAACACGGCCAGGATCGCCAGCACGCCGAGGCCGCTGCCGACCAGGATTTCCATCACCCGATCCAGCGCGAGGGAAGCCGGCCCCTCTGCGCCTGTCCCGCCGGCGATGACGATCGTCGCCGTCACGGGCGCGACCTTCAGCCATGGCCGCCCGGCTGCCAAGAAGGCCAGCAGCCCCGCCGAGACGGCGATGCTCAGCGCCATGCTTTCCAGACCCGGCGGACGAAGGAAGGCGAAGACCGCCCCCGCCAGCGCTCCGGTCGCCGTGCCGATGGCCCGGTCGCGCGCAACGGTCAGGACGCCGCCACCGACGCTCGCCTGAATGACGACGATCGCGGAAATCACGCTCCAGTATGGGTGCGGCAGGTTCAGCCAGGTCGCGAGATAGAGCGCGGCCATCGCACCTACCGCCATCTGAAGCGCGGCGCGGACCTCGGCCGCGCGTCGCGGACTGAGCGCCCGCGCCATCGTCAGCTCGCCGACTTGTCGGTGATGACCCTCAGCACCGCATCGGCAGCCAGTTCGGACGGGTCCGGTCCGCCGCGTCCCATCAGGTCCAATGCCGCCGTCTGGCGACGCGCCTGTTCGGCCGCCAGCGCCGGGTCGGCCAGCAGCCGCCCGACCGCCGCCGTCAAAATGGCCGGGGTCGCCTCGTGCTGAATGAACTCGGGCGCGATCCGGTCGTCAGCGGCGACGTTGAACAGGGTGATGTGTTTGGCGGTCACGAACCGCTTCATCAGCTGATAGCTGAGCCCGTCGATCTTGTAGGCGATGACCATCGGCGCGCCCGCCAGCGCGAGCTCTGTCGACACGGTGCCGCTGGTGGCCAGGGCGACGGTCGCGGCGCGCATGGCGTCATATTTTTCGGCTTCGTCGACCAGGTGAACGCGGAAAGGCCAGGCGGCGACGCGGCCTGCAACATCGTGGGCTACCGTCCCCGCGGCGACCACGGCGACTTCCAGGCCGGGGTTTGTGATCTTCAGTTTTCTGACCGTCGCCTCATAGACGGGGGCCATTCGGGTGATCTCACTGGGCCGGCTGCCGGGCAGCACCAAGAGAAGCTGCGCATCGGCGGCGATCCCACGGCGCGCGCGGAACGCTGCACCGTCCGCAGCATCCACATTCACATGAAGCGCCGACGAACCGACCACAGTCGTCGGCAGGCCCTCGCGCTCGAACCAGGGCGCATCAAAACCATAGAGGGCGAGCAAATGATCGACGGCCCCTGCCAAGGTCTTGGCCCGGCCCGGCCGCGATGCCCAGACCTGAGGCCCGACATACTTGATCAGCGGCAGGTCCGGTCGCGCAGCCCGGATCGCCTTGGCCACACGGATCGTGAAGCCCCAACTGTCGATCAGCACGACGGCGTCGGGCTTTTCCCGCTCGGCCAGCGCCGCCGTCTGCTCGACGCGCCGCTTGACCTTGCCATAGGCGCGCAAACCCTCGATCCAGCCCAGGATCGAGAGTTCGGCGATGTCGAACGGGCTGACCACGCCCTCGGCCGCCATCTTGGGCCCGCCGACGCCGACAAAGGCCACATCATCCCCCAACCGCGCCTTCAACGCCTTGGCCAGACCGGCGCCCAGCGCATCGCCCGAAGCCTCCGCCGCCACCAGCATGATCTTCAGCGGACGGCTCACCGATCCTCGCCCCAGACGAACAGGCCCAGACGGTTCGCCGTCGCGACAATGGCGTCGCGATCGATCAGGATCAAACGTCCCGCCACGCCGCCTATGCCCGCCAGACCTGCCGCCGCCGCCATTTCGACGGTGCGCGGCCCGATCACGGGCATATCGACGCGCAGGTCCTGGATCGGCTTGGGCACCTTGCCGAGCGCGCCCCTGGGCTTATCAATCGCTCCACGCAAATCGGCGGGCAGGCCAGCGACGCGGGTCAGCATGGCGTCGGTGCCTTCCTGCGCCTCGACCGCAAGGACCAGGCCGTCACAGACCACGGCGCCCTGCCCGATATCGAGTTCGCCTGATTTTTCGGCAACATGCAGCGCCTTTTTCAGATCGCCTAGCTGCTCCTTGGTCGGCGAGACGGCGCCCAGCGCGCCTGCGCCAAGCGTGTCGCCGCCCAGAATGTCGTCGGCGCCCTCGACGGCGAAGCCTTCGGCCTCGAACACCGACAGGATCTTGCGTAGCAGGGCGTCATCGCCCTTTGAGGCGGCGGCGACGATGCCCGGCAACAGGGTCGCCCCTTTGAAATCAGGCTTCAGCGTCTTGAAATCCGGCCGATTGACGATACCCGCAAGACAGACGGTCGTGCAGCGCTCGGCCTTCAACGCCTTCAGGATCGCACCGATCTGCGCCATGCCGAACTCGGCGCCGGGCCAGCGCGCCACATGCTCGTCAGCAAACCCCGCCAAACGGATCACGAAAACCGGCCGCCCTAGAGCATCGCAACGCGCCGCGACGGCCGCCGGCAGATCGCCGCCGCCTGCGATCAGACCCAGCTTTCCAGCCGCGTTCATTCCGCGTTCGGCAGGCACAGCGGACGTCGCCCGCCGTCGCGGATAAAGGCGATGATCTCGATGATCTCGGGCAGGTCGGCATAGCGTTCCGCCACGCCGTCGATCCGACCGGCGAACTCGCCCTCGCCCTCGAACAGATCACGATAGGCCGCGAGCAGACGCCGCACCTGATCCTTGCCGTAGCCCTTGCGCTTCAACCCGATCAGATTCAGCCCACGCAGCCGCGCATGATTGCCCCAGGCCGAGCCATAGGGGATTACGTCGCGCGTCACCGCCGCCAGACCGCCGATGATCGCGCCTTGCCCAACGCGGCCGTTCTGGTGCACTGCGCACAGTCCACCCAGGAACACCTTGTCCCCGACCTGAGCATGACCGCCAAGGGTCGCGTTGTTGGCCATGACCACATTGTCGCCGACGACGCAGTCGTGACCGACATGGGCGCCGGTCATGAACAGATTGTTCGAACCCACGACCGTGACGCCCGCCCCCTGCGGCGTGCCTCGATTGAAGGTGCAGTGCTCGCGGATCAGGTTGTTCTCGCCGATCTCCAGCCGAACCGTCTCGCCCTTGTAGCCATTGTGCTGCGGGTCGCCGCCAATGACGGCGAAAGGATGAATGACCGTCCCGGCCCCGACCATCGTGTCCTGCTGGACCACGACATGACTGACCAGACGCACATTGTCGCCCAGCACCACATTCGGCCCGACCGTGCACCAAGGGCCGACCTCGACCCCCTCGCCCAGGGTCGCCGTCGCATCGATCAGAGCCGTGGGATAAATGGTCATCAGGCCGCCGGCCCAGGCGCCGGAGCAGGCACAGTCACGACCATCGCCATGAACTCGGCTTCGGCCGCCAGCTTGCCGTCGATGAAGGTCTCGCCCCGGAACTTATAGGCGTCGCCCCGCGCGCGGATCACCTTGACCTCCATGCGCAATTGGTCGCCCGGCCGCGCGGGCTTTCTGAAGCGAACTCCGTCGATCGACATGAACATGATGACCTTGTCGGCCACGGCGACATCCAGCGTCTTGGACATCAGCAGGGCGCCGGTCTGGGCCATGGCCTCGACGATCAGCACGCCGGGCATGACCGGATCGATCGGGAAGTGACCGGGGAAGAAGGGCTCGTTGTGGGTGACGTTCTTGATGCCGACGATCGACGTCGCGGGCACGAAGTCTTCGGCCTTGTCTACCAGCAGGAAGGGATAGCGGTGCGGCAGCCGCCGCATCACCTCGGCGTAATCGATCTTGCCTTCGACGGCAGTCGTGTCGCTCATCCCTATGATTCCTTCGGAGCCTTCTTCGATGAGGCCTGTTTGGCGAGCCAGACCGTCTCGCGCAAGAACTGTCGGATCGGACGCGCCGGATAACCCGACCAGGTCTCGCCGGCAGGAACATCGGCCAGCACGCCGGCGCCGGCCGCGACACGCGCGCCCTCTCCGATCGTGATGTGGTCGCCGATCCCGGCCTTGCCGCCGAAGATGACATTGTCGCCCACGGTCACCGAGCCCGAGATACCGGTATTGGCGACCAGCAGACAGTTACGGCCGATGACGCAGTTGTGGCCGACCATCACCAGATTATCGATCTTGGTGTTTTCGCCGATGACCGTGTCGTCATAGGCGCCGCGGTCGATGCAGGAGTTGGCGCCCACCGTCACGCCGTCCTGAAGGATGACGCGGCCCAGTTGGGGAATATCCATGACCCCCGCCGCCGTGCCCGTGGCGCCGAAGCCCGCTTCGCCGATCCGGGCGCCGGCATACAGCTTCACCCGGTCGCCGATCAGGGCGAAGGCCACGCTGACGTTGGCGCCGATCACGCAATCACGACCAATCTGCACGCCCGGCGCGATGACGCTATTGGCGCCGATGCGAGACCCGCGACCGATGCGGACGCCCTGCCCCAGGATCGCGCCTGGTTCGACCACGACGCTGTCGTCCTCGGCCGCCTCGTCGCGGCTGATCGCCTTGTCCAGAAGGATAGGCCGATGCAGCGCCAGCGACGCCTTGGCCCATGAGGCCTGAGGCGTGCGTGAGACGATGACGGCGGCGGACGACGGCGCGGCGTCCTTGGCCTCGGCCGGCACGATAACGCAGCCGGCCTTGGTCGCCGCAAGCGCAGAGGCGAACTTGCGGTCGCCCAGAAACGCGATCGCGCTCCCGTCCGCAGAGGACAAGGGCGCGACCGAGGCGATCATGCGATCTCCGCCCCTCTCGACTTCTCCGCCGATCTTAGCCGCCAAATCGGCGACGCTAAGGGGCGACAAGGTCTCGAAGAAGCGGGAATCGGGCATCGCGACTTAGCGGGCGGCGGCCGGCTGGGCCTGCGTCTGAGCCGGAACGGCCATGCGGTTGAAGCTCAGGGTCGGCAGGGCTGTGTTCAGGCGCTGGATGGCCAAGTCGGTGATGTCCATGGCCGGGTTCATCATGAAGACGCTCTCGCGGTCCAGCAGCAGACCGCAGCCCTTCTCCTGATACAGGGCCGTCAGGATCGGCGAGACGGCCTCGGTGATGGCCTGACGCTGCATGCCCAGGGTGTAGCGCAGCTCGTTTTCACGGGTGGCTTCCAGCTGTTGGGCCTCTTGCGCGCGCTGCTGCAGGGCCTGACGGCGCTGTTGCAGTTGGTCGGCCGGCAGGCTCGAACCCGAGGCTTGCAGTTGCTGCGCGTCCGACTGGATGGACGTGGCGTAAGGTTGCAGTTCGCCCTGAACTTCCTGAGCCAGCTGTTGCATGCGGGCTTCGACGGCCTGACCGGCCGACGACTGGGCCAGCAGACGGGCGTTGTAATAGACGCAGACGCCGGGGATGACCGGGCCGGGATTGGCGGGCGCGCCGGCCTGTTGCGCCGAGGCGGCGGTGGCGATGAGCGAAGCAGCGGCGGTCGCCGCGATGATAAGAGCTTTCATGGTGTTTCCTCGTGCGGTCGAAAAAGCCGCGATTAGAATTGGGTGGAGGTCGAGAAGCGGAAGGATTCCGTCTTGTCGTAATCTTCCTTGGACAGAACCTTGGAGATGTCGAAGCGGATCGGACCCATCGGCGACTTCCAGTGGATGCTGACACCCGCCGACGCGCGCAGAGACAGTTCATCGGCGATATTGGTGTTCACCGTTCCGGTGGAGGTCAGCTTGTAGCGGTCGTCCAGCACGCCCAGCGTACCGACATCGGCGAACAGCGAGGTCTTGATGCCATATTGCTCGGGCAGATAGTTCGGCAGCGTCAACTCCACCGTTCCGATGGCGTAGAAGTTGCCGCCCAGCGCGTCGGTCGTATTCAGATCGCGCGGCCCCATACCGGCCGTCTCGAAGCCGCGGAAGCTGTTGCCGCCCTTGAAGAAGCGGTCGTTGATGCGGATAGGATCGCCGTTCCAGCCGCTGACGTAGCCGGCCGAGCCCTGAACGCTGACAACCCATTCGGGCGTGAAACCATAGTACCAGCTCGCGTCAGCCTCGGTTTTCACATAGTTCACATCGCCGCCCAGACCTGCGAGGTCCTGACGGAGCGAGCCGGCCCAGCCGCGCGTCGGGCGGATCGGATCGTTCGTGTAATTGACCTGCAGCGTATAGCCGGCCGACGAGTTGATGAAGCTGCCGACCTGATCGCACAGGGCCGAAGAGCCCTGACCCACGCCAGTGCAATAGCCTTCCGGCACGATGATTTCGTCGGACTTCAGGAAGTAGCGTGTGCTGAGCAGCATGTTGCCGTTCAGCGGATAGGACAGACGCAGACCGCCGCCCGTCGACCGATAGTCGTACGACGAATACTGGCTCAGGTCATAGCGCGAGTGGAACAGGTCGAAGCCGGCGCGCAGATCACGTCCGAGGAACTTCGGCTCGGTGAAGCGGAAGTCGACCTGTTGACGCAACGAGCCCCACTCCAGACGGGCGACCACGTTCTGGCCACGCCCGCGGAAGTTCCGCTCCGAGATGCCCAGGTTGACCGTGAAGGAGTCGACGGAGCTGAAGCCCGCGCCGACGGACAGTTCGCCGGTCGGCTGTTCCTGGACGTTGACATTGATGATCGAACGGTCCGGCGCGCTGCCGCGCGTTTCCTCGACCGTCACATCCTTGAAGAAGCCTAGGGCGCGCAGGTTGTTGCGCGAGCGCTCCATCAGGGCGCGGTTGAACGCGTCGCCCTCGGTCAGCAACAGTTCGCGGCGAATGACCGGGTCGATCGTGCGGGTATTGCCGACCACATTGATGCGATCGATGTAGACCCGCTGGCCCTCGGACACGTTGAAGGTCACATCGACCGTGTCCGTCTCGGGATTGGCCTTGTAGGTCGGATTGATCTCGACGAAGGCGTATCCGGCCGAACCGGCGGCGAACGTCAGAGCGTCGACCGCCTGTTCGATCTTGTCGCTCTCGTACAGCTGGCCTTCCCGGATCGGCACCAGGGCCTTCAGGAAGTCCGCGTTCAGCCGATCGTTCTGAGTGACGACCTTGATCTCACCGAAGTTGTACTTGTCGCCTTCGTTAAGCGTCAGGGTCAGTTGGAACGCCTGATCGTCCGGTTGCAGCTCGGCGACCGAGGACACCACGCGGAAGTCGTAATAGCCGCGATTGGTATAGAACTTCCGCAGCTGCTCCTGGTCGTATTCCAGGCGGTTGGGATCGTAGTTGTCGTTGTTGGAGAAGAACTTCCACCAGGTCGACTTTTCGGTGACCATCACGCCGCGCACGTCGCGATCGGAAAACGCCTCGTTGCCCAGCACGTTGATGGCGCTGATGCCGGTCTGCGGGCCTTCGTTGATCTCGAAGATCACATCGACGCGGTTCTGATCCAGCTGAACCAGCTTGGGCGTCACGGTCGCAGAGATGCGGCCCTGGAGGCGATACAGTTCGACGATGGCGCCGACGTCTTCCTGAACCTTGGCGCGCGTATAGATGCCGCGCGGCGCCAGGGTCACTTCCTTGGTCAGCTTGTCCTTCGACAGCGCCTTGTTTCCCTCGAACACCACCTGGTTGATGATCGGGTTCTCGACGATTTGGACGATCAGATCGCCGTTCTGGATGCCCAGTTGCACATCGGCGAACAGGCCCGTGCGCGACAGAGTGCGCACCGCGACGTCCAGCACCGAGGCGTCGACCGCGTCACCGGGACGGATCGGCAGGTAGGACAGGACCGTCGTCTGGTCGATCCGCTGCGCGCCCTGCACGATGATGCGATTGATCGTGATCGTCTGAGGCGCAGCGATCTCGACACGGGGCTCGGCGGCGCTCGCTGGCGCCTGAGACGTGGCGGTCGGGGCGGGCGTTTGAGCCGGAGCAGCAGGCGTCGTGGTCGGCGCAGTTTGAGCCGGCGCGGTCTGGGCCAGCGCGGGTGCGCCCAGACCGGCGGCGACCGCCAGAGCCAGCAGGCTGGAGCGGGCGCTCAGTCGAACGGCGGCGCGAGAGGTCATGTCATTCATTCGGGAAACCGTCGGGGGCTGGCGTCGGCTCACGAGACGAGCCCGCCGAGGAATTGGAAGATATTGAGCTTCTGTAGGTCGTTCCACGTTGCGAACAACATAAATCCCGCCAAAAGCGCAAGGCCTGCACGATAGCCCATCTCCTGGAACCGCGCCGACACAGGCTGTTTCGCCACAGCCTCATAGCCGTAGAAAAGCAGATGCCCGCCGTCGAGGACCGGAATGGGAAGCAGATTTAGAAAGCCGATTCCGATCGAAAGTATGGCGACCAAGGTTGTCAGCGTCAGGATCAGGTTGATCGTCATGGCGCCCGGCGCCGGATTGGCCTCGACTGCAGCCGTCGTCAGCGAGCCCGTCGCCTTGGCCATGCCCAGCGGGCCGCTGAACTGATCGCCCGACTCGCGGCCCGTCGCCAGACGTCCGAGGTAGGTCAGGGTCGAGCCGATGACGTCGCCCGTCTGGCGCGCGCCTTCCACGACGGCGTCGACAGGGCCGTAACGTATGTGGCGGACATCGCCGGCTGACGACCCCAGCCCCAGGCCGATGCGGCCGACCTTTACGCGTCCGGCGATGGGGTCGTTTTCTTCGCGGCGTTCCGGCGTCGCGACCAGTTCGACCGGACGCCCGGCGCGCTCGACCGTGAACCGTACGGGATCGCCGGTCGAGAGCATGACGGTGCGGGTGACCGCGCTGCCGTCCTTGATGGCCTTGCCGTTCACCTCGGTGATCAGGTCGCCGATTTGGAATCCGGCGGCGGCGGCTGGCGATCCGGCCTGAACCTGAGCGACACGCGCGGGACGCAGGGACACGCCGACGGCCATGAAGACGACGGCGAAGATGGTGATGGCCAGGATGAAGTTCGCGATGGGCCCGGCCGCGACGATCAGGGCGCGCTGCCACACCGGCTTGAAGTGGAAATAATCACGCTCGGCGCCCGGTCCACGCTCGGCGACCACGCGGCTGCGCAGTTCATCCAATCCGGCCCGGTCAGGCACGCTGGACGCATCCAGATCGCCCGAGAACTTCACATAGCCGCCCAGCGGCAGCCAGCCGAGACGCCATTCGATGCCGTGACGGTCCGTGCGGCTGGCCACGGCCTTGCCGAAGCCGACCGCGAACCGGTCCACCTTCACACCAAAGGCGCGCGCGACGAGGAAGTGACCCAGTTCGTGGATGGTGACGATGAAGGTCAGCACCAGCAGGAACGAGGCGATGGAGATCAGGACCTGACCCAGGACGCCCAGCATTCGAAAATCGTCTCCCCTGGCCTGCTGTCAGGCCGCATTCGCAAGGCCGGCGATGACGCTCTCGGCCATTCGACGCGTCTCGGCGTCGACCGAAAGGGCCGCGCCGCAGGCGTCTCCAGAACCGAAAGCCATCCCCGCTTTCGTCGCACGCTCAAGGGTTTCGGCGACGACTGCGGCAATATTGAGAAACGCCAGCTTGCGGTCAAGGAAGGCGAAGGCGGCGACCTCGTTGGCGGCGTTGAACACGGCCGGCGTCGCGCCCCCCGCCTTAAGGGCCTGACGCGCCAGATCGAGGGCGGGAAAGCGCGTCAGATCGGGCGCTTCGAACGTCAGCCGACCCAGCGCAGCCAGATCCAACTTGGGCGCCGGCCACGCGATCCGATCCGGCCAGGCCAGGGCGCAGGCGATCGGCGTGCGCATATCCGGCGGTCCCATCTGAGCCAGCGTCGAACCATCCACATATTCCACAAGGCTGTGGATGATCGATTCGGGGTGCACCACGACGTCGATCCGATCCTGCGGCATATCGAACAGATAAGCCGCCTCGATCATCTCCAGGCCCTTGTTGGCCATGGTGGCGCTATCGACGGAAATCTTGGCGCCCATGCTCCAGTTGGGGTGGGCGACGGCCTGTTCCGGCGTGATGGCGACCATCTGTTCGCGCGGAGTCTTGCGAAACGGCCCGCCCGATGCGGTTAGGATCAGCTTGGCCACCCGCTCAGGCGCTTCGGCCGGAAACACCTGGAAGATGGCGGAGTGTTCGGAATCGACGGGGATCAAGCGCCCCCCTGCCCGACTGACCCGTTCGATCAGGGCGGGGCCGCAGCAGACCAGGCTTTCCTTGTTGGCCAGCGCCAAGGTCGCGCCCGTTCCCGCCGCCGCCCAAGCGGACTTGAGACCCGCCGCTCCGACGATGGACGCCATGATCCAGTCGGCAGGTCGCGTCGCCGCCTCGACGATGGCGGCGTCACCGGCGGCGACAGCGACGTCCGTGCCGGACAAGGCGTCGCGCAGTTCGTCCAATCGCGCAGGATCGGCGCTCACGGCCAGTTTGGGCCGCCAGCGTTTGGCCTGCTCGGCCAGTTTAGAGATGTTGGCCCCGCCCGTCAGGGCCTCGACCTCGAACGCGCCTGTGCCCGTCGCCTCGGCTTGAGCCATCAGGTCCAGCGTCGAAGCGCCGACCGATCCGGTCGCGCCAAGCACAGTGATGCGACGCCGGATCACGCCCCACGCTCCAGCATCAGTACGATCAGTCGGCCCGCCGCGACGACCACGACCGCGAACATCAGGCCATCGACGCGGTCCAGCAGGCCCCCGTGGCCTGGAATGGTGTTCCCCGCATCCTTGACCCCAAACCGTCGCTTAAGCGCCGATTCCCACAGGTCGCCCGCCATGGTCGCCAAGGCCCCCGCAAGGCCCAGCACTGCTCCCCAGACGACGCTCAAGGCGCCCATATTGACCCAGGCCGTCATGACAGCGCCCGCAATCGCGCCGGCCGCAACGCCGCCGATGAACCCGGACCAGGTCTTGTTCGGTGAAAAGCGCGGCCACAACTTGGGGCCGCCAAAGGTGGATCCCGCCAGATAGGCCACGATGTCGGCCGACCAGGCGACGGCGAAGACCAGCACGGTCCAATGCAGCCCGATCAAACTGTCAACGTCGCGCAGCCATATCAGAAGGACCGAAGGCCAGCCGAGATAGAGCACGCCATAGGCGGCATCCAGCGCCTCCTGCCCTCGGCTGCGGGCATAGACTCCGGCCGCGACCGCGCCGAACACCAGCATGATGAAGGCGACGGACATCGCCCCGAAATGGGCGCTGATCACCGCCGCCACGACGCCGAAGCTGACCGCGCCGCCCATGACGCGGCGTGCATGGGGCGCACTCATCGCCGCCCATTCGAACGCCAGGACGACGCTGGCGACGATCATCAGCGCCAGGAACCACACGCCGCCGCCCCACGTCGCAGCGACGGCGGCGGGCGCCAGCACGACGGCGGACGCAGCCCTGAGGGCGATATCCCGACCCTTGACCGCCATCAGGCCGTCGCGCGCTCAGGCGCGATCACGCGTCCGCCAAAACGGCGATCGCGCTGACCAAAGGCTGAGATCGCTTCAGCCAGCGCCTTGGGGCCATAGTCGGGCCACAGAATGTCCTGGAACACGAGCTCGGCGTAGGCGGCCTCCCACAACAGGAAGTTCGAAAGCCGCTGCTCACCCGACGTGCGCACGATCAAGTCAAGCGGCGGCGAGCCCGCCGTGGCCAGCCCGGCCGTCAGGATCGCCTCGTTGAAAGGCTCGACCGTCTCGCCCGCCAGCACCCGCTCCATATGGCGGCGCGCCGCGTCCACCAGATCCGCGCGACCGCCGTAGTTGAAGGCGACCTGCAACAGGAATCGGTCGTTATGGGCGGTCTGGGCCTCGGCCCGTTCGATGATGGCGGCGATGTCGGCCGGCAGTCCTTCGCGTCGCCCCAGAATTTTCAGCCGGACGCCGGCCTTGGTCAGCCGGGCCAGATCGCTGGCGACGTAGGACCGCACCAGCCCCATCAGGTCCGACACCTCATCCTCGGGCCGGCTCCAGTTCTCGGTCGAGAAGCCGAACACCGTCAGGCAGTCGATGCCGAGATCCGGCGCCGCCTGGATCGTGCGCTTCAGCGCCTGGACGCCCTCACGATGGCCCAGGGCCCGCGGCAGGCCGCGCGCCTTCGCCCAGCGTCCATTGCCGTCCATGATGATGGCGACGTGGCGCGGTCCGTCCTGACCCTGCTTGTCTGGGCTTTGGCCTGAAGGCGCGGCGCGGTCTGCCGTCATCTGTCGTGCGATCCCTTCCGGACCCAGCCGTTTCGCCTCAGACCTGCATGATCTCTTGTTCCTTGGTCTTCAAGGTCTCGTCGATGCGCTTGATGGCCGCGTCGGTGTCCTTCTGGACCTCGGTCTCCATCTTCTTTTGCTCGTCCTGGCTGATCTCGCCGGCCTTCTCGGCCTTCTTCAGGTCGTCGTTGGCGTCGCGGCGGACGTTGCGAACCGAGATTTTCTGCTGCTCGGCATATTTGCCGGCCAGCTTGACCAGGTCCTTGCGGCGTTCCTCGGTCAGAGGCGGCACCGGAATACGTAGGGTCTGGCCGTCCACGATCGGGTTCAGGCCTAGATTGGCATTGCGGATCGCCTTCTCGACGGCGACCACCATGCCCTTGTCCCAGACATTGACGCTCAGCATCCGCGGCTCGGGCACGCTGATCGCGGCGACCGCCGTCAGGGGCGAGGCCGAGCCGTAGGCTTCGACCCGCACGGGCTCCAGCAGGCCAGCGTTGGCGCGGCCGGTGCGCAGACCGCTGAACTCTTCCTTCAGAGCGGCGACGGAGCGATCCATGCGGTCGCGATAGGTCTTGAGGTCAGGCTTTGCCATGGTCTTGGTCTCTCTTGTCTTTCCTGGTCAGGCGAACGCTCAGGCGACGTCCTGAATGACCGTGAACGTGCCTTCGCCGGTCAGGGTCCGGCGCAGCGAATTGTCTTCCCGAATGGAGAAGACCACGATCGGTATCCCCGTGTCGCGCATCATGGCGATGGCCGAGGCGTCCATGACCCGCAAATCCTTGGCCAGAACATCCTGATAGGACAAGGTCTCGTAACGCGTCGCGTCGGGATCCTTCTTCGGATCGGCGGAATAGACCCCATCCACGCTGGTGCCCTTCAACAGCGCGTCGCAGCCCATTTCCGCTGCACGCAGCGCCGCGCCCGAGTCCGTGGTGAAGAACGGTGCGCCCACGCCGGCGGCGAAGATCACAACCCGCCCCTTTTCAAGGTGCCTTAGGGCGCGACGACGGATGTAGGGTTCAGCGATGGCCGCCATCGGAATGGCGCTCTGCACGCGGGTCGAGACGCCGATCTTCTCCAGCGCCGACTGCATGGCCAGGGCGTTCATGATGGTCGCCAGCATGCCCATATAGTCGGCCTGGGCGCGCTCCATGCCGGCCGCCGCCTTCGACAGACCGCGGAAGATGTTGCCGCCGCCGATGACCAGGCAGATTTCCACGCCCTCGGCCGCGACGTCCGCCACGGCCTTGGCCACCGCATCGACGGTCTTCATGTCGACGCCGAACGACTGGTCGCCCATCAGCACCTCGCCCGACACCTTCAGCAGGACGCGTTT
This sequence comes from Brevundimonas vesicularis, assembly GCF_044807075.1. Classification (GTDB taxonomy): domain Bacteria; phylum Pseudomonadota; class Alphaproteobacteria; order Caulobacterales; family Caulobacteraceae; genus Brevundimonas; species Brevundimonas vesicularis_G. The sequence goes on from NZ_CP085234.1 coordinate 2,302,711, forward strand.
GTAGCGGAAGGTCGAGGGGGCGTCGGGCATGCGGGAAGGTCCGTTTGACTGCGGCGCCATTGAATCAGGCGGCTTCTTATAGACGAAAGGCGCGCCGGCCATCAAAGCCGAACGCGCCCTTCTGATACAAAACCCTCACGAATGAGGGGAATGTTTTTTTAGTTGCCGCCCATCATGGAGGCGACTTCCGACGCGAAGTCGGGGCCTTCGACCTTCTCGACGCCTTCACCCAGCGCCAGGCGGACGAAGCCGGCCAGGTGCAGGTTGGAGGAGCCCAGTTCCTTGGCCGAGTTGGCGACCAGTTGTTCGATGGTCACGTCCGGATCCATGACGAACGGCTGCTTGGACAGCACCACGTCCTTCTGGAACTTGTTGATCTGACCTTCCACGATCTTTTCGATCATGGCTTCCGGGCGGCCTTCTTCCTTGGCCTTTTCGATCAGAACGGCGCGTTCCTTCTCGATGGCGGCGGGGTCCAGGTCGTCGGTGTTCAGCGACAGCGGCGCGGTGGCGGCGACGTGCATTGCGATCTTGCGGCCCAGTTCGCGAAGCGCGGTCTTGTCGCCCTCGCCTTCAAGAGCCACCAGCACGCCGATGCGGCCGACGCCCGGCGAAACCGCGTTGTGGACGTAGGTCGAGACGACACCTTCCGACACCGACAGGCGGGCGGCGCGGCGCAGTTGCATGTTTTCGCCGATGGTGGCGATCATGTTGGTCACTTCGTCCTGGACCGTCTTGCCGGCTTCCAGTTCGGCGCCGTGCAGGGCCTCCACCGAGTGGTGCTCCAGACCCAGCTGGGCGAACGATTTGGCGGCGTTCTGGAACAGCTCGTTACGGGCGACGAAGTCGGTTTCGGCGTTGAACTCGATGGCGGCGGCGACTTCGCCCTTGCCGTCTTCCTTCGACGCGACAGCGACCAGACCCTCAGCGGCGACGCGGTCGGCCTTCTTGGCGGCCTTGGACAGGCCCTTGGCGCGCAGCCAGTCGATTGCTGCTTCGATGTTGCCGTCGTTTTCGACCAGCGCCTTCTTGCAGTCCATCATGCCGACGCCCGAACGCTCGCGAAGCTCCTTAACGAGGGCGGCAGTGATCTCGGCCATGTTCTTCTCCTTGGGGGATTTCGTATGTGGGAACGGCCGGACTGATTTAGCCCGGCCGTGTGTCAGTTCGTCAGGCGGCGCTCAATCACGCGAACGCCGCCCGGCGGGCGATCAGCCCTCGGCCTTCTCGGTTTCGGCAGCCGGCTCAGCAGCGGCTTCCAGTTCGGCGGCGGCGCCTTCCGTGCCGGCCGGCGCGGCTTCGGCTTCAGCCTTGGGGGCCGAGGCTTCACGCAGCATCGGCTCGACCGGAGCTTCCGAAGCGCCCAGATCGATGCCCGAGGCCGAAGCGCCGGCGGCCAGGCCGTCCAGGACGGCGTCGGCGATCAGGTCGCAGTAGGTCTGGATGGCGCGGGCGGCGTCGTCGTTGCCGGGGACCGGATAGGTGATGCCGTCCGGGTCCGAGTTGGTGTCCAGGATGGCGATGATCGGGATGTTCAGCTTGCGGGCTTCCTGGATCGCGATCGCTTCCTTGTTGGTATCGATCACGAACATGATGTCCGGGATCGAGCCCATGTCCTTGATGCCGCCCAGCGACAGTTCCAGCTTGTCCTTCTCGCGCTGCAGGTTCAGCAGCTCTTTCTTGACGCGGCCTTCGCCGCCGTTTTCCAGAATGCCTTCCAGCTCACGCAGACGAGCGATCGAGCCCGACACGGTGCGCCAGTTGGTCAGCGTGCCGCCGAGCCAACGGTTGTTCATGTAGTACTGGGCGCAGCGCTTGGCGGCTTCGGCGACCGGCTCTGCGGCCTGGCGCTTGGTGCCGACGAACAGAACGCGACCGCCCTTGGCGGCGACTTCACGCACGGCCACCAGAGCCTGGTGGAACAGCGGCATCGTCTGCGACAGGTCGATGATGTGGATGTTCGAACGCGAGCCGAAGATGTAGCGGTCCATCTTCGGGTTCCAGCGGTGCGTCTGGTGGCCGAAGTGGGCGCCGGCTTCAAGCAGGGTGCGCATCGAGAATTCAGGCAGAGCCATGATCGTTCAGTCCTTTTTCCGATCAAACGTGGCGCGGGGGATTAAAGGTCTGACGACCCTCGGAATGGTGCGGATCGGGATGTCTCCCCGAAGCGCGCCTCTCCCGCGTTGCGAAATGCGGGGGCCATGTAGGCCGTATGGGCCGCAATAGCAAGCGCAGCCCTGCAAATGCGGAAAAGGCGGCCCCTTTCGGGACCGCCTTCGGTCAGCAACGCGACGGTTGCTTTTACTTCATCGCGTCCAGCAGGGTCCGGGCGCGGTCGCGGTGCGCGGTGACGGGCGTTACCAGCTCGCGCGCCAGGGTGGCCAGAGCCGGCGCTTCGGTGTTGTCGGCAAAGCCGTTCAGCAGGGTCAGCGTCTCGTTGTGAGCCGTGACCTGCTGATCCAGATAGACCTTGTCGAAGTCGTCCGGCGTCGCGGCGTTCAGATTGTCGATCAGGCCCTTGCGGCGTTCGTCCAACGTCGTGGGGATGGCGACGTTCGGCGCGGCGGTCGCCTGAGCGGCGGCCAGCTTCTCGCCGGCGGCGGTGTGATCCTTGGTAATCATCGCGGCCAGCGCCTTCACGTCGGCATTCTTGGACTTGGCGGCGGCGATCTTGGCGGCTTCCAGCTCATACATATTGCCGGTGCCCAGGCCGGTGACGAAACCGTCGACGGTGTTGGCGCCCATGGTCATGGCCGAGGTCTGGCCGACGACGCCGGACGTGGCGTCTTGGGTGGCGTTGACCGCCTCGCCGGTGTTCTGGGCGGCGCTGTCGCCACCCTGGTTGCAGGCGGCGAGGAGGGCCAGAGAGGCGACGCTGGCGATGGCGAGATATTTCATTGGAACAGTCTCCCTATGGACTGACCAAACCCATCACGCGTCCGTGAGGTTCCCAAAAATCAAAAGCTTGACCATTGATCCGAAGCTCACAGTCGACTGTCAGGGAAGCCTATATTCTAGATCATAGCGATGGACGCCGCCTTCGATCTTCAAATGGAAGACGCCCGCAATCCCCACCAAATCGCCTTCGCCGGAACCGGAGACGATGGTGATCAGCAACTCCTGGCTGCCCGCCTCCATGACCCCTCGATGGACCAAGGCGAAGGCGCCGTGTCGTCCGTTCAGCACCCCTGAGACGCGTTCCATCGCGACATAGGCGCCAGAGCCATTGTTCAGGAGACCCAGCATCTCGCCGGCGCCCTCGCCTTCCAGATCTCCGTGAAAGGTCTTGGATAAGCGCATCCGGCCCGGCGTTCCGGCGAGCGCGTCGCTCTCGGCCGCGACGGGCGTCATCTGAACCTCGAAGGTTCCGACAGCGTGGAACATGGTCTGGTTTTCCATTGAAGCAAGGGGGTTTGGGACTGCAGCGGCCGAGGGACCAGCCCCGGCCAGAGCCAAGCCGAACATCAACGCGGCGACGCACATCAGGCGTCTTCCAGCATGACGACGCCCGGCGCCGACTTCAACGCGCCGCGCAAGGCGCCGTCCAGGCGATAGCGGCCGGGAATCTTGATCTCGACCTCGCGCCCCTGATCGAGGCCCGCGATCATCAGCGACACTTCGCCCCCCTTGCCGATCGCGCCCGATCGCGCGCGTTCCAGCCGCGCCTTCAGCGCCTCGGCGTCCGCGCTGCGGGCCGAGACATGGATGCGCAAACCGATGTTGGCGTCGTCCAGCAGATTGTCCATTTGCGAGGCGTCGTCGCCGAAGAAGCGCACCTCCCCTTCCGACGACTTGGCGCGCACCCGCACCATGACCGAGGCGCCGGGCTCCAGCACCTCGCGGCATTTGCGCAGTTGTTCGGGCGGGAACAGGCATTCGAACTCGCCGGTCGGGTCCGAGAAGGTCACGAAGGCGAACTTCTCGCCCGTCCGCGCGCTGGCCCGTTCCTGCTTGCGGCGCACGACGCCGGCCATCTGGAACGCCTCGTGACCGGACTCAGCCAACGGAATTGCCTCAGCGACGAAGGTGACGCGCTTCCGCTTCAACGCCGAAGCCATTTCGTCCAGCGGGTGGCCCGACAGATAGAAGCCGACCGCCGACAGCTCGTGATCCAGCCGCTCCGGACCGACCCAGGGCTCGACGCTCTTCAGACGCGGGCGCGCGGCATGCGCCTGATCGCCGCCGAACAGCGATACCTGCGACGAGGCGCGTTCGGCCGCCACGCTCTGGCAATAGGCCATCAGAACGTCGGCCTGTTCCAGCAACTGACGCCGGTTGGGGTGGATGCTGTCGAAGGCGCCGGCTTTGGCCAGACCTTCCAGCGCGCGCTTGTTGACGCTGCGCGGATCGACGCGCTCGAGGAAGTCGAAGATGTCGGCGAACCGCCCGCCCGTCTCGCGCACCTCGATGACGTGTTTCATCGCCTCGAGACCCACGTTTCGGATCGCGCCCAGGGCGTAGAGCACCGCCCCCTTGTCGTCGTCCCAGGCCACGTCGAAGTCGGCCGAGGAGCGATTGATGTCGGGCGCCAGGACCGGCACGTCGAACCGTTTGGCGTCCTGATAGAAGACCGCCAGCTTGTCGGTGTTCGACAAGTCCAGGCTCATGGACGCCGCGAAGAACTCGACCGGCTGATTGGCCTTCAGCCAACCCGTCTGGAACGAGATCAGGGCGTAGGCGGCGGCGTGGGACTTGTTGAAGCCGTATCCGGCGAACTTGGCGACCAGGTCGAAGATGGAGCCGGACTGCGATTCCGGCACGGCCTTCTCGGCGGCACCCTTGACGAAGCGAAGGCGCTGGAAATCCATCTCCTCCTTCTTCTTCTTGCCCATGGCCCGGCGCAGCAGGTCGGCCTCGCCCAAGCTGTAGCCCGCCAGGATCTGGGCGATCTTCATCACCTGTTCCTGGTAGATGATGACGCCGTAGGTCTCGGTCAGCACCTCTTTCAGGCTGGGGTGCAGATAGTCGACATCGGCGCGCCCGAATTTGCGGTCGATGTAGGTGTCGATCATCTCCATCGGCCCCGGCCGATAGAGCGAAATCAGGGCGGTGATCTCTTCGATGGAGCCGCAGCGCATCTTGCGCAGGGTGTCGCGCATACCCTGGGATTCAAGCTGGAATACCCCGACCGTCTGGCCAGAGGCCATCAGTTCATAGGTGCGCGCATCGTCCAGCGGCAGGCTGTTCCAGTCTTTCGCTGCGCCGCGCCGTTCGAGATAGCCGCGCGCCCGATCCAGCACCGTCAGCGTTTTCAGGCCCAGGAAGTCGAACTTCACCAGGCCAGCCGGCTCGACCCATTTCATGTTGAACTGGGATGCCGGGATGGTTGAGCGCGGGTCCTGATAAAGCGGCACCAGTTCCGTCAGAGGCCGGTCGCCGATGACGATGCCCGCGGCGTGGGTCGAGGCGTTGCGGTATAGTCCCTCCAGCTCCAGCGCGGTTTCCAGCAGGGTCTTCACCGCCGGCTCGGCGTCGCGCGCCTCCTTCAGGCGCGGCTCGATGTCGATGGCCTGGGCCAGGGTGACGGGCGCGGCCGGGTTGTTCGGCACCATCTTGCAGAGCCGGTCGACCTGACCCAGCGGCATCTGCAGCACCCGGCCCACGTCGCGCAGCACGGCCCGCGCCTGCAAGGTGCCGAAGGTGATGATCTGGGCCACCCGGTCCTTGCCGTAGCGGTCCTGCACATAGTCGATCACCTCTTCGCGCCGCTCCTGGCAGAAGTCGATGTCGAAGTCAGGCATGGAGACGCGTTCGGGGTTCAGGAATCGCTCGAACAGCAGGCCGAACCGCAACGGGTCCAGATCGGTGATGGTCAGGGACCAGGCGACCAGAGAGCCGGCGCCGGAGCCCCGCCCAGGCCCCACGGGAATGCCGTGGGTCTTGGCCCATTTGATGAAGTCCGACACGATGAGGAAGTAGCCGGGGAAGCCCATCTGCTGGATGATCCCGACCTCCCATTCCAGGCGGGTCCAGTATTCCTCTTCCGGCACGGCCGGCGTGACCTCGGTCAGGCGGACCTTCAGCCCCTCGCGCGCCTGGTGGGCCAGCTCGTCGGCCTCGGAGCGCCCGGCCCCAGTGTCGAAACGCGGCAGGATGGGCGCGTGCGTATTGACCAGGAAGGCGCAGCGCCGCGCGATGTCGATGGTGTTGTCGCAAGCCTCGGGCAGGTCGGCGAACAGCTCGCGCATGACGGCGGCGGGCTTGAACCAGTGTTCGCCGGTGATGCGGCGGCGATCCTCTTGGCCGGTGAAGGCGCCGTCGGCGATGCACAGCAGGGCGTCGTGAGACTTCGCCTGCGCCGTCTTGGCGTAATAGACGTCGTTGGTGGCGACCAGCGGCACGTCGTTGGCATAGGCCCATTCGACCAGCCCCGGCTCAGCGCGCTTTTCGTCCTCCAGCCCGTGGCGTTGCAGTTCGACGTAGAAGCGGTCGCCGAACGCCGCCTTCATCGCCGACAGGGCGGCGGCGGCTTCGGTCTTCTTGCCTTGGGCGAACAGCGGATCGATCGGTCCGTCCGGGCCGCCGGACAGCAGGATCAGGCCTTCGGAGCGGGCGACCACCTGCTCCCAGGCCACGCCCGGCTCGGCCATTTCTCCGGCATCCAGATAGGCGGATGACGACAACGCGCACAGGTTCAGCCACCCGGCCGTATCCTGGGCCAGCAGAACCACGGTCGGAACCTTGGCCCAGCGGGCGTTGATCTGGCCGCCGATGCCGAAGACCGGCAGGGCGCAGGCCACGAGCGGCTGAACGCCTGCATCCTTCGCCGTCTGGCTGAACTCCAGCGCGCCGAACAGGTTGGCCCGGTCCGCCACCCCGACCGCCGGCATTCCGGCGTCGGCCGCCAGCTTGCCGACCTTGGCCGCCTTGATCGCGCCTTCCAGCAGCGAATAGGCCGAACGGACCCGCAGATGGACAAAACCCTGACTGTTCACCGGCTCGTTCACGCCTTCTTCGACCCTGGCCCGCTGAAGAGCCCTACCCTATCTTGAGTCTCATATCGGGTGGCGTGCGGCCATCGCAAACCGGTCGCCCCACAGATCGGCTGTGGATTGCTGGCTTCAGACGGTCCTCGAAAAAACACCGTCTAAAGTATCTAATTCGTCTGATCTCAGGCGGTGACGCTGATCGCCACGGTCCAGACCATCCAAACGAAACCGCCGCACGACGCCAGCGACAGCATATCCCTCATCAAACGCGGCATGACCTTGGCTCCGAGACATCCGATATGTTCTGCTAATGTTCTATGTTGGCGTTTTGTTCCGGTCAAGACGTTCTTGGTGAAACCGTTTGCGCGTCGCCGTCGTAGTCAATGCAACAGGAGATGAGACCATGTCCCTTCGCACGAATGCCCTCGCCGCTGTTGCATCCTTGACCGTCGTTGCCCTGGCGATCGGCGCGCCCCTGGCCCGTCAGGCCGAGGCGCAGACGGCGCTTCAGACCGCGATCTTCGCCGGCGGCTGCTTCTGGTCGGAGGAGAAGGCCTTCGACTACGTGCCGGGGGTGCGCTCGGCCGTGTCGGGCTTCGTCGGGGGCCATACCGCCAATCCGACCTATGAGCAGGTGGTGCGTGGCGGCACCGGCCATATGGAGGCGGTTCAGGTGACCTTCGATCCGCGTGTGGTCAGCTATCGCACCTTGGTCGATCGCTACTGGCGCACCATCGACCCGACCGATCCCAACGGTCAGTTCTGCGACCAGGGTCCGTCCTATCGATCCGCCGTCTTTGCAACAGCGGCCCAACGCGCGGACGCCGTCGCCTCGCGCGATGCGGCCATGCGGGTGCTGAGAAAGAGCTTCACCACGCCGGTCGTCGGCGCCCAGCGGTTCTGGCCGGCGGGCGAGGAACACCAGAACTACGCCAAACGCCACGCCGCCAGCTATCAGGCCTACCGGATCGGATGCCGCCGCCCCGAACGCCTGCGAGCGATCTGGGGCGACGCCGCCGTCAGCTGATCGACGGGCGTGGCTCAGTAAGCGTGGCTCTGGGCCTCGCGCTGTTCCAGATGACCGTCCTTCAGCGCAAAGACGCGGTCCATATGGCCGGCCAGCTCCATATTGTGGGTGGCGATCAGGGCGGCGACGCCCGTGGTCTTGGCCAGGTTGCGCAGGGATTCGAACACCGACTGGCTGGTGGTCGGATCCAGATTGCCGGTCGGCTCGTCGGCCAGCAGCAGCCGCGGGCCGTTGGCGAGGGCCCGTGCGATCGCGACGCGCTGCTGTTCACCGCCGGACAGCTGAGCCGGCTGGTGCGTCAGCCGTTCGCCTAGCCCCAGGGCCGTCAACGTGACCTCGGCGCGCTTGCGCGCCTCGTCTTGGGACACGCCTGCGATCCGCATAGGCAGGGCGACATTGTCGCGCGCGTCGAACTCGGGCAGCAGGTGGTGGAACTGATAGACGAAGCCGATCCGGCCCAGGCGCAGGCGTGTGCGGGCGCGCTCGTCCAGATCACCGACCTGTTCGCCGTCGATGGCGACCGTGCCGCTGGTGGGTTTCTCCAACAGGCCGGCGGCGTGCAGCAGCGACGACTTGCCCGAGCCCGACGGCCCGATCAGCCCGACCAGTTCGCCGGGATAGACGTCCAGATCGACGCCCTTCAGCACGGTCAGGCCGCCCTGGGCGGTGTCATAGGTGCGGGTCAGGCCGCGCACCGAAAGGATGGGAGCCTTACTCATAGCGCAGCGCCTCCACGGGATCGATGCGAGACGCGTTCCAGGACGGCGGCAGGCTGGCGATACAGCTCATCAACAGGGACCAGAAGGCCACCCAGGTCACGTCCACCGGATCGACCAGGGCCGGGATGGCGTCCAGCATATAGACGTCGGAATCGAACAGCTTGGTCTGCAGCACGAACTCCAGGAAATGCTGGATCGAACCAATGTTCCAGCAGAACAGCAGACCCAGGATCAGCCCTGCGATGGTGCCCGCCACCCCGATCATGGCGCCGGCCATGAAGAAGACGCGCAGGATCGCCGAGGGGCTGGCGCCGATGGTGCGCAGGATGGCGATGTCGCGACCCTTGTTCTTCACCAGCATGACGATGCCGGAGATGATGTTCATGGCGGCGATGGCGACGACGAGGCCCAGGATGATGCTCATGGCCACGCGTTCGACCTTCAGCGCGCCATAGAAGGCGGCGAGACGCTCGCGCCAGTCGCTGACGACCGAGCCGGGACCGGCCGCGTCGCGGATGGCGGCGGTCAGGGCGCCGACCTGATCGGGATCGTCCACCTTGATTTCGATCGCGTCCCAGACCCCTTCCTTGCCGAAGAAGAGCTGCTGCTGCTCCAGCGGCATGAAGATGAAGGCGCGGTCATAGTCGGCGGCGCCCGAACGGAACAGGCCGCCGACGAAATAGGTCTTCTCAAGTCCGCCGAGGTTGCCGAAAGCGCTGTCGGCTCCGGTCGGTGAATACAGGGTCACCGGATCGCCGACGCGCAGGCCCATGGAATTGGCCAGGGCCGCGCCGACCAGAATGCGGTCGCCGCCATAGGGCCCCTTGCCGAAGCTGGCGCGCTCCTGCGGGGTTAAGCTGTCGAAGACATACTGGGTCTTGGCCAGATCCTCAGGGCGGATGCCCTTGGCGATGGCGCCGGTCGTATAGCTGCCGACGCGGATCAGGCTTTGCGCCTCGTTCAGCGGACTGGCGCTGGCGACGCCGGGCACGGCCTGGATGCGCTTAAGGGCGGCTTCGCGATCCGGCGAGGTCAGGACCTGACCCTGCACATACATGTGCCCGTTGAAGGCCAGCATGCGGCCCAGCAGTTCGCTGCGGAAACCGGACATGATGCTCATCACGCTGATCAGCACGGCGACGGCCAGCATGATGCCGATGAAGCTGATGACGGCGATGGTGGCGACGCCGCCTTCCTTGCGCTTGGCGCGCAGGTAGCGCAGGGCCAGGCCGATCTCCCACGAGGAGAAGGCGCCGGACGGACGAGACGGCAGGCTCAAGCGGTCAGCCTTTCGATAGCTTCGGCGAGCGGCACGGACACCTTCTCGCCAGTGGCGCGGCGTTTCAGTTCGACCACGCCGTCCGCCAGCCCCTTCGGACCGATGGTCAGCTGCCACGGCACGCCGATCAGGTCGGCGGTGGCGAACTTGCCGCCGGGACGTTCGTCGGTGTCGTCGTAGAGGACGTCCTTGCCGAGCTTTTCAAGCTGGGCCACCGCGTCTTCGCAGGCGGCCGAGACAGCCTGATCGTTGGCGCGCAGATTGATCACGACCACGTCGAACGGCGCGACCGCATCGGGCCAGATGATGCCGCCGGCGTCGTGGCTCGCTTCGATGATGGCCCCCAGCAGGCGCGACACGCCGACGCCATAGCTGCCCATGTGGACCTCGGCGTCCTGACCGTCGGGCCCGGCGACCTTGGCCTTCATCGGGGCGGAGTATTTGGTGCCGAAGTAGAAGATGTGGCCGACCTCGATGCCGCGCGCCGAAAGGCGGTCGCCCTCGGCGGTCTTGGCCTCGAACTGCGCCGGATCGTGCATCTCTTCGGTGGCGGCGTAGAGGGCGGTGCGTTCGTCGAAGACGGCCTGGACGGCTTCCGGGCTGAAGTCGTCGCCAGGCGCGGGCATCTCGACCAGTTTGCGGTCGCAGAAGACCTCGCTCTCGCCAGTTTCGGCCAGGACGATGAATTCGTGGCTCAGATCGCCGCCGATGGGGCCGGTGTCGGCGCGCATCGGCACGGCCTTCAGGCCCATGCGGGCGAAGGTGTTCAGATAGGCGACGAACATGCGGTTGTAGGCGACCCGGGCCGCGGCCTCGTCCACGTCGAAGGAATAGGCGTCCTTCATCAGGAACTCGCGCCCGCGCATCACGCCAAAGCGCGGACGGCGCTCGTCGCGGAACTTCCACTGGATGTGAAACAGGTTCAACGGCAGCGACTTGTAGGACTTCACATAGGCCCGGAAGATATCGGTGATCATCTCCTCGTTGGTCGGTCCGTACAGCAGCTCGCGCTCATGCCGGTCGGTGATGCGCAGCATCTCGGGGCCGTAGGCGTCATAGCGGCCGCTCTCGCGCCACAGGTCGGCCAGTTGCAGCGTCGGCATCAGCAATTCGACCGCGCCGGCCCGCATCTGCTCCTCGCGCACGATCTGCTCGATCTTGCGCAGCACCTTCAGACCCAGCGGCAGCCAGGCATAGATGCCGGCGGCCTCCTGCTTGATCATGCCGGCGCGCAGCATCAGCTGATGCGAGACGATCTGGGCGTCCGAAGGGGCTTCCTTCAGCGTGGGCAGGAAAAAGCGCGACAGGCGCATGGTCGGGAATCCTAGGCGTAGAGACGGAACAAGGCTTTAGCCGCTCGGACGGGTCGAAAGCTAGGCCGATGCGTCGTTTAGACGGCCGGGCCGCTGGCGAAGTTCGGCAGGGGCAGCCAGCCCGTGAAGATCAGCACCATCACGAACGCCCAGACCAGGGCCGAGACCCAGGTCGTCGTCAGGAACTTCTTCTTCAGATTGGGCGTCTTGGGCGCGCCCCATTGTGAGCCGTCGGTCGGCGGCTCGTGCGTCTCGCTGGCCGTGCCCAGCGGCAGCACGGCGAACAGGACCGTCCACCAGGCGATAATGTAGATGCCGACCATGGTGAAGACGCCGATGGGCATGACGGACCTCTAGGGATGGGGCCGGCCGACGCCGTAGCGGGCCGCCAGATAGGGAGCGATGGCGTGATCCTGAAGAAACCGCCGGCCGGTCGTTTCGCTGACCTCGGCCTCGGGCCAATCCAGCTCGCCGTCCAGGATCAGGATTGGGCAGCTCTGATGGGCCTCGCCGACTTGGTCGATGACCGGCTGGCGTGGGCGCGGATGGTCCAGATAGACGACATCGAGCGCGTCGCGAAGCTGAGGATAGAAGGCCAGGACACCCTCGATATAGGCCCCGGGCGGGCAGAACCACGGACCGCCCTGATCGTCGTGCCAGTCGGGGTTCAGCAGGAAGAGTCGCTCGGTCATCGGCGTGGATATATCCGAGTTGAGGCCGTCGGCGCGACCGCTATTCGCACGATGCGCCAAACCCCGGCGCTCTTAGCGCCAGAAGGATCGAAGAGCGCGCCTGCTGGGTAATCGCCCCGGCGCCTTGCAGCACGCAGCCGACCGCCGTGTTCGAGTTGGGCGCCAGAAGGCCGTAGGTCAGACCTTCCCGCGCCAGGCGCGCCTGGGCGCCCTTCAACGTCTCGACGGCCGTCGCGACGCGCGCCCAGTCATTGGTGATGCGGGTCATCTCGTGCAGCGCCTCGCCCGAACTGGGAAAGTCATAGGCGTTCGGATCGAACGGCGCGATCTCGGCCGACAACCGCTCGGGATGAATGTCGATGCCGAACTTGGCGTTCTGGCTGGCGGAGAAGGCGATGGCCGGCCCGATTTCCGGCACGACCAGAATATAGGCATGGCGCGGAAACAGCAGATAGTGCGCCATGAACTTGGTCACCGGCACCAGCGGCATCCCGTCCGGTCCCAGCGCATGGGCGCCGACATAGACGCCCGACGGCACGCTGCGCGCATCGATCCGGCCGTTCAGCTTCAGGATACGATCAACCATGACGTGGTCGAGCAGAAAGACGCCGTCCTCCGCCTCGCGCTCCAGATAGGCGTGGATGGCGGCGGTGTCAGGCGCTGGTCCCAGATCGTGGCCATAGACGGTCGGAAAGGCGGTCGGCGACATCGGCTGGCCGTCGGGCGGGCTGAACCACAGCACGCGCAGTTCGTGAACTGTCCGCGCCAGGGGATCTTCGCCCCGGAAGGTCGACAGGCTGAGCACCAGATTGACGACGGCGAACAGGGCGACGAAGCCAACCAGCCCCTGCCCCGCAATCACCGCCCACCGCCGCCAACCGCGCAGCGGATGACGGGCGTGCCGGATCCGCTCCAGCAGGCGGCGCGCACGGGCAGGCTTTTTCGACATGCGTTTCCCCGACCGTTCAGGCGCACGACCAATGCGCCCAAACGGTCAAGGTTGCATCAGACGCGCAGGACGACCGTCTCGACGATGGGACGACGATCCCAGATCTGCTGGCTGGCCTTTTTCAGCACGCGGGCGACAGCCTGTTCGATGACCATTTCATCGTCCAGCGCATCGCCTTTCAGGCTCTTGACCACCTGTTCGACGCGCTCGGCCAGTTTGTCCAGCGCATCGCCGAGCGGCGTGGCCGTATCGCCGGGCAGGCCGACGCTGCGGATGTCGATGTCACTGGCGATGCGACCGCGCTTGTCTAGGGCGAAGCTGACGATCAGCACGCCGTTGGTCGAGGCGTGACGACGTTCCTTCAGGGCCTCGCCCTGCTCGGTCACCAGCATGCCGCCGTCGACATAGAGGCGACCGTTCGGCACCTCGTCGATGATCTTGGCCGGGCCAGGGGCCAGGCGAACCATGTCGCCGTTCCGCGGCGTCACCGTTTCGGGAACGCCCATGTCCTTGGCCAGGTTGGCGTGTTCCAAGAGGAAGCGACGCACGCCGTGGGTCGGCACCGCGATCTGCGGCCGCGCCCATTCGTACATTTGCTTCAGCTCGTCACGGCAGGGGTGGCCCGAGACGTGAATGCCGGGGTGATCCTTCTCGGTGTAGAGACGCACGCCGCGGTCCGCGAGGCGGTCCTGCAGATTGCCGATCGCCAGTTCGTTGCCGGGGATCTGGCGCGACGAGAAGATGCAGTGGTCGCCCAGACCCAGTTTCACGACCGGGTGGGTGCCGTCGGCGACGCGCGACAGGGCCGCCCTCGCCTCACCCTGGCTGCCGGTGCACAGGTACAGGATTTCATCGGCGGGCCAGACGCGGGCCTCCTCGTCCGACAGGAAGGGCTTCACGTCCTTCAGCATGCCGACGTGTTTCGCGGCCGCTGTGATCCGGTGCATCGAACGGCCGGCCAGGGCCACGCGACGCCCGCAGGCCTCAGCGGCGCGGATCACACTGTCCATACGGGCGACGTTGGAGGCGAAACAGCCGACGGCGACGCGCCCCTTCAGGCTGGCGATTAGCTTTGAGATGGCGACGGCGACATCGCCCTCGGACCCGGCGACGCCCGGCACGAAGACATTGGTCGAATCGCAGACCATGGCCAGCACGCCTTCGTCGCCCAGGGCGCGGATGACGGGGGCGTCGGTCTTGGTCCCGATCACCGGCTGGTCGTCGATCTTCCAGTCACCGGTGTGGAACACCATGCCCAGCGGCGTATCGATGGCCAGGCCGCTGGGCTCGGCGATCGAGTGGGTCATGTTGACGAAGGTCACCCCGAACGTGCCGATATCGACGGTCCCGCCCAGCGGAACCTCGATCAGCTCGACCTCGTCCAGAATGCCGCGCTCGCGCAGCTTGTCGCGGATCAGATAGGCGGTGAAGGGCGTGGCGTAGATCGGTGCCTTGATGCGCGGCCACAACCAGCCCAGAGCGCCGATGTGATCCTCGTGCGCGTGGGTCAGCACGATGCCCTTGATGTTCTCACCCTCCAGGAAGGTGGGATCGGGCACGATCACATCCACGCCGGGCGTGGACAGATCACCGAATGTGACGCCGACATCGACGATCAGCCATTCGCGGTTCGCCTCTGGGCCGAAGCCATAGGCGTTCAGGTTCATACCGACCTCGTCCGAGCCGCCCAGCGGCAGGAAAACGAGTTCGTCTTGGGTTTGCTTTTTCATTCAATTAGTCAAATGGGCGTTACGACGCCAGATTTCGAGGAGGCCGCGAATAGTCAGGTCGGGATCGAAGTGATCGATGCTGTCGGTCGCCCCTTCGAACAGGCTGGCGACCCCGCCGGTGCCGACGACGGTCATGGGCTTGCCCCACTCCGCCTTGATGCGCCCGACCAGGCCTTCGATCAACGAGATATAGCCCCAGAAAACGCCGGACTGCATGGCCTCGACCGTGCCCTTGCCGATGACGTGTTCGGGTTTTTGAATGGCGATGCGCGGCAGTTTGGCGGCAGCTTCATGTAGGGCCTGAAGCGACAGATTGATGCCGGGCGCGATCAGACCGCCCTCGAAGGCGCCGTCGCCCGAAACGATGTCGAAGGTCGTCGCCGTGCCGCTGTCGATCAGCAGAAGGTCGCCGGGATACATCAGCGAGGCGCCCACAGCGTTCACCAGACGATCGGCGCCCGCCTCGCTGGGCTTGGCGATCCGCACCTCTATGCCCAGTTCGGCGTTCTCGCCGATGACCAGAGGTTCGATGTTCAGATAACGCCGCGCCAGGTTGCGCAGGTTGAAGATCGACTGGGGCACGACGCTGGAGATGATGCAGCCGCCGAGCGCGTCGAACTTCAGCCCCTTCATCACCATCAGCTGGTTCAGCCAGACGGCGTATTCGTCGGCCGTGCGACTGGCCTCGGTCGCGGCCCGCCATTGGGCGATCCAGTCCGAACCGTCGTGGACGGCGAACAGCGTATTGGTGTTGCCCTGCTCAATGGCGAGAAGCATTAGGCGGCTTTCCCGAAGAAGACATCGCCCGCGGAAATCAAACGCACGGAGCCGTCGGCCAGACGCAGACGCAGGGCGCCGTCCGGCTCCACGCCCTCGGCCAGACCCTCGATGGTCTCATTGTCCAGACGCGCGACGCACGGTCCGTTCAGGCCCGTCAAACGACTGGTCCAGGCGTCGAGCACAGGCTCGAAGCCCATTGTCTGCCAGCGCCCCCACCAGACGGCGAAGGTCTCGGCCAGGATTTCGGCAGCGGCCTCAATCGGCGGGACATAGGCCAGGTCAGAGCGGAGACGCTCGGCAACCGAGGTCGCCCCCCGTTCGGTGCCCTCGGGCGCATGGGCCAGGTTCACGCCGATGCCGACCGCCAGCCAGAGGTCGCCGTTCGCATGCCGGCCGGATTCGACCAGGATGCCCGACACCTTGACCCCGTCCAGGAGGACGTCGTTGGGCCATTTGATCGAAACGAGCGCGGGCGAAACGAAGACGTCCAGCAGGTCTGCGACGGCCAGGGCCGCGATAAAGGTGGCCTGGGCCGCCTCGGCCGCCGACTTGGGCGTGGTGATCAGAAGGGTGGCGGCCAGATTGCCCTGATCGGTGTCCCACTTGCGACCCCGCCGACCGCGACCGGCGGTCTGGCGGCGCGCCACAATCCAGCGCGGGCCCGCCTCTCCGGCCTCGGCGAGGCGGCGCGCCTCGGCGTTGGTCGAGTCGATCTCGTCGAGGATGACCAGTGGGACGGGCGCCAACGCCCTACCCGTTCCCGAAGCCGGCGCTCGCAGCCTTGGTCAGCGGCTCCAGCCAGGTCAGACCGACGATCACCAGCGGGAAGGCGAAGGCGGCGCAGGCCCAGCCGATCCACTTCGCCTCGACCGGCGCGGCATCGGTGGCGATGTCATCGACCGGCGGATCGAACCACATCAGCTTGATGATGCGCAGATAGTAGAAGGCGGCGACGACCGAGGCGACAAGACCGGCGGCCGCAACGGGCCACAGTCCCGCATCGGCGGCGGCGCCGAACACATAGTATTTGCCCCAGAAGCCCGAGAACGGCGGCATGCCCAGGACCGACAGCGACAGAATGGTCAGGGCGACGGCCGTCAGCGGACGATCCTTCGTCAATCCGGCCAGATCGGCGATGCGGCGAATCGGACGGCCCGACTTGGACAGGCTGAGCAGGATGGCGAAGAAGCCCAGCTGGTCGACGACATAAAGCGTCATGAACATCAGCATGGCCTGCAGGCCCTCGGCCGTGCCCGCCGCAATACCCAGCAGCGCGTAACCGATGTTGGCGATCGAGGAATAGGCCAGCAGGCGCTGGATGTCCTTTTGAGCCAGACCGCCAAAGGCGCCGACGACGAAGCTGATCAGGGAGATGGCGATCAGGACCTGCGACCACTGCGCGTGGGCGTCGCCGAAACCGTTTTCCAGCGCGCGAGCGATCAGCACCATGGCCGCCACCTTGGGCGCCGTGGCGAACAGGGCCACGACCGGCGTCGGCGCGCCTTCATAGACGTCGGGCGTCCACATGTGGAACGGCGCGGCCGATACCTTGAACGCCAGGCCGCAGATCAGGAAGACCAGGCCGAAGACCAGGCCCGGGCCGGGATTGTCGGCGGCGACGGCGGCGATGTCCTCGAACCGCATCGAGCCGGCGAAGCCGTAGATCAGGCTGGCGCCATACAGCAGCAGACCCGACGACAGCGCGCCCAGGACAAAATACTTCAGGCCCGCTTCCGACGCCTTGACGTCGTTGCGGTGGAAGGCGGCGAGCACATACAGGGCCAGCGAGTGCAGCTCGATCCCGACGTACATGGAGATCAGGTCGCCCGAAGACGCCATCATCCCCATGCCGGCCGAGGCCAGCACGATCAGGACCGGATATTCGAACTTGGCGATGCGCGTGCGCTTCATCCAGCCGTCACCCAGCACGACCGCAACGGCGGCCGACAGATAGATCAGGCTCTTGGCGTAGATGGCCAGCGGATCGGCGACATAGGCGCCGTTGAAGGCGACGCCCCACGGTCCGACGATCGAGATGACCGACGCGGCGATCAGCAGCAGGACCGACAGGATCGAGACCAGACGGGCGCTCTTGTCGCCCATGAAGGCGCCGACCATCAGCAGGACCAGGGCGCCGACCGCAAGGGTGACTTCCGAGGCGGCGAGATGCAGGGCGGAGGATAGATCAGGCATCTGTAAGTCTCACCCGCCGATCGCGGCGCGATACGCGCTGGTCAGGGCCTCGACGGCAGGCCCGGTGTAATCGAGGACGGAGGCCGGATGGACCCCCAGCCAGATGGTGCCGACGATCAGGGGCACGAACAGCAGCAGTTCGCGCTTGTCGATGTCGGTGATGGTCTCAAGCTTCGGATTGGTGATCTCGCCGAACATGACCGCGCGGTACAGGGTCAGGGCATAGACCGCCGAGAAGATGACGCCCGAGGCCGCGACCAGCGCGGCCCAGGTCGAGGCGTTGTAGGCCCCGGTCATGGTCAGCACTTCGCCGATGAAGCCCGAGGTGCCCGGCAGACCGACGTTGGCCATGGTGAACATCAGGAAGATGGCGGCGTACCAAGGCATCTTGGACGTCAGGCCGCCGTAGAAGGCGATCTCGCGAGTGTGCATCCGGTCGTAGACGACGCCGACGCACAGGAACAGCGCGCCCGAGATCAGGCCGTGGCTGATCATCTGGAAGATGGCGCCCTGCATGCCGATGTCGTTGCCGGCGAAAATGCCCAGGGTCACAAAGCCCATGTGGGCCACGGACGAATAGGCGATCAGCTTCTTGATGTCCGTCTGACGCCAGGCGACCAGCGACGTATAGACGATGGCGATCACCGACAGGGTGAAGACCAGCGGCCGGAACATCTCCGACGCCATCGGGAACATCGGCACGTTGAACAGGATGAAGCCGTATCCGCCCAGCTTCAGCAGAATGCCCGCCAGGATGACCGAACCGGCCGTCGGTGCCTGAACGTGGGCGTCAGGCAGCCAGGTGTGGACCGGCCACATCGGCATCTTGACCGCGAACGAGGCGAAGAAGGCCAGCCACAGGATCGGCTGGACGGCCGGATCGAAGGCGAAACGCTTCAGCTCGGGAATGCTGGTGGTGCCCGCCTCATGCGCCATCCACAGCATGGCGAGCAGCATCAGGACGGACCCCAGCAGGGTGTAGAGGAAGAACTTGTAGGCCGCATAGATGCGGTTCTGACCGCCCCAGATGCCGATGATCAGGAACATCGGGACCAGCGTGCCTTCGAAGAAGATGTAGAAGAGGAACAGGTCCAGCGAGGTGAACACCCCGATGACCAGCGTCTCCAGCACCAGGAAGGCGATCATATATTCGACGACGCGCGTCTCGACCGACTTCCAGCTGGCCAGGATGCAGATCGGCATCAGGAAGGCCGTCAGCAGCACGAACAGGATCGAAATCCCGTCGACGCCCAGGTGATAGCTGGCGCCCGCGAACCACGGAACCATCTCCACGAACTGATAGCCGGTGTTAGCCGGATCGAAGCCGGCGACCAGCACGACCGACACCGCCAGGGTCATCAGGGTGGTGATCAACGCGATCCAGCGCGCGGCCGGCGCGGTCGCGTCGGCCGACTTTGACGTCAGCCGGGCGGCGAAGATCGCCAGGGCCCCGACCAGGGGCAGGAATGTAACGAGGCTCAGGATGTAGGGCACGAGATCAGGCTCCCCACGCGAGGATGGCGAAGGTGAGCAGACCAGCCACCCCGAGCAGCATCACGAAGGCGTAGTGATAGACATAGCCGGACTGGATCTTGCCCAGTCGAGCGGCGGATTTCAGCGACACCCAGGCGGCGCCGTTCGGGCCCAGACCGTCGATGATCTTCACGTCGCAGATCTTCCAGAAGAAGTTCCCGATGGCGCGGAAGCCGCGCACGAAGACGAAGTCGTACAGTTCGTCGAAATACCACTTGTTGTAGAGGAAGCGGTAGATGACGCCGTTCCGCTCGGCCATGCGACGGCCCATGCCCTCGCGAGCGACGTAGATCCAATAGGCGAAGGCGGTGCCGATCAGCGTCAGGATCAGCGGCGACCATTTCACCCAGGTCGGAACGTCGTGGCTTTCGTGCAGGACGTGGTTGTTCGCGCCGGTGAAGATCGCGCCGCGCCAGAACTCGCCCTCGTGGTGGCCGATAAAGTGCGGCGCGAAGGCGAAGCCGGCCGCGACGGCGCCGACGGAAAGCAGGATCAGCGGGATCAGCATGACCAGCGGGCTCTCATGGGGCTTCAGCGGACCATGATGACCGTGGTCGTCATGCGCGTGATCATCGTGATGATCGCCGACGGGTTCGGAATGGGTTTCCAGCTGGGCGTGGGAAGCGTGGTCGTCAGCATGATGGGCGTCGCCCTCTTCCTTCCACACCGGCTTGTTGTGGAAGGTCATGAAGACCAGGCGCCACGAATAGTAGGCCGTCAGACCGGCGGCGATGATGCCGACGAAGAAGGCGAACAGACCGATAGCCGAGTGACCCGAGGCCGCCGAGGCATAGGCGCTCTCGATGATCGAATCCTTGGAGTAGAAGCCGGCGAAGCCGCCGACGCCGGGGATGCCCAGGCCGGTGATGGCGATGGTGCCGATGGTCATCACCGCATAGGTGACCGGCAGCAGCTTCCACAGGCCGCCCATCTTCCGCATGTCCTGCTCGTGGTGCATGCCGTGGATGACCGAGCCGGCGCCCAGGAACAGCAAGGCCTTGAAGAAGGCGTGCGTGAACAGGTGGAACATGGCCGCCTGATAGGCGCCGACGCCCGCCGCAAAGAACATGTAGCCCAGCTGCGAACAGGTCGAATAGGCGATGACGCGCTTGATGTCGTTCTGGGTCAGGCCGACCGTGGCGGCGAACAGGGCCGTGATCGCGCCGATGATGGCGATGATCTGCGACGCGCCCGGCGCATATTCATAGATCGGGCTCAGCAGGCAGACCATGTAGACGCCGGCGGTGACCATGGTCGCGGCGTGGATCAGCGCCGAGACCGGGGTCGGGCCTTCCATCGCGTCCGGCAACCAGGTGTGCAGGAAGAACTGGGCCGACTTGCCCATGGCGCCGATGAACAGCAGGAACCCGGCCAGATCCAGCGCGGACCACTGGACGCCCAGGAACTCCCACGTCGTGCCGGCCTTGGTGGCGATCAGCGGGAACAGCTCGGCGAAGTTGATGGTGCCGTACATCCAGAAGATCGTCATGATCCCCAGCACGAAACCGAAGTCGCCGACGCGGTTGACGACGAAGGCCTTGATGGCGGCGGCGCTGGCCGTCGGCTTCTTGAACCAGAAGCCGATCAGCAGATAGGACGCCAGGCCCACGCCCTCCCAGCCGAAGAAGATCTGCATGAAGTCAGCCGCCGTCACCAGCGCCAGCATCATGAAGGTGAACAGCGACAGATAGGCGAAGAAGCGCGGCCGGCTGTCGTCCTCGGCCATGTAGCCCCAGGAATACAGGTGAACCAGCGAGGACACGCTGGTGACCACGATCAGCATGGTCGCCGACAGGGCGTCGATGCGGATCGACCAGGCCGACTGGAAGTCGCCGACATTGATGAAGGGCGCCAGGCGGATGGTGAAGGGTGCCAAATGGCCCCAGGTCCATTGGCCGAACACCGTCCAGGCCACAGCGCACGAGAAGAACAGCAGGCCGGTCGTGACGGCCTGCGAGGGGATGTTGCCGATCCGGCGTCCGAAGAAGCCGGCGATGGCCGCGCCCAGCAGCGGGGCGAAAATCCCGAGAATGACGAGGGTATGGAAGGTCACGCTCAGCCCTTCATCACGGAGGCGTCGTCCACGGCGATGTCGCCGCGGTTACGGAAGAAGGTCACCAGGATCGCCAAGCCGACGGCGGCCTCGGCCGCGGCGACGGTCAGGACGAACATCGCCATGATCTGCCCGCTGATCTCGTTCAGATAGGCCGAGAAGGCGACGAAATTGATGTTCACCGCCAGCAGGATCAGCTCGATCGACATCAGGATGATGATGACGTTCTTGCGGTTTACGAAGATGCCGAACACCCCGATGGTGAACAGGATCGCAGCGACCGTCAGATAGTGGGTCAGACCGATCATCAGAGAAGCTCCTCGGCGCTGACGCCTTCGCCCGTGGCGGCGGACTTGATCTCGACCGACTTGCGACGGTCGCGGTTCACCTGGTCGCCGGGGTTCTGGCGTTTGATGTGCGGCTTGTGGCGCAGGGTCAGGGTGATGGCGCCGATCATCGCGATCAGCAGCACGATCCCGGCGGCCTGGAAGAAATAGACATAGTCTGTGTAGAGCACGCGGCCGATCGCCTCGACGTTCGTCACGCTGGCGTCCGGCGCGCCCGGCGCCGGCAGGCCCGCAGCGGCGCCGCCCTGAACCACGGCGACCGAGACGATGATCATCTCGACCAACAGCACGGCGGCGATAATGGCGCCCAGCGGCAGATAGCGCGCGTAGCCTTCGCGCAGCTTCAGGAAGTCCACGTCCAGCATCATGACGACGAACAGGAACAGCACCGCGACCGCGCCCACATAGACGACGACCAGCAGCATCGCCAGAAACTCGGCGCCGAGCAGGACGAACAGACCCGCCGACGAGAAGAAGGCCAGGATCAACCACAGCACGCTGTGCACCGGGTTGCGCGCGGTCACGACCAGAAGGCCGGAAACCGTGGCGACCGCCGCCAGCAGATAGAAGGCTATGCCTTGCAGCATGTCGGGACGAAGCCCCTTTCGTATCGGCCGCGACCCCGTTTCAGGAATCGCCGACCCGTTTAGCGAGATGCGCCTTAGCGGTAAGGCGCGTCGAGTTCCAGATTCTTGGCGATCTGCCGTTCCCAGCGGTCGCCGTTATCGAGCAGGCGTTGCTTGTCGTAGAGCAGCTCTTCGCGCGTCTCGACGGCGAACTCCGAGTTCGGCCCTTCCACGATGGCGTCCACCGGGCAGGCCTCCTGGCACAGGCCGCAGTAGATGCACTTGACCATGTCGATGTCATAGCGGGTCGTGCGGCGGCTGCCGTCGGCGCGCGGTTCGGCCTCGATGGTGATGGCCTGGGCCGGGCAGATGGCTTCGCAGAGCTTGCAGGCGATGCAGCGTTCCTCGCCGTTCGCATAGCGACGCAACGCATGCTCGCCGCGGAAGCGCGGCGATTGCGGATTGCGCTCGAACGGATAGTTCACCGTCATCTTGGGACGGGCCATATATTTCAGCGACAGACCGATGGCGCCGATGACGTCCAGCATCATCGCGCCCTTGGTCGCCTGGACGATACGGGTGAACATCAGGGCTTATCCTTGGGGGCGGGCGTCGTCTTGGGGGCGGTCTGGCTCGCGCGCCAGTCCTGTTCGATGCGGTCCTGGCGTTGCTGCCATTGATAGCTCGACTCGGGCATGCGCGACGCGTCGGGCGCGCAGGCGGCGGTCATCGTCAGAAGACCGAGGCCGATGATGAGGCCGCGCATCACGACCCCACCACGAAGACGCGCCAGGCCGACACGATCACGACCGCGACCAGCGACGTCGGCAGGAAGATCTTCCAGCCCAGACGCATCAGTTGGTCATAGCGATAGCGCGGCACGAACGCCTTCACCATCGAGATCATGATGAACCAGAAGACCGTCTTGGCCATGAAGGTCAGCAAATAGATCGTGTAGGCGATCCAGGCCGGCAGCCCATCCATCCAGGCCTGCGGCACGCCGGGGTTCCAGCCGCCGAAAAACAGCAGGCTGATCATCGCCGACATGAAGACGATGTTGACGTACTCGCCCATCATGAACAGCAGATACGGCGTCGAGCTGTATTCGACCTGATAACCGGCGACCAGTTCGGACTCGGCCTCGGGCAGGTCGAACGGCGGGCGGTTGGTCTCGGCCAGGGCCGAGATGAAGAAGATGATAGACATCGGGAACAGGATCACCACCAGCGGCCAGGTGTCGGCGCCGCCGCCGAAGCCGTACCAGTTCCAGAACATGCCCTTCTGGCTGTCGACGATGGCCGACAGGTTCATGGTGCCGGCCAGCAGGATCACATTGATGATGATCAGGCCCAACGAGACTTCATAGGACACCATTTGCGCCGCTGAACGCAGCGAGCCCAGGAACGGATACTTCGAGTTCGAAGCCCAGCCGCCCATGATGATGCCGTAAACGCCCAGCGACGAAACCGCGAAGATGTACAGGATGCCGACGTTCAGGTCCGACACCACCCAGCCGGGCGCGAACGGAATGACCGCCCAGGCCATGAAGGCCAGGATGACGGTGATGATCGGCGCGATGATGAAGACCGCCTTGTCCGCGCCGGCCGGGATCACAACCTCCTTCAGCACGAACTTGATCATGTCCGCGAAGGATTGAAGCAGGCCGAAGGGACCGACGACGTTCGGACCCTTGCGCATCTGCACGCCGGCCCAGACCTTGCGGTCGGCCAGCAGCAGGAAGGCGACGGCGATCAGCACGCCGACCGTGATCAGCAGGACCTGGCCGACCGTAATCAGCGTCCAGCCCAGAGGCGTGGCCCAGAAGGAAACGGGGTCCATGGCTTACTCCGCCGCCATTGCGACCGGCTGGGTCCGCAGGGCGGACAGCTCGGCCATCGTCGCGCTGGCGCGCGCTATCGGATTGGAAAGATACGGGTCGGTCACGGCCGAGACGAAGGCGCGGTCGCCCAGATCGCCCTTGGCGCCCAAGGCCGCCACGTCGAACGTCGCCGGCGCGGGCAGATAGTCGATCCGGCCGAAGGTCGGATGATCGCCCATCAGCTTGGCGCGCAGTTGCTCCAGCGTGTCGTAAGGCAGGGTCTTGTCGACGCGCGCCGACAGGGCGCGGATGATGGCCCAGTCTTCCTTGGCCTCGCCCTTGGGGAAGACGACGCGTTCGGCCATCTGCACCCGGCCCTCGGTGTTGACGTACAGGCCGGCCTTCTCGGTATAGGCCGCACCCGGCAGGATCACGTCCGCGCCGTGCGCGCCGCGGTCGCCGTGGCTGCCCAGATAGACACGGAAGGCGTTCGAAGCGGTCGGATCGACCTCGTCGGCGCCCAACAGGAACAGAACGTCCAGCGCATCCGGCTTCAGCATTTCGGCGACGGTCAGGCCGCCCTCAGCCGGCACAAAGCCCATGTCCAGACCGGCGACGCGCGAGGCGGCGTGGTGCAGGACGTTGAAGCCGTTCCAGCCTTCGGCGACGACGCCGACCTTCTTGGCCAGGGCGCCGAGTGCGTTCAGGACGGCCGGACCGCCCTCCCCGCCCAGCGCGCCGGAGCCGACGATGATCGCCGGACGCTCGGCCTTGGTCAGGAAGTCCAGCGCCGATTTCGGAAGCTTGGCCAGGGTCTGCGTGCCTGCGCCCAAATAGGCGTAGTCGAACGTCAGGTCGGCCTGTTCGCCGATCAGACCGATCTCCACATCGCCCTTCAGCCAGGCCTTGCGAAGGCGGGCGTTCAGCAGCGGCGCCTCGGTGCGCGGATTGGCGCCGACGATCAGAACAGCGTCAGCCTTTTCAATGCCTTCCAGGCCGGAGTTGAACAGCCATCCCTCACGTGGGCCATACCCAACGGCGGCCCCATCTTGGCGGCAGTCGGTGTTGTTGGAGCCGAGCGCGCGGAACAGATCCAGCGTCGCCTTCATCGACTCGGCGTCCTGCAGGTCGCCGGCGATCACGCCGATACGGTCGGCCAGCGCGGCTTTCAGCTTGGCGGCGACGGCGTCCAGCGCCTCGTTCCACGACGCGGCGCGCAGCTTGCCGTTCTCACGGATCCACGGACGGTCCAGACGACGCGCGGTCAGGCCGTCGACGACATAGCGGCTCTTGTCCGACAGCCACTCCTCGTTGATGCCCTCGTTCACGCGCGGCAGCACGCGCATGACCTCGGACCCGCGATAGTCGGCGCGGATGTTCGAGCCCAGGGCGTCCATGACGTCGATGGTCTCGGTCTTCTTCAGTTCCCACGGACGATAGTGGTATTGCCACGGACGGTGCGTCAGGGCGCCGACCGGGCACAGGTCGTTGACGTTGCCCGACAGTTCCGAGGCGACCGACTTCTCCAGATAGGTCGTGATCTCGGCGTCCTCGCCGCGCGAGATCATGCCGATGTCCGGCACCCCGGCGACTTCGGTGATGAAGCGGACGCAGCGCGTGCACTGGATGCAGCGCGTCATGAAGGTCTTGATGGTCGGACCCATCGCCTTTTCTTCGACCGCGCGCTTGTTCTCCGAATAGCGCGAGCCGTCGCGGCCGTAGCCGACCGACTGGTCCTGCAGGTCGCATTCGCCGCCCTGGTCGCAGATCGGGCAATCCAGCGGGTGGTTGATGAGCAGGAACTCCATCACCCCTTCGCGGGCCTTCTTGACCATCGGCGTGTCGGTGAAGATTTCCTGACCGTCGGCGGCCGGAAGCGCACACGAGGCCTGCGGCTTCGGCGGTCCAGGCTTCACCTCGACCAGGCACATGCGGCAGTTGCCGGCGATGGACAGGCGCTCGTGATAGCAGAAGCGCGGAATCTCTTGTCCGGCGCGTTCGGCGACTTGGAGCACGGTCATGCCGGGCTCGAACTCGGTTTCGACGCCGTTGACCTTGGCGATAGGCATCAGCGGGCCTCTTGCTTGGCGGCGGGAGCCGCCATTTGTACATCCACGGACATCCGCTGACCGTCGCGGAACAGGCCCGCACCGTCGGCTTCCGCCCGGCATTCGAATTCCAGCCTGCCGCCATCGACCGGCGCGCGCCACGACACCTGGGCCGTGCGTTCGCCGGTGGCGGTGAAGGCGACCGCGTCGCCTTCCTGGCCATACATGCGGTTCACCACGTCGCGGCAAGCCGTCTCAAGGTTCGCCGGAGCCGCCAAAGCCGCTTGAGCCGCGACCGGCGCAGCCTCGGCCGACGCCGTCGCGGGCGCGGTCGATGCTTCAGGCGCAGCCTTTTCCCCCTCGCCGCAAGCGGCGAGGATCGGAAGCGTCAGCAACAGGGCGACGGCGAGGCGCATCTCTACTCCGCCGCGATCGCGTGGCCGGCGAAATTCGCGCGGCGGCTGCGATAGTTGGCGATCCGCTCTTCGATCTCGTGACGGAAGTGACGGATCAGGCCCTGAACCGGCCAGGCGGCGGCGTCGCCGAGGGCGCAGATCGTGTGCCCCTCGACTTGTCCGGCGACGTCCAGCAGCAGGTCGATTTCCGACGGATCGGCCTCGCCCACGGCCATCCGCTCAAGCACGCGCCACATCCAGCCGGTGCCTTCGCGGCACGGCGTGCACTGGCCGCAGCTCTCGTGCTTGAAGAAGTAGCTGATGCGGGCGATCGCCTTCACGATGTCGGTGGATTCGTCCATGACCGTCACGCCGGCGGTGCCCAGCGACGAGCGAACCTCGCGCATGGAATCGAAGTCCATCAAGACCGTCTCGGCCTGTTCGCGCGTGATGACCGGGCAGGACGCGCCGCCGGGGATGATGGCCTTCAGATTGCTCCAGCCGCCGCGCACGCCCCCGCCGTGATCCTCGATCAGCTGACGCAGCGGGATCGACATGGCCTCTTCGACCACGCAGGGCGTGTTCACGTGGCCGGACAGGGACATCAGCTTGGTGCCGGTGTTGTTCGGACGGCCGAAGCTGGCGAACCAGTCGGCGCCCCGACGCAGGATCGTGCCGACGACGGCGATCGACTCGACGTTGTTCACCGTGGTCGGGCAGCCGTACAGGCCCGCACCGGCCGGGAACGGCGGCTTCAGGCGCGGCTGACCCTTCTTGCCTTCCAGCGATTCCAGCAGGGCCGTCTCTTCGCCGCAGATGTAGGCGCCCGCGCCATGATGGATATAGACGTGGAAGTCCCAGCCGTGGACGTTGCCGTCGCCGATCAGCTTGGCCTCATAGGCCTGCTTGACGGCGGCTTCCATGCGCTCGCGCTCCAGGACGTATTCGCCGCGCAGATAGATGTAGCAGGCATGGGCCTGCATCGCGAAGCTGGCGATCAGCGCGCCTTCGATCAGCAGGTGCGGATCATGGCGCATGATCTCGCGGTCCTTGCAGGTCGCGGGCTCGGATTCGTCGGCGTTGATGACCAGGTAGTGAGGACGATCCTTCACTTCCTTGGGCATGAACGACCACTTCAGGCCGGTCGAGAAGCCCGCGCCGCCCCGGCCACGCAGACCCGAGGCCTTGACGTTGTTGATGATCCAGTCGCGGCCAAGGTCCAGCATGTCCTTGGTGGCGTTCCAGGCGCCGCGCTTCTTCGCCCCGTCCAGCGTCCAGTCGTGGAAGCCGTACAGGTTGGTGAAGATGCGATCCTTGTCTTCGAGAATGCCGACCATCTTCAGTTCCGATCTCCGCGCGTGTCCGCGCGCTTCATCATGCTACGGCCCCACAGCGCGATCCCGACGCCCATGACGGCTATCAGCGCGCCCACGGGTATCATGACGTCCAGATCGACCGGGATGACACCCATCAGCGTCAATACGATTAGCCCCAACCCCATGACCACATCGGCAAGGCCGAGCAGGTAGAAGGTTTTGAAATCAACAGGCTTGGCTTGCTTCGCCATCACAGCCCCTCCGCCAGACGGCGCTTGTGGTGGCGCGTGCGCATCCAGATGGCCGCGATGACCATCACCCAGCCCGCCGCCAGCATGAAGTAGGAGAGATTGACCGCCCACGGTCCGACCGCGCCCTGACGCGAGATCAGGATCAGAACGGCCGCGCCGACGACCATGGCCAGGCCGCCCGCGCGCAGCGGACGCCCGACGTTGCGCAGTTCCTTGCGGTAGGCTGCGCGGCCCTCCTCGGTGTTCAGATCCGGCGGCGACATCAGGCCGGCGCCTTCTCGACCGGCGCGGGGTCGCTGTTCGGCAGCTTCTTGATCGGCTTGGCGGCCGAGCCATCATACAGCGTCGCGTCGAGCAGGGTTTTGGGCCCGCCTTCCGGCGCCGCATTGGTGCGACCGATGTAGGAGCCCGGCTCGGGCGTCTTGCCGGCGGCGAAGTCGTCGATGATCCGGCCGATCGTCTCGGGCGTCAGATCCTCGAAATAGTAGTCGTTGATCTGGGCCATCGGCGCGTTGGAGCAGGCGCCCAGGCACTCGACTTCCTGCCAGGTGAAGCGGCCGTCGGCGGACACATGATCCTTGGGACCGATCTTTTCCTTGCAGACACGCATCAACTCATTGGCGCCGCGCAGCATGCACGGCGTGGTGCCGCACACCTGGATCAGCGCCGTCTTGCCGACCGGCTCCAGCATGAACATGGTGTAGAAGGTCGCGACCTCCAGCACCCGGATATAGGCCATGTCCAACAGCTCGGCGATGGCGCGGATGGCGGGCTCGGACACCCAGCCTTCCTGCTTTTGCACCAGCCACAGGATCGGGATCACCGCCGACTGGCGACGACCTTCCGGATATTTCTTGATCCACCATTCGGCCTTGGCGGTCGTATCGGCCGAGAAGGCGAACGATGCGGGCTGTTCCTTGGCGAGACGACGAACGCTCATCGGTCCACTTCTCCGAAAACGATGTCGAGCGAGCCCAAAATGGCGGACACGTCGGCCAGCTGGTGGCCACGGTTCATCCAGTCCATAGCCTGCAGCGAGCGGAAGCCCGGCGCCGAGATCTTCACGCGATAAGGTTTGTTGGTGCCGTCCGACACCAGATAGATGCCGAACTCGCCCTTGGGCGCCTCGACCGAGGCGTAGACCTCGCCCTCAGGCGTCTTGAAGCCCTCGGTGTAGAGCTTGAAGTGGTGGATCAGCGACTCCATCGAGCGCTTCATCTCGCCACGGCGCGGCGGGACGATCTTGTTGTCCTCGACCATCACCGGCTCGCCGGGGCAGTTGCGCAGCTTGTGGATGCACTGCTCCATGATCCGCACCGACTGCTTCATCTCCTCGATGCGCACCAGATAGCGGTCCCAGCAGTCGCCGTTCTTGCCGACGACCACGTCGAAGTCGAGCTCGGCATAGCACTCATAGGGCTGCGACTTGCGCAGGTCCCAGGCGATGTTAGAACCGCGCAGCATCACGCCGGTGAAGCCCCATTCCAGGGCCTGCTGCTTGGACACCACGCCGATGTCGACGTTGCGCTGTTTGAAGATGCGGTTCTCGGTGACCAGGCTTTCGATGTCCTTCAGCGCCGGCGGGAACTCGTGGCACCAGCGGCCGATGTCGTCGATCAGGTCCATCGGCAGGTCCTGGTGGACGCCGCCGGGACGGAAATAGTTGGCGTGCAGACGGGCGCCGCAGGCGCGCTCGTAGAACACCATCAGCTTTTCGCGTTCCTCAAAGCCCCAGAGCGGCGGCGTCAGGGCGCCGACGTCCATGGCCTGGGTCGTCACGTTCAGCATGTGTGACAGGATGCGGCCGATTTCCGAATACAGAACGCGGATCAGCTGCGCCCGATACGGAACCTCGATACCCAGCAGCTTCTCGATGGCCAGGCAGAAGGCGTGCTCCTGGTTCATCGGCGAGACGTAGTCCAACCGGTCCAGATACGGCACGTTCTGAAGGTATGTGCGGGCCTCCATCAGCTTTTCGGTGCCGCGGTGCAGCAGGCCGATGTGCGGATCGACGCGCTCGACGATCTCGCCGTCCAGCTCCAGCACCAGGCGCAGCACGCCGTGCGCGGCCGGGTGTTGCGGACCGAAGTTGATGGTGAACTTGCGGTCTTCCATCTCGCGCGCGTGGGCGGTGCGGGTGTCGAGGTCGTCCTCGAACACATCGACGCCCAGCGGCGGCAGGGTGGGGTTTCCGTCAGCCATTACGCCTGGCCTCCCGCCTTCTCGTCGCCGGTGAGGACCGGCGCGGGGTATTCGGCGCCCTCCCAGGGCGACAGGAAATCGAAGGTGCGGAACTCTTGGGTCAGCTTGACCGGCTCATAGACCACGCGCCGTTGTTCCTCGTCGTAGCGGACCTCGACATAGCCCGTCATCGGGAAGTCCTTGCGCAGCGGATGGCCTTCGAAACCATAGTCCGTCAGCAGGCGACGCATGTCCGGGTGGCCCGAGAACAGCATGCCGTACATGTCGTAGGCTTCACGCTCGAACCAGTTGGCGGCCGGATAGGCCGAGATGACCGACGGCACCGGCTGGGTCTCGTCGGTCGAGACCTTGACCCGCAGGCGCGCGTTCCGCGTCATCGACAGCAGGTGATAGACCACCTCGAACCGCTCCTTGCGATCCGGATAGTCCACGCCGCACAGGTCGAGCAGTTGCTGGAAGCCGAATTGATCGCGCAGCGTCGTCAGCACCTCGACGATCCGCTCGCGCGGCGCGACAAGCGTCAGCTCGCCGAACGCCACCTGGGCCTCGACGCCCAGGGCGCCGACCATCTCCGCGCCCAGCGGCGTCAGGGCGGCTTCGTGTTGCGCTTGAACAGCTAGAGAGGTCATCGGTCGATGGTCCCCGTGCGACGGATTTTCTTCTGCAGTTGCAGCAGGCCGTAAAGCAGCGCCTCGGCCGTCGGCGGGCAGCCGGGCACGTAGACGTCCACCGGCACAACGCGGTCGCAACCGCGCACGACGCTGTAGCTATAGTGGTAGTAGCCGCCGCCGTTGGCGCAGCTGCCCATCGACACGACATAGCGCGGATCAGGCATCTGGTCGTAGACCTTGCGGATGGCCGGGGCCATCTTGTTGGTCAGGGTGCCAGCGACGATCATCAGGTCCGACTGACGCGGGCTGGCGCGCGGCGCCATGCCGAAGCGCTCGACGTCGAAACGCGGCATCGACATCTGGATCATCTCGACGGCGCAGCAGGCCAGGCCGAACGTCATCCACATCAGCGAGCCCGTGCGGGCCCAGTTGATGACGTCGTCGGCGGCGGCGACCAGATAGCCGCGCTCGCCGAGCTCCATGTTCACGGCCTCGAAGAACTTGTCGTGGACCTTGGGGTCATAACCCTCGACGGTCGAACGCGCGCCGGCGCCGGCCGGAACGAGCGGCGCGCCCGATGCGGACACCAGACCTGCGGGCTTGGAAGCGGCGACTACTCCCATTCCAGGGCTCCCTTCTTCCATTCGTAGATGAAGCCAATGGTCAGCACGCCAAGGAAGACCATCATCGACCAGAAGGCGAAGACCATGCCGGCGTGCGACAGATCGAACATCGACACCGCCCACGGGAACAGGAAGGCGACTTCCAGGTCGAAGATGATGAACAGGATCGACACCAGATAGAAGCGGATGTCGAACTTCATTCGGGCATCATCGAAGGCGTTGAAGCCGCACTCATAGGCCGACAGCTTCTCACTATCGGGGCTCTTCGGCGCCAGCAGCAGCGGCAGCACGATGAAAAGAATGCCGATGAAGGCGGCTACGCCGGCGAAGACCAGGACCGGAAGATATTCGAGAAGGAATGCGTTCATTCGAAGAACCTCGTCCGCCGGGGAGAGGCGGGATTCGGCGCTTCTTAGACCCAAGACCGCCGCCGTTCAAACCCCTGCGGCCATTGGATTTTCATTGAGAACGGCTCGCAACTTTGCGCGCCATATGTCGCAGGGCCGACGCTTGCGCGTCGCCGGGCTGCAAAGGCCTATTGGCGAGCCGATCGCGTAACCGAAAGTCATCCGAATGAGCCTAGCCAGCCGCGCCCTGAACGCTGTCGAACGGATCGGCAATCGACTTCCCGATCCTGTCTTCCTGTTCCTGTGGCTGATCGGCGGTCTGATCGTCCTCAGCATGGTCGGCGCCGGCTTGGGCTGGTCCGCCGTCAATCCGGTCACCGGCGATCACCTGGTCGCAAAGAGCCTGCTGTCCGGAGAGAACCTGGAACAGTTGATCATCGGCATGCCCCGCACCCTGGCGGACTTCCCGCCCCTCGGGATCGTCATCACCATTATCTATGGCGCGTCCGTCGCCGAACGCACGGGGATGTTCGCGACCGCCATTCGCGGCGCCCTGCTCAACGCTCCGCGTTCCATACTGACGCCCGTCGTCGTGATCACCGGCATGGTGTCCCATCACGCGTCGGACGCCTCCTATGTCGTGGTCATCCCGCTGGCGGCCGTCATTTTCGCCGCAGCGGGCCGCCATCCGCTGGCGGGTCTGGCCGCAGGCTTCGCCGCCGTGTCGGGCGGATACGCCGGCAACCTGTTTCCAGGCGCCAGCGACGCCCTGATCCTTGGCATCACCGAGCCGGCCGCCCGCCTGATCGATCCGTCCTATTCCGTGAATATCGCGGGCAACTGGTTCTTCATCGTCGGCGTCGTCTTCGTCTTCACCCCCATCGTCTGGTTCCTGACCGACCGGGTGATCGAGCCGCGCCTCGGCGTCTGGAAGCCGTCAGAGGTCGTCGCCGCCCCGAACGCTTCGGAAAAACAGCCCCTGACCGCCGCCGAAAAGCGCGGCCTGAAGTTCGCCGGCCTGGCGCTTCTGGGCATGATCGCGCTCTGGGCCCTGCTGACCTTCATACCGGGCTCGCCGTTCGTCGATCCCGAGGTGGACCCCGAGCAGAAGTTCAATCCGCTCTACAAGTCCCTGGTCGCCTTCTTCGCCATCACCTTCTTCGTCACCGGCGGGGCCTATGGGGCCGGAGCCGGCACGATCCAGTCGCACCGCGACATGGTCACAATGATGCGCGACGGCATCGCCCAGTTGGCGCCTTATATCGTGCTGGCCTTCTTCGCCGCGCACTTCGTGGCCATGTTCAACTGGTCGGGGCTGGGGCCGATCCTGGCGGTCAATGCGGCGGCGGGTCTGAAGACGCTGGCCCTACCCGCCCCTCTGCTGCTGATCTGCGTGGTCTTCGTCTCGTGCTTCTTCGATCTGTTCATCGGCTCGGCCTCGGCCAAGTGGTCGGCCCTGGCGCCCATCGTGGTGCCGATGTTCATGCTGCTGGGTATTTCGCCCGAGATGACGACCGCCGCCTATCGCATGGGTGATTCCGTCACCAACATCGCCACGCCGTTGATGAGCTACTTCCCGCTGATCCTGACTTTCGCCCAGCGCTGGGATCCGCGATTCGGTTTGGGATCGCTGATGGCGACCATGCTGCCGTATGCCGGAGCCTTCCTGGTCGCCGGTCTGGCCATGGTGGCGGCCTGGGTGGCCTTCGACCTGCCGCTGGGGCCGGGCGTCGGCGTCCACTATGAGCCGCCGCCTCCCGCCGTGGCGGCCCATGAGCCTGCCGACGGCGGCGTAGCGGGCCCGCACAGCCCGCCCCAGGCGGCGATCGTGACACCGTCCACAGCCCCGTCGCGTTGAGGGGCGCGTTTCTCCGAAAAGGTCGCTTGACGCGATGTGTCAGCCCGCCTAAACGACGCCCCTCGCCGGGGCGCACAGCCGCTTCGGCCGGGAAACGCGGGTGTAGCTCAGTTGGTTAGAGTGCCGGCCTGTCACGCCGGAGGTCGCGGGTTCGAGCCCCGTCACTCGCGCCACTCTCTCTAGAAATAGAAGAGTGGCGCACACCGCCTTCCCAAAAAGCTTTCGAAACAGCTCAAAAGTTTCGACCTGATACGCGGGTGTAGCTCAGTTGGTTAGAGTGCCGGCCTGTCACGCCGGAGGTCGCGGGTTCGAGCCCCGTCACTCGCGCCACTTCTTTTCAAGACATCGATATAAAAGAAGTGGCGCACTCCCGTTTTCGGGAACGCGCCATTCGAACGGGTCACAGCTCTGGGCGCTTCAGTGCAGCGGCAACGCTATATCCGGGTTCACGAACGCCGCTTCGCCCGTCAGCTCGCCATAGACCATGCAGAGGTCTTCGAAGACGCGGTTCCAGGCGAACTGGCTGACCGCCTTCTCTCGCGCCGCCCGGCCGATCGCTTCGATATCGCGCGCGAACAGGGCCTCGACCGCCTGGGCATAGTCGTCGGCATCCGCGCTGGCGGCCAGTTGCCCCACGCTCTCGTCGACCGTCTCGGCGACGCCGCCCGCATTGACCCCGACCACGGGCCGTCCGCAGGCCATGGCCTCCAAAACGATCAGCCCGAACGGCTCTTTATCATTGGCGTGAACGAAGGCGTCGCAGCTGGCGATGATCTTTGCGACCGCCTTGGGATCGCTTTCATAGGGCATGGAGATGACGCGATCTTCCTCGGGCATCCCCGCGCCTGCGCCAACCAGCACCAAGTGATAGGGGGCGCCCAGCTTCTGGACCGCCTCGATCAGCACGTCGACGTTCTTTTCCTTGGCCGGACGACCGGCGAAGCACAGCAGGCGCGCGTCGTCGCCCAGACCCAGCTGTTTCAGCAGCCACTGCCGGTCACGACGGTCCGGACGGAAGGTGTCGATCTCCACGCCCAGAGGCCGGATGACGATGTTGTTCACACCGGCCTCTTCCAGGCGCCGCGCGATAAAGCGACTGGGCGACACGACCCGATCAAACTGCGAGAAAAGCTTCGCCCAGCGCTTCTCCACCGGCTTCTTCGCCCATTCGCCGAAATGCAGCGCGGCCAGCCCGGCCGGATCGGAGTGGCAGAAGCCGACGACCGGGCATCCGACCCGCTGCCCGGCCTCCAAAGCCCCCTGCCCCGGTGTGTAAGGATCTCCGGCTTCGATGATCGACGGCTTCATCGCCGCGACCCAGGCGCTCCAGCGCTTCACCGAACTGGGCCAGCGATAGCCGTCGCCGAACGGCAGCTTGGTCGCCCGCAGTTGCACGATGCCGTCGGCCCGCGCCTTGTGCCGCGCGCCGGGCACAATCAACGAGTGACTGATTCCCGGCCGATTGGCCTCGATCCACGCCTTCTTGGACAGGATGTAGCGCTTCACGCCGCCCGAGCGGGGCGCATACAGCATTGTGGTGTCCACCAGCCGGGGCCGCTCGTCCATCGCCGCCGCCTTCAAGGCCCGCAGCGTATCGGCGACTTCCACGTCCAGCCCCGGAATCAGTCGGAGTTCGCTTTCCTGGACGTCGAGGTCTGTCATGCTCATGGAGTGTTCTCGCCTGGTCTGGGCTGTCGAACGCCGGAGGGGTGCGTTGGATGCGTCCACGGGACGCGGCCTTTGGACCGTTCGACGCCCGTAAACCCGGGCGCGGCAAAGCTCAAGTGCGCGCCGTCGCGATTCCCTCCGCATTCGGCCTATCGGGCATCGACGAGCGAACGAGGGTCGCCCTACAGGATCACCTAAGGACCATCACGGCCTTGCATTCGCCTCAAATTCGATAAACTTGGAACGCTGGCGCGGACCCTGCTAAAGGGGCTGCCGTAACGTGACGCGTGACCACCAGGGGTTTCTACCGAATGCGTATTTTGCTCGCGACCGCCGTGGCGATCGCCCCCTTGATGGTCGCCACAGGATCCCAGGCCGAGATCGTCATCTCGAACGCCCGGACCACGCCGATCCAGACGTCCAATGCGACGGGCACGGCCGCCGACAACATCCGCATCGCCAGCGGCGGCAGCGTCGCCGTCGCGTCGGGCGCGGCGGTTACCCTGAACAGCAACAACACTGTCGATCTGGACAGTGGCAGCTCGATCACGATGGACAAGTCGGCTGACGGCTCGACGGGTCTTCTGGTCAACGGAGGCAACACCGGCTCGGTGATCGTCGGTGGCACGATCACCGTCAATGACACTCAGGAAACCGCTGACATCAAGGACACCGACGGCGACGGCGACCTGGACGGTTCTTTCGCCACCGGAACCGGCCGCTACGGCGTGCGGGTCACTGGCGCCTCACCCTTCACCGGCAACATTCTGGTCGAAGGCACGGGTGTGATCGCCGTGGAGGGCAACAACTCCTACGGGCTGGCGGTCGAATCCGCGCTGAACGGCAAGCTTCAGAGCCTGGGCACGGTCCGTGTCACTGGCAATGACAGCGCCGCCATCCGCACCACAGGCCCGATTTCCGGCAACGTTGACCTTGCCGGCTCCATCTCGGCGCTCGGCGCCAATGCGTCGGGTGTGTCCATCGAAGGCGACGTCGGCGGCGCGCTCAAGATCCATTCCTCCGTGGTGGCCACGGGATATCGGTACACCACCCCGCCGCCCGCGCGTCCGACGACCGGCGCTTTCGACAACGCGACGACGGTGTTCCTCGACGAACTCGACGCCGACGACCTGCTGCAGGGCGGACCCGCCGTGCGCGTCGGCGCCAACGTCGCCGGCGGCGTGCTGCTGGATAAGGCATTGGCCTACTCCGCCGCAGGCATCGAGGGCGACGACGACAACGACGGCGTCAAGAACGGCGACGAGGACGATGACGGCGACGGCGTCAAGAACCGTGACGACACGGACCGTGACGGCGACGGAATTCCCGACGCCAGCGAGACGGCCGCCTCCATCACGTCGCTGGGCGGCGCGCCTGCCTTGCTGATCGGCTCCACGACCAACACTGTAACCCTCGGCGCCGTCGGTACAGGCGATGCGGCCTATGGCCTGATCAACCGCGGTACGATCATCGGATCCGGGCTTTACTCCGGCGTGGAGTCGCGCGCCGTGCAACTGGGTGTGACCGACGGTCAAGCCGTCAACGTCGTCGGCGGCCTGCGTAACGAGGGCGGCATCTCATCGACCGCCGTGGACGCCAATGCGACCGGCGTCTGGATTGGTTCGGGCGTCACCGCCCCGACGATCAACAACTCGGGCGCCATCCAGGCCGTGGCCTCGGGCTCCAAGACCGAGAACGCCACCGCCGTCCTGATCGGCGCGGGCGCCAACGTCGGATCGCTGACCAACACCGGCAATATCGTCGCGTCATTCGGCGGCAATCACGGCTCGGCTACGGTCATCCGTGACCAGTCCGGTTCGCTGACCCAGCTGAGCAACGCCGGCTCCATCATCGGCTCGCTGACGGCGAGCACGACCGACACCACTGCCGTTGACGGCAAGGTCACCGCTATCGACCTGTCGGCGAACACGACCGGCGTCACCCTGCGTCAATACGGAATCGCCGCCGCCGCAGGCAGCACGGCGACGGACACGGACAAGGACGGCGTGCCGGATAGCAGCGAACCGGCCATCGTCGGCGCGATAAAGCTGGGTTCTGGCGCGGACACGCTCAATATCGAGAACGGCGTCATCAATGGCGACATCGATTTCGGCGCCGGCGCCGACCGGCTGAACATCAGCGGCGGCGCGGTCGTGACCGGCGCGATCGCCAACAGCGACGGCCTGCTGGACATCAACGTGTCCAAGGGCACACTGGCCGCGACCCAGACCGGCGCCACCGCGATCTCCAACCTGAACATCGGCGCCGAAGGGACGTTGCTGGTCAATCTTGACCCTGCCAACGACCGCGCCGGCGGCTTCAACGTCAGCGGCAATGCGACCCTGGCGACAGGCTCTACCCTGGGCGTCCGCTTCTCGTCGCTGATCGATCAGCCTGAGCGGTTCAACGTCATCACGGCCGGCACGCTGAATGTGGGTCAGATCAACCAGACCCTGCTGTCGGACAACTCGCCCTATCTTTACGTCGTGCAGGGCGGCGTGGCCGGCAACACCGTCTATGTCGACGCCCGTCGCCGAACGGCTTCCGAGGCCGGTCTAATCTCGGTCGAGGCGTCCGCCTTCGACGCCGTCTATGGCGCGCTGGGCTCCAATGAGGCCCTGCGCAACCTGTTCCTGTCGCAGACGTCGCGCGACGGCTTCATCGACGCCTATGAGCAGATGCTGCCCGATCACTCCGGCGGACCGCTGATGTCGCTGTCGGCCGGCGTCGATGCGGTCACCCGCGCGCTGACCGGCCGCAACGCCGCCGCTGCGCCGGGTGAAACCAGCGCCTGGGTGCAGGAGATCAACTTCTACGCCGACAAGGACAAGACCGATTCCTACGGCTTCCGGTCCGAGGGCTTCGGCGTCGCGGGCGGCGTCGAAAAGGGCACCAGCCTGGGCGCCGTCGGCATCTCGGCCGCCTTCACCTCGTCCGACATCAAGGATCCCGAGGCCGAGGCCGAAGAGGTTCTGTCAGCCAACCTGCTGGAGCTGGGGCTCTACTGGCGCGCTCAGGGTCAGTACTGGACGACTTGGGCCCGTGCGGCCGGCGGCTATGCCTCCTTCAGCGCGGACCGTTCGCTGGTCGCCACCGGCGTCTATCTGAACAACAAGTCCGACTGGCACGGCTGGACCGCGGCGGTCGCCGGCGGCGCCTCCTATGAGCGCAACTTCGGCCGTCTGAACATCCGCCCCGAAATCTACGGCGAGTACTTCAGCCTGTCGGAAGGCTCGCGCAGCGAGAAGGGCGGCGGCGACGGCTTCGATCTCGACATCGATTCGCGCGACAGCCACATCTTCTCGGCGGTGGCGGCGATGAACGTCGGCTATGGCTTCGGCCGCAACGGCTGGATCCGTCCGGAACTGCGCATCGGCTATCGTCAGAACCTCTCGGTCGACGCCGGCGAAACCATCGCCCGCTTCGCCAGCGGCGGCCCAGACTTCATCCTGTCGCCGGACGCCATCGAAGGCGGCGGGCCGATCCTGGGCTTCCGCCTGAACTTCGGCAACGAACTGGGCATGCTGTCGCTGACCGGCGACGCCGAGCTTCTGGAAGACTATGTCCGCTATTCGCTGCTGCTGCGGGCCAGCTTCCGCTTCTAATCACAGCCCGATTCAGACAGACGAAAGGCCGCCGGAGCGATCCGGCGGCCTTTTTGTTTGGTAGGCGGCGACGGGTTCGAACCGCCGACCCTCTCGGTGTAAACGAGATGCTCTGACCAGCTGAGCTAGCCGCCCCCAAGGGCAGAGACGGGCTTATGCCCGTCGCGCCTCAACCGTTCAAGGCGCTTTTCAAACCTTCGCCCGGGCGAAAGCGCGCGGTGCGCGAGGCGGGGCGCGCGACGGCCGCGCCGGTCTGCGGATTGCGCGCCACGCCGGCCTTGCGGTCCACGGCGACGAAACTGCCGAAGCCGATCAGCTTCACATCCGCGCCTCGCGTCAGCGACTCGGTCACGCCGTCCGTAAAGGCCTCCAGCGCGGCTTTCGCCTGATCGCGGCTGATGTTCGCCGCCGCAGCCATGCGGCCAATCAGTTCTGCCTTGGTCATCGTCGTCTCCCCAGCCGAATCACTAAAGGACAGATCGACGGTTGCGTCAAAAGCGAAACGCCGCCAGGAGGTCTCCCGACGGCGTCATGCTTTAGGCGCGTCTCAGTGGCTGACGGTGACCGCTGGCCCTTCGATCGGCGGCGCGGGGGCAGGCAGGGGCTCGGCCGCCTCGTCCCACTCGACCGGCGTCAGGGTGCCGACCAACGCCCACTTCAGCGCCTCGTCCGCCGTGGAGATCGGCACGATCTCCAGCGCCGACTTCACATTGTCCGGCACGTCGGCGAGATCCTTCTCGTTCTCCTGCGGGATCAGCACCGTCTTGACGCCGGAGCGCAGGGCCGCGAGCAGCTTCTCCTTCAGGCCGCCGATGGCGGTGACGCGGCCGCGAAGGGTGATCTCGCCGGTCATGGCGATATCCTTGCGGATCGGGATACCGGTCAGAACAGAGACCATCGCCACCGTCATGGCCACGCCGGCGGACGGGCCGTCCTTGGGCGTAGCGCCGTCCGGCACGTGGACGTGGATGTCGGTCTTCTCGAACACCGGCGGTTTGACGCCGAAGGCCAAGGCCCGCGACCGAACGTAGGACGCCGCAGCCGAGATCGACTCCTTCATCACGTCCTTCAGATTGCCGGTCACGGTCATGCGCCCGCGGCCCGGCATCTTGATCGCCTCGATGGTCAGAATGTCGCCGCCGAACTCAGTCCAGGCCAGACCCGTAACGATGCCGACCTGATCTTCCTCGTCCGTCTCGCCATAGCGGAACTTCTTAACGCCCGCATAGTCGGCCAACTTGGCCTCATCGACCGTGATCGACTTGGCGCCCGTCTTGGCCATTTCGCGCACGGCCTTGCGCGCCAGACCGCCCAGAGCGCGCTCCAGAGAACGGACGCCGGCCTCGCGGGTGTAATAGCGAATCAGGTCGCGGATCGTGTCTTCCGGCACGATCAGTTCGCCGTCCTTCAGCCCGTGGTCCGCCAGCTGCTTGGGCAGGACGTGGCGCTTGGCGATCTCGACCTTCTCGTCCTCGGTGTAGCCCGAGACCCGAATGATCTCCATCCGGTCCATCAGCGGCTGCGGCATGTTCAGGCTGTTCGCGGTCGTCACGAACATCACTTGGGACAGGTCGTAGTCCACCTCCAGATAGTGGTCGCCGAAGGTCGAGTTCTGGGCCGGGTCCAGCACCTCAAGCAGGGCCGACGACGGATCGCCGCGCCAGTCCGATCCCAGCTTGTCGATCTCGTCCAGCAGGACGAAGGCGTTGGTCGTCTTGGCCTTCTTCATCGACTGAATGATCTTGCCGGGCATGGAGCCGATATAGGTCCGGCGGTGGCCGCGGATCTCGCTCTCGTCGCGCACGCCGCCCAGCGACATCCGGACATATTCACGCCCTGTCGCCTTGGCGATGGACTTGGCCAGCGAGGTCTTGCCGACGCCGGGAGGGCCGACCAGGCACAGGATCGGACCTTTCAGGCTGCCGGTGCGGGCCTGGACTGCCAGATACTCGATGATCCGTTCCTTGACCTTCTCCAGGCCGAAGTGATCCTCCTCCAGGATGTCCTCGGCCTTGGCCAGGTCGATCGGCTTCTGCTTGGCCTTGCCCCAAGGCACGGACAGCAGCCAGTCGAGATAATTGCGCACGACGGTCGATTCCGCCGACATCGGGCTCATGTTACGCAGTTTCTTGACCTCGGCCTCGGCCTTGGTCCGCGCTTCCTTGGACAGGCGCGTCTTTCGGATGCGCTTCTCCAGATCCATGATCTCGTCGCGCGCGTCGTCGGTCTCGCCCAGCTCGCGCTGGATCGCCTTCATCTGCTCGTTCAGATAATATTCGCGCTGGGTCTTCTCCATCTGGCGCTTCACGCGCGAGCGGATCTTCTTCTCGACCTGAAGGACCGAGATCTCGCCCTCCATCAGCCCATAGACTTTCTCCAGTCGCTTGGGCACGTCGAAGGTTTCCAGCAGGCCCTGCTTGTCGGCGATCTTGACCGACAGGTGTGCTGCGACCGAGTCCGCCAGCTTGGAGGCGTCGGTAATCTGGGGGATGGAGCTGAGGGCCTCGGGCGGGACCTTTTTGTTCAGCTTCACATAGTTTTCGAACTGCTCGACCACGGCGCGCAGCATGGCCTCGGCCTGCGAGGCGTCGCCGGCTTCGTCCTCGATCTCGACGGCCTCGGCCTCGAAATACTCCTCGCGGTCGGTGAAGCGGGTCAGGCGCGCGCGACCCTTGCCCTCCACCAGCACCTTGACCGTGCCGTCGGGCAGTTTCAGCAGCTGCAGCACCGAAGCCAGCACGCCGGTGGGATAGATGGCGTCCGGCGACGGATCGTCATCGACGCTGTTCTTCTGGGTCGCCAGCAGGATCTGCTTTTCGCCCTTCATGATCTCGTCCAGCGCCTTCACCGACTTTTCGCGTCCGACGAAGAGCGGCACGACCATGTGCGGGAAGACGACGATGTCTCTCAGCGGCAGGACGGGCAGGATTTTTGGTTCAGTCATGATGCGTACTCCTGGGCCATTGATCATCTCCGGCCCGCCGCCAGGGTCCGCCGGGCAAGAGGCCCGACCGGCGCATGACGGCCCGTCGATTCCGACGGCGTTCGGATGAGTATGTGGTTTGAAAGACCTGCGGTTCAAGCGTGACCGCGGAACGGCCCACATCTGCGTGGCCACAAGGCCTTCCGATCGCGCCGCTTTAGGTCCGCATTACGCCCGGCGAGGCTTTCGACATGGCGACTTTACGGGGATCGGGCGTCTTCTGCCGCTCCAAGGAGATGACCATGAGCCGTTCCCACCTGCTGGCCGAGACCCTGAAACGTCCCGTCCCGGCGCCGACAACCCTTCAGATGGCGATGACCTTCATCGGCGCCCTGTTCGGCGCCCCGATCCGCAAGGGCCGCGCGCGATGATGCAGGGCCATGTCGAGGGCGGCGTGACCCGCGGCGCCCCTCCCCGACGCTATCGTGTCGTGCCTCGCGCCAGCGGTTGGGCCGTAGCGATCAACAACGCCTGCACCCGCCCCCTGCCCGATCGCATCTCGGCCGAACGTCTCGCCGCCAGACTTCAGGCCGAGGCCGACCGCCTGAACCGCGACCAACACCGCCTGACACAATGATTACGCCCCTGGCCTCACCACCCGCCATCGAAACCCTGACGATCCAGCCTGTCGGCGATCGATGGCGCATCACCTCAAGCGACGGCCTGTTCGAAGGCGTTTTCACCGACGCCAAAAGCGCCGTTCGATGCGCCAGAGCGGAGGCCGAGGCGCACCCAGGGCACTCGGTTCGGATGGTTCGACCTGATGCGGGCTAGCGCTTCTTTCTCGACGCCTTCTTGACCGCCACATCCAGCGACCGCCGCGCCCAGGCGACGGCTTCGTCGGGATCGTCCAAGGCCGCTTCGGGCAGGGTCCAGTAGCCCATGCTCATCGTGCGGCCGTCCTTGGTTGGATAGGTGAATTGACGCGAGCCGGCCTCGACGAAGGCCTCGCCCAGCGCCTCGTCACCCTTCAACCAGACCACGCCGTCGTCCAGCAGGGCGAACATGACGCCGGCGGCATAGACCCCTGCCCCGCCGAACATCCGCTTGATCTCCAGACGGCCGAGCGCGTGGAAATGCTCGCGCACCCATTCGCCGAAGTCGGGGTCGTAGGCCATCAGACCGGGGCCATCTCAGTCGGCGGCGACCGGCACGATGGTCACGCTCTCGCCGCAGCCGCAGGCGTCGGTCTGGTTCGGATTGTGGAACACGAACTTGGACGCCAGTCGCGTCGTCTCATAGTCGATCTCGGTGCCGATCAGGAACAGCACGGCCCGGGGCTCGATCAGGATGGTGACGCCCTTGTCCTCGACCACCTCGTCCATCGGCCCGATCTCGTCGGCATAGGCGAAGGTGTATTCCTGCCCGGCGCACCCGCCGTTCTTGACGCCGATCCTCAGGCCGATGTGATCGTTCTCGGCATTGTCCAGGATCTCACGCACCCGCTCGGCGGCCGCGTCCGTCAGGGTGACGGCCTTGGGGCGCGGGCGACGCGGACGGGATGTGGCTTGAAGCTCGCTCATCAGAACATATCCATCAGAACATATTCAGGGCCAGCTTGGCCTCGTCGCTCATCTTCGAGGCGTCCCACGGCGGATCGAACACCAGATTGGCCTTGGCGCTGCGCACGCCCTCGACCTTCTCCACCGCCGTCTCGACCCAGCCCGGCATTTCGCCGGCGACCGGACAGCCCGGCGCCGTCAGGGTCATGTCCACCACCACGTCGCGATCGTCGTTGACGTCCACGCGGTAGATCAAACCAAGTTCATAGATGTCGACCGGGATTTCCGGGTCATAGACCGTCTTCAGCGCCTCGATCAGCTGATCGGTCAGCGTGTCCAGCTCGGCCTGCGACAAGGCGCTCTTCTGGGGTTCGTCCCAGGCGTCCTTGAAGGCGTCGCTGTCTTGAATCGGTTGATCTGTCATCGGCTTATACGAAGAAGTTCCGCGCCTTGATCAGCGCATCCACGAAGGCGTCGGCATCCTCCACGGTGTTATATAGGGCGAAGGAGGCGCGGGTGCTCGACGTCACCCCCATTCTTTTCGCCAGCGGCTCGGCGCAGTGCAGACCCGCCCGCACCGCGACCCCGTAACGGTCCATGATCTGGGCGACGTCATGGGCGTGCGCGCCCTCGACGGCGAAGGTCAGGATCGCGCCCTTGCCTTCGGCCTGCCCCAAAATCCGCAGCCAGTTCTGACCCTGAAGTCGGTCGACAGCGTGCTGATAAAGGGCATGCTCATGCGCCTGCACGGCCGCCCGGTCGTATTGCGCCAGCCATTCTAGGGCCGCGCCCAGGCCGATGGCCTCCAGGATCGGGGGCGTCCCCGCCTCGAACCGGTGAGGTGGCCGGGCATAGGTCACGCGGTCCTGCTCGACCGTCTCGATCATCTCGCCCCCGCCCTGATAGGGCGGCAGCGCCTCAAGCGCCTCGGCCTTGCCGTACAGGGCGCCGATGCCGGTGGGCGCAAACAGCTTGTGCCCGGTCAGGACATAGAAATCGCAGCCGATCGCCTGAACGTCCGGCGTCGCATGAACCGCCCCCTGGCACCCGTCGATCAGCACCTGAGCCCCGGCCGCATGGGCCAGGCGGCTGATCTCGGCGACCGGATTGATGGTTCCCAGCACGTTGGACATGTGGGTGACCGCGACCATCCGCGTCCTGGGCCCCAGCAGGGCGGCATAGGCCGCCATGTCCAGCGCCCCGTCGTCCTTGACCGGGATCCACTTGATCACCGCCCCGCGCCGTTCGCGTAGCAGATGCCAGGGCACGATGTTGGAGTGATGCTCCATCTCCGAGACGATGATCTCGTCGCCCGGCTGTATCGACAGGCCCAGCCCATTGGCCACCAGATTGATCGCCTCGGTCCCGCCCTTGGTCCAGACCACCTGTTCGGCGCTCTCGGCGTTGAGGAAGCGAGCGACGATCTCGCGCGCCTTTTCGAAGGCCTCGGTCGCCTCGTTCGACAGGGTGTGCAGGCCCCGGTGGACGTTGGCGTAGCCGCCCTC
Source organism: Brevundimonas vesicularis (assembly GCF_044807075.1). Classification (GTDB taxonomy): domain Bacteria; phylum Pseudomonadota; class Alphaproteobacteria; order Caulobacterales; family Caulobacteraceae; genus Brevundimonas; species Brevundimonas vesicularis_G. Next base: position 2,347,554 of record NZ_CP085234.1, read on the forward strand.
CATCGTCGCGACCAAGGCGTCGATCACCGCGCGCGGCTTCTGCGCCGAGGCCGCGTTGTCCAGATAGACCAGCGGCTTGCCGTTCACCTGTCGCGACAGGATCGGGAACTGCGCCCGCACGGCATAGGGATCAAATCCTCCCCCATCGGGGGAGGTGGCGCCGCGCTCTAGCGCGGTGACGGAGGGGGCTTGCCCCACGGCCGGTGTCCGGGGTGAGCCCCCTCCACCACCCTGCGGGCGGTTCCCCTCCCCCGATGGGGGAGAATTACTCATAGTCTGGCCGTCAGCCATTCCCGCGCCACCTCTCTTGCGCCCTCATGCTCGATCCGGTCGATGACCTCGATCAGGAACGCCTGGGTCAGCAGCGCGCGGGCTTCGTCGGCCGGAATGCCGCGCTGCTGCATGTAGAACAGGGCGCTCTCGTCCAGCGTCCCCACGGTGTTGCCGTGCGCGCACTGCACGTCGTCGGCATAGATGATCAGTTCCGGCTTGGCGTCGATCTCGGCCCGCTCGGAGGCGATCAGGGCATGGTGGCCCATGCGCGCATCGGTGCCGTCGGCGCCGCGCTCGACCACGATTTTGCCTTGGAAGACGCCGCGCGCCGTGTCGCGGGCCACGCCCTTGATCAGTTGCGATGTCGCGCCGTCGTGTTCCACATGACGCACCACGCTGGTCAGGTCCGCATGACGCGATCCGTTCAGCAGATACAGGCCGTCGGCCTGAACCTGAGCACCCTGGGCATAGTGGGTGATGCGCGTCTCGATCCGCTGCAGCTTGGCGCCGGTCGTGACGATGGTCTGGCGATAGACGCCGCCCGCCTCGACCTTCACATGGGCCTCGGCGATGGAGATGGCGTCCTCAGGCTCCTCGACCAGGACGACGCGCGTCACCTCGGCCCCGGCCGCCACGTCCAGTTCCAGCGTATTGTGCGCGACATAGGCCGAGCCCGCGCCCTCGTGCGTTTCCAGCAGCAGAAGCTTGGCGCCGGCGCGCGCCGACACCCGCGCGCTGGCCGTGTGGCCCGTGCCGACGGCGTCCGACACATAGCGCAGCCGCAGCGTCCGCTCGCCCGAGGCGATGAAGTCGGTCACGCCGACGGCGCGCCCGTTGGCGAAGACGATCGCTTCCCCGCCCAGATTATAAAACGGTCCCGGCGGCCCGACCTCGGCCGTGCCGGACGGCTCTGGCGCCGCGCGAAGATAGCGCTTCAGGTCGCTGTATTTCCACGTCTCCGTCCGTCGCGACGGATAGGTCTCGGCGTCGGTCAGGTCGATGGCGAAGGCCGCGCTCATGCAGCTTGCGGCAGATACTTGTCGTACCCTTCCGCCTCCAGCTCCAGCGCCAACTCCGGCCCGCCCGAGGCCACGATCCGGCCGCCGGCCAGCACATGCACCCGGTCCGGTTTGATGTAGTCGAGCAGGCGCTGATAGTGGGTGATGACCAGCATGGCGCGGTCGGGACGGCGTAGCGCGTTGACACCCTCCGACACGATGCGCAGGGCGTCGATGTCCAGGCCGGAATCGGTCTCGTCCAGGATCAGCAGCGACGGCTCCAGCAGAGCCATCTGCAGGATCTCCATCCGCTTCTTCTCACCGCCGGAGAAGCCGACATTCAGCGGCCGCTTCAGCATGTCGAAGTCCATCTTCAACGCCTTGGACGCCTCACGAACCAGCTTCAGGAAAGCGGGCGCCGCCACCTCCTCCTCGCCGCGCGCGCGCTTTTGCGCATTCAGCGCCGTCCGCACGAAGGTCAGGGCCGGTACGCCGGGGATCTCGATCGGATACTGGAACGACAGGAAGACGCCCTTGGCCGCCCGTTCGGCCGGGTCCAGCGCCAGCAGGTCCTCGCCCGCCCATGCGACAGATCCTTCCGTCGCCTCATAGCCCGGCCGTCCCGACAGGGCATAGCCCAGCGTCGACTTGCCGGCCCCGTTCGGCCCCATGATGGCGTGCACTTCGCCGGCGGGAACGTCGAGCGTCAGCCCCTTGAGGATCGGCTTTTCGCCGACAGAGACGTGGAGGTTGTTGATGTTGAGCATTGTTTCTTCTTGATTATCCAACCGAGCCTTCAAGGCTGATCGCCACCAGCTTCTGCGCCTCGACGGCGAACTCCATCGGCAGTTTCTGCATCACGTCGCGGACGAAGCCGTTGACCAGCAGGGCCACCGCCTCCTCCTGCGACAACCCGCGCTGCTGGGCGTAGAACAGCTGGTCGTCAGACAAGCGCGTCGTCGTCGCCTCGTGCTCCAGCTGGGCCGAGCCGTTGCGCGCCTCGATATAGGGGATGGTGTGCGAGCCGCACTCCTTGCCGATCAGCAGGCTGTCGCACTGGGTGAAGTTGCGCACCCCCGTCGCCTTCGGATGCACAGAGACCAGACCGCGATAGGTCGAATCCGACCGACCCGCCGACACCGCCTTGGCGATGATCCGCGACTTCGAATTCTTGCCCAGGTGGATCATCTTGGTGCCGGTGTCAGCCTGCTGATGCCCGTTGGTGATGGCGATGGAATAGAACTCGCCGGACGACTCCTCGCCCTTCAAAACGCAGGACGGATATTTCCAGGTCACGGCCGAGCCGGTCTCGACCTGGGTCCACGACACCTTGGACCGATCACCCCGGCAGTCGGCGCGCTTGGTCACGAAGTTGTAGATGCCGCCCTTGCCCTCGGCGTCGCCCGGATACCAGTTCTGGACCGTCGAATATTTCACCTCGGCGTCGTCCAGCGCCACGATCTCGACCACGGCCGCGTGCAGCTGGTTCTCGTCGCGCATCGGCGCGGTGCAGCCCTCAAGGTAGGAGACGTAGGCCCCCTTGTCGGCGATGATCAGGGTCCGCTCTAACTGGCCTGTCTGGCTGGCGTTGATGCGGAAATAGGTGGACAGCTCCATCGGGCATTTGACGCCCGGCGGGATGTAGACGAACGAGCCGTCCGAAAAGACCGCGCTGTTCAGCGCCGCGAAATAGTTGTCCGAGACCGGCACCACCGATCCCAGGTATTGCCGCACCAGATCAGGATATTCGCGCAAGGCCTCGGAAATCGGCATGAAAATCACGCCGACCTTGGCCAGTTCTTCCTTGAAGGTCGTGACCACCGACACGCTGTCGAACACGGCGTCCACGGCGACCTTGGGTGCGCCCTGCACCCCGGCCAGCACCTCCTGCTCCTTCAGCGGGATGCCCAGCTTCTTGTAGATTTCCAGGATCTCGGGATCGACCTCGTCCAGCGACTTGGGCCCCTCCTTCGCCTTGGGCGCCGCATAGTAGAACAGGTCTTGATAATCGACGGGCTCGTAACGGACCGCCGCCCAGGTCGGCTCCTCCATCGCCAGCCAGCGCTCATAGGCGGCCAGACGCCATTCCAGCATCCACTCCGGCTCGCCCTTCTTTTCGGAAATGAAGCGCACGATCTCGGCGCTCAGTCCCTTGGGCGCATATTCCGTCTCGATGTCGGACGTGAAGCCGTGCTCGTACTTCTCCAGCGCGGCGACGGCGTCGATGGTTTCCTTGACGGCGGCCATCAGGCGACCTCTCTCACGCGCTCGGCGGCGCGCGTTTTGTGCTTGTTGTAGGCGGCGACCCAGGCGTCGGCGAACCTTGCCCAGTCACCCTCGACCGTGCCCCAGCCGCCAGAGACGCGCACGCCCCCGGTCGCCAGCGCAGTCAGGCCCATGGCGCTGATGGTCTTGGATGGCTTGACCTTGCCCGACGAACAGGCCGAGCCGGCTGACACCATGACGCCCGTCAGGTCCAGGGTGATCAGTTGCTGCGGACTGTCCCAGCCCTCGACCGCCATGAACAGGGTGTTGGGCAGCCGGGCTGCGTCGCCGCCGATGATGGTCGCGCCCGCGGCCTTGACCTTCGTCTCGGCCGCATCGCGCCAGGCGACGTGCAAGGCCATCGTCTCCAGATCCCGCGCGGCGCAATCGGCCGCGACGCCGAACCCGGCGATGCCAGGGACGTTCTCGGTCCCGGCGCGCAGGCCCCGCTCCTGCCCCGCGCCGTGCAAAATCCGCACGCCCGACAGGCCTGCCTTGAAGATCAGGGCGCCGACGCCCTGCGCCCCGCCCAGCTTGTGCGCAGACAAAGTCAGGGTGTCCGCGTCCAGCGCGCGCATATCGACCGCGATCTTGCCCGCCGATTGGATGGCGTCGACATGCAGCCAGCCGCCCGCCGCCCGCACCAGAGCCGCTGCCTCGGCGATCGGCTGGATGACGCCGCTTTCGTTGTTCGCGTGATGGATGGCGATCACGGCCCGGCCCTGGCGGCTCAGCGCCTCCGCCAGCCAGTCCAGATCGACCACCCCGTTCGCATCGACCGGCAGAACCTCTACGGCTACGCCCGCATTCGCGGCCGTCTCGGCCACGCAAGGATGTTCGGTCGCCGACACGATCAATCGCTCGCATCCTGCCGCCAAGGCGCTGGCGATGCCCTGGGCATTGGCTTCGGTGCCGCCCGAGTTGAACACCACCGCCGTCGGATCGGCCCCGACCAGGTCCGCGACCTGCGCCCGAGCGGTCTCAACCCGCGCCCGCGCCCGCCGGCCAGCCGCATGCACCGCCGACGGATTGCCGTTGTCGGCCAGGGCCCTGGCCATGATCTCCAGCACTTCGGGTCGCACCAGGCCCGAGGCGTTATAGTCCAGATAGACGCCGGTCATGCCGCGACCCCGACGGCAGAAGGCTCGACATTGCGCCGACGCTGTCCCGTGCGGTTCATCACCACATCCTCCAGCGAAACGCCCGCCAGATAGCGATGGATTTCGTCGCCCAGGTCTTCCCAGAGATTGTGAGTGATGCAGCGTTCGCCGGCCAGCATGCAGCCCTTGGGCGAGCCATGCGCCACGCACCGCGTCGCCCGGATCGGCTCATCCACCGCCAGCACGATCTCGGCGACCACCGTCTCGTGCGCCGCCTTGGCCAGCCGGTATCCGCCGCCCGGTCCGCGCACGCTCTTGACCAGTTCGCTCTTCCTCAGACGGGCGAACAACTGCTCTAGATAGCTCAGCGAAATCTCTTGGCGCGCGGCGATCTCGGCCAGCGAAACCGCCCGGATTTCACCGCTCTCGCCGCGGCCGTTCTTCGCCAGATCGGCCATCGCCATCACGGCGTATCGTCCCTTGGTCGACAGACGCATTTCGCACCTTCAAAAATTGCGCGCTTTTCGGGGCTCCTGTGCTAGAACCCGCGCCTTCGCAAAGGCGGCGCGCTTGCGGAGGGACTTAGAAAGTCCCACCTCCGCGGTCAAGTATTACGCACTCGCGAAATGACAGTTGAACGGATTCCAGAGCCCCTATGCCTGAAGTCATCCTGCCCGGCGCCTCCGGTCGCATCGAAGGCCGCTATTCCCCGGGCAAGCGCCCGAACGCCCCGATCGCTCTGATCCTGCATCCGCACCCGAAGGCGGGCGGACATATGAACAACCCGGTCGCGGTCACCCTGCACCAGCTGTTCCAGCAGCGCGGCTTTGCGACCCTGCGCTACAACTCGCGCGGCGTCGGCAAGTCGCAGGGCGAGTTCGATTCGGGAATCGGCGAGCTGGCCGACGCGGCCACCGCCCTCGACTGGCTCCAGGCCAACAACCCCGGCGCCAGCCAGACCTGGGTCGCCGGCTATCAGTTCGGCGCCTACATCGGCATGCAGCTTCTGATGCGTCGCCCCGAAACGGACGGCTTCATCTCGGTCTCGCCGCCGTCGAACATGTATGACTTCAGCTTCCTGGCGCCCTGCCCGGCGTCCGGCCTGTTCCTGCACGGCACGGCCGACACCATCGTCCCGCCGGTCGAGGTCGAGCGTGTGGTCAACAAGCTGCGCACCCAAAAGGGCATCATCATCGACTACGAACTGGAAGAGGGCGCCAGCCACTTCTGGCAGGACCACATGAGCGCGGTCGAAACCCGCGTCGGCGCCTATCTGGACAAGCGTCTGGAAGAAAAGCCGGCCTGATATTCGGCTTGGCGTCACGGCTGATTAAGGCGCGGGCGGCATGATCGGGCGAGACATCGCTGCGAGATCCGCCATGCGCCCGCCCCTTCTGATCGCCTTGATCACCTGTCTGGCCTCGCCCACGGCGGTGGCGGCTCAGTCCGCGCCAGAGCGCGATTTCTGCGCCGATCGCCCCGGCAAGGGCACGCCTGCCTGCATCCTCGACAAGGGCCGCTGGCAGGTCGAACTCGGCCTGTTCGACGGCGCGCGTCAGACGGACGACGCCACACGGACCGACACCTGGGACGCCGGCGATTTGTTCGTGCGCTATGGCCTGACGGGCCTGACTGAGCTTCAACTCGGGCTCACGACCTGGAACCGCGAACGGATCCTCGACCGCGCGACCGGCGACCGTGATGTGGCTGAGGGCGTCGGCGATCTCAGTATCGGCCTGCGCCACTCGCTGAAGAACCCTGACGGCTCGGGCCTGTCCGTTGCGATTTCCGGCTTCATCACTGCGCCGACGGGTGCGCGCGATATTCGCGCCGACGGTTTCGAGGGCGGCGTCATCTTGCCGGTCTCCATCCCGCTGAACGACGACTGGAGCCTGAGCCTGTCGCCCGAGATCGACTGGGTCTCGGACGCGGACGGCGACGGCCGCCACGGCGTCTATACGATGGTCGCCGGCGTCGGACGCGGCTTCGGCCAATGGGACCTGGGCGCCGAGGTCTGGATCAGCCGCGACGATGATCCCGTCGCCCCGACCACGCCATCCACCTTCGACCTGACCGCCGTCTGGTCGCCCCCGTCCCTGCCCGACGCGCAGCTGGACTTCGGCCTCAACTTCGGCTTGAACGACGACAGTCCGGATGTGGAGTTCGGCGTCGGTCTTGCACGGCGCTTTTAAAACGCCGTTGCGGACCCGACGTGTCGCTGCGACAAATGGGCATGGCCGATGCGACCGACATCCCGGGCGGCGTGGTTCACGATTTGCCAGACGACCTACGCGCTTCGTTGGTCGCCGCTCCTGACGCACTCGCGACCTGGCACGACATCACGCCCCTGGCCCGCAACGAATGGATATGCTGGATCGAGTCCGCCAAGAAGTCGGACACCCGGCGCAAACGGCTGGATTGGGGCCGGACGAACTTGACCGACGGCAAGCGCCGCCCCTGCTGCTGGCCCGGCTGCCCTCACCGTTAAGCGATCACGCCGGTTCGACCACCGCCTCTTTCGCCGGTTCGGTACGGATCATGTAGTCGAAGGCCGACAGACCCGCCTTTGACCCCTCGCCCATAGCGATGACGATCTGCTTGTACGGCACGGTCGTCGCGTCGCCTGCCGCGAAGATGCCCGGCTGCGAGGTCTCGCCACGATGATCCACCTCGATCTCGCCGCGCGGGGTCAGGCCCACCGCGCCGTGCAGCCATTCGGTGTTCGGGACCAGACCGATCTGCACGAAGACGCCTTCCAGATCGACGTCGTGATGGGCGTCGGAGTTGCGGTCCTTGTAGGACAGGCCCGTCACCTTCTCGCCGTCGCCGTGCACCTGGGTCGTCAGAGCCGAAGTCACGATCCGCACGTTCGGCAGGGTCGCCAGCTTGCGCTGCAGCACCGCATCGGCCCGCAGTTCGCTGTCGTATTCGATCAGGGTCACGTGGGCCACGATGCCCGCCAGGTCGATGGCCGCCTCGACGCCGGAGTTGCCGCCGCCGATCACCGCCACCCGCTTGCCCTTGAACAGCGGCCCGTCGCAGTGTGGGCAATAGGCCACGCCCTTGTTCTTGTACTGGTCCTCGCCCGGCACGTTCATCTGGCGCCAGCGCGCGCCGGTCGACAGGATGACGGTCCGCGATTTCAGCGATGCGCCGTTCTCCAGCACCACCTCATGCAGGCCGCCTGGAACCTTGGCCGGGATCAGCTTGGCCGCCTTCTGCAGGTTCATCAGGTCCACTTCATACTCGCGGACGTGCTGCTCCAGATGGGCCGCCAGCTTGGGCCCTTCGGTGTAAGGGACCGAGACGAAGTTCTCGATCGCCATCGTGTCCAGCACCTGACCGCCGAAGCGTTCGGCGACGACGCCCGTGCGAATGCCCTTGCGCGCCGTATAGATGGCGGCCGCCGCCCCGGCCGGCCCGCCGCCGACCACCAGAACCTCGAACGGATCCTTGGACTTCAGACGCTCGGCCGCGCGGGCTTCGGCGCCGGAATCCAGCTTGGCGACGATCTGCTCCAGCTCCATCCGGCCTTGCCCGAACAGTTCGCCGTTCAGGAAGACCGTCGGCACGGCCATGATCTTGCGTTCCTCGACCTCGTCCTTGAACAGGCCGCCCTCGATGGCGACGTGTTTGATGCGCGGATTGATCACGCTCATCAGGTTCAGCGCCTGCACCACGTCCGGGCAGTTCTGGCACGACAGCGAGAAGTAGGTCTCGAACACATAGTCGCCGTCCAGGTCCCTGACCTGCTGGATCACCTCCTGCGCCGCCTTGGACGGATGGCCGCCGACGTGCAGCAGGGCCAGCACCAGCGACGTGAACTCGTGGCCCAGCGGAATGCCCGCGAATCGCACGCCGATGTCCGTGCCCTTGCGCCGGATCAGGAAGCTGGGCTGGCGTTCGTCGTCATAGTCGCGGCCCATCTCCACCTTGCCGTGCGAGACCGACACGATCTCCTCCAGCAGGGTCTTCAGCTCGATCGACTTGGGCCCCGCACCCAGCGAGGCGACCAGTTCTACGGGATGGACGATGTTCTTGAGGTAGGCTTCGAGCTGGGATTTCAGATTGGGGTCTAGCATCGGATGCTCCTCGGAATTCAATTAGTTGAGCGCCGCCCTCAAGCCGCTTCAGGCGAGGACAGGACGCAAAAAGGCCGCGGGGCTGGAAACGCTACGCACCCCGCGGCCTCTGCGAACGCCCGAAAGGATCGGGCGTCCAGGCCGGCGACATCGAAACGCCGCCGGCCGAACTTGGGGTCTTAGATCTTGCCGACGAGGTCGAGCGACGGGGCCAGGGTGGCTTCGCCTTCTTCCCACTTGGCCGGGCAGACTTCACCCGGGTGCGAGCGCACATACTGGGCGGCCTTGACCTTGCGCAGCAGTTCGGCGGCGTTGCGGCCGATGCCTTCCGACGTGGTCTCGGTGAACTGGATCACGCCGTCCGGATCGACCAGGAAGGTCGCGCGGTCGGCCAGGCCCACGCCCGGACGCATGGCGTCGAAGTTGTTGGTCACCAGGCCCGACGGATCGCCCAGCATCGTGTATTCGATCTTGCCGATCGCCGGCGACGAGTCGTGCCAGGCCTTGTGCGAGAAATGGGTGTCGGTCGACACCGAATAGATCTCGACGCCCAGCTTCTGGAACTCGGCGTAGTGGTCCGCGAGGTCTTCCAGTTCGGTCGGGCACACGAAGGTGAAGTCGGCCGGATAGAAGAAGAAGATCGCCCACTTGCCCGCGACGTCGGCGTCCGTGACCGTCAGGAATTTGCCGCCCTTATAGGCTTCGGCCGTAAAGGGTTTGATGGTCGTGTTGATGAGGGCCATGCGCAAAATCCAATGCAAGGTGGTTGGGAGGCCCTCTCCCTACCGCACCGCACCAAATAAGCCCAATCACTTATTTTCAGATGCGCAATAGATTTTGGTTATAGTCATCAATACAGCAGGAACGGCCGCCGGGCCTCTTCCCACGCCGCTTCGTCAGGCTGCGTCGCCGCATCCAGATCGCCTGGCCTCGCCGCCGCGTCGTCCACCCATTCCCGCAGCCCCGGTCCCCCATTGATCACGTCGATGGGCAGTTTCCCGAACGCATATTCATACGGAAAATCCCGCCACAGATCGTAGTCGGGATACAGCCGACGGATCGCCTTGAAGCCCAGGGCCTGAACCCGCCACGGCTTGAAGGCCGCATGGTCGTAGCGAGGGTGATCGACGTGGATCTGCACCCCGCTGCACAGCTTTCCGACGTGCTTATGGAAGGTCGGCTCGAACCACATGTCGCGCAAGATGCAGCCGCCAAGCCATTCCGGGGCCAAGGCCTGCATTTCCGCGATCACCGCCCGCGCATCGATGTCCGGCGCCCCGAACAGCTCCAGCGGGCGTGTCGTCCCCCGCCCTTCCGACAGGGTCGCCCCTTCCAGCATCACCGTGCCCGCATAGGCGCGCGCCATCGACAGGTTCGGCGCATTCGGGCTGGGATTGACCCATGACCGATCCAGCAGCGGCCAGCCGAAGCCCGGCCCCGCCTCGGGCGCCCAGCCCTGCATCTCCACCACCCGATAATCCACATCCAGCTTGAACTGGTCGATGAACCACAGGCCCAGTTCGCCCATCGTCATGCCGTGGCGCATCGGCATCGGCCCGGCCCCGACGAAGCTTTCCCAGCCGGGCTTCAGCGTCATCCCCTCAACCGGCCGCCCCGCCGGATTGGGCCGGTCCAGCACCCAGACCGACTTGCCGTGTTTCGCCGCCGCCTCCAGCACGTACAGAAGCGTCGTCACATAGGTGTAGATGCGGCAGCCCAGGTCCTGCAGATCGACCAGCAGCACGTCGAACTCGGCCATCCATTCGTCGCGCGGCCGCCGCACCTCGCCGTACAGGCTGAAGACGGAGAAGCCGTGGACCGGATCGCGATAATCCGGGCTCTCCATCATATTGTCCTGCAGATCGCCCTTCATCCCGTGCTGCGGACCAAAGGCGGCGGTCAGCCGGATTTCGGGACAGGCGGCCAGCGCGTCCACCGCATGGGTCAGATCCGTCGTCACCGACGCCGGATGCGCCAGCAAGGCCACGCGCCGTCCCTTCAGCTGCGCCCTCAGGGCGTCGTCGGACAAAAGGCGGTCGAGGCCGAAGTTCATGTCAGGTCCAGCGCGAACGAGTCGGGATGATGAAAGTCCGGCTTATCCGAAGGATGCGCCAGCGCCCAATAGCCGATCGCCCCGTCCATGCCCCGGATCACCGCCGCCAAGCCCGTCTTCAGGCCCGTCGCCCCGACCGCATCCTCCGGCAAGGCCACGTCCGCCGTCAGCACGAATTGTCCGGGCGCCGACCGCGTCACGATGAAGGGCGTGGGCATCTCCAAATCCCGCATCCCCTCGCGATAGCCGTCGAACCGATAGGCCGCCCACGCCCCCGACGGCGACAGATTGTATTCGAGATATCCGCCCGCCGTCCGCACGAAGGCCTCGAAACAGGTCGCCTGCCACAACCCATCCGTCCGCACCCGCGCCGCCGCCTCCGGCCGCCAAACCCCCTCCACCGGTCCGGCCAGCACATACTCCAGGCTCAGAACCCGCCCCGCCCGTCGCGCCTCGACCTCCAGCGTCAGTCCCGCCGGGCTGGATGTCGGGTGCGGGATCAGGGGCAGACGCATAGGACCTTCGTATCGCAGGCCGGCCGTGCGTCAAAGCCGCCGCCCTGATACTGAACACTGTGACTCTCAGGCGGACCAGTCAGCATAAATGCGCCAGCCATCGCATCTTCTCGGGATGTCGGCTGGCTTTACAACGCTCTATGGCCAAGCAGCGTCGTCCCACCCATTGCGCCTCGAAACGGCGCTAAAATGGGCGCGCCATGCCCAAAGCCGCTCCACATGAAATTGCACCACCTTGCATTTTGCACGCGTTTTGGCGTTGCCGTGCAATTTCGCGCCGATCGAGATTAGACGAATTAGACACTTTAGACGGTGTTTTTCATCCGCACCGTCTGAACAGCCGTCGCCGCCTCGACTAGGGGAAGACGACCCTCGTCATCCCTGCTAACCCAGCCTCACTATGACCGAACACGCCTTCAAATCCGATTTCCTCCGCACGCTCCAGGCGCGCGGCTACATCCATCAGATCACCCACCCCGTCGAATTGGACGAGGCGGCCGCTGCGGGCGTGGTGCCGGGCTATATCGGCTTCGACGCCACTGCGCCGTCATTGCACGTCGGCAGCCTGATCCAGATCATGATGCTGCGCCGGCTTCAGCAGGCGGGCGGCAAGCCCATCGTCCTGATGGGCGGCGGCACGACCAAGGTCGGCGACCCCACCGGCAAGGATGCGTCGCGTCCGCAACTGACCGAAGAGACGATCCAGTCGAACATCGACACCATCAAGACGGTCTTCGCCAAGTTCCTGACGTTCGGCGACGGACCGACCGATGCGGTCATGGTCAACAATGACGACTGGCTGTCCGGCTACGGTTACATCCAGTTCCTGAGGGATTTCGGCACCCACTTCACCGTCAACCGAATGCTGGCCTTCGACTCGGTCAAGCTGCGTCTGGAGCGTGAGCAGCCCATGACCTTCCTTGAGTTCAACTACATGCTGATGCAGTCGGTGGACTTTCTGGAGCTCAACCGCAGCCACAAGGTCACCCTGCAAATGGGCGGCTCGGACCAGTGGGGCAACATCACTTCGGGCGTGGATCTGGTGCGCCGCGTGGATCAAAAGGCCGCCTTCGGCCTGACCACGCCGCTGCTGACCACGGCATCCGGCGGCAAGATGGGCAAGACCGCTCAGGGCGCCATCTGGCTGAACGCCGAACAACTCAGCCCCTACGACTACTGGCAGTTCTGGCGTAACGCCGAGGACGCCGACGTCGGCCGCTTCATGCGCCTGTTCACGGACCTGAGCCTGGAACAGATCGCGGAATACGAAGCGTTGGAAGGCGCGGCCATCAACGACGCCAAGAAGGCCCTCGCCGACGCCGCGACCACGCTCCTGCATGGCGCGGACGAGGCCGCAAAGGCGCGCGCCGCCGCCGAAAGCAACTTCGAGAAGGGCCAGTTGTCCGCCGACCTGCCGGCCGTCGAACTGCCGTCGGCCGAGGTTTACGGGGCCATGATCGCCGCCGTCGTGACGAAGGCCGGCCTGACGGCGTCCAACGGCGAGGCCCGCCGCCTGGCCCAGGGCGGCGGCCTGCGTTTAAACGATGCCGCAGTGTCCGACGGCGCCCAACTACTGACCGAAGCCGACCTGAAGGACGGCGTCATCAAACTGGCGGCCGGCAAGAAGAAGATCGTTCTGGTGAGGACCGTCTAACCCTCTCAATTCCACCAGATTTCCTATTTCCGCTCATCCCCGCGAAAGCGGGGACCCAGACGATGTCAAAGCATGGCTTTCTTCACCTACATCGTCGCAAGCCGCCGAAATGGAACGCTCTATACAGGTTCGACCGATGACCTGATCCAGCGTATCGCGCAGCACAGGAACAAGACCTTCGCCGGCTTTACCGCCCAGTATGACGTGAATCTGCTGGTCTGGTTCGAAGTCCACGAAACGCGTGAGGCCGCATTCCGCCGGGAACGGCAGATCAAGAAATGGAACCGAGACTGGAAGCTTCAAATGATCGAAAAGGGAAATCCGAACTGGCTCGATCTGTATGATGACTTTCGCCTTGGCGGCCTGAAGGACGCCAAGGACTGGGTCCCCGCCTTCGCGGGGATGAGCGGAACGAGTGAGACACCCGATGATCAGTGAAGGCCAACCCGCCCCCGCCCTCGACCTGCCCACCGACGGCGGCGGCCGCATCTCCCTCGCCGCCCTGAAGGGCCAGCCTGCCGTCGTCTATTTCTATCCGAAGGACGACACGACCGGCTGCACCCGCGAGGCCCAGGACTTCACCGCCCTGGCCGCCGACTTCGCCGCCCTGGGCGCGACCGTCATCGGCGTGTCGAAAGACACGGTGAAGAAGCACGACAGGTTCAAGGCCAAATACGACCTCGCCGTCGTCCTGGCCTCGGACGAGGACGGCGCCGCCTGCGAGGCCTGGGGCGTCTGGGTGCAGAAGAAGCTCTACGGCCGCGAATATATGGGCATCGAGCGGGCCACCTTCCTGATCGACGCCGAGGGCCGCGTCGCCAAGGCCTGGCGCAATGTGAAGGTCGCCGACCACGCCGCCGCCGTGCTGGAGGCCGCCAGGGCCCTGTGATCAGCGAGCGCCGTTCGGAAGCGATGCTTGACCTTAGCCCCTCCTCCACGGCCTAGTGGGCGTCGGGGCTAATAGGGGCTTGGCCGGCCTTGGCTGGCAGATGCGGAGCGCACCATGTTCACCAAGAGCAAATCCTACGACAGCGGATCGAACGGCCTGGGCATCCCCCCGGCGCCCGAACCAACCACGCCCACGCCGACGGCCGCGAGCACGCCGTCCCTGCCGGCAACGACGCCTGCGCCGCGCGCGCCCGAACCGGCCCGTCCGGCGGCCCGGTCCAGCAACCTGTCGACCCTGTCGGCCGGCGTGAAATACGAAGGCAACATCTCCGGCGCCGGCGAGCTTCAGGTCGACGGCTCGCTGAAGGGCGACGTCCGCGTCTCGCGCGTCGTGATCGGCGAAGGCGGCTCGGTCGAGGGCACGGTCCATGCCGACGTTCTTGACGTGCGCGGCCGAATCTCGGGAGCCATCGTCGCGAAGCAGGTCAAGCTTCACGCCACCGCCCGCGTCGAGGGCGACATCACCCAAGAACAGCTCGCCATCGACCAGGGTGCCTGGTTCCAGGGCCGCTGCAATCAGGCCAAGCGCGACACCCCCGGCGCCGCCATGCTGGAAGCCCCCGCGCCGAAGGCCGACAAGGCGGACAAGACCGCCGCCTGACCAAGGCGCATTCGTCATTCCGGGTCGTCCAAAGGACGAACCCGGAACCCAGGGGATCGTCTCGATCGCTTGATGCGATTGAAGTTGCGACGCCCCCCTGCTTTCCGGGTTCTTCGCTGCGCTCAGCCCCGGAATGACGATGGAACTTGGCTCTAGTCCACGCTCGATCCGCGGGTCTCGCCGACCCGCTGGGCCAGGGCCGCGCCCATGAAGGCGTCGAGGTCGCCATCCAGCACCCCCTGGGTGTCCGAGGTTTCAACCTCGGTCCGCAGGTCCTTCACCATCTGATAGGGCTGCAGGACATAGGAGCGGATCTGGTGCCCCCACCCGATGTCCGTCTTGGCGTCGGCCAGCGCCTGAGCCGCCGCCTCACGCTTCTGCAGTTCCAGCTCGTACAGGCGCGCGCGCAGCATCTTCCACGCCATCTCGCGGTTCTGGTGCTGCGAGCGGCCGGCCTGGCAGGCCACGACGGTGTTCGTCGGGGTGTGCGTCAGGCGCACGGCCGAGTCGGTCTTGTTGATGTGCTGACCGCCCGCACCAGAGGCGCGATAGGTGTCGGTGCGCACGTCCGAGGGGTTGATGTCGATCTCGATCGCGTCGTCCACGACCGGCGACACCCCGATGGAGGCAAAGCTGGTGTGGCGCTTGGCCGCCGCGTCATAAGGGCTGATGCGGACCAGGCGGTGCACGCCCGATTCCGACTTCAGCCAGCCATAGGCGTTGGGCCCTTCGATCAGGATGGTGGCCGACTTGACCCCCGCCTGTTCGCCCTCTTCGTGGGCTTCGATCGTGACCTCGTAACCGTGCGCCTTGGCCCAGCGCGAATACATCCGCAGCAGCATGCCGGCCCAGTCGTTCGACTCGGTGCCGCCGGCGCCGGAGTTCACTTCCAGATAGGCGTCGTTGCCGTCAGCCTCGCCTGATAGCAGGGCCTCCAGCTCGGCGCGGGCGGCGCGTTCCTTGATGCCGCGCAGCGACGCGCGCGCATCTTCCAGCGCGCCCTCGTCGCCCTCTTCGTCCGCCATCTCGGCCAGCATCACCCCGTCTTCGAGGTCCTGCTCCATCGCCTTGACGGTGTTGATCTTGCCTTCCAGCTGCGAGCGTTCGCGGCTGACGGCCTGGGCCTCGTCGGGCTTGTCCCAAAGTGTCGGATCCTCGACCCGCGCATTCAGCTCATCGAGCTTCCTTAGAGCGACATCCCAGTCAAAGACGCCTCCTGAGCAGAGCGACGCTCTGCTCGATGTCGCCCTTCATGGCCTCGACATCCGGTCTCATCGCAATCTCCGCGACACAACGCCCTCAAGTCGCAAGGCCGGCAGGCCGCGCGATAGGGCAGGATTAATGGAAAACGGCGCGCCACGAGGACGCGCCGTTCGAAAGGCCTACCTAGAGCCTCAGTACAATCCGCTCAAGTCCTCGGCCGGCGCCTTCTTGGGCGGCGGCGGCGCGGTGGGTGCCGGCGACGAGGCCGGCGCGCCGGTGGCTGCCTCCTGCTCGCGGCGGATCACGTCATAGTAGTTCTGCGGTCCGACGGGCCGCGCGGGGCCTGTCGGGCGCGGCGGCGGGGCCTGGCGCTCGGTGCCGGGACGGAAGGCCTCCTCAATGCCATTGACGGTGCGGAAGATGGCGTTCTTGGGTCGCACGAACGGGCGAGCCGGCCTTTCCTTCAACGCCGTCTGCATGAACTCCGTGAAGACCGGCACGGCGGCCGAGGCGCCGGCCTCTCCGGATCCCAGCGAGCGGTTGTCGTCAAAGCCGATGAAGACGCCGACGACGATGTCGGTGGTGAAGCCCACGAACCAGGCCGAGCGATATTCGTTGGTCGTGCCGGTCTTGCCCGCGACCCACGGCCCCAGGCCGCGCGCGCTGGCGGCGGTGCCGCGCTGAACGACGCCTTCCAGCATGGAGCTCATCTGATAGGCGGTGATCGGGTCGATGACCTGGGTTCCGCGCTGCTGCAGGCGCGGCGACTCCTGGCCCGAGAAACCTCGCCCGCATTCGCGGCAACTGCGGTTGTCGGCGCGGAAAATGGTCTCGCCATCCCGGTCTTGGACGTAGTCGATCAGATAGGGCGTCACCCGCCGCCCGCCGTTGGCGAAGGCGGAATAGGCGGCCGTGATGTCAAAAGGCGTGACCTCGCCGGCGCCCAGCGAGACCGACAGGTTCGGCGTCATGCCGGGCAGCCCCATGCGATCCGCCTGCTCCACGATCTTCTTCATGCCCACTGACTGGGCCAGCCGCACCGTCATGACGTTGCGCGACAGCTCCAGCCCGCGCCGCAGCGTCTGCGGTCCATAGTATTGGCGGCTGTAGTTCTCTGGAGTCCAGCGCTGACCGTTCGGCCCGCCGGCGAAGCTGATCGGCGCATCCAGCACGATCGAGGCCGGGGTGAAGTCGCCTTCAAGCGCCGTGGCGTAAACGAACGGCTTGAACGCCGAGCCCGGCTGGCGCTTGGCCTGGGTCGCCCGATTGAAGCTGGACAGCGCATAGGAATAACCGCCGACCATCGCCAGCACGCGGCCGGACTGCGGCTCTATGGCCACCAGGGCCCCGTTGACGCGCGGCACCTGCTTCAGGGCGAACTGCCCGCCCTGGGGCTCCACGAAGATCAGTTCGCCGCGTTTCAGCTGACGATTGGCGTTGGCCCAGGCCGCGTCCGACGCCAGCAGCGTGCCGGACTTGTCGTCACGGGCGGTGCGGACGCGGACCGTGTTGCCGCTGACGCTTTCGATGGCGGCGGCCTGCCAGCTGCGGCGCTCGGGCGGCGCCTGTTCCTTCAGCGCGACCGCCTGCCAGCCGTCGGCGAAGTCGGTCGTGCCCCAGCCGCCGCGCCAGCCGTGACGACGGTCGTAGTTCTCGAGCCCCTGCATCAGGGCCCGACGCGCCGCCGTCTGCAGCGTCGGGTCCAGGGTCGTGCGCATGTAGAAGCCGCCGGCGCGCAGCTGCTCGCCGAACTGCGGGTTGGCTGCGGCCTGGCGCCGCGCCTCCTCGACGAAGAAGTCGGCGTCCTTGTAATTCGACCGTTGCGGCGCATCGCGCGTGACCAGAGGCTTCGCGCGGGCCTGGACCAGTTGCTCAGGCGTCAGCCAGCCGCTCTGCTCCATTTCGCCCAGCACCCAGTCACGACGGCCTTTGGCCGCCCCGGGGTGACGCTTGGGGTGATAGTTGTTCGGCCCCTTGGGCAGGGACGCCAGGAAGGCGGCTTCGTCGGGCGTCAGCTGCGCCAGCGACTTGCCGAAGTAGTTGTAGGCCGCCGAAGCGATGCCGAACGAGCGATAGCCCAGGAAGATCTCGTTCAGATACAGTTCGAGGATCTGCTCCTTAGACAGGGTCGCCTCCAGGCGATTGGCCAGGATGGCTTCCTTCAGCTTGCGGTTCAGGCTGGATTCGTTGGTCAGCAGGACGTTCTTAGCCACCTGCTGGGTGATGGTCGAACCGCCTTCCAATCGACGTCCCGACGCCAGATTGAAGACGTTCTTCAGCGACGCGCGGCCGATGCCGCCCACGTCGATGCCGCCATGCTGGAAGAAGTTGCGATCTTCGGCCGCCAGGAAGGCGTGGATCACCGGCTGAGGGATCTGGTCGTAGGAGACATAGATTCGGCGCTCGTCCGAAAACTCGCCGATCAGGGTGCCGTCGCCGGCATAGACGCGCGTCGCGGTCGGCGGGCGATAGTCCGCCAGCTCCGAGGCATCGGGCAAGTCGTGGAACAGCCACGCCGCATAGACGGCGACGACCAACCCCGCCAGGGCGATGCCGCCCAGCAGAACCATGCCCGCCCACACGAACCAGCGTTCGGCAATCTTCACTGCGTACTCCGACGACGCGCCCCGAAAGGGTGCTTTAGCCCGCGTCGCCGGTCGATGGCTATAGCCGCGATGCAACGTCTCCTCGGCGGCTGCCGTTAAGCTCCCATCCCAAGCATCCCAACCCAAGGAGTCTGCCATGGAAGTTCTGTATCGCGCCCAGTCGACGGCATCGGGCGGAGGCCGCGAAGACGGTCGTTCGGCCACCGATGACGGCAAGATCGACGTCAAACTGTCTACGCCAACCGAGATGGGCGGCAAGGGCGGCGACGGCACCAACCCCGAGCAGCTCTTCGCCACCGGATACGCCGCCTGCTACCTCGGCGCGCTGCGTCTGGTCAGCGGCAAGGCCGGCACGCCCGTCAGCCCCGACACTAAGGTCACCGCCGGCGTCGGCTTCGGCAAGAACACCAAGGGTGAAGGCTTCAACCTGGATGTCGACCTGACCGTGACCGACCACGGGCTGGACCAGGCCGTCATCGACGACCTGATCGAGAAGGCGCACCAGGTCTGCCCCTACTCCAACGCCACCCGCAACAACGTCGATGTTCGCCTGAGCGCGAAATAACCGACGCCAAGGGCCGCGCGCGTGTTGAGCCGCGCGCGCGGCGCCTCTAGATGAGGTCCATGACCTCCCCGCTCGACGCCTCCCCCGATCCCCTGCTGACGCTCGAACCGCACCGCCGCGTGACCCTGCGCGAAGCCTTCGGCGTGGACAGCGACATGACTGTGCCCGCCTTCGACGAGCGCGACAGCCATGTGCCCGAGATCGACGAGGCCTATCGCTTCGATCCCCAGACGACCATCGCCATCTGCGCCGGCTTCGCCTTCGACCGCCGCGTCATGGTCCAGGGCTATCACGGCACCGGCAAGTCGACCCACATCGAACAGGTCGCCGCCCGCCTGAACTGGCCGCTGGTGCGCGTGAACCTGGACAGCCACGTCAGCCGGATCGACCTGATCGGCAAGGACGCCATCGTCCTGAAGGACGGCAAGCAGATCACCGAGTTCCGCGAGGGCATCCTGCCCTGGTCGCTGCAACGCCCCATCGCCCTGGTCTTCGACGAATATGACGCCGGCCGGCCCGACGTGATGTTCGTGATCCAGCGCGTGCTGGAGGCCCAGGGTCGCCTGACCCTGCTGGACCAGAACCGCGTCATCCGCCCGAACCGCTATTTCCGCCTGTTCGCCACGACCAACACCATCGGCCTGGGCGACACCACGGGCCTGTATCACGGCGCCCAGCAGATCAATCAGGCTCAGTTGGACCGCTGGAACATCGTCACGACGCTCAACTACCTCGATCACGACGTCGAGGCCGAGATCGTCGCCGCCAAGGTGCCCGAGTGGAAGGACGCCGAGGGCCGCCGCCGCATCGCCGCCATGGTCCGCGTCGCCGACATGACCCGCAACGCCTTCATGAACGGCGACATCTCGACTGTCATGTCGCCCCGCACCGTCATCACTTGGGCCCAGAACGCCCAAATCTTTAACGACGACCTGGGCCTCAGCTTCCGCCTGACCT
This sequence comes from Brevundimonas vesicularis, assembly GCF_044807075.1. Classification (GTDB taxonomy): domain Bacteria; phylum Pseudomonadota; class Alphaproteobacteria; order Caulobacterales; family Caulobacteraceae; genus Brevundimonas; species Brevundimonas vesicularis_G. The sequence goes on from NZ_CP085234.1 coordinate 2,367,374, forward strand.
TCCTGAACAAGTGCGACGAGCTGGAACGCCCGACCATCGCCGAGTTCTACCAACGCGCCTTCGGCGAAGACCTGCCCGAGGCGGCGACGCGGGTGAAGGTGGGCTGACGACAAGCTCCGATTGAGAGCTCATTAAGCTTCACCCGCTATGGCCACGCTTGACGCGGGGCTTGGTGGCATTGGCTGACAGTACGGATTACCTAACGGCCTACGCTGGTCGCTACCGGGACATGTTCCCTGTGCGGCTGGCGACGATCGCCGCTATCGTGGCCTTGACGTTCTGGGTCATGGGATGGGGATGGGCCGCGGCTTTCGGCCTGTTTCAGTTCGGCCTCTATGTTCCTTTGTGGCAGGCCGTTCAGACAGCGCTGGCGCGGCCTGATGCACCCGCCGCAGCGCGTAGGTTCCGCCGGTCTGCCGAGATCGTCACCCTTTGTCTTGCCAGCCATAACGCCGTGTTCATTCTGGCCGCCTGGCAGGCTCAGCCTCAACACCTCGACTATCTCCGCCTGCTGCTGGCCGGCAACTTGATGGTCGGCGCCCATCAGGTGCACGTAAGCCGCGCAAGCTTTGTCGCTGCCGTTCTGCCGCCATCCATTGCCGCGATGGTGATCGCCTCGTACCAGGTCGGTTCGGATCCTCGCCTTCTAGGCGCAGTGGCGCTGTTCGTCGTCGGCGTCATTGCGGCGGCCTGGCGTCAATGGCGCAGCGACCGCGAGAGCATTGAGCTGATGAGCGCCTTGTCGGAGCGTTCGCGCGAGCTGCGAGCCGCCCTGGCCGAGGCCGAGGTGAACCGCTCCGCCGCCGAACGCGCGAACAAGGCCAAATCCCGCTTCCTGGCGATGATCAGCCACGAGGTCCGCACCCCGCTGAACGTCATCCTGGGCCTGACCGAGGTGCTGCGTGGTCGTCCACGTCCAGCGGCGGAAACCACCATCGTCACAGATATGGCGGATGCAGGGGGCATGTTGCTGCGGCTGTTGAATGGGGCTTTGGACATTTCCAAGATCGAGTCCGGACAGGCCGAGCTCCAACTCGCCCCGGTCGATCTCGCCGAACGGCTGGACGCCATCGCCCGTATCTGGCGCTCACGCGTGGAGGAACTGGGCCTGACGCTGGAGATCGAACGGCAGGGCGCGCCCGAACATTTTGTCGTCATGACCGACGAGGCCCGGGTGGAACAGGTGCTGATCAACTATCTGTCCAACGCTCTGAAGCTGACGTCACATGGCGCCATCCGCATTTTGGCCCGCGCACTTCCCGCCTCAGATGGGCGCATCGACCTGGATTTTGAGGTCCACGACCAAGGGCCAGGCGTGCCGGAGGATCAACGCGAGCGCATCTTTGAGCCCTTCGAACAACTCGCCGCCGGACGTGCGGCAGGCGGCTCCGGCCTGGGGTTGGCCCTGTGTCGCGCCAGCGTCGAAGCGCTGGGCGGGGCTCTTGGCGTTCGGTCCGCGCGGCCTGAAGAGGCTGTCTTCTGGTTCCGTTTCACCGCCGACTGCGCGACACCTGCAATCGATTCCTCGCCCGCTGCACCCGCGCAGAAACTGCCTGATCGGCGGCCTCGGATCCTCGCCGCCGAGGATCATCCCGCCAATCGCAAGCTTCTGACGCTACTGCTGGAACAATTTGGCGTCCAATTGACCCTTGTCGAGAATGGACGAGAGGCGGTCGCCGCCGTGCGCGATCAAACCTTTGACCTCGTGCTGATGGATGTGATGATGCCCGTAATGGACGGCGTGGAAGCCTTGGTCTCTATCCGCGCCGAAGAAGCCGCATCCGGCGGCCGTCGCACCCCGATACACATGTTGACGGCCAATGTGTTCGACGATGACGTTGCACGGTACAGGGCGGCCGGCGCTGATGGAGTGTTGAGAAAGCCCATCGAGATCGCCGCACTTCAGAGCGTCATCATGGGCGCCCTTTTGGCGGACGCCTAGCGCCGCGCCTCTTCGCCGCCGATGAAGGCGCCGGCGATCCAGCTGACGACGCCGGTGACGATGGCGGCGCCGATGCCGGCCCACAGGCCGTCGACCCGGAAGCCGTCCAGGAAGACCGAGGTCAGCCCGATCATGGCGGCGTTCACGACCAGCAGGAAAAGACCGAGCGTCACCACGGTGATCGGGAAGGTCAGCACGACCAGGATCGGCCGCACAAAGGCGTTGACTAGGCCCAGAATGACGGCCGCCGCGATCAGGGACCCGGTGCTGGTGAAATCGACGCCCGGCACGATCTGAGCGGACAGCCACAGACCCGCCATGGTGACCAGCGCCTGGATGATGAAACGGATCATGACGGCTCTCGTTACGTTCAAGCGTGACCATAATGCACGACGTGGACGAAAGCTCCCCCTTCGCGAACGGCGCTGCTATCGAAGGTCCGAACCGCACGGAGACCGCCCATGAGCCTGCACGGCGCCTATGACACCAACAACATCTTCGCCAAGATCCTGCGCGGCGACATTCCGTCGGTGAAGGTGTGGGAGGACGACCACGTCCTGGCCTTCATGGACGTGTTTCCCCAGTCGGAAGGCCACGTCCTGATCATCGCCAAACAGTCCCAGGCGCGTAATCTGCTGGAGATCGAGCCCGAGGTGCTGGCCCGCGTGACCGCCGCCCTGCAACGCACGGCCAAGGCGGTCGAGAAAGCGCTGAAGCCCGACGGCCTGTCGGTCCTGCAGTTCAATGGCGAGGCGGGCGGACAGACGGTCTTCCACCTGCATTTCCACATCGTGCCGCGTTGGGCCGATCGAGAGATGAAGGGTCACGGCCATGCGCCGATGGCGGATACCGCGACCTTACGGGCGCTGGCTGACCGGATCGCGGCCGAACTGGACTAGGTGACGCGGCGCTTTTCCAGCTTTCGCGCCAAGGTGCGGCGGTGCATGCCCAACCGCCGCGCCGCCTCCGAGATGTTGAAGTCGGTCTCCACCAGCGTCTCGTGGATCCGCTCCCACTCCAACGTCTTGATCGAGGTGGGGCGCGTGCCCAGCGGCGTCTCGGCGTCGCCGTCGGCCCGGCCGAAGGCGGCTTCGATGTCATCGGTGCTGGCGGGCTTGGCCAGATAGTGCCGGGCGCCCAGCTTGATCGCCTCGACCGCCGTAGCGATGCTGGCGAAGCCGGTCAGGACAACGATGTTCATCTCGGGGTCGAAGGCGTGCAAAGCCTCGACGCAGGTCAGGCCGGAATGCCCGCCCAGCTTCAGATCGACGACCGCATAGCCGGGGCGATGCGTCTTCAGCACCTCGGCCATCTGGTCGGGATTGGCGGCGGTGACGACCGTGTAGCCGCGTCGTTCGAACGAGCGTCGCAGGGTGGTCGAAAACGATTCGTCGTCCTCGACGATCAGCAGCAATCTGGCGTCATCGGTCATGCGCGGTCTCACCCGTCGGCGCCAACGCCGAAAGCGGCAGGGTCAGACGCACTTCTGCGCCGCCCGCCGCAGGATTGGAAGCCTCGACCCGACCGCCCAGCGACCGGATCACATTCATGAGCAGAAAGAGCCCAAGACCGGCGCCGGGCCTGGGCTTGGTGGAGTTGTAGGGCTTGCCCCAGGCCTGCAGGATCGCCGGCGGGAACCCTGGTCCGTCGTCACGGACCGCGATGCCGAAATCCTCGTCCGTGCGCGTCGTGGTCACGGTGATACGGCTCGCTCCGGCCTCGACCGCATTGTCGAACAGCACGCCCAGCACCTGACGCAGGGCCGGGTCGGCGATGATCGACGGGTTCTGGGCCAGTTCGTCGCGGATCTGCACCGCCACACCGTCGCCGTTCCAACTGGCCACCACATCAGCAACAAACGCCCGCAGAGTCGTGCGCTCAGGCGCCTGCCCCCTCGCCTCACCGGCCGACATCAGAATGCCGGTGACGATGGCCTTGCAGCGTTCGACCTCGGCCCGCATCACCGTCATGTCCTGGGCCAGGTCGGCGTCCTGGGTCAGGGCCGGCATCCGCTTCCAGTCGCTGAGGATCACCGACAGCGAAGCCAGCGGCGTTCCCAGCTCGTGCGCTGCGCCCGAAGCCAAGAGACCCATGCGGACGATGTGATCATGCTCGGCCGTCTGCTGGCGCAGGGCGGCCATGGAGGCGTCGCGCTCGCGCAGATTCTGGCTGATCCGGGTGACGAACAGCACCAGCAGCACGGCCATCAGCACGAAACAGATCAGACTGCCCTGAAGATAGAGGCTGAGCAGCGAATCCTCGCGCGCCGGCGGCAGGTTCAGCGGCCGGGAATGCAGGCCCAGCCCGGCGAAACACAGGCTGGTGACGGCGATCAGCGCCCAGGCATAGACCGGCGCCAGCAGCACCGCTCCAAGAACGACTTGCAGCAGATACAGCGCCACGAACGGATTGGCCGCGCCCCCGGTCAGGAACAGCAACCAGGTCAGGGCCGCCACATCCGCCAACAGGGCGATCATCAGCGCCTGATCCTCGACCTCCTGCGTGCGAACGGTCAACGGCGCGCTGACCAGATTGACCAGCACCAGACCCGCCGGCGCCGCCAGCAACCACAGCACGGGCAGCGGGATCCGCATCACATATTGAACCAGCAGGATCGTCGCCATCTGTCCGGCGACCGCCAGCCAGCGCAACTGGATCAGCAGCAGCATATTGCGGCGGTTGGCGCCGCCGTGGGTCGCGACCCCGCCTCTGAGCCCCAGGCCCAGCAGCCTCTGTACAGTTGTCGTCGTCACGACCTGTTGCGCCTGCCGTCGCGCAGGAACAGCCAAAGACCGACCAGGGTCAGCAGCGCCATGCCGAACCAAGTCAGTGCATAGACCAGATGGCTGTTGGCGAACCGGATCACCGTCAGCCCTCCGCGCGGCCATCCGCCTGGGTTCGGACTGGCGTCCGCATCAATGAAATAGGGCGCGATGGTCGCCAGGCCGCGCCGCGCCGCGATCGCCGCGACGTCGCGAGACCGCCAGCGATCACCGGCGGGATCATTGGCGCGCAGGAAGCCGCCCCTGGGCTCGGTGATCCGGAGCAGTCCCGTCACCGTCTGCGGCCCCTCGACCTGACCATCGGCGCGGACGGCCGGATCGCGTCGGCCAGCGGGCACAAAGCCGCGATTGATCAGGATGGTGAAGCCCCGGTCGTCAACCAGGGGTGTCATGACCCAGAAGCCGCCGCCGGCGTCGGTCACCGCCTGAACCAGGGTTTCCTTGTCGTGCAGGAATCGACCGCGAACCGTGACGCGGCGGTACTGATCCTTGTCGCGCGTCACGCCGGCCCACTGGGTCGGGCCAGGCGCCGGGACGGCGGCCGCGTGAACGCGCGCATCCACCTGGGCGATCAGATTGGTCTTCCAGGCCAGGCGCTGAACCTGCCACCCGCCCAGCGCCAGGAAGCCGACGAACAGCGCCAGGCCCGCGACCACGACCGCCATGCGGAAGGATCGCGAACGTCTGGCCTTGCCGCCGGCCGGGGCTGAGGACGGGTCCGTGATCTCGACCTCAGCCGCCCATCTGCGCCATGTCGTGCGTCATGGGCATCATGTTGGTGTTCAGGTGGTACATGACCCACAGCGAACCCGACAGGGCGATGACCACCACGATGATGGTGAAGATCAGCGCCAGCATGATCCAGCCGCCCTCGGACTTGGAGTTCATGTGCAGGAAGAAGATCATGTGCACCACGATCTGCACCACGGCGAAGCCCATGACGATCAGGGCCGTCGCCTGGGTCGGCAGGACGTCCGTCATGACCAGGGCGAACGGGATAGCCGTCAGGATCACCGACAGCACGAAGCCGATCATATAGCTCTTGAAGGAGCCGTGATTGTGCCCCTCGTGACCCAGGTGGTCGGTCTCATGAGACTCAGGGCTGTGGTCGTTCTTGTCGGCGCTCATCGCAGCATGCCCAGCAGATAGACGAAGGTGAAGACGCCGATCCAGATGACGTCAAGGAAGTGCCAGAACATCGACAGGCACATCAGGCGGCGTTTGTTGGCGGGGATCAGGCCCTTCATGCTGACCTGAACCATCAGCGTCACCAGCCAGATGATGCCGAAGGTGACGTGCAGACCGTGGGTGCCCACCAGGGTGAAGAAGGCCGACAGGAAGGCGCTGCGTTGCGGCGTCGCCCCCTCATGGATCAGGTGCGCGAACTCGTAGAGTTCGATCCCCAGGAAGGCCAGGCCGAACAGGCCGGTGATCGCCAGCCAGACCAGCGTCTGTCGCTGGTTGTTCCGATCCATCGCCAGCATGGCGAAGCCGTAGGTGATCGAGGAGAACAGCAGCATGGCGGTGTTGATCGCCACCAGCTCCAAGTCGAACAGCTGCTGCGGTCCCGGCCCGGCGGCGTAGTTACCGCCCAGCACGCCGAACACGGCGAACAGCATCGCAAAGATGAGGCAGTCGCTCATTAGATAGAGCCAGAAGCCCAGCATGGTGCTGGAGCCTTCCTCGTGGTGCGGCTCCTCTTCCAGGTGGAAGACGGTCCGGTCGATCTCGGTCGCAGTCGCGCTCATGATCAGGCCTCCGTTCCGGCCAGGGCGCGGGTGCGCGCCTCTTCTGTCGTGCGGACCTCATCCTCGGGGATGTAGTAGTCGCGCTTGTAGTTGAAGGTATGGCCGATCGAGACGGCCAGCACCCCGATGAAGCTGATGGCGGCCAGCCACCAGATGTACCAGATCAAGGCCAGACCCATCACCAGGCACAGGCCCGAGATGATGATCCCCGCCCCGGTGTTCGAGGGCATGTGGATCGCCTTGTAGCCGCTCAGCGGACGCTGATAACCCTGCTTCTTCATGTCCCACCAGGCGTCGGCGTCATGGACGTAGGGCGTGGCGGCGAAGTTATAGGCCGGCGGCGGCGAGGAGGTCGCCCACTCCAGCGTGCGGCCGCCCCACGGGTCGCCCGTGGTGTCGCGCAGCTTGTCGCGGTTGATGATCGACACGGCGAACTGGATGAACATGGCCGCGATGCCCAGGGCGATGACGCCGGCGCCGATGGCGGCGATGACGAACCAGATCTGCAGCGAGGGATCGTCGAACACCCGCATCCGGCGTGTCACGCCCATCAGGCCCAGCACATACAACGGCAGGAAGGCCAGCCAGAAACCGGGCACCCAGCACCAGAAGCTGATCAGACCCCACGTCTTGTCCAGCTTGAAGCCGAAGGCCTTGGGCCACCAGAAGTTGATCGCCGCGAACAGGCCGAACAGAACGCCGCCAATGATGACGTTGTGGAAGTGGGCCACCAGGAACAGCGAGTTGTGCAGCACGAAGTCGGCCGGCGGCACCGCCAGCAGCACGCCCGTCATCCCGCCGATCACGAAGGTCAGCATGAAGGCGACCAGCCACATCATCGGCAGCTCGAACCGGATGCGCCCGCGGTACATCGTGAACAGCCAGTTGAAGATCTTGGCACCCGTCGGGATCGAGATGATCATCGTCGTGATGCCGAAGAAGCTGTTCACCGAGGCGCCCGAGCCCATGGTGAAGAAGTGGTGCAGCCAGACCAGGTAGGACAGGATCGTGATGACGACCGTGGCGTAGACCATGGAGGTATAGCCGAACAGCTTCTTGCCCGAGAAGGTCGAAGCGATCTCCGAGAAGACGCCGAACAGCGGCAGGATCAGGATGTAGACCTCGGGGTGACCCCAGATCCAGATCAGGTTCACGTACATCATCGGGTTGCCGCCGAAGTCGTTCGTGAAGAAGTTTGTGCCGACATAACGGTCCAGCGTCAGCAGGGCCAGGACGGCGGTCAGGACCGGGAAGGACGCCACGATCAGCACGTTCGTGCACAGCGAGGTCCAGGTGAAGACCGGCATCTTCATCATGCCCATGCCGGGCGCGCGCATTTTCACGATGGTCGCGATCAGGTTGATGCCGGACAGCGTTGTCCCGACCCCCGCGATCTGCAACGCCCATATGTAATAATCGACGCCGACGCCGGGGCTGTAACCGATGCCCGACAGCGGCGGGTAGGCTAGCCAGCCGGTGCGCGCGAACTCGCCCACGAACAGCGAGGCCATGACGATGATGGCGCCGGCCGTGGTCATCCAGAAGCTGAAGTTGTTCAGGAAGGGGAAGGAAACGTCGCGCGCGCCGATCTGCAGCGGCACGACGTAGTTCATGATGCCCGTCACCAGCGGCATGGCCACGAAGAAGATCATGATCACGCCGTGGGCGGTGAAGATCTGATCATAGTGGTGCGCGTTCAGATAACCCTCGGACCCGCCGAAGGCCATCGCCTGTTGCAGGCGCATCATGATGGCGTCGGCGAAGCCGCGCACGAACATGATCAGACCCAGGATCATGTACATGATCCCGATCTTCTTGTGGTCCACCGTGGTGAACCATTCCTTCCAGAGATAGCCCCATAGCTTGAAATAGGTCAGGGCGCCGAACAGGGCGAGACCGCCCAGCAGCACGACCGACATGGTCACGACCAGGATCGGCTCGTGCAACGGCAGAGCCTCAAGCGTGAGGCGCCCGAAGATTAGCGGAATGAGTTGATCAGCGTTCATCGACTGTGTTCGCTCAGGCGTTGGGGGCGGAACGGACGTCGGTCGGAACCGGCCCAGTGGCGAAGGGATTGCGGGCCAGCGTCGTCAGCGAGGCCATCGGAGTTTGACCGGGCGACAACCCCTGCCCGGTCAGGCGCTCCAGGCTGGTCGGTCCGGCGACCGTATCCAGCTCGGCGCGGCGCATGCGGTCGGCCGCGGCGGCCTCGGCCTGCAGCGGGGTGCAGATCGTCATGACGTAGCTGTCGTTCGAGCCGAAGTAGGCGGGCGATTTTCCGCGACCGGCGTATTTGTCATAGACCAGCGGCATGGTGTTGCGCACCGACGCCATGGACAGGCCGCCCTGTTTGTCGATGGCCATCATCTCGCCCATGCACATCTTGCCCGGCTCGACGCACATGTTGAGGATCGCGTCCCACAGCGCGCCGTCCACGGCGCCGAAGCGCATGACCGGCACCTTCTCGCTGGGCTTTTCCAGCTCCAGATAGCGATCGCGGTCCAGCGTCTGGCCGCCCTGGCGCACGCCGGCGATCCATTGGTCGAACCCGGACTGATCCAGACCGTGGAAAGCGAAGCGCATGTGCGAGAAGCCGTCGCCGGAATAGTTGGCCGAGAAGCCTTCGTATTCGCCCGGACGGTTGATGACGGCGTGCAGCTTCGTTTCCATGCCCGGCATGGCGTAGATCTGGCCGGCCAGGGCGGGAATGTAGAAGCTGTTCATCACCGAGGACGAGGTGATGTGGAAACGGATCGGACGGTCAACCGGCGCGGCCAGTTCATTGACCGTGGCGACGCCGTACTGCGGGTAGATGAACATCCACTTCCAGTCGAGCGCAACGACATTGACCTGCAACGGCTCGACGCTTTCCTCGACGGCCTGGCCCGGCTTGATCCGATCGATGGGACGATAGGGATCCAGCAGGTGCGTGCCGGCCCAGGTCAGGGCGCCGAGGCAGATGATGATCATCAGCGGCGCGGCCCAGATGACCAACTCCAAAGACGTGGAGTGATCCCAGTCGGGGCGGTAGTCGGCCTCGGCCTCCTTGTTCGACGCCCGATATTTCCAGGCGAAGAACACGATCAGCGCCATGACCGGCACGATGATGATCAGCATCAGCAGGGTCGAGATCATCAGCAGATCGCCCTGCTGGGACGCGACGTCGCCGGCAGGGTTCAGGACGACCAGATTGCAGGCCGACAGCAGGGCCACAAAGGGCGCGAGCAAAAGTAGGCGCAGACGGCGCAAGGCGGATCCAATCGAAAAGCGTCGGGCCAGGGGGAGGCGCCGCGACGGTTGGCGTTCGAACTGCGCCCGATAGTCAGCTTCAACCTGGAACGACATTGGACAATCTGTCCTATCCTCTTGAGGCCGCTTTCATCGCAAAGGCCGCGCGGTCATAATGCGGCGACCTGCCGTACGGCCGATAATTCAGTCTCACACGGAGCGACCAAGCCCATGTCCGCCTCGACGACCCCTTCGTCAGAGTCGCTGGAACGCGACGCCGCCGCCCTTCATACGGGCCATGGCAAGGTTGACGCCGGCGAGATCGCCATCGGCGTCATTATCGGCCGAACTTCCGAGTTTTTCGACTTCTTTGTTTACGCCATCGCCTCGGTGGTCGTTTTCCCGCAGTTGATCTTCCCTTATGCGGGCGCGGTGGGCGGCACCCTGCTCTCCTTCGCCGTCTTCGCCCTCGCCTTCCTGTTCCGTCCGCTGGGCACGGTCCTTTTCATCGCGATCGACCGCAAGTTCGGGCGCGGCGCCAAGCTGACGACCGCACTGCTGTTGCTCGGCACGTCCACCGTGTCGGTCGCCTTCATCCCCGGCTATGAAAGCATCGGCATGTGGGCGCCGGTGCTGCTGGGCCTGACCCGCATCGGCCAGGGCGTCGCGCTGGGCGGCACCTGGGATGGTCTGGCCTCGCTGCTCGCGCTGAACGCGCCCGAGAAGAAGCGCGGCTGGTACGCCATGATACCGCAGTTGGGCGCGCCCATCGGTCTGCTGGTGGCCTCTGCCCTGTTTGCCTTCTTCCTGAATACCTTGTCCGCGCCCGACTTCCTGGATTGGGGCTGGCGCTATCCGTTCTTCGTGGCCTTTGCGATCAACGTCGTGGCCCTGTTCGCGCGCCTGCGCATCGTGGTGACGCCGGCTTTCCAGACGCTGTTCGAGACGCGCGAGCTTCAGCCCACGCCCGTATCGCAGGCTCTGCGCGACGAAGGCCCCAAGATCGCCATCGGCGCTTTCGCGCCTCTGGCCAGCTTCGCCATGTTCCACATGGTCACCGTCTTCCCCCTGTCGTGGGTGTTCCTGTTCACCAAGGAAACGCCGGTCCGCTTCCTGCTGATCGAGATGGTGGGCGCCGTCTTCGGCCTGCTGGCCATCCTCGCCTCGGGCATTCTGGCCGACCGTTACGGCCGCCGCACCTTGCTGGCGATCACGGCCGCGGGCATCGCCGCCTTCTCGGGCTTTGCGCCGCAGCTGCTGAACGGCGGCCCGGTCGGCGAGCTGACCTTCATGATCTCCGGCTTCATTCTGCTGGGTCTGTCGTTCGGCCAGGCCTCGGGACCGGTGGCCTCCAGCTTCAGCCTGACCAACCGTTACACCTCGTCCGCCCTCACGTCGGACCTGGCCTGGCTGTTCGGCGCCGGCTTCGCGCCTTTGGCGGCCCTGTGGATCTCCAGCCAGTTCGGCCTGATCGCCGCCGGCGCCTATCTGCTGTCGGGCGCCATCTGCACTCTCGTGGCCCTGTGGCTGAACCGCGAACTGGCCCGCAGCTCCTCCGACAAGCACCGCGCCAAGGCTGTCTAAGCCGACGCGTCACCGCGGATCAAAAGACACGGCCCGCAGTCGCCTGCGGGCCGTGTTGCGTTGGAGCAGATCGTTCGGCCGGGGTGCGCGTTAGCAGACGGCCTGTTTGCCATGAGGCGGCGAAGTCAGCAGCGCTCAAAGCGACAAGACAGGTGACGTCCATAACCCAGCGCGTAAGCGGGTCTGTCAAAACGACGAGCGATTTGGGGAAATGGCGGAGACGGAGGGATTTCCACCTGCGCCAGAATTCAATGACTTAGCGAGGCAACCCCTTTGAACGCCCCTCATTGATTTCGTTGGACTAACCGGCGGATTGGCTAACCGTCAATACCATTGCGCCGTTGTCCGAACCTGACGTAGCGTGACGCTACGCTGGGCTGGGAATGGTGACGCGGTGCGCCGACACGAACGACAGGTCTTCAACTACGACTTTCGCGTCCAACGCCGAGCGCGTCTGGCGCCCTACCCGTCGTTCGAGGACATCGTCGCCGCCTGGGCGGCGTTGTTCGCCGCTGGCGACACGGATCACCAGCGCGAGCGCGGCGACATCGTTTACCGGATCGGCGACTTCGAGATCGATCAGGCCAATCGCGTGGTGAAGTTGCTGATCCGACGCGGCGACATCCACGCCGCCAATCCCTTTTTTCACGACCGCGCGACCGGCAATAGCCGGCCGGTTCTGCGAGGGGCTACTGAGGACGGGGAGCGGGCCGCGCACTTGGTCATCTCGCTAGACCATGAGGCCAACCAGCCGACTGTCTATCTAGGCCACTTGGAGGGGGTGCCGGGCATCGGCCACCGCCAGGTCCAGGCGCACCTCAACGCTCTCATCAAGCGAGCGATCAACAATGGCTTGGTCGGCTTCTCATACGCCGATCCTGGCGGGGCGCGCACCAGGGCCGGCGATCCCAAGATGCATGACTATGTGCCCTCAATCGAGATGGAGGGGCACCCGGCGGCAAGCGTCGTAAACGACCTCGAACGCGGTCACTTTCAAAGCATGGTCCTGATCGACCGCACCCCCCATAACCAACTCGGGGGTAATCAATATCTGGTGGAGCGAGAGCGCTACCTGATCGTCAGCGCCTCGGCCAACATGCCGCGCCAAGGGCGCATGGGGGCGATCCTGGCCGCTGCTCAGAGCCAGCAGGGAAACTTCCAGACCGCCCGACTTCGATTCAAGGATCCGGCCGGCAACCAACGCCAGATGGATTATGACATCGCGACCGGCGCGCCCCAGCAGCAGGAGTATGTGCAGTCCTACCACGTCCGAAACATCAACCCGCCGATGGACGATTCTTCGCTGACACTCACTCCCTTCCTGACCCAGCGCATGGTCGCCCAGGTGGTCGCGGATCGCACCTGATGCTGGACCTGATCTATCAGATCGGGCGGGGTTTCGCATTCGGTGGGGTGAGGCACCCTGACCTGACAGGAGCGCTTAGGTGGACCCCCCTGGTCTTTGCTGTGCTCGGGATCGCCGTCTACGTCGCACTGCCAGTTAAACCGGCACTTGTTGGTGACGGTAGCTTAAGCCGGCACCTGATCGCCGTTTTCTCCACCCTGCCAGGATTCTTCATCGCTGCCTTGGCCGCCGTGGCGACCTTTAGCCGGCCCGAGATGGACGAAACGATGCCCGATCCGGCGCCTCAACTGAAGCTGAAGACCGGCAACGAGCGCGACTGGGTCGATCTTACCTTTCGCATGTTCCTTTCGCATCTGTTCGGCTACCTCACGACGCTCGCGTTCATCGCCGTCTTCCTATTTCTCAGCGTCGATCTTCTCAGCGCCAGTGGCAACGACCTCTTGGCGAAGGCCGTCAACGAGGCGGCGTTAAGCCACGCAGCCTTGGCGTTGAACGCGGCCTATGTTGGCTTGGCGGTCTGGCTCAGCGCCAAGGTAGTGATCACCACGCTGCTCGGCATCTACTTCCTGGCCGAGCGTATCCACAGGCCACACGCATAAACACAACCTCCGGCTCCAATCGTCGGGCTATGCTGGCGATGATTCGATAGAGGAAATCCAACATGAGCCTTACCCCCGAAGAGCGGGACCTGATCAAGGACCTGATCGGCCGGGGCGAGCCGTTGCCGGACGAGTATCGTTTTCGCCTGTTTCGGGAGCCGCGCGAGGCGGAACTGGTCTGGCCCGGCAAGACGCACGAGGTCACCCAAGCCGTGCTCCCGTTTCAATCCATTGAGCAGATCGACGAACCGCGCCACGAAGCCGCCGACGCCTATGGAGGAGACGATCTGTTCAGCCTGAACCGAGGCGGCCGCCAGGTTGGGGGCTGGTCTAACAAGCTGATTTGGGGCGACAACAAGTTGGTCCTGTCCTCCTTGAAAGGAGGGCCGCTCCGCAAGCAGATTGAGGACGCTGGTGGACTCAAACTGATCTATATCGATCCCCCCTTTGATGTGGGGGCCGATTTTAGCTTCGACGTCGAAGTGGGCGGAGAATCGCTAACAAAAGAACCTACGATCATTGAAGACATCGCTTACCGAGATACGTGGGGAAGAGGTGCCGGATCATTCGCAAGCATGATTCACGAAAGAATTCGTCTTGCATATGAATTACTATCACCAAATGGATCAATATTCGTTCACTGCGATACACGTGTAAGTCATATACTACGGGCCGTACTTAATGAAACCCTAGGGTCCCGCAATATGGTCAATGAGATCGTTTGGAAGCGGCGAACCGGCTTTATGGGAACATACAATAAGCTTGGAGCAACGACAGATACGATCTATTGGTTCTCAAAAGGATCTGATTACACCTTCAACGAGGTATTTGGCGAGAGCGATCCCGAATATCTGACTCGGTTCCGATACAAAAACGAAGATGGCCGCCTATATAGGCTAGACAATCTAACTAGTCCGAACCCTCGTCCCAACTTGAAGTATAGCTATAAAGGATTCCCCCCGCCAGATAACGGCTGGGCTGTTTCGCTTGAGCGAATGGAAGAAATGGACCGCGAGGGTCGGCTCGAATTTCCTCGCAAAGCCGATGGGCGAATACAGCGCCGTCGTTTCCTCGACGAGTTAAAAGGCCAACCCATTCAGAACTTGTGGACTGATGTGTTCCCTATCAACCCCATGGCGGGCGAAGGGATTGGGTATCCGACCCAAAAGCCCGAAAGTCTACTAGAACGGGTTATCTCCTTGGCGTCGAATGAGGGCGATCTCGTCGCCGATTTCTTCTGCGGTTCTGGTACTACGCTGGCCGTGGCTGAGAAGCTGGGCCGCAAGTGGATTGGTGCAGACCTTGGGCGCTTCGCCATTCACAGCAGCCGTAAGCGCTTGATTGGGGTCCAGCGCCAACTGAAGTCTGAGGGTAAGGCCTATCGCGCCTTCGAAATCTTGAATTTGGGCAAGTATGAGCGGCAGTGGTTTGTCGGTATCGACCCCAATCTGCCCGAAGATCAGCGTCAAGCCATGTCCGCAGCTAAGGAGGCCCGTTATCTGGATTTGATCTGCGAAGCCTATCAGGCGCAGCCCACCGACCAGTCCCCACCGTTCCACGCCACCAAGGCCGGCGCCTTCGTTGTGGTCGGCCCTGTCGACGCCCCGGTCACTGAGGGCCAGGTGAGGGAGGCGGTCGAGGCTGCTCGTCAGATGAACATCGCCCGCATTGATATGCTGGGCTTCGAGTTTGAAATGGGCCTCTCCCCCCGCGCTGTCGACGAGGCGAAAGCGAAAGGGGTAGCTGTGGCGCTTCGCTACATCCCTAAGGATGTCTTTGATCGCCGAGCCGTCGACAAAGGCCAAGTAGCCTTCCACGACCTTGCTTACCTCGAAGCGAAGGCGGAAGTGACGTCGAAGAAAGATCGGTCTGTCACCGTCAGCCTGGCCAACTTCGGCGTGAATTACCGGCAGGAGGATGTGCAGGCCCTGTTCGCCGGTATGGGAAAGAATAAGTCAAAGGTCACTGTCGATGGCGGGCAGGTGGTCAAGATCACGACCAACAAGGAAGGCGTCGCGACGACCGAGGTGCTGACCAAGGAGTGGACCGACTGGATCGACTACTGGGCAGTCGATTTTGACTACCATTCCCGCCAGGAGACGATCGTGGAGACCATCACCCTCCCCGATGGATCGGTGAAGCATGTCCCACAGTGGACCGGCGGCTACGTGTTCGAAAACGAGTGGCAAAGTTTCCGCACCCGCCGCGATCGCAAACTGGACCTGACCAGCGCGGCCCATACCTACGATCGACCCGGCCGGCACGTCATCGCCGTCAAGGTCATCGACATCTTCGGCAACGACACCACCAAAGTCTTTGGAGTCGAGGTATGAAGGCTGGCCCCATCGTCGTGGGGCAGTTGCTCCAGAACCGCAATCGCTATGCGGTTCCTGTCTACCAGCGCAACTATGTCTGGACCCGCCAGAAGCAGTGGGAACCGTTCTGGGGCGACATCCGTGCCAAGGCTATCGAGCGCCTCGCCGGCCGCGAGCAGCGATACTCGCACTACATGGGCGCCGTCGTCCTAGAGGCCCGTGGCGGCTTTTCCGCGCGCCGTGTGCCGACGTTCCAGGTCGTCGACGGGCAGCAGCGGCTTACGACCTTTCAGTTGTTCCTGTCAGCGGCGCGCGACTACGCCTTGGCGATCGGACACACGACCGCTGCCGACAACATCGGGCGCTATCTGCTCAACGCCGATCCCCGCCTTATGGAGGAGCCCGAGGTCGAGGTGTTCAAGGTCTGGCCAACGGAGCAAAACCGCGAACTTTTCACGACCATCGTGGGCAAGAACCGCGCCGCCATACGAGCCGCCTATGGTCAGCATTTCTTCGTCAAGCGCGACCAAATCTACGACTATAAGCACACCCCCCGCATGATTGCCGGCTATGGCTACTTCTACGACCGGATCAAGGAGGCCGTCGAACGTGACAGTCTCCAGGACGAGTTGTTCGAGCCGGAGAGCCTGGACGTCGAGGGGGACAAGGAAGGGACAGCCGACGCGGTGCCGGATGCGACCGAAGACGGCGGGCTTCCGCGCGAGATCAAACTGGACGCGATCTGGCAGGCCCTGGTCGAAGAGTTCCGAGTGGTCGAGATCGTGCTTGAAGATGGCGACGACGCCCAGGTCATCTTCGAAACGCTGAACGAACGCGGCGAACCGCTTCTCGCGGCTGACTTGGTTCGCAACCATATCTATCACCGCGCTGAAGAACGTGAGGGGCGCGAAAAGGCCGAAGCGATCTTCAAGAAGCTGTGGGGCCCGTTTGAAGACCCGTTTTGGGGGCTTGAAGAGAAGCAAGGGCGATACAAGAAGCAGCGCATCGAGTTCTTTCTCGGCAACTACATCGCGTCTCAGACGGCTAATGAGATCACCATCACAAAGCTGTTCAGCGAGTATAAGGCCTTCCTGAAAAAGCACCCGTTTGAGTCGGTCGAAACCGAGCTGGCGGAACTGACACGCTTCGGCGCCATCTACCGACAGATCGTGGAGCGGTCGCCCAGTACCGCTCTCGGGCGGTTCGCCAGAAGGCTCGCCCCTTGGGACGTCACCACCGTCTTCCCGTTGGTGATGCAGATATGGGGTCGCTCTGATGTTTCTGACGATGCGAAAACAGGGATGCTCGACACGCTCATGTCGTTCATCGTCCGACGGGCCGTCTGCGGCCTGACACCCAAGAACTACAACAAGCTGTTCCTGGGGGCGATCGCTGCGCTGAATAAGTCGGGCTGGAGCGCCGACGCCCTAAGGGCCTTCTTCCTGCGGCAAACCTCGGAGTCGGGACGCTGGCCTCGCGACGAGGAATTCCAACAGCATTGGGTGCGGTCGCCAATGTATCAGCAGCTTCAGCCAGCCCGAACCCGCGCCATCCTGGAGCAGATTGAGACAGCGAAGCGCAATAAGTTCCATGAGACGACCGGACTGAAGGAGGGATTGACGGTCGAGCACATCATGCCGGACCAGTGGCGGAGCCACTGGCCTATGATGGCTGGGCTTCAACCCACAACAGAAGAGTTCTCGGCCGCCTGGTGGGCGCAAGAGGGTGAGTCAGTCGTCGGCCAGATTGTTCGGCGCAACCGGCTGAAGCACTCCGTCGGCAATCTGACGCTGCTGACCCAGCCCCTGAACAGTTCGTCGAGCCATGCCGCATTCACCGACAAAAAGGTCAAGCTTCAGTCGCCCGAACACGGCTCCCTTCTGGTGCTGACGCGCGAGGTTACGGCGAACGACATCTGGGACGAGGACGCCATAGAAAGGCGGTCGCGTGACCTATTCGGTGTAGCGCGTTCGATCTGGTCAATCCCGGCGGCCGAGCCGACCTCTAGCACAGGCGTCTGACATGCCGCTCCATCCGGACTTCCCGAGCGACTCCACCGCCATCCTCCACCCCGACGTCCGGTGGTATCCGGGAGATGAACTGCTCGGTCGGATCGGCGCCGAGAAGTTATCGCCGCCCTTGGTCGACCGCATCCGCCGGGGTGTCTACGACTGGCGGGCCGCCGGCTACGCCGGGGCGAGCGAAACCACCTATGCCCTTCTGCGCTGGTGGTTCCAGCATGACCACTTCGAGTGGGGTCCGAATGGTCCTGAGCGGCAGTTCCAATTTAGGTTCGGGCAGCGCGAAGCGGTCGAGAGCGCAATCTGGCTCTACGAGGTCGAGGCGGCCCGCGATCCATCCAGCTTGATGAAGTTCGACAGCCTCGGCGCGGTAGGTCGAGGCCATTTCGACGAGGATTGGGCGAGATATGTGATGAAGCTGGCGACCGGCGCCGGCAAGACGAAGGTGATGAGTCTGCTCATCGCCTGGTCCTACTTCCACCGAGTTTACGAAGCCGGGTCGACCCTCTCGACCAACGCATTGCTCATCGCGCCCAACATCATCGTGCTCGATCGGCTGCGCGCGGATTTTGACGGCGGCAGGATTTTCTTCACTGACCCTGTCCTGCCAGACAATGGCTGGCTGGGCCGCGACTGGAGGGACGACTTCCAGATGACGGTCCACATCCAAGACGATCTCGGCCACGTCGGACAGACTGGCAACCTGTTCCTGACTAACATCCACCGCGTAGGCCAGAATGAACGCACCAGCCCAGAGTGGGACCTGCGCGACGACTTCCTTGGCCCGAAACCCGTCGCCAAGACGACCGACAGCAAGGTCGATCTCGGCGTCATCGTCCGCACCGTTCCCGACCTGATCGTATTGAACGACGAGGCGCACCATGTCCGTGCGGACACCCAGTGGTTTAAGGAGATAGCCGATCTCGACGCTGGTCTGAAGCGCAAGGGCTCAGGGCTCGCCCTGCAACTCGATCTGACCGCGACCCCGCGTCACAACAACCGCGCCATCTTCGTTCAGACGATCAGCGACTACCCTTTGGTCGAGGCCATCGCGCAGAACGTCGTAAAGACGCCCGTAGTGCCGGACGCGGTCAGCCAGTCGATGCTCCAGGTCGCCCAGAGCGACGACTATGTGGAGCAATACCGCGCCCACCTTGAAGCGGGCTATTTCGAGTGGGAGCGCACCCACGACGAACTGAAGAAGGCGGGGAAGAAGTCGATCCTGTTCGTCATGACCGAGGACACGACCAAGTGCGACGCGGTCGCCGAATGGCTGGAAGGCGTATACCCGCGTCTGAAGGGGAAGGTTCTCGTCATCCACACCAACCGCGCCGGCGAAATCAGCGAGAGCACCTCGGGTGCCAAGGCCAAAGAACTCCAGGCCCTGCGTGACCAAAGCACCGCCATCGACGGCTGGGACAGCCCCTTCCTCGCGGTCGTATCGGTCATGATGTTGCGGGAGGGCTGGGACGTAAAGAACGTCACCACCATCGTCGGACTTCGCCCTTATGCCGCCACGTCGGCTATCCTGCCGGAGCAGACGCTTGGGCGCGGGCTCCGGCGCATGTTTGGTCCCGGCGTCGACGAAAAGGTTAGCGTCTTGGGAACGCCGGCCTTCATGGCGTTCGTGGACGAGATCAAGAACGAGGGGGTTGAACTTGAGCGGCGGGCGATGGGGCCTGGCTCCACGCCAGCAGGGCCCATGGTCATCGAGGTCGACCACGCCGACCCCGAGAAGGACATCGACGCGCTCGACATCGAACTGCCGCGTCTGAAGCCTCGCATCGAACGGCAGTTGAAGGATTTCGAGGCGCTCGACGCTTCATCGTTCCCCTCGCCAAGGCTGCCCCTGAAGCAGTTCAGTGCCGAGGAGCAGCGCGAACTCACCTTCTACGAGCCGATCGTGACGGGGGAGATTAGCCACACCCTCAATCTCGATGCTGGAACCGCGCCAGACTGGCGCCATGTGATCGGCTGGTTCACCCAAACCATCATCAAGGACCTGCGCCTCGTCGGCGGCTTCGACGTGCTCTTCGGAAAGCTGGAGGTCTTCGTTCGAACACGCCTCTTCGATCAGACGGTCGATCTGGATGATACGAACGTCTTGAAGAACCTCGCCGACCCTGGCGTGACCAAGGCGCTGAAGGACACTGTGAAGGCCGAGATCAACCGGCTCACGGTCCAGGACAACGGCACGACGTCGGTGCAGGACCGGATCAAGTTGAGCCAGACCCGTCCGCAGGTCATCCGTCGCCGGGAGGCGATTGAGTCGCGGAAGTCGATGTTCAACAAAGTCGCTGGCGACAACGATTTCGAACTGCGCTTCGCCCGCTTCCTTAACGACGCGCAGGACGTGCAGTCCTTCTTCAAGAACACCGAGGCGACGGGGTTTCGGCTGGAATACCAGTCGGCCGGCGGCGGCATCATCCGCGACTACTACCCTGATTTCGTCGCAAGGGATGTCGAAGAAGTCGTCTGGATCATCGAGACCAAGGGCCGAGAAGATGTCCAGGACGCCCGGAAGTGGGAGCGGCTGAAGCTGTGGTGTGCAGACGCGACGGCGCAGGACGCGCCCAAGCGCTACCGTCCACTATTTGTGCGGGAAGAGGACTGGGACGCCCTGCTGAACCCCGTCCGGACGTTGGGGGAAGCCGCGACGGCTTTCAGCGACAATCATGCCTGAGGCCCCGCCGCCGACTACCACCCCGGCTCGCGGCGGCGAGACCTGGGTATCCATCGTAGGTGACAACGTCAGGCGCTTGCGGAAGACCCGGGGTCTCACTCAAGCGCAGGTAGCTGAAGCGGCCGGATTGGATCTTCGCTACCTGGGCTCCATCGAGCGGGGCGTTGGCAATCCATCAGTGGAGATGCTGGGGCGTCTCGCCAGTGCGCTCACTGTCCACCCAGCGGACTTTTTCGCCGGATGGGACGTCTGACTATTCGGTAGGCTCGGGGCGCTTCCACTGACGCTTTCGCTTGGCGCGCCCGGCCTGGTCGCTGGCCGCGCCGCGCATTTCCATCAGCACGCGCGCGTAGGGGTGGCGCCGGCGGTCGTTGATGTTGATGGGCGCGGGCAAAGCCTTGATCAACGCGCGCTCCAGTTCACGGGGCTGGGTGCACGGCCAGATCGCGATGGCAGTGTTCATGCAAAGCCAGCGCGTCAGTCGGGCCTCTCCCTGACCGAAGTGAAAAGTCGCCCGGAGCGGGTGGGTAAAGACTTCCAGGTCGAGTTGGTCGCGCAGCAGACAGCCCATCGACATCCGAAAATTGGACGCCGTGGAATCATCCTTGACGTGGCAGGCGATGCGGGCGCGCAGATCGTTGGAACAGCCGATGTAAAGGAGTTCTGTGCCGCCGATCATGAAGGGCTCGCGAACCTCCATATCGGCGTAGCCCGTCCCCGCCAGCAACTCCGTCGTGTCGCCGAACACCATATAAACACCACCGCAATCGGGCACGGACTCAAGGTCGTCGGCGATCAATTGGGTCGACCGCAGTCCGCACATGTCCTGAATGAGAGAGTAGTGCATCGGGTGGCTCCTATGTGAGTTGACAGGGTATATATACCCAGTTTTTGAGCGGATGCAAGAAAGCGTGGGGTTGCCAACGCTCCGAAAGCGTCGTACATCCCACGTATGGACTTTACAGTGCAGCAGCGGTCTTTCCTGCCTCGCGAGTTGACCGCCATCACCGGCCTCAGCCCGACGATGCAGCGCGACTGGCGCCGGAACGGCTATCTGCCGATGCGCGAGGCTGGCTGGGCCACGTTCGATCTCCGCGATGTGGCGCGCGTTGCGTTGCTGAAAGTCCTCGCCGACGCCGGGCTCGGGCCCGCCTTCGGCAACACCCTCCTCTCGGAGCCGGCGCACGGGCGGGTCGTCGACAGCATTTGCTGGTGGGCAGTCGAAGCCCAAGACGTGTCGACTTGGGTGAAGAACCTGCCCCCGGTCCTGGCCGCGCAGGTCCTTTCGTGGGATGAGGCCGACCACTTTTCCCTGGTCGACGCCGTGACCGGCATCTCCTCAACGGACCGCGTCCAGGCCACCCACATTGATCCGCTTGATCGGACCACCTGGCAGGCTGAGGTGCCCCTCGACGAAGCGCCCCGCACCCCGATCACCATAACCCTTCGACTTGATGCGATCGGCAGCCAGATCGCGAGCCGTGTCAGCGGCCCCTTCCTTTCGCTCCACCCGCCGGACGCGGGGTGACCATGTCGAAGAAGTATGACGCCCTGCCCCCCTCGCTTCCGCCGCGCGGCCTGTGCCGCGAAGCTGCTGCCAGTTACATCGGGGTGTCGCCCACGAAGTTCGATGAACTCGTCGATGACGGGCGCATGCCCCAACCCAAACGGATCGACACCCGCAAGGTCTGGGATCGGTCGTCGCTGGACGCGTTCTTCGACTTACTGCCCGGCGGCGATGGCTACGACACCAACCCCTGGGACGGCGTGGCGGCACCGTCCCGCCAAGCGGCGGTGTAGACGTGGCTACAATAAAGCTGAAGTGGGTCCACCGCTTCCGCGATCGCCACGGCAAGTGGCGGCATTACTTCCGTAGGCCCGGCTTTAAGAGGACCGCGCTTCCGGGTCTGCCCGGGTCGGCAGAGTTCATGGCGACCTATCAGGTGGCGCTCAGCGGCGAGGTCGTGCGCCCTGAGATGCATAGCCGGGTGCAAGCTGGCACCATTTCCGCTGCGGTCCACGGATACCTGAACTCCTTGGAGTTCGTTAGCCTGGGTTCGGACGCTACAAAACGAACCTATCGCCGCGCCATGACAGCGATCGCGCGGGACTATGGGGACAAGCCCATTCGGCTCTTGGAGCCCCACCATATCAAAAGCATCATGGCGCAGAAGATCGATACGCCGGCCGCCGCTAACAGCTTCCTGCGCTATATGCGGATGATCTGTAACTACGCAGTCGAGCGAGGATGGATCAGTCGGAACCCCGCGATCGGAATCAAGAAGATCAAATACGACACGGACGGCTTCCACACCTGGACGGAAGCCGAAATTGCTCAGTTTGAAGCCCACTGGCCGGTAGGGACGAACCAACGACTGGCGTTCGACCTCCTCCTATACACTGGGCAGCGTAGCGCCGACGTTCGCCAGATGACCCGAAGCGCGATTTCCGCCCAGGCCGTATCGGTCGTCGCGCAATTTGCCGACGCAGCAGATTTGAAACAGCAGAAGACGAAGGTTAGGCTTCATCTCCCGATTGTGCCCGAGTTGGCGCGCTCCCTTGCGGCGTTCCCGACGCGCGCGGAGCATCTGGTCCTTACTACCTTCGGCAAGCCATTCACCGAGAAGGGCTTCTCCAACTACGTGTCGGACGCCGCGAACAAGGCGGGCCTGCCCCAGTGCTCCGCCCATGGGTTGCGAAAGTCCGCAGCTACCCGATTGGCGGAAGCCGGATGTTCGGAGGCGCAGATTATGGCTGTCACTGGCCACAAGACAGCGGCCGAAGTGGCGCGATACACGAAGGCCGCAAGACAAAAACTGCTCGCGGAAGACGCGATGACGATGCTGATGGATTCTCGCCGGAAGGCTAGATGACAAACCAAGGGGCGGCGTTTTACAAAACGATCACTAAGCCATTGCTATACTTGGCTAAATTCTTGCTCGTGGGAGTCCCGACGGAACTGCCACTTGCCAACAATATCAGCAGCTTGGCTAGGCAAACTGGGATTATATGCCCCACTGATTCTGTTGGCTTTTCAGGCTGGTTGGCAAACCCAGCCGTCAGGTGCCCAAGAGGCGAGAGGAATCTTTAGGGAACATCCGCGCGGAACACGAAGTGAACCGCCACTGTCAAACCACCTGTCGGTTTGCCACGGCAGCCCTCGGAACCCCCGTTGTGCAAGGCCAAGGAGAAGACGCTGGCGGAGACGGAGGGATTCGAACCCTCGGTACCCCTTACGGGGTACGACGATTTAGCAAACCGTTGCCTTCAGCCACTCGGCCACGTCTCCTGCGAGGGCGTCGATAGCGGAGGCTGATGCGTCGCGCAATCCGGTTCGAGAGAAAGCGTCCACGTTAACGCGACATAGAGGCCAAAGCGGCAGTATCGCGGCCATCATTCGCCCCCCCGGATCGCTTCTGGACCGCCTGTTGCTCGACCGCCCCGCCAGTCTTGCCGCCGACATGCCGCTGAAGAGCCGGCCATCGCGCGGGCCGTTCCGCCCGGAGATATGGCTGAATGCGCGCGAGCGATCATCCGTGCGGCTGTCGGCGCATTATTTCCGGCTAATCGACGTGCTGATGGTTTGCGGGCTGGCGCTCGGCGCGATCGTCGTGATGCACCCGTCAGGCTTGGCCCACATGACCGTGGGCGACGCAGCACCCGTGGTCGTCGGCGCCGTTCTCGTGCTCGTTCTGATGCGCGCGCTTCAGCTCTATCGATTCGGGCGCGACACGCCCTGGCCCCTGCACATAGCGGGCGTGGCGGGCGTCGGTGTCGCCTCGGCCGCGATCGCGCTCGCCCTGGGCTGGGTGATGGACCGGCCGGCGCTGGACGTCATTGCGCCTTGGGCGCTGACGACGACAGCCGGCCTGATCATGTTGCACGGCCTATGGCTGGCGATGATCGTTCGGTGGCGTGGGTTGGGCGTGCTGTCGCCCAACATCGTCATCGTCGGCGCGACCCGAAACGCGAGACGTCTGATCGAACAGGCGCTGGAGCGGCGCGACATGAATGTGCTCGGCGTGTTCGACGATCGCTTGGCCCGATCGCCCGACAGCGTCGCAGGCGTGCCAGTGCTGGGCGACGCCAAGGCCCTGCTGACCCACCGACTGACGCCCTATGTCGACCGTATCGTGCTGGCCATAGATCCTGAGGCCGGCCAGCGCGTGCGCGACCTGACGCAGACCCTGAACGCCCTGCCCAATCCGCTGACGGTCCTGGTCGATTCGGAGTTGGGCCGCGACGGGCTGCTGAACCGGCTGGCGAATGCGCCGCTTGCGTCTCTGGATGGTCCTGCCAACCCGGATCGCCGGGCCTTCAACAAGCGGATGCAGGATCTGGTGATCGGCGCCGCAGCCCTGGTCGTCGCTGCGCCCATCATGGCCCTGGTCGCCCTGGCGGTGAAGCTGGACAGCCCCGGCCCCGTCTTCTTCCGCCAGCGCCGTCACGGCTTCAATCACGAGACCATCATCGTGTGGAAGTTCCGCTCTATGCGCCACGCCGCCGCCGATGCGACCGCAAGCCGCCAGGTCTGCGCCGACGACAACCGCGTGACCCGTGTCGGCCGCTTCATTCGCGCCACCAGCCTGGATGAACTGCCGCAGATCTTCAACGTCCTGTCGGGCGAGATGTCCCTGGTCGGCCCCCGCCCGCACGCCATCGGCATGAAGACCGGCGAGACCGAATCCGCCCTGCTGGTCGCCGAATACGCCCATCGCCACCGCATCAAACCCGGTATGACCGGCTGGGCCGCCATCAAGGGTTCGCGTGGACCGGTGGACACCGAGGCCCAGGTGCGCGAGCGCGTCCAGCTGGACATCGAATATATCGAACGCCAGTCCTTCTGGCTGGACCTGTGGGTCATCGCCGTCACCATTCCCGTTCTGCTGGGCGACCGGGCGGCCGTGCGTTGAGCGAGAAGCGCATGTTCTGGCGCGGCGTCTGGGGCTATCTGCCGGCCCAGATCGTCCAGGGGGTCGTCGGTTTCCTGACGATCTTCGTCTTTACGCGCCTGCTCAGCGCCGACGACTTCGGCCATTACGCCCTGGCGTTTTCGGTCACGACCCTGGCCCACACCGTCACCTTCACCTGGCTTGAGGCGTCGATGGCGCGATTCTGGGCGGCCGAGCGCACGCCCGAAGGCATGGCGACCCATTTCGCCAGCCTGTACCGCACCTCCTTCGCCATCATCGCCGTGTTCACCCCCGTCGCGGCCATGGTCGTCTGGCTGGCGCCGCTGACGCCGGCTTTCAAAATCGCCGTCGCCTTCGGTCTGGCCGGCGCGCCCGTGCGCAACCTCGCGAAGCTGGCGCAGGAGCGGTATCGCGCGGCGGGCGAGGTGTCGAAATCCGCCGCCGTGGACATCGGCGTCGCCATCCTAGGCTTTCTGGTCGGCACCGGGTTCGCCTTGGCCGGCGCCGGCGCGGCCTCACCCCTGCTGGGCCTGGCCATCGCCCCCATGTTCGCCCTGCCCTTCATCCTGCCGGGCGAGTTGCGCCGGGCCAGCGGCGGCGCGGTGGATCGCACGCGGCTGAAGGCCTATGCCCTCTATGGCTATCCCATTGCGGCGTCGCTGACGCTGGCGCTGGTGCTAGCGTCCACGGACCGGTTTCTGCTGGCCGCCTTCATGGATGCGGCGGCGGTCGGCGCCTATCACGCCAGCTACAGCCTGGCGAACCGGACACTGGACGTCATCTTCATCTGGCTGGGTGCGGCCGGGGCGCCGGCCATGGTCATGGCGCTGGAGCGCGGCGGGCGTGAAGCGTTGCGTCAGACCGCCATCGAGCAGAGTTCGACCCTGATCCTGATCGGACTGCCCGCCGCTGTCGGCCTGTCGCTGGTCGCGCGACCGCTGGCGGAGTTGATGATCGGCCAGGATCTGCGCGCCGCCGCTGCGCTGGTGACGCCGTGGATCGCTGCCTCGTCCTTCCTGTCAGGAATGATCGCCTACTATTTCGGTTTCGGCTTCACGCTCGGAAAGAAGACCGGGCTGCTGCTGGTGACGATGGCGATCCCGGCCTTGTGCAATGTCGCGCTGAACCTGGTGCTGATCCCCCGAATGGGCGTGACGGGCGCGGCCGTGTCGACGGCCGCCAGCTTCGCCATCGGCCTGATCGCCTGCATCCTGCTCAGCCGCCGCGCCATCGCCCTGCCGATGCCGTGGGAGGCGCTGATCCGTTGCGGGATCGCCTCCGCCGTCATGGCCGTAATCGTTTGGATGCTGCCGCCGCTGGGCGGTTTTTTGGAGCTGATGATGGACGCGAGCGTGGGCGGCCTCGTCTATGCCGTTGTGGCCCTGACGCTGAACGCCGCAGGCGTCCGCGACGTCCTGATGCGCCTGATCCGAGCGCGCCGGAGCGTGACGGCATGAGCGCCCAGATCCACGACAACGCCGCCTGGTCTGAGGCGACGCCGACGATCTCGGTCCTGATCCCCTTCCTGCGCGACGATCCGCAAGAACTGCTGCGCCGACTGGACAGCGAGGCCCCCGCCTTGTCCGGCGCGGTCGAGCTGATCCTGCTGGACGACGGCACCGCCGACGCTGATCTGACGACCGGACTTCAGGCGACCATCGACGCCCTGCATCTGCCCGTACGCCTGATCACTCTGGCCGCCAACGAGGGCCGCGCCAGGGGCCGCAACCGGCTGACCACCGCCGCCCGCGGCGAGGCCTATCTGTTCCTCGACAGCGACATGCGGCCCGACACGCCGGTCTTCCTGCAAGACTGGCTGCGACTGGTCATCGACAGCGCGCCCGCCGTGGCCTTTGGCGGCTTCTCGCTGGATCAGGCGCCGACCGACGCGCGGTTCGCCGTCCACCGCGCCCTATCGGGCGCCTCGGAATGCCTGCCGGCGTCCCAGCGCGCCCTGACGCCCGAAAAATACGTCTACACCTCCAACCTCTTGGTGCGCCGCGACGTGTTCGCCGCCGAATCCTTCGATCCCGGCTTTAGCGGTTGGGGCTGGGAGGACGTGGAGTGGGCCATGCGCGTCTCGCGCCGCTTTCCCGTCGTCCATATCGACAATCCCGCCACCCATATGGGCCTGGACACCGTCGAGGATCTGGTGCGCAAGTTCGATCAGGGCGCCGGCAACTTCGCCCGCGTCGTCGCCCTTCACCCCGCCATCGTCCAGACCTATCCTAGCTACAAAGCCGCGCGCGCCCTGAAACGCCTGCCCGCCCTGCCCCTGGCGCGCCGCCTGATGAAACAGGCCGCTCTAAACACGGCCCTGCCGATCAAGGCCCGCGCCTTTGCGCTCAGGCTCTATCGCGCCGCCGTCTATGCGGACGCCGTCTGACCATGCGCGATGTCGCCGTCATCATCCCGACCCTGCGCCGCCCCGACAGCCTTGAGCGGGCTTTGCGCTCCGTCTTCGCCCAGACCGGATCGCTGCACCGCGTCGTCGCCATCGTCGTCGCCGACAACGACCCCGACCGATCGGCCGCCCCCCTGATCGAACGGTTGCGCGCCGAGGCGCCCGTGCGCCTGACCTACGCCCACGCCCCCATCCCCGGCGTGGCGACGGCGCGTAATGTAGCCTTGGCCGCGACCGGCGCGCCACTGATCGCCTTTCTCGACGATGACGAAGCCGCCTCTCCCGGGTGGCTCGCCGCCCTGCTTAACGCCCAAGCCCAGACCGGCGCCGATGTCGTCTTCGGCCCCATTCGCGGGCGGGTGCCGGAAAACACCGGCTGGACCACCGCCTATCTGGAGCGGTTCTTTGGCCGCGAAGGCCCGCGCGCGACCGGCCTGACCGACGACATCCACGGTTGCGGCAACAGTCTGATGATACGCGCGACCGCCCTGCCGGGCGAGGCCCCGTTCGATGTCGCCATGAACGAGACGGGCGGCGAGGACGACCGGCTGTTCACCGCCCTGTCGGCGCGCGGCGGTCGATTCGGCTGGGCGGCCGACGCCTGGGTGGACGAGTTCGCACCGTCCCACCGCGCCACTCTGACCTACGCCCTGACCCGCGCCTTCGCCTATGGCCAGAGCCCGACCCAGATGGCCGCCGACCGCCGCGACTGGCCCGGCGTCGTCAAATGGATGGTGGTCGGCCTGGTCCAGACCGGCGTATGGGGCGCCGCATCACTTCTGGCCGCCCTCCTGCGCCGCCCAAACCGCGCCCACACCTACGACCGCTGCGCGCGTGGCCTCGGCAAGGTCTTCTGGACCAGAGGCTTCGAGCCGAAACTCTACGGCGCGGCGATGCTGAAGCGCCCCACGGCCTGATCAGCGGATCGGCATATATCGGCAGGTGAAGTCCGGATCGCCGCTCATCAGGCTGGGCTTGAGGTGGATATACAGGCGTTCGGCGCCCGCAACGTCGTCCAATGCAAACGCCTGTTCGGCCTCATACATTTCGTCCCGGTGCGCGTCCGTCCAACCCTTGGCCCGTTTGATGGCGCGCGCCTTGGCCGCCGAAAGGCTGTCGGCGACGACGAAGACATTGCGGTGCTGCTCGGCGAACGCCACCCCGTCATAGCCGCCCAGATTGACGTAGTAGAGCCTTTCTCTGCCCTCATAAGGCGTCGGCGACAGGCTGACCTCATAGCCGTCCGCCTGCGAAATCTCCGACCAGCAATCGATGTGCAGCGTCCCTTCACGTCCCCACCACTCCGCCAGCAAGGCGTCTTTCGTCGCTTCGATCGTGGGGGCGACGAGGAAGCGCATATCGTGGACCTCGATATTGGCGCCGGGGTGTTCCCCGCCGATGTAGATCGCAAACAGCTTCATTCGTCCTCGCGTCAGGCCGCCGTGTCGGCGTGGTCGACCGCAGGCTTTGCGGTATTCAGGATCAACGCCAGTCGCCGACCGACGATCCCGCCCATTTCGTGCGAACTGGTGATCCCTTGCGCGAAGGGATGCCGCCCCATGATGAACGGCAGGCTGAGACAGAACAGCCGATCCATCGGCAAAGGCGCATCCACCGGCCGGAACAGGTCATCGACTGCAATTCCCCGGACCACGTCGGGCGCATCGTTGGCGACCCGATCTCGCACGATCCCCTGCTCCAGCAAGGACAGGAACGGAAACTGGATGCCGCTCAGGGCCGCCTGACCCGTCGCCTCAATGAAGATCGGGAAATGACGAGCCGTATCGCCGATCGTCACGCGCGCGCCGCCTTGGGGACAGCGCGTATCCACCTCGTGATCGTCGCCCAAGGCGATGACGTCCAGCCGTCCGCCGGCATGCAGCGCCAGCATCCGCTCGATCGATTCGTGCGGCACGCCGGCGTAGATGTCGACGAAGATCGGCTTGAAGGCGCGGCTGAACCGCTCGAACTCGGCGCTGTCCAGATGGGGCACGATGA
This sequence comes from Brevundimonas vesicularis, assembly GCF_044807075.1. GTDB lineage: Bacteria > Pseudomonadota > Alphaproteobacteria > Caulobacterales > Caulobacteraceae > Brevundimonas > Brevundimonas vesicularis_G. The sequence goes on from NZ_CP085234.1 coordinate 2,396,958, forward strand.
CGGCGACAATCTCGTGCATGCGCAGGATGCCGTCGCGCCAGGCCACCGTCACCTGTGCGGCATGGTTCGCCTGCGCCTCCTGCAGGTTCTCAGCGGCCCAGACGAAGGGATCGACCGATGCGCGCCGCGCGAAATAGGCCTCGGAGAAGGTTTCCAGAGTCGCATCATGCAGTCCCGTCTCAGCGGCGTAGTCGGGATCCAGATGGATCAGCTCGCGTCGAAACAGGTCGAATACGGCGTCCAGCAGCCCATCAGGGCCGCGCGCCACAGCCGCAGCAACAGCCTCGGGCGTGCAATAGGTCAGCGGCCCATGCGGCAGCGGGAAATAGAAGTCTGCTTCGGGCAGCAGCCCCTTTCGCGACATCATAGTCATGTGAAAATCTTCGGTATCCGGCGCGGGCTGATAGATCAGACGATCGTCCCGCCGAACGAAGTCCCCGTGTGTCGTGGCCAGGGCAACGGCCGCATCGATGGCCGTCAAGGATGATCCCCGAATGCCGATGCGTGTCGCCGACACATCTGCGAGGACGGACGTGGGCCATGGGCTTAGGAAATATCCGGGCTGGGCGTCCGGCCGCGACGGCCACTGGTGACCCGTCGCCAGAACCACGTGGTCGAATACAGCCTTGGCGACCCTCCGCGACGGCCGCGATGTGAAGGTCAGCTCGATCCCTTCCTTACGATTCGCCGCGTCGATGACCCGGCATCCCGTCCGCACATCGATGTCGACGCCCTTGGCGCGGGCCTGCTGAACCAGCGTGGCGAACTGACTTTCGAAATATCGCCCCAAGGCGACACGCGGGACGAAGGTGCGCTCATCGAGCGACGCCCCATCCACGTCCAGCTCTGCCAGTCCGGCGGGCGTTCGTGCCGACAGCCAGTCGGCCAGCGTGTCCTGCAATGGCGGAATCTCTATGCTGGCGATATTGGACAGCATCGCCGGGTCGTTCCAGACCGGGCTGTAGGGGCTGCCGCAACCGGCCGTCTCGCGCGCCTCGAACACCGTGACCCGCGCCGAAACGGCGCCTTGAGACAGCAGGGCATGAAGAGCGTAGAGCGTAGTCGGCCCCGCTCCGACGAATGCGACGGACTTTGTCATGGCCACACAATGCGCAAGGCGCGCAAAGGCGCCGCATCCATGCCGAGCTTCGCCGCAAATGCTTCATTTTCTTGCCGAATGTGCGAAATCGGACGCCGAAAAAGCGCTTCGGACGGCTTCAGCCGATCAGCCGCTGCAGAAAACCCGGAACCTTGTAGGTCGAGCGGTTCATGACCACGCCGGCGATCTTGCCGCCGACGGCTTCGATCTCGTCGCGCAGGATGACCGGCGCATGGGCGGCGGTGCTTTCGGCGGCGATCACCAGAACCGTCATGTCCACAAAGGGCGCCAGGATGATCGCCATGTCGTTGCGATCGGCGGCGGGCGCGTCGATCACGATGGTGTCGGCGTGGGGCCGCAGCGCCTCCCAGTAGCGAGCCTCTCCGACCGCCTCGACCCGGTGCCCGGATCGCAGCGCCTCCATGTGGAAGTGTGTGACCCACAGACGGCCGCCCAGGCATGACCGCGCCGTCAGCAGGCGCGAATCCGGCACCGGCTTGCCGTCGCGCCCAGTCACACGCGGCGTCACGGCGTAAAAGCTTGAGCCGTCGGGCGATCCTTGCGCGGCCTTGCCGACCTGACCGAACCGATCCGGCTCGGCCGACACCGTCTCCAACTGCCCCTGTTGCGCCAGGTCGCCGTCGATCAACCAGACGGGCTTGCGCGCCCGCACGGCCGCCAATCGGGCGAACTCACGCGCCACGGTCGAGACGCCCTCGCCGGTCGAGGCGGAGGCGAACTGGATCACCCGCGCACGGTGCGCCGGCGCCGGTCCCAGCGCCGCCCAAAGGCCCGCCATTTCTGAAGTCAGATCGACCATCGAATCGCCAAGGCGCTCCCTAAGCCCTCAGCCTAGCACGAGTTTCGCTAGGCCGCCTTGGCAGGCGCGACGGCCAGGACCGGCATGTCCAGGGTGCGGCTGACCGAGGCCGGCGTCGTGAAGCCGCGCCGCGTGAACACGCGCAACAGGCCGACGCACAGGGCGGTGAAGCCCGCGAACAGGAAGACCGCCGCCAGCAGCGGGATCTTCAGGCTCTTGCCCGTCGCCGGAGGCTGGGCGCGTTCGATGACGGTGACGTTGTCGGCGCCGGCGGCGACCAGGGCGTTATCGGCGCGGCTCTGGGTCTCGCGCTGCTGGAACTCTCGTATGGAGGCGCTCAGCACCTCGCGATTGCCGGCCAGGGTCGTGTTCTCGGATTCCAGCGCGGTCAACCGCGCCTGCCGCGAACGGATGTCGGCCAATTGCCGATCCAGAACCGCCAGACGCGCCGCCAGCGAGTCGCGCTCGGCCCGGGTGTTGATCCGCGTGGTTTCCAGCTCGGTCCAGACGGGGTTTGGCCCGGTGCGGACCTCCTTGGCCCCAACGGCCGTGCCGGTCGCGACATAGGCTTGCAGTTGATTGATTCGCGCCTCGATGTCCTTCACCGGCTGGGCGTCGGGCTGATAGCGCGACAACAGTTGCTCGCGTTCGGTGCGCAGTTGCAGCACCTGGTCCTGGGCCGAGATGTTCAGATCCTGCTGCAGCGCCACCTCAGCCGGCGTTCCCGCCTGCTGCGCCACCAGGGTGTTTAGCCGCTGAGCGGTCTGGTTCAGCTGACTCTGGGTCGACATCCGGTCGGTGAAAACCGTCTGATAGGTCGCCGCCAGCGTCGCCTTGGCCGCCGTAAAGTCGCCGATGTCATTAGACGCCAGGAAGGCCTCGTAGGCGCGGTCCGCATTGTCGAGTTCATCCTCGAAGGCGATGCGCTGGCTGGCGATGGCCGGCGTCTTGTCCTGGAAGACTTCGCGGCGATAGATCAGATATTGCTCGATGATCGTGTTCAGGACCCGGGCCGCCCGTTCGGGATCGTCGGCCTTGTAGGTCAGGTGGATGACCGCGCTGCCCGGCGCCGTGGCGACGCCCAGACTGCTGCCGACGGCCTTCAGCGCGGCGGACCGCGCGGT